>NZ_KB894358.1:0-5303 GCF_000374425.1 Acinetobacter tjernbergiae DSM 14971 = CIP 107465 | reverse complement strand
TGGCAGGGGCGGCTGGATTCGAACCAACGGATGCCGAGATCAAAACCCGGTGCCTTACCACTTGGCGACGCCCCTAACATGTAACTGAAAAATGTCTTAAAGGAGATTCTGACAAACTATTTACCAAGTAAGCTTTACAAGGCGCGTTTTGCAAAATTTTCTTTATATCTATTTCACTTGTTACTTCAATAAAAACACAAGCACCTGTACCTGTAAGCTTTGCTAGACCAAATTGATCTAAATATTGCATTGCTTCTTCTACTTCAGGATATAACTGTCGAGCCAAAGGTTCAAAGTTATTTCCAAAATTAAAAGGTTCTAACTGATAGGCGCAAAATGTAGTGATCTTAGAATCTCTTGTCAATGTTTTTTGTGAAAAAAGCGCTTGAGTGCTGATAAAACAATCAGGTTTTAAAATTATGAATTGTTTTTGAGCTAAGTCTATGAATGATAAATGTTCACCGATCCCTTCTGCCCATGCATTTTGACCAAAAATAAAGATAGGCACATCTGCACCCAGTTGCACACCATAATCAGCAAGTTGCTGTTCATTTAAACCGCATTGCCACAGTTGATTCAGTACAATGAGTGTGGTGGCAGCGTTGGATGAACCACCGCCTAGCCCTGCGCCCATTGGAATGTTTTTCTCAATTTGAATCTTCAACCCGAATGGTTTTTTTGCATGAGGTCGGAGTAGTTGTGCTGCACGATAGATTAGATTTTGTTCAAGTTTGACTTCGCTTAAACCTTCAATTTGAATATTTTCTTCTGAAATTGGATCAAAAGTCATCCAGTCGTATAGATCAATCAGTTGAAAAATAGTTTGTAATTCATGATAACCATTGTCACGATGACCTGTGATATGCAGAAATAAATTCAATTTGGCAGGGGAAGGCACTCTAATCATAAAAGAATCTAAACTATCGGTTTTGGATCACCATTGTAATACGGTTTTCTTTATCATCGGCAAGAGCTTGCTTCAATAAAAGTTTGTTTGGCAGTGTTTGTACATCGTTATAACTAAAATCCACTGTCCAACCATCTTCAATTAATTGTTTGAGACGATTGTTTTCATCTTTGCTCGTTTGAGCATTTTGAGTGGCAGGCTTAGCTTGTACCCAATAGGCTAAATGCATAATCGGTGCTTGCCAACCTATTGCTTTTTCTAGTAATTCTTCAGGATTGGTTGCGGTGATGAGTCCTGTTTTTGCACTATTTAAGGTCACTTCACCAGGTCTACCTTCAATTTGGGTTTTACCTACACCCAATATACCTGTGAGTTCAATATCAAACTGATTTTGTTGCTGGACCCAAGTAAAAAAAGCACTGCCAGATTGTTGTGGTGTGCGCACCCCAATTTTACCTTGTAAGCTAAAGTTGTTTTCATCTTGCACTTGTGGTGAGGCGATCACTTTATTCGGTTGGCTTAAATGTTGGCAGCCTGTCAACAATACAACGCTACTGCTACATATTGCGACACATAATTTTGCAAACAAGTGCATGGATTTAACTCTTTTTTACAGTGATGGGTAATATTAAGCTATCAAGTTGTTGTAATTGTGGGGCATTTGCATGTTTTTGTTTCAATTGCTGTAATACTTCGCTAAATTGCGTGAGCGCACCTTGCATATATAGTGCTTTGGCATAACGAATACCAATATTGATATTTTGGCTAATTGAGTAGGCTTGTCCCAAGACTTTGGCTGCGGTATCAAAATCATTTTGTAAGAACGCAATATAGCCTAGTGTGTCAAGAATAGAGGCCTGTTCAGGTGCAAAATTAAGTGCTAATTCTGCATATTTTCGTGCTTCTTTAAGACGGCGATTCTGTAATGCCAACGTATAGGCGTAGGCGTTCAGATAAGTTGGGCTATTCGGTTCAATAATCAAAAGTTGTTTTAATGTTTTGTCTAGTTTATCTCGATCGGTATAGGGGTCGAGCAATAACACTTCTGCATAAATCAGTTCAGGATCATCGGGTAAGCTTTTGATGGCTTCATCAAGCAAGGTTAAAGCCGCTTTTTTATTATCCGTTTTCTTTAAAATATCTGCTTGTGCTTGATATAAGAAACTTGCATGTTGTGGATAATTCACCCGTTCTTGTGTCAGAAAGCGTAAGGCATCATTGAGTTGTCCTTGTTTTTCAAAAATAGTGATCATATTACGTCGTGAAACGATGTATAGACTACCATCGACAAGGCGATAGTACGCTTTTGCTGTTTCATAATGCTGTTTACGTTGTGCATTAATGGCAAGGTAATAATAGGCTTCATTTTGATATTTGGCAGATAAACGCAATTCGACTAAGTATTGCTCAGCTTTTTCATATTGTTTTAAATCAATACTGGTCAAGCCTGCAATAAACAATGCCTCTTCAGTTTTTGGATAATCTTTAATGATGCTTTCGAGTTTATTGAGAGCTTGTTGTTGTTGATTAATCTGAATGTAATAGCGCGCTTCTGCTAAGCGTATATCAATATTGGTTTTATTTTTCCGACTGGCTTGAGCAAACCATTTTTGTGTTTCAGTGTCATCACGCAAAGCCATTAATAGATTCGCTTTCATGAGAATAAAACTAGTGGACTTCGAGCGTTGACGTAATGCTTTATTAATATTATTCAGTGCTTGCTCATATAAGCCATCTTGTGCTTCTAAGCCAGCAATCAAAGCCAGAATAGAGGGATTGTCTCGTTCTTTACTGGTACGCAATGCATTAAGTAAAACTTCACGATCTTGGGCTTGTTCAGGTGCAATCCCTGCCAAGATTTGCTCAAGATCGGCAGTAGGATCAATATTTAGAATTTTATCAAGGGTGGTTGCCGCTAACTCATATTCGTGAGTCTTTAGCGCAATATGTGATAAATAAAATAAAGCAGGTACATCTTTGGGTTCTTGTTCTACCCAATGTGTTGCAATATCTAGAGCTGATTGGAAATCGTTGTATTCTAAAGCGACATCTAAAGCGCGTTGTTTAATTGTGGTTGAATTACTTTGAATGGCAAGCACAGTATAATTATGTAGAGCAGTTGCAATATCATCATAAGCAAGCGAAAATTCTGCCACCATACTTTGTTGTAACGCATGGTCAAAACTCTTATCTGCATACATGTCGTGTATTGCTTGTGCAGAGACATACGAGCTCATGCTACCTAACAACAAGATTGTGGTAGAATACCGTCGAATCGTCTTGCCGCTAAAAATGGTACGGCGATATAGCTGACGCAATTTTTATTGATCCAAAGTAATGCTTTTTATGACACCGATGTTGCACAATAACATAAATTTAGCGAAATGATGATCTGATATGTCTTTCTTTGCATTGGGTGTCAACCATCAAACAGCTTCTGTTGAACTTCGTGAACAAGTCGCTTTTAATGCAGAGCGATTAGCTGCGCTATTGCTTGAACAAAATAAGCATTCATCTCTGAATGATTTAGTTGTGGTCTCAACTTGCAACCGCACTGAAGTTTATGCCATGACAGAAGATGCGGATAGTGTTCTCACGTGGTTAGCCCAAGTGAATAATATTGATGTAAAACAGTTAATTCATCATGTTTATCGTTACGAGAATGCCCAAGCTGTTACGCATTTGATGCGTGTTGCCAGTGGTTTAGACTCGCTGATGTTGGGTGAGCCACAAATTTTAGGGCAAGTTAAAAGTGCTTTAGCGCTGTCAAAAGATGCCGAAACGGTTTCACCTGAACTGAATAGTGTATTTGAATATGCTTTTTATGCTGCTAAGCGTGTTCGTTCCGAAACTTCAGTCGGTAGTCATGCTGTTTCGATGGGATATGCAGTGGCGCAACTTGCATCACAAGTCTTTAGCCATCCTGAAAAACTAACGGTCATGGTGGTTGCCGCAGGTGAGATGAACAGCCTTGTTGCCAAGCATTTGGCAGAAATGGGGGTTGCTAAAATTCTCATTTGTAACCGTAGCCGTGAACGAGCAGATTTGTTAGCACAAGAAATTGCACATCAAGTTGATGTTGAAATTATTCCTTTTACAGAACTTGCACAAAATTTGCATAGAGCTGATGTGGTTTCAAGTTGTACAGGTAGTTTGCATCAAGTGATTGAATATTCAGATGTTAAAGTTGCACTGAAAAAGCGCCGCTATCAACAAATGCTGATGGTTGATTTGGCTGTTCCGCGTGATATTGATCCGAAAGTTGAATCCTTAGATAACGTCTATTTGTATGGCGTTGATGATTTACAAAGTGTAATTGATGAAAACTTGGCACAGCGTCGTCAAGCTGCGGTTGAAGCCGAAATCATGGTCAATCAATTGGCAACGCAATTGATGACTCAACAGAAAGTCAAAGAGGCAAGTGGTACGATTCAAGCTTATCGCCAGCATAGTGAAGAAGTGAGTCAAAATGAGTTAGCACATGCCTTAGAGTCACTACAACATGGTCATGATGCAGAACAAGTCTTGCACGAATTTGCCCATCGGTTGACGCAAAAGCTGATGCATCCTACTTCTATTCTACTCAGAGAAGCCGCTAAAGCCGAAAATCCAGATTATCTTGAATGGCTACAGCAACACTTACAGGATGTATTTGAGCATGAACGTAAACCAAGACAGTAAATTTAGATTATTTATAATCTTCTTAAAATAATTATATTTTTAAGATTTTATTTAACATCTTATTAAACTTTTAAGTTTTACTGTAAATAATTGTTATATTTAAATATTTTTATAAATTTTAATTGCATCGTAAAAAATCAAAAGTATAGTATCTTTTTTTAAAAAAGATACTTTGGGGATTTACAATGAAATTAAAGCAAAAGATATTAAAAACGTTAGTAATTTATATTATTAGTATTAATGCTCAGGCTGGGGATATTGTGACTGAGAGCATTCGTGTTACTAGCCCATCAGGTGCAGTAGTTTCTTCAATTTCAGGGGATATCACAGAGTCAGCTTATTTCTATCTTCGGGGGGAACGTTATCTTTATGGTAAGTCCACAATAATAGGGGAGCTAAATGCTCAGGAAGTAAAAGCTGATAATATAACCCGAATCGTGGATAAAAAATTGACTTGAAAAATAAAAGAACTAGAGCCATCAGTTGAGTTACCACACCAAACCTAAAGCTCTAGTCCTAATGTTCAATAGTACCGAATTATTCTGTGTAATCGATGATTTCTTTCTTAAATTTGAATCAACTTATTGGAAGTTTCTCAAACAAATCCGCTACTCTTTAAGAATCAGAACTGCACAGCTGACCATCTCGGAAATTAGCTTTATCGCCATTTGGTATAAGTGTTCTCACTTCAGTAATTTCAAAGCCTTTTTCACAT
>NZ_KB894357.1 GCF_000374425.1 Acinetobacter tjernbergiae DSM 14971 = CIP 107465 | reverse complement strand
AATATCATCCTGTACTGCACGAATCACTGCGATTAGCTGTGAAGATGGTTGTAATTGCTGATTAATCAGTTTCTCATAAATTGTTTCTAATTCATGTGCAATCAAACCAATATGACGTGCTTGAATCATATTTGAACCACCTTTTAAGGTGTGCAAATAACGCATCAAGTTTTTCAGTGCATTGATATTTTGCTGATCGGCAGCCCACGTATTTAAATCCGCATCAATACCTACCAATAATTCATCAGCTTCCTCTAAGAAGATATCTAATAAATCTGGGTCAAAGTCTCGATTTGATTCACTCGATTGT
Source organism: Acinetobacter tjernbergiae DSM 14971 = CIP 107465 (assembly GCF_000374425.1). Taxonomy (GTDB): domain Bacteria; phylum Pseudomonadota; class Gammaproteobacteria; order Pseudomonadales; family Moraxellaceae; genus Acinetobacter; species Acinetobacter tjernbergiae. The sequence goes on along the minus strand of NZ_KB894357.1, from coordinate 185,974 downwards.
AATAGCTGTTTATCTAATCCAAATTGTGCCGATAAATCAGTTGAATAAACTTGATTAGAATTCGATAAAACTTCTGCGTCTACAGTTGTATCAATCTGTTTAACTGTTTCAGACTCAGATTGCTCAAAGAACTCAATATTTTGTTGCGTAAATGAACTTAGCTCATTCAATAAATGCTCATGAACTTTGGTTAAAGTAACACGTTGCCCTGCCGCCAAAGTATCAAATAACTGAATAAACTGTTGATGTACTTGATAATATAATTCAAAAGCATAATCAAGGTTAAGTAAGTTCGGTTTGAACAATACATCCTGATAACTCGAGCGCAAAAGGCTTGTGTATTGATACATACCAATCGTGGCATGATGATGTGTATGTTCTAATAGAATTTCAGCCTGTTGGCTGAGCATTTGAATATATTGAGGAAATTCAGTACGTGCACGTTTCTCAAAATCAAATTCAACATCAAGAATATCATTGATATTAAGTTCTAATAATTGTGAAACTAAACCTTGTGGTCGTACCGCATCTCCATGTTTTTCTTCTAATTGGAAGTCGTAGCTATCCCATGCGACATTAAATGTATTATAAATTTCGTCAAATTTAGGCTGCGGGCTTTGTTGTTTTAATGTGTGTAAATAATCACGAACAAATTGTGCGTAGTGAATTAATAGCGCTGTTTCATCAGAACTAGAATCTAACTCATCTTGTAATAACGTTTTAAATAAATTTTCTACTTTAGAACTAGCTTCAAACACCTGATGAACATGTGCCATAGCTGAACTACCACGTAGGGTATGTAACGCTCGAATTAAAGTATTGTAACTCTCGTTCGTTGGATAATCACTTGAAAGAAATTGATCTATAGTCGCTAAATGATCTTCGGCCTCTTCCAAGAAAATTGCTAATGTTTCTTTGATTAAAACATCATCTTCAATTTGAGCTCTTTCCGCCACTGAAACGACTAAATCAAGCTCAATATTACTCTCAGTTTCCTGATATTCAAGACCTGTATTAATATCATCATGATTCAAAATATTCGCTAGATTCAATAATTCAGTCAATGCAGGCTCAAGACTTTGCTGCTGTTGTAATTGCTGCCCCAATAAAACGAGAGGCCTTAAATCCACTTGATGTTTTTGAACCAATCTAAAATCATGTGAAAGTTTGAAGCGATAAAGATTAAAAATCACTTGCACATATTGCTGAATATCTAAATTCAACAATATCGTTCCTGAAAGAACACGATTTAGAGTATCTTCTACCGTCCACGCCAATTCACCAGAAGATTTTGCACCAACCATCCGTCCAGAACCTTTTAAGGTATGGAAATGGCGACGAATATCTGTGAGCACGCCTTGTTGATTAGGCTGTTCTATCCATTGAACGAGTAATGGCTCTAACTCAACAAAAATTTCATCTAATTCTTCAATAAAAATTTCAAGAATTTCAGGATCTTGCTCAAGATAACTATCTTCAGGAAGCGTCATTGTTTCAACTAACGTTTTTAATATTTCTTTCATAGCGGCTTCTTTCGTTTTTATCCACAAGATGTGGTTAAAAATTACGTGTATTTATCACGCAAGATGTAATTCCATAATTTCTATCTTGCGGCGATATTCTACATCTCTACAAAAAGGGAAAAACAGATACCCCATCTGCTCTCCCTTTGCTGCCTTATTCAGGTAATTTAAAGTCAGTTACTGATTCACGCAATGACTCAGCCATATTAGCCAGTTCAGAAACTGAACGTGCTGTATCGAAAGTTGCTGTTGTCGTTTGTGAAGTAATTTCTTGTACAACATTCATCGTTGTCGCAATATGACTCGCAGATGCTGACTGTAATTTTGCTGCATCAGAAATGCTCTCAATTAATTTTGCCAAATCACCTGATACCGTTTGAATTTCATCGAGTGCAATACCTGCATCTTTTGCCAAGTTCGCACCACGCACGACCTCAGAAGTCGTTTGTTCCATTGAAATAACGGCTTCATTTGTATCTGTTTGAATGGTTTTCACTAAGCTCTCGATCTGCTTGGTTGCTGATGCTGAACGTTCTGCTAGACGCTGTACTTCATCGGCTACAACCGCGAAACCACGACCAGCCTCACCTGCCATCGATGCTTGAATCGCTGCGTTTAATGCCAAGATGTTCGTTTGGTCGGCAATATCGTTAATAAGTGAGACGATGTTACCAATCTCTTGAGAAGACTCACCCAAACGCTTAATACGTTTTGAGGTTTCTTGAATCTGCTCACGAATGTGATCCATACCTTCAATTGAACGGTTTACGACCTGTGCTCCATTCGATGCAATTTGTACAGAACGTTGTGCTACATCAGCTGATTCAGATGCATTAGAAGATACTTGGTCAATCGACAATGCCATTTCGTTCATTGCTGCTGATGCACCTGCAATCTCTTGTGCCTGATGCTCAGAAGCTTCTGCTAATTGATTAGTAATATCCTGAGTATCTTGGGTATAACGAGCGACTTCTTGAGATGTTTCAGTGATTCGAGATACAAGGTCACGTAATTGATCAATCGCAAAGTTAATCGAGTCGGCAATCGCACCAGTAAAATCTTCAGATACTGTTGCATATGAACGTAAGTCACCATCTGCTAAGTCAGCAATTTCATCGAGTAAACGTAAAATTGCATTTTGGTTACGGTCATATTCATCTTGTAAACGTGTTACACGCTCTTTATCTGTGTTACTACGTAAAGCAAGTAATTGTAACGCTGAGAAGATTAACAAGCCAAGTGCACCAATTAATACTATACCTGCGATAACATTACCCCAACCACCTTCTGCCTTATCAGATAAATCATTCAATGATTTTAATAATGCATCAGACTGAGAAAAGATTTGTGAAGATGCTTGACGTACACGAACAATTTGATTCGCATTTTGTAATACGGTTGCTGCTGCCGATTTCAAAACAGCATCATAATCTGACTTGATACTATCTACTGACTCCCGTAGATCAGGTGAAGTAATACGATCCACACCAAGTTCAGCACTACCATTTAACTGTGCATTCAAATAAACACCAAAGGTATCAATGTCTGCACCAAAATCATTTGCCGATACATTTGAGTTATCTGTACCAACTAAAACCGAGTTAATTGAACGCAAAATACGTTCAGCAATAAACACTTGGTTTTTAGTGATAATTACCTGACTACTCGACATATTCTCACGAACCATCTGATCAACCATTAAGTTGTATTCAGCCTGAATTTCAGGAATGGTTTCACTGATCGAAATGTTCGTATCATAAAGCTGATTAATAACTTTTTGTTGAGACGCAATTAATTCAATATTTTTAGATACATTCATCCAAAGTTCATTGGCTTTCTTGTATTCATCTGATCCCTTACCATAAACACTTTCAACTGTTTCTAAATTTTCAGCGAAACGTTTTTCAGATTCAACTAAGCTTTTCATCGCTTCTGGTGTACCAGAAGCCGTTGCTTCAGTGGCCTGACGAGAAATCATCTGAGATAACAAACGTAACTCACCCAAACTACGAGTTAATTGGTTATAGCGTGGTACACTCACAAATAAATAAATTAAGAGGATGACTGCAAGAGCTAAAGCAATTAAAGCACGGTAGAGAATCGGCTTAGACTTTTCAGTTTCACCAAACAAGCGTGAGAACTGATCAAGTTGCGTTCGAATATTTTCTAAAAACGCCCCACTTTTCTTCGCACCTGTACTATCACTGCCACTACCATTTTTCTTTTTAAGTTTAAAGCCCATATCAGCTTCTCCCCGAATACGCGTTTATATTCCGTAGCGTATCAAATTAGTTTATAAATTTTATTGATGCATTCATGTATTGAGGATTACTCAATAACCGACTTAATAAGAATACATGCCATTGCTGATTATGCTGGTGAAAGTAACCTTGACAATAATCTCTTAATTTATTGTCTAGTTCAGAACTTTGAGAAAAGAAACTCTTTTTATTAAAGTGCTGTATACCTAGAACTTGGTCCACGACCAAGCCTACATAATGATCTTGATGACTTACACATATTACTTTTTGTGTTGGTGAAAACTGGCTTCGTTGCCCTGAAATAAATTGCGTTAGATCAGAAACGGAAAGCAGTCTTCCACGAATGTTCGCCAAACCACGTACCCACGCTTGAGTATTTGGAACAGGAGTATATTTCGGAGGATAAATTACCTCTGAAATCTCTCCTAATGGTGCAACAAAATATTGCCCTAACATCTCAAAGGCGATACCAGACCAGCGGCTGACTTCATTCTGAGTTGAAGCATATTGTTTATTGCCTCGCTTGGATAAGCGAAGCAATTCGATAAATCCATTTGCTGCCATACCCTATCCCGTATTGAGTAATGAAAAGGCTCGTATTAATTAACTTAGCAATTGTTTAATCACATCAATAAGTTGCTGCTCATCAATTGGCTTTGTTAAGTAATCACAAGCACCCTGACGTTTCCCCCATACACGATCTGTTGCCTGATCTTTAGTACTTACGATCACAACAGGGATATGCTGAGTATCCTTACCCTTACTAATTTGACGTGTTGCTTGGAAACCGTTCATTCCTGGCATAACAACATCCATTAGTACGAGATCAGGTAATTCTGCTTGTGCCATTGTGACACCATCAGCACCATTGGTTGCTTCTAAAACTTCATAACCGTGCTTAGTCAAAATTTCTCTAAAGCGAAATGTTTCAGTAGGTGAATCATCTACAATAAGTATACGAGCCATTTTTTCCTCAATTTAAATTTTATGCGCTAACGTGGTTACGAATCGCATTTAACAGCTCATCTTTACTGAATGGCTTAGTTAAATACTCATCAGATCCCACAACACGCCCTTTAGCCTGATCAAACAAACCGTCTTTGCTTGACAACATAATCACTGGAATATTTTGATAATTTAAAGAATTTTTAATCAATGCGCAGGTTTGGTAACCGTCTAAACGAGGCATCATGATGTCAACAAAAACGATATCAGGATTTGCTTCAGCAATTTTTGATAAAGCTTCAAAACCATCAACAGCAGTAATCACTTCACAACCCTCTCGTTGTAACAATGTTTCAGCTGTACGGCGAATCGTTTTTGAATCGTCAATCACCATTACCTTCAAATTTTGAAATTTGTCTTCCATTTAATTGTCCTGCCCCATTCACTCAATACAAATTATGGTTGGTTTAATTTGTTTTATACAGATTAGATGATATTTTTAACATATCTTTACTTGCATTATCAATGAGGTTTTTTGAACTAATCTATCAGTTTTCCAAAACAATAACGAATAGCTCACACTTTTCATCGAATTCCTAATTTTTTTGTATATTAACTATTTTTAATTGTATAAATAGCTACTAATATACAACTGATTATTATTTAAAAATAAGTGATTTAGTTAACTTTTTCCGGGGAATGTAATGTCTAGTTCGTTAAAGTGCGGTTTCCGCGTTAGCCACTTTATAACGATTACTCGTAATTACATTTGTGTTTTTTTCCTATTGGTTTTTTGCAATACAAGCTTTGCCCTAACTGAACAACCCAAAGCCGTTTGGTATCGTTATTATGATAAAAATGGGGTTGCAAATGTAAGCACATCGGTAACTCCCGAACATATTCGTTATGGTTACGAAGCACTTGATCGTAATATGCAAGTTCTAAAGCGAAATCGTCCATATAATGCAACAGCAGATGTGCAGCAATCTTCACATCGTGAATCAATAGCACGTCAACGTGAGCAAGATATTAAATTAAAACGCGCTTATGGTAGTACTAAAATCGCAGCAGTAAAAAGAGACCAAATTCTTGCTAATTTAAAAAAACAGCTAAATTACCAACAAGAACAACTTAAACAATTACAACAGGATAAAATTGGTTTTAAGAGGCAAGAAATGGAGTATCACCGCAAGGGTGAAGTTTTACCACCTCAGCTCAAGAATAATTTAGAGAATAATGCAAAAAATATTGATAATGTAAAAAGAACCGTGGAAAGTCTTCGTAATGCTTACCATAAGACTGAGGTTGAATATGCAGATATTATTAATCGCTTAAAAATTCTTGAGCAAAATTAAAGATTTTACTATTAAAAATCCACTTAACCTCTCTTACATGTTCTTCTAAAAACATATCTGATGATTCTTAATAGTTTTAATGCAATTGCAATAGTTTAGATTGCCCGAAATCAGATGATTCATGTCATAATGCCAACAATTCAACATTGAGCATATTATTTGTTCATTATTGTAGCCATATTTTAGTTAACATTTAACTTTAGGATAGTTTCCATGCGCGCAAGCCGCTTTTTATTTGCAACGTTGAGAGAAACCCCAAATGATGCTGAAGTCATTTCACATCAGCTCATGTTACGTGCGGGGATGATTCGTAAACTAGCTTCTGGCTTATACTCTTGGTTGCCCACAGGAACACGTGTTTTAAAGAAAGTAGATGCGATTGTTCGTGAAGAAATGAACCGTTCAGGTGCATTAGAAGTTTTCATGCCAGTCACCCAACCTGCTGCACTTTGGGAAGAATCTGGTCGTTTTGAACAATACGGTCCAGAATTATTGCGCTTTAAAGATCGCCATACAAATGACTTTGTACTCGGTCCAACACACGAAGAAGTAATTACAGACTTAGCCCGTAATGAACTCAAAAGTTATAAACAATTACCATTGAACTTTTATCAAATTCAGACCAAATTCCGCGATGAAATTCGTCCACGTTTTGGCGTAATGCGCTCACGTGAATTCATCATGAAAGATGCGTATTCTTTCCATGCAAATCAAGCATCATTACAAGAAACGTATGATGTAATGTACGAAACTTATAGCCGTATCTTTACACGTCTTGGTCTAGATTTCCGCCCTGTACAAGCAGATACAGGTTCTATCGGCGGTTCAGCATCACATGAGTTCCATGTGCTTGCAGCAAGTGGTGAAGATGACATCGCCTTCTCAACTGAGTCGGACTTTGCAGCAAACGTTGAAATGGCTGAAGCTGTTTTGACAGGCGAGCGCGCTGAAGCAACACAAACACTCACTTTAGTCGATACACCGAATCAAAAAACAATTGCGGATGTTTGCCAGTTCTTAAATACTGATGCAAAACAATCTGTAAAAGCACTCTTGGTTCAAGGTCAAACCGATGAAAAGGGTCACACACCTGTTGTTGCCCTTTTCTTACGTGGTGATCATGAACTCAATGAGATTAAAGCTGAAAAACACCCATTGATTGCAGCACCATTAGTCTTTGCAACTGAAGAACAACTACAACAGCACGGTTTAACTGCTGGTTTCTGTGGTCCTCAAGGACTTGTTGAAAAAGGTTTAACCGTCATTGTAGATCGCGCTGCATCAGTTTTATCTGACTTTGTTGCTGGGGCTAATGAAGTCGACAAGCATGCAACAGGTGTGAATTGGGATCGTGATGCAACATTCACTGAAGTATTTGATCTTCGTAATGTGGTTGAAGGTGATCCTTCTCCAGATGGTAAAGGTACGATTTTAATCAAACGTGGTATCGAAGTAGGACATATCTTCCAGTTAGGTACAAAATATTCAGAAGCGCTAGGCTGTAAAGTACTTGGTGAAGATGGCAAACCATTTACGGTAACCATGGGCTGCTATGGTATTGGTGTAACACGTGTGGTTGCAGCTGCAATTGAGCAAAACTTTGATGACAAAGGTATTATTTGGCCTCAAGCGATCGCACCGTTTGATGTTGCGATTGTGCCAATGAATGCGCACAAATCACCTCGTACACTTGAAGCTGCTGAGGTGCTATATGCTGAACTACAAGCACAGGGTTATGATGTATTACTTGATGATCGTAACGAACGTCCAGGCGTAAAATTTTCCGACTTAGAATTGATGGGTATTCCTCATCGAATCGTCATTGGTGAGAAAGGTTTGGATGCTGGTACTTTCGAGTACAAAGGTCGTCGTGATGCTGAAGCAAGTAATCTAAATAAAGAGGAATTAGCAGCGAAACTCACACGCTAATCTAAACTTTTGATGTAAAAAAGCCGTTTTAATTCAAACGGCTTTTTATTAAAATTTAGATAGTTAAATCCTTAATTACTTCTGAAGGCCCATTATTTTTTACCGATTCAACCCCTTTATCACGAGATTGTTCACTTGAGTACAATTGGCTTGCACCAATCACCTGATGATTGGCAGCTTTCAAATTAAAATAAGGTTTTTCATTTTTTGAAGTTAATCGTTCATAACGTGCATCGTCTGGACTATTTTTTTGAACTGAAGCAATACCATTCAATGCTGCTGCCTTCGTTTTATATAATTCACTATTTAAAATTGATTCCCCATTACCTGCTTTTAAAACAAAGCGAAATTGACCATCACTTGCTAAACTTATTTCAAACCATCCAGCCATAAGAACCTCTATTATTTAGATTAATATTTTGTTATCTACTCAATATAGATCAGCCTAGAGTTTGATTTGGCTATTTTTTGTTCATTTTTAGTAATATAGTTATTTATTAAAAAAGGAGCATTTGCATGCTCCTTATCGAAATAGATTAGGTTAAACTTTTTTGACAAATTCAGATTTGAGTTTCATTGCACCCACCCCATCAATTTTGCAATCAATATTGTGACCATCACTTGCATCAGGAACTAAACGAATTGTTTTGACTTTTGTACCTACTTTCACAACCGAGGAAGAACCTTTAATTTTCAAATCTTTGATCACTGTTACACTATCGCCATCAACCAAAACATTACCATTTACATCTTTAATAATGTCCTGTACTTCTGCTGCTATGTTTTCCCCATCTTTCCACTCATGTGAACATTCAGGACAAATAAGTAATTCACCATCTTGATATGTATATTCTGATTGGCATTGTGGGCAATTTGGCAAAGACATAAAAAAATCTCAAAAATCCTATTATCGTCGATCAGTGCTTTTTTTCAAAGTTTCCCTTAAATAGAAAATTTCAAGCCTTTATCTCTTTTATCTCTTTTATCTCTTTTCCAAGCAAATAGTTTTCAAGAACTAAAGCATGATTGAGTTCAGGGTCTTTTGCGGCATAAATCAGTGTTAATTGCCCATGCTTTGCAATTTCTCTTAACTCACTGATATGCGGGTTATCTTTAAGTTCTTGATAATAACCATGCTGGAAAGCAAGCCAATACTCAGCCTTATGACAAAACTCTTTTCTCAGCTCAGTGGAGGGTGCTATTTCTTTGAGCCATAAATCTAAATGTGCACGTTCTTTGGAAATTCCTCTGGGCCACAAGCGATCAACGAGCACACGTTTACCATCAGCTTTTGTAACAGGATCATAAATTCGTTTAATTGCGATGTGCACTTTATTCTCCTCTAGTTATAAAAGTTCAGCTCTCCATTGAAATATCAATGACCTGCCCTTTTTCATTAAAACTAACGCAAATAACATAATTGGTAATTTCATCAGGTAAAGTAAAATCTAACATGTCATAACTTTCCAAACCTCCATCATCCCACTGATAATCAAGCACCAATAATGCTAAAACCTGTAATAGAGTAGGCGTTGATATACCACAGTGTTTTTTCCAATAGCTTGGTTCAATTTCCTCTAGATGATGCTGAATAAACAGCTCTACACTATCTTCAGCTTGTTGATTTTCTAAAGCTTTATACATAGCGATACGTGCAAGTTGTTCTCGCTCTTCAATAATTACTTGCACAGACATATACATCCCCAAATAAATTATGATTAAAACTGTTTTTATTTTTCTAGTTACTTTTACGTTGGACTTGATGCCATTGTTTTATTCATCTGGAATTTCTGCTTGAATAAGCAATCCCAACAAATAAAGCGACTCTTGCCAACCCAAATAGCATGCCTCAACAGGAATTACATCAGGTATTCCCTCTTGAGTAATATTGATTTCTGTACCGACTACAACTGGCTTTAATTCAATTGTGACTTGAATATCACCAGATAAATTAGGATCATCAAATTTATCTGTATAACGCAGTCGCTCATTTGCAGTGATTTCAACATAAGTTCCGCCAAATGAATGTGTCTGCCCAGTTGAGAAATTGGTAAATGACATTTTATACGTGCCACCCACCTGTGGATCTAAATGGTGAATTTTTGCAGTAAAACCATGTGGCGGCAACCATTTAACTAATGCATCGGGATCTAGAAAAGCTTTAAAAACACGTGCAGGCGGCGCATTAAATACTCGATGTAATCGTACTGTACCGGTCATTATTATTCTCCAGTATGGTTATTTTTTATTCACCACCATATCATAACGATTAATACAACGATTGCTATACTTTTGATCACTCATTTGAGTACGAATATCGAAAATCTAAAGCTGCTTTTTTGTAGAAAATGGCGCAAAATAGCCTTCCATATTTTAGTGATTAGAACGCAGCTTTAGGATTGATCTATGAGTCAGCTTGCTTTTACTGCTTTTAGCTTAAATGGTGTAGATGCACAAAAATTTTTACAAGGTCAGGTCACTATTCATGTTGAACGCTTATCTGAAAATGAGAGTCGCTATACAGCTATTTGTGATTTAAAAGGGCGTATTCATTTTGGTCTATGGATTAAAAAGTTAAATCCTGAGAGTTTTGAGCTTGTTACTGTACAAGACCAAGCAGAAGAATTTTCCAAACATATTAAAAAGTTTGGTGCTTTCTCCAAAATGAAATTAGATGAAATTGGTTCAGTCTATCCAACTGTAGTTGGTATTCAAACCGAATTTTCTTCAACAGAGACTGACATCCATATCTGGCAAGTACAAGCCATTCAGTCAGGACAGGCTTGGATTACACATACAACTGAACATCTATTTCAACCACAAGAATTACGCCTGCATCAGCGTGATGGTGTACATTTTGATAAGGGTTGTTATTTGGGTCAGGAAATTGTGGCACGTCTTTGGTTTAAAGCAAAGCCTAAACATTGGCTGCATTTGATCCAAGCAAAAGATGTTGCTCCTGCCCCTGCAACCCAACTGAATAAAGATGTTGAAGTCGTGAATAGTATTGCATTTGAAGATGGTTATCTTGCACTTGTGATTGCTAAACCTGCTGCTTTAGAACAACTCAGTGTTGCTGTTTTGGATTTACCAGAAGTATTAAATGGTGATGTAGCACGACCAAGCTAAGTCTTTGTAAAAATCGACTTTAATTTTATATTCAAGACTCATGTGTTATCTTGGTTGCTAAACCTAATTAACTCATGAGTTTTTTATAATAGCTGATGTATCAGAACAACGTACTAAAGTATCACCACGTAAACAAGAATTTCTTATTTCGAAGTCGAGATATTGTAGACATATAACACTTTTATGAGAGCCTCCAAAGAAATCGAAATATTTATATACGCAGTAAATCAAACTTGCCCAGACTAAACAATTAGGAATCGAATATCCTCATCTTTCTAAAACTCAATATTTAGCTGACGCTCATTTCAACTCTTGGATTTTTTGACACTGAACATTCTCTTTATTTGCAGTCGTAATCAATGGCGTAGTCCAACAGCTGAACGTCTATTCGCTCAAGGATATGGTCTTCATACCCGTTCAGCTGGTACAAGTCGTCATGCTAAACATACAATTTCATTAAAAGACATTGCGTGGGCTGAGCAAATTTTTGTAATGGAAAATCGACACAAGCAACAAATCAAAGAAAAATTCTCCAAGCAGCTCATGCATAAAAAAATATTTGTACTCGATATTCCTGATGAATATCAATATATGGATGATGAACTGATCGAGTTACTTCAATTGGCGATGCAGCCCTATTTAAAAGTTTAACTCAAGTTCTTGTCGAAAATGCAAATGAGGGGTATTGTTCGACTATTCTCAACAATATCTCTCTCCAATGAAAATAATGATCAAAACTTGGCTTTCTGCTTTAACGCTCGGTCTTTTAAGTTTACAAACAGTTCATGCTGATAGCAAAATACTAGAACAAAATTTCAAACAAAATTATCCAGATATTCCCGTGACCTCCGTAAGCCAATCTCCTTTAGCAGGAATTTATGAAGTCTATGTAGGGGGCAAAATTATCTATACCGATGAAAATGCAAAATACCTTTTGTTTGGCAATTTACTTGATGTAAAAAATCAAAAAAATCTGACTGAAGACCGTATTGCTGAACTCAATAAAATTGATGTCAAGCAACTCCCTCTCAATCAAGCAATTAAATATGTAAAAGGCAAAGGTGAACGTATGTTATACGTTTTTACCGACCCAGATTGTCCTTATTGTCAAAAACTTGAACAGCACATGACATCAGTTGATAACGTCACGGTGTATTTATTCTTGTTTCCTTTAAAAAAACTTCATCCTCAAGCTGAAATAGTAGCAAATAAAATTTGGTGTGCTAAAAATCAATATGAAGCTTGGGAAGACTATATGTTGCATCAGAAATTAACCCAAAATTCAGGAACATGTGACACACCTATACAGAAAAACCTAATATTAGGGCAAAATTTACAGATTAGTGGAACCCCAACGATGTTCTTAGAAAATGGTATGCGACTCTCTGGACTACCACAAGATGCTCAGCAAATGGAGCAATTTCTACAAGAAGCACATACGAAAAAATAATGGATAATAAATGGATGGTTTGTGATTTTCACTCCTCAAACCATCCACGACATAATAATTTGATTTAAAATGTTTTATTTTATATAACCGTTAAGTATCAATCTTGTATTTAAGCAAGATTTATACAAACTCGTTATTTACATTTTTCACCAAACTTTTATGATTATGCTGTTAAATACTGCGACACAATGGATTGAAGCAGGCCTACATGAAAGGAAAAATTCAGATGAAAAAATTACTCATCGCCAGTCTAATTCTTGCTATAAGTCATTCAATATTTGCCGCAGACAATAAAACCATAGCAAAACCAGATGTGTTTGCAAAAGCAACACAACTCTACGAAGCAAAAAACTACCCTGCTGCTTTTCAAGAAATGCAACGCCTAGCTGAGGCTGGTAACGCACAAGCAATTTATAATTTAGGTTATATGACCCAAGTTGGTCAAGGCACGGCAAAAGATGAAAAAAAAGCCGTACACTATTATCAAGAAGCATCTAATAAACGATTTGCTAAAGCTAGTTATACCTTAGCTCAGGCGTACCATAATGCCGATTTAGGAATTACTAAAGATTCGCAAAAATACAAAGAATATTTAGATAAAGCATCTAATCAGGGTTCAGAGGATGCGATTGTTGAAAGTGCCAATCTATTATTTCGACAAGGTAAACCTGAATACGATCAATTAGCAGTGCAAAAGTTACTCCCATTACTTAGGAAAGATTATTCCCCAGCTATACACCTTAAAGCGATCTACGATTTAAGCGTTGGTGTAAAAAATGACAATCCATTGATGAAACATCAAGCTGTTGAAAGTTTGCAATCTTTAGCGAAGAAAGGCTACCCACCCTCTCTTATGGTTTTAGCAAATATGCTGGCTAATGGTGGCATGGTAGATCAAGATCTTGAACAGGCTAAAAATATTTTTACTCGCCTAGCCGCAGCAAACTATCCAAATGCCAAAGAATCCCTAGCTAAAGTTGAAGAAGCAATTGCTGCAAAAAAAGCAGCTTCGGCAAAACCAAGTAAAAAATAAAAGAAGAAACAGCACTTTATCTTTTAAAGTGCTGCTTTCGTTTCTTTAGAATTGCTTGGTTAATTTAATCCCAGCACTCCAATTGCGTCCATCCGCAGGTTCAAAGAACCGACTATTGCTATCATTGACAATCACAGAGCCTGCATAGTTTTTATCAAATAAATTATCAACACGAGCAAAACCGTTAAAGCCCCAATCTACATATTTCCACATATACCCAGTATAAACGGAAGCGACCGTATAGCTTGCGGCAGTATCACTATTGATGTCATCAACGTAGACCTTATCGATATACTCTGCATCAACACCTGCATAGAACCCCTGTTCGGGTTTCCATGCTAAACCAAGAAAAGCTTGGTTCTTTGCGATACCAGGAATTGTATTGCCCTTTTGGACAGCCTTTACTGTTCCAACAGCCGGAATAGCAGCATCAAATTTAGCATCTAGATAACCATAACTTGTATTCATCTCTAGGTCTTTCCAGAACTTTTTATTCCAAGCAAATTCAATACCTTTACGTAAGGTCTTATCCGCATTTCGGAAGGTTGAACGTCCATTAGAAGTTCCAGCAGACACAATATCATCTTTGGTACTGCTCTGAAAAACAGCGAAAGTAAAATTACCTAACTGGTTTTGGGATTTTAATCCAATTTCATAATTATTGCTTTGTGATGGCTTCAAGCCAAAGTTAAAGCCTGTAATTTTCGAATCAGCATTGTAAGCCATCTCTGTAAATGTTGGCGTTTCAAAGCCTTTGGCATAACTGGTATAAGCCAATAGCTCAGGTAAAATTTGCCAACTTAAAGTTGCTGATGGCAAGACTTTATTGTAATCCGTTTTATCACTGTCATTACCATTGCTTAAATAGTGATCTTTAGATTTGTAATGGACATTGCTATAACGAACGCCACTATCTAAACGCCACGTGGGTAAAAACTGCCATGAAGCTTGTAAATATGGATCAACATTCCACAGGGTATTGTTTTCATCGCGACGCAATGCCCCTTTTAGACCATAAGATGGCTTCCCGTTGACTAAATTAAAGTTCTCATAACCTTGACGATCTTCATCCATCGTATCGACTGCAAGCCCTGCACTGAACGTCGTGTTCGGCAACAGTTCTTTTCCTGTCCAACGGAAATCAGCACCATAATAATTACGTTCAAAATCGATCACCCCACCCGCATGATTTGGGTTAACCTGAGCTGATTGAGGAATAGATTGATATTGGGTCACCTGACGACTGCCCAAATAAGCCATTGCATACAACTCATGCTGATCATTTATCGGCTTAGACCAAGTCACACCCGTTTGAGTTTGTTCAATATCTTTACGAACGTCATATACATTATTCGCATCGTTTACTTGACGTGGATTTTGTTGCCACTGTGTTCTATTTAATCCTTGTGGATCATCCGCATGAATCTTGACATAGTTAGTGACCCAATTGATTTTACTGCCATCATCCAAATTCCACGTAAGTTTCGCATTATTTAATATTTTTTCTGCACGACTGTGGTCACGATAGCCATCGGTATCAAAATAAGATGAACTGATGATATAGCTTGGTTCATTTTGATTTTTCGCACCACCCTGTAAAACCAAACCTGCACGATTTTTATTATGGCTACCACCCGCATAACTCATTTCAATTGAGTCTTTGCCTTGCCCTTCTTTTGTCGTCGCTAATACAACTCCACCCGATGAGTTACCATATAAAGAAGAGAATGGGCCTGTTAATACTTCAAGATGACTCAAACCGCTTAAATCAATATTCGAAGTTTGTCCCTGACCATCTGGCATGGTTGCAGGAATACCATCCGTATATAAACGAATACCTCGAACACCAAAAGTGGAACGCGCACCAAAACCACGCATAGAAAGCTGCAAGTCTTGAGCGTAATTTTCTCGATTACGCAATTGAACACTTGGAATGCCTTTAACCACTTCAGTTAAATTAACCTGTGCGGATTGATCATTTTTAGGCATATCTACCCTAAAAATTGATGCAGGTGTTTCCATAGATGTCGTATTGGTACGAGTGGCTTCAACTTTTATCGTTGGAAGCTGTATTGCTTGTTCTACATTAGATTCAGCAGCCCAAACAAAGGAATTACTCAATCCCATACTTATTACAATACAACCGTACAAAAGGTTAATTTTGGGTGAAAACATGAAAATTCCTTATTTCACAAAATTTGAGGAGCTAATTTTTCTTAATGTACATGTTTTCTTATTTTATAATCTGATTACATATTTAACCTTAGCTAAAAAAACCAAAATGACACTTAATCATAATTTGTAAATAAAATTAAACACCTTCATCATTGCAAGTTAGAAATTTACCCTCATTGTATTGTCGTTGAAACAACTTGAGCTCACGCGATGCCCGAACTTCCTGAAGTTGAAACCACAAAAACCAGCCTATTTCCTCTTTTACAACAACGCGTTCAAGCAGTGAAAGTACGGAATGCAAGCCTGCGTTGGCCAATTCCCAATGATCTTGAAAAACTGGTCGGGCAACGTTTAACCGAACTTAAACGTCGCTCTAAATATATCTTGGCAGAATTTGAGCAAGACCACATGCTTTGGCATTTAGGTATGTCTGGTAGTTTTCGCCTATGCCAACCCAATGATGAACTCAAAAAGCATGATCACCTCATCATCGACTTCGAAGATCAGCAACTCCGTTATCATGATCCACGTCGCTTTGGATGTATTTTATGGCTAGATCAACAGAGTCAAAGCAAACTAATTGATACGCTTGGCCCTGAGCCACTCAGTGCAGATTTTAATGCGAGCTATCTCTTAGACAAATTGAATAAGAAAAATGTCGGCATCAAAATTGCTTTAATGGATAATCATGTCGTGGTTGGTGTGGGCAATATTTATGCAACTGAAAGCTTATTCAATATTGGTGTCCATCCTGCACAACCTGCTTCAACCTTAACTCCACAACAGGTGGAGAAACTCGTTATTGAAGTGAAACGTATTTTAAAACAAGCCATTGAATTAGGTGGCTCGACTTTACGTGACTATAGCAATGCAATCGGTGAAAATGGTTATTTCCAACAGACACTTTTGGCCTATGGTCGTGCTGGAGAAATGTGTGTCAACTGCGAAACCACATTAGAGAACTTGAAGTTAGGTCAACGTGCCAGTGTGTTCTGTCCACAATGCCAACCATTAAAGTTAAATAAAGTTTAGACGAATTCAAATCTATTGAAGGAAAGCAACATCATGCAAACTGCAATTGTTCGACATATTTTAGTGAAAGATAAAGATTTAGCAGAACAGTTAAAAAAGCGGATTCAGTCTGGTGCAGATTTTGCCAAAATTGCCAAACAGTATTCAACTTGTAACTCAGCCAAACGTGGTGGTGAGCTAGGTGAAGTAAAAAAAGGACAGCTTGTTCCTGTCATTGATAAACTGGTCTTTACTGCGGCAGAACGTGTTTTACATGGCCCGATCAAAAGCCAATTCGGTTTTCATTTACTTGAGGTGAAGTTCCGTATGGATAGCTTAAGATAAGATTTGAGCTTAAAGATGTTTAAGCTCATGCATCTCACCCCAATCATTTTGATTCCTGTGGCTTCATCACATAAGTCCATGCATCTGTTTTTTCACCAGACTCTAAAATAACCTCAACAGAAATACGTTTGTATTGAAATCCCTCAAAGTCATCTAACATTTGCCAGTTTTGTTCTAATTTTTCAGTGATAAATAAATAGCCATCAACCAAAGGATCTTGTTCATTTAGAACAATTGCAGGTAAACCTTGATCAGGCCCCCAATCTAAAATATGAATTGTGCCGTGTACCGATGCTTTTTGCCAATCTCCACCGATTCCACCCAAAATATGCGCATTTTCTCGATTTGGACAAAGTGTGCCATAGACAAATAGTTGGTTCATGATTGCTGTTCCATTCAAATATGCACAATATTTTAAAGTCAAATCATGCAATTTTCCATGTAAAAGCTTGCGTTCCAAATATGGAATTATCTATTTCCAATAAAAAAACGGCATTCAAAATACCGTTTTAGTTCAAAGTGATTTGACTTTATTTTTTCAAAGAATCACGAATTTCACGTAACAATTGAATATCTTCTGGTGTAGCCGCTGGTGCTGCTGGCGCAGCTTCCTCTTGTTTACGCATACGATTCATCACTTTAACCATGAGGAAAACAACCCATGCCAAGATAATAAAGTTAATAAAGATCGTTAAGAAGTTACCATAGGTCAAAACATTAACCCCAGCTTTGGTTAGCTCAGCCAAAGACTGTAAATTATTTGGGTTATCCCCCAAAACAATAAATTTCTGTGTGAAATCAACACCACCACCTGTAATAACTGAAATAAGTGGCATGATGATATCTTTCACCAAGGAATCAATGATTTTCCCAAAAGCACCACCAATAATGACACCAATTGCTAAATCCATCATATTGCCTTTAATGGCAAATTCCTTAAATTCTTGAATAATACTCATCTATAATTCTCCAGAGTTGAACTTGGTTGCATCCTGTTTTTGCATTCTTTATTACACAGTTGCAGCGATCCACATAATGTTGATAATTTAATATTTTTACAAAAAAAAGAAAGTTATTTCACACTTTAACAACATTTTTTATTTTAATAAAAAATATGAATTTAAGCATGAATCCTTCCGTTATTTTATGCAATAAAAAAAACCGCTAAATAAATTTAGCGGTTTTTTCATTTTTCAGTGATGAAAAATTATTTACCACGATTACGTTTACGATCATTTTCAGTCAAATGACGTTTACGAATACGAATCGATTTAGGTGTTACTTCAACTAACTCATCATCTTCAATGAATTCAAGCGCTTGTTCAAGCGTATATTCCATTGCAGGTGTTAAAGTCAAGGCTTCATCAGTACCTGATGCACGCACGTTGGTTAACTGTTTTGCTTTAGTTGGGTTAACTGTCATATCATCTGAACGAGAGTTAATACCAATAATCATACCTTCATAAACTTCTAACTGTGGTTTAGCAAATAGACGACCACGGTCTTGAAGTGTGAACAGTGCATAGCCCAAGCACACGCCTTGAACCATAGAGATCAATACACCGTTTTGACGCTTCGCAACAGTACCTTGTTTAGCAGGACCGTAATGCGAGAAGCTTGATGTCATGATCCCTGTACCAGAAGTCATGGTTAAGAATTCTGAACGGAATCCAATCAAACCACGTGAAGGTACAGTTGCTTCAATACGGATACGGCCTTTACCGTCAACTTCCATATTGGTCATCTCGCCTTTACGGAAGCCCATTTGCTCCATTACAGCACCTTGATGTTGATCTTCAACATCAAATGTTACGTTTTCGTATGGTTCTTGCTTCTCGCCATCAATTTCTTTCATGATTACTTGTGGACGAGAAACACCCATCTCAAAGCCTTCACGACGCATTGTTTCAATCAATACTGAAAGATGAAGTTCACCACGACCAGAAACTTTGAAACGGTCAGGACTGTCAGTATCTTCAACGCGTAATGCTACGTTATGAATCAACTCACGCTCTAAACGTTCACGAATATTACGTGAAGTTACAAATTTACCTTCTTTACCAGCAAACGGTGAGTTGTTTACTTGGAATGTCATCGAAACTGTAGGTTCATCTACAGACAATGGTGGTAAAGCTTCAACTGCTTTCGGATCACAAATTGTGTCAGAAATATTGAGTGCATCGATACCTGTGATACATACGATATCACCAGCATTCGCTTCTTCAACATCGATACGCTCTAAACCGTGGTAACCCATGATTTTTAAGATACGACCGTTACGTGTCTTACCTTCTTTATCAATTACAGTCACTTGCGTGTTTAATTTTACTGAACCACGTTGAATACGACCAACACCGATTACACCAACGAAACTGTTATAGTCAAGTGATGAAATTTGCATTTGGAAAGTACCATCAACATCAACTGCTGGTGGTTCAACGATATCGACGATCGTTTGGAACAATGGTGTCATATCTTCAGCAAGCTCTTCTGGAGAAGGACCTGCAACACCACGTAAACCAGATGCATAAACAATTGGGAAATCCAATTGTTCATCAGTTGCACCAAGGTTATCAAATAAATCAAATACTTGATCAATAACCCAGTCACAACGTGCACTTGGCTTATCAACTTTATTAATAATTACGATTGGCTTCAAACCACGTGCGAACGCTTTTTGCGTTACGAAACGAGTTTGTGGCATTGGGCCTTCTTGTGAATCCACAAGAAGCAATACACAGTCAACCATTGACATTACACGTTCAACTTCACCACCGAAGTCGGCGTGTCCAGGGGTGTCTACAATATTGATGCGGTATTCAGTGTTTGTACGTGCATCTAACCATTTGATTGCAGTGTTTTTTGCAAGAATGGTAATACCACGTTCAGACTCAAGCGCGTTAGAATCCATAACACGTTCAATCTCGCCTGCGCGATCACCAAGAGCACCTGATTGTTGTAAAAGTTTGTCTACAAGAGTCGTTTTACCATGATCGACGTGCGCAATAATGGCAATGTTACGGAGAGTTTTAATATCTGACATGTAAAATTCGATACGCTTTAAATTTGAGGGCAAATTATACAGAAAAATACTAAACTTTAGTAGTGACAGTTTATTGACAGAGCACTTTTTTTCTGACGAACTGTCACAGAATCGTTGGTAAAGCAGGCTAACTCTATTAGAATATTCCACTATTGCTTATCGCTTTTCTTATACTCCCATGTCGAATTCTCAACATCAACAACAGCTTGATCTCGTCTACGGACTAAATGATCGTCCAAAACCGTTCATCGCATTTTTAGCTGCTTTACAACATCTTTTAGCGATTTTAGTCCCAATTGTCACTCCTGGCTTACTCATTTGCTTAGCACTTGGCGTATCTCGTGAAGATACCAATATGATTTTATCGATGTCTCTGATCATCTCAGGAATTGCAACCTTTTTACAGTGTAAAAAAGTTGGTCCTTTCGGTGCAGGACTGCTCATTGTTCAAGGGACAAGTTTTAATTTTATCGGTCCAATCATTGGTATTGGTAGTGCTATGGTTGCGACAGGTACACCTGTTGAGCAAGTGATGGCAGCCATTTTTGGTGTCGTAATTGCAGGTTCATTTATTGAAATGGGCGTGTCTCGAATTTTACCTTGGGTAAAACAACTTATTACACCACTTGTTACAGGAATTGTCGTTCTATTAATTGGTTTAACACTGATTAAAGAAGGTCTGATTAGCATGGGAGGCGGTTATATGGCCATGCAAGATCATACTTTTGCCAATACGGACAATCTCATCATGTCCTGTACAGTGTTGGCAGTCATTATTTTGTTGAATCGTGTTCAAATTATTTGGGTGAAAAGTTCAGCAATTTTAATCGCATTGGTGATTGGTTATATTCTTGCTGGCTTTATGGGTCATTTAAACTTTTCCGTATTGCACGATGCGCCTTTAATCCAAATTCCAACGCCAATGCATTTTGGACTTAGCTTCTCTTGGAGCTTGTTCATTCCAATGGCATTCATCTATCTCGTCACTTCACTCGAAGCGATTGGTGATGTCACAGCAACCAGTAAGATTTCAAATCAGCCTGTCGATGGCCCAGTGTGGATGCAACGAATTAAAGGTGGTGTACTGGTAAATGGTGCAAACTCTTTGCTAGCGGGTATTTTCAATACCTTCCCAAGTTCTGTATTTGCACAAAATAATGGTGTGATTCAACTGACTGGTGTTGCAAGTCGTTATGTCGGGATATGGATTGCGGTCTTGCTGATTATTTTAGGTCTCTTCCCTGCTGTTGCTGCCGTGATTCAGGCTGTTCCTCAAGCGGTACTGGGTGGTGCGGTAATGGTGATGTTTGGTGCGGTGGCTGCATCTGGAATTAATATTCTTTCAAGTATCCATTTAGATCGTCGTGCTTTGCTAATTATTGCAATTTCACTTGCATTGGGTTTAGGTGTGGCTCAAGTACCACAAATTCTTGAGCATCTTCCTGAATTATTCAAAAACATTTTCAGCTCAGGTGTTGCAACAGGAGGTATTGCTGCATTGATTTTAAATGTTGTTTTACCTGAAACGCAAAAATAGTCTTTTAACCATCGTAATTGCCCAGTTTCACCACTGGGCTTTGTTTTTGATGAGAGATCAAAATGGATCCACGTAGTGAAGTTGTTATACGACAACAAGATTATTTAAATGGGCAAGTTTTACTGATTAATGCGCCTAACGATCAACTCGCCAAAAATTTACCTAGCCAAGTGCAAGCCTCTGTCTGGACTTGGAGTTATGCTGATCATCAAAGTTTTCAAAGTGCTGGTATAAACTCACATTTTTCGGTGGAGTTTCCACAAGCAAGTTTTGATCAGGTCGTTATTTTCGTTCCCAAATCTAAAGAACTATTGAACTATATTCTACATGTCGTGGTTAGCCAGTTAACACTAGGTCAAAGCGTATTTTTAGTGGGTGAAAAAAAAGGCGGTGTTGAACGTGCTGCAAAACAACTGCTGCAATATGGCAAAGCTTTCAAAATTGATAGCGCACGTCACTGCCAATTTTGGCACATGAAAATTGAAAAGACAGAAATACACAAACCACTTGACCATTGGTTAAAAAACTATATTGTGCAAGTCAATCAACAACAGTTAGAAATCTGTGCTTTACCAGGTGTATTTAGTCAAGATCATTTAGATGTCGGAACAGCTGTGCTGCTCCCTTACCTGAGCCAAGTAAAATCAGGTAAGATTGCCGACTTTGGTTGCGGTGCTGGGATTATTAGTGCTTATTTAGCCAAACTCAATCCAAACCAGCACATTTTTGCACTTGATGTTGATGCATTTGCATTACGGTCAACTGAGTTCACTTTTCAAAAAAATGATCTGAACTTAGCACAGCTACATCTACAGCCTGTCACTGGTTTTGTTGATGCACCTAAAGATTTAGATGCCATCGTGAGTAATCCACCTTTTCATCAAGGCATTCATACCAATTACGATGCAAGTGAAGAACTCTGCCAATTGGCGAAAAAGCATCTGAAAAGTTCAGGTGAACTATGGATCGTGGCGAATCGTTTTCTAAATTATCCGCCTCTGATTGAGCAAAGCTTTGGTCAATGTCTTGTGAAGGCAGATCAACAGGGATTCAAAGTGTTATATGCCTGTGCAAACAGGGTCAGCTGATACTTTATCTATGGTTGCGGCAGAGAATATTTTTAGGCGGTATAAGGCATGATTGATGAAATTTAGTGATTCTAAATGAGTCAGCCATAACGCTATAGCGGCAAAAAATATTCCTGCCCCCGAAGGGTTATGGTTGAAATTCCCTCACTCTTCGTTATGAAACTTAGTAATAGAGTCGCTATTACTTTCGTTTCATGCCTTGATTGATGAAATTTCAGCCTATAACGCAACCCAGATATAAAGTGTCAACAGACCCTTATACAGTTTAAGGAATTTTTATGAGCGATACATCTGCTCCTCAACACCTTCAGCGTCAGCTCGGAGCACGTCACCTGAATATGATTGCCATTGGCGGATCAATTGGTACAGGCTTATTCCTTGCTTCAGGTTCAACAATCGCAACAGCCGGTCCTGGTGGTGCATTATTGGCCTATGCTCTCATCGGGATCATGATCTATTTCTTGATGACCAGTCTCGGTGAGTTAGCAACACATAATCCAACCTCAGGTGCATTCTTCACCTATGGCAGTCGTTATGTCGAAGATGGTTTTGGTTTCGCCTTAGGCTGGAACTATTGGTATAACTGGGCAATCACCGTTGCTTTTGAATTGGTCGCAGTTCAGTTCATCATGAAATTCTGGTTCCCAGATATTCCTGGGTTTTACTGGAGTGCAATCTTCCTCGCCATTATTTTTGCGATTAATGCGTTGACGGTAAAAGGCTTTGGTGAAAGTGAATTCTTATTTTCTTTGATTAAAGTAATTGCAATCATTGTGTTTATCATCATCGGTATCTGGATGATTGCTAAAATCATGATGACACCCAATGTCTCAACTTTTCAACATTGGCATTATAAAGATGCGCCGTTTGTAGGTGGCTTACAAGCCCTCATCGGTGTTGCCATGATTGCAGGTTTCTCCTTCCAAGGGACTGAGATGGTCGGTGTTGCGGCAGGTGAATCTAAAGATCCGAAAAAGACCATTCCTTTAGCCATTAAACAAATCTTCTGGCGTATTTTACTGTTCTATATCTTGTGTATTTTTATCATTGGTACATTGGTCAGCTATGATGATCCACTGCTATTAAAAGCTGCACAAAGTGAAGATATTGCACTCTCACCATTTACCTTACTGTATGAAAAAGCAGGCTTTGCCTTTGCTGCAAGCTTGATGAATGCCGTTATTCTGAGTGCAATTTTATCTGCGGGTAACTCTGGGATGTACTCATCGACACGTATGCTGTTTGATATGGCAAAAGAAGGACGAGCGCCTAAATGGTTCTCAAAACTTGATGGTCGTGGCGTACCCATGAATGCACTCTATGCAACCACTGCCGTTGCTGCATTATGTTTTTTGACCACCTTTATCGGTGAGAAACAGGTGTTTAACTGGTTACTTAACATGTCAGGTATGTGTGGTTTTATCGTTTGGTTAGGAATTGCAATTTCACATTACCGTTTCCGTAAAGGTTATATTGCTCAAGGTTATAAATTAGAAGATTTGGCTTACCGTGCCAAGTTTTTCCCATTTGCGCCGTGGTTTGCCTTTATTCTGTGTTCAATCATTATTTTAGGTCAAAACTATCAGGCGATTTTAGGTGGAAAAATTGACTGGTTAGGCTTAGTTTCAACTTATATCAGTATCCCATTATTTCTAGTGATTTGGTTGGGTTATAAATGGAAGTACAAAACCAAATTGATTGCGTATCAGGATATGAATGTGAAAGAAGGCGAATAAAAAGCCAAAAATTCACTTGACCCTAAGGCAAATATCAGTAAAATCAGCAGCTCATATTTTCAGCTGCACTATTATATAGGAGGATGACATCATGCCAGCACTACAAGGAACAACAACTTAAGGTTTGGCACTGTCGACTCACGGACAAGTGTACAAATCCAATCATCACTTGTCCGAATGCTCTATTTAACCTAGCATTCGCTAGGTTTTTTTATGCCTATTCGGACGCAATATTAAAATACCCGAGAAAAGAAAATGGGCATACAAAAAATACTTAATGCTGATGCTGAATATGGCGTTCCAGTGAAAATTTTCACGACTGATATTGATAGCGAAAGCATTGAACAGCTAAAAAAAATGGCACAACTGCAATTCGTTTATTCACATATCGCCGTGATGCCTGATGTACATGTCGGTAAAGGTGCGACCGTAGGCAGCGTCATTCCAACCAAACATGCCATTATTCCTGCTGCTGTCGGTGTTGATATTGGTTGCGGCATGAATGCAATTCGACTCAATCTCAAAGCATCACAGTTGCCAGATAATCTCGCACCTTTACGTCATGCAATTGAACGTAAAGTCCCTGTAGGTTTTGAGTTACATAAACAAATTAAGGCGAAAGCCTCAAGTATTATTCCACTGGAAAAACGCTTGCAACCCATCATCAAAAAGCATTCTGGACTGGTTCGGATGCTGCGAAAATTTGATGCAACATGGCAAAAACAACTGGGTACCTTAGGCGGTGGCAATCACTTTATCGAACTCTGCCTTGATGAAAACCAAGATGTTTGGGTCATGCTCCATTCAGGCAGCCGCGGCTTAGGCAATGTAATTGGGACTTATTTTATTGAATTGGCAAAGAAAGAAGCTCAACACCGTTTTGGACATGTGCCAGATAAAGATTTGAGCTATTTTGCTGAAGGTTCAAATAGCTTTGATGACTATGTTGAAGCAGTTGAATGGGCACAAGAATACGCTTTTGAAAATCGGCGTGAAATGATGCGCTTGATTTTAGAGGCTATTCGCCCTCTGCTTCCCCCCTTTCAAATGACCAAAGAAGCAATTAATTGCCACCACAATTATGTCAGTCGAGAAAATCATTTTGGTGAAGACCTTCTGATCACACGTAAAGGTGCAATTCGAGCAGGTTTGGATGAACTTGGAATTATTCCTGGCTCAATGGGGGCACGCTCTTATATCGTGAGAGGCAAAGCCAATCCCGAATCCTTTTGCTCATGTTCACATGGTGCAGGACGAAAAATGAGCCGTAGTAAAGCCAAATTACTCTTTGGTCAAGAGGATTTGATTCAGCAGACCCAAGGTATTGAATGCCGTAAAGACAGTGGTGTAATTGACGAAATACCAAGTGCATATAAAGATATTGATCAAGTCATGGCAAACCAATCAGATTTAATCGAAATCGTGCACACCCTTAAACAAGTTCTATGTATAAAAGGTTAAATAGATGAAACTTAAAGCAATGCCTAAAATCAAAGTCCGTAACCCTGTTGCTCTCTCCCCTTTACTACAAAGGGGAGGAGTTCATGAAACAGAAAAACCTAGAGCACAGCATCGTCGTGAAAGACAAAATGCTAAACAGCAACTTAAAAAAGAGCTTTGGTAATCTATAGCCAATACCAATTAAACATATACATCATATGATTTTTCAGGAGTAATCAAAATGTTTATATATTCAAATCATTCATATAAAAAAAGCGACTTTTACAAGTCGCTTTTTTTATTCAGTTCAAAAACTCAAATTACTGAGCTTATTGACCAGGTTGTACAAGAACAGTACGGCTACCAGTGATCGCAGCGAATACGCGACGGTTCATAG
This sequence comes from Acinetobacter tjernbergiae DSM 14971 = CIP 107465, assembly GCF_000374425.1. Lineage (GTDB taxonomy): Bacteria > Pseudomonadota > Gammaproteobacteria > Pseudomonadales > Moraxellaceae > Acinetobacter > Acinetobacter tjernbergiae. The sequence continues at coordinate 159,577 of NZ_KB894357.1, read as the reverse complement.
CACGACCTTCTTTAGTTTTGTTGTCAGCAATCGGTTGATCCCAAGCAAAACCTTGAGTAGTCAAACGAGATTCGTTAACGTTATATTCGTTAACAAGTGCTGATTTAACAGAGTTAGCACGAGCCAAAGATAAACGTTCGTTTAACTTACGTGGACCAGTGTTATCTGTGTGACCTTCAATACGAGCAGTCGCATTCGGGTATTCAGCCAATTTCTCAGCTACTTTAGCGATTTCAGACTTGTACTGTGGCTTGATGTCAGACTTGTTCGTATCAAAGAATACGCGAAGTTCCATGTTAAGGTCTTCAGTCAACTCTTGTGGTTGAGGCGCAACTGGCGTTGGCTCAACTGGAGCAACTTCCACAACTGGAGCAGCAGGTTTCAAATGACCACCAAGAACCACATTTAAACCAGCAAGCGCTGTATAGTTCCAGAAATCTTCATCGATGTTATAAGTACCACGAGCTTCTGTACGAAGAGATAAAGCATCATTTAAGCGCCAGAAAACACCAGCACCAGCATTACCTAAAGTACCTTCTTCTTTCAGACCACGACCAGCACGACCTAATTGAGCATCAGTAGCATCGCTAAATGTGTATTTGTAGTGACCAGCACCTAACAATACATAAGGCTTAATTTTGCTATCGTAATTTTTAGTGATTAAATCAGAAGTAACATAGAAGTTACCATTGATTTGTTGTTGCTTGTATTCAGAGTTTGGAGCAGAGCTATCAACATCACCTTTAACTTGGTTATATTCAGCTTCAAAACCTAACCATGGTGTTAATTCAACACCAAGAGCAGCGCCAACGAATAAATCGTCTTGTAACTCACCACCGTTTGTTAAATTTTCAGTGCTGTTGTTGTGCTTAGAATCTTGAAATGTGTAACCAAGCATTAATGGAGTAACTGTTACACCCGCATTAGCAGCAGCTAAAGGAGCAGCAACAAGCATAGCAAGTGCAATACGACTCAATTTCATGGATATCCTCCAGAGATAACAATTGTTTGTTGTTCAAGCTTAGCCTATGATTTTTGGCCCTGTGAACATAAAATGTCTACAGTATTATTTTTAAGCTATTCACTTCACTTTGAATCATACAAACACTTGATGAATTTTCCAAGTGCTTGATAACTTTAACCTCGTAAATTATTGACAAAATTTCTTACAATTTCCGTTGTAGTTCAGTAAATTTTCAATTCAACTCTAAAGTCAGAATAGCTTATTGTTCGCTTTCTTCGATTTTAGCAGCATTTGCTCAATGAAGTAATCGTTAGTTTTTCCAATACTAAACTTAATTCAATAAATACAGTAATTACTTAACACTTTGTTAATAAAAAAATTACAGAATTAGATTAAAGGTAAAAAATGTCTAAATTTTTAGGATTCACAATCAGTGAGTTAGTCACTGTTATTGCCATTTGCGCAATCATTCTCTGTCTTGGTTTGCCCTATTTCAATGACACAATGATTTCAAATGAAGTAAATCAACTCAAAAGAATACTCACAATTCATATACAAAAAGCTAAATCTGATGCGCAAATTTATCACAAAAATGTGACTTTGTGCGCAAGTTCTGATTTTATCAGTTGTCATAGTGATTGGAATAAGGGATTTATTGGTTTTCTTGATAACAACCGTAATCGACAAAGGGAATCAACAGAAACTCTTCTGTATGCAACGCCATTCCATCATCGATATGGAATATTAGACTGGAGAGGGACTCTACGCATAAACTCTCTAACATTTCAGAGTGATACAGGCTTACCAAGAGGTTCTAATGGGAGCTTTTTCTATTGTATGAATAACTCTAGCCATCATACACAAGTTATTCTCAGTAATATGGGGCAAATCCGCAGTCAGGAGATACCTTCTTGTTAAAAACTCTTCAGTCTAGCTTAAACGATGTAAAACACTTTATTCCCATGCTTTTTTTACTATACTGCATAGGTTTTGAACATTCTCTGCAAATTATAAGTCTGGAGACACACAATGACTGACATCGTAATTGTCAATGGCGCTCGTACAGCAATGGGCGGCTTCCAAGGCGCACTATCAAGCGCAACTGCACCAGAATTAGGTGCAATCACAATCAAAGAAGCAATTGCTCGTTCTGGTCTACAGCCAACTGACGTAGAAGAAGTGATCATGGGTTGTGTTTTACCAGCAGGTTTAAAACAAGGTCCAGCTCGCCAAGCAATGCGTAAAGCAGGTCTACCAGATTCTACTGGTGCAGTGACAATTAACAAGCTTTGTGGTTCAGGCATGAAAGCTGTGATGCAAGCAGCAGATATGATCAAAGCAGGCAGTGCTGAGATCGTCGTTGCGGGTGGTATGGAATCAATGACCAATGCCCCATACGTTTTACCTAAAGCGCGTGCGGGTTATCGCATGGGTCATGGTGAAATCAAAGATCATATGTTCCTTGATGGTCTAGAAGATGCAGAAACTGGTCGTTTGATGGGTTCATTTGCACAAGATATGGCGAACAAACGTAGCTATACGCGTGAGCAAATGGATGATTTTGCAATTCGTTCTTTACAACGTGCGCAAAAAGCGATCACTGAAGGCTACTTTAAAGATGAAATCGTTGCTGTAACTGTTTCTAGCCGCAAAGGTGATGTGATTGTTGATCAAGATGAACAACCTTTAAATGCAAAAATTGATAAAATTCCATCGCTAAAACCTGCTTTTGCAAAAGACGGTACAATTACTGCGGCAAATGCGAGTTCAATTTCTGATGGTGCATCTGCACTTGTATTAACCTCAAGTGATGTTGCTGCTCAACGTGGTTTACAGCCTTTAGCAAAAATCGTTGCAACGGCATCAAACTCTCAACATCCGTCTGAATTTACGATTGCTCCAGTAGGTGCAATTGAGAAAGCTTTGAAAAAAGCAGGTTGGGATGCACAAGATGTAGATCTTTGGGAGATTAACGAAGCATTTGCAATGGTAACGATGTGCCCAATTGATGATTTCAAATTAGATGCAGAAAAAGTAAATATCAATGGTGGTGCTTGTGCTCTTGGTCACCCTGTAGGTTCTACAGGTTCTCGTATCATCCTAACATTGATTCACGCACTTAAACGCACTGGCGGTAAAAAAGGTGTTGCGGCACTTTGTATCGGTGGTGGCGAAGCGACTGCTGTTGCGATTGAATTGATCTAAACATTAATTCGATTAACTGAAAATCCTGCCATGTGCAGGATTTTTTATTTTCAGAATTACAAAAAATAATGCACGCACAAGATAAATCCCGATAAGTTATGTTTTGTATAAAAAAACAACAAGGAGTTAATCACAATGCAGCTAAATCATTATTTAAATTTCAAAGGACAAACTGAGCAAGCATTTATCTTTTACCAATCCGTATTTGGTGGTGAGTTTGCAATCATGAGTCGCTATGGCGATATGCCACCTACTGAAGGCGTTACCTTATCTGAAGCAAATAAAAGTTTAATTTTGCATGTTTCATTACCCATCAATGAATTTACGGTGTTGATGGGATCAGATGTCAATGATCAATTCTGTGCTCCAAATAGCGTCTTCACTCAAGGCAATAATCATTATATTTCAATCAATGTTGAATATGATGAAACAGAAGCACGTCGTTTATTCAATCAACTTTCTGTGCATGGTCATATCGAAATGCAACTAGAAAAAACCTTTTGGGGCGCACTCTATGGGGCTTTTACTGATCAGTTTGGAATCAAATGGATGGTGAATTGTCAACTTGATGCAACGATTTAAAACACACCAAAGTTTTGATGCAATATGTCTCATATTGCATCATCTTCATCAAATTAACTAAAATACTTTTCTAACACTCTCTTCACATCCATCACATTAAAAATTTCAGGATACTTTTGCTCAAAGTTAGGAAGATGTTGTTTCATCTCATCCTTTTGCACAGCTGTCCAGCTTGGCGGATAGGTTTTATAGTGCAAATAATGCAAACGAGATTTGATTTGATCATCAAAATTCTGCCGCTCCTCTTCTGTCTGTACATATTTTTGTTGTGTGACAAACCAATAGACCTGATCCCATAAATCATAATTTTGGGTTAAATCAAGTCTTTGCTCAAATGAGATATCGGTTTTAAGTAATTGAAGGTACTGCTCTAATTCACCTAAAGTTGGTTGAGTTTCACTATACGCTTTTGCTTTAAAAAACTGCTGTGGTAATAACTTCTGCTCAGTCAATGCAAAATAATCTAAATACTGGTGAAATTGAATAAAGTTTTGTTTTAACGCATATAAAACCAAAGCATTCGCAATCGATTTAATTTCAATTTTTCCAACAATTTCAAAAAACTGTGCTTGTTCCCCTTTAAATAAAACCCATTGATATGCTCGAATTTTCGCCTATTGAGAACTGAGCAACGCAATCGGATGCTGATTAAAATAATTTCCAAAATCAAAATTCTGTTGTCTTAATGCAAAATAAGCATAATCCATCACAGATAAAAAACGACTATGCCATAACTCAATGATATCTTCGGGATTTAGAATTTTTCGTTGATATAGAACATCGAATAAATGATATTGCACATCTCTAAATTGGCTATGCTTTAATTCAAATAATAATTTTTGCGCTGATTCATTTTGAGTAATATGATCTAACCAAAATTTACGCACGATTTGATCTTTCGCAGCTTTAGATAATTCAAGCAATTTTTCTTGTTCAATCCATTGATATTTCACAATATAAATTGATAGTACACGAGGTAATTGACCTTGCTCAGAACTGACTGTGTGCTGCAAATAATCTGTATTTTCCGCGACGGTATTCAGTAATAAATTTTCAATTTCAGGGACAGTTCGTACACGTTGTTGTACTGCGGCAATTTGTAAAAAATGGTCTATACACAATTGAGCAAATTCAGGACGCTGACTCCAACGTTGAATATGCTGTGCTGCCAACTCTCGATTGATTTCTACATAATCACTTAAACGAAATAATAAGGCAGGAAACAATTCTTGTTCGTAGCAATCCTTTAAATGTTCTAATGTCCGTTGTCGTGCATAGCCATCATAATCTCTCAGTAACCATATCAACTCATCCAAACTCTTTCTAATAAATGGAATATCTACGATTTCTGGTTCAGGCTGAGGAATATTCGATATATGTATTTGTTCAAGTGCTTGGCGTTCTGCCAATATTTCGGCTGTATTTATATATGGCTCAGACGAACAAAATATCTTTTTTAAAAATTTAAACATGTTCGTTATAATTAAGACAATCTATTTTTATAACAAATTCTAAAATCACTGTCACCCCTTCTTAATACCAAACATCAATATTGGAATACTGCGCAATAATCATTAGACCAATTGTAATAAATCCAATCCCAACCCACCCTGCTAAATCAATATGCTGTCCTAAAAAAACCTTAGCTAAAGCGGCTGTCGCAATAACACCTAGCCCAGACCAAAGCACATATAAAATCCCAACCTGCATATATTTCAATGCAATCGCAGCACAAGTAAAAAAAACAAGATACAGAACCAAAGCGATTCCTTGATCGAGTTTATTTACTAATCCATTTGCCTTCGCAGAATAAAAAGTTGACAGTACATCCGTTGCGATGGCGAAAAGCAACCAAATCACGCCAGGATTTATTTTTGCAATAAATGTCAGGATTGTTATTCTTCAATCTATAAATTTTAAATCATACGCAATAAAAAAGCTGAACCTGAGTTCAGCTTTTTTATTTAAATGAGCTTAAGCACCTGTTTGGTAACTCGCTTGTGGCACAGCCGTTGATGCTTGATAAGGATGGGTAAAATCTTGAAGCCCTGCAGCGGCCTCATGAATATCTTTACCTTCTTTAACCACAAAGCTATCAAAGCCAGAACGTTTTAAATAATTCAAAACATCCTTGAAGATATCACCAACAGCACGTAACTCGCCTTGATAACCTTGACGACGTAATAATGCTGCAAACGAATAACCACGACCATCATTGAAACCAGCAAACTCAATGAAGATTGTATCCAACTCATTCAATGGAAATTGATGCGTTTCAGGTGAATCATTGACGGTAATGTATAACGCTTTTTTAGCTTGTACATTTGCCAACTGATCAAGTTGAGCCGTTGTTACAACCACATTACCTTGTGGAATCACGCCATCTTCAGCAATCACTTGATAAGTATTGTCAGCAATCGTGCCATCTTTGAACAGCACTTGTAGCGATGTATTAAGCATAAGCACGCTCCTTAAATGGTTGGATGCCAACACGGCGATACGTATCAATGAAACGCTCACCTTCAGCACGTAGATCAAGATAAGTATTGAGGATTTCTTCAATCACATCAGGGACTACATCAGCAGCAAAAGATGGCCCTAAAATATCACCGATAGACGCATCATGATTCGCGTTACCACCTAAAGTGATTTGATAGAATTCTGCACCTTTTTTATCTACACCAAGAATACCAATGTTACCGACATGGTGATGACCACAAGCATTCATACAGCCTGAGATATTCAGATCAAGTTCACCAAGATTATAGATGGTATCTAAATCATCAAAACGACGGCTAATCGCTTCTGAAATTGGAATTGATTTCGCATTTGCCAATGAACAGAAATCACCACCTGGGCAGCAAATAATATCGGTAATAAAACCGATATGCGCACGCGCCATATCGTTCTGTTCTAAGGTTTGCCACAATTCAAATAAATCTTTTTGTGGGACATCCACAAGTGAAATATTTTGTTCGTGTGTCGTACGGAACTCACCAAAAGTGTACTTATCCGCTAAATCCGCGATTAAGTTCATTTCTTCAGTGGTGACATCACCTGGAGCAATCCCTGCACGTTTCAAAGAAATCGTTGCAATACGATAGCCTTTGACTTTATGTGCATTGGTATTCACATTGAACCATTGTTTGAATTTTGGATATTCAGCAAACAAGGCTGTGAAATCTTGATCTTCTAAATCGTGATAATCGAATGGGGTAAATTCCTCATCTAATTTTTTCAAGATTTCAGGTTGAATCTTCAAGGCTTCACGCGTGTGTTCAAATTCAGCTTCAACTTTTTCGGCAAATACTTGTGGCGTTAATGCTTTCACCAAAATTTTGATACGTGCTTTGTATTTGTTATCACGACGACCATGTAAGTTATACACACGTAAGGTCGCTTCTAAATAAGCAATCAAATCTTCACGTGGTAAGAACTCACGGATTATACTACCAATAATTGGAGTACGACCTAAACCACCACCCGCCATGATTTTATAACCGATTTCGCCTGCTTCATTGCGAACGATATAAACACCAATATCATGAAATGCAGTTGCAGCACGATCTGTTTCTTCCAAAGCAGAAACAGCAATCTTGAACTTACGTGGTAAGAATGCAAATTCAGGGTGGAAGGTACTCCACTGACGAATCAATTCACACGTTGGACGTGGGTCAGCAATTTCACCTGCAACCACACCTGCAAACTGGTCAGTCGTTGTATTACGGATACAGTTACCAGAGGTTTGTACGGCATGCATTTGTACTGTTGCGAGTTCAGCAAGAATATCAGGTACATTTTCTAAAGCAGGCCAGTTCAACTGAATATTTTGACGAGTTGAAACGTGGGCATAACCACGATCGTATTCAGTCGCAATTTCAGCAATTTTTCTTAATTGTTTTGTATTCATCAAGCCATAAGGCACAGCAATACGGAGCATCGGTGCATAACGTTGCACGTATAAACCATTTTGCAAACGTAGTGGACGATATTCGTCTTCTGTTAATTTTCCTGCTAAATAGCGTTCTGTTTGATCGCGAAACTGAGCAACACGTTGGTTAATCAGTTGTTGATCGAAATCCGTATATAAATACATGGCGTATGGCTAGTCATTCATTATAAAGGCGACTAGCATAGCGAGCTTTTATTCATCAACAAAATGCTTTTTTTGCATATTTAATAACGATTTTATTGATAAGCTTAGATTAGGCAATAAAAAGAAAAACCCAGACGAATCTGGGCTTTTAATCTCCATTCATTCTCAGCCACAATTCAAGTGGCAAAAGCTTAAAGAGAGTACTCTTCCCTTTCGTAAAGGGTGAGGCGTGTACTCCGCAAGGGAGGGATTTAAGGCAATGCGTAAGCGACTAAATAATCACCCATTTTAGTCCCAAATGAACCATGCCCACCTGCCATAATCACCACGTATTGTTTACCATTAGCTTCATAAGTCATTGGTGTTGCTTGTCCACCCGCAGGTAAACGTGCTTCCCATAACTTATCGCCATTTGAAACATTGAATGCACGAAGATAATTATCTTGGGTTGCTGCAACGAACATCACGTTACCCGCAGTTGAAATAGAACCACCTAAACCCGGTACACCAATTTTAACTGGCGGTAATTGGAACAATTTCGGCAAGCTGTCACGAATCGTACCAATACGTTTTTTCCAAACCACTTCATGGGTTTTTAAGTCCACACCAGTCACAAAGCCCCATGCAGGTTGTTTACATGGCAATCCAAATGGAGACAGGAATGGACTAATCTCTACCCCATATGGCGTGCCATACATAGGTTGCATCCCTTGTTCTGTGCCTGCACCTTTTGCAGTTTGAGGACGATTGGGATCAGCAGGCACTAAGCGACTCACAAATGGCAAGCCAATTGGATTCATCACTGCAACTTGACGATCTGCATTGACGGACATACCACCCCACTCAAATACACCGAGATTTCCAGGGAAAACTAAGGTTCCGTTTTCAGAAGGTGGCGTATAAATACCATCATAGTTCAGACGTTTAAACTTCACACGACACATCAACTGATCAAACATCGTGGCACCCCACATGTCTTTATCCGTCAATTTCTCTTTAGGTGCTAAATTAAAATCAGAGAATGGTTGCGTTTTTGAATAGAACTCACCTTTGGTTTGAGGTCCCCATTTCACGGTTTGCGGGACTGGTTTTTCAGTAATCGGTACGATTGGCTGACCATCACGGCGATCTAAAACAAAGGCATTCCCCGTTTTAGTTAGAACATAAATTGCAGGAACCGTTTGACCTGATTTAACTTGGATATCCGCCAAAGATGGTTGTGATGGCACATCCATATCCCACAAATCATGATGTGTAGTTTGGAAATGCCAGACCAACTTACCCGTTGTCGCATTGATCGCCAACATCGAATTGGCATAACGCTCTTTTAACTCAGTTCGATCACCGCCCCAAATATCTGGTGTACCCACACCTGTTGGGACATAAACGATGTCTAATTTTGCATCATAGGCAAGAGGTGCCCATGCATTTGGTGAGTTATGAACAAATGTCGTTTCTTCACCTGGCATCGCATTTGGATCGGCTGCGCCCGTGTCAAATACCCACAATAATTTACCCGTGTTGACATCATAACCACGAATTACACCAGAGGGTTCTTTATTGGAGTAGTTATCCGTGACTGAACCCGCAATCACAACCGTTGTACCTGAAACCACACCCGGAGAAGTTGGGTTATAGCCCCCTGGATACGCATACGGCATAAATTCTTGTAAATTTACTTCACCATTTTGACCGAAGTCAGAACATGCCTTACCCGTATCAGCATTCACAGCAACTAAACGACCATCATTCACAGGAACAAAGACTTTACGTGGGCACTCAGTAGAAGTCGATTTTTTCGCCTGTAAACTAGTTGCAAATTCGGTGGTATTGGCAGCATCGTAGTACATCACCCCACGACAGGTTAAGTGTTGAAAAGTCTTATCCGTTTTAAGTTTAGGATCAAAACGCCATTTTTCTTTACCTGTTACAGGATCAATCGCAATCAAATGCTGATGTGGCGTACACATAAACATATTGTTGCCGATCTTGATTGGTGTGACTTGGTTGGTGGTTTCACCTGAATCATTGCCAGTTTTGAAATCACCTGTGCGAAATGTCCAAGCAACTTTGAGATCTTTGACATTCTGATCATTGATCTGTGTGAGTGGAGAATAACGCTCTCCCCCTTGACTACGACCATAAGCAGGCCAATCTTCAGGCGCAATCCCATCAACGGCTTTCGCTTGTGCAGGTTGAGGCGTTTGGATCACGCCATTGATCTCTTGTGGATCATTAAAGATCGAATACACCATCACCACAATTGCAATCAGCAATGTCGATGATAATGCTACTTTACTTGATGTCAGGTTATAGAGACCACGTGTAACCGCAGGAATGAGTAACCACAAGCCCAATATTCCAAGAATATCAAGACGTGGTGCAAGTGCCCAAAAGTCAGTTCCAACTTCCCAAACACCCCAAATGATGCTGCCTAACATCAATGCAGCATAGACCCATAAAGGGCCTGAAGCACGTTTATAGAGTTGCACTGCCACAGTGAGTAACAGCGCGCCTGCAATCACATAATAAAAAGACCCACCGATTGCTGCGAGCCAGATACCACCAATCAGCAAGAACAATCCAATTGCAGTGAGGATCATCACCGTCAATGTTCTTAGTCCAGATTTTGAAGCAGATTGATTCATACGATCACCTTGCATCTTTTGTATTTATAGATCCATAAAGAAGATGATCAATCCCCTTTATAGTCGAGTTCAAATCAAAATGGAAAATTTGCAAATGTCACTTATGTTCATAAACGTCATCTGCAAAGTTGCTTGAATATTGAAATTAGAAAATGGTTTGGAACTTAATTCCGCCAACCCATGTCTTATCACCATCTTTCAATGCACCTACATGGTGTACATATTGAATATTTGGTCGAATGGTCAGCCAATCGGTTGCATGAATGCCGTAATACAATTCAGTATTGTATTCTTCATCTAATAGAGGATTATTTTCATCGTTAGCGTGGATACGTGCTAAACCTAAAGCAAGTTCATCTTGTGGTCGTTGTTGTAATAATCCCTTATAGACCAAACCAATATTTTGCATATCTTTGATCGCGTTATTTTTTGAATCATGTACTGTGATATTTATAAAACCACTCAACCCTCGATCTGAGTCCATATCTTGACGAATAAGTTGTTGCTTCGCTGTAAACCACCCACCTTGTTTATGTGAAGTTTTGACAGGATTACTGATATCTACAACATCTGCTGTACTGTAGTAGTAACCAAAGCGGTATTCACCAGAAAGAGAGTGCTGACCTAATTTTGGTGACCAAACCAGTTCTACTGGAATAATTGCCCCACGAGAACCATCAGTACTTAAATTAAAGCCTTTAGCACGCTGCAAATTTTCAGGGTTATATTCATAAGCCCCAATTTGTGCATAAAGATCAGGTTGTAAATTGTATTTAACTCTCAACGCCCACTGGCTTACAGGCCAGTTGTACCATTGATCACCGACCCAGTTACCCACTTGTGAGCCACATAAAGCCAAGTTTTGGAAATCGCAGTCAAAGCTATTGAAATCTTCGCCTTCACCAAAGCGTCCCACTTTAATATCTAAGGCTTGATCTAAAAATTGCTTTTTGATCCAAAGATCCGTTAAACGCCAAGTTTGACCACGTCCCCATACTTCTTGTACAGCGCTTTGATGACCCTGTAAGCCATCTGCCGTTTGCGATAGCGATTGACCATCACGATAAGTCACCGTGATTTGTGCTTCAGTATCTTGCCAGCCTAGAATTTTATTGAGATTGAAGTGTGTGCCTAAAGCCAATTGCCCAGTAAATTCATTACCGTGACTAGAAGACTGTTTAGAATCTAAAACTCCTGCAAATTCACCTGTGTAATCTGCAGAAAAGCGATAACCTTGTTCTTGTAACGCAGTGCGTTGACCGTTCCAATCACCAAACAACCACTGACCCTTTGGATCAAATGCTGAAGTTGCTTGAGCATGTTGTACAACTAAACTTAATGATAGAACGGATAAACAAGAAACAATCTGAGCGTGAGAGATTGTCATGTTTGTGTAACCTTTCATATTCTTAACATAAAAGGTTACTCTGATTTTTTTGATAACAATTTATTTAAAATGTTAACAAACTGTACAACATTTTAACAATCAGTGATAAATCGCACATATTATCTACCACTTGCCCTCACCTAAACCCTGACCAATAAAGGCATATTTAATTTGTGAACGTGAGAACTTAATTGGACATGCCAATTGCGCTTCGGTTTGTTCACTATTTTCAGATAATGGTACATCCACGACCCAACCACGTTGTTCAGCAATTGGAGAAACCAATGCTTCATCAAGACTCAAAACAGGTTCCACACAAATATCTAAGGTTTTAAAAAGCTGCTGCCATACTACAAAATCTTGAGTTTTAAACTTTTCTTGTAATGCTTGTTTCACCGCTTGGCGGTCTTCAGGATCAAATGATGTGCCTTTGGCGAGAAGTAATGGCAATTCTAAAGCGGCAGCCAAACCTGCCATAAATTGTGGTTCTAAACTACCGACAGAGAAATAACGCCCATCTTGAGTCTCATAATAATCATAAAAACTTGCACCATTGAGCATGCCCGCTTCAGGGGCTTGCGGTGTTTGCCCTGCCAAACTTGCAGAAGCAGCCATACTATTTAAACTTGCCACACAATCTGTCATGGAAATATCAATATATTGTCCAAGACCACTACGTTGACGCTCAACAACCGCAGCTAAGATACCAATCACCGCATGCAATGAGCCCCCTGCTACATCTGCAATTTGAATTCCAAGTGGTGGTGGGCCACTATCTTGACGACCACTATGACCAGAAACACCTGCAAGCGCCAAATAGTTAATGTCATGTCCTGCCCGATCTTTATAACTTCCTGTTTGACCATAACCCGTAATCGAGCAATAGATGAGACGTGGATTAATCTCTGCCAAAGTCTCATAGTCCAAACCTAAACGGCGCATGACATCAGGACGGAATTGTTCAAGCACAATATCAAACTCAGAAATTTTATTTTTGATCAGTTGAATATTGGCTGCATCTTTGAGGTCGAGTGCAATAGATTGCTTATTGCGATTCAAATAACTATGTGCCGTGGCTTGTCCATTGGCATAGGGTGGCATAATTCTCACGAGATCTGGACGTGTTGGTGATTCAACATGGATCACTTCTGCACCCATGTCAGCAAGATACATACTTGCAAATGGCCCAGGTAATAAAGTAGAAAAATCGAGGACTTTCAATCCTTTTAAAGCAGATGGCATAATAATTTTTACTCAATTTGTTTAAATTTTCTTTTATACTAGGTACTGATAAACACAAAAACAATGTCATGTTCAGCCATTTACCTTGATAGTTTCGGCAATTTAACATGTATGTATTGAGCAGTTATTTTTCTTGTCAATTGCCCAATTTGATATTTTAGACGGTTATTTAGGTCAATTATCGTGAATAGTAAAGAAACTGAAGGATTCAATATGAGCCGTGATACGATCAGCATCCACTTCGTGAATGCGGCTTTAACAGGTGTGAAACGCCTAGGCATGGACGTTGAAACATTACTTTCACATGTCGGCATAGAAGCAGAACTGTTACGTCAGCCAAAAGCGCGTATCTCTCCCGAACAATATACCCGCTTTGTTAAAATGCTATGGATGGTCACTCAAGACGAACATGTGGGTTTTGATGTACAACCCCGTCGTTTAGGTACATTTGCCATTATGTGCCAATTGATCATCCACTCCAAGACGCTTGGGCAAGCACTCGAACTGTCCTCTCAATTCTATAAACTGTTTGGAGATGAGTGGTCAGTAAGCTTAGAACGTGATAAGCACGAAGCCCGCTTAGTGCCACACATTCCCAAAGCATTAGACCCTGATCATTTTATTACTGAAAGTATGCTGATGATTTGGCATGGGCTTGCTTCATGGTTAATCGAACGTCGTTTACCCTTGGAACGTGTGCATTTTGGCTATGAACGTCCAAGCCATGCAGATGAATACGATGCCCTGTTCTTTGCACCTGTCATGCAGTTCGATGCACCACGTACAGAAATTACATTTGCGGCTGATTATCTCGATTTACCGATACGCCAAGATGACAAAACCTTAGAAGAATTCTTAAAAGCTGCGCCTGCACAATTATTGGTGAAATTTAAGAATACCAACTCCCTAACTTCACGTATTCGTGATGTGTTGAAAAGCCAAATTGGCGAAGAAATGCCAACACTGAATGATGTTGCATCAATGTTGTATTTATCACCACAAACGTTGCGCCGTCGTTTAGCTGCGGAAGGAAAAAGCTATCAAGGTGTGAAAGATGCGTTACGTCGTGATGCTGCAATTCACTTATTACTCACCCCTAATCTCACCCTTGAAGATGTCGCTCAACAAGTCGGTTTTAGTGAGACCAGTACTTTTCACCGTGCCTTTAAAAAATGGACGGGGGTTACGCCTGGTTTATATCGCCAACTACATGGACAGCATTTGTAAATCATATTTCCAAATTAAAGTGCGGAGTCAGCCGTAGTGAATCACATGAGAAAATTCCTATTCGCACTGGTCTTGCTCTGCCCATTTATTGCGCTGGCTAGCGAAAGCGATGGCAACGCCGTGCGGTGTTTTCCAACCGCCATCAATGGTTTTGAGACAGTCCTAACTCCTGATGCACAAGCGGTGGCGCTCAAGACCTACCGGAATACTCATTCGGCCGGCTACAACGCTATGCCATATCACACAGCAATCACATTATTTATTTATGACCGAGACCCATCAACTAATGATCTAGCAGAGTTAAAGGCGGCTATCTCTGAGGTTCTCTCCTCCCATTCAAATGCTGAACTCGTCATGAGCGGCAAAGGCCAAGTGCGGGTGGCCGGTACCTCAGTTGAAGCGCAAGGCGGTCTATTCCTATGGTCTGAGGGAGAAACTAACTACGGATCATTCCTTTGGCTCGTCCCAGGGGACAAGCAATATCTGAAGATGCGCGCAACCTACGTTCGCCCCTTGGAAGAAAAACAGGTCACGAAGGCCATGCAATTTGCTATTGATGCCATTGCGACCGTAGGTGACAAGGTATGTCGTCCACAGTAACGGCTTATAGCCATTCGCTGCGAGACCGACGGCGCTTAAGCGCCGCGCCCTGAGCCCAAACGATAGTCTAAATATGCTCAGGCTATCTTTGAAATTTCAATCACTCAATTTAATCTAAACACCTATTATTAGCGATCTCTAGCCGCTTGAATCAGTTTCGCAGCATTTTCACCTGTCACTTGCCAAGTCAGGCAACGCACACTGCCTCCCATTGGACAAACACTTTCCGCATTGATCGGAATCACTTTCTTCGAGGTATTTTGCTTAATAATACTCAATGCTTTTTGGTCATGTGGCATATTAAAAGTCGGTACATAAATATTGTTATGTGTGACCGTAGCATTCAGATTCACGCCACATGCCGATTCAAAACCATCCCACTGACCTTTTGGATTGGTTTTATATTCAACAGGTACTTCCACAATCTTTGCACTTGGAAATGAAGTTTTCAACTCATCCATCACCGTTGTTCTAAATGATGGTGTTTTTGAATAATCATTCACAAGCAACGTGTTTTTATCAACCCAACTCACCATCCCATCTGAATGTGCAAGCACTTCTTCATCTGGTTCTAGAATAGCAACTTCAGTTGCACCCAATGTGGCTTTTAACTCTTGTTTGGCCTCGTTATAGCTAAGGTCATTATCTTCCATAAAACGTGTAGTGGTGATCACTCGACCCGCATAGTCATCAACAAGGTTACCCCCATCAATCATCAAATCAGTTTTGGCTCTTTGAATTTGATAACGATCAGCAAACTGACTAAAACTTTTTTGCACATCTTTACTTTGTTTCTTGGTCATCGAGGCCCACGTATAGGTAAATTGCACAGGCTGTATTGGATTAACCGTGGTGAAGTCGCGCATCCAAATATCACGGACATCATCCACCAATAAAATGTCTTCAGGAACTTTGCCCTTGAAATAAGGCTTGGTATCCTCATCCATCAGAATCACCACATTGTCATTGCCCAAAATCGATTTTGCATAATTAATCTGGAAATCTACAATCCGCTGAAAGGCTGATTTGTAATACGGATCATGGATAGAGGGTGCAGACAAAACTAAAAGCATTTTGTCATCAGCGGGCTGATTTGAGTAAGTTTGGCTCACTTTATTTTTATCCTCTACTACTTTGTTATTTTCAATATTCCGTCCAGATGAATCGCATCCACAAAATGGCAGCATGAATGCTATCAGGGCATAGTAAGACTTTGGTTTTATCATGTGCTTCCGCCCATCTTTTCTATCAATCATTTCCAAACATTAGTCTAATCGAAGATGTCGCTAGACATGTAAAAGAGCACCAAAGTTAACAATTTGATGGACCACTTGCTTAACCCATCAAATTGGCGAAAAACATCACACTTGCCAATGTTTATCATCATTGCACTGCTACTTAAATTGAGTACACTCGAAGCACAATGATTTTTAATTTAAGGCAATACAAGGAACAGCTATGAGCGAGGCCTATATTATTGATGCCATTCGCACACCACGCGGAAAAGGAAAAAAAGACGGCTCATTACATGAAGTAAAACCAATTACTTTACTGACAACATTATTGAATGAATTACAACAACGTCATCAACTCGATACGTCTAAAGTCGATGATATCGTTTTAGGTTGTGTTACACCAATTGGTGATCAAGGTGGCGATATTGCCAAAACTGCTGCGATTGCCGCAGGTTGGAATGATGATGTTGCGGGTGTACAAATCAACCGTTTCTGTGCTTCTGGTTTAGAAGCAGTGAACTTGGCAGCGCAAAAAGTTCGTTCAGGTTGGGAAGATATTGTGGTTGCGGGTGGTGTGGAGTCCATGTCACGTATCCCAATGGGTTCTGATGGTGGTCCATGGGCGCTTGATCCTGAAACCAACTTAAAATCTTCTTTTGTGCCACAAGGTGTTGGCGCTGACTTGATCGCCACTTTAGATGGCTATAG
Source organism: Acinetobacter tjernbergiae DSM 14971 = CIP 107465 (assembly GCF_000374425.1). Lineage (GTDB taxonomy): Bacteria > Pseudomonadota > Gammaproteobacteria > Pseudomonadales > Moraxellaceae > Acinetobacter > Acinetobacter tjernbergiae. The sequence goes on along the minus strand of NZ_KB894357.1, from coordinate 142,683 downwards.
CCGTGCAGATGTGGATGCATTTGCAGTTGGTTCACAACAAAAGGCTGCTGCTGCTCAAGCAAATGGTTATTTTGATAAATCAGTTGTACCTGTGAAAGATCATGCAGGTGTAACAATCCTAGAAAAAGATGAATTTATCAAAGGAACAACCACTGTTGATGGTTTGGCAAAATTGAATGCCAGCTTTGAAATGATGGGTCAAATGGGCTTCGATGCTATTGCTTTACAGAAGTATCCTGAAGCGCAAAAAATTAACCATGTCCATCATGCAGGCAACTCATCAGGCATCGTCGATGGTGCTGCGGTGGTGTTATTGGCTTCTGAAAAAGCAGTTAAAGAGCAAGGTTTAAAACCTCGTGCCAAGGTGCTTGCAACTGCATTAGTCGGTACAGATCCAACCATCATGTTGACTGGCCCTGCTCCTGCTGCACGCAAAGCTTTAGCCAAAGCAGGCTTGACGATTGATGATATTGACCTATTTGAAGTCAATGAAGCTTTTGCTGCTGTGGTGATGCGGTTTATCACTGAATTGAAAGTTCCTGCCGAGAAAGTCAATGTCAATGGTGGTGCAATCGCAATGGGGCACCCATTAGGCGCAACGGGTGCTATGATTCTAGGTACGTTATTGGATGAATTAGAACGTCAAGGCAAGAAGCGTGGTCTAGCAACATTATGTGTGGGTGGTGGTATGGGCATCGCTACCATTATCGAGTTGGTGTAAATCACTCAAAACCTCCCTGAAATATGAGACTCGGAAACGTCATTCGCAACCTGCATAGTATCTACAATATATTGTTTCTGCGATAAATTGTATAAATGAAAGAATTGAACAGGTTTTGCGAATGACAATGGTTTTGCCTACTTTTGCCGAATGAGAAACAACGTTTCGCAAGGTAGGTCGAACCGAAGGTTTATCCTAAAACTAGATGAGAGCTTAACAAGACGCTGCGATGCTTATATTTACTTATGCAGGTCACTTACGATTAAGCTCATAAAATATTGGACGATGATGTATGAGCGCTATTAAATACGAAAAAAACGCTGACAATATTGTAATTCTTACCCTTGATTCATCAGGTCAATCTGCAAACACCATGAATGCAGAATTCCGTGACTCACTCGAAGATGTCAGCCAAAAGCTCAAAGCTGAAACTGAGCTCAAAGGCATTATTTTCCGTTCTGCGAAGAAAACCTTCTTCGCTGGTGGTGACTTGGATGAACTCATTCAAGTACAACCTGAACACGCGACTGAATTTTTCAAAATGATTGAAAAACTCAAAGGTGACTTACGCACGATCGAAACTTTAGGTGTACCTGTCGTTGCCGCTTTAAACGGTACAGCACTTGGTGGTGGTTGGGAAATCGCATTAGGTTGTCATTATCGTATTGCGATTAATGATCCAAAAACCAAGTTTGGTTTACCTGAAGTAACTTTGGGCTTACTCCCAGGTGGCGGCGGTATCGTGCGTATGGTGCGTTTGCTAGGCTTACAAAATGCCTTCCCTTTCCTCATGGAGGGTAAGCAATTTGGGGTTGATAAAGCAAAATCTCTCGGCTTAGTACATGACACTGCTGAAAATGAACAAGAGCTGCTAGATAAAGCGATTGCTTGGGTCAAAGCCAATCCAAAATCACAACAACCTTACGATGTGAAAGGCTACAAAATCCCAGGTGGTGATCCTAAAACCCCTGCGGTTGCGCAAGTGCTTGCGATTGCTCCTGCAATGCTACGTGACAAAACTAAAGGCTGTTACCCTGCGCCTGAAGCAATTATGGCTGCCGCAGTTGAAGGTGCGCAAGTTGATGTCGATACCGCGCTACGGATTGAATCACGTTACTTCACTCAGCTGACTGTAGGTCAAGTTTCTAAAAACATGATCGGTACATTCTGGCATGGTCTCAATGCGATCAAGTCAGGTGCAAGCCGCCCTACTGATGTTGCAAAATGGCAAGCCACCAAAGTCGGAGTATTAGGTGCGGGCATGATGGGTGCAGGCATTGCCTACTCAACCGCAATCAAAGGTATTCCTGTAGTACTCAAAGATGTATCTGTAGAAAATGCAGAAAAAGGCAAAGCTTATTCGCAAAAACTTCTTGATAAGCGTGTTTCACAAGGTCGTATGTCAGCGGAAAAACGCGATCAAGTGTTAGCACTGATTACTGCAACGGCGGATGCGGCAGATTTACAAGGCTGTGACTTGATCATTGAGGCGGTATTTGAGAATCAAGAACTCAAAGCTAAAGTGACTCAAGAAGCTGAACAATATTTGGTTGAGGGTGGTATTTTTGCTTCAAATACCTCAACTTTACCAATCACAGGTTTGGCAACTGCAAGTAAAGATACCAAGAACTTTATTGGCTTACATTTCTTTAGCCCTGTAGACAAAATGCAATTGGTAGAAATCATCAAAGGCAAAGAAACTTCTGCTGAAACATTGGCTAAAGCCTATGACTTTGTTCAGCAAATTGCCAAGACTCCAATTGTTGTCAATGATAGCCGTGGCTTCTTTACCAGTCGTGTATTTGGCACATTCATTCAGGAAGGTATGCGTCTTCTTGCCGAAGGTGTTCATCCAGCGAAAATCGAAATGGCAGCACTCAAGGCAGGTATGCCTGTCGGCCCACTTGCGATTCAGGATGAAGTATCTTTAACCTTGACTGAACATGTTGCCAGCGAAACGCACAAAGCACTACAAGCTGAAGGTAAAGACCTACCAAAAACGTCGGTTGATGAAGTGGTTCACACCATGATTCATGAGCTGAATCGTAAAGGTAAAGCAGCAGGTGCAGGCTTCTACGACTACCCAGCAAATGGCAAAAAACATTTATGGGATGGACTCAGCCGTTGGAGCAAAGACAATCAGATTCCTGAACAGGACATCATTGATCGCTTCTTGTTTGTGCAGGCACTCGATACCTTACGCTGTTATGAAGAAGGTGTTTTGGAGTCTGTCATTGATGCCAATGTTGGTTCAATTTTTGGTATTGGTTTTGCGCCGTGGACAGGTGGAGCGATTCAGTTCTTGAATCAAAATGGTGTTGCGAAATCGCTACAACGTGCAGAGGAATTAGCAGCTAAGTATGGTGAACGTTTTACAGCACCTAAGTTACTGAGAACACATGCCGTATCAGGTGATGTATTTAAATAACACTATGTGGCAACACTAAACAGCAAGTCTTTCCTCCCTCTCGTCATAGAGGGAGGAATATCAATTTTTATGCACTAAGTTCAGAAAAATTGCTTAACCTAAAAACCAGACGCGTTGCGGCTCAGGTCTTTCGACCACTTTTTTAGGTTGTTCCACTGCGGCAACAGGTGCTTTAATAATATTGAAAGACCGTGTTAAATGATTGACATGACTTTGCAGCTCTGTATCATCGATCGTTTTTGCATAATCAATCAGGTGCTGAGCATATTCTTGATTTTCCACCATATAAAGAACATCAACTACACGACCCGTCACTCGTCTTAAACGCACATAAAATTGTGTAACAGCTGCAAAAACATCCGTATCTGTTGAATCCAAAATCATTTTTTTCTCCATCATATTTTGTTTTTCATCAATCTTGTTATGACCTTCAAAGTAGACCATTATCCTGATACTGCTCAGCTTCTTATCTACCTTGAAAGAATCTGTCTTCATTGATTGAATAGTCTTTCTATTTTAACAATCTCATAATGCAATCCATATTCGACAAAAGTCGACTTTTAGCTGAGTAATTAACATCTACACACTGAGTTGATAATATTTTTATGTTATAAGGCTACTTATTTTCTCTCTTTAGGAAAAATCCTATGTCTGAAAAACTCTGTCCAGAAACGTCGCCTTGGGGTTGGAAAGCATTAATTATTACGATTATCTTGAGCATAGTTTTCATGAGCATTTTCTATTTGGCCATGAACAATGAGCCAGACTATATGCCAATGAACAAGAATAAAGCAGCACCTCAGCATGACATGTCTCCGTCTTCTATGACCACGGACACAACACACTCAGAGCATCAACATCACAACTAAAATACTATTGTCGATCATGATGAATCCATGTTAAACAGGGGTTTATCATGATATTCGAGATTTTCAATGCTTCACCAAAATCGTCAGGCACTGGTCGTTGAAGGTGGTGGAATGCGCGGCGCATTTACCAGCGGTGTCTTAGATGCATTTTTACAGCAACAATTTAATCCTTTTGACCTCTGTGTCGGTGTCTCCTCTGGTTCGACCAATGTTGCGAACTATTTAGCGGCACAACAAGGTCGTACTTTGCAAATTTATTTAGACCACTCACTTCGTTCTGAATTTATTCAATATGGTCGTTTCTTTAAAGGTGGCGATTTACTGGATTTAAAATGGATGTGGGATGTGGTTGAAAAAGAATATCCTCTGAATCAGGCGCATCTATTTGCCAATCATCCAGAATTTTATATGGTACTTACCCATGCCGTTTCAGGCGATGCCACATATATCAAAGCATCTAAAGACAATATTCTAGATGGATTAAGAGCATCCAGTTCGATTCCCGTTTTGACACGTCAAGCCGTTGATATCTTCGGAGAACCCTATTTTGATGGTGGTGTTGCAGATGCCCTACCCGTGCATTGGGCAGCTCAACAACATGATGTTTCAAAACTTATGGTACTGCGAACACGTCCTAAAAATTATTATAAAGCCAGTAGCAAAGGTGATCAGTTACTCGCTAAATATGTGTTTCAACAAAAACGTGGTTTTGCAAAAAGCTTACTGTCAAGAACTCAACGTTATAATGATTCTGTACAATTTTCACGTTCAGCATCAGGACAAAAAATCCTTGAAGTTTGTCCACCTGATTTAAAAAATATGGCTGGTCGACTTTCTCAAAATAAAGCAAAAATCCGCTATAGCTATGATATCGGGATCGAAACAGGCTTAAAAGCAATTGAAGATTGGAAAAATCTTTAAATAAAGTAACAACCAAGTTTTGAATGACCTCAATTTAAGACTTGGCTTTCCCACCCACTTCATCAAATCATTTACTTTCTGTGATTTTTTATCTTAGATGGAATTCGAAGCAATGAGTTTTGTAAATCCACACGTTTAATTCAGTCAAAATATAAATGGATAAACGCCACTCAAATGAATCAGAAAGCCATATAATATTTAAGGTTTTATTAATTTTATGCATGAATGCTGTAACGCTAAGCATTTTTATTTTTTGGAATTTATGATGAGCAATCAACCATACCCACAAAAAGACTCCAATGAAGAAACCGTATTAGGATGGAAGTTTGTCATTATTGTCGGTGTACTAAGTACGATTTTTCTCAGCTTTTTCTATCTAGCAATGTCTCAAGAGCCTGATTATATGCCGGGTGCGCAACGTAAAGCCCAACAACAAAAAGAGCTTTCACAGGCAGCATCTTCTGCAAGCTCTGAAGTGGCTACACAAGATCACCACCAATAGCATCAATTTGACGATGGTTCATCCATATAGTGAAGTATGAGAATTCAAGATTTAGCTTATCGATCAATAGACATCGTCATTTCAATATGCGGAATACCACATTCATCATATTCATCACCTTGCACGATAAAACCAAGCTGTTGATAAAATGAAACTGCATGGATTTGTGAGGAAAGTTGCAGATGAGGTCGAGCCTGTTGTTGTGCATAAGCAATAATCTTGAGCATGATCATTCGCCCAATGCCTTGCCCCCGATAGGCTTTAACAACAGCCACTCGCCCTACACTGTGATTCTGCAACAAACGCGCTGTAGCAATCGGCTGATCTTGATCATAAATCACAAAATGTTGTGAAATGGCATCATGATCATCCCATTCCTCTGCTTCAGGAATATGTTGTTCAGCAATAAAAACCTGTGTTCGGATCAATTTGGCATCTTGCTGTAATTGATCCCAACGTCCCTGTTTAAAGTGATACATCTTATTCTCAGACTCGATTAACACTTACAGCCTAAATTTTCGATCGGCATTTGATCTTGCAACAATAATTCCAGACTTTGTTTTTCAATGCCATACATCGCTTTTAAAGCTTGGATTTGCTGCATGATCTGAGGATCTGGTTGCTGAAGTTCTTTACGTTTGGTCGCCAAAATCATTTTATTTTTACTGGTATGCTCCAAAGCCACAAACTCAAAGACTTTGGTTTCATAGCCATACGCTTTCAGTAATAAAGCACGTAAGGTATCGGTCAACATTTCCGCTTGTTGCCCTGCATGGATACCAAATTGCAGCATCGGCTGTAATACTTCTGGGCTGTGCAATTGTGGACGCAGCTCTTTATGACAACATGGCGCACACATAATCATGGATGCATTGAGGCGAATCCCCGTATGAATCGCAAAATCAGTGGCGATATCACATGCATGTAGTGCAATCATCACGTCCAATTTCTCAGGCTGATAGCTACGTACATCACCTTCAAAGAAATCAAGATGATTGAAGCCTACCTGATCAGCAACATTTTGGCAGAACTCAACCAAGTTTGAACGTAATTCAACTCCCGTAATCAACGGTGTTTTCTGTTGTGCTTGTAAATAATCATACAACGCAAAGGTTAAATAGCCTTTGCCTGAACCAAAATCGACAATGTTCAGCTCTTGCTGGGTCGCATCTATCTGCTCATATGCATGTGAAAAGATTTCAATAAATTTATTAATCTGTTTCCACTTCCGCGCCATACTTGGGACAATCTGCCCTTTTTCATCAGCGATACCCAAATGTTTTAAAAATGGACTGTGCTGCTGTACATAACGTTGCTTTTCACGATTATGTTGCTGCTGTTCAACTTTAAGCGTTGTGGCTTGCTTTTTTTGGCGATTCAACATGGCTTTCTTTTTATTTTTCTTGAGCTGAATATCTTGATCTAAGCTAAATAAATTGGCTTGCTTAGACAATTGCAAAAGCTCGGCAATTTTTTCCAAGCCCTCCGCAATGGTATAATTTTTGGTAATATCTTGGGTCGTATGATGGTATAAACAAGAGAGTGTTGCCTGCCCTTGCAATTCAATCACCCGAAAAGTCATCTTTTCTAATTCTATCTGTTCACCTTTGTATTGACTGATGATCAGCCGATCAAAGCCTTTATTTTCAATAGATTGCTGAATATCCAAGAAAAATTGCTGTTCTTGTTCAAAAGAAAAGTTTGGCGCAAACATAATGAAAACCTAGCAAATAGAAACTAAATTCTAAAGCGTCTTACTTTAAAAGGGAAATTGCATTACGATACAGTTGTATTTTTATGCAAACGATAAATCTAATGACTGCAAATACTCTCACAAGCTATGACCCCAAAGAAGAACTTATCAATGCCTATAGTCATGGTATTGGGGCAGCATTGGCACTGGTTGTCTCTATTTTACTGATTATTAAAGGGCAAGATTTAGCGTTAGGGCAATGGATCAGTTTATGGGTCTATGGATTTAGCTTAGTACTATTACTCAGTAGTTCAATGCTCTATCACTTTGCTCAAGATGAACGCAAACGCTATTGGTATAAAAAATTAGATCATACTGCAATTTATTATCTGATTGCAGGGACATATACTCCCTTTCTCAGTATCGCAATTCCAACTGCCAAAGCCCACTATTTACTGATCGCTTTATGGGTGATTGCACTGATTGGCACGCTGTTTAAGCTCGTTTTTATCCATCGCTTTCAAAAAGTTTCATTGGCAGCTTATCTCTTGATGGGATGGCTGGCGGTTTTGGTCATGGATGATATGCAACGCTATCTCTCTAAAGATGCGGTACAACTCTTGATTGCAGGTGGACTCGCCTACACTGTCGGCACATTGTTTTATGCGTTAAAAAAGGTAAGATATACCCACGCAATTTGGCATGTTTTTGTGCTATTAGGGGCAGGTTTACACTTTTTAGCGATCTATTGTTATGTATTATAAGATAATACATCACATCAAGTTTGCTGAGTAAACTCCGCATTCAAAAGGAATTTTCAAGGCAGCAATTCTGTCTCTTGAATAAATAAAATTAAGGTTATATATGTCGTCAAGTACTACGACTGTCACCACTGAGGTGGCAAGCAATTCAAAAGTACGGGTATTATTTGCCAGCCTTGTGGGCACTACGATTGAGTTTTTTGACTTTTATATCTATGCCACCGCCGCTGTACTGATTTTTCCACATCTCTTTTTCCCTGAAAGTAGCGATAGCGCTGCGGTACTCAAATCACTGGCAACTTTCGCTATCGCCTTTATTGCTCGCCCAATTGGTGCAGCAATTTTTGGGCATTTAGGTGATCGAATTGGACGTAAGGCAACACTGGTTGCAGCCCTACTCACCATGGGAATTTCAACCGTGTGTATTGGGCTATTGCCAACCTATGCACAAATTGGACTTGCAGCACCACTACTGCTCGCCTTATGTCGTTTAGGGCAAGGTTTAGGTCTGGGCGGTGAATGGAGTGGTGCTGTTTTACTTGCCACTGAGAATGCACCAGAAGGTAAACGCGCTTGGTATGGCATGTTCCCTCAACTCGGTGCACCGATTGGCTTCATTTTGGCAACAGGCTCATTTCTTTTATTGAATGCGTTTATGTCCGAACAAGATTTTATGACTTGGGGATGGCGTATTCCATTTATTTCCAGTGCTGTATTGGTTCTTGTTGGTCTCTACATTCGTTTGAAACTGCATGAAACACCTGCCTTTCAAAAGGTGCTAAATAAGCAAAAAGAAGTCAATGTGCCATTTAAAGAAGTCATGACCAAGCATCTACCGATGTTAATTCTCGGTACGATTGCGGCAATCTGTACTTTTGTGGTGTTTTATCTCACGACGGTATTCGCTCTAACATGGGGAACAACTCAATTAGGCTATACACGAGGTGAGTTTTTGCAACTACAACTGGTTGCAACCTTATGTTTTGCCGCATTTATTCCAGTTTCAGCCATTTTAGCTGAGAAATTTGGACGCAAAACCACATCAATTGCCGTATGTGTTTTGTCAGCTTTGTTTGGGCTATGCTTCGCCCCTTTACTCGGTTCAGGTAGCCCGATATTGGTCTTCTTGTTCTTATGTATCGGACTCTCGATTATGGGGCTCACCTATGGGCCGATTGGAACCGTACTTTCCGAGATTTTTCCAATCTCAGTCCGTTATACAGGTTCAGCATTAACTTTTAATTTAGCGGGTATTTTTGGTGCATCCTTTGCCCCATATATCGCGACTAAACTTGCAGAAAGTTATGGTCTAGGTGCTGTAGGTTTATATCTCAGCTTAGCGTCAATTTTATCTTTAATTGCATTTTTACTGATCCGTGAAACCAAAAATGATGATGTAAATAACCAAATCTAATAGTTCGATTCTTTCGGGTGATTCATTTAGCAATCACCCGAAAAGCCACTGATCTGATAAGATCTCCCATCTTTTGTAGTTGATTTGACAAGAGCATTCTGCAAAATATTTTTTGTGCTAAAATAATTCTCTCCTATTTTTAGACGTCTGTATTTATGTACGCAGTGATTATCGTTGTCGTATTTTTAATCAGTTTTTTATATACTTATTACCGTGGTAAGGAACGATTAAAAGCATCTCGGCAATTATTCGACCATTCTACATTCCTAGCACCAGTTAACATGTTTATGACTGGTTTTTCTAAATTGCCAAACCAAGCTTTTTTTGACGTCGCACAATTTCCTGAGCTAAAACCGCTTCAAGACAATTGGCAAGTCATTCGAGAAGAAGCCATTCAACTTCAAAATCAAATTAAAGCCTCTGAAAAAAATAATGATGCTGGTTTTAATACGTTTTTTAAACGGGGTTGGAAACGTTTTTACTTGAAATGGTATCAAGAAAGTCACCCTTCGGCACAACAGCTTTGCCCAAAAACAGTGGCTTTACTCGAAAGTATTCCTTCTGTAAAAGCAGCCATGTTTACCGAGCTTCCATCAGGCAGCTACTTAGGTAAACACCGTGACCCTTATGCAGGTTCTGTTCGTTATCACTTAGGTTTAGTCACCCCTAATAGCGATGATTGCTTTATTGAGGTCGATCAAGAACGCTATAGTTGGCGAGATGGTGAAGCAACCGTTTTTGATGAAACCTATGTACATTGGGCACATAATCAAACTGATGAAACTCGTATCATCCTGTTCTGTGATATTGAACGCCCGATGAAATGGGGTTGGGCGCAGAAAATCAATCATTGGTTTGGACGCAATGTCATGTCTGCTGCAAGCTCACCCAATGATGATCAAGACAATACTGGATTTATTAACCGTATCTTTAAATATGGTTATGCAGTTCACCATTATGGTCGTGGGCTAAAAGAGCGTAATCGCCGCTTATACTATGTTTCTAAATGGCTACTATTCGGTATTATTATTGGCTTAATTCTACTTCCAAGTTTTTTATAATCAGATTTTTACATAAAAAAAGAGATGCTTAGCATCTCTTTTTTTACACCAGAATAAACCATTTATTTAGGTGCTTGAACACTTGCTGTTTGTACCGCAGCTTCGCCAATCAGCGCAACTTTGGCTTTTTCTTGGCTTCTTGCCGACAATGCTGGGTTTGTTGCCACGATGCGATTAATATTGGCAGAATTTGCAGGTGCGATTGCCGCTGTTTGCAACACAATTGGGCGATTACCTGTATCACCTAAAGTATAGCGAATACCTGTGCGTGGACTAATGACGGTCGTAACCTCACGTTTCACTTGAGCTTCAGCGGTTGTTGGCCCTTTTGCTGCAAGTACTTTATCCACCGTTGTGGTTTGAGGAATATTTTCTGCAACTGCGAAACCAGATACTGTCGCACTCGCTAAAATTAAAAGTTGTAATGGCTTTTTCATTGTCTTCCCGCTTTTAATGCGAATCCAATCAAGGACTATAATTCCATAATAAAACTACAAAGTTGGCTTAGACTCAAGTTACTTCTCGTAAAAAAGCAGAGCCAATGCTCTGCTCTTTACTCAAGTCTAAACCAAGTCGAGAATGATTAAATCTTACCGTGGCATTGCTTATATTTAAGACCAGAACCACATGGGCATGGTGCATTACGGCTTTCTGGAACTGGGAAGAGTGTATTTCCAGATAAACTACCCGTCTCTTCAGAAACAGTCACTTCACCCGTTAAACCATCCACATCGTCATGCTCAAAAGAAAGACGCATCGATTCAGCTTGACGTTGTTGTTGTGCCTCTAGCTCAGCTAGCTCTTCTGCTGTCGGTACATGCACACGAGATAAATCCGTCACGACATCCGACTTGATCACACCTAACATATTCACAAATAAGTTGAAAGCTTCTTTCTTATACTCTTGCTCAGGGTTCTTCTGTGCATAACCACGTAAATGAATCCCTTGACGTAAGTAATCCATCGCCGCCAAATGATCTTTCCAATGACGATCAAGTGAATTCAACATAAAGTGACGTTCTAGCATTGCAGCCGACTCATCACCCATTTGCTCACGACGTTGACGATAGCGAGCAATCACTTCATCAGAAATACGTGCAATCAAACCTTCTTCATCTAAACGACGGTCTTGATCAAGCCACTGTTGAACAGGAAGCTCAATACCTAGATCTGCGCGCAGTGCATTTTCTAAGCCTTCAATATCCCATTGATCATGAATCGATTCAGGTGGGATAAAGTTGGCAATCACCCCTTTAATGACTTCATGATGCATTTCTTCGATATAGTCTTGTAAGGTACTTTCTGCCAAGACTTCATCACGTTGAGTATAAATAATCTTACGTTGTTCGTTATTGACATCATCGTACTTCAATAGGTTTTTACGAATATCAAAGTTACGTGCCTCAACTTTACGTTGTGCATTCTCAATCGAACGACTGACCATTTTATGCTCAATGGCTTCATTTTCTTGTAAGCCCATTGCACGCATCATGGCAACCACACGATCACCCGCAAAGATACGCATCAAATCATCTTCAAGCGACAAATAGAAACGTGATACACCAGGGTCACCTTGACGACCTGCACGACCACGCAACTGGTTATCAATACGACGTGATTCATGGCGTTCAGAACCGATGATATGTAAACCACCAGAACTTAAAACATCTCCGTGGTCTTTTTCCCACTGTGCCTGTAAACGAGTTTCATCTTCAGACGTTGGATTTTCAATTTTGGCAAGTTTCGCTTTCCAGTTACCACCGAGCAAAATATCCGTACCACGACCTGCCATGTTGGTGGCAATTGTCACCGCATTTGGGCTACCTGCTTGCGCAATAATATCTGCTTCACGTTCATGTTGTTTTGCATTCAAAACTTCATGATGGATCCCTGCTTGCAGCAATTTTGAAGATAAAATTTCACTAGCTTCAATCGTTGCCGTACCAATCAAAATAGGCGCAACACCTTTCTGACGAATATTGCTGATCTCTTCAATGATGGCATTGTATTTACCATTACGATTCAAATAAATTAAATCGTTATGATCTTCACGTACCATTGGACGGTGTGTTGGAATCAGTACTACATCTAAGCCATAAATTTCTTTCATCTCTGAAGCTTCAGTATCAGCAGTACCTGTCATACCTGAAAGCTTTTTATACAGACGGAAATAGTTTTGGAATGTTGTGGTTGCCAATGTCTGGTTTTCTGGTTGAATTTCCATATTCTCTTTGGCTTCAACCGCTTGGTGCAGACCTTCTGACCAACGACGACCAGGCATGGTACGACCCGTACTTTCATCCACAATAATGACTTCTTCTTTTTGAGTCTGTGGATTGACACCAATAATGTAATGTACGTTTTTCTGATACAAATAATGTGCGCGAATTGCGGCAGTCACATGGTGAACCAAATTCAAGTTGGTTGCTGAATAAAGGCTTTCACCTTCAGCCAATAACCCCATACGAATCAATTCTTGTTCAACCGTTTCATAACCAACTTCAGTCATTTCAACTGAACGTTGCTTTTCATCTACCCAAAAATGTCCGCCATCAGCCACTTTTTCTTCTTTCTGTGGGCTTAATGTTGGTGGGATACTATTGATTAACTGGTACAAATGAGATGAATCTTCACTTTGCCCAGAAATGATCAATGGGGTACGTGCTTCATCAATTAAAATTGAGTCAACTTCATCGATAATCGCGTAACTTAAACCACGTTGTTTTTTCTCTTGTAGAGAAAACACCATGTTGTCACGTAGATAATCGAAACCAAATTCGTTGTTAGTACCGTAAGTAATATCGGCGAAATAAGCTTCAGCTTTTTCGGCTGGCATTTGCATTGAATAAATCACACCAATGCTCAGACCTAAAAACTCAAATAATGGGCGATTCAGCTCAGCATCACGTTGTGCCAAGTAATCATTCACCGTAATCACGTGAACGCCTTGACCACTCAATGCATTCAAATAACACGCTAAAGTACCCATGAGGGTTTTACCTTCACCTGTACGCATCTCAGCAATTTTACCTTCGTGTAAGGTAATACCACCAATGAGCTGCACATCATAATGACGCATACCCATGACACGTTTCGCTGCTTCACGGCAAACCGCAAAGGCTTCAGGCATCAATTTATCTAAACTTTCACCGTTATTAAAACGCTGTTTGAATTCTGGAGTTTTTGCAGAGAGGTCTGCATCGTTTAGAGCAGATATCGTCGGTTCAAGCGCATTAATTTGTTCAACAATTTTACGCATGCGTTTGAGCTCACGCTCATTTTTTGTACCGAAGATACCTCCGATCAGACTTGCCAACATGAATAAACTCTCTAATCCTGTTTGTTTAAATAAGTAATTTTTTCTTAGCTGTTATTATGGAGTCAGAAATAAGAACTACAAGGGCTTTGCATCCAAACAGGTAAAAAAACTGCGAGGCGACTCTGACATCACACAACTAAGCAGCGTTAATGTAGCAAATTTGCATTTAACTTACACGGCTTTGCATGTGAATTTATGATCAATTTTTTAGCTTCACTTCATTCTATTATCTTAAATCCTCATAACAAAATGAAAAAACAATAATTTTATTTATAACGTGATTCCTGCATATTGAATATACACAGAGAACATCAAGAATATATTGAGGATAAATCATGACACTCCGTTTAGGCGACATTGCCCCCAATTTCCAACAAGACTCAAGTGAAGGCCCCATTGATTTTTATGAATTTTTAAACAGTGGTTGGGGGATTTTATTTTCACACCCCGCAGATTTCACCCCAGTCTGTACCACAGAACTTGGCTTTACAGCGAAGCTTAAAGATGAATTTGCAAAGCGTGGCGTAAAGGCAATTGCACTTTCCGTTGATGATGCTGAATCTCATAAAAGCTGGATTCAAGATATTAATGAAACACAAAATACTACCGTTAATTTCCCAATTATTGCCGATAAAGACCGTAAAGTTTCTGAGTTGTATGGCTTCATTCATCCGAATGCCAGTGAAACCTTAACGGTACGTTCGTTGGTGATCATTGACCCCAATAAAAAAGTCCGCTTAATTATTACCTACCCTGCGTCAACAGGTCGTAACTTTAATGAAGTACTGCGTGTTGTTGATTCATTACAGTTGACCGATAAACATAAAGTGGCAACACCTGCCAATTGGCAACATGGTGAAGATGTGGTGATTGTGCCTTCATTAAAAGATGAAGATGAAATCAAACAACGCTTTCCTCAAGGCTATACTGCAGTGAAACCTTATTTACGTCTAACACCACAACCTGAGTGAGGATAAAACGAGCAACGCTCGTTACGAACGCAAGTCGAACAGCTATGCTGTGAGTTAAAAGATTGAAGCCGACTAAAGGCTTCAAGCGCAGCGCAAGACAAACGAAGTGCGTAGTACACAAAACGAGCAACGCTCGTTACGAACGCAAGTCGAACAGCTATGCTGTGAGTTAAAAGATTGAAGCCGACTAAAGGCTTCAAACGCAGCGCAAGACAAACGAAGTACGTCGTATTGGAACGATCCCTTAGATTCAATCAAATTTAGGGGATTTTTAATCTTGGTATTTTCGCATCAATACGTTATAAAAATAATTATCTTCAAAATAGAATAACAATCACGATGATCTATAACATCCATCATCTCCATTGCGGAAGCTTCTGCCCTGTTTGTGCGCCCCTATTTGGTCAAAAAGGTTGGAAAGCACATCTCGTTTGCCATTGCTTACTTATCGAAACAGATCGAGGGCTCGTTTTAATTGATACGGGTTTAGGTACACAAGATTATTTACATACCGAACAACGCTTAGGTTCATTACTCACCCAACTCGGTTCAATTGTGCCCAACCTCAAATTGAGTGCCATCGAACAAATTCGAAAATTAGGCTTACGCCCTGAAGATGTACAACATATCTTTGTCACGCATCTTGATTTTGATCATGCTGGGGGAATTTCAGATTTTCCCAATGCAACGGTACATGTTTTGGCTTCTGAGTTTAATGCAACGCAATCGCTCTCTGCTAAAGGGAAGCTACGCTATAAAACAGAACAATTTAAACAGCATCGCCATTGGAATTTTGCTGAACATACAGATGGTGAGGCCTGGTTTAATCTGCAAAAAGTCCAAGGTCTTCCTTTTTTTCAAGATGAAATTCTGATGGTTCCACTACTCGGTCATACACTGGGACACAGTGGCATTGCGATTAAAAAGCAAGATGGCTGGATTTTCTTCTGTGGTGATGCTTATTTTTCTCATTTGGAACTCGACCCAAAGAATAAACTCAGAGCATTGGATCTGACTGAACGTTTATTGGCAGAAGATAATCAACAAAGGTTACATAACCTGAAACGGTTACAATATCTCGCTCAACATGAGCCAAGTATTGAGTTAATTTGTGCGCATGATCCTGTCGAATTTAATCGTTATCAGTAATATGAAAAAAATACTTATTACCGTTGTACTTGTTTCAACACTTAATATAAGCGGGTGTATGAAACATCCGAGCTTAGATGATGAACAGCGTCCCCAAAACTGGGGAACGCTGATTTCCAATACGCATAATTTTTATCAAATTAGTCCTGATATTTTTCGCAGTGAGCAACCCAGTACTGATTTAATTCCAAGTTTAGAAAAGTATCAAATTGAGACGATCATCAATTTGAGAGCTAGAAATGAAGATGCTAAAGTTTTAAAAGATCAACCTTTTAATCTAGTGCATATTCCAATTTACACATGGGCAATCAATCGTGAAGACTTATTACAAGCGATGCGTGCCATTCAAACCGCCAAACAGAACAAGCAAAAAGTCTTAGTGCATTGCTATCATGGTTCGGATCGTACGGGTGCAACCATTGCCATGTATCGAATTGTGTTTGAGCATTGGTCGATTGAGGATGCAGTTAAGGAAATGAAACAAGGTGGCTATGGCTTTCATGTGATTTGGAAAAATATTGACCAACTCTTCACCACTGAAAATGTACAATGGGTTCAACAGCAACTGTCAAATCCACCTAAATAGAGCGTGTTAGGTTAAATTTGGATAAAATCTAATTTTTAAGATCAATAAATTGTTAAATTGCACGATTTATTTAATTTCTTAGGTTTTGTCCATTGATTATTACGCTTAGAAAAACCTACTTTTATAAGTCATATGATGATCTAAGAAATACGATCTAAGTTACTGGTTTGCAAAAATAGAGTTGCTGAGTAATACTTTCAAAACCTCAGAATCACCCCCATCACTATCCGTGACCAATAAAAATACCTCACCATCGGACGTCGATTCTAGCCAAGTAATCCCTTCTACTTTAATGGGAAGGGTTTGCCCTTTCGTATCTTGAATCAAATGCGTATATAACGTTTCACCCTCAGGTGAGAACAGCAAAATAAAACTACCCAACACCACGCCATCATCATAGGTATTTAATGTTTGCTCGACCGCAGCGGTGGCAATAATTAGATTTTTCTCCACCAAAAAACAAGCATCAGAAATAGCACTTGCTGAACCCTCAAGTGTTGGTAATGTTAGATTGAATGAATTTTTGAGTGCATTCTCTAAAGATTTTCCCGCTTGAATTTTAGCCAGATCAAAGACTAAAACCCCATGATGACGATTAATATTGCCGCGTTGAAAGATGTACAGATCATTGTGATTTGAACATACAGCTTCTATATTCAGATCAGCTCCACCCGTTAATTCAAAAGCTTGTTCTAAAAAATGGTAATCAGCGGCATCGAGCAAAATTCTAATTTGATGATTGACTGGATTATACAATAATGCCTTTTTTCGATTTTCTGTAGAACCCGACCCCATAACTAATAGCTGGGGTTGTCCATCAAAGATGATCGAGCTTAACGCTTCAAAATCTGGCTTAGCTTCTTTACTGAATGCACTTAGTGATATTTGCTTAGATGATTTAAATAATGGAATTTTTTCAAAAACAGTCGCACGACTGATACTCTTTTTTTGATTGGTTTTGAGTAAGTAGCTCACATCATCACCAACCAAATAAAGATCATTGCCCACACAAACAACACCAGAAAGTGCGCTAATGCTAGAATCTTTTGAAAAAATAAAGTGTTCTAATATCTTAAAATCGCGACTCATCATGCAATCACCACCCTTAGAAATAGAACACTTACAACAAGATCAAAACCTGACGTTTTCCTGCTTTGATTTAGCAGATAATTACCTTTTATCGCTGATCAAGCGGAACCCAATCAATTACCCAAGCGGATTTCATGTTTAGACTTTCATCAGACGTAATTTTCTTACGTGCTGCATCTGCAACGTCTCGGTCTTTCGATGGACCGACCATGATACGAACCCCTTTAGATGTAGGGCTAGTGGTCACTTTATAACCTTTCGCGCGTAACTTAGAAACAACTGCATCGGCATTGGCTTGGTTGGCTGCCAAAGCAACTTGTACCATCCATTTTTTATCGCCATTTTCCATAAGCTCACGAGCCTTTCCAGCCTCAGCTTTTTTATCAGCTTCCGCTTTATGTTTTTTCTCGTCAGCCGCTTTTTTATCAGCTTCTGTTTTACGTTTTTCTTCAGCCGCTTTTTTATCAGCTTCTGCTTTGCGTTTCTCTTCAGTCGCTTTCTTCTCGGCTTCTGCTTTACGCTTTTCATCAGCCGCTTTTTTGTCAGCTTCTGCTTTACGTTTTTCTTCCTCAGCCTTTTTTTCAGTTTCAGCCTTACGCTTCTCTTCGGCTAACTTTTTTTCAGCGTCTGCCTTACGTTTATCCTCAACTAACTTTTTTTCGGTATCCGTTTTCTGCTGATCGACTTTTTGCTGTTCAGCTTTTTTCTTTTCTTCAGCAAGTCGTTGTGCTTTAGCTTTATCATCTTCGCCAAGCTCTGGCGGAATGTTATCAGAGCTTTCCTGTTCCGCTGTACGACGTGCATTAATTGCAGCATATTCTTCCGCAGCCTTGCGTGCCGCAGCTGCTTCTGCTTCTTGCTGCATTTTTAGAAAATCAGCCGCACGCGCTTCTTGTTCAGCCACGGCTTTCTCACGGGAACGACGTTGCTCTTCCAGTAAACGTTTTTCTGTTTCTACATCGACCGCTAATGGCTGTAATGATACCATCTCACCATTTTGGTTCGACTGAGCTGTTTGGGATTGAGCTTCTTTTTTAGGAATTGGGTGTGTAATCGTAGCTTGCGTTTTATCGTGCGCTATTTCATCATTACCTTTAAGAAGCAATGCGGTCAATAAAACACCACCCCCTAGTAGAACAACACCACCCATCCAGCGTTGTTTATTATTCATTGACATTATTCTAAATACTCCCAGACCGCTTCTAAAGTATGAAACGAACCACAGACTAAAATTAGCTGATTGTTATTACTTTGTTTCAGCACATTTTCAAAAGCTTGCTGGATATTGCTGTACTCATGTACCTGTTGACCTTGTAATGCATCATGCAGCTGCGGCAACGCTGCTGCTCTAGGTACATTTAAAGGAGCAATAAACCAATCTTTTACAGTTGTTTTAAGTAAATCAGTGACAGATGAAACATCTTTATCTGCCAGCATTGAAAATACTGCGACAACATCTGTGTACTGTTTATTGTATTTTAAGAATTTTCGCAACTGATTCAATAGAAATTCGACACCATGTGCATTATGTCCAGCATCGAAAATAACAGTTTTGTCTTGAATTTGTCGTATTTCAAAACGACCTTGCAAACGTGCTTGCTGAATACCTGTTGCAATCGCTGCCTGAGAGACCTCAATACCACTCACCAGTACCGCAGCAACAGCAGTCGAAATATTATCTAATGCAAGCTGACCGATTGGCAGTTTTAGCGTTGTGCCAGAGGATGCAAATGACCATGTTTGACCATCGTCATTGAGTTGATAAAAATAATCTCGATTTAATGCATATAAATGCGATTGGGTTTCAGTGACTTTGTCTTGAATGGCTTGTGGCAATTGCTGTTGACCCGCAAATATCACAGGAATATTTGGACGAATAATCCCTGCTTTTTCGAAAGCAATTTTTTCTACTGTATCACCTAACCAATCAATGTGATCTAAACCGATATTGGTAATCACAGCAATATCAGGATCAATCACATTCACCACATCAAGGCGACCACCAAGACCAACCTCAAGCACCCAAATATCACATTGTTCTAACTTAAAAATGACAAAAGCAGCCAAAGTGGTTGCTTCAAAGAAAGAGAGTGATAAACCACATTCTCGACGGGCTTGATCCACCAACACAAAGGCATCAACTAAGCTTTGATCATCAACTTCCAATCCTGCAAGTTTTACACGTTCATTAAAACGATAAATATGCGGTGACTGGTACAAACCGACTTTATAGCCTTGCGCATTCAAAATCGCAGCCAAAGTCGTTGTAGTCGAACCTTTACCATTGGTTCCTGCGACGGTAAATACATTTGCTTGCGGTTGCATTACCCCCAACTTTTCAGCAACGGGAATAACGCGCTCTAAACCTAAATCAATGCCTGTAACATGAACATGGCCCCAATAATCGAGCCATGTTGTTAATGTATCTGTAGAATGTGGAGCGTCGGGTTTCAAGGTAAGTTCATCAGTTTAGCCACGAGTCTGTATACAGTATCACGTAATGCATGACGATGAACAATTTGATCGACCACACCATGATCAAGCAAATACTCTGCACGTTGGAATGGTTCTTCTAATTTCTCACGTACCGTTTGTTCAATGACGCGTTTACCTGCGAAACCAATCATCGCTTTCGGTTCCGCGATATGCACATCGCCTAACATTGCCAATGATGCTGTTACACCACCGTATACAGGATGAGTCAGTACCACAAGATATGGGACACGTGCTTCTTTCATTTTTTGGATCGCAGCGGAAGTACGCGCCATTTGCATCAAAGACAACATGCCTTCTTGCATCCGTGCACCGCCTGAAGCAGCAAAACAAATCAACGGTTGGTGTAGTTGAATTGCTCGTTCAGCTGCCTGTACAAAACGATCACCCACGACCGTTCCCATTGAGCCACCCATAAAATCGAACTCAAATGCACAAGCCACCAAGTCCAATCCTTTGAGTGAACCTTGCATCGCAACTAATGCTTCAGTTTCGCCAGTTTTGTCTTGTGCTTCACGCATACGTTCTGGATAAGGCTTACTATCGACAAACTTTAATGGATCTTTGGCACTAAATTCTTGACCTAATTCGGTATTCACTTGATCAAAGAACCAATTCAAACGATCACGTGCACGCATACGCAAATGCTCATCGCATTGTGGGCACACATAGGCATTAAATGACATTGCCGTACGTGTCACTAATGCATGACACTCAGGGCATTCAATGGTCGGCTCTGTAAATGTCGCTTTAAATATTTGCTGTTGATTAGCAATCTGAATACTTGGTACTTGACGTTCCGTCCAAGGTGTTGAAGGACTCAAAACCTTCCCAGCTGTTGACTCTTGACTCATACTAACTCATCGAGCGCGGCTCGAAGCTCCTTCACTTTATTCACCGTCTGTTGCACAGCTTGATCAGCTGGCAATGTTGCAAAAGATTTAACGAAAGCACTTCCTACGATTACGGCATCAGCAACTTGACCCATGGCTTTTGCAGATGCAGCATCACTAATCCCAAAACCAACCCCAACAGGGACATTGGTCATGCTCTTAATTTTAGCAATACGAGCTGCTGCTTCAGAGGTATCTAATGTTGCTGCGCCTGTTACACCTTTTAAAGACACGTAGTAAACAAAACCACTGGCTTGATTTACAACATGCTGAATACGTTGATCAGTTGACGTTGGTGCGAGTAAGAAAATCTGATCCATCTCATTATGTTTTAAGATTTCACCGAACTGCTTTGACTCTTCTGGCGGTAAGTCCACCAAAAGCACACCATCAACACCACAGTCCTTCGCATAAGCTACAAACTTTTCATAACCAATCACTTCAACAGGGTTTAGATACCCCATCAAAACAACGGGTGTTGTTTGATCTTTTTCACGAAATTCTTTCACCATATTCAAAGCATCAAGCGTGCTCGTTCCACCTGCTAAAGCACGTTCAGCAGCTAAGGCAATCACTGGACCATCCGCCATTGGGTCTGAGAATGGCAAACCCAACTCAACAACATCAACGCCTGCTTCAACCATCTGGTGAAGCAATGGAACCGTGACTTGTGGATGCGGATCTCCTGCCATAACATAAGAAACAAGCGCTTTACGGTGCTGAGATTTAAGCTGTTCAAAACGAGTGGCAAGACGTGACATAGGATTATGCTTTCCTTGATTTATATAAATTGAGGAGTTGTTTGTAGTCATACAAGAACACTGCATTGTAACGCTATTTTTTGTTCATTGAACAGAGTTTGACGTGATTGCAACAGTGAATGTTGCTACTTACAACAGCCCTGATACATTTATCTATATTTTCAGCTTTTTCTCAATGATCAAAGCTTCCTAATTTTTGCCTCATCGCAGTGCATTTTAGAAATAAGTCTCGCTCCCTTATACTACCCATCATTTTTAAGTTTGCTTTTTATTTTTATGTCTGCCCACACTCAGGAAAAAGCCCAAAGCAATGCCTTTGCTTTGCTGCCGTTATTGATATTTTTGATCATCTTTCTCGGGAGTGGTCTCTATCATTCAATGATTGGGACAGAATTTGCCTTTTATCAAGTCAAAGCACCCATTGCTGCGATTCCAGCTATTATTCTGGCACTACTACTCTACAAACAAAACCTAAATACGGCGATTGAAACGTTTCTAGAAGGTGCTAGCCATCCTAATCTGATTTTGATGTTTATGGTCTTTATGCTCGCAGGTGCATTCGCAAGTGTATCCAGTGCAATTGGTAGCGTGGATGCGACTGTTCAGTTAGGGCTTTCACTCATTTCAACAGAATTTGTATTGCCCATGCTGTTTATCATTGCGGCATTTATTGCCACAGCGATGGGAACATCCATGGGAACAATCGCTGCCTGTGCACCAATTGCCTTTGGCTTTACTCAAGCCACCGATATTGCACCAATTTATGCGATTGGGGCTGTAGTCAGCGGTGCAATGTTTGGTGATAATTTATCCATGATTTCAGATACCACCATTGCAGCCACACGTAGCCAAAATGTGGAACTTCGAGATAAATTTAGGGTCAATGTCTGGATTGCCCTACCCGCAGCAATCATGACCTTGATGATTTATATTTCACTAAGCCATCAAGCAGAAGCAATTCAAGCAAAGCCTTATGACCTCTTGCTGATTCTGCCTTATCTGGCTGTGTTTTTCCTCGCCTTTACCCGATTACATGTTTTAGCTGTACTCATGATCGGCGTGATTTTATCTGGACTGATGGGTCTGATTGAAAAGCCAGATTTTGACTTACTTAAACTGAACAGCACGATTTATGATGGTTTTGTCAGTATGTTTGAAGTGGCATTACTTTCCATGTTGCTTGGTGGCCTTTCAACATTAATGCAGAAAGAAGGTGGCTTGCAGTGGCTGATTCAACGTATCTATGCCATTACGCGCCTCTTTAAATTCGGTAAACAGCGTGCAGGTGAATTAGGCATTAGTTTTCTAGTCATTTTTTCAAATTTATTCGTTGCCAATAATACTGTAGCCATTATTTTATCTGGCGATATGGCACGTGAAGTGGCGAGAGAATATGGCGTTGATCCTAAACGAAGTGCGGCTTTGCTCGATATTTTTTCTTGCGTCATTCAAGGGATTATTCCCTACGGCGCACAGCTCTTACTCGCATGTTCAATTGCCAAACTCTCTCCAGTCGAATTGATTGGCACGATCTACTACTGCTGGATTCTTGCGATTTGTGCAGTCCTTGCAATTGTGTTTAATTACCCACGTTTAAAAATGCCTTAAAACCGATATACGTCTCTTTAGTCATGCTCTAAAAAACTAAAGAGATTTTAAAAACTGCTTGGGTGTAACCCCTGTCCAGCGTTTGAATGCTCGACCAAATGCACTTTGATCTGCATAATTTAAACGTTCAGCAATTTCAGAGAATGATTTCCCTTGCTGTAAATAAAGCTTACTTTGCTCTAAACGATACTGATCTAAAATATCTTGAAAATTAAGCTGATAGGTTTTGAGTTGACGCTGCAAGGTTCTCTCTGAACAATGCAAACGCTTTGCCACATAGCTCAGTAACAACTCTTCCTGTTGTAATAAACCTTGCTCAATATAGCTCTGTATTTTTTGGCGAAACTGTTGTTGCTGAATATCAAAAGAAGCAATGCTATCCAATGATTGCTGTGCCTGATTAGATAACACATGATTCAACTGCTGATCTGCTGCAATACTTTTTGCTTTTAAAATTTGATTGGAAAAGCGAATGGCATATTGCCCAGCTTGAATTTGAATCGGACAGCCATAAAATTTTTCAAAGTGATATAAAGCCGTGTGTGGCATGTATCCAAATTGAATCATCTGTGGTGGAACGAGAGCATCTTGTACAATTGATTGAGAAATTTTAAAGATCAACGCTAAATTCAGCTCATACATTTCCCGATAATCACGATAAGACGCCCCCCAAACAATTTGAATATATTCAGTAAACTGCTGAACATTCAGTTGTTCTAAATTGGTCTGTTTAAAAACTAGAGAATAGTAACGTTGTAAAAGCTGTAAAGCCTGTTGTAGATCTAAACTGGTTGAAGCCAAATACCCCATTAAACCCAAATCTTGCAAATTGGCATGTTCGGCTAACACCAATGTAATCGGTCGAGGGAAATAAGGCTGTGCCGATTGCAAAAGCAATGCATAACGTTCGACATCAAAATCCTGCTCATCTGGATTTTCCAAACAAGCATGAAAAGCTTGCCAAAGCTCAGGTGCAACAACTTTAGACAAATCAATTTGTTCTTGTTGTAAAACACGATTAAACAATCGTAAATATCCAATGATAATTTTAACTGACATATCCCGATCTCATCCTGATCTGTCGTTATTTGTATAAAACTTGGCTGTAACTGTCAAAACATTTCATCGAACTTTTTTCATACTGAGTTTAAGAAAAGACAAGGAATGGTAAAAATGAATGCACACGTTTCCTATCAAGTTGAACCCGTTGTAAGAACAAAATTAGATTTTCATTTAGATCAGGCACCACGTTTTTGGTTTGGTGGTGATCCGTTCCGTACTCGTATGTTTGATGCGTTGAGCCTAACTTTCCCTGATGGTGAACGCTATTTTATTGAATGTGTGCGTTTATTCCGCGACAAAATTAATGATCCTGATTTGCAAGAACGTGTGGCTGATTTTATCCGCCAAGAAGCACAACATGGCATGGCACATGACAAAATGAATCAGATCATGAAAGAACAAGGTATGCCTGTTGATCAATTCACCACTCGGTTGAAAAAGATTTTTAGATTTGAATTAAAAAATCGCTCAGCTCAATACAACATTGCCATGACCGCAGCCGCAGAGCATTTAACCGCATTAATGGCAGATACCTTTTACAGTAAAAAGGAAACTTTAGCGGAAGCCGATCCTTTTGTTCGTGCGTTATTTGCTTGGCATGCGATTGAAGAAATGGAACATCGTGATGTTGCTTTTGATGTCATGCGTGAAGTGGGTGAAGTACCTGAAACAACTCGACGCTTTGCACTGCTCTTTACCACAGTGATGATGTTTGGCTTTACCTTATATCGTACTGATGTGATGTTAAAAACTGATGGTTTTAATTTAAGACAACGCTTTGATATGGCACGTAAAGGTTTGCCGTGGTTCTTTGGTCGCAATGGTATTTTGACTGCAAAAAGGTCTCAATATAGTGACTGGTTTAAAAAGGACTTTCATCCAAATCAACATCCTGTCATTCGTCAATATGATGTTTGGATTGATACTTTAGCCAAGACCAATGACCCAATTGCAGCTGGTGAAGCTTTTTGGCAAGCAGGACTTTAATTCCTTTTAAATAAAAATCTTCTGAGACGTTCCACTGCTATTGATCTGTTATGCGGTGGAATGTTGCGGAATAATATCCTTATGGTTAGCATCTAATTGATAAAAAAATATCTTAAAAAACCAACCCAATCAACTAAAAATTTCTTACCCTATTTTCTCTACGATGGAGTACCGAACTAGCTTAAGCGAATTAAACCAATCTCAGTTAAAATCATATTTTAAATAGTTTAACATTGCGTTCTAAAAGGGTGCAACGAGGTGTATCCCTCATGATTAATATTTAACTCACCCATAACTGCACTTGCTTATACCTTTGCTCTTTCGGTGAAAAAAGATACAGTCTATTCATTTTATACCTAAACAAATACCTATCTTTATTAAAAAATTCAGCTTTAATGTATTTCTTCCTGAACTCATTATTATTTAAATTAAAATAATAATCATATTCCGCCCCCTTATCAACAATAGAGATCATAAACCCATCTCCTTTTACCTTATCAGTAAATAGATCATTTAGTTTTACGTCTGCTTTAGAATTTGGAGCTACCTTAATAAAGTTGCCATCATCCTCATGGATATATATTATAATTAGATTTATTTTCTAATTGCACGTATTCCAAAGAATCTATACAGCCAGTTAGCAAAATAGTGATCAAAAATACTATATATTTCATTATATCCTCCATCCCCATCTGCTATACTGCTGGATACCAACTACTTGATTTTATATCTTCAACCCACCCCACCTAGATATAAAATATTAAACAGACTCATATTCTAACAATCACCACTTTGCATAGTGCTGTTCTAATAATCCATATTCATTATCTAATAACACCAATTCAACATTTTCATGTTCAATCGTACCGCTGACTTTCGCTTGCCATTGATTAAACTGACTACCGATCAAACGCAGATTAATATTTTCAAAACGACACCAACCTGTTTCAACCAATAAATTTAATCGCTCATCTAAAGAACGAATTGACCAACAGTTTTCATTTTGTTGTTCAAATAAAATATCAGTCAGTGGATATAAACGACCATCAACCCACAACGCATTTTCATTACCAAAGCTTTCATTCACACCTGATGCGAGATTCAAACCAATACGGCGATCATTTGCATCTCGAAATTGACACGACAACCAAAACCAAGCGGTTTCAGGTCGTAAAAAACCACAGGTATCATCGAGTGCAGCTAGGCTGTGAGAATTAAATTCGATCTGCTGTTGATCTGGACTAATGAAAAAGCCTTCTACTGCCAAAGTGGTTTGTTTTTGTGTATATGTCCAACCATTAATCCCTGTTGGGCTACATAAACTGAGTGCATCCGTACCAGCACAGAAAATACGTGCTTTCAGTTGTACTTCACCATGTTTGGTCACTTGGATATAACGCACACCATTGGCGTGTTGCATATCAAATTGATAAGCCGATTTTTTAAAATAACTTTGACTGAATAAAGGTTGTTCATCGAGTTGAGTTTTCAACGCCAATGGCTGAATCGCATTCCATTCGATTACTTTTTCAGAAAGGTGATCATAAACATAGAAAAAGCCATGCCCTGCCCATGATAGATCGACAATCGCAATACCAATACTGTAATGCTCATGTTGTAAACCACAAAACTTAAATTTCTTATACTTAAGTTGCTTACGCCAACCTTTTAGCACCTGACCATAAGGTGTTTTATAAATATAGTCATCTAGATTAATTTTTGAGGGTATCTGATCAAAACGCCCATAACGAGGCTGACCATTCTCTTGTATCAATTTCACAATATTCCCTCAAATAAATTACAGTGTATGAACTGTTCTAACCTGATTTTTTCCATTATGCTTGGCTTCATATAATGCTTTATCTGCTTGTTCAAATAAACTCATATAATCAAAACCGCTATGAACTGTACTACTTACCCCAAAGCAAGCTTGAACATAAAGAAATTCCGTTTCATTAACTTTAATTGTACTTTGCTCTAATGCTTTACGACAAACTTCTGCTACTGCAACCGCATTTTCAATTAAAGTAAATGGCAATAAAATAACAAACTCCTCACCACCATAACGTCCAATCACATCACTGGCTCGCAAATTTTTCCGCAATATATCGGCGACATGTTTTAAAACCAAATCACCTTGATGATGTCCATACTGATCATTAATTTTTTTAAAATTATCAATATCGACCATAATTAATGATGTTTCACGGTGAGTAATTTGTGCCTGCTGCATCTGTAAATCAATAATTTGATTAACCCCTCGACGATTAAGCAGATTCGTTAATTCATCAGTGCAACTAAGTTTCTCTATTTTTGAGTTATATCTACGCCAACGCTCTACACTAATATCAAATAAAGTTATGGTAAATGCTGCATATAAAGTCGTATAAAACATTGAATAAACAATCTGGGTATTCTGAACATCTTTATGCAGCAATATATATGGCTTATAGGCCATCGCATAATCTAGATAACCAAGCACAGTGAGTCCAGACAAAAGAAAATATGCAATGATATAAGAAGCCAAACCAAAATAAACAACAAACCGAGGGAACAACAATAATGCCGTAAAAGCAATTCCCATAAAAATAATCCCATTAAGAATATTCAGCAAACCAATTCCTATTGGCAAACCTAACAGTGAAAATGGGTAATAGACAGATAGAAATAATACATAATAAATATGAAATTTTGGCTTATTCTTAATAAAAAAACCAAATAAGATTAAAAATGTATTTAAAACAAATATACTGGGATATAACCATTCGAGCTTAACGAGTAGCTCAGTATTTGCTAAAGGGTGGTACATATACTTTATTTGCATAAAATATATAACAACCGCAGTAAAGCTGGCATAAATAAGTATAGATTGGGATTTTTTGACTAAATCCCAATCCAAAATGACAAGAAAGGCTTTACTAATATATATGGGTAAGGAGTATTTCATCCCCTACAATCCTGTGTGATTATTATCGTGTTATACGTCCATGTATAGCTAGTCAGAGCATAAAAATCAATTCTGTTTTAGCACACTATTTATTCAATAATATCACACAAATATTCAGTTTTATAAGTCGACCATCGGAATACCATCAATTTTAGCAACGGTCATCAAGTCTTTATCTCCACGACCTGAAACTGTTGCAATAATGATTTGATCTTTCGACATGGTTGGCGCAAGTTTCGTCACATAAGCCATCGCATGTGAACTTTCAAGCGCAGGAATAATCCCTTCAATTTGTGTTAAATCACGGAAACCTTGTAGTGCTTCATCATCTCTGATCGGCACATATTCAACACGATGCATATCTTTTAAGAAACTATGCTCTGGGCCAACACCTGGATAGTCCAAACCTGCTGAAATACTATGTGTTTCAATGATCTGACCTTGCTCATCCGACATGAGATAAGTACGGTTACCATGTAATACACCCACATGCCCTGCATTTAATGGAGCAGAGTGTTTACCTGTTTCAATACCATAGCCTGCGGCTTCAACACCGTACATTTTCACATCTTGGTCATTCAGGAATGGATAGAACAAGCCCATTGCATTTG
This sequence comes from Acinetobacter tjernbergiae DSM 14971 = CIP 107465, assembly GCF_000374425.1. Lineage (GTDB taxonomy): Bacteria > Pseudomonadota > Gammaproteobacteria > Pseudomonadales > Moraxellaceae > Acinetobacter > Acinetobacter tjernbergiae. The sequence continues at coordinate 113,837 of NZ_KB894357.1, read as the reverse complement.
AACCACCACCAACACAAGCGACCAAGGCATCAGGTAAACGCCCTGCTTGCGTCTGGATTTGTTGGCGTGCTTCACGACCAATAATTGATTGGAAATCACGAACAAGTTGTGGATATGGGTGTGGGCCAGCAACCGTACCAATCACATAATAAGTCGTATCAACATTAGTCACCCAATCACGCATTGCTTCGTTCATGGCATCTTTTAATGTTTTTGAACCGCTTTGCACAGGGACTACAGTCGCTCCAAGCAAACGCATACGATATACATTCATTGCCTGACGTTTTACGTCTTCAGCACCCATGTACACCACACACTCCATACCTAAACGTGCAGCAATCGTCGCGGTCGCAACACCATGTTGACCCGCGCCTGTTTCTGCAATAATACGTTTTTTGCCCGACAGTTTTGCCAATAAAGCCTGACCAATCGTGTTGTTGACCTTATGCGAACCTGTATGGTTCAAGTCTTCACGTTTCAGGTAAATTTGCGCACCGCCGAGGTGCTGAGACCATCGTTCAGCATGATAAAGTGGACTCGGACGACCAACATAGAACGCAAGATCACGGTCAAACTCTGCTAAAAACTGGGCATCATTTTTCATACGACCATAAAGACTTTCTAAGTCTTCAAGTGCAGCCATAAGCGTTTCTGACACAAAACGCCCACCATGAATACCAAAATGCCCCTGAGCATCTGGAAACTGGGTGTAGTCAATCGCCTGATTTTGTTGACTAAGGTTTTGCTGATCCACGTTGGACTCCTTGCATAAATTTTTCAATGAGTTGTTGGTCTTTTATACCTTTTGCGGACTCGACGCCTCCGCTGACATCCACAGCAAAAGCGGCTGTAGTATCAATAGCGTCACTCACATTTTCAGGGGTTAAGCCCCCTGCCAAGATTAGTGGAATATCGAGTTTTGGAAATTTATTCCAGTCGAAACAGTGGCCTGTTCCACCTTTTAAATCAGGATGCCACGCATCAAGTAGAACCGCACTGGCTCCCATAGCTTGATAGCGTTGAATTTCGGTCAAAATATCTAAATCAGGTTTAACTTGAATAGCCTTGTACCAACGACGTTTACATTGCACAGCAATCTGTTGGCATTGTTCAGGTGTTTCATCACCATGCAGTTGTAATACATCTAAAGGAACTGAATCAAGCACTGTTTGTATTTCTTCTGCGCTTGCATTTACAAATAAACCAACCAACTGAACATAAGCGGGTACTAAGCTTACCAAGATTTGCGCTTGTTCAATACTGACATGACGTGGGCTTGGAGGAAAGAATACAAAACCAATCGCATCTGCTCCTGCTTGCACAACAGCATCAATATCTTGAGTCCGCGTGATTCCACAAATTTTGGCACGAGTTCGGAGTTGGGTTTGGCGCATTTGATGTCCAATTTGAGATGACTATTTACTACTCTCACATTGTAAAGCAATTTGACATACTTTGGTCAAAGTTCATTTCCAAATGCAATTGTTTAAAAAACGTTAACACTCTATACTTCGCGCCATCTCGCAACAAGTCTAAAGCAAATTCTTTTGCTTATAGGGAAGTTGGTGTAAGTCCAACACTGCCCTCGCAACGGTAACACCGAATTATTAATCTCAGCTAAACGCCAAATCACTGCATCTGAATGATGTGGGAAGATGATTAATAGCATCATCATTGTGATGATATAGTGAAGTCCGGAGACCTGCTTGTTGTTTATTTCCACGTTAACATTCACGACGGGTGAATGTATGGAGCGACATCATGTCTACTATTTTTCAACCGACACGTTTAGTTGGTGCTATCGCTATTGCGATGGGGTTTTCTTCAACTACTTTTGCTCAAGATCAATCAACGAATAAAACAGCAACACTTGATACGATTGTTGTAACGGCATCTCGTTCTGAAGAAAAGTTAAAGAATGTTCCTGCACGTCTAACTGTGATTGATCAAAAGACGATTGAACAAAATCCTTTATTAAATATCTCTGATGTAATTCAACGTGATCCATCGGTATATATAAAACAAAGCGGTGGCTTAGGACAAATTTCTGAGATTTCACTTCGCGGCGCGAAATCAGTTCATACTTTAGTTCTTAAAGATGGTGCTCGCTTAAACAGTCAAAATGAACTTGCCCCACTCTATCCTGCATTTTTAGATACAACTGATGTTCAACAAGTTGAAATCTTAAAAGGACCAGCATCTGTACAATATGGCAGTGATGCAATTGGCGGTGTTGTCCAATTAATTTCAAAAAAACCTGAAAAAACAGGGGCAGATTTAACAAGCATTTATGGGGAAAATAACACTTATAAAACGATCGCCAATGCCAATTTAGTGACTGATCAAGGTTTTTATGCACAAGTCGGTGGTCAACGCTTAGAAAGTGATGGCACACGCATTCTAGAAAGCCAACCTAAAAATGAAAAAGCCAGTTATGATCAAAAGGGCTATCACGCCAAAGTCGGTTTTTATCAAGAAAATACAATAGATGCTTCTGCTTCGATTAGTGAAAATAAGGGAACCAATATTTTCACTAATAACTATATTAGCAATACAGCACAACGCCAATTTGAGAATCGTGTCATTAATGCAAAGCTTGCCTACAATATTTTGCCTGATTTAATCGTAAATGCACGTTATTCAAATGCGCAAGATAAGCAAAATGTACCTTCTTATGGCTCACGCTACGACACTGAAAATAATGAAGGTGATTTAAGCCTAAAATGGAAATTCACCCCAAATCAAAATATCTTAGTTGGTGCAACATATACGGATGCAAATTATCAAACCAACACAATTTTAAAAGGTGATCAGAGTGTTGATAGCACAGGCTATTACCTCCAACACCAATTTAAAAATGAACAATTTGATACGCAAGTGGGTGTGCGTTTAGAAGACAATGAGCGCTTTGGTGATCATACCGTTGGTCAAGCTGCTGTTCGCTATCATTTCTTACCGAATGCAAGTATGTATGCGAATATTGGAAGTGCATTCCGTGCACCAACACTCAATGAAATGTACTCACAATGGGGAGGAAATATTGATTTAAAACCAGAGGAAAGTACTTCTTATGAAATTGGTGCTGACTATCAATTGAATCAAAATTTACTTGCAAATATTTCACTTTATCAAAATGAAGTTAAGAATTTAATTTCATCTCAATGTATTGCAACCTGTGATGGTGATTGGGTAACAACTTTTCCTGTTTATCAAAACTTAAACGTTGATAAAGCCACATTTAAAGGTGGTGAATTAGGTTTAAAATGGCAACAAGATGATTACTTCATTTCAACCCAATATGCCTATGTAAAAACTGAAAATAAAGAAACTGGGTTAGAAATAGCTTACAGACCAAAAAATACTGTTACCCTAACAACTGGTTTAGAGAACTCTATCTACGGTATCAATATTTCAGCGATTGCTCGTTCAAAATCAAATGCATCAAATACTGCAAATCCTATTCAAGTACCTGGCTATGCGACGATGGATTTCAACGCCTTTTGGAATATTAATCCAAATGTAAAAATCTTTACCAACATTCAAAACCTTTGGGATAATCAGTACCACCAAGTATCTCGATCTGCAACAGATTGGTACATCAACGGTGGTCGCCAAGCTTCTGTGGGTGTCACCTTACGTTATTAATCGTGCAATCTAGACAACAAAAATATTTTCTTAACTCCAATTTCGGGGTAATGTTCTGACCGACATTATCCCCTTTTTATTTGTAGGACAGTTTCATGGGACATCGTTTAAGTAAAATCTATACACGCACAGGTGATTCAGGCACAACGGGGCTTGGGGATGGTTCACGTGTTGCTAAAGATGACTTACGAATTAATGCACTAGGTGATGTAGATGAACTCAATGCCACGATTGGCGTACTTCGGGCACAAATCAGCGCATCTCAAATTGAAAATAAAGCTGATTGGGATAAAAGTTTAAGCTTGATTCAACATTGGCTGTTCGATTTAGGCGGTGAAGTTTGTATTCCGAACTATCATTTACTCCAACCAATTTGTATCGAATTTCTCGAAAAAGAAATTGATCACATGAATGAATCGCTACCGATGCTTAAAGAATTTATCTTACCTTCGGGTAGCTTAGCATGTAGTTATGCACATCAAGCTCGTGCCGTATGCCGCCGTGCAGAACGTGCTTTAATGTCAGTACACAATCGTGATCAAAACATTCAAGCTACTGCATTACAACTTTTAAACCGTTTATCTGACTGGTTATTTGTTGCTTCGCGTGCTTTGCAGCGTGCGGAAGGCGGTAGTGAAGTGCTTTGGCAAAAAAACATTAATGATAGTATTGATCAAGCATAATTATTCTAAGGTAAATCAAAATGCGAATCATTGGTCATCGTGGTGCACGTGGCGAAGCTCCTGAAAATACGTTAGGTGGCTTTCGTTATCTACATAATCTAGGTATACGTGCCGTCGAGTTTGATGTACGTCAACTTAAAGATGACCAATTGGTGGTGATTCATGATGATGATTTTGTTCGTACCACGGGTAAATTACAGCATGTTGAAAGCTGTAATTTACACGAGGCTCAGCAATTCGATCATCGTCATCAATGGCATGCTTGGGCATTTGAGGAATACACACCTAGCCTGCCCCATGTGATGGCTTGTTTAACTGACTTTGAACATATTGAAGTTGAAATTAAAGCCGTTGCAGATGAAGCTGCTGCTGAGCGTTTAGTTCTGCAATTACATCAAGATTTACTCGACTTTGAACAGGCTGCTACGATTACCAGTTTTGATGTGAAAATTTTAGCGGCATTGCAACAACATCAAAGTCATTTTAAACGTGGCTTGTTAGTTGAAATTCCGATTGGGGAATATGCCATCGAACTCGCACATCAATACGGATGCTGCCAAATTGGCTGGAAAGATCAACTTGCAACAGATGAAATCATTCAGCTCACTCAGCAAGCTCAGCTTGCCATCAGTGTTTGGACAGTCAATGAGGTTGAACGTGCCAAACACCTACAACAATTAGGCATTCAAGGCTTGATCACCGATGTACCAAGTACCATGTTGCAACATCTGACTTTATAAAAGAGCGGAATTTATTCCGCCAACTGATTTTATTTTTTAGATTGTGCCTGAATTAAACGCTGCCCTTTTGCATCTAATAAATACAAATTCGTCCCTTCAATTTGAAAGCGTTCAATCCGCTGCATCGCATCCATCAGCTCTGCTTCTTGTGCTAATGCTTTATCACAGCTAAAGTGCTGCGCTCTCACATCAAAACTCATTTTCCTTTGGCTAAGATCATATTGATACGTCCCATAAATAATATTGCAGCCTGTATGACCTGAAACGGTTTTAGCAATAGAATTCAGCGAAAAACTTGGATATTGGTTGAAGAATAAAGCACGTTTATTTTGAATCATGGTAATTTGCCAACTTACATCTTGAACGCCATCGTTACTCTTGCGAATTTGCATGGATGGCAATTGATTTACACGCTTTGGCTGTAGGCTATTTTTGTTGACTTGAGTTGGTTGGCTTTGACATGCAACAACTATGAAAGCGACAGATAATATTAAAGTTTTGTGAAAAAACTTGCTCAAAGAATAAATTGTATTTTTCACGCTTATTTGTTCAGACATTGATTTATTTCGCCTTTTGATTCATTGATTAATTCAACAAATGAATTCTGTTACTGTTCTTTCAATACAACTGTAGAATAATACTAGTGCTAACTAATCTGAGCATGCTAATATCAGGCATAAAATAGCAATATATCGTCATGATTGGTTTTGCTATCTCGTTTGGTTTTATATCTTGTGTAAACAAGGTTTTTAGGAGCGCTGACGGATATGACTTCCGCCCCACTCAAGAAAGCACCCATTAATTGGATTGCAATTTTTGCATTGATATTTTTACCAGTTGTTGCACTCATTTCGATTCCAATTTATACCTATCATCATGACTTTAGTATGGGCGCATGGATTAGCATGTTTGTCCTACTGGGTGTAAGCAGTTTAGGTATTACTGCTGGTTATCACCGTTTATGGGCACACCGTGCTTATGAAGCGACACTACCTTTAAAAATTATTCTCATGATCATGGGAACCTTTGCCGTTCAAAATAGTATCCTATTTTGGGCTTCAGGTCATCGTACACATCACCGTCATGTTGACGATGTAGACCAAGACCCGTATTCGATTAATAATGGTTTTTGGTACGCACATATGGGTTGGATGTTACGTAACTATCCTGCCGCTGAACCAGATTATAAAAATGCACCTGATTTGTTGAATGACAAATTAGTTATGTTCCAAGATAAATATTATGTTCCCTTAGTCATTGCTGTTCATGCAGGTATTTTATTACCGATTGGATGGTTAGTGAATGATATTTGGGGCGTGTTGCTTTTAGGTGGTTTAGTTCGTCTATTCCTCAGCCACCATGTCACCTTCTTCATTAACTCACTCTGTCATATGTGGGGTAAACGCCCTTATACTGACGAAAATACCGCACGTGATAATTTCATCTTAGCCATCCTCACTTGGGGTGAGGGTTATCATAACTATCACCATATTTTCCAATACGATTATCGTAACGGCGTAAAATGGTGGCAATATGACCCTACAAAATGGTTAATTTGGACAAGTTCTAAGTTAGGTTTAGCCAAAAATCTACGTCGTATTCCAAGCTTTAATATTCAAAAAGCCGAGCTTGCGATGAAGTTTAAATATGCTGAACAAGACCTTGCAATTTATGGTCACGATGTAAATACTGATATCGCTCAGATGAAACAACGTATTGCTCAAGAATATGAAGCATTTACCAATACATTAAATGATTGGGCTAAATTGAAAGAGCAAGAACTACAAGCGAAAAAAGCGGCAATGGCTGAAAAAATCCATCAAATGGATCATAAGCTTAAAGTTGATTTCCAACTGCTTGAACATCGCCTTGCACACCATCGCGAATGTTTAGAAACATTAGTGCGTAATATCAAAAAAGCACCAGTTTCGGAATAAACATATTCAATAAAATGGTCTCTTTAGAGGCCATTTTTTATGCCTATTTAAAGACTCAGCTCATAACCACAATTCACTATTTTAGACCTATCTTTGTTATAGTCATCATTCAGTTCCTTGCCATGATATTGACCTATGCATTTCAATCCTCGCTATCCATCTCTTAATTCAAAGCTCTATCATCAGCAACAACCAAGTCCTTTACGTGGTGCAAAAGCAGGTCATTTTAACGAGGCCTTGGCAGATGAATTGCAATGGAGTGAAGAAGATAAAGCCAATTGGGTCGAGATTTGTAGTGGGCAAAAAACTTTTGCTGAATTCACTCCCTTGGCAATGGTGTATGCAGGTCATCAATTTGGTCAATGGGCAGGTCAATTGGGCGATGGACGCGGTTTATTGATTGGACAAATTCTAAATCAACATGGGCAAACCATTGATCTACACCTCAAGGGTGCTGGCTCTACCCCCTACTCTCGTATGGGCGATGGTCGTGCCGTACTTCGTTCAGTTATTCGAGAATATTTAGCTGGACATGCGCTTAATGCACTTGGTGTAGCATCTAGTCATGCGGTTGGTTTCACCACATCTACACAAGGTGTACAACGTGAAACCTTAGAACTTGGTGCAATGTTGTTACGCACTTCAGAATGTCACATTCGCCTCGGTCATTTTGAGTGGATCAATCAATATGCACCTGAACTTTTAACTGAATTTACGCAAAAATGTATCGAATGGCATTATCCAGAATGTTTAGAAGCTGACAATCCAAACCTTGCGTTTGCTAAAGCTGTCATTGAACGTACAGCAATCATGATCGCCAAATGGCAATTGGTCGGTTTTGCGCATGGTGTAATGAATACCGATAATTTAAATATTACAGGCTCAACCTTAGATTTTGGTCCTTATGGATTTATGGAACGCTTTCGACCAAACTGGATTAATAACCACTCCGATTACCAAGGTCGCTATACCTATCAAAACCAACCGAGCATTGGACATTGGAATTTGTGGACATGGTTGAACAATCTTATTCCTTTAGCTAAGCCTGAGCATAAAGAACAATTCAAACACGATTTAGCAACTTGCTTAGAACAGTTTGAGCCGACCTTCTTACACCACTATGGTCAAGGACTCTGCGAGAAGATTGGACTCCCCCATTTTCATAAAGACAGTTTAGATTGTAGTTTTGCATTCTTACGAATTTTACAAACGGAACAACTCGACTATACGCAAAGTTTTATTCGCCTACAAAACAAGGCATATAAAGCACTCCGTGATGACTGCTTAGATCTACGTCAGTTTGATGCTTTTCTACATCAATATCAGGGCATACGTAACAATCAGGATACGGATGAGTTAGATCGAGTTATGCAAAGCGCTAATCCTCATTATATTTTACGCAACCACATGGCACAAAAAGCGATTGAACTAGCCGAACGTGGTGATTTTAGTGAAGTTGATCGTTTATTTAAGCTCCTCAATCAGCCTTATCAAAAACAGCCTGAGTTGGAAACTGAACAAGATACTGCACCTTTACCAAGTGATGTGCCTGAAATTTCAGTAAGTTGTTCATCGTAGAAGATCAATGATGAAACTCAGGTTTGTGGTTGGATTTATAATACTGATTCTTTTCAATGGACTGGCTTTTTATCAGTATGGAAAGTTTCTGCCTACATTCACACCAACACACAAACCTCTTTCAGCACAAGATATACAACGACTCAATCAAACCACACCCGTGACTTCAATTGAAGTGTTTAAAAGCCAACGACTTCTACAATTGAAACATCAAGATGAAGTGATTCGAAGCTATCCGATTCGTTTAGGCTTTAACCCAATCGGGCATAAACAATTTGAAGGTGATGGCAAAACACCTGAGGGAACGTATTCAATCGACTGGCGCAATCCTCAAAGTTCATATTATAAATCGCTACATATTTCCTACCCGAATCAAAACGATCTGGCTTTCGCCAAACAGCAGCATCAATCTACAGGTGGAGATGTCATGATTCATGGAACAGTGCCTACACGGGCAGCATCATTGCCATCAAGTGCAACTTATATACCTCGTAAAGATTGGACTTTGGGGTGTATTGCTGTCACTAATTCAGATATAGATGAAATATGGGCACTCGTCTCCAATCAGACAAAGATCAATATTCACCCATAAATTTTTAAAACTATCCACATTTTCTGTGGATAATATTGTGGTTATCCACAGGATAAAATGAGATTGATAAAAAATGTCCCAACAACAAAGCTATAGTGAATACTTTTATTTCACCATTACCCAAGACAGTGAACAAGATGTTCAACAAATTATTGAACAATATCATTTTGATCGAATGTGTGGCTATGAAGCTTGGAATAAAGGTCAAATCAGTGATGATGGTACACATCAATTTCAGCAGATGTGCATCCGTTTTGATATTGATCCAAATTTAAACAATACAGAGCAAATACAGCATTGGTTTACTTATCTTGAAACCAGCACCAATATATTACAGCTTCCCGCATCATTTCATCGAACTTTGCATTTAGTTACGCATGATAGAAATACGCAAGGTGCAGGATTTCATCTTAATATTGATCTATTACGGGAGCTGAGCGAATTAAATGCTAGGTTTCATTTATATGGTTATTTAGATCAAGATGATGGACACGATTATCCATATGCAAAACCAATCGCAACAATAGAAGAATCAAGACCATGTAGTGAATATGCTTATTTCTGTATTTGGTCTAAATTACCAGCAAAGGAGTTACAACAATTATTTCCTGAATTAACTTTTGAAGTGGGTTTTGATCAAGGACTTAAATTAGAAACCAAACAACAATTAAAACATCGAAATTCATTACTTAAATTATGTTCTCGTTTAAATCGAGAAACAGTAAAACTGAATGAGCATATCAGTGATCTACTCGAACAGTTACAACCTTATCAAAGTACCTTACAGCAGCTCTTTTTTAATCCCCAATATTCACTCGGTATCAGTGCAACTGGGTATGTTGAAAACCCACATCATCGACTCGCCAGCACATCCAATATTCAACAATTGTTTACGCTAGGTTTGAGTTTAGATGTGGATTATTATTTTATTGAATAAACTCAATCATCTGGATATTCAAAACGATAGCCCACACCATAAACGGCTTGAATCCATTCATGACGATTACCTGTTTCGGCAGCATCTGTGATCTTACGGCGTAGGTTTTTGATATGGCTGTCAATCACACGATCGGCCACATCAAAACTATCAGGGTTAATATGATCTAACAGTTGCGCACGTGAATAAACTTGACCGAGATGCTCCAAAAATAATTCCAATAAACGGAATTCAGTTGGCGTTAAAGTTAATGCTTTTTGTTGATACCAAATCCGTTGCTGCGCTTTGTCTATACGAAATAAATCATTTTGATCAGGTTCTGCCTTACGCTCCAAACGGCGTAAAACAGCTTGAACACGAGCAACCAATTCTTTCGGGCTGAAAGGTTTACAAATATAGTCATCTGCACCCATATTTAAACCTAAGACACGATCAATTTCTTCAGTACGTGCAGTCACCATAATAATCGGTAGATCAGATTGCTCACGGACTTTACGGCAGATAGTTAAACCATCCATACGAGGAACCATCAAGTCTAAAATCATGAGACTGGGTTTACGTTGTTGGAACTGAGTATAAGCATCTTGACCATCATGAAACATGCTGACTTCAAAACCAGCTGCTTCTAAATAATCACGAACCAACTGCGCCAGTTCAACTTCATCTTCAACCAACATAATATGTTTCATGGTTTTCATCCTATCCATCATCCTCTAGAAAAGAGGTTCTAAAAGTTATTTGATTGATTTTGGGAAAGTCAGTACACAACGCAATCCGCCCAAAGGTGAATGATCAAAAGTCAGTGAACCACCTAATGCTTGTGCCAATTTACATGACAATGCCAAGCCTAAACCTGTACCGCCTGTACTTCGTGTACGTGAATCATCTACACGATAGAAACGCTCACCCAGATGCGCTAACTGCTCATCACTCACGCCAAATGGACTATCATCGACATACATTATCCATTGTTGCTCATTTTGTTGAGTATGAATCTGTATTTTTCCACCTTGCTCGGTATAGCGAACACAATTGCCCAATAAGTTAACGATAATCTGTTTAAAGCGATCTAAATCCAAAGATAAAACTGTGCCCTCACCAAACAAGTTCACCTCGAGATGATTTTGATCAAAAGTAGGCTTAAAGTTCTCTACTTCCTGCAATACCACATCCCACGGATTGATTTCCGCAAAATAACATTTGAGTTGTTGTGCATCAGCCTGTGCTAAATCTGCTAAATCCTGAGTCAACTTTTTCAAACTTGCGACTTGACGCATCATCGCACTTAAATGCTCAGGTGTCGCCTTACGAATTCCATCTTGCATTGCTTCAATTTGAGCTTGTAAAACAGCCAAAGGGGTTTTCAACTCATGTGAGGTATCCGCGACCCATTGACGGCGCGACTCTTCATGCTGATGTAAAATATCGGCCAAGTTATTAATTTGATTTGATAAATCACCCAATTCATCATTCCGTCGAATCTTCACTTGATGCTGATAATTACCACGTGTAAGTTCTGAGGTTGCATTCAATAGCCATTGAATTGGCTTTTTAAAATAAGTCGCCATCAATAAGGCTGCAACCAAACTTGATAATACAGTAAGTGCATAAACTAAAAGTAGATATCGTTTTTGATTACTAAAAAAATTGATACTTGAGGCATCATCCTGATCTAAAACAGGCTTTAATCCCAAATAACCAACGACCTCTTGGCCCACAATTATTGGTCGATAAGAAATTTGATCTGTTGCAGGTTCCCCCACAATAAATTGATGCTGTTGATCATACAAAGATAGTCTTGAGCTCAAACCTAAACGATCAGGAATAGAAACAAAACGTTTTTTCACATGCTCATTTGAATTGTTTAATTGAGGCTGTTTCTTTTCATCTTTAGGGTCATTTTTCAAACGAAACTGGCTAGGACTCAAAGGAAATCGTAAACCTTCAAAAGGTTGATATTCAGAGGGTAAATTTTGCTTTAAAATTTTTAACTCTTCATCATTAAAAATTTGGCGGTTTTTCATTTCTGTATTATTTTGTGCCAAAGTCGGAGAAAGCGTTAACAAAGTATGATCATTGAAATAACGCTGTTGTAATGCAATATCATATTGTCGACGTAACCACCACTGCGATAAACGATCATAATCATCTGATGCAGCTGTTCCTTCAATTTGTAAAATTTGTGCCTGAATGGCATTACCCCAATCATGATAAACCGTATAAACATTACCTAAATTGGCAATCAGACGATCTAATTTTTGCATTTCGACATCAGCAACATAACGGGCAAAGTTCTTTTGCATCGTCCAATGCAACACACCCAAACTAATGGTGGCAATAACTAAAGTCGTGAGTAATACCGTTAAAAATAAACGTAAGGCTAAGGGCACGCGACGAACATTCAAAAGCGCAATCTCAATAGTGTTCTATTTATGAATTGTAACCAACATGGTCGAAAAAAACTCTCCATTGTTTCTTCATCTTTATTATCTAATCTTTAACCATCAAATCACAACTGCTGACACTGGATAAAACAATGAACAAGACAAAAATCATATTGATGACTACACTGCTCAGTTCTGTTTTAGGTTTAGCTGCCTGTCAGTCAACGATGCCTCCAGAACAATGAATGAAGCATGACCACCGTCATTCAAATATGCAACGTGAGCAACTGACACCTGAACAACGCGCAGAGTGGCAAGCGAAACGCGAACAACGCTCAGAAAAACGTGAACAAATGCGTGAAGAGCATCAAGCACAAAGAGCCCAAATTGAAAAAGCTTGTCAAGGAAAGCGCACTGGTGAACGCGTGAGCATTCAATTGAATAATCGTGTAATAGAAGGCAGTTGTGAAATTCGTTTTACACCTGACCAATCACAGTTCAAACGCCAGACCAACGCTACAACTTAATTCTTTGTTCGACCCACAGGCGCTTTTAAGCGCCTTTTTTATGAATGCTGACAAATATTATGACTCAGTGAAATGATCAACAGACCTCAAAGTCTCATCTGTCCTACACAGCTGCTTACGATTTTTTGCATATTATTACAAGCAGATTCAAGGGAAACTACCTACAATCAATACGCTTATACAGGCAATACGACAATCTTTGACTTCACAGTCACTAAGAAATGACCTGTAATAGCTTGTACCGAACTATAACTTGTTGCACGATTAGCAGTACAAAATGGTGCCATTAGGCACATTTATCATTGACTAAGATTATAACTCTGGTTTAACCAGTATTGAGGAAAATGCTATGCCACAATACAAAGCACCCTTACGTGATATGCAGTTCGTATTGCACGAATTATTAAATGCTGAAGCACATTACGCAACACTTCCTGCATTTCAAGGCACCGTAAGCCGCGAATTGGTTGATCAATATTTAGAAGCAGCGGCTGATTTCTGTGAGAATGAACTTTCTCCTATCAACCAATCAGGCGATCGTGAAGGTTGTACTTGGAATGACGGTGTTGTTACAACACCTACAGGCTTTAAAGAAGCATATCAAAAATATATCGAACTTGGTTTCCCATCTCTTTCTGCTGATGAAGAGTTTGGCGGTCAAGCTTTACCAAACTCTTTAGGGATTGCGATCTCTGAAATGGTGGGTACAGCGAACTGGTCTTGGGGTATGTATCCTGGTCTTTCTCACGGTGCTGTTCGTACGATTGAACATCACGGTTCTGATGAGCAAAAAGCGATTTACATGCCAAACCTTGTTTCAGGTGTTTGGACAGGTACAATGTGCTTAACTGAATCTCATGCAGGTTCAGACTTAGGTATTACCCGAACCAAAGCTGAACCAAATGCTGATGGTAGCTATGCAATTTCTGGCGAGAAAATCTTTATCTCTGCTGGTGAACACGACATGGCTGAAAACATCATCCATATCGTACTTGCTCGTTTACCTGGCGCACCTAAAGGCACTAAAGGTATTTCGCTGTTCATCGTACCGAAATTCCATGTAAATGCAGATGGCTCTATCGGCGAGCGCAATACTGTTCGCTGCGGTTCAATTGAACATAAAATGGGTATCCATGGTAACGCAACTTGTGTCATTAACTTTGACCAAGCAAAAGGTTACTTGATTGGACCTGAAAACCGTGGTTTGAACTGCATGTTCACATTCATGAACACTGCACGTATTGGTACTGCTGTTCAAGGTCTTGCTGCGTCTGAAGGTTCGTTCCAAGGTGCATTAGCATATGCGAAAGACCGTTTAGCAATGCGTTCACTTTCAGGCCCTAAAGCACCTGAAAAAGAAGCAGACCCAATTATTGTTCACCCTGCTGTTCGTAACATGCTTTTAACTCAAAAAGCATTTGCTGAAGGTGGTCGTGCGCTGGTTTACTTACTTGCTCAATATGCAGATGTCGTTGAAAAAGGCGAAACTGAAGAAGAGCGTAAGTTTGCTGACAACATCTTGTCTGTGTTAACACCTATTGCTAAAGCGTTCTTGACTGAAACTGGTTATGAATCTGCAAACCACGGTGTGCAAGTATTTGGTGGTCACGGATTCATTTCTGAGCACGGTATGGAGCAAATCGTACGTGATACACGTATTGCTTGCTTATACGAAGGTACAACTGAAATCCAAGCACTTGACTTGTTAGGTCGTAAAGTATTGCAAACTCAAGGTGCAATGTTGAAAGACTTCACCAAGATCATCCATAAATTTGTTGAAGCAAACAAAGACAATGCTGCAATGCAAGAGTTCCTTGCACCATTGGCTGCTGCAAACAAAGAATGGGGCGATATCACGATGCAAATCGGTATGCGTGCAATGCAAAACCCTGATGAAGTTGGCGCAGCTGCGGTTGACTACATGTACTTCTCTGGTTATGTAACACTTGCATTCCTATGGGCACGTATGGCACTTGTTGCTCAAGAGAAATTGGCTGAAGGTACAACTGAGGTTGACTTCTACAATGCGAAAGTAGCGACTGCTCGCTTCTACTTCAAGAAGATCTTGCCACGTATTCGTTCGCACGTAGATGTACTTTCAACTGGCGTTGCGCCATTGTTTGAACTTGATGCAGAACATTTCGCTTTCTAAACATAGTTTAGAATGAGATGCAACGTTCATCACAAAAAAAGGACTGGTCAGTTTTGACCGTCCTTTTTTTGTTGAAGCAAGGTAAAATTTATATTATTTAACACATCTAAAATCCCCCTAAATCCCCCTTTAAAGGGGGACTACACAAATCTGATAAAATCATAAATTCGTGTGGTCCCCCTCTTTAAAAAAAGGGGTTAGGGAGATTAAAAGGAAACGATTATGCCAATTTACAACGCACCTTTAGCAGATATGAAATTCATCTTAAATGATGTATTTAAAGCTGAACAATTTTGGCAGTCTAATGAGAATCTTGCTCATGTAGATGCTGCAACTGCTGAAGCAATTTTAGAAGAAATGGCTAAATTTGCTCAAAACGTAACTCACCCACTTAACCGTACTGGTGATGAAGAAGGTGCACGTTGGGTTAACGGTGAAGTTTTCACACCTGCAGGTTTCAAAGAAGCATTCCGTCAATATGCCGAAGGTGGTTGGATTGGCTTAGGTGCTGATGAGGAATGGGGCGGTCAAGCAATGCCAAAAATGCTGACTGTTCTTTCTGATGAAATGTTGTTCGCAACCAATCCATCATTCATGCTCTACCCGCTTCTTTCTGTCGGTGCTGGTATGGCGTTAAATAGCTATGCATCACAAGAGCAAAAAGAAACGTATTTACCAAAAATCTATTCTGGTGAATGGTCAGGTACGATGTGCTTAACAGAGCCACATGCAGGTACAGATTTAGGTATTATCAAAACTAAAGCTGAACCAAATGAAGATGGTACATATAACATTACAGGTACTAAAATCTTCATCACAGGTGGTGATCACGACCTCGCTGAAAACATCATTCACTTGGTTCTTGCAAAAACTCCTGATGCGCCTGCAGGTTCACGTGGTATTTCTTTATTCATCGTTCCGAAATACATTGTAAATGCAGATGGTTCTTTAGGTGAGCGTAACCCTGCTGGTCCTGGTTCAATTGAACACAAAATGGGGATCAAAGCATCTGCAACTTGTGTGATGAATTTTGATGCTGCAAAAGGTTACCTCGTTGGAAAAGAAAACGAAGGTCTTGCAGCAATGTTCGTGATGATGAACTATGAACGTTTATCAATGGGTATCCAAGGTCTTGGTGCTTCTGAATTTGCTTACCAAAATGCAGCACAATATGCGACTGATCGTTTACAAGGTCGTAGTGCTTCTGGTGTTCAATCGCCAAGCAAACCTGCGGATAGCATCTTAGTTCATGGTGATGTACGTCGTATGTTGTTAAATGCACGTGCGAACAATGAAGCATCTCGTGCATTTGCAGTCTATGTTGGTCAGCAACTCGATATCACTAAATTCTCTACTGATGCAGAAGCAGTGAAGAAAGCCAATGACCGCGTTGCACTGTTAACGCCGATTGCAAAAGCTTACCTCACGGATACTGCATTCCAAGCAACTTTAGATGCGCAAATGGTATTTGGTGGTCACGGTTATATTCGTGAATGGGGTATGGAACAGTGCATCCGTGATCTTCGTATTTCTCAAATTTACGAAGGAACAAACGGCGTTCAATCTCAAGACTTAATTGGTCGTAAAACCATTAAATGTGGTGGTGCTTTCATCGCTGAATATATCACTGAGATCCGTGATTTTGCCAATGCATTAGACACTGACTTAAACTTCATTAAAGATGCAACTTTAGATGCTGCAACTGAAATCGAAGCAATTACTCAATTCATCATTGAACAAGCGGCTGAAAATGTAGAATTCCCGAACTCGACTGCAGTAGATTACTTAAGCGCAGTTGGCTTACTTAGCTTCAGCTATATGTTCGCGAAAATTGCTGCTGCTGCAAAAGACAAGTCTGGCGATTTCTACCAAAACAAACTTGCTTTGGCACAGTACTTCGTTGACCGTATTTTGCCAGAACTTGATTCTCGCCTTGCGAAGATCAAATCAGGTTCTGACTTAATCATGAACTTCAGCGAAGACTATTTTACAAATCAAGCTTAATTCATTAAGTACAAAAGAGCGCCTGAATATTCAGGCGTTTTTTTATATTAATTATAAATTTAATATTCAGAAGATCCATCAGGGCTATGTTTAAATAGATCAGGTAGCTGAGCATTTTCATTAAATAAATCACCTTTGAATATCTTGACCACCTCAATTTGTCCTATAATTTGCTGATTGAATTCATTTAGCCGCTCTGCTGGAATCCAAAGCTCTTGACAAAAATCATCCCCAACAACATGTACTTCAAATTGTGCTAAATACGCATCATCCAATTCAAACCGCGTAACATAGCCAATATAACCACTCGCTTGATCTTGAGTATTCCAATCTAAAGCAATTTTTTCCGCATATTTTTGATTTAATACAGGATAAAAAATAGGTTGCCAGTACAAGCGCGGTGGAAATTGTTTAAATTGACTTTTTTCAATGAGTTGATATTCAAATAGACCAATAGGTCGATATAAAAACATGATTTGTTCCTATTTATTTAATTTTTAGTTAAACTCTTATAATAGCAACGAAAATTATGCACAAGCGAAATTCAAAAATATTTCAGCTTTAACTTAGATTGTAGTTATTTCAATACTTATTGCGCATGAAATTTGCTGTATATTTTCGTTATTGTTCTGAGATTTTTTAATCTATATGTCAAATTCCAAAGATAAACTTGAGAACCTACAACGCCTGTTTGATCGTTTAGGTCATTATGCCGTAGAAGCCTTTCATTATTTAGCCCTGTTTATTATCGGCTGTATGGTCGCTTGGTCAGCAGTGCATACTGTCATTGAAATTTTGACCGTCAAACAGTACGCCACGATTGATGACATTCTATTGTTATTCATCTATTTAGAATTGGGTGCAATGGTTGGTATCTACTTTAAAACCAATCACATGCCCGTACGCTTTCTCATCTATGTGGCAATTACCGCACTAACTCGTTTACTGATTGCTGATATTCAACACAACCATAAAGCCTCTATGGATTTGGTCATCATTACAGGCTCTATTCTGATCTTAGCTTTGGCAATTTGGGTGGTACGTTTTGCTTCATGGAACTACCCTTCTGTTATCCGAGGTAAAGACCATGAACAACAACTTCCTGCAAATAAAACACCAAGACCACAAGATGATGAGCTAGCATAAATAAAAAAGCAGGCGAGATGCCTAATGCTGCTCAGTTAAGCGTAATTTCATTATTACGGATTGATAAATCTCCCCTAACCCCTCTTTGAAAAGAGGGGAACGCCATTGAATTTCGAAATCGCCTTCCTTTGAAAAAGGTGAGAAGTTTCGCTTCGTAAGGGGGAGATTAAAAATGCTTAACTGACTGGCGTTAAGGTGAGATGCCTGTTTTTTATTACTTAGTTTAAGCCACTCTCAACACGCGATATTTCGAGTCGACTAAAACATATTTACCTTGTACCTGCATCCAGTTATAGCCACGCGGTGGTTCATACAAACGGTGAGTCCGATAGTTAGAAATCACATAGCGGTTACTACGGAATTCTGACGGTAAACGCTCGCCACGTTTAAGGCTGATACGTTGACCATAATGATGACCACGGTCGCCATTCGACCAACGTGGTTGTTCACGATGATCGTAACGGTGCTCATAGCGGTTATCATAGCGATCTTTATGATCTTGATTCCAACGATTTGAATCTGCCATTGCTGAAGCAGATACACCAAGTATCATCGTTGATACCAATAACACGACTGTCTTCTTCATTGTTTAATCCTCTGTTTTTCGATCTAAAATTAGATTAAGAAAAACTCAAGGAGAAAGCATGAATAAAACCCACGACATTGCAAAGCTTTGTAATGAAAACCAAGAAATTATGGAGATTTAAATGCAGGGTAAATTTAAAAATTCATTTAAAATCAGCGAATAATTTCAATCCTAAAATTATCATCTGTCACTAAAAGATAACGACCATCAACGATCACCCAGTGCCGACCTCTTGGTGGTTCACGCAATGAATATGAATCCCAATCTCGAATCACATAACGCTCACTTCGAAATTCACTAGGTAACTCATTTCCAACCACAAAAGACTCACGGCGATAGCTATGCTCATATTGAGTTTCGGGATAGTACTCAATACGAACACCTGGCCGATGGCTCGGATAAGGATAATAATTATTTTGATTCGGTTGATAATAATAGCCTTTCGGCGGTGCAGTCGGCGTGTAGCGCTGATTTGAAAATGCAAAAGGATCTTGTGCGGGTGGCTGATAAGTAGGTGTTTGGGGATATGAACGTCGTTCGACACCACTATACCCTCCCCATGCATTATCGGCATAACTCATGATAGGGAGATAGCCCAAAAGACCTGCCAAGCCATAAATATACAATTTAGATTGCTTCATCCTTATCGCCCTAGGAATCAGAGTATTTTTATATTTTAGAATAAAAACCAAGCATGACTGTTGTAATAATATTTTTTCAGATCAATTGTTCTTTTCCCTCGACCGATTACATCGGCATATACATCCAAAGAGATATGTTAAAATAACTTTTTTGGTTTTGAGACAACATCTGTGGCTGAAATGAATTTTGATCGTCTTTATCAATTCTTCTGTAAAGTACCAAGTGTGCAAGAGGCTCGTATCGTTGCACATGGTACAGATGGTCAACATGCGTGGTGGTTTAAATTTAATATTGATGTTGCTCACCCACTTGCATGGCAAACCGTTCAAGAACTTGGTCATGTGCTCAACTATTTGTCCACCAATGAACGCTTACCTACTCAATTTTTCCCAGTTTCACCACCGCCCTATATGAATGGCGAAGCAAAAGACTTTTTAGCTTGGGTGATTCAATGCAACCATCCAGAGTTCAATCCTGATGTGGTCTGCGATTGGTTGGAAGCACGACTGCCAACACCTGTTGAAGATGAAAGTCAGTGGAAAATTAAAACAGATTTAAGTGAACTGGATCAGATGGCAGATAAAGACTTAGATCAGTTGATTCCACCCAATCCTTAATTTTTTTATTGATGATATTTTTTCAATCAGCTTAATACGGAGCAAACATCCCAATTAAGCTTTTTGAAATCAATTTAGTAATGATTACAGATCGTAATCTAAATACTCTTGTGGCGACTCTGAATAAGGCAAAATCAGATAGTTATTTTTTAAAATTAGGGCTTTCATTGCCTTTTGATGAGATGAATCTAAAGGATAAATTACAGCGAGATCCTGAATTAAATCTTCAATTTTATCCGCTTTAAAGTCTGATGTTTTAATCCATCCCAATAAAGATGCGCCTAGCCCTATAAACTCAAAACCATAATGCTGCATCTGCTGAATGATCGCAAAGTTTTCAAATACGTCAAAATCACACGAAAAATAGCCATTCGGCATCATCGCTAATTTAAGTGCTTCTGTTTCTATATTTGCGACTTTAACCGCAATTTCGCTATCTATTGAAATCAATAAATGTTGATTAAAATAAACCAATGCCTCTAAATCATTCTCATCATAATGCTGCATTTTGCCAGCTAGGCTTTCAAAGCTTCGCTGATGGTCTAGATGACTCAGTTGTTGAACATGATGCTGAAACACTAACGGCGTGACAATATTACTTTCAATCAGATGACTCTCTCGACTGCCAATATCTTCGATTCCTTGAAAATATAGGCTATCGTCAAAATAAAGTTTATCACCCAATTGAGCATGCATAGAAGTATATTGGGCTTGCGCTGATCATCCAAAACCAAAAACACTTTTTTAGGATGAACGTCCTGTTTAAGGAAGAGATAGCTTTCCAAGAGTTCTGCCCAACTTTGAATTTCAACAATATCTGCATAATGATTAAATTGATGCACATCTAAATCAATCTGCTCATCCTGTCTAATATTTAGTTTAATTTTCGCCATTGCGTAGAATCCTATTGATGCTGAATTAAAAAGTCGATAAACCCGACCATTCCATAAAGCGATAGAGCCAGTATTTCACTTTTGACTCATCCGCATATTTTGCATAATCAACCGTAATTTGGCGTCGATGTGCATTTGTCCAAGCCGCATCAAAATACTGTCCTGCATCTTTAAAAACTGGTGCTTGCGCTGAACCTAACACACGCATATCAGTTTCAAGATTATAGTTTTTCAGATTCCTTGCAGTTAAGTTGGCTGAACCTAAAATAATCTCAGCTTGCTGTGCATTGTATTTAAATAGCATCTTACTATGGCACTGTTCACCACGCGTATCACACCAACGAATCGGAATGCCGACGGCATTGAGTTCTGATGCCACCTGGCGGTTTGGAATACCATTCTTTTGACGACCAAACGCATCTTTGTTCGGGTCAATCATGATGCGAATATTCACTCCACGCTGTTTTGCTTGTTTTAATGCCGCAATAATATTTCGCTCAGATAGATAGAACATTGCCATGTCCAAATGTTCTTCACGTTTTGCAGATTGGATCATGTTCAACACAGCATCATAAATCGCTTTTTCAGTCAGTACCTGAACTTGTGGCAAGCTTTTATCTTCAGCCAATCCCCCCATAATCACAAATGGGCTAGAGCCTTGTGACATATTGGCAACGGTTTGCTCTGTTTGCAGAACATCAATTGCTGTTGGCCCATCGACGACTAGTGCTACATTGCTATGATGTGAACTCCCATCATGTGGATTGGCTGAGGTGACCAAACTCTTCCAACCCTGAGCAGTATCTACCACCAAGGTTTTGCGATGATTGGCTTTAAAATTGAACAATTCCAAATAACTACGCAAAGTCACCTTGTCATTTCCAAAAGGATTACTTAGCCAACCCCCTTCAGGATTATTGCCTAAATTTTGACAGCAGATATACCAAAAACCCGACCACAATGGATTTGAAGCACGCAAAGGTTTTAAATCAGTTTCAATGACATCTACGCCTGCTTGGCGAAGTTGGCGATAGTGCTGAGGCGTTATACCACCATAAACCGAATTAATTGGATCGGTAATCACCACAATTTGAACTGTCGGATAAAGCTTCCGTTTCAAAATCAGTGCATCTGTTAATTGCTGCGTCAATGGAAATTGCTTAACCTTAGATGCACCCACTTCCTGATTAAATAAGAACATATCCAACACAATCGTGGTCTGTGCTTCATCAATCAATTGAAAAATTTCTTTGAAAATGTGTTGATCAACTTGCTGTTGACCTTGTGCATCAAGATAGGTCTGATCTGCCAAAAATTTCACATTGGCATGGCGAAGTTGCCCCGTAAAATCCAGTCCTTTTGGGAGTGGTTTTACAGTATGGTAAATTGCCGAAGCAATATACCCAATCGCAAAAATACTCAATATGACTGCCATGTAACGTCGACCTGACCAGTTTAATTTTTGATGAATTCTTTGGAAGATACGCATATAAACAGAAAAAGCCCTAGCCTAATGGACTAAGGCTAGAGCTTATACTTTGATTTTTCAATAAGATTTGAGTGACAAATTAGAAACTAAAGTTCACACCAACGGTAAAATTACGTCCAACTTGTGGAATCGTCGATAAGAACGATGCATGTTGATAAACTTGATCATCTAACAAATTATTGGCATTGAGGAATACACGATAATCACCAACATTACTGTAATTACCTAAATACGCCACACCCAAATTCAACATGTTATAACTTTGTGTATCTGTTTCATAAGCTGCAATCTTGTCTTGTTGAAAAACATGATAGTACTCAGCCGAACCACTAAAACCATCACCAAAGTCTGCATTCACTTTCGTACCTAAACGTCCCGCTGGTACACGTGGTGCATTTTCATTGTCGATCTTGCCGCGTACATAGTCACCAAATGCACTGAGTTTATAAATCGAAGAGACTTGATAACCCACTTCTGCTTCAGCACCGTAGAATTTAGCTTTATCCTGAGCATACTGAACCAAACGGAAATCTTTATAACGATCTAAAGTTTGTGCATAGATGTAGTCGTCAAACCAGTTATGGTAGACATGCACATGATAATCCAACTTCTCATCATCATAATGGAAGCCAAGTTCGATATTGTTTGACTGCTCTTTTTTCAACTGATCATTACCTAGCTCATAGGTATTAGTCGCAAAATGTCCACCATTGGCATATAACTCTTGTGCTAAAGGTAAACGCTCTTGGTGTGACGTAACCAAAGAAAGTTTGTAGTTCGGTGCAAACTCCCAATTGGCTGCACCTGAAATAGAAAAGGCTGAACCATCGAAATCTTTTTTCGTTGCATCATCAATATCAATTTTCTGCTGTTCTGCCCGAGCGGCTAATTCAACATGGACATGATTAAATTGCGCATGTTCTAATGCAAACATGCTCCATTTTTTAGTGGTGTTTGGTGCCAAGAATGCTTCTTCACCTGTGAGTTTTAATTTTTGTTGTCCGTATTGTGTGCCAATCACCCCTTCCCATACACCCAGTGGCTTATGTACCAACTCTAGGCGTCCATCGTAACCTTTATTTTTAAAACGAGTCGCGATGGTCTCTTCTTCGATTTCATCATGTTGATAATCGGTATAACTGGCTTGTGCACGTAAAGTTTTAAAACCTGCAAATGGGTTGTCCAGTTCTGTACGAACATCATAACGCTCCGATTTTAAATCAATCCAAGGACCTGCATCATGTGCATGCTCATGTTCCTCGTGGTCATGATCATGTCCATCATCAGGGTCGTGATCACCACAATGTAAATGTGGTCTACCACTCAAATGTGCATCGCAGCTTTCATATTCATGGCTATGTCCAGGCAGACCATATTGATCTTGACGGTTGCTATATGAAATACCCGTAAAACCACGATCGTAAATCCACGATAAACCCACATTGACCGTCTGGCCTTTGGCAAAGGTATTATCAACTCGACGTTCTTTTTCACCTTCATGGAAATAATCAGGTGCAATATAATCATTGGCTTCACGTTTGAGACCTTCAACACGTAACGCCACTTGATCACCTAAACCGACTGTGACACCTGCACTCGCAAGCTTTTCATCACTGCCCGTGTTGTAACGTAAACCAACATTACCCTCATAACCATTTTCTGGCATCTGTGTCGGAATTTTGCTGTCTGTGACATTAACCAAACCGCCAACCGTTCCAGCACCATACAGTAAAGTGGATGGCCCTTGAATAATCTCAATTTTCTTCGCCAATAATGGATCAACAGTCACAGCATGATCAGGAGATAATGTTGAGACATCAATATTTTCAGAGGCATTTTGTAAAACTTTAACTCGGGCACCATCTTGTCCACGAATGACAGGTCGACTTGAGCCAGCGCCAAACTGATTGGTATGTACACCCATCTCACCGCTCAAAGCATCTCCTAAAGTTACACTTCTTTCAGCTAAATCCTTTTGTTCAATTACATGATCTGCCACAGCAAAATCAGCAGCATTACGCTCTAATGGATGAGCTTTAATTTCAATCGTGGCAAGTTGTTGAACCTTTGCTTGTTCTTCTGCAAAGGTAGCGCTACTGGCTATTGCTAGAATAGATAAAGTCAAAATATTTTTAGAAAATGACATGCCATGTCTCAAATTAGTTTAAACATTATTGTTATATTATAACATTTCAATTATTTTGCAATAAAAAATATCTCAACAAAAAACATTTGCTACACTGTTTATCCATTCTGTTAATGACCTGAATACTTCAAGGATATGCCTTTTACGCTTTCCCATGCGGTACTTGCACCGCCCTTATCCAAATTAAGTAAAGGTCAGTTACCTATTGCTGCCTTGGCGATTGGTTGTATGACACCTGATTTATATCGCTTATTGGTTAAAACTGAAATTCATCTTAATCATCAATGGCAAGGGCTGTTCTATCCTGATTTATTTGTAGGGCTATTTTTCTGCTTGTTATGGTATGGCCTATATCGCCCCACGCTTTTTAAAATATTGGTTCTATCCCATCCACTCCCCATATTTCATTTTTATTCTTTTCTCAGCTTTAGTCTGAAAGTCTGTTTTGCCATTTTACTGGGGACCACCACACATATCATTTGGGATGGTCTCACTCATCTAGATTTTAGAACTTTCGCTTTTCATGAATTTCTAGCCCAATCAGTGACATTGGGTCCATATAACTCCCCCATGCATCGTATTTTACAAATTGGTTCTTCCATCCTTGCCTTGCCAGTTGTCCTCTGGATGTATCTTCAATTCTTTTTAAAATACCGACTGAACATAGCGCTCAACAGAAAAGTTAAGAGTTTATCAATCCTATTGTTTAGCCTAACCTTTATATGTGGATTATTGTCTTATTTTATGCAGCTATCCACCTTTCCCATACATTTATCAACAGATTTATATATGTGGATTGGCTTTTTTATGAAGACCTTTACACAAGGTGCAATCATCAGTTTTAGCTTTGGCTGTATGATCTTTTTATATTTCACACGAAAATGCAACTCAACCTAATTATTAAACAGCTGTGACTGCAAATTTTGGAGTTTCCTAGTCTTACCCTTGTAGCATTTTATACAACAAGGCATAATCTCCCTTTCATTGGTGGTGCGCTGTTTACGCATTCACCGTCTACAGCCAATATAGTTTGGATATATAATTCAATATGATGCGCACTCATTACTGTGGCTCTTTAACTGAAGCCCAAATCGATCAAACAGTGACTCTATGCGGTTGGGTTCACCGTCGCCGTGACCATGGCGGTGTAATTTTCCTCGATATGCGTGACCGTGATGGTTTAGTACAAGTCGTTATCGACCCAGATACACCAGAAGCATTTGCAACTGCGGATAAATCACGTTCTGAGTTTGTATTAAAAATTACAGGTCGTGTTCGTCGTCGCTATGAAGGCACAGAAAATACCAACATCGTCAGTGGTCAAATCGAAGTTTTAGGTAAAGAAATCGAAGTTCTTGCCGCTTCAGAAACACCACCATTCCCACTGAATGATGAAAATACCAATATTTCTGAAGAAATTCGTTTGAAATATCGTTTCTTGGACATTCGTCGTCAAGAAATGCTCGATCGTTTACGTTTCCGTTCTAAGTTAACCAACCTCATTCGTAACTATTTCGAAGACAATGGTTTCTTAGATGTAGAAACACCGATTTTGACACGTGCAACTCCTGAAGGTGCCCGTGACTATTTAGTTCCAAGCCGTGTTTCGAATGGTAGCTTCTATGCACTGCCACAATCACCACAATTGTTCAAACAATTGCTTATGGTGGGTGGTATTGACCGTTACTATCAAATTGCTAAATGTTTCCGTGACGAAGATTTACGTGCGGATCGTCAACCTGAATTTACCCAAATCGACGTTGAAACATCGTTCATGAGTGACGATGACATCATGGATTTAATGGAAGTTTTAACAGTGAAGATGTTCGATGAACTTCTTGGTGTTAAATTTGATAAATTCGAACGTATGACCTATGCAGATGCAATGCGTGATTATGCATCTGATAAGCCAGATATGCGTATTCCATTGAAACTGATCGACGTTGCAGATTTGATGCAAGAGGTTGAATTCAAAGTATTCGCTGGTCCTGCTAAAGATCCTAAAGGTCGTATCGTTGCTTTACGTGTACCAGGCGCAGGCGCATTACCACGTAGTGCAATTGATGAATATACCAAATTCGTAGGCATCTACGGTGCAAAAGGCTTGGCGTATATCAAAGTCAATGAACTTGAAAAAGGCATCGAAGGTCTTCAATCACCAATCGTTAAATTCATCGAACCAATCGTACTTGATCTACTCAAACGTGTTGGTGCTGAAAATGGCGACATCGTGTTCTTTGGTGCAGATAAAGCCAAGATCGTAAATGATGCAATGGGTGCACTTCGTGTCAAGATTGGTCATGACTTGAATCTTTCAACATGTGAGTGGGCGCCACTGTGGGTTGTTGACTTCCCAATGTTTGAAGAAACAGATGATGGCAAATGGACGTCTGTTCATCACCCATTTACACTACCAAAATCAACTGTTGAAGAAGTGAAGAATAACCCTGGTGCTGCGTTATCTGTTGCTTACGATATGGTATTGAATGGTACAGAAGTTGGTGGTGGTTCATTACGTATCTATAATTTAGAAATGCAAAAAGCCATTTTTGAAGCACTTGGTATTGGTGAAGAAGAAGCTGAAGAAAAATTCAGTTTCCTACTCAATGCATTACGTTATGGTGCGCCTCCACACGGTGGTTTAGCATTCGGTTTAGATCGTCTTGTCATGTTAATGACAGGTGCATCTTCAATTCGTGATGTGATTGCATTCCCGAAAACCAAGACTGCTGAATGTCCATTGACACAAGCACCTGCACCAGTTGAAGCAAATCAATTACGTGACTTAGGCATTCGTTTACGCGAGAAAGCAAAAGCTGAAGAAAAGTAATTTTTTCAACTTATTGCTGAATAAGACCCTGCTCAATGCAGGGTTTTTTATATTACATGGTTTTACTTTGCGATCATGTTGTGTAATGGCATAATAGGCTGCTTTTTTTATTGAGAGGTCAGTCTTATGGCAATGCGTCCTAATGTACGTCGACACACGATTGTAATTATTGTGTTTTCACTTGCTCAATGGTTTTTCATGCGTTATATCTTGGCAAATGAGCTCTTTAATATTACCACCAACCAACGCATTTTATATTTCTGCATAAGTAGTCTCGCTGGTGCGTTACTCATTTTTGTAGCACTGATTTATATGGTGCTCAAAGGCAATGCCGATCAAAAAGATTAATCTAAATGTCATTTTACGTTAGCTTACTTCGTATTTTACCTTTAGCATTTTTGCGCAGTATTGCAAAAGTGGCAGCATATTTTATTAATCAAAACCCTAATAAAAGTATGCTTTGGAAAACCAGAGTCAATATTGGTTTGGCTTACCCTGAACTGAGTCAAGAACAAAAAGAACGACTTGCTCGAGAAAGTGTGACTAAGCAATGCTTGAGCTATGTTGAATCTGGAAAATGCTGGGCAATGCCGCCTGAATGGAGCATTGAACAGATTCACACCGTACATCACTTAAAAGTCTTAACGGATGCATTGAACAATCCCAAAGGTGCGCTGATCATTACTCCTCACCTTGGTACATGGGAAATGATGAATGCATGGGTCAATCAATATGGTACACCAACCATTATGTATAAACCGATGAAAGACAGTGGATTTAATGCTTTTGCGTTACATGCTCGCCAAAGACTGAATGCAACCTTAGTGCCAACCGATGCTAATGGTGTCAAAGCTTTATTTAAGAACCTAAAACAAGGTGGATTTAGCGTTATTTTACCTGATCATGTTCCTCAGCCTTCGGGCGGAGTGATTGTTCCTTTTTTTGGAATTCCGTGTTTAACCAGTACCCTTGCCAGTAAAATGGCACAAAAAACGCAATGTCGTCTTGTCGGTTTAAGTTGTTTCCGCCGTGAAGATGGTGAAGGTTTTGATGTGTATTGTGATGATCTCAATGATCCTCAACTCTATGATCGTGATATCGAAATCGCAACAACAGCACTCAACAAAGCCGTTGAGAACATGATCAACCGTTTCCCAACTGAATATATGTGGGGGTATAAGCGGTTTAAAAATAATACAGATGACTTATATTTAAAAAGTTATTCTTCTTAATTAATTAGGATTTATTTTATACTTGACTAGAACAAAATTTCTTACCTCAAGTTAAATTTTTGGATATTTCTTTATGTTTGTTAGTATAATAATACCAAGTTATAATCACGCCCTTTATTTACAAGAACGCATAGAAAGTATTTTAAATCAAAGCTTTCAGAATTTTGAAATGATTATCTTAGATGATAAATCCCCTGATGATAGTCACAAAATTATTAAAAAATATGAAAATCACCCCAAAGTCAGCCATTGTATTATTAATAAAAAAAATTCAGGTTCTACATTTTTCCAATGGAATAAGGGCTTAGAACTCGCAAAAGGCGAGTTAATCTGGATTGCGGAATCCGATGATATTGCAGATCATGAGTTTTTAGCTACATTAGTTCCACAGTTTGAAAAAAATCCTCAACTGGTCTTAGCTTACAGTCAATCCTATAGAATGAATGCAACTGGAGAAATTACAGGCACATGGAAAAGCCAAACAGACCCACTTGATCTTGAATATTTTAATCAAGATTTCACCCAAGATGGCTTACACTATATTGAAAGGTTTTTATGCCATGAAAATACTATTCCCAATGCCAGTGCTGTGTTATTTAAAAAGGATACATACATAAAAGTTGGAGGAGCAGTTACTAGTTTGAAATATATTGGAGATTGGGATATATGGACAAAAATTGTAACTAATGGAGATATTTATTTTAATTCAGAACCACTTAATTATTTCCGTTATCACGATAAGAGTGTTATTGCTCAAGTTCAAGAAAACTTGAACCACAAAAAATTTGATCTTGAAGAACAGTTAATTATTTTTAGAAAAAATATTATTAATAGCCTAAAAAACAACAAAGATAAAACACCAATAACAAATATTAAGAAATTCTACACAAATAAATTAAATATTAGCTATAAAAAAATTATTAAAGAGAGTTATAGAAAAAAAATAAAGCTCAAGCTAATATATATATAGAAGAATTTAAAAACAACATAACAATATTTACTTTATTAAGGTTTAATATTAAATGGTGGCTTTATCGTATACTATATAAAATCAAAAACCTTATAAAGTAGAATAGATCTCTTTCATAAATCAAAAAATGATCATCTTTTTGATTTATATTTGTACCGCAGATTTCCTAGTATTCGTGCATAATCTGTGTATGAAATATCTAGACTCAAAAAATCTTTCTGATTCTCAGTTTAGGCATTAT
Organism: Acinetobacter tjernbergiae DSM 14971 = CIP 107465; assembly: GCF_000374425.1. GTDB lineage: Bacteria > Pseudomonadota > Gammaproteobacteria > Pseudomonadales > Moraxellaceae > Acinetobacter > Acinetobacter tjernbergiae. The sequence goes on along the minus strand of NZ_KB894357.1, from coordinate 83,866 downwards.
ACAGGCATATCTCGTTCAACATTTTCTCTAATGGTTGAACAAATGCCGATGTAAATTTCACCTAAAGGTAGACTAGCATAAACTATGCCTTGAAGAGGCTTTGTGCAACAAAGGCACCTATAACTAATGAAAGAATAACAGATTATATTTTGAATTTAGCCTACTAATATCATACTCTAGTATTCTTTAAAATTTTTTGCAGGATTGCCAATTACTATTTTATTATTAGATATATCTTTCGTAACTACAGCCCCCATACCAATCATCGCACCATTATTGATATGGAGCTTTTCTCTAACAGCAGCATTAGTACCAATTTCTACTAATTTTCCAACTTCAATATTTCCTGAAAGTGCAACATTTGGTGCAATCGTGACGTAATCTTTTATTATAACATCATGGCTAATAGTAGTATTGATATTAATAATTACATGATTACCAACTTTAATATCCAATGTTAGAATTGAACCAGCGCCAATTATAACACCTTCCCCTAAATTCACATTTTCACCAATTAATGCAGTAGGATCAACTAAAGTTGCAAAATTCTTTACCTTTTTTAACACATTATTAATTATTTTTTCTCTAGCTCTTGGATTCCCTATACCTAAGATAAAATCACAATCCAAGTATTTTTCATATGATTCAACCAAACCCAATACAGGCACTTCATTGAAAACCAAGTTCTGCTTTTCAATAGTATCATCTAAAAAACCAACAATTTTTCTATTACATCTTCTTGCAAGCCAAGCAACTTCTCTTCCCATGCCTCCAGCTCCGATGATTATTAATTTATTCATTTTATCCCTCTATGATTATATCAATGATTTTTTGGCAAATATTCATTTCTAAATTTGGGTATAATGGAATACACAAAACTGATTTTGCTAAATCGCTAGCATTTGGAGTAAATGAATTATATTTACTATAAATTTCAAAATCACTAATTAAAGGATAAAAATATTTACGAGCAATAACTCCTTTTGATTTTAATTTCTCAAACAATTGATCTCTACTTAAAGAATATTCAGAAGTTACTATTATTGGAAAATATGAATAATTATCTTGAGAAACAAATCCTCTATTAATACATTGAACTCCTTTAATATTATTTATAGCATTCCTATAAAACGAGTCAATTTTCTCTCTTTGAGATAATATAACAGGAAAAGACTTTAATTGAAGCAACCCCATTGCCGAATGTATTTCACTTAGCTTCCCATTCAAACCAATTTCATAAATCGTATCTTCGTCAACAATACCAAAATTTTTAAGTTGAACCAACCTTTCTTTCATTGCTTTAGTATGGCAGATTACTGCACCACCTTCAAAAGTATTGAAAACTTTTGTAGCATGAAAACTAACTACACTTAGATCACCAAATTCAAGTATACTTTTATTATTGATATTAACACCAAATGCATGCGCTGAATCATAAATTACTTTAAGATTATATTTCTCAGCCAAAACCTCTATCTCTTTTACATTGCAAGGTATACCATAGCAATGCACTGCCAAGATCGCGACAGTCTTATCTGTAATCTTGGCTTCTATCTCAGAAACATTAATGTTTGGTGAATAAGGTTCAATATCAACAAATACTGGTTCTAAATTATTCCACAATATTGCATGAGCTGTTGCTACAAAACTATAAGGCGTAGTAATAACTTGCCCTTCACTCAAATTTAAGGCTTGAATTGCCGTAATTAATGCATTCGTTCCATTATTAAATAATGTAACATATGGAACATTCAAATAATTTTCAAGCTGTTTTTCCAACTCTAAGTGCAATGGACCACCATTAGTTAATATTTTATTTTCCCATATCTTTTCAAGATAAGGAATAAAATCTTTTAAATCAGGAAGATATGGTTGTGTTACATATATAAAATCATTCATACTAAAACTATACCTAATAAATATAATCGCAATTTATTTAAAATGACTTAACATTTCATTTAAACATTCTTTCACCGACTCAACACACATAGAATCAGATGCTTTTAATTTATCCACTAGGTCTTGTCGAGTATTAGAAGCCCAGTTAAGCTGGTCTTGATCAAACCCATAAGATAAACCAAATCTATCAGAGGTATCCGAATACCAGTTATTCACTGAAACACCTTCATCTGGTACAATTATAGACTCACATCCACAAAGAACTGCAAAATGAGAATATGCGGTATAAGGATCATATGAAATAAATCTTTTTGCGCGCCTAAAAATATCTGCAATCTCTTTATGATTTTTATTATCTAGGCAAATACTATCATTGGAGTGTACAATCTTTTTCCCCCCTCCCTTTCTTACCATATGACATGACTCTATATCCTTTGTATTTATTATATTCTCAAAATATATATCAAATGGGGTATATTTAACATTTAAAATTAAGTTAGATAGCGTGGAATTATGCTCTACCTTATAAAAGAATCCTGATGAGTATCTATAATATAGTTCATTTTCACCATAATTAATTTCACCAGTAAAATATCCAGGATTATGTAAAAACCACCGTACAACTCGGTTAATTCTTAATGGATTACCACTCACAATTTCAGGGTAAATAACTATACAACTCGACTTATTTGGAAAAAAAAATTTACGCCAAATAGGTGTATTCCATTCACCATGTAAATTAAATTCCTTTTTTTTAAAAATATTCTTTATATCATGCCTAAGACCGAATTTACGATGTGGTACAAGATATGCTTTATGGCATGTTGCCTCATTAATTAAATGACATAATCTATGTAAGGCAATCACACCACCAGAGTTTTCATTATAAGGGTAGCAATAAATGAAGATATGCATCATTATTTCTTCTTAAATATATCAAATAACTCTGCTAGCTGATCTTTATCACTCAATCTCAACTCAATACCCTCTTCAAGCTTCCAATCAATAGCCAAGGTTTCATCATTCCAAATAATGCTACGTTCACATTCTTTAGAATAGTAATCAGTTGTTTTGTACAGAAATTGCGTATTATCTTCTAATGCAATAAAACCATGAGCGAAACCAGCAGGAATCCAAAATTGTTTATGATTCTGCTCTGTCAACTCAACTCCAACCCATTGCCCAAATGTACTAGAATCTTTCCGAATATCAACAGCTACATCCCAAGCCCGACCTTGAACTACTCGAACTAATTTCCCTTGTGCATGAGGAGCAATTTGATAATGTAATCCCCTCAATACACCTTTATTAGAAAAAGAATGATTATCTTGAACAAAATTTGGTACTGGCTGGTTTCGATCTAATAATGCAGCTTCAAATTTTTGCTGATTAAAACTTTCCATAAACCAGCCACGATCGTCTTCAAATATCGCTGGCTCTATAATTAATAAACCTTGAATCTTTGTTTCAACAATATTCATCTTTTAAACCTAAAATAAAAAATCACTGTTCTTGATGTAATTTTAACAGGTATTGCCCATAACCTGTTTTCTTAAAAAATTCAGCACGTTCTAATAATTGGTCCTTATTAATCCAACCATTATGAAATGAGATTTCCTCTAAACATGCAACTTTTAATCCTTGACGATGTTCAATAGTCTGCACAAATTGACTAGCTTCAAGTAAAGAATCATGCGTTCCTGTATCTAACCAAGCAAAACCACGCCCAAGCACTTCAACATTTAATTGCTGCTGTTTTAGATAAATATTATTTACATCCGTAATTTCTAATTCACCACGCTCTGAAGGTTTAACTGCCTTTGCTATATCAACGACACTATTATCGTAAAAGTATAAACCTGTAACAGCATAATTAGATTTTGGATTTTTAGGCTTTTCCTCAATACTCAGAGCACATCCATCACGATCAAAATCAACAACACCAAAACGCTCAGGATCATTTACATAGTAACCGAACACTGTGGCACCTGATTCTTGCGCTGAAGCTCGTTTAAGCTGTTGCCCAAAACTCTGCCCATAAAAGATGTTATCCCCTAAAATGAGACAGACATTATCAGTACCAATAAAATCTTCACCCAGAATGAAAGCTTGCGCCAGTCCATCAGGAGATGGTTGAGCTTTATAAGATAGCTTTAAACCTAATTCTTTGCCTGTACCTAGTAATTTTTCAAAGTTCGGCAAATCTTCAGGTGTCGAAATAATAAGGATCTCATTAATCCCTGCTAGCATGAGCACTGACAATGGATAATAAATCATGGGCTTATCATAGATTGGCAACAGTTGTTTAGATGTGCCCATCGTTATCGGATAAAGTCGTGTACCAGAACCACCTGCAAGGATAATTCCCTTACGTTTTACTGTTTGTGTCATTGAATGATCTCTTTAATTACTTGTGCTACACCTTGTTGCCACATTGGCAAATGTAGCTGAAAATTTTGCTGTAATTTTAGGGTATTTAAGCGTGAATTTAATGGACGTTTTGCTGGTGTTGGGTATGCAGCCGTTGCAATTGCATGAACGTGCTGAAGCTGTAATTCCAATCCACATGCTTTCGCTTGTTCAAAAATATAATTAGCATAATCGAACCAAGAAGTCTCACCTGCCGCTGCTAAATGATAATGACCATGCAATATTTTTTGCTGTTCCGTACTCTGCAAACGATAATAGCGAATAGCTTGTGCCGTTATATCAGCAATCAATGCTGCACTTGTTGGTGCACCAATTTGGTCGGCAATAATACTCAATTCATCTTTACTTTTTGCTAACTTCAACATGGTTTTAATGAAATTATTACCTTGTGCTGCGTAAACCCAACTGGTTCTAAAGTTAATAAAGTTGACATTGCTATGTTCTAGTGCAATTTCTCCCTTACGTTTGCTTTGACCATAAACATTTTGTGGTGCAGTTGCATCATCTTCTCGCCAAGGTATATGACCTTCACCATTAAACACATAGTCTGTTGAATAATGGATGAGTAAAGCTTGTCGCTGTTTGCATTGTTCAGCCAAAGATTGAACTGCAAGATGATTGACCAAATCTGCTTGCTCAGGCTCGCTTTCCGCTTTATCTACCGCAGTATAGGCTGTCGCATTAATAACAATATCTGGCTTAATAGAAGATAGTGTTTGCTCCATTGTGGCAAAATTAGCAATATCACAACATAGTCCAACTTCATTTACATAACGGTCTAATGCAATAACTTCACCAAGTGGTTGTAATGCTCGTTGCAGCTCCCAACCGACTTGACCATTTTTACCCAACAATAAAATTTTCATCAAATTTATCCGCTATTTTTTTAAGCTTGTTCAGGTTGGTATTGTTGCTTCACCCAGTTTTGGTATTCGCCACTTTGCACATGTTTTACCCATTCTTGATTTGCTAAATACCATTCAACCGTTTTACGTAAGCCTGTCACAAATGTTTCTTGTGGTACCCAACCCAAATCTTTTTTAATTTTATTTGCATCAATCGCATAACGTAAGTCATGCCCTGGACGATCTGTTACATAAGTAATCAAATCTTGATAATAGGTAACACCTTCGGGCTTATTTGGTACCAGTTCTTCAAGCAATTGACAAATGGCATGTACCACATCAATATTTTTTTGTTCGTTGTGCCCACCAATATTATAGGTCTCTCCAACTGCTGCCTTAGTTACTACCTGATATAGTGCACGTGCATGATCTTCAACATATAGCCAGTCACGAATTTGTGCACCATTTCCATATACAGGCAAAGCCTTTCCTGCTAATGCATTTAAAATGACCAATGGAATTAATTTTTCAGGAAAATGGTATGGACCATAATTATTCGAGCAATTCGTTATTATTACTGGTAATCCATAAGTACGATACCATGCGCGAACCAAATGGTCTGAACTTGCTTTTGAAGCAGAATATGGTGAGCTTGGTGAATAAGATGTTTGCTCTGTAAATAAATCAGTTGTTCCTTCTAAGTCACCATAGACCTCATCAGTCGAAATATGATGAAAACGGAATGCTACTTTCTTTATATCATCGAGTGAATTCCAATAATGTCGGGTCGCTTCTAAAAGATGATATGTTCCTAAAATATTTGTTTCAATAAAGGCTGCCGAACCTGTGATCGAACGATCTACATGTGATTCCGCAGCAAGATGCATCACTACATCAGGCTGAAATTCTGCAAAAAGTTGATCTAAAGAAGCACGGTCACAAATATCAGTTTGAGAAAACTGATAACGTTCATTATTTGAGATTGATATTAAAGACTCAAGATTACCTGCATAGGTAAGCTTATCTACATTTAATATATAATGCTCTGTATTTTCAATAACATGACGAATTACTGCTGATCCAATAAAACCAGCCCCACCTGTAATTAATATATTCATCAAAAAACCCTAATATTAAACAATTACCTTCAACCTAAAACCATAATTCAAAATTTTCTTAATACCTAAAAATTATGACTTTATATTTTCCTTAACAATATTATCAATTCGATATACATTTAAAGTTTTAACCAATGAACGTAATAATTTCCCAACATATGGAACATATATCTTTGGCTGAAAAACATTAGAAAGAATATTTACAATCCTCTCTATTTCCTCAACACCTCTTTCATTATTACTTTCCCAAAGGTCAAATATTTTTCTAGATTCCCCATAGTAGAATTTTCTTTCAATACGATTCAAAGTATTATATCCATTAAAGTTCCTATCATAAATATATGACAGGGATTTATATTGATGATTAATGAATAAAAAAGTAGTAATCATACGTTCAAAAACAAATGGATAGAAACAAGCATCTACTTTGTATTCTGTTCTATTGAAATAAATATTTTTTTGGCAACTAGGCATTAATTCAATAGTATGGTCTAATTTTTTTAAAAATTTTATAAATTCATCTAAAAAACTTTTTTTTGCAACCCAATAATTACAATAGACAACTTGATTCAAACTATTTCTATGTAAGTCACTCGCCCTAAAACCAATTCTAGCCTGACAAAATAAATAGTTAACTATTGAAATAATTTCTGGATGATTAACTTCAGCTTGTTCCCATACATTCATAAAATTGTATACATGCATAGGATATGGATTGAATAAATAAATATCCTGCTGATCATTCTCACGAATAAATGCTGTAATATCTGATGCTGTCAATCCCGTTTTATAATTAAATTTTGGGGATAACAATGCAAAATAATCATTAACATCTGCATCAACCACGACATCATCATAAAAACGTATCAAATGAGCAACTTCTCGCTTCAAGAACTCAGGAGTAGCTCTACAGTCATATGTTAAAAAACCAGACTCTGGCAAGGCTGACGTTTCATCATCATATTGAAGTTGATACAAATTTACTGCCATTTATAGACTCTGTACTGACTCATTCACAAAAAAATGTTAGGCTTAATAATACTATATTTCTATTGTTAGCTGTGCTTCTATTTTATGAAAATATCTATTTTAATGGTAAATTATAATACTGAACAATTTATTGCAAATTTTTTACAAGACCTATCAATTCAGACCTTAACTATTGATAATTATGAAATTATTATTACCAATAATGTGCAAAACAACATTTTAAAGGACATATTAGACGACCTCAATTTATCACAAAAATTAAACATAGTGATTATTCAGTCCGAACAAAATATTGGCTTTGGTCGAGCAATGAATCTTGCTTCTGAACACGCTCAAGGGCAACACATTTTAATTGCAAATCCTGATTTGCGTATGATGCAAACGGATTATTTGGAAAAGTTATTAGCACAAGCTCAAATCCATACCTATGGAATTATAACTACACAATTAATTAATGATTTAAATGAAGATAAATCAGAATTTTACACTTTTGAATTTCATGAAACTTTTGGTTGGAACAACCAAACAAACTGGTTTAGTGGTGCTTTACTATTGATTTCAAAAGCAGTTTATCAAGAAGTTGCTGGATTTGATCCCGATTTTTTTATGTATTGCGAAGATGAAGATCTGTGTTTACGCATCAAAAAACGAGGATACCCTTTAATCAAATTAAATGAACTTAAAATTTATCATAAGGGAGGAGCTAGTGAACCTTATCAAAATTATGACTTTTTTTTCCGCTGGTATAAATCTCAGCTACTTTTTGCTTATAAACATTTTGATGAGACCCAATTTCAAAAACTCATTAAACGGTTATTATTAAAATCTAAAATTAAAGTTATATTCTATAAACTTATCTTTATATTATTTCCTACTGCATGCCATCGTTTCCAGTATGCTAAATGGTCAGCAATGCATGATATTGTTAAGAAAACACTAAATGAATCTGTAGACTGGTTATTTTTTCGAATATAATTGGTAATATTTACGTCATTCTCCACCAAAGGATCACATTGTGAAAGCATGTAACTTAACACTTTGCTTAACTATTGGTCGGCGCCCAGAATTGTTACGCCAAACATTACAGAGCTTACTAGATAAAGTCGAATTCGCAGATATTATTGCAATTAATGATTTTAGAGATGAAGAAACAAATCAAGTTTTCAGAGAGCTTTGCCCACAAGGAACACTTATTAATCTCAATGAACAAGTAGGTCATCATAAAGCTGTAGATATAATGTATTCTCAAGTGAAAACCCAATATATATTTCATTGTGAGGATGATTGGTTTTTTGATCAACCTTTATATATTGATCAGTACATTCAGCTTTTAGAAAATGATGAAAAAGCCACTGCTCTCTGTTTAAGAAAATTAAATGACTTTCCTCACTCTCTCGAAGAAAAAGAGAAAATTCAGTTTCAAGAAACACAACCTATTGCAACAGCAATCTTAACGAATTTACATGAACAATGGTATGGTTATACCTTTAATCCACATATTACCTCCTTACAATTATGGAAAGATATAGGAGGATTCTCACAATTTAAAAAGGAACGACATGTGTCACGTTATTTGCGCAAAAAAAATATGCATAATTTATTTTTAAAAGAAAATATTTGTCAACATATTGGTGGAGAAGACAGTATTGCCAATCCACCAAAGACCACATTCTGGGCAAAATTTAAAGGAAAAATTTTTGGTTAAACCGAATCATTTGTATCCGTTATCTTACAGCTATACCATAAAATTAAGTATTTATTAAAGGTATACCACATTAAAACAATTGAAGAAATATACCCATAGGCACTATAAAGAAATGCACCACGTATTAAATATTCACGTATAAAAGAGAACCAGATGCGGAACAAGATTCCCAACAAACTGATTTTCTTTCCACATTTATATTTTTCAATAGCCCAGTCTTCACTATAACGAATCCTCTTCACAAGATAATGATATAAACTTTCGCTTGTAAAGTGTAATTGCAAACCTTTTAATTTGATAATTTTGGCGGAAAATGTATTAACAGACTCATGCACTTCTAAATCCGAATAACTAAAAGTTTTGCGAGCATACATTCGATTCTCCCAGTCCCGATACCACCCTCTTAAATGTGTAGGAATCCCAGAAAAATAGTTTATTCTTGCAAAACTAAACACTTTATCTGTTTGAACAGGTTGTTCCAATATTTCTACAATACTTCTACGCAAGTTCTGATCTAAACGCTCATCCGCATCTAAGACAAGAACATAATCTCCAGTCGCATAAGTCTGAGCTAATTGTCTTTGCTTACCGAAACCCTGCCAATCCAAGTTGACATACCATTTTGCACCATATTCTTCAGCAATTTGTTGTGTTTGATCTGTACTTCCAGAGTCTAAAATTATAATTTCATCAACAATATCTTTAACTGTCTCTAAACATGCAGACAAATGTTTAGATTCATTTTTACAAATCATAACCAAAGATAATGTTGATTTCTTGTTATATTTATCAATAGGTACTAAATTTTTATATAAATTAATTGATTCTTGAAATGCCTGTTCCGCTTGGTTGTTTTCTAAATCGTATAAAATGGCATATTTATTAAATGTGTATTGCGTAAACAACAATGAATAAATAAAACCATATCGACCTTTTAAAAACCGACCATCAATCAGGTATTGTTTAATAAACGCCCACTTTGCATGTAATATAACAGAAAATATTGAAACATTTTTGCCACGTTGATGTCGATCAACAGCCCATGCTTTTGCATACTGTAAACGTTTATCTAGCCAAAACTGAGGTGTATCTGCCGTATGGTGTAACATTGTTCCTTTCAAGGTTTGTGTTACTGCACCATTCAGTTCAACTGACTCATGTACTAAGTTATCATTATATTGGAACGTCTTTGGGTATAAACGCCAATGTGCTTTTAATGCCCAATATGAATTATCAATTTCATGACCAAAGATACAATCGATTCGTTTAATACCATAAACTGTATTGGCAGGTGGATGTGCAATCACCTCAAGAATGCTTTGCTTCAACTGAGGAGTGATTTCTTCATCTGCATCTAGTGCTAAAATCCAGTCACCTGTTGCATAGCTCTGTGCCAATTGTCTTTGCTTGCCAAAACCTTGCCAATTTGTATTTACAAACCATTGACCACCAGCAGACTCAACCAATTGCTGCCCCTGATCAGTACTACCAGAGTCAAGAACAATAAGCTCATCAATCCAGCCTTTTAACGCAGGTAATGATATTGCTAAATTTTTTGCCTCATTTTTTACCATCATCACGACGCTTAAGCGGAATGGTCGAGGTTGTTGATTTAATACAGACGACATAAAATTACTGCCAAGCCTCTTTAATCCAATCTGAAGGCAATACATAACGATACCATTTACCACCGCCACCATTTACAGCATCAGGTGGATTAATTTCCCCATGGAAAATAATAATTTTTGCACCTTTCGGTTTTACAGGTGGCTTAAAATATGCCAATGGAATTTTCTGTAAACAATGGTATTTATAGCTTTTACACCAATCTTCATTCCAATAACTTAAAGTACCATGTGAATCGACAAACCATGACAAATAGGCTTGCTCATTACGGAATTTTTGACGAATCTCATCAAAATGCTCACGGAAATACGGCAGAATTTCAGGAAAACTACCTAATTTAAACCGATAAACAGAACTGTTGCCCGTGATACGCCAAGGTCGCTTCCAATCATGAATAATTAAAAACTCGCCTTTCTCTTGAAAAAAGCAGTCAATGTTATCCACAATCACAACATCAAGGTCTAAGAATAAAGCATTACCTTTTAAACCATATAAATCTGGTTCAAAAGTGGAAAGTTTGTTCCAACCACGTTCTGGACTACCTGCAGGCAAATCTAAAGGTGGTATCGGAAAGCACTGGACATTTGGATCAATGCCCTCGCTACGATCCGTCAAACAAACCATTTTGAAAGGTAAGGTCAGATGACGTTTGACCATGTTATACAGACGATTAACATATTCTGGACCGTACTTCGTTCCCCATTTCATGCACAAAATAATATTGTCTTCATGAGTTGCTGAATCTTGTTGAATGTCTGCCATCTGATAACCTTAATGCCTTAGATATTATTTTTCGCGTTGCGATTTTCGTACCAAGTGTTTTAAAACAATATGCACTGAATATCGGGGTATCTTAGCATAGGCGTTATCAAAAAAATTATTATTAATTCACCAAACAAGGATGATTGTTTATAGTTTTGTTTAACAATTACAGCTCTAATTTATCCCAAATAAATCTCGTGTATATATTTTTTCCATGACATCACTGAACATCGGCACCATACGATTGACGATAATTAAATCTGATTTAGATTTGAATTTTTGCAAACTAGACTCAACTGGGTGACCCAAGTACTCTTTTACGTCTAAAGTTGGTTCATAAATAATAATTTGAATACCCTGATCAGCTAATCCTTGTAAAACATCATGCACGGCTGACTCTCTAAAATTATCAGAATCTGCCTTCATCGTGAGGCGATATACGCCCACCATCGATACTTTACGACTCAGAATATCTTCAATAATGGCATGTTTGCGAGTCTGGTTAGAACGAATAATTGCCGAGATCAACTCTTGTGGTGTGTCATGATAGTTAGCTAAAAGCTGCTTGGTATCTTTCGGCAAACAATAACCGCCATAACCAAAGGATGGATTGTTATAGTGATCACCAATACGCTGGTCTAAAGCAACGCCTGTAACGATGTCTAAAGCACTTAATTTATTTTTTAGACAATAGGTATCCAACTCATTAAAAAAAGCAACGCGCATCGCCAAATAAGTATTTGAAAACAGCTTAATTGCTTCTGCTTCCGTTGAGTCAACACATAACAGTACCGCATCTTTTTTTATGGTTGCTTTCAAATAAAGCTTGGCAATTTTCTCAGCTCGCTTTGACTTTTCCCCCACAATAATTCGTGACGGGTATAAATTATCTTGTAAAGCTTGCCCCTCTCTTAGAAATTCAGGAGAAAAAATAAGATTCTTTAAGGCAAGTTTTTTAGAAAGTTCCTTGGTATAGCCGACTGGAACTGTAGATTTGATCAGTATCAACGCTTTAGGATTTATTTTTTGAATATCATGAATAACAGTTTCAATACTCGATGTATCGAAGTAATTTGTTTCAGGGTTATAGTTGGTGGGGGTTGCGATAATGACCAATTTGGCATGTTGATAAGCTAGCTCTTGATCACAAGTTGCTTCAAGATTAGATTCAGATAAATAGCTTTGAATACAGGTATCGCTAATCGGTGATACGCGCTGATTTATGTTCTTTACGCGTGTTTTATCAATATCGAAGACCATCACATCATGTTGTTTTGAAAATAATAAAGCATTGGATAAGCCGACATAACCTGCACCTACGACAGTAATTTTCATTGCTTCTCTATTGTTTTAATTGCACTTAAAGTTCACCGTAATCAAGTTAAATGAAAGATTGATGATGATTTAGTTGCAATCTATTGACAGTTCAGCAATAAAAAAAGCGAAGCCTGAGCTTCGCTTAATTGATCTGGTTTGATCTTATTTTACGTAAGTCAACCAATGTGCATATTTATCGTTACGACCTTGTACTGCATCAAAGAAGGTTTTTTGAATAACAGTGGTAATCGGGCCACGTGAACCACAACCGATTTCACGGTCATCATATTCACGAATTGGCGTCACTTCCGCAGCCGTACCGGTAAAGAATGCTTCATCTGCAATGTAGAATTCATCACGCGTGATACGACGCTCAATCACTTCATAACCAAGATCTTTGGCAATGGTAATTACGGTTTGACGAGTAATCCCTTCTAATGCACCGCCTGCTAAATCAGGTGTATGCAAAACGCCATCTTTGATTAAGAATACGTTTTCGCCTGCACCTTGACAAACAAAGCCTTGAGGGTCAAGCAACATTGCTTCGTCATAACCTGAACGCGCAACTTCTTGGTGTGCCAAAATCGATACGGTATAGTTACCACATGCTTTTGCTTTACACATCGTCACGTTTGGATGATGGTGAGTAAATGATGAAGTTTTAACACGAATACCATGTGCCATCGCTTCTTCACCAAGATATGCACCCCACGACCAAGCCGCTACAGCAGCATGGATGGTATTATCTGTTGCAGCAATTCCTAGTTTCTCAGAGCCAATCCAAATGAGAGGACGTAAATAAGCTGAAACCAATTTATTTTCACGCACGACATCAATTTGTGCCTGCTCTAAAGTCGCTTGATCAAATGGTACATTCATTTGATAAATTTTTGCTGAATTTAATAAGCGTTTAGTGTGGTCTTGCAAACGGAAGATTGCTGTACCATTTGGGGTTTCATAAGCACGGACGCCTTCAAAAACACCCATACTGTAATGTAATGTGTGTGTTAAGACGTGAATTTTTGCATCACGCCAATCAACTAATTTTCCATCTTGCCAAATAAAACCATCACGATCAGCCAAATTCATGGCACATACTCCAAATTTTTACACAATCATTCACTTTCCAATGCTATTGCAGTTGGATCAATTAACCTTTGCCATAACTTGCAAACGATCTCTCGGGTATCGTGCCAATCCGCAGCATTGACTTGCATAGATTGATTTGCAAGCGCTAAACGGTGGCTCTCAGCTCGTTCACGGAGATAAGCATGGATGAGTGCTGTGGCATCTTCACTGGATAAGCAGCCTGCTCGAGCAGCATCTTCAAGAATTCTTACGTTATCAGAATAATGGGCGAGATCTTGATTTCTCCCACCCCATGCAAGCACTGCATACTGTGCCATAAATTCGATGTCAACGATACCACCTGCATCCTGTTTTAAATGAAAAATGCCATGTTTTTTTTGCTCAGAAGACGATCCCAAATGGTCTTTCATTTTTTGACGCATTTTCAGCACTTCATCACGTACAACATTTTCATCACGGGTTTGGGTCAAAATTTGGCAACGGATTTTTTCAAAATGCTGACATAATTCTGCCTCACCTGCAATTGAACGAGCACGAACTAAGGCTTGATGTTCCCATAACCACGCACTTTTTTGTTGGTATTGTTCATAGGCTTTTAAGCTAGTGACTAACATGCCTGCTTCACCCGATGGACGTAATCGAGTGTCAATTTCATAAACACGCCCATCCAAAGTTTGTGTCGTCATCAAAGACATAAACTTTTGTGCCACACGAATTGCAAATTCAGCCCCACTAATATTCTTACGACCATCAGTTTCACTATGTTCTTCAAAAGCATGGATAAAAACCAGATCTAGGTCTGAACCATAACCTAATTCGATTCCTCCAAGCTTGCCATATCCAATCACGGCAAAGCCTTTGTTGTCTAAACTACAGCGCTGACCATTATTCCCCAAAGGATAGCCATGTCGCTCAGCAACCGCTTCATAAGCTAAATTAAGAGTCGCTTGAACACTGACCTCAGCAATATCTGTCAGTGCATCAGATACTTTCATTAATGGACTTTCAGCTAAGACATCGCTTGCAGCAACGGTTAAAACATTACTCTTCTTAAATAGACGCAAAACTCGCATTTGATCTTCAACTTGATCAATTTCGATGCGTAATAATTGTTGACGTAGCGAATCTTCTAGATCTTTACGCTGCGGTAAACCAAAATCCATAGAAAGAAATTCATCTAATAGAACGGGGTATTGCGCTAACTCTTCACAAATCCACGGACTGACCGTCGCCATTTTGACCAATCGTTGTAAAGCACCACGACTTTCCATGAGCATGACCAAATATACGGTACGACGAAGTACAGATTCAACCAAAGGCATCAAACGCAACAAAGCAACTTGTGGTTGATCAGACTGCAAGATCGCTTCAATCAAATGTGGCCAGAATTTCTTTAAACGCTCTAAAGCACTGGCTGGTATTTTGCGTAAGGCTTGCCCATGCCAAAAATTTTGAATTAGATTCTTTGCACCATCATCCAATACGGTATTCAGTTTTTGCTCAAGCTCCACAAAATCATCAATCGGTGCTGAGAATTCTTTTTCTTGAATGAGTTGCTTGAATTGAACTTTAACTTTTTCACGCTTTTGATTAAGTCGCTCTAAGAATGATGACCAATCGCTAAAGCCCAGCGTATCCAACATCCGTTGTCTTAATTCAGCTTCGATTGGGAGAGATTGCGTTTGCTGGTCATTCAATGCTTGTATCGCATGCTCGACACGCCTTAAAAATAAGTAAGCATCTTCAAGATCAATCACAGCTTGTTGATCAAGTAATTCAGCATTTCCTAAGTGATGCAGACTCACCAAACATTGACGATCTTGTAATTCACGTTTTGAACCACCGTAAATCAACTGAAAAACTTGAACAATAAACTCAATTTCACGGATACCACCTGCACCGAGTTTAATATCATCTTCAATATTACGGCGCATGACTTCGCGCTCAATCATCGCTTTCATTTCACGCATCGCAGCGAAGGCAGAATAATCAACATAACGACGGAATACGAAAGGACGTGACATATCCAATAAATCTGCGCCTGCTTGATCACCTGTAATCACACGTGCTTTGATCCAAGCATAACGTTCCCATTCACGGCCGTGCTGACTTAAATATTTTTCTAAACCACTGTGGCTAATCGCTAAGGCTGAACCATCTCCCCACGGACGTAGACGCATATCCACACGAAATACAAAACCATCCGCAGTAATATGGTCAAGCAGATAAATCAGCTTCTGCCCCCATAGAATGCAGAACTGCTGTACATCAATACATTTACGACCATTGGTTTCACCTTGCTCATCAAAGGCAAAAATTAGATCAATATCACTGGAAAGATTGAGTTCCTGCGCCCCCAGTTTCCCCATACCAATCACGATTAAATCTTGAAACTGACCTGAATAACCCATCGGTTCGCCATGTTTGGCTAACAGCGGTGGTAATGCAAAAGCCTTTGCAGCGCAAATACTCGCATCGGCGAAGTCAGAGAGTTCACGCGTTAATGTCACCACATTGGTGAGTTGATTGGCATCTTGCCAAATCCAACGAAACATCAACTTGGCACGTAAAGCTCGTAAAGCTTTCATCCAAGCCTGTTCATCTGTTAAGTTGGCAAGCACATCCTGAACTTTTTGATGAATATTTTCTGTAGAAAGAGATTGAAGAAATTGATCTTCACCATAATCTTGTTCTAATTGTATTTGATATAAATTTAAGACTTGTTCAGCATATTGACTTGCAATTAAGGTTTTTTGTAGCTGTTCCGCATTCATAAAAAGGCTCGACTGATGTCATCTAGATTAGTTATATCAGTTACAAGCTTATCTTTAAAATTTCTTTAGACTAATTTCGCTTTACTTTTATGCTGTTCGGTACATAAATCAGCATGCTCACGCTCAATCGGCAGAAGTACGGTAAAAACAGTCCCCTCACCCTCATGTGAGGTCACATTAATCTCACCAAGATTCATCTCCACAAACCGCTTACACAAAGTCAGACCTAAACCCGCACCTTTTTCCCCTGCCGTACCTTTCAAGCTCATGGTAATACGCGGGTGAAACAGATTTTCAATCTGTTCTGGTGTCATACCTAAACCTGTATCTTTAATGTAAATCTCAACATAAGTCCCTTTATGCTGTGCTTGAATATAGACTTTTCCAAAACCATCAACATCGGTAAATTTCAGTGCATTCGAGACTAAATTTTGAATTACCGAAGTAATCATATTGATATCAGCATAAACTTTTAAGTTTTCATCCACCTCATTAACCAGTTGGATATTTTTCTTGATTGCCAATGTTTTTAGAATATCAGTAACAATATTAGTGATCTGTCGTAACTTAAAATTAATTGGATGGTAGACAAAGCGCCCACCCTCTGCCATCGCCCAATTCAACAGACTTTCCAATAAGTTATAAGTCGATTGTGAAGTATCGTAAAGATAATCTGCAATATTCTGAATACTAGACTCATCTAACGTATCACGCTCTTTTGCCAATATCTCAGAGAAGCCCAATAAACCATGAAACGGTGCACGTAAATCATGAGAAATAATCGAAAAGAATTTAGTCTTGCTAAAATTAAGTGCTGCTTCTTGCTCGTATAATTCTTTTAATTCATCATGATTAAGCTTCAACTCAAGTTGTTGCATAAAATTGCGACAGTGGGCTTGAAGCAATTGTTTTTGCAGTTCAGTAAAACTTTGTGCAACTTCATCAAATAAAACAATATAGCCAAGTGATGTTTGGTCAGGATGTCGTAGATGCACTGCAATTGCAGTGTGTATTTTTCGACTGAAAGGGCTTAAAAAAGCCAACAAGGTTTGATATTGTGGATGTTCACAATCAATTAAGTCGCCATTTACAAATAGCGTATTTAAGCTTTTAGCAATCTTTGAAACATCAACGGCTTGTAGTTTTTCAGGGCAAAAATGCCAAATATAAGGTTCTTGGTGAAATGCAAGCAAAGCAGTACCCGTTTGCATCAATTTATGATTGAACTGTAAAAATTGTTTAAGCAAATTCTGCTCAGAGTTTAAGCCTAAAGAAAGTGAAATCTTACAAGCACTTAGTTTATCGGCTTGCTGTAATTCTAATAATTGAATCGCCATGCCCGCCTCTCGAATATTATCGTTATACGGTTGTTTACGTTTTATTAAGAAAAAAGATCAAAACCATCACCTAGTATTAACAAACTTTAACATAAAAGGCAATTCTTGATTCAATCAATTCGCAACAAAACGTGAAATTTCATTAAATTTAAACTTAAGTAAATTCTGTAGAGAATCTAATTTTTGGAAATTTGCTGAACTTTCAAATCATCATATATCTCAATCAATACGTCCAAACTCAGAAATAATCTTCCTGAAATGAAAGTGACTAAGACTTCAACAATAAGTGCCACCACTGTTCTGATTAAGCATATCTAGTGGATTATTTAAACCTTTCTATTACAACGTCTCAACACCAAGCTAAACATTAGAACTGCAACTTTAGATGAAATTGAAGGATTGCTGAATGTGTTGGAAAAGCTACTGCTATTACCTACGTTAAAAATGGTAGTTTGATTATAGAGTAGATTTGTGAAGTAAAGGGAGTAAGACCAAAGATGAAGCTATAGCAAAAGAGGTTTTTGAGTTTAAAAAATCATTGAGTAAGCCCAATACACTCTTACTTTTTATGAGCCATTAAAAAACCCCAAGCCTTTAATACCAGCTTGGGGTCTTTGAATCTTGGTCCCGAGGGTCGGACTCGGCAATATCAATAAATAACTGATATTTATAAACTATATCTATACCAATAAAGTTATATCCTTAACCATATCCTTATTACTTTTTATGAAAAATGTAGTCCATCAGCACTTTATCTACTCTCATTTTAAAAGCATTAAATTCCTCAAAAAACTTTACAATCTGTTGATTTAAATCACTATTATATTTATTTAAATCATCATTATCAGCAACCCACTTGCTTAAAACTTCCTGATTCATCTCTATTAATTCTTTTATGAAGCTCAATTGCTGTTCAAGGATTTCATCATTTTTATATGTAACTATTATATTGAGCTTTCCTCCAAACTCTTCAAGCTCTCGATTGACTATAGGAAACTTCTGCATTGTCTCCTTATTAACGGCAATAACTGGGAATCTCTCAGAGAGTTCTCGATGTAACTGATTAATTTTTTTGTTTAAATCAATTAGATCTGAGTAAAGATTTTCACTTAATTTAGATAATGCCTCGCTTCCTTTTTGCTCTCTCCAAGTATTGAATGTATAAAGCAAAGCGATGGTTGCAAATAATGTAGCAGACCATCCCAATAAGTTTGATGCGGTTGATTTGTCATCAACAAAAATTTGTATTAGGGCATATAAAGCAATGGATACCGCAACCAAAGCTAGATAAATAATTATTAAAGTAGTGTGAAAATCAAAGGATTTATTCATTCTTTGCATTATTTTATTTCCCATCTTTTGAAACTCTATAAACCGTTGCAATTCCTACACTTACAGCCTTTGCAATTTCTTCTTTGGTCATATCACCTTTGCTCAATAATTGTTTAATTCGTTCATGCTTCGCTGTATTGGCTTTCTTTCCAGTCGGTACATATCCCGAGCGTGCTAAACCTTGTTTAATACGCTCCTTGCGTTTGTCATTGTCTAACTTCGCCATTGTTGCTAATAGATCAATGAGCATTGCATTGATGACATTTAATATCTCACCTGTCATTCCGCCATTGGTTGTATGTGTGGTCGGCAGATCTGCAACGATCAAACGTAAACCTTTAGCCTTTATCTTATCTTTTAGAATTGCAAAATCATCCTGTGATAGTCGGCTAAGTCTATCCACACTTTCAACTAAAAGAACGTCGCCCTTATTTGCCTCTGTAAGTAATTGGTTTAATGCTGGGCGTTCTAGCTTCGTACCCGAATAGTTTTCTATGTATGTGTTGTATTGATCGCCATAGCTTTGGCTGAATGAGACAAGATCACTCAATGCTCGTTCTGCATCTTGATCTTTGGTACTTGCTCTTACATATATTCTAATTGTCATATCATTAGCCTTTATCATATAGCTATCATTTAATATGAATTATGATAAAACTATCATTTAACCAAGTAAATAGGTTAAATGATAGATAACCAAATATAATTATCAAATTATCTTTTGGGTATAGTCTAATGATAGGCTTAATTAAATTAGTTTTTATTAAATGATCTTAAAAAATATTCATTCTGCTTTGCAAATTCGATTAGAAAGATTCCAATCAGCTCAATATATCCTGAATAAAAAGCCCTACTTTTACCTTTTTCCTCCAGCTTTTCTATAAAGTACCTTGAGTCCATAAAATCACGGCTAATTAATTTAATACATTTAACAAATTCATAATGATGTGTAGTGTGAAAATCATTGCAAATTTTTGCTTGAACCTTGTTAGGCAGACTTCTAAAAAGTTTAATTAGATGATGCCCTGATTCAGGCTCTCCATTACAACAAAGAAGTAAGCATTTAAGTGAACACTCGATACTAAAAGCTTGCAATGTAATAATAGGATAAGTCGCCAACCCTAGCCCTGAATCTACTAGTAATTTAGAACTCTCATAGTATGCAATCGCTTGCTCAAGCCATAGTCGAGCACTTCTCTTTGAGTACTTATTTTTCTTTTTCATAGGAAGTTCTTTATTTAAATCTTTATTCATTAATGTCATCAATGCATCTCTTTTAATAATTACTTTGAATTATAGTTCAGATTTCAAAATATTTACTGCCAATGCTCACCCCTATATAAGCATTCATGTTTTGCCATGGTATTCCCTTTGGCAAGGGGAAATACCTTTCCAAATTTTTTGACTGTGATGCACTTACCCAGCACACCTATTGGATTGACCGATCAAGGGGATATGGGGTCAAAAGTCGCTAACCTCACATATAAAAAGACCGTCCCCCCATGAAATTTTCTCTTGGTCAAAAGTCGTAGGGAGGGGGTATCATTTTTGCGGTTTACATTGGTGCAAAAATATAGAATCACTAAAAAAATGGCATGTTTTGCCACTATTTAAAATCACCAATTTTGATGATGTTACAGGTGTTACATAGGGTACAAGACTGTTTTATATTAATTTTTCACTACTTATCTATAAATCACTATGAATATCAATAGGATATAAAAACTATTTTATTTTAATTAATATCATATATATCAATATCTTACATTACTTAATTCTTATTATATTTATCTCCATACCCATAACCACTATTTATGAGTGGTTACAAGTGTTACATAGGTTACAACATTGTTTTATATAAAATTATCTGTAACAAATTTCGGCATTGAATACTGTTACATGGGGTACAGCTCAGGGCATGGGGGGACTAAAAAAACTTAACATTTCGCCATATAGCGGACACCGCCCTCTCTCTCATTTATAAAAAAATTCCTGTTTAGGGTAAAAGTAAATAAACATTGAAGTGATTTAGGCTGAATAGTTTATATTTTGGCGATTCTGAATAAATTTGATGTACTTTCATGGCTGGCATAACTGGGCTTGTAAACTACATTACAAAACAGTGCCAAAATTTCGGAATGAGTAACCTCGCCCTTGCCACCTCACAGCGCAAATTTTCAACTAAAATTGTTTTTAGTTAGCTTGGGCAAAGTGGTTGTGGTGCTGAAAAGCAGTCATTGCTGGATGGGTGAAATTAGGGAATAAATAGAATCTAAAATTGCTGTCGTAATAAAAGATGTTCTGTTCAATTAAGGCATTAATAAAATGCTGGGCTTGCTCTTGATTCACTAGAAATTTCTGTATCAGGTCTTGTCGTACATGCTCAGGCTTAACAAGGGCATTTTCTACAGGATTATTAATTTTACGCAAGTTGCTACGGTATCGCTCCAGTCGATCAAAATAGGTCTGTATAACTTCTTGCTGTATATCTTGGTCCAAGCTTTCTGCATTTGATGCAGTCGAATTACTCAGTATTTCGATAATTTCCGTTTTAGACTGCTTTACTCGCTGTATGTCCATATCTGTGATGCGCTCTGCATGATGTAAACGCACGGTTTGACTGTCTATTAGCTCTATTTCTGCACCCTCTTGCTGGATATGCTCCAATAGCTCATAACATGATTGAAGCAGTAAACGGTGTATTAGCTGTGGTTTGTATTTACGTACAAGGTCTGTGCTTTGCTGGGGTATATCATCAGAATGATGTAAACGTAAAACTTGATTATTGATTAACTCAAGACTTGCGCCATAGTGCTGTAAAACTTGGCTAATTAACTGTGCAATATTCATTATTTAAGATCACCAATAAAAAGACTGCACGGCGTTAAACACTCGTACAGCCTGTAATTGAGTTAAATATCTAAGGTTGTGCCTGTGTTTACGTCATCCGTATATGGATTGGTGGCTTTCTCAATGTCATAGCTAAACATTGAAGTATTGAACACATATAGCCAAACTGGATTCTTACTTTCAGGAGTACGTTCCTGTTTGGTTGTTTTGCCATTGGCACAGTCTAACCAGCCGTGTTTTTTAAGCACTTTTGCTACTTTTTTAGGATCAAAACCAGTGCAAAGCTCCTGTTTAAATTGCTCTTTAAAGAACAAATAACGCAAGGTTTCACGCTGTTGGGCATTTACAACCTTATAGCCCACTCGATACATGGTTTTTTCTCTAAAGCTCTTGGTATCGGTGCTTGCATCATCGGCATGATCTGAATTGCCATAGCTTGCCCGCTTATTACCCTCAATTAAGGTATCAAAACGGCTATTTCCGTTCGCCTCAAAAAATGCTCTAACTTGCTGGAGTATCTGCCGATCTTCGAAGTCCCCGACCATTTCAAAGCTATTTAACCATGTCTTGAATACACTGATTACAGCCTCTAAAGCCCTGCCCTTTTTCCAGCCTGTAATATTGGCTTGTGTTGCCAGCTCGCCAGCCACGGCGACAACAGCAAAACGTGAAGCCACTCGAGCAATGTGCCCTTGTGCATTATCGGGAGTAAGTTTTGCTTTATATTGTTGATACAGTTTTAAAGCTGTTTCAGTCATTTGACCTTTATCATTGGTCAAATATTCAAGCCATGCTTTACCAGCTACACCATAAGCATTGATTGAATTTTCATACAGCATATTGGCTTGCTGTGAAGCATCAGGGGCAAAATCCACAAGATCAAATACGCCATATTCACAAGCATCTAAGCTAATTTCAGGTAATCGAATTTCTTGCCCAAGTTTAGCTGTTTGCCCAATCTCGTTTAGAATCTCTTTAAAAGTCTTTTCGCCGCTGGATAAAAACAAAACACGCCATTGCTGTGGAGCTTTGGTAATCGCTGTTCTTGCCATACGTGCCTTACCTTGACCATTGGCAAGCATATACACGGTTTGCCCAATATCTTTTGCACTGGCTTCGCCAATTTCATCTAATACCAAAAAACCATCATTGTGCATAAAGGCTGTTTGTTCTAATGCATTGCCTGTAGATCGCCAAGTACGGTAATACTCTTTAGGATGCCCCCATACACTACATGCAAGGTAAATAGCGGTACTTTTGCCTTTTGATGATGTGCCATTGATATGAAAGCCACCACCTTGTTGATTCAATGGTTCTAGCAATTGCCCAGCAAAGGCACATGCCACACTAAATACAAGTTTAGAATGGCTTTCAAGTAATAGACTTACACCATTTTTCCACGTCTCTAATTCACCTTTGAATTGAAAGCGGTTATCCAGTCCATCTGTACGCTGATAAACGATCACTTCATCATGTTTAGTGGCTGGATTGCTATAAGTTTCAGTCGGCAATACATAACGATGACCATGCCACCCGACACTATCCACACATAAAGCAAATTTATCGACTGGATAGCTCATAAGGTAAATTTGAAAAAGCTCTCTGCCTCTGCGGTCAGGCGTAATAATCACGCCTTGATTAGATAGTGCTTTTCGTGACTCTGTGCCATCACCTTGAAATAGCTCATTCGGCACAGCCCAATTGTGGTGAATGAAAGCATCATCTTGCCACTGCAATAAACGTCCCCAGTTATTACTGGTGTTATCCCTTGTTTTGGCTGTTACTAGAATTGGACTGGATATAAAGCGTTCCCGATATTCACCATTTTTTAGCTTTTCGATATAGAACACGCCTTTATCGTGTACCTCAAAACTGCCGTTTTCCCACTCCATTGGCTCTGCAAGCATACCATCAGGTAAATTATCGCTTGGTGATGGTGGTTGATAATGTGCTGTGATTAAGGCTGCAATATCGCTTGCCGTGGTATTTAGCCCTTGTTGCTTGCGTAACTCTGCCCAATCCATTACATCGCCTTTTTCGGGCAAATTCAGCCCATCTAAAACGATATATCGAACATCACAGCCCAATACATCAAGTTGCTGGGCAATTTCATTAAAAAACTTGGTCCCAGCCTTATCATTATCTGCCCATATGATAATTGAATGCTTCGCAAGTGGTTTTAAGTCGGTTTTGTCCGTGTTGCCACTGCCTCCGCATGTGGTCGCAGTTAAGCCCAATGAATTGATAAAGTCGGCTTTTTGTTCACCCTCAACGATATAAATAGGCTGCTTTTCGGGGATATTTAGCACTTGTTCTAAGGCATATAAGGGCTTTTTACCTTGCCCTATTGGGTACAATTCCGTGAAATTAGGATCACCAAATTTAAAACCACGTTCACCACTTGAGAATACACGTATCCATTTATCACCAGTATGGTGATTTTTGGCTCTCACTTTCCAATAAACAGGCATGCCGTGACCATTGGTATAGCTGAATAGATACTCAAACTGATAACCGTTTTTAACCTCACGCTCTGCCAGCTTTTGAGCATGGATAAAAGCTTGTTCCTGTACTTCCTGATAATCTAAAAATTCAGTCATTTGTCATTCTCCCATGCGCCCAAGTCTTTACACGCCTCGATAAAAGACTTGCCTGTAAGCAGTTGGTGAAATGCAATCAAATCACCGCCTTTGGCTTCGCAAGCCATACACTTGAAACAACCTTTACGGCTGTTTATGCGTAGGCTTGGGGTACTGTCATCATGGAAAGGACAAATCATTTCTCGCCATTCGCCACGACCTTTTACGGCGTAGCCTCTAGCATTTAAATATTCGATAGGATCAGGAAGTAGTGCCCGATTTAAGCCAAATTTCTTTGGTTTATCGGTATTGGTGTTTCGGTGTTTCCCTAGCGTAGGGTGCGCTTTTTTCATAAGACTACACCTCTACTTTAAAAATCGTAGGGTATAGCTCACCTAAAACATCACATTCAGCGAAAATATCGGATTGTAATTGGATGGTCATGCGTTGGATTGCACTGATCATAAGTTGAATAGTGCTAAAACCCATCCCCGAAATTTTAAATGTTGCTGGATCAATCTGTAATGATTGATCACAAGCGATTTTGGCAAGATTTATCAAATGCTGTGCATCGACATCAAGTTTTTGAAAATCATTCAGAATGGTGTGAATTAAAGCTGTTGGATTGTCATTTTTTGCAAGATCACTAATAGCATCTGCTCGCTCATCTAATTGGATAATCCACGGATTAATAATTTGAAGTGAAGCATATAAAACTGAATGTGCTGTTTTGATTTCATTTTTAAACTGGTGATTACTTTCACAGCCTATGGAATAGATCACAGCATCATGTAAAGCCTGAATTTCCTTCAAGCAAAAGAAATAATCTTTAACTGGTTTATCCAGCTCTGAAAGGACCTGAAATATTTTATTTTGAGTAGTAATGGTTTGATTAGGCATGATTATGCGCTCCTTTGAGATTTAAAAGAGCTTTACCATTCACGACCAAATGAGGGTGGCAAAGCTGAAAAGGGTTGGTCGACAAGCTCTCAAAGTCACTTGCACACATAAATGTGTCCCTCCCCAGCTTCACCATAGAGATGCAAAAAGCATAGAGATTGTACGCACAAAAAAAGTCCTTATAGCGGACTGTGCGCTTTGAGAATTGATAGCCGACCAAAGCTAACCCAACTGCTTTTTGTTGGGCATATTTAGGATATAAAGCTTTAACTTGATTTGCAAGATCATTGAACTTAAAAAGGATTGTTTTCATGGCAACCCTCACTAATCTGCTTGCCAAGTGCTACCAATTGGCGTATTGCTAATCCACTGAATTCAATGATGCTTGCTGAACTATATTTACCCTTAAACCAATCAACGGCTTTATTAAAATCAAAGCATTCAGGCGTGATTTCTTGGCAATAAAACTCCATATCACGTCCATCAATAGTTAAATAAGGGGTTTGTTCGTTAAAGTCTTTATTCGCACAAAGTATTTTTATTCCTGTTGGTTTAATTTGCGCTATGAGTGAAATATATCTCAACATAAGTGCATTGAAAGAGATAAATACAACATCATTGTGTTCAGTATAGCTTTCAATCAATGGCTTCAAGTCAATATATTGATCTGTTGCGATTACATCTCTAATAAAAAGCATGTCACCATCCACATTTAAGAGTGGGTTACGATTATTATTTTCATCAGTTTGGTGGTAACAAATAATCGTTAGCCATGAAAACTTATGAGGGCAATAAATTGGTACTATTTCTTTATGTAAACTTGGGTTGTAATCTGAAGGAAAATAAATAGTCATAGTTAATTCTCCACTTCTTTTGATTTCATCCATTCAGATATATCTGTTGCTCGCCATACGGTAATGGTCGGACTCAGCTTGATTGGCTGGGGAAATTCACCTTTACGCACCCATTCCCATAATGTTTTTTCAGATACGCCGATTAACCCCTTGCTGGCTCTGCGTTCGCCAATCACTCGGGTTCTGCCCTTGTTAATACCTGATTTATATTGATGAATACGTGCAGGGCGTTCAGGAATATTGGCAAGGTCGCTCATACGGTAAAAATGCTCCTTAGCCTGTGGGTTTTCAATGATCTGATTTTTTTCAATCATGACAACTCCCCGACCTAAACCGACTGCGCATCATGTGCTTGTTTTTGATTGTTATGCCATTGCACCAATTCCACATAATCAAAATAAACAGGGGCTTGGCGTGTAGTTCCAGCTTTGTAAGGCTTAGGGAATGTCGGGTCTTTTGCTATCAGTTTGCGCAGCCCCTCTGCTGTAAGGTCTAGCATCTGACAAGTAGTTTTTTGGGATACTCGTAGCGGTTGTGCATGAGTAGGTAAAGCATGAATTTGCATTTATAAGCCCTCATATCGTTTATGAGGCTATTTTGTTATTGATTTTTAATAATAAAAATAGAGAGGCTTGCTTGTGACGTGAATAACTAGAGTGTCCTATGAAAGGCTAGCCATTCAGGTATTTAATAACCAACTAAAATCCCACTAATAGTATTTTTATCCGTATACCAAGCTTCACCATTATTCTTAGTAAGAGGACTACCTTGCTGATCAATAATGATTTGTGGGTTTTCTATTATCCATTGTGCCAGTTGTGCTTTAAATTTCTTATGTTTAGGCTTTAATTTAGGGTTATCAAATCTGTTTAGCCATAAAGCTATTACTTGCTGTTTAGCTAAATCTGCTTTATTTGCAACTGCTTGCCCTCCTAAGTCGTGTATTTTAATATCATCATGATATTTGGGTAAAAGTAATCCCTTTATACCACTCAATCCAACCGCGTAACCTCGTAAACGTGTTGCTGTCAGTAAATTATAAATATCTTTACTATTTTTATATAAAATACAGTTCTTTACAGCAAAATAGAATGTTAGTTCAATATCTTCACTTTTTGATAGCAACTTATCTCTAGGATTATAATATGTGGGAAATGGTTTTAACTTCTTGAATTTACCACCAATACTCTCTACCTCGTGTTTAAAAAAATCTCTAAAAAAATCAATATTTAAGTTGGCTTCATTCATATGGAGTAACGATAGGATTCTAAAGACCCCATCATCAATGCTTTTATCACCTACTTTGGTGAGTCTCATGGAGTCTAGCCCAGAATAAAAACTAGTTATATCACCCATCAATAAAACCCACTCGATCCAAAGTTCATCGGGTAGGTCATTAATTAAATTAATTTGTTCTTCTCTAGTTAAAATTTCCATCAGTATTGATACTCGGTTTTAACGATAAATAGTATAAATTTATTTCGGTATAGTGGCATAGATTGGATATATTCAGTAAAAAATTAAATCACCCATATTGCCTATGCTGCCTATAAACAATTCACATTCTAAAATGTCATTCTGGTCAATCAATTCATTATTCATCCAAGCATTTAGATGTTCCATCATTCATATGGCTGGCAATATCTTATCTAGTAACTCATTCACCCTATACAAAATTCAGAAAAAATAGGCTACAAAAGTGGTTACAGTCTCAATCTTAATTTTACCAATTACAAAACAACATCTTACAAAACAAAATACATTTATTTTATGCTGCAAAACCCTGTTCAAAAGTAGGTTACAGCCACAAAACAAAGGCTTTAAAATTCAAAATAATTCAATAAAAACAAATGTGTAACCTATAGAATAAAAAGTGTTACAGCTTTTAAAAATTAAACCATTATAAAACAATGATGTAACCTAGTAACACCTGTAACACTCAAAAAAACACTATATCCGTAAAACATAAAAATTAGAGTTTGGGCAAAATTTATAATAAAAAATCTTTTCTTGCCTATGTCCACTAGGCGATATATGAATTTGTCATTTCGGCTAATTTCAATTTAATCAGCCTTGCATATTTGATATTGATTATTCCTTGTTTGGCTTGCTCAATTAAAGTAAGGCTAAATTCCATCGGACTTATAAATTTCTCTTGGTTAGCCTCTAAATAGTCACTCCACCAACAAAGCATCATCCTACGTTCTTCCATAAACTCCGCATGATGAATATAAGCCTGTCTAACGCCGTTACGTTCTTGATGGCTCATTTGCTTCTCGACTGCATCCTCAGTAAATAAAGTGCTTTCAATCAATGCACCGCAAGCCATACCTCTAAAGCCATGAATACATACATCCTCTTGGGTGCTATATCCCATGCGTCTAATCATGTCATTGACCGTGTTTTCACTGAGAAAACCGCCCATATCCACGCTATTAGGAAATACATTTAAAGAAATACCACTATAAACGTGAGTTTCTTTAGCTAACTTCAAAGATTGGGGAGATAAAGGAATTAAATGCGTTTCTTTCATCTTTGCGCCCCTGTGAGAATCTTTATATCCAACAATCAATTCCCTTGTAGGCGGGATGGTCCATATCTTTTTATCAAAATCAAATTCAGTCCAGCGTGCAAAGCGCAGCTCACTAGATCGGGCAAAAGTATGTAAGGCAAATTCTAAGCACAACTTAGTAATTGGGTTGCCTCCATCATTTCTTAAACGGCTGAAAAACTCAGGTAATCGTGCCAATGGTAATTTAGGATAATGCTTAGTTTTTCTTGTAATCGTGATTGCATCACTCAATGCCACGGCTGGGCTAAGGTCGATATAACCCTTAGTGATGGCATAAGCGAAAATACCCGAAAATCTTTGGCGTGTTTTACTCACGATTTCTAAATAGCCCTTTTCTTCAATCTTACTCAGGACATTATACAAATCTCGGGTTTTAATCGTGTCTATTGGCTTGCTACCAATAACTGGGAAAACGTACATTTCAAAATTACTTAAGGCTTTTCTTGCCGTAGCTTGATTCCACTTGCCAGTAGCTACATAAGCCTCATGCCAATCACGTGCAATACGTTCAAAACTGAACTCATCACTATTCTTGGCTTCTTCAATTTTTATTTGATTTATTGGGTCAATGTTATTGGCTAATTGATTTAAATAAATGGCTCTACGTTCCCGAGCTTCTTTGAGTGTTAATGCTGGATAGTTACCTAATGTCATTAATCCATCTTTACCATTAGGTCTTTTATATTTGAATCGCCAAACTTTCGAGCCATTCTTACGGACGAATAAAATTAACCCTTGCCCATCATATAAGCTGTAATCTTTTTCTTTAGGTTTTGCGCTATCACATTGAGTAGAAGAAAGTGGCTTAATCTGTTTAGCCATAAGGATTTCACTCCGAATGAGGATACGGAAGTTGACCGCAGTGGATATATCCTCAAATGTATCCTTATTATTTTACGCTGTATAGTGGTATATGTTTGTATGTTTCGGCATTTAAAAACAACAAAACCCTGAATTATCAGGGCTTTCGAAGCTTATATGCTGTATGTTGGCATATAATTTTATATCTGTGGTCCCGAGGGTCGGACTCGAACCGACACGTCATCTCTGACAGCGGATTTTGAGTCCGCCGCGTCTACCAATTTCACCACCTCGGGAAGAGTGCGATGCTTTGTGTTGCGTATAATAACCTGTTTGATTTTATTGTCAAACCCTAACTCCAGCTTATTGCTCACTTTTAAATCATTCAGATATTTTTATATCAATAAACACACGAACTCAGCGAGAAAATGCAAAAAAGACTATACTACGCCCAATTTTTGCGATGTTTTAGATGTATGCAACTCTCCGACTTTTCGTTTGATCTCCCTGATGAACTTATTGCTCGCTACCCATTAGACAGCCGTAGCGCATCTCGCCTGCTCCATATCGATGCTCAAGGTCAGTATCATGACCATGCTTTCACAGATATTCTCGATTTACTCGAAGATGGCGATTTGCTAGTGCTCAATGATACTAAAGTCATGAAAGCACGGCTTAAAGGTAAACGAGCTACAGGCGGTGCAATCGAAGTTCTAGTTGAAAGGATGTTGGATACCCACACAGCACATTGCCATATCAAATCGAGCAACTCACCCAAAGCAGGCGCAGAGCTATATATTGGCGCAGATGCCATTCCTGTAACGGTACAAGGTCGCCATGAAAACCTATTTGTGGTGGAGTTTTCACAACCAATTTTATCGGTATTGGATCAATATGGTCAGTTGCCGATCCCACCTTATTTCAATCGTGAAGCCGAAGAGATTGATACCGAGCGTTATCAAACCGTATTTCATGATCCTGAAAAAATTGCCAGTGTTGCTGCCCCGACTGCAAGCTTACATTTCGACCAAAACTTATTAGAAAAGTTAGCAGCTAAAGGCGTGCAAAAAACGTTTGTGACTTTGCATGTAGGTGCAGGAACTTTTATGCCTGTTCGTACCACGGACATTAGCAACCACATTATGCACAGTGAATGGTGTGACGTACCACAAGCCACGATTGATCTCATCTTAGCGACCAAGGCACTTGGTAACAAAGTGATTGCGGTGGGAACAACTGCGACCCGTGCCTTAGAGAGTGCTGCACAGGCCAATCAAGGACAAATTGCAGCTTGGACAGGTGATACACAAATCTTCATCTACCCTGGTTATCAATTCTGTATCGTCGATCGCTTGATTACCAATTTCCATTTACCCGAATCAACCCTGCTGATGCTGGTTTCTGCATTATCGAATCGAGATCATATTTTAGCGGCTTATCAACATGCAGTTGAACAACGCTATCGTTTCTTTAGCTATGGTGATGCTATGCTAGTGGATCAATTAAACGCCTGATTTAAATAAAACGATGCCGATTGATACTGTAGAACAAGCCTTACATATAAGACGAAAAAAAAATGCGCAGGTTTTTCGCAATATTGCTCGGCTTTGGGAAGTCGGGCAGAAATCGCATAGCGATCAAGATTTACTGGATGCCCTACACCCGTGGCGTGATGATCATAGCCTACGTTTTTTTAATGTACTGCCCTATCTTTTAGGTCTTGTGAGTGTGTGTACCTTAGTCTTTGGCTATTTTCTTCACCCACATGTTCAGTATATCTTCAGCCTTTTCGCAGCCTTTCTAACTGGATTTTTGGCTTATCTGCTCTATGAACCCGAAGAACCACTCACACAGGTCATCACGTATCTCGAACAGCGCATGACGGTATTGCGTTATGGTTTACAGTTTCAACAACTACCTGCTTATTTACCGATTCAGGCACAACCATTATTGGTGATCAGTAAATTAAAGCAATTCTTTCCATTGTTTAATCGTGGAACGGAATCTAACGAAATCAGCCAATATGCGTCAACCACTTGGCATGATGGCACGACAGAGCATCAAGTTTTATTGTTTCAATATCACTATGTCAATGAACTCCCTATTTTTCAGGAAGAAAATAGCAATCAGAAAATTGCCAAAGAAATTCATAAAGATTTATGGGGAGCGTTTGTTTTTCAAATACCTTCATTAGGAATCGCAGTCAGCAATAAACGTTCACGTTTTTTTGAGCCTTATACCAGTTCATGGCAAAGTAGCGATATTTTAATTAACCAAGAATTGAATATTTTCGGGTTGGATCAACATCAGTTGGCGAAAGAAATTAGTCCAAGCCGCACATTGAAGCTCAATGATTTTTTTCAACATTTTACAGGTGATTTAATTTATCATCATCAAGAGCAAATTCTGTGTTACCTCGGTGAACAAAATCTTTTCCAAACCGCCAGTAAACGCAGCGACATTGATGATATTTCTGCATTACGTGGACATTTACGCACCATGACCATGCCGCAATATCATAAATTTCAACAATTGATGCTCAATCTAATTCAATAGATCCCTCTTTCTAGCAAAGAGAGTATTTAAGGGAAATAACAATAAGGGGAATGGCGATGACAGGTTTACTGATCTTTTTTGGGATTTTTGTTGTAATCGTGGTATGGGCGATTTATACACGCAACAACATTGTCCGTTATTTTAATGCTACCAAACGTGCTTGGTCAGAAGTGGCTAACTTTGAGCGTCAAAAAGTAAAAACCTTAGAAGCATTGGAAGCGACATTAGATCAATACACGCAGTTTGAAAAATCAACTTTGGAAAAAGTCACCGAATTACGTCAACAAATCCTGAATCTGAATGTCAATGATACCGATATTTCTCAGTTGCAACAGATTGAGAAAATGAGTAAGGAATTGATTCGTAGCCTCAATGTAGTGGTGGAAAACTATCCTGAACTGAAAGCTGATGCACTGTATAGCAAAATGATGGACGATATTCAAGAACAAAACGAAAATGTCGGTGCGGCAATCACGATCTTTAACCGTAACGTAGAATTGTTTAATAACCAGATCGAAGTGTTCCCCAACAATCTGATCAATACCCTAACCTTATCTAAAAAAGCTATTCGTCCATTTAAGGATAATCTGGCAACTGAAAATTTTGACTATAAACCGAATTTTTAAATATCAAACAAAGCCCTCCTCTTATCGTCATAAGGTATTCGCTATCGTGAAGCGGCATGGATGCCGCTGGTAGGGCTGCGGTATATGGACATACCGTCAGCCCTACAAAGGATTTTTGTTACTTTTCATCCTTGAAAAGTAAGGTCTACCTATACAAAAGATATCTTTTCTTGGAAAAATATTGAGGTTATGACTTTTTTTAATTATCGGAAAGAAAATTAAAATTTTATCAATTTCATTTCTAGCTACATTTAGTAGTAGAACTACACGCCATAATCAAGGAAAATAGCCGCTTTTGATCAGCGAACTGTTTTTTCGCCTTGCGCTGCGCTCAAAGCAGTGCTTCGATCTTGCTCAGGATGTGTCATGAAATTTGAAAAATTAGGTCAGTCGGGACGTGCCCGTCGTGGTCGACTTACGTTAGAGCATGGTGTGGTTGAAACACCTGTGTTTATGCCCGTGGGTACTTACGGTACGGTTAAGGGTATGTTACCTCGTGACATTGAAGAAATTCAGGCACAAATTATCTTAGGTAACACCTTCCATTTATATTTACGTCCAGGCTTGGAAGTGATTAAAGAGCATGGCGGTTTACACGAGTTTATCCAATGGGATAAACCGATTTTGACCGATTCAGGTGGTTTCCAAGTATTTAGTTTGGGCGCAATGCGTAAAATCAAAGAGGAAGGTGTTACCTTCCGCTCTCCTATTGATGGCTCAAAAGTGTTTTTGTCTCCAGAAATTTCAATGGAGATTCAACAAGTACTCAATTCAGATATCGTAATGATTTTTGATGAGTGTACGCCTTACCCTGCCACCCATGAGGAGGCGCAAAAATCATTGCAGCTTTCTTTACGCTGGGCAAAACGTTGTAAAACACATCACCATGATGAGCTTAAGAATAAAAATGCCTTATTCGGCATTATTCAAGGCGGAATGTATGAAGACCTTCGTGATGAATCACTTAAAGGTTTATTAGACGTTGGCTTTGATGGTTATGCAATTGGTGGCTTATCGGTGGGTGAACCCAAAGATGAAATGATCAAAGTACTTGATTATTTACCGAACAAGATGCCACAAGACAAACCACGTTATTTAATGGGTGTTGGAAAACCAGAAGACATCGTTGAAGCGGTTCGCCGTGGTGTCGATATGTTCGACTGTGTCATGCCAACCCGTAATGCGCGTAACGGTCATTATTTTGTCACGGATGGTCTGGTAAGAATCCGTAATAGTAAATATCGCCATGATAAAGGACCTTTAGACCCTCATTGTGATTGCTACACTTGTAAAAACTTTACGCGTGCCTATTTATATCATTTAGAGAAGTGCGGTGAGATGCTGGCATCCATGCTTGGTACCATTCATAACTTGCGTTACTACCAACGCCTAACGCAAGGGATGCGTGATGCTTTGGATAACGGCACATTTGATGAATATGTTCAGGACTTTTATTCACGTCGTGGCTTAGATGTGCCAGCCTGTCCTGAAGACTAATGTGAATGAATTGCATCAAGATTTGCGCCTGACCGCAAGACAAGGTACATTGCAAAACGAATTGGAATTTATTATTACTTTTTACTTTTAGGAAATCGAAATGAGCTTTTTAATCTCTACTGCTCACGCTGCCCCTGCGGCTGCACAAGGCCCTAGCCTGATGACAAACTTATTGATGATCGCGGTATTTATCGCAATTTTCTATTTCTTGATTTGGAGACCACAAGCAAAACGTGCCAAAGAACACCGTTCTTTAATCGAAAGCTTGGGTGTGGGCAGTGAAATCGTATTTGCTGGCGGTTTGATGGGAAAAATCACCAAACTTGATGGTGACTTTGCAGTAGTTGAACTCAGCCGTGGTGTCGATGTAAAAATTCAACGTGCGAGTGTCATTTCAGTATTACCTGAAGGCACACTAAATAACCTTTAATCATAAGATAGTCGTGCCTAAGCACGACTTTTTCATTTAAGAAGAAAGCGAATGCGTTACCCTGCATGGAAATATTTACTGATCCTTGTTGTCCTTGTGATCAGTACGTTATATGCACTTCCAAGTTTGTATCCAGATGAACCTGCTGTCCAAATTTCAGGGGCAAAAGCAGGCACAAAAATAGATCAGACCATGGTGCAAAAAGCTGAGCAGATTTTAAAAACTGCCAACATCAGCAGTCACAACAATAGCTTCGCTAACAATGCGGCTTTATTACGTTTAAGTAACTCTGAAGCACAATTAAAAGCTAAAGAAGTACTCAGCCGTGATTTAGGTGAAGACTATGTGGTTGCCCTCAACCTTGCACCAACAACACCAGAATGGTTGCGAAAGATTGGGGCTAAACCAATGAAACTTGGTTTGGACTTACGTGGCGGTGTACATTTCTTGCTTGAAGTCGACATGGATAAAGCAATCAGTCAACGCATGGAAACATCTGTAACTGATTTGCGTCGTCAATTTCGTGACAACAAAATTAAGTTTAATAATCTTGCTTTAAACAATAACACCATTACCATCCAGTTTGCTGATAATGCAGACCGTGATGCAGCGATTGATTTTTTACGTCGTAACGGGAATGAGTTTACACAACAAGCTGTTGCAACCTCATCAGGTGCAACCCTAAAACTGAATTATAGCGATGCTCGTCGTCAAGAAATTCAGTCTTATGCCGTCAACCAAAACTTAACGACACTACGTAATCGTATCAATGAACTTGGCGTGGCCGAAGCACTGGTACAAACGCAAGGTAGTAATCGTATCGTGGTTGAATTACCAGGGATACAAGATGCTGCTGAGGCAAAACGTGTTCTAGGGCGTACAGCAAACTTAGAATTCCGTTTAGTAGCAGATAGTAATGATCAGTATATTGATCCATATTCAGGTAAATATAATGGTCAACCACTTCCACCAGGTACAGAAGTTTTTGCTTATGAATCTTTAGAGAATGGTCGTCAATTACTACTCAATCGTAATCGTATCTTGACTGGTGAACGTGTTCAAAATGCTAGCTCTGGCTTTAGCCAAGACTCTGGTGGTGCTGAAGTTAATATTACCTTAGACACTGCGGGCGGCAAGCTCATGGCAGATGCAACACGTAATGCTGTTGGCAAACGTATGGCTGTATTGTTCATTGAGAATAAACAAAAAATCACTCATATCACCGATCCTAAAACAGGTGCACAAACTGAAGTTCGTACACCTTATACAGAGTCTTTGGTGATCAATGCTGCAACCATTCAAGCGGTTTTAGGTTCTCAATTTCGTATTACAGGTTTGGACTCCCCACAAGAAGCGGCTGAACTTGCATTGATGCTTCGTGCAGGTGCTTTGGCTGCACCAATGTATTTCGTGGAAGAACGTGTGGTTGGTCCTAGTCTTGGTCAAGAAAATATTGATGCAGGTGTTTTATCAACTCAAATTGGTTTCTTACTTGTTGCAATTTGGATGGTGGCATTCTTCCGCTTATTCGGTTTAATCGCAAACTTTGCATTAGTCTTTAACCTTGCCATGATTTTAACTGTAATGTCATGGCTCGGTGCTTCTCTCACCCTACCTGGTATTGCAGGTATTGTGATTGGTATTGGTATGGCAGTCGATGCCAACGTACTGATCTGTGAGCGTATCCGAGAGGAAATGCTCTGGGGTGCATCACCGAAACAAGCGATTGTTGCGGGTTATGACCGTGCTTATAACACCATTTTTGACTCGAACTTAACCACCTTTATCGTGGCATTTATTTTGTTCGCAATTGGTACAGGTCCAATCAAAGGCTTCGCTGTAACATTAATGATCGGTATCGTTTGCTCAATGTTTACTGCGATTACCGTGACCCGTGCCATCGTACAGCTCATTTATGGCAAACGCCGTAATTTGACCAAGTTGAGTATTTAAGGAGATTCACATGACTGATCTGACTCAACAAGACTCAAAGCAATACGGTCGCCCAGATGATCTAAAAATCATTCCATTTATGAAGATTGCTAAGCCTGCTGCAATCTTCTCAATATTGATTACCCTTGCGAGTGTTTTCTTTATTGTGACCAAAGGCTTAAACCTCGGTTTGGACTTTACAGGTGGTGTGTCTGCCGAGTTGAACTATAAACAAGCAGTTCAACCAGCCCAAGTCGCTCAAGCACTTGACCGTGCGGGCTTTAAAGATGCCGTAGTACAAACATTGGGAAGTAACAAAGACCTGATTGTACGTATGCCCGTTCAAGAAGATCTGAAAGTTGATGATCTGAGTGATACCATCACCAAAGCGGTTCAATTACCGAATAATGCAGCAGAAGTTCATAAAGTAGATGCCGTTGGTGGGCAAGTCGGTAATGAGCTTTATATCCGCTCTGCTGGCGCACTGGCACTTGCTTTGATCTTAATGCTGATTTATGTGACCATTCGTTTCGAGTTCAAACTTGCGATGGGTGCGGTAATTTCATTATTCCACGATATCGTGATTATCATCGGAACATTTGCATTATTTCAATGGCAGTTTGATTTAACCGTACTTGCAGCGATACTCGCGGTGATGGGTTTCTCACTCAACGATAACATCGTTGTATCGGATCGTATCCGTGAGAACTTCCGTAAAATTCGCGGTGCAACACCTCGTGAAATTGTCGATATTGCCTTAACAGAAACTTTACGTCGTACCATTCATACCTCAATGACCTTATTGCTCGTGGTACTTGCAATGATGTTCTTAGGTGGTGATGGTTTGCATTGGTTCTCTATTGCTATGTGTGTAGGTGTCTTTATCGGTACTTATTCATCTATCTATATCGGTACTGCATTTGCTTTATGGCGTGGTCTAAACCGTCAAGATTTTATTGTCCAAGTTAAACCTGAATTTGATGAAGAAGAGATTCCTTAATCTCGCCCTGCTTTAGATTCAAACAAAATGCCAGCAATATGCTGGCATTTTTTATTACGATTGGAGCAAAGCAGCATGCATCATTTATGCACGTTTATTGATGCTGAACAATTTGAATCTGTGGAAACTGAAATCCGCGACAAGATTGTTCTGATCGCCATGCCACAGTGAGCACAATTTTCTGATTTAAAATAAAGTTTTGGTAAGCAAACGTCCCAATCAAGGGATGGGAACACATTCCACCATAGTTCGTGGCATGAACTTGAGTATTTAAACTATTTAAGTCTAAGCGGATTCCTAGACCTGAAGCTTTTAAAATTGCTTCCTTCGTTGTCCATACACGTAGCCAGTATTCAGGATCTTGATCTTGTTGCTGCCAAGTTTGATATTCTTCTGCGTGAAAAGCATGTTGCGCTAAGGCATCAAAACGGACTTTACGATCTAATTCCTCAACATCCACACCAACCTCTTTCATACGCTCACTCATCGCCAAAGCATAGTATTGTTGGCTATGTGAATGGTTAAATTCCAAGGTATGAGAGCTTAGAAATGGCTTGCCATATTCATGTTTTGAAAACTGTAAATCCGTAGTTAAACACTTTAATTGATCTGCCAAAAGTTGATTGCGATAGGCTCTGATCTGTTGTTTTTTATAATCGTTGAATGATCTAAAATCTGAAAACTCTGTTCTATCTCGTTTAAGAAGTGAAGCCAATGCTTGAATATGTATTTCAATTTTACGTGTCATCATCAGCTTCACTCAGTAAGCCGCTATTTAATAAAACAGTGGCTTATAAAAATTTTTAGAATTTAACAAGATCGCCTTTCAGTGCAACACCTGCAACCGCTACACCTTTATGACATTCATAAGTTGTCGTACTTTTGGTTTCATTCTTTTTGTAGTAGCTCACAATATTCGTCACCGCATTTGCACCACGTGCTTTTGCTGCTTTGTCTAATTGAAGAAGTGCCGAGCGAAGTACCCAGTCACATGATGTTTCAGCAGATTTACCAAAACCATTGGTTTTTTGGTTGGTGACAATATCTTGCTCTAGAACTTTACCGCCAGACTTATTTCCTTTGAGGTAAAATTTGACCGTACCATCTAAAGTTCCATCTGCCACAGCACGATCGACTGCTGCTTTAAAATCGAAATTAT
Source organism: Acinetobacter tjernbergiae DSM 14971 = CIP 107465 (assembly GCF_000374425.1). GTDB lineage: Bacteria > Pseudomonadota > Gammaproteobacteria > Pseudomonadales > Moraxellaceae > Acinetobacter > Acinetobacter tjernbergiae. The sequence goes on along the minus strand of NZ_KB894357.1, from coordinate 44,886 downwards.
GTGTTACATCGGCAGCTTGAACAGATGCTGTAAAACCTGTTGCAAGTGCCGCAACCAAAAATAATTGTTTAATTGACATTATTGTGCTCCTTGTTATGTAAAGCGTTTAAAAATAAGTGAGGTATTAATTCCGCCAAAGGCAAAGTTATTGCTCATCATAATATTACCTTTAATTAAATCGGCTTCCCAATGACCCGGTATTTTTCTTTCTTGAACTTCGGCTGGGCGCTCATGAATAGTTTTAATATCCTGTAATATAGAATCTTTTTTAGGTTCACCATTAGCTTTTCGCTTTTTATTTTCATGACGCAGACAGGATAATAAGTCTTTTTTCAACTCGCCCTTGGGTAATGCTCGTATCGTTGAGTAAATTGTTGTATGGCTTACATTCATTGTTTGATCCAAATCAGGAAATCTCTTTAAACGCTTTGATATTTGCTGAGGAGACCATAAACAACGGATCGCTTCAACAATAAATTTCCAGAGGATTGAATCGATTTTGAGTTTTCTGTGACCACGTCTACGTCTAGCGAAGGTGTTATCAGAAGCATATCGAGCTTGATAAACGTCATTGATGCTATTTCTTTTAAGCTCACGATAGATCGTACTAGGATGTCTTTTAATGAGTTCAGCAAATTTTCTGGCTGAAAAGCCTTCTTTTCTTGACTCAAGCATTAATGCAGTACGATCTTCAAAATTCAGATGATGGTATGACAATTTTATATACTCCATAAACCCTTTAAATTAATTAGGTGGTTTATGTCGCACTTCAAGTTTTACTCTGCCCTTCCATCTCGGTGTAACTTGATTGAGCTGCGTAGATTGCCAAAACGCATAAAAGTCCAAACTTTCCATTGAGTCAGAACCCGATAACGCGACAATCTCTAAATTCGGTTGCTCTAAACTCACAATCGTTGAAAGCGCGTATGCCGGGAAATCATGCGCATCAGCATAAAGTTTGGGTAAGGCTTGATCATAGGCAATAACCAATACACGTTTCCCACGAGGTTGTGACTTTAAAAGCGCATAAGCCTCAATCAAAGCCTCAGTCCATTCACAACTTAAACTCGTCGAAGGTGTATGATCCTGACATAAGATAGAGTACAAGCCTGCAATCGCATTATGCACAGAGGTTGAAAACTGTGTTGGCGAAGGAACTTGAGCCTTGAGTACGTCTTGTAAAATACTCAGTGTTTTTTCTTCATCACCAAACTTAGACGCCCACACAATATAATCAACAGGCTGCCCATCTAAACTCACCAAAGCACTATGCAATGCCATTTTTGCTAGCGAAGATAAACGGCGGCGTTGCATTGCAGGAATCGCTTCGAGCGCAGCATAATTCTGCTGAGCATATACAAGCTGAGGCTGCGTTAGATGTAACTTTAACATGCAATGCAAGTTCCAAATCTGGTGTAAAAATATACAAATAATGATCTTTTTGCGCAGGCATTATAGCACTCGCACCACATTTCACAAAAAATAATTCCCATTAAATATCATAATCTTAAAGAGAAAATTCACGAAATAAATATCGTAACAACTATAAATATTAAGATAATCTAAACAAATGATAATTATTATTAAACTAAACCACTTAAAATTTGAGTAAAAAAAAGCCCAACGCAACGCTTGGGCTTTTAACTAGCTGAAAAAATTAACGCTTCATTTTTTTCTCAGCTTTTTTGAACTTCTGTACATAACGACGCTTACGTGCGGCAACACGCTCATCTACCATCGATTTACGACCTTCAAATGGATTTTCAGAGGTCTTAAAATCAACACGAACTGGCGTTCCTTCCAGTTTGTATACCTTACGGAACACATTTTCCAAATAACGACGATAATCAGCAGGGGTTTTATCCACTTTATTACCGTGAATTACGATCGTTGGTGGATTTTGTCCACCCATATGCGCATAACGCATTTTAATGCGTTTCCCACCAATCATTGGCGGTTGATGTGCCTCTGTGGCGTCATTTAAGATTTGAGTTAATTTTGCTGGTGAAACTTTTAAATGTGATGAATCATAAGCACGATGGATAGTTGGGTATAATTCACCAACACCTGTACCATGTAATGCCGAGATTAAATGTACTTTCGCCCAAGGAATAAAGTCAAAACGGCGATCGACATCCAACTTACATTGTTTACGGTCATATTCAGTCATGTTGTCCCATTTATTAATGGCGATCACCATGGCACGCCCAGCTTCAAGCGCATAACCAATTAAATGTAAATCTTGTTCAACCACCCCTTCACGCGCATCAAGCACCACCACAATCACATGTGCATCTTTAATGGCTTGTAATGTTTTCACGATTGAGAACTTCTCAATCATTTCATCGACTTTACCTTTACGACGTACACCTGCAGTATCGATCAACGTATATTGACGACCATCACGCTCATAAGGGATATAAATCGAGTCACGTGTTGTACCAGGTTGGTCAAATGCAACCACACGATCTTCACCCAATAAACGGTTAACCAATGTCGACTTACCTACATTCGGACGACCAATAATCGCTAAACGTAAACCTGTATTTTTATTATGCTCTTCTGGGTTTTCATCTTCTGGCACTTCAGCCAAAACATCTTCAAGCATCTGTTGCACGCCACGACCATGACTCGCCGCCACTTGCAAAGGCTCACCCATTCCAAGCTTGTAAAATTCAACTAGCGCAGCCTCAGCATGAACACCATCCACTTTATTGGCAACCAAGTAAACTTTTTTACCGAGTGTACGCAGTTCACGTGCAATTTGTTCATCCGAAGCCAACAAACCAGCACGCGCATCAACCACAAAAATAATGATATCTGCTTCATGAATCGCAGTTTTTGACTGCTCTGCCATGTAGGTGTCAATGCCACCTTCATTTTCACCAATACCGCCCGTATCAACAACGATAAAAGATTTATTTTGAAAAACCGCATCACCATATTTGCGGTCACGTGTTAAACCAGCGAAGTCAGCAACCAAAGCATCACGACTTTTGGTGATTTGGTTAAATAGCGTTGATTTTCCGACATTTGGACGACCAATGAGCGCAATAACGGGTTTCATAAATTAACCTTAATTCAGACGAGCCATCGTTGATGACATCGTATCAGAAACAGTATGGAAGATTTTTGTGATGAATGGATCACAATAAAAATTCGGGGTTTTGTTTAAACAAATACCCCGATCATTCTTTTATTAGCAATAGCTAATTAAGCATTTTAGCACAAGCTAAGGCAAAATTAACGATTCTGCCAAATGCTTAGTGTACCTTTTCGAGTTGCGACATAAAGCTGATTGTCAATCACACGCAATGAACGAACTTCGCCGCTGGTTTTAGCACGACCAATCAACTTGCCTGAGCTTGGATCAATCAAATGGATCACACCATCTAAATCCCCTACAACAAGGTTTTGCCCAAGTGCTGCTGGATTACTCAGCTGACGATTGAGTAATTCTTCATTTTGCCAAAGTAGTTCACCGGTAGCTAAGTTATAAGCATTCAATTTACCATCAGTGGTCGAAACAAATACTTTATCGCCTACAACTTCAGGGCTATTGGTACTACTCGCTTCTTCACTCCACACCACACGCTGTGTTGCGAGATCAGTCACCGTAACCTGACCTTGGAAACTTGTTGTTACTAGATATTGCCCAGAAACGACTGGATCACCAACAATATCAATCAAACGTTGAATATCTGAGCGACCATCGCTAATTGCAACTCGACGTTGGAAACGTGGTACGCCACTAATCACATCCAATGCATAAACATAAGCATTCGCAGAGGCAACGATAACCGTACGATCATCTAAACGAACAGGTGCAGGTTGACCACGTAAACTAAACTGAACATTGGGAAGTTTATATGCCCAAACTTGCTGTCCTGTTACCGCATCATGAGCAAATACCGTCCCATCATTCGCAATCGTAATCACACGCCCAGTTTGGATCAAAGATGGAGATAAAATGGCACCTGATAATTTTGCAGTCCATTTTTGAGCCCCTGTTGCCTGATCTAGAGCAAATAACTCACCTTTACGATTACCAATCACCACAATCCCTTGGCTTGCTTCTACACCAGCAGTAAGTTCTTGTTTGGTAATTTTACTTTTCCAAAGACGTTGTTTGCCTTTATAAGCAGAAACCTGACCATCAGGGTCAATCGCAAAAATTACACCATTGTCTGTATCCAACTGCAAGCGTAAAGCTTCTGCTGCATCAGTCGACGAAACACTTTGTGAAAATACAAGGTTTAAACTTTGTGCTTGGGCAATTTTTGGCAATGGATTAGGTTTCGCTTCTTTTACTTTATTGGTTGAACATCCAACCAATAAAGCTGACGCAATTGCAATTGCCAAAGGTAGTTTTAGTTTATTCTGCATTAAGACTCATCCACTTTGGTATTTAAGATCGGGCGTTCAATTTCAGGATCATCTACTAAAATACCAACGCTTTCGAGTTTAATTTGTAAAAGCTGACGCTCTTGTTTCCGTTCAATCAAGCTATCCCATGCACTTTGATACGCTTTTCGAGCTGATGCTGTGTCTTTTTTCGCAACAAAGATATCACCACGTAGCTCTTCTGTTGTTGCCTTAAATGCAGGTTCGGTTACATTTGATAGGGTTTTCAGTGCTTCATCATATTTCTTTTGTGCTAATTGTGAATCTGCTAAGCGTATTTTGACAATTTGCAATAGACCCGCATCTTTGACTTTTGAGTTTTCAACTTTCTTTAATGCTTTTTCAGCAGCAGCATAGTCTTGTTTATCATAAGCAAGCTTCGCCAAAATAAATTGGGTTTGAATTGCGTGAACCGAATTTGCATCATCCTTCACAATCTTATCGGCTGCTTCAGAAACTGTTGCCAAAGCATTTGGTTGACCAGATGCAACTTTAGCTTCATCCATTAACTTCTGTACTTTGGCTGTTTCATTCTGAGCATCAGCAAGTTTTTTCTGCTGCCAGTATTCCCACCCAAAAAAGGCAATCAATGCAATGAGAATCCCGCTAATCATGGCAGAACCATATTTTTTAGCAACCGACTTTAATTGGTCGAATTGTTCTTCATCACTTAAACTCATGTGACTGTCCTTTTCCTAAATATTTTACAATTTATTGTTTAAATTTTTCGATAAAAAATGGCGTAAGTTCAGCCAAAGATACTTGCGCCTGTTCAGCAGTTGCAAGCTCTTTGACTAAAAGCTGCTGTGATTCCCACTCACGCTCACCCAAAATCACAGCATAAATCGCACCAGATTGATCAGCCTTTTTCATCTGGCTTTTCATACTGCCTTGAGATCCTGTTTTCAAACGGATCTTACTATTTGCAGCTTCTAGCTGGTCGCGAATTTGCTCTGCCAAAACCAAGGCTTTTGCTTGATATGCAGGTTCAGCCAATAAGAAGATTTCACAATCACGCACGTCTTTAGTTTGTTCGACTTGCTCAAGCAATAACAATAGTCGTTCCATACCCATTGCAAAACCAACAGCAGGAACAGATTGATCAGCTTTACCTTTTAACTGTCCAACCAGACCATCATAACGACCACCCGCACAAACTGTTCCTTGCGAACCCAACATCGTTGTTGTCCACTCAAAAACAGTCTTGTTATAGTAGTCCAAACCACGGACTAGTTTTTGGTTAATCACAAACTCAACGCCCGCATCAGTGAGATACTGTTGTAACTGTTGGAAGTGATTGATTGAATCTTCTTTTAAGAAGTCATGCAACTTCGGCGCATTTTCTAAAATCTGTTGCGTTGATTCAATTTTAGAATCCAAAATACGCAATGGATTGGTGGTTAAACGGCGTTGTGAATCTTCATCCAGTGCATCTTTATGTTGATTCAAGAATTCAACTAAAGCGGCACGATATTCAGCACGCTCATCCGTTTCACCCAACGTATTGAGTTCTAAACGGACATTGGCTGCAACACCCATACGTTTCCATAAACGTGCTGTCATTAAAATGATTTCAGCATCAATATCCGGCGTTGCGACGCCAAAAGTTTCAACACCAAATTGGTGAAACTGGCGATAACGACCCTTTTGTGGTTTTTCGTAGCGGAACATTGGACCCACATACCACACTCGCGGCGTTGCACCACGGAGTAAGTTATGTTCCAACATTGCACGCACGCACCCTGCCGTACCTTCTGGACGTAAGGTCAATGATTCTGGTGGCGTACCTTTATCGAAAAAGGTATACATTTCCTTTTCAACGATATCAGTGGCATCACCAATCGCACGCTTAAATAAGTTAGTTTGCTCAACAATCGGTAAACGAATTTGTTGATAGCCATAAGCATCCATCAAAGATGCCAATTGTTGTTCAAGACTTCTCCAAGCAGCAGTTTGTGTTGGAAGGGTGTCATTAAAACCTTTGATTGCGACGATTGAACTCATGATGAACTACGAATAATTTCTTTAGATTTAGCTTCTTCAAGCTCTTGAACACGTTGACGAACCATTGTTTCAATTTCATCAACCAACTGATTTGTATCAATTAAATGGCTTTTCTCACCATTTCTATAGACCAGTGAACGCGGAGAAGCCCCCACAATCCCAATATCCGCTTCCTTCGCTTCACCAGGACCATTCACTTTACATCCGATGACAGATAAATCCATCGGCGTACGAATATCTTCTAAACGCTCTTCCAAAGCCTGCATCACTTGAATCACATTAAATTCTTGACGTGAACAGCTTGGGCAAGCAATAAAGTTAATACCATTGGAACGTAAGCCCAACGATTTTAAAATATCAAAACCGATTTTAATTTCATCTTCAGGTTCAGCAGCAAGCGAAATACGCATGGTATCTCCAATGCCTTCCATCAATAATCCACCTAACGCAATCGCTGATTTCACCGTACCCGTACGATAAATCCCAGCTTCAGTGACACCCAAATGCAATGGATTATCAATCTGTTGAGATAATAAACGATAGGCGTCCATGGTTAAAAACACATTTGATGCTTTGACGCTAACTTTGAATTCATGAAAATCTAAACGATCTAGAATATCAATATGGCGCATTGCAGATTCAAGCAAAGCTTGTCCTGTTGGCTCACCATATTTGACTTGTAAATCTTTTTCCAATGACCCTGCATTGACCCCAATACGAATCGAAATACCATGATGTTTGGCTGCGGCAACCACTTCACGTACTTTCTGATCCGAGCCAATATTGCCAGGGTTAATCCGCAAACAGTCTGCGCCATAATCAGCTACAGCGAGTGCAATACGATGATCAAAATGAATATCTGCAACCAAAGGTACCGAAACACGTTTACGAATTGCACCAAATGCTTCTGCGGCTTCCATTGACGGCACAGACACGCGCATGATATCTGCGCCCGCATCTGCACAACGCTGGATTTGCGCCACTGTTGCATCGACATCACAGGTTTCAGTATTGGTCATACTTTGGACACTGATCGGGGCATCACCACCGACATACACCGAACCCACTCGAATTTTACGAGTTGGACGGCGTTTAATTGGATTCACAATCATCGTATAGCTCTACTCTTTGGCATTAACGAGACAAACGGAATTCTGCTTTTCCATTGACAGTATATGGAGCCAAAGATATCTGCTCCTGATTCAAAGTCAAGGATACGGCTGTTGCGTCATCTAAACGAATTTGGAATGGTGACTCACCACTCAAAGTTAATGTAGATGCTTGACGACCTGTTGCCAATACTTTACCTGTTGCATCTACAATATGCACCGAGGTTGGTCGACTAAAATTCAAAATTAATTGATCACCTGATGTTACTGTTGAGCTATTTCCGATTGGAAGAATTTCAACATCTGAACTCTTGACCTTTGGAACATCCGCTTCATCTTTATGGCTTGATGTCCAATTCTGAACAGCCATGACTGCCAACCAACCAAGAATCACAATAACAGCAAAAATAGAAATACGTTTCAACCACTTACGGTTACGTACACTTTTCGAACCAGACAATTTCCCCATAATTTTAATAGGAGAATTATTTAAGGCATGATTCGCTTTTAATCCAGTATCATTGACATAAATTTCATCAAAACGCTGGATAATAGCACTCGCATCAGCATTTAAACATTTCGCATAGGCACGATAATAGCCTTTGATAAAAGTTGCTTCCGGTAATGACTTATAATCATCTTGCTCTAATGCCGTCAAAGTTTTAATCGGCATATTCAGTAGGTTTGCAATCTCTTCAAGTTCTTTCTTTTGTGCAATACGAATTTGACGCAAATATTCACCAGGTCGTTGAATATTCCCTAATGTTGAAGAAAATGAGTTTGAACCAGTTGGCTGATGTGAATTTGGATTTATTTCCATACGGCCTCAGTACTGTGCTGTAATTGCAAATAACGTTGATATTCTGGACTATCAGGAAATAATGCACGCAATTGATTTACCAATACTTGCATTCCTAATTGATCCGCATTCGCTCGAGCAATGCGCAAGCCAATCCAAAGTGCTCTCGCCCCTTGATTTTTTTGTCCCACACTACGAACATATTGTTCATATAGCTGCGATGCATCTCTATTATTTTGCTGCAAATAGAAAATTTCTGACAACTCTAACATTGAAATCGTTGCATTTCGATTCGCTTGCAATGCTTGCTTGAATGACTTTTCAGCATTCGCAACATCGCCTAATTTCAAATAAATTCGCCCAAGGTTTTCCAGTGATTGGAATCGCTGATCATAACCCAAGGTTGCACCTGCGTGGCTAAACTGCTCGATTGCCTCATTATAACGGTGCATTTGATACAAATATGTACCGTAATTATTACGAGCTTGAGCATTATCGGGTTCAGATGAGATGGCACGCTTGAAATAAGCTTCTGCTTTTTCCATATTTAGCTTACTGCCTTCTTGCTGCAGTAAAATTCCCATCATCATATTGGCATTTGCATCACGCGAATCAATTTTTAGAGCTTGATCAAGAGAACGCTTGGCTGAATCCAATTCACGGGTACGAATATATTCAGCAGCGAGTTGAGTGCGAACTTGTACTGCCTTTTCAGGGTCTTTCTTTAATGTTGTAGATTGGCAAGCTGTTAAGCCTAATACTGTAAATACAACAGTTGGTGCTATAATCGATTTTAGTCGAGTTGTATTCAACGCTTTATCCCCAAGTTTTATCCTTGTGTGCGCAAAATTTCTTGTCGTTGCGCCACTTTCTTCTGCCACTGTTCAGCACGGCGAGTACGGTCAGCAACCTGCCCTACCAATTGACCACACGCCGCATCAATATCATCACCACGTGTCTGACGAATCGTACACACAAATCCTGCATCCGACAAAGTTTTTTGGAATGCAATAATTCGGTTACGACTTGAACGCCCATAAGGTGCATGTGGAAATGGGTTAAATGGGATCAAATTTATTTTACTTGGTAAATTTTTCAATAATTTTAACAGTTGCTGTGCATGTTCTGGATGATCATTCACCCCCTCCAACATCACATATTCAATCGTGACATGTCGGCGTGCACTTTCATTACCATCTTTGGTTAAATAACGCTGACAAGCAGCAATCAATTGTTGTAATGGATATTTTTTATTGATTGGAACAAGTTCATTTCGCAATTCATCATTTGGCGCATGTAACGAAATTGCCAAAGCGACATCAATATCTTGTGCCAACTGATCAATCTTTGGAACAACGCCAGAAGTCGATAAAGTTACACGGCGTTTAGACATGCCATAGGCAAAATCATCTAACATTAACCGCATTGAACTGAGTACGGCATCGTAATTAAGTAAAGGTTCACCCATACCCATCATCACCACATTGGTCACTGTACGTTCACGCTCTGCAACGGGCACATCTTCCATATAGGAATAATTTGCCATCCAAAGTTGACCAATAATTTCTGCGGGAGTTAGGTCACGTTGGAAACCTTGCTTTCCAGTCGAACAGAATGAACAATCCAACGCACAGCCCACTTGCGAAGAAATACATAAGGTTTTACGCGCACCTGTTTTATCTTCTGCGGGAATCAGTACCGTCTCGACTAAAGAGCCTTCACCTTCACCAACACGGAACACCCACTTACGTGTACCATCTTTAGAATAATTACGGTGTACAACTTCAGGCGCTTTAATTTCACAAATCTTTTCTAATTTTTCACGTAACTTGCCTGAAATATTGCTCATTTCAGCAAAATCAGTTACGAAAAACTGGTGTATCCACTTCATGACTTGACTCGCACGAAACTTCTTTTCACCCAAGTCTTCAAAGAATTTTTCTAGTTCAGCTCGCGACATGCCAAGTAAATTTACTTTCTTATCGGCAGCTTGAACGACAGACGTAGTTAAAGACTGTTGTTTTTCATCTAAATTTTCTGATGAAACGACCACTACAGAACTCATGTATATTTACCTAAACGATATCAGCGCTAGAAAATGTTGTGCAGTTTTCACACAACTCAATCTATAAAAAATAAAAAACCAGATAAGTAGTATACCACTTATCTGGCTTGAATACTTTGGATTAACGAGTGCGTGGGCAGATCTCGTTATCAGCAAAGAAGTAAGCGATTTCACGCTCAGCAGAAGCAACTGAGTCAGAACCGTGAGCAGCATTTTCATCGATGCTTACAGCGAAGTCAGCGCGAATTGTACCTGGAGCCGCTTCTTTAGGGTTTGTAGCACCTAAGATTTCACGGTGAGCAAGAACTGCGTTTTCGCCTTCAAGAACTGAAACAACAACTGGACCAGAAGTCATGAATGCAACTAGATCACCAAAGAAACCACGTTCTTTGTGTTCAGCATAAAAACCTTCAGCATCAGCTTGAGAAAGGTGTTTCATTTTAGTTGCAACAATTTTTAAACCCGCTTTTTCAAAACGAGCAAAAATATCACCGATGTTGTTTTTAGAAACTGCATCTGGTTTTACGATAGATAAAGTACGTTCAATCGCCATGATTGACTCCTATTTATGGGTAAACTAAAAAATTTGCCGCATTATACCGATGTCATCGCTAATAATCAGCTTGAATCTGTAAAAGTTCAGCGATTTCTGATAATTTTTTAACGAACTTCATCCAACCAAGCCATTTGAATGCCTTCAAGCAAACCTTCCGTCGACTTATTTGGGTCATCTTTAAAATCTGGCAAAGCACAAACCCATGCATGCAAATCAGTGAAACGAATCCATTGTGGATCAACATCTGGGTGTGCTTCAGTAAGTTCGATTGCGATATCAATCGTATCTGTCCAACGTAAGCCCATACAACAACCTAAATAAATGAGTGTGATTGAGCGTACTTTAACAAATCACAAGATTTAAGAAATAGTGTTCTATGACTAAATTTTCGTTAAAACACTTATAGAATGATATTCAAACTCGGTGCGAATAAAATAATTCCACTTGCAACCGATGCCCCAATCATTGCACCAACGACAACATCACTTGGATAGTGCAAACCTAAAACCATACGTGACAACCCAATCAAGATGGTGAATGGCAACATTAACGTAAGTAAAAATGGTTGGATATAACCTAAAGTAATGGTGACCATTACCGCATGTAAAGTATGACCTGATGGAAAGCTAAAGTGGTCTAGCGGTCGATCGCCCAAGATAATCACTTGATGAACCTGATAAGGTCTTGGACGTGTAGTTTGATGTTTTAAAAATTTATAGATCACCGTGCCAACAGAACCAGCAACCAGCAAATATAAAATTTGCAGACCGTATGCCAAACCTTGCTTTATCCAGACTGATAACAACATGGCATACCAAAATGGCCCATCACCTAAACGACTAATCGTTTTAAAAAACAAGGCGACACGTTGCGACTGTGAGAGATGATTGAGGTATACGCACCATTTTAAATCAAGATCGAGTATTTTTATTTTTGCATTCTGAAAATTCATACTGTTCTCCTTTCTGAGGATACGTCAGGTAAAAGTCATGGGAGACTCCTTCACCACCTGATAAAGCGCTTGTTCTAATTGTTGTACAGGAAACTGCCAACTGGTTTCTTGCACACTTTCACTCGCCAGTTGCCCCATTTGCCTCAATTGTGGCAATTCAGGAAGATCGCAAATGGATTGAATTAATGCATCAGTCTGCCCGAGTGGCGTCAACCACCCTGTCACGCCTTGCTTAACATGCTGATGCGCGCATACATAATCATAGGCAATCACGGGTAAACCACTCGCTATTGCCTCTAAAACCACATTACCAAACGTGTCTGCTTGGCTTGCAAAGGTAAATACATCTGCGCTTGCGTAAGCCATTGCAAGTTCACGACCGCTCAGGCTTCCTGTAAAAATCACATCATGAGATGTTGTCAATTTGCTCAACCGAACGCGATCAGGCCCATCCCCGACAATCACAAACTTAATATTTGTACCTTGTTGTGCTTGTAATGCATGGAAGCCTTTGATTAATACATCCACTTCCTTTTCTGGTGATAAACGTCCGACATACAACATCACACGCGTATTGGTATCGACACCCCACTGTTGTCGTAGTTGTTGTGAACGATACTTTGGCGAAAACTTAACGGTATCCACCCCACGACCAACTACGACCAAAGGACAAGTCACACCAAAACTACGCAAAGCTTGTTCAGTATATTGACTAGGAACACAGGTCACATCGGTACTGTTATGAAACCATGTTAAATAGCGTTGAATTGGTTTTACTAAAAATGCCAAATCAAAGAATCGACTAAAATCCTGAAATGGAGAATGAAAACCACTTGATACTGATATTTTTCTGCTCTTAGCTGCCTGTAAAGCAGTCAGTCCTAAAGGCCCTTCTGTGACGATATGCACCACATCTGGAGCAAACTTTTCAAAAGCTTTTGAAATTTTAAGATATTGCGGCCAACCAAATTGAAGACTCGGATACTTAGGAATGGGCTGAGACAGCACCAAACATTCTTGTTCTGGACGAAACTCCGTGCACTCTTCCTTTTGTACAGGTCGTACCAATAAAATTTTATGCCCAAGTTTTTGCAAGCCCTGACATAACTGCATCATTGACAGAGCTACGCCATTAATTTCAGGCGGCCATGTTTCAGTGACGATTGCAATTCTTAAACGAGGACGAACTAAATCACGAAGTTCAGATAATTCATTTAGTGTATTTTTAAGTTGTTTCCTTTTAAAGTAAAATTTAAAATTATCAGGAAACTCCCCTTTCTTTAATAGAGATGTCGCGTATGTACTTTGCATATCGCCATCCATTTGTGTCGTTATTTTCATACTTTTTAGTTTATAAATGTTTTTTGACACTTTAATGATCAGCACATGACAGTTTATTGACAATCCAAATAAAAAGACCCCATCTTAAAAATCTAGATGGGGCATTAAATAAAATAATAATTCAAACTCTTATTCTACTAAAGGATTATCAACTGCAAAAAGCTGCTGATCTTCTAAACGATAAGCCACCAATTGTTGCCCCCAAACACAACCACCATCGACATTTTGAATTTTCTGGCTAATGGTTTTGCCCTGCAACGCCGCCCAATGTCCAAAAATCAGTTGATGGGTTTGGGCTGCTTGACTTTCAAACTCAAACCACGGCTTAAACCCTGTTGGCATCGGTGCGTCTAACGCATCTTTAAATTCAAACTCTAGCCGCCCATCAACATCCGTCAAACGCATACGTGTTAAATAGTTGGTGATACAACGCAAACGAGCTGAGCCTGTTAAATCATCCGACCACAAATCAGGTTGAGCACCATACATTTCAACCAAGAATGCATCTAAAACAGATAAATCCTCATGTCCTACCGCGTATTGAACTTCCTGAGCAAGCGCAATGGTTTTTTCTGCATTCCAAATACATGGAACACCTGCATGGGTAATCAAAGTTTGTTCATTTGGGGTTAAACTCAATGGCTGTTTACGCAGCCAATCAATCAACTCATCGCCATCAATTGCATCAATGATATCCTGAGTATGATCTTTGGCTTTGGCTTTTTTGAATCCGCGGGCGCAGGCAATCAAGGTCAAATCATGGTTGCCGAGAACGGTTGCCGCAGTCCCACGATCTGCTAACTTCTTAACAAAGCGCAGCACCCCTACCGAATTTTCACCACGTGCAACCAAATCACCCGCAAACCATAAAAAGTCTTGGTCTGGGTCAAAACGTATTTCTTTCAATAACACTTTTAATGCGTCGAAACAGCCTTGAACATCACCAATGACATAGTTATAGCGTTTAGACATTGTTAAGATACCATCTGATCAGATAGGGCAACAAAATCAGCCAAACTCAAGGTTTCTGGTCGTGCCATCGGATCAACCCCTGCTTTTTCAAAGCCATCTTCAGCCAACATTCCCTTTAAGCTATTGCGTAAAGTTTTACGGCGCTGGGTAAATACATGTCCAACCAAACGAGCTAATGCCTTTTCATCTTTTGCCACAATCGGTTTGATTGCATAAGGCTCTAAACGGAAGACCGCAGAGGTCACTTTAGGTGGTGGATTAAATGAACCTGGTGGTACTTCAAACAAAAATGTTGGTTTACAGTAATACTGAATCATGACCGATAAACGACCGTATTCTTTCGTATTGGGTACAGCCGTAATGCGATCTACCACCTCTTTCTGCAACATGAAATGCATGTCTTTGACTTTGTCACCAAACTCCAAGAGATGGAACAACAAAGGCGTAGAAATGTTATAAGGCAGATTACCGACAACACGAAGTGGATGACCATCTTTAAATAGCGCAGTGAAATCGTATTTTAATGCATCAGCTTCGATAATAGTTAGACGTTCAGGATGTGGCACACGACCTGGTAAACCTGCTGCCAAATCACGGTCAAGTTCAACCACAGTCAGAGCGTCACACTCGCCAATTAATGGAGAGGTTAATGCAGCCAAACCAGGACCAATTTCAACGATATTCTCGCCTGTACGTGGATTCACTGAGCGTACAATTTTGGCAATCACACGTTGATCATGTAAAAAGTTTTGACCAAAACGTTTTCGAGCCTGATGCCCTTCATCTTTAGGGTTTAGGGCATTAATTTGATACATACATTTATACTCAATATTTGAAACTTAATCCCCCCTCTTTTATAAAGAGGTGAGAAGCGATTATAGCTTCGTAAAGGAAGTTCTTGCTAAATCAAGTGCTAAATCCACCGCAACATGCAAACTCGATGCTTTTGCTTGTCCAGTGCCTGCAAGAGAAAGGGCCGTACCGTGATCGACAGAAGTTCGAATAAATGGCAAGCCCAAAGTAATATTTACTGCTTCACCAAAACCCTGTGATTTTAGCACAGGTAAGCCTTGATCATGATACATCGCTAAAACGGCATCAGCATCTTTTAGGTTTTCGGGAGTAAATAAGGTGTCAGCAGGCAAACTCAAACTCATATGAACCCCCTGCGCCCGATAGGTTTCTAAGACGGGATTAATCACATCAATTTCTTCACGCCCTAAATAACCATCTTCACCTGCATGTGGATTTAAGCCACAAACCAAAATACGTGGCTCAGCAATTTTAAATTTGGTTTTTAAATCATGAATCAGAATATCAATCACTTGATGTAAGCGTTCTTTGGTAATGGCATCAGGCACATCACGCAAAGCCAAATGTGTTGTGGCTAAGGCAACACGAAGCGTTTTGGTTGCCAACATCATCACAACACGATCAACATCTGCAAACTCTTGGTAATATTCAGTATGTCCACTGAATACAATGCCTGCATCATTAATAATCGACTTCTGTACTGGTGCTGTTGCAACACCAACACTCCGCCCTGACATCGCATAATCTGCGGAACGACGCAATTGTTCGAGTACATAGGCTGCATTTGCAGAATCTAATTGTCCTAATATAACTTTTTCAGCTAAAGGAACATCTTCAACCAATAATTGTCCTTGCAAACTAGATTCGGCCTGTCCTTGATAAGGGATCAATTCAACATTTAGCCCCAACTGATACGCACGTTGCCGCAACATTTCCATATCAGCAAGAATAACAATAGGACGTAAATCTACGCGCTCTGCCAAACTCAGACAAATGTCAGGTCCAATTCCAGCAGGCTCACCTGACGTGACATACAAAGGAAGCATACAAACCGCCAATCATTTTTTGATTTCTGCATAGTGTAACGAAAATCTAAAATCAGCTATAGCTTTTCCTTTTTAGAACTGCATGACACTATGGATGATTTTTAGTCTTTGGCAAATTTTCTGGTACTAGATTAGAAGGTACAAATTCAACCTGACGTGTCCAAGGGTTAATTTTAAGTTGCACCTTTTTCTCAGGCTGTACAGCAACGACAACTTCTTCTTTTTTTTCAATGGCAGCGACTGTGCTACTTGGCTTTTCAATGAAAGGGTTCGCAACGACTTCTTTCTTTTCAACAGGATGAAGCTGTTGCGCTACTTGCTGTGGCTCTTTCTTTTCTGTTGTAGGTGTTACAGGAGCCACGGTATTTTGTGGACGTGCATAAGGCGTCGCCGCTATTACCCCTTGTTTTACCACTGTCTGTGTTGTAGGTTGCGGTGTTTGTGCATGTTGAGCCGTAGGATTAGACGGCTGCCCTAGTAAATTAGTTTGATCGTCCGGAATTTCTATTGCTTTCATCTCTGCTGTCACCATCATGGCTGGATCAACATGTTCCCCACGACTTTCTAATACTTCAACTTTACGGCTTGATCCTTCTTTAGGCTGAAATTCTGAATAATTGGTGACACTCCCCTGATCGACCCATTTATATAATCGTCGTGCGTTTGTCTGTGTAGAACAAACCCCTATTAGCAATGTCACTACAACAATTTTTGTAGAAAACGACAAATCCATCAAATTCCCCGAGAGAAGAGGTAAATACTTCTATTTATTTCAAATAATTGGTAGAAAAATAATAGGGGAAATTAGGTTCACTCACAAGGTGAAAAATGTTGCCTAAAATTAAGGTCGTCTTATTTACCAAAACAGTCACATTAGAGCAAATTATGGCGTCTAGCGTGAATTTTCCTTGTGTGCTTTTATAAATTAATATAGAATTTCGTCTCCTTTTGTTTGGACAGATTCCACCGTCCAAACCAACTATAATAGGTAGTGGTTTAATGAAAACTCTCAGCGCTAAGCCAGCTGAAGTTCAACATGACTGGTATGTTGTTGATGCTTCTGGCAAAACTTTAGGTCGCCTTGCGACTGAAATCGCTCGTCGTTTACGCGGTAAGCACAAAACTTCTTATACTCCTCACGTTGACACTGGCGACTATATCGTTGTGATCAATGCTGAACACGTTCAAGTGACTGGTAAAAAAGCGCTTGATAAGAAATATTATCGCCATACTGGTTTCCCTGGTGGTATCCGTGAGACTAACTTCGAAAAGTTAATTGCTCATAAACCTGAAGCAGTTTTAGAAAAAGCTGTTAAAGGTATGTTACCAAAAGGTCCTCTTGGTTATGCAATGATCAAAAAAATGAAAGTGTACGCTGGTACTGAGCACCCACATACTGCTCAACAGCCACAAGTTTTGGACATCTAAGGGATACAGCACATGGCTACTAATTATGGTACAGGTCGCCGTAAGACCGCAACTGCACGTGTTTTCTTATCAGCTGGTACAGGTAAACTCGTAATTAACAACCGTACACTTGAGCAATATTTCGGTCGTGAAACTGCTCGTATGGTTGTGCGTCAGCCTTTAGAGCTTTTAGAAGTTACTGAAAAATTTGACCTTTACATCACTGTTAAAGGTGGTGGTATCGGTGGTCAAGCTGGCGCAATCCGTCACGGTATTACTCGTGCATTGATCGCTGCTGACGAAACTTTAAAACCTGCTCTTCGTCAAGCTGGTTTCGTTACTCGTGATGCTCGTGAAGTTGAACGTAAGAAACTTGGTTTACGTAAAGCACGTAAACGTCCTCAATTCTCTAAACGTTAATCGTTTTACGAATTGGACAAAAACCTCGGATTTTTCCGAGGTTTTTTATTTTAGATAACTTTAATAATTCTAAGATGCTTTTCAGGCATTTTTTTAGTATGCTAAACCGTTTATATCTCTAGCTTTGTGATATGTCATCGGTTGAAAATACGCAAGTTCAAGGCATTACGCTTTACAGTCATGCAGATGATTTCCGCTCACACTGGATTCGTTTCTTATTAGCAGAAAAACAAATCAAATATCAACTGATTATTACAGATCACGAAGATGAGGATTTAGCCGATCTCAACCCATACAATCAACTTCCGATGTTGATTGAACAAAACTTAAAATTATTTTCAAGTAATGTCATTGCTGAATATTTAGATGATCGTTATCGTCAAAATAAGCTTTATGCTGATGCACCTATGGCTAGAGCGGAACAACGTCAGTATATTTGGAGATTTGAGCAAGATTGGTTCAAGCTCGCTGATCAAATGCTTAGACATTCTGATACTCTAGATTTCAAACAAAAGCAAAAAGCTCAAAAAGAACTAAGAGATACTCTCATTTCACTCACTCCATTATTTCAACATTTCCCTTTTTTCATGTCCGAGACATTTTCTATTTTGGATTGTATGTTAGCACCTATTTTTATACGCCTAAAAAGCATGGGAATTGATCTTCCTCAACAGCATTGCCGCCCTATTTTCTTGTATTGTCATCGTATCTTTAACCGCCCCTCTTTTATTAAATCAATGACAGCACAAGAAAAAAACAGCTACAATGAATTAATTTCAATGATTTAGTTAGTTTATACATCATGTCTGAGCAACCAACCTTCACGCCTACACGCCCCTATCTTGCACGTGCCATTTATGAATGGATCTGCGATAACCAACTCACTCCTTATCTATTGGTTGATGCAACCCAACCATATACCGAAGTACCCCAACAATTCGTAAAAGATGGGCAAATTGTTTTAAATCTCGCACCTCATGCAGTTCATCAACTACATATGAGTAATGAAGCAATTACTTTTTCAGCTCGATTTGGCGGTGTATCTAAAGAAATTTATGTCCCTATTCGTGCTGTTCTAGGTATATACGCAAGGGAAAATGGTCAAGGTCTATTTTTTGAACCAAATGAATATGTCGATATTCAAACTTTACCTGAGACTCAAACCATCGAAATAGAAAAAGAAGTTAAACCAAGTAAGAAAAAACCTTCTCTAAGAATTCTAGATTAAAACGAGGATATATACGATGGCATTTGACTTAGTTCAATATTTTTCAGAACAAATTAAAATTCAAAAACCACAACTCTTCAATCAATATTCTAGCAAAGAAAAGCTGTTGTTTATTGATGAAGTAAATACGCTTGTACTTGGGCAGCTCATCAGCCTATGGAAGCAAGATAAGAATAAATTGTACCAAGAAATTAAAACATCTGATCCACTTTATATTCAAGGGATTGCGCGCCACCTGACCACTTCCGCGCATAATCAATCTACTTTGAGTGCTTCAGAACTAGAGTCAACGATTTCAGAAGTACTAGCCCTTCAATTCTCAGAATTAAACCAGCTTGATAAAACAGGAAGCTTTGGTCAAATAGGTTTAACTGAATTACTTCTAGGACAAATTGAACACTTGTCAGGGCAAGCCGAAGATTGGGTATGGTCAACCAATCAGTTAACTGAGCTGATTGGTTCAAAACCATCTGTACAACAAGAAATTTCTTTAGAATCGACAATGCAGGAGTTTAATCAAATGGTACAACATGCGCAGCCTAACACTGAGTATACGTTAGCATTTGAAGAAGAAAAACAAACTACCCCTATATGGTCTTGCATTGCTGCACCCTTCGTTGCATTACTCATCCTTTTATTTTTATATTGTTCGTACACCCAATTGATTACAAACTAAATTTCACCAAAATGATAAAGGAAATCAAAACCTTTCTTTATCATTAACTTACTACCATTTAAAATTTAATAAAATATTTTTTAAATCATATTAATAAAAATATTTTACATTTATTTACAATCCAAAATACCATTCAAAACAACCGATTAATGTGATAAAAATCACAATAAAAACAAAATACCATCCTTACTTCGTCTTTTAAATTATTTTTTTGACAAAAATTGTCAATTACTAGCACTCGTTTTCTTTTAATCATAAAAAAGCATTATTGATTTAATAAAAGAGTTTCCTATAATGAGATTAACTACTTTTGAAAAATAATCTAAAGCAAAAGTAGGGAATATAAATTCATAAACAAAGATGCATAAGTAGAGATAATATCATGGCTAAAATTTCATTAGAAAGCTTAACAAATATTGATGGTTTCGTCGCAGCAGCGTTAGTAGACACGGAAAGCGGCTTAGCGTTGGCAACCCAAGGTGGGGGTTCAATCGACTTAGAACTAGCAGCAGCGGGTAATACCGAAGTTATTCGAGCAAAACGCCGTGTTGCAAACTCACTTAAACTTAACGATGATATTGAAGATATCCTTATTACACTTGGTAAGGCATATCACTTAATTCGCCCATTGGAAAGCAATGGTAATCTCTTCCTTTACCTCGTACTAGACCGCAGTAAATCAAATTTAGCAATGGCTCGTCACGAACTGAAAACATTCGAAAAAGAATTAGACTTTGCTTAATTAGCAACTGTAAGATCTTTAATATATTAGACTTCTTGTATATTTTATATTTAACTAAAATAAATAAAAATTTACAAGAGGTCTATTATTAGTCTCTAAGGTTAAGACTAATTTTTTACATTCCAATGTTTTATAAAATATTAAAGTGATACTATGAATGGACATTGCATTAATATCGCAATTTCAGGTATAAGTTTAAAAGTTTCAGATGAATTAAAAATAGAACTTAGAAAAACAATACCGAATGAATTTGGCATTAACTGGATTAACATTGCCGATCCAAATATAGACTTATTATTAATAAATGAAAATTTTTTCGATACTGATGGTATTCAACGCCTAATTGAGCAAAAAAAACTACCTTGTTTAAGAGTTTCAAAAGGACACGGTGTTTGCAATATAGAGGAAAATAATACGCTCTACCTGCCTTTTCAACAAACAGATGCCTTAAAAAACTGGATTCATCTTCGGCTTCTTAGTTATCTTTCACATCAACAGGCACAACAAACTGAAATTAAAACAACATCAACACACAATGCTATAAATGAAAAGTTCTTAACAGAAATGTTAAATCCTGAAAATGCACGACTTCATGTGTTTGATGATCACGGAACTTTAGCGATTATTGATACCCGTAGTCAAATTGCTTGGTTGGAACCAACACGCACACAAACCCAAACTAACCATAGCTTCAATTATGAATTTGCGACTACTTTTGATTTCACTAAGGTCTCGCGTAAAGTTGAATATGACCTACAAGACTGGTTATGGAATTTATTTTGGCATTCTTTAGAGTTCCAACAGATTGCACCTCATGAAAACGAATATTTTAAAATTGAATATTGGCCTCAACCAACTCAAAGTGTAGATCGAAAAATCACATTGCTACTTTCAGCATGTTTTATACAAGGAGCTCAGATTTCTCAGGTGGCAACACAATTAAAACTCCCGATACAAACGGTTCAGCAATTTGTTTCTGCATGCATCATTTCTAATAATGGTGGTATTATTCCAGCAATAGAGAGCCATTATTTAAAATCAGAAGCTCCTGAACAACCCACTGAACAAGATAATTTTTTGAATAAATTTTTCGGCAAAATTAGACGCCGATTTGGGCTTTAAGGAACTCTATGATTCTACAACAATATAAAATCGTATTTGCTGGAAGTATGGGTGCAGGAAAAACTGAGGCAATAAAGTCACTTTCAGAAGTCCCTGTACTCGCAACTGAAGCATTTAATACGGACAGTCAGGCTCATAATAAAATGCAAACGACAGTAGGTATTGATTATGGGGAAATTACACTTGATGACGGTGCGAAAATTGGACTATACGGAACACCAGGTCAGGCACGTTTTGACTTTATTTGGCCTGTGATTTGCCAAGGTGCCTTAGGCGCAATTATTTTGGTTGACCATAACAGTAAGGTTGCACTTGAAGAACTCGAAGGATATCTAGATACATTTAAAGACTATACAAAAAACATATCAATTGGTATTACTCATATTGATGAGAACAAAGGGCAAGCAACCTCAATTTACAGAGATTGGTTAATCCAAAATGAGTATCAATATCCTTTATTTTTTATTGATGCACGAAAACAAGAACACATTTTACTTATGGTCGAATCACTGATTGCAGCTCTGGAAGTGAATTTACGAGCAACTAATTAATAACTTTATAAAGAGAAGAATTATGTTCAGTATTCCAAGTCAACAACGTACAGCGCCAAAAGAACTTATTCATTTGGCAAAAGCTCAAGCAAGCGAAATATTAACCAATATCCGAGGTATTGATT
The DNA here is from genome assembly GCF_000374425.1 of Acinetobacter tjernbergiae DSM 14971 = CIP 107465. Taxonomy (GTDB): domain Bacteria; phylum Pseudomonadota; class Gammaproteobacteria; order Pseudomonadales; family Moraxellaceae; genus Acinetobacter; species Acinetobacter tjernbergiae. Next base: position 22,554 of record NZ_KB894357.1, on the reverse strand, counting down.
ATATTATGCTTTGCTCGACAGATGGATTTGAGCTCGCTTCTATTTACAAAAAGAATCCTTACAACAGCACAAAACTAGCAGCTGTTAGTAGTTCTATTTTGGCAATGGTCAGTGCATTCCTAAATGAAATCCAACTGACAGGATGTCAAAGTATTACCCTTGATGCTGAAAATGGGAAAGCAATTCTGACCTCCATTCCCGCACCTCACCACCCGATGGTGATGGTAACACTAAGTAATAAAGATGTTCTTTTAGGACAGTTACTTTACAGCTTAAAACAAGCTAGTGCAGCAATTGTTGATGCAGATCAAGCTTAATTTTCCTCTTATAGAAATCTGAAAGTGATCAATCCTTTCAGATTTTTTCATTTTCAGAGTAGAACATTCAATCTAACCAAATTCTTATGGTTATAATTGCCTTAAACATATATTTTTAGTTATGTCCATATAATAAAAACGCACCACCATAATTCAAAATAGCACCAAATTATTTCATTTAAGAAAATAATAGCACTATATTAACTCATCAATTTATCCACATACTTTGATAAAAGTCTCGTTAATAAAAAATAAAACCAAATAATTAACAATAAGTTCAGACAGATGGTTAGCTATTTACATGCGTTAGCAACATATTTTCATTATTATTTATTTTGAACAAATAACAATCGTTAAATTTTCGAAAATGAATATTTTATAATTATCAATTGTCCTTTGTTCATCAAAAATTATGCACTATGGAGAGATGTATTATGGGGCTGACGAGCTTAAAACTTAGCGCTGGAGTAGCGCTACTGGTAGGAAGTTTTGCAACGCAAAATGCTTTAGCTGATTCTTATGTATTTGTGACCAATACCACACCACAAACAGTATCTGTTCAAATTAATCAAACAGGTACACATATTTTACAACAAGGGAATGAATGGGCACAGGAAGCAACACAAATTGCTCCATACGAAACCAAGCGTGTGTTGCGTATCAATCGTTATACGGGTCTAAAGTCTGGAAAAACTTATAATTTCGATACTGTCGTGAGTACAGGTAATTCCCAAGTAACCTTAAAGCAAACCATGACAGGTACATGGTCTGGCAGTACGATTAAACATGGGATTCAAACAGCGACCACCACATCTCCTTGGTATTCAGATCGTGATGTGCATCGTATCAATACCAACTATGCGGGGTTATCTGCACAAGCTGCTGTGAAAGCTGAATATACAGGTGGATATGATGACTTCCATTACACGATTCATCAAAATACAGTGCAAGAACCTGTATCCAGTAGCGCAGATGAATTAAAAGTACTGACTTATAATGTTTATGCTCTGCCGATGGTCGCAAGCAAAATTAGTGAGCGTTTAGCTGAACTACCGAATCATTTGAATGGTTACGATGTGATTATGATGCAAGAGGCTTTTGCTTCTTCTCGTACAGGTATGCTGAATCAACTCGCTCAGCAATATCCATATCAAACTCATATCCCTGTGGGTTCAGGATATAACTTATTTGATAGTGGTCTCGTGATCGTCAGCCGCTACCCAATCGTGAAAACTGCACAATTAATCTATCCAGACTGTACAGGAACGGATTGTTTTGCTGATAAAGGTGTGTTGTATGCTGAAATCATTAAAAATGGTAAAGCCTATCATGTGACTTCAACACACACCGCATCATTTGATACCGATGAAGCACGTGCCCTTCGCCAAGTCCAATTCCAGCAAATTCGCCAGTTAGTCAATCAACAAAATATTCCAAGTTTTGATGCAGTATTGATGGGTGGTGATTTCAATGTCAATAAGCTGTTATGGCCTCAAGATTATCAAAATATGCTGACTAATCTCAACGCAACAGCAGCGCCAAGTACAGGTTATACCGCATCGACATTTGATCCACGTGTCAATAAATTAGCAGGTGCGGCTGGTTCAGGTGGCACTGCCGTTGAATATTTAGATTATGTGGTGGCTTCCAATACACATCGCCAACCTACACAATCTCGTAACGATGTTCGTATTTTACGTACCACAGCTGATCCTTTATACATGACTTGGGATCTCTCAGACCATTTCCCTGTAATGGGACAATTTAATTACAGTCCATAAGCAGGATGCTGTATGAATAAAAGACTATTGCTGACAATTATTATTGTTTTAGTGGTCTTGGTCGGAATTGTAGTTTGGAAGAGCACCGCCTCTTCCGCTGCAATTCAGCAAACCAAATCCACCTCATCATCTGAAAATTCATCTGTACAGATGAACGATGCAAATATGTCAAATAAAAATAAGGATGAATTGCTGCAAGACGCTTTATTAAAGCAACTGAAAGTATTACAGCAGCAGCCTGGCAATATCACAGAATTCCTTAATAATTTTAAGGCGAATTGTACAGTGACTGATTGTAATGCAGCTTTAGCAAAAGCATTAGCCAATTATCCTGATCAAGCGTTTGCGCATTTAGTTGAAAATTTACTTAAGCGTATGCCGCAATATGAGCAACAAATGCAAAGTACAGTCTTATCGACTTCTTTATCGCCTAAACAACGTTTCGAAGCATTGTGGAAACTCAGAGAACAGACTTTAGGGCAAGCCGAAGCAATGCTTGGTTTTGGGCAAGAACGTAATTATGCAGACTATCGTTTTGCCTATAATGATTTGGTTCAGAATCAAAATCTGAGTGCGGAACAGCGTCTAAAAGCTTTTGAGGAATTACAGCGTCAATATCCTGATGCAACGAAACAGGAAAACAAAATGGGGCTTTATGAACAAGCGATTCAATTACTGAATCAAAGTTCAAATAATCTCGCTGAGATTGCAAGTTTGAAACAAAAATTGCAGCAGCAGTATTTAACCGAACAAGAACGACACGATATTCAACTTCGTGATCAACGTGAAGTTCAACAGCAGCAGCAGGTTAATCAATATCAGCAAGCCGTGCAACAGCTCCAACAACAAATGCAGCCCTTAAAATCACAGCTTTCTGATGCAGAATGGCAAAAACAATATGAAACCCGTTTGCAAGATTTACGTCTCAAGATGTTTTCTTAATCATTATTTTTAATAACCATCTATGTCATGAACACGGATGGTTTAATATACGTTTTAACCAAATATTGTGATATTTATAAGAAGGAAAACTAAGATTATTGATGGAAATCAAAGGAATGAATTATCCAAAATTTCAACATGACTTAAATATTGCACTTGAATCAGAAATCTTAGGAGAATTAATTTTTCTGAATGCTGCTCAACATGCTCGTTCTATAGAACAGCAGCAAAAATGGAAAACATTGGCACAACTGGAAACTCAAACACTTCAACGTTTAGAAGATTTCTTAGTGCAACAGGGTCATACTGCTTCAATTCGACCACACATTAAGTTGCAAGCGAAAGCATCAGGTATTGCGATGGCAAAGCTTCCTTGGAAAGTTGCAATGCATTTACTCAAACAAGGTACAAAACCTTTTATGGAAACGTTTGAGCGAATGAATCAACATGCCGATGCAACGACTCAAGAATTTCTTCGATATTTATTGGCACATGAGCAAGCACTAGCTGAATTTGCAACCCAAGAATTAAAGGGAAATTCGACAAGCTCACTTGTCGCGGTTGAAAAACTATTAAAAAGCTAGGCATAGAACCTAGCTTTTTAATTTATATGCTTTATGAAAGCACAACATTTAACAGTAATTGTCGTTTTTTCACTTGTTGACCGACTTGACCAATCAGCTCATCCACTACACCATCAACATCCGACTTGATTTGTTGTTGGATTTTCATGGCTTCCAAAATCAATAAGGTTTGCCCTTTGCTAACAGTGTCTCCAGCATTAACCAATAGATTCACAATCGCCCCATCCATCGGTGCACGGATTTTACCATCCCCTACTACTTCAGCAGCTTCAGGTGCGGCATAAGTGATATTTTCAATCACTAAATTACCATTTGCTGCATCTAAATAGAGTTGATTTTGATCAAGTACATAACTCAATTTACGGCGCACACCATCAACGTTATAGATAATCTGAGTATCAGTTATTTCTACAACCTGAATCGTACAGTGTTGATCACATAATCGTACGGTGACTTGCTGCTGATCCATATCGACTTGTAGTGACAATTGTTGATCTGCACATTTCAACTTTAAAGGTAGCGGCGTTGCAATACCTGTTTGCCATGCCGTTTTTGAAGCCTTGTGTTGCGCAAATAGTGTTGCTGCAATCGCTAGACTTTCAAGGGTTGGAACTTGTTGATGTAGGCTGACGTCATCCTGAAAATGCTGCTGGATAAATGCGGTATTGGTATCCCCTGCCACAATAATTGGATGGCGTAATAAATTAACCAAAAACTGTTTATTGCTATTTACACCGAGTAAGACACAATCATCTACTGCACGAGCTAACAGACGAATTGCATCCTGACGAGTTTTGCCATAAGCAATCACCTTCGCCACCATTGGATCGTAGAATGGGCTAATCTCGCCCGCCTCTAACATGCCATGATCAATACGCACATTAGGTAATTCAGCAGGTTGCCATCGCAACACTTTGCCTGTTTGTGGTAAGAAATCCTGACGTGGATCTTCGGCATATAAGCGTACTTCGATCGCATGTCCATTTAAAGTAAGCTCATGCTGCTGCAAGGGTAAAGTTTCACCATTGGCGACACGGAGTTGCCATTCAACTAAATCTAGTCCCGTAATCATTTCTGTCACAGGATGCTCAACTTGCAAACGAGTATTCATTTCAAGGAAATAAAACTCACCTGATTGATCCAGTAAAAATTCAACTGTACCTGCGCCGATATAATCACAGGATTTTGCTGCCGCCACCGCAGCTTCTCCCATTTTTTGACGTAACTCAGGTGTCATCACTGGACAAGGCGCTTCTTCCACCACTTTTTGATGACGGCGTTGAATTGAACAATCTCGTTCAAATAGATAAACATAGTTGCCATGTGTGTCACCAAACACTTGGATTTCCACATGACGAGGTGCAATCACCGCTTTTTCAATAATTAATTCACCTGAACCAAAGGCATTTTCAGCCTCAGAGCGTGCTGTTTTTAAAGCTTCCAACAAATCAACAGACTGGTGTACCAAGCGCATGCCACGCCCACCACCACCAGCAGATGCTTTGACCATCAATGGGAAACCAATTTTTTCTGCTTGCTCAGCCAAGTATTCAATATCTTGTTGATCACCCTCATAACCAGGCACACACGGCACATCTGCTGCAATCATGGCAATTTTGGATAAACGTTTGCTGCCCATTAAATGAATCGCAGCGGCGTTTGGCCCAATAAAGGTGATACCATTGTCGGTACAAGCTTGGGCAAAATCGGTATTTTCAGATAAGAAACCATAACCAGGATGAACTGCATCTGCGCCTGTCTTTTTGCAGGCTTCGATAATATTGGCGATCGACAAATAAGATTCTGAAACTTTAGATGCGCCGATATAAACCGCCTCATCGGCAACTTGAACATGGCGTGCATTTGCATCTGCATCTGAATACACCGCAACAGTTTGATAACCCATTGCTTTGGCCGTTTGCATCACACGAACTGCGATTTCACCACGATTTGCGACTAAAACTTTTGAAAATTTCATTATTGCTCAGTCCAAGTTGGTAAACGTTTTTGAATAAATGCCATCGTACCTTCTTGACCCTCTACTCCGCCAACCGCTTGAGCAAACTGCTGTGCAGCATCGTCAAGTAAAGAATCTAAAGGCTCATTTAAAGTTCGATGTAGCAATGCTTTGGTATTTCGAGATGCCAACGGCGCAGCACGTTTGATCTGTTGAATGGTATCAGCAAGCAATTGCTCAAGCTCAACGTCATCACGCACAACTTCATGTATTACACCTAACTTCTGCGCAGTCTCACCATTAAAACGTGAACCTAACAACGCCAAACGACGCGCTTGAGTCAGTCCAATCCGTTTCACCACGAACGGTGCAATTTGTGCAGGTAATACCCCAAGACCTGTTTCAGGTAGACCAAACTGGGCATTGTCTCGACTAATCGCGATATCAGAGACACAAGCTAAGCCAAAACCACCGCCAAGCACTGCCCCTTCTAAAATTGCAACAACCGTTTGCGGAGCTTGATCAACTTGTTCAATCATGGCGCCAAAACGGCGGTTAAAATCCACATAGGGTTGTAGGCTACCTGCATTCACCGCTTCAACACGCAAAGCCGCCATATCCTTAATATCACCACCTGCACAGAAATGCCCACCCTTACCACGCAAAATCACAGCACGAATCGATACATCATCTGCAATGTGGGTAAAAACCTGTTGAATCGCATTGACCATATTGAGGCTCATGGCATTTCGACTCTCAGGTCTATTTAGCCACAGCGTTAAAATACTGCCTTGTTGTTCAAGCTGGATACTTTCATCTACTTGTAAATTATTTAGCATTTTTATAAGTCCTAAATCCAATAAGAAAAACGTATAGCGAGGTAGCTATTGCAAGGCATAAAATTGGCGAAAAAGCGCAGAATATCTTGCGCAAGGGCGAAATATATTTCGCTATCTCCTTGCTCATATTTGAGCATTTTGAGCCAATTTTTAACGCTGCAAGAGCAACGTAGCTAGTTTTTCTGTTTCTTTGGCAAAATATCCATAAGTTTGCAAATAATTCCCAGCATAATTTCATCGGCACCACCGCCAATCGAACCTAGACGACCATCACGATAAAGTTGAGAAGCAGGGTTATCCCACATAAAGCCATTACCGCCCCAATATTGCAGACAGCTATCTGCGACTTCACGTGTTAAACGACCTGCTTTAAGTTTTGCCATCGAAGCCATCATCGTGACATTTTCCCCTGCGATGTGCTGTTCACAAGCTTGATAAGTCAGCGCTTTTAATGCTTCAACTTCAGTCATCAACTCAGCAAAACGGAAATGTACATATTGATTATTAATCAGTGGCTGACCAAAGGTGGTACGTTCTTTCGTGTAATCAATCGTTTGTTGAATCACATTTTCCAAACCACCGACAGCATTTGCACATGCCCACATACGTTCTTCCTGAAACTGCATCATCTGCATCATGAAGCCCATACCCTCAGCACCCACCAGATTGCGCTGTGGTACACGAACGTTATCAAAATAAACTTGGGCGGTTGTGGTTGAACGCATTCCTAGCTTATTCAATGGTTCTGAGAAACTAATGCCTGCAGTCTTCGCAGGAACAATGATCATCGATTTATTGACATGTGGTTTGTCATCAGAGGTATTGGCAAGCAGGCAAAAGAAGTCTGCTTGCAGTGAATTGGTAATCCACATTTTGCTGCCATTAATCACATAATCATCGCCCTCTTTTTTTGCTGTGGTTTTGACTGCAGCAACATCTGAACCTGCATGTACTTCTGAAACTGCAATTGATGCCACATATTCACCACGAATCGCAGGATTCAGAAACTCTTCTCTCAGTTCTTTACTACCAAAACGAGCAAGTGCAGGTGTTGCCATATCGGTTTGCACACCAATCGCCAACGGCACACCACCACATGCTGCACGTCCTAATTCTTCTGCCACCACGAGGTTATACGAATAATCTAAACCAAGTCCCCCATTTTCTTCAGGCTTACAAATACCTAGCAAACCTAAATCTGCCATTTTCTTAAAGACGTCATGAATCGGAAAACGTCCCGCTGCTTCCCATTCAGGAATGAAAGGGTTGAGTTCATTTTCTACAAACTGACGTGCGGTACGGCGTAATGCTTCATGCTCTGCGGTAAATTTCATTGTTTTTGTTCCTTAAACATTAAATATTTATAAATCCCTCCCAACCTCCCTTTTTCAAAGGGAGGAGTTCCCCCTCTTTTAAAGAGACTTGCGGAACGATGTTCCTCAGGAGAGATTTCTTAAAATCTAGACACACCAAAACGCGTTGGATTCAACTCACGTTGTTGTGCTTCATAAATAGTTTGCAACAAGAAGATCAATACTTTACGTGTATCTCTAGGATCGATAATGCCATCGTCATGCAACATCGCTGTATTAAATAAAGCCGTCGATTGCTGTTCCAATTTCATCGCAGTACTTTGTTCTAGAAAATCCAACATCTGTGGATTCGGTTCCATACCTGAAGCTTTCTGTTTACCCTCAGCCACGATACGCAACACTTTTCCTGCCTGCGCTGAACCCATCACCGCCACATGCGAATTTGGCCATGCAAAAATAAAGTTAGGCGATAAACTACGTCCGCACATGGCGTAGTTACCCGCTCCATAAGAACCAGCAACAATGATCGAAATTTTGGGCACAGTGGCGTTGGCAACTGCTTGAATCAGCTTTGAGCCATGTTTGATAATGCCGTTTTGTTCAGCATCCGTTCCGACCATAAAGCCCGTAGTATTATGCAAGAATAAAAGTGGGCGCTGAGTTTGTTCACAAAGGTGAATAAACTGTGCAGCTTTCACTGCACCTTGTGGCGTAATTGGGCCATTATTGGTAATGATGCCAACATGCACACCGCCCATTTTTGCCCAACCACACACGGTTAAAGCATCGTATTCCTGCTTAAATTCCAGAAAATCTGAATCATCAATAATCCGTGCCACGATTTCTTTCATATCCAGTGGCTGTTTTGGATCAGCGGGAATAATGCCGAGCAGTTCTTCGGCAGAATAACGAGGTTCTTTATAATCCTGATCGAGACTTTTGGTTTGTTCTTTCCAGTTCAAATGCTCAAAAATTTCACGAGCAATACGAATGCCATCAGCATCATTTTCAGCTAAATATTCAGCTACACCAGAAACCTGAGTATGCATTTCAGCACCACCGAGTTCCTCAGCCGTTGCCACTTCACCTGTTGCTGCTAACAATAATGGGGGACCAGCCAATAACATTTCTGTTTGCTTACGGACGGCAATCACATAGTCAGATAGACCTGGTTGATATGCACCACCTGCGGTGGCATTACCATGTACAACTGATATTTGTGGAATTCCTGCAGCAGACATTCGTGCCTGATTGGCAAAAGTCATACCACCATAAGTAAACACTTCGGCTGCATAATTTAAATTTGCGCCGCCACTTTCGGTCAATGTCACAATCGGCAATTTTTGCTCAAGCGCAATCTTTTGCAAGCGTAAGGTTTTCTGTACCCCCATCGGTGACATGGTGCCGCCTTTGATTGCGCTATTACTGGCAGTGACCAAAGCACGAACGCCACTGACAAAACCAATTCCCGCGATAATACCTCCACCCGCTTCAGAACCATCTTTATCATCATGCATGTTGTAACCAACTAGACCACATAGCTCGACAAAAGGTGAATCGGCATCAAGTAGTAAACGCACTCGCTCATGTGGCAGAATTTTGCCTTTCTTATCAAACTTTGGTTTTGCTGCGTAAGACTTATCAATGCCCTTTTGCTGTACGGCACGTACTTCTGCAATTTGGCTTAATAAAGCGTCTCGATTTTGTTGGTATTGTTCAGTACCGACTGCAATTTCAGATTGAAGAATGGTCATGGCTTAATCCTTGTTTGCATCTTGCGCTTGGGCAGAATGTTGCTCTGCTTTTCCAATCTGATCTTTGAGTACATCAGGAATAAATGCACGGTGGAAGCCATTAAAAGATTGACTATTGCTTGCATCTGCTAACGGATACATCCGTGTTCCTTGTGAAGCAGCGCCATCAACTCTTAATGTCACCCCAGAAACAAATGCAGCAGCATCAGAGAGTAAATAACAAATCGCTGAAGAGATCTCAGATTCTGTCCCCATACGTTTTAAAGGGACGTTACCAGCCAAACTTGGAATAATGAATTTGGCAAAGTCACCACTGTAGTTATCCATACCAGAAGAAATAATCCAACCCGGTGCGACACAATTGACCCGAACGCCTGAACGTCCCCATTCAACTGAAGCGGTTTTGGTCAGGTTATCCACACCTGAACGTGCTGCGCCAGAATGTCCCATTCCCGGCATACCACCCCACATATCAGCAGCCATATTAACAATGCTACCTCCGTGTTTTGCCATCCATTGGTTATAGGCTTCACGCATCAGGTAAAAAGTTGAATGCAGGTTATTACGTACTACAGCATCAAAGCCATTGGCAGAAATACTTTCAAGCGCAGATGGAAATTGTCCACCTGCGTTATTGATTAAGCCATCCAATTTGCTAAATTTTTCAATAACTTCAGCAATCATGTTTTTGACTTGTTCTTCATCACGATTATCACAGACGATACAATGGACTTTGCCACCATCTTCTAAAATTTCTTGGCTGACTTTTTCTAGCTTTTCAATTTTTCGCCCTGTAATCACTACTTGTGCACCCAAAGATGCTAGTTCATGTGCGGTACAACGACCAATACCAGAACCTCCGCCTGTCACGATAATCACTTTGTCAGCAAATGCATCTGCCCTGAAAATTGATTGGTAAGCCATTTTGATAAGATCCATTCATGTATTATTTTTGAATGCCTATACACTACCAAGCAAGTGCTTGGTTTGTAAAGTGCATATTGTGACTCAGAGCAGAAGTCGTAGTATTTTAAGTAATTGATTATTTTTGATGCTAAGATATTGTTCAATTTAAGATTTTTAAAATTTAAAAACTCACAATGAATACAAGTTATTATCAAAGTTCGATAGATTCTTTTTTAACTGAAAATAAAAATACAATTTTTGGACAACTGGCACGCCACCACCAACATGATTTAGAAGATTTGCAGAAAAATGCTTGGCTAGAACAAATTGAATTTCTACAACAAGAGCTTAATGATATTTGTGGACATTTATATTTCGAGTTTTCTATTCCCAGAATGGGAAAACGAGTAGATAACATCTTAATTATTAATAATTTGATCTGTGTAATTGAGTTCAAAGTAGGTGACAGAAGTTATTCAAACTATGCTCAGAATCAGACAATCGACTATTGTCTCGACTTACAGAATTTTCATGAAGGCAGCCATAATAAGACGATTGTTCCCATTCTTATTGCTACAAATGCTCCCAGTAAGCCATCTGATATAAATGGCTCAATGAACTTGACCCATTGCATTTTATGCAATAAAGAAAATTTTAAAGAGATACTACTTCAAATTTTAGACCAAGCAAAAACTACAGAAAGCTTAGATATTCATAGTTGGGAAAATAGCGTTTATAAGCCGACACCAACGATTATTGAGGCTGCTCAAGCCTTATATAAAGGTCATAGTGTTAAAGAAATTTCAAGGAGTGATGCTGGTACAATTAACCTATCAAATACCTCTCATTTAATAAATAAAATTATCGAAGACTCTAAAACCCAACATAAAAAATCAATCTGCTTTTTGACAGGTGTTCCCGGGGCCGGGAAAACTCTTGCTGGCCTAAATATCGCGAATGAACGACTTAAAACAGATGAATCAGAACATTCAGTATTTTTATCTGGCAATGGCCCATTGGTAGATGTATTGCGAGAAGCCCTCACCAGAGATTCCGTAGAATCTGCTAAAAAAAGTGGCCAGAGAGTTTCACGTACAGAGGCTGAACGAAAAGCCAAGGCTTTTATTCAAAACATTCATCATTTTAGAGATGATAATTTAAGAACACCTCATGCTCCTATTGAAAAGGTTGTCGTTTTCGATGAAGCACAAAGAGCTTGGCAAAAAGAACAAGTCTCCAAGTTCATGCAACAGAAAAAAGGAATTCCAAACTTTGATATGTCTGAACCAGAATATCTAATCAGTGTGATGAATCGACATGATGACTGGTGCACAATTATATGTTTAATCGGCGGTGGTCAAGAAATTAATACTGGTGAAGCTGGTGTCTCAGAGTGGATCGAGTCGCTAAAAACAAAATATCAAGCTTGGGATATTTATTACTCCGATAAGATTTTGGCTGAACCAAATACCTACCTGAATGATTTAGATTTATCGAATTGGGTCAGAGAACACGGGCATCAAAGAAGCGATCTACATTTATCGACATCTGTCCGCTCATTTCGGAGTGAAAAAGTTGCGTCATTAATCCAATTTATTTTAGAAAATCAAAATGATCAAGCCACTAAAATTTATCAAGAAATCAAACATAATTATCCAATTAAAGTTACCAGAGACTTAGCCCAGGCAAAAACCTGGTTAAGAAATCAAGCAAGAGGTTCTGAAAGAATTGGGCTTATTGCAAGTTCAGGCGCTAAAAGACTAAAAGCAGAAGGTATCTATGTTAAAAATGATATATCTCCAACTGATTGGTTCTTAAATCATCAGGATGATACTCGGTCATCTTATTATTTAGAGGATATTGCGACTGAGTTCGATATCCAAGGGCTTGAAATCGACTATACCTGCGTAACTTGGGATATTAATCTTTATTATGATGAAAATTGGCAATTTCAAAGTTTTAAAGGCTCAAAGTGGCAAAATATTAATAAAGACTCGACTAGGAATTACCTTCTCAATGCTTATAGAGTGCTATTGACTCGGGCTCGACAAGGTATGGTTATTTTTATTCCGGCTGTAGATGGAACAGACCCTACAAGACCTCAAAAGCACTATGACTCAATCTATAACTATCTCATTTCTTGTGGACTAGACATACTATAAAAAGACGTATTGATTTCGCTTGCAATGTCTCGTGCAAGCGAAACTCATATACTAGTTGATATTGATGATCAGACAATTATTTTTCTAGGCACTTTGACTGGCATATCTAACAATTGCTGTGCAAAAGCCTTACCTTGTGGATCGATACGCAAACTAGCAATTCCCCCCCCACCCAGTGCATTTTCAAGCATAAAATTCAATGCGTTCATAGCAGGTAATTCATAACGAATCACTTTTGATTTTTCAGCATCTAAAACATGCTGCATATAATCAGCAACATTTTCCTCAGTGAGTGCTGCTCGAATCCAAGGTAAGTACTCAGCCTTTCGTGCAATCACTCCAATATTGCTATGATTTCCTTTGTCTCCACTACGTGCATGTGCCACTTCAATCAAAGGGACTTCAATTTCATCACCTTGATAGATTGCAACTTCACCCACTGAATGCAGGTTAATATCTTGTGGAGCTAAGCCTGTTGGAATCTGAACTGGATGACGTTGGCCTGCAAAATCGACCTCAACCTTGATTTGATCTTTATCAATAAGGAAAGAGAACAATTTCACGACTGCAGATGCTTTAGGACGACCACCGACAATGCCCGCTAATGCAGGTGCCATACCTGTCGATGCCTGTGCAATTTCCGAAGCAAAAAACATACAAGCTTCTTTAAACATGTGTTTCACAGCAATCTTGACGACCACTTCACGGCTATCTTTCACTTTGGCATGCGGACCATAGGTACTTTCGATACCCAGAATTTCGATCGATTTTTCACTAAATGGCGGAACGGAACGTAAAGCCAATACACGTTCACATTTATTCAGAATTGAATTGGCAATGGTTTGAGCTTTTTCAGGTGCTTCACGACCTGCAATTAAGAAGCTCACTAAAACACGATAACCATCCGCATAAGTGGCGCTGACTTTGTATTGCTGCGTTGGCGCACGACCTGTTGTACCTGTAACTTTTACTCGATCTTCACCGACTTGCTCTAAATGAACTTGGCTAAAATCAGCCATCACATCAGGAAGTAAATAAGCTTGCGGATTACCAATTTCATAAATGATTTGCTCTGCGACCGTTGCAGTCGATACCAAACCACCTGTACCTTGTGGTTTAGTCACAACAAAAGAGGAATCTGCACTGACTTCAACGATTGGAAAGCCCATATTGTCAAAGCCATGTACTAAGCGCCAATCAGTAAAGTTCCCACCTGTACATTGAGCTCCACATTCAATCACATGCCCTGCCAATGAGCCTTGAGCCAACTTATCATAATCATCCAATGACCATTTATATTCATGCAGTAATGGTGCAAGTACCACCGCCGAATCAACCACTCGACCTGTAATCACAATATCTGCACCTAAATCCAAGGCATCGCGGATCGCAACCGCTCCTAAATAGGCATTACTGCTGGCTACATCATGTGGTAAAACTTCATCATTAAACATTTCTCTAATATTTTTTTGCTGTAACTCCGCATGCTTTGGCAGCACATCATCCCCAAGTACCACAGCAACTTTTAAATCTAATCCTTTTTCATCAATGATTTTTTGTAAAGCATCACGACAAGCTAGAGGATTAACACCCCCTGCATTACTAATGACTTTGATTTTTTTCTCAGCAATTTTCTTGATCAAAGGTGACATCACACGGCTAACAAAATCCAATGCATAACCATGATTTGGATCAGTCATCATTGCCTTTGCCATGATAGACATAGTAATTTCTGACAAATAATCAAAGACTAAATAATCAATATCACTCAGATGCACCAACTGAAAAGCGGCTGTATTGGTATCGCCCCAGAAACCTGATGCACACCCAATCTTGATTACCTTCTGATCATCTTGCTTGACGCTTGTCATGAGTTTTCTCATTGTTATTTCTAAGTTGCTCCAACATTACCAAGCAAGTGCTTGGTTTGTAAAGTACATAATGATATGCTGTATTGGCAAAAATAGACAAACTCAAGCAAATGCTTGTTATAAAAAGATAAGACAATTCATGAAATGAATTTTGTTACAATGCTGACTAGATTTAATAGGATAGACGGACTGGCATGATCGCAACTTCAATTGAGCAAATACCTAAAATTGTATGTTTTGACGATAGTCCACGTGGGCGTTTATTGCTTGGTGCTGCTTATCTATTTTATAAACAAGGTTATGACAAAACCACAGTTCGCCAACTCGGTGAATTTATTGGTATCCAGTCTGGCAGTCTTTTCCATCATTTCAAAAGCAAAGATGACATTCTAGCGACTGTCATGGAACAAACCATTATTTATAATTTTGCCCGTTTAAAAGAAGCAGCCGAACGTTCAAACGAACCAGAACAACAATTACGTGATTTAATCAAAGCTGAACTGATTTCTATTACAGGCGATACAGGCGCAGCAATGGCAGTACTCGTTCATGAGTGGTTTGCCCTATCAAAAGAAAAACAAGACTATCTTCTGAAGATGCGTAATGAATATGAACAAGTTTGGCTCAATGTAATTGAAAAATTATGTGCTCAAGGCAAAGTCAAACATGATGCCTTTATTTGGCGTCGTTTAGTCGGTGGCTCTATTTCTTGGTCGGTCACATGGTATAACCCAGATGGTAAAGTCAAAGTGGATGAACTAACTGAAATGGTTTGGGAAATGGCGCTTAAATAAATTTTAAAGTGAACTAATTATAGGCTAAATAGAAATGTCTCAATCTTCTGCTCAACTTATACAGTTCTTCACTGAAATTACCAAATATGGGGTAGTTTGGACAATTAAAGATGACAGTGGTTTTCCAGCACCTTTGGGAACTGATGGGAGAAGAACAATGCCTTTTTGGTCATCTCAAACACGAGCAGAAAATATTATTCGTAATGTTCCTGCCTATCATAAATTTCAATCTAGCTCGATTGATTTAAACAAATTTCAAACCTCATGGCTATCTGGCTTAAGACAGGATAAATTACTCGTAGGAACTAATTGGACAGGAAGAACAGCCACAGGATTTGATCTAGAGCCAGAACAAGTATTGAAAAATATAGAATACTATGCATCCTTACTAGCACAAATTCATTAACTATCAATTATATAAAACTAAGTACTAATCTTATAATTATGAATACCGGTTATATTCAGATGACCCAATCTAAGAACTACAAAATTATTCATATTCATGAAAGCGTATACATAGCACCTTTACAATCTAACTGTATAAATGGATACATCGAGATAGGTGATTTTTATGGCAATCCAGAAATCGCTATTATTGATCAAAATGAGAAGTGGTGTGCAATAGGGGGATGCGGACTAATCATTTACTTTATTCAAGAACCATTTACCCCTTATCAATATGATCAAAAAAGTTCTCAACATTTTGAAATACATAGAAGCCCACCCTCTATATGGTGGATTGAAGATCTTCAACAAATTTCTCTGTCTCAGATATTAATCACATTAGAGAATTCTCAAACTCGTATTTTAGATATTTTTACAAAAGAAATTAGCCTTTAAAAGATCTTAATCTAAATAAAAATAGCCTGTAATTTAATATACATCGTCTTCCAACGACACAACTTAACGCCTCACCTTTTTCATCTATTCTCGTTCAAATTAAAAACTGCTATTCTGCTTAAACATCAAAATATTAAAAGAAATAGTAAAAATGAATCCAGTCCAACATGCCAATATTTCGGTGAAACGTCGTGGGGGCGAGCTTGAAGATTATATTGATATTCATGCTCTAATCGACAGTACCAAAATGCTTTGTACCGACAACCGTCATCGTATCTTGCATACCTTTTGGAGCGTTCAAGAGGTGATCATTCCGATTTTTGGACATCACTTTGAAAATAGTGCTGGGAACAGCATTGAAGTTAAAGACCTTTGTGAAAAAGATCATTTACTGGTGGATTTCCACCATCGCTTTATTCCAACGATTGGAGACTTCGTTGCTGCAATGCAGGATATTCCTACAGATGGGCTGGCTAAACGCCTCGAAAAATTCCACTCAGATGTGATTAATGACCCAAAAATCTCAGCAACATTACTCTCTCCATTATCTGTGACAGGACAACTCAAATCTTTACTAATCACTCACAATAGTTGGTTTATCAATACCATTCTTCCAATGATGGGAAAAGGTGAAGCTAAATTTATTGATTTTGATATTAGTCCAGACTTCTTTTTCAATCCGATGCGTTTTGAGCTTTGGATGGACAATGGAATGGCCGTCCCGCCAAGTGCAGCCAAACTGCAAGAATTAAAAACTAAAATTGCTTAATTAAAGGGGAAATAAACATGAGCAATATCCAATACGTGATTCGCCAAAATGATTTTGCTTACAATGATGAATGGCATCTGACCAATTGCGTTTCAACTGGGGCTATCAAGCAGATTTATACGGATAAAGCGGAAGCTGAAAAGGCATACAAGAGCTTAGTTATCGAAGGCTTATATTATGATGAACTATGTAACTATGACATCGGTAATGGCGAAGTAAGTGATGAAATCTATGAAAAACTTGAAGCTCTTGTATTAGAAAAAACGGGCAAAAAATTTGATATAGAAGATGGTGAAATTCCAAAGCTCGATGAAGATGATGCTTTTGAATTTGCCAAAATTTCAGGTATTGTCTGGTATCAGCTACTGGAAGTTGATGCAACCCAACCTTGCTATGTACTCTGGATCAACTCTGAAGAAGATTATTTTTCAGGCTATGAAACTGGCAGCATCATTTCTAGCCAAGATGAAAACTTTAGTGATGTGTCGTGGGAAGCCAATATTTATGCGATGGACTATGAGTTTGAAGATTTGATGGACAAACCACTTGCAGAGTTAAGTGATAGTCCGCTGTTATTCAAACAATTTATCGAACAAACTCCAGATATTCGTTACGATGCTGAAAAAGACAGCATCGAGGGTATTGCCCTAGATAATATAAAATTTATCGATATAAAAACTTTGAACTCATTTTTGAAACAACCCATATTTGAAATCCGCCAAATCTCTTTAGAAGAATTAGCTGAACTAGAATAAATTTGAAAATAAAAAGTGCGGAAATAAACCGCACTTTTTATTCGTCATGAAGGTATTAATAGCCTAGCTGCTTACTGATTAGATCCTTCATAATTTCTTCAGCACCACCACCAATCATATTCACTTTGACTTCACGATAGATACGCTCAGATTTCGTTCCACGCATAAAACCCATGCCACCCAAAGTTTGCACAGCAGCATCAGCACAGAATTGCATAGTACGTGTTGCCACATTCTTGAGCATTGAAATCTGTGCAACTAGCTCAGCACCTTGCAATTGTGGTTGTGTCATTTTCCAAGCGGTTTCTTCGAGTAAAGCTCGTGTCGTGGTAAGTTGAGTTGCCATATCTACAAGCTTATGACGAACCACTTGATGATCAACTAGTCGCTTACCAAACGTTTTACGCTGTTGTGCCCAATCTAAAGCTTCTTCATAACAGACTTGCGCATATCCATAAGCAATAACACCTAAGAAAAAACGCTCCATATTAAAGTTATTCATAATCACTTTAAAACCAGCATTCTCTCGGCCAAGCAAATTCGATGCAGGGACACGAACTTGATCGAAATGAAGATGGGCTGTGTCCGATGCCCACCAACCCATTTTCTTTAGAGGTGTTTTTGTAATCCCTTCACTATGCGCATCAATCAACAACATTGAAATACCTTCAGCACCAGTCTTTGTCGGATCAGTTCGTACCGCAACCGTATAATAATCCGCACGAATACCAGAAGTGATAAAAGTCTTTTCACCTGAAACAATATAATCATCACCATCACGAATCGCTTTAGTTTGTAATGCAGCTACATCCGACCCACCACCTGGTTCAGTGATTGCTAAAGCCGAAATTTTTTCCCCTGAAATAATACTTGGTAACACCTTAGCTTTTAATTCTTCACGACCAAAATGCTGAATTGGTGGGGCGCCAATCGTATGCACCATCAAAGAAATATGCACACCACCTGAGCCAGCCTTCGCCATTTCAACACCAGCCAATAACGAATAAAAGGGATCAGCATCTGGAATACCTCCATATTCCTCACCAAAGCCTAGTCCCAATAAGCCAATCTCTGCTGCTTTTTTATAAAGTTCTCGTGGGAATGTCTCTGCTTCATCCCACTCATTTACAAATGGCGCCATTTCTTTTTGTACAAAACGACGAACGTTATCCGCGAAAGCTTGATGTTGTTCATTATAGTAGATCGGATTAAGCTGCATTTTCTGCTTCCTAGCAATTATTGATCATTGTTTTAAAATATTTCTATGAGTACTAAGGTATCAAAACCAGAAAAACCAAGCAAGCGCTTGGCATAATTCAAAGTAAAAAAATATCTCTAAATACTATTAACTTATCTATAAATGTGCCCTTAAAACAAAACTTTATATTTTTAATAAACTACAAAAACCTCGAGTTGCATAATAAAGATTCGCATCATTATGATAAATAAAGACTTATCTATTAATGAATAGGGGCTTAGAAAGTTAAATAGGGAAAAAAGTCTTTTAATTTTGAATCTTATCCAAGTTAAACGACACTTTTATTTACGAATAAGGTAGTTAAAGTGTCCAACTTTGATGAAAATAGACATCTATATACTTGTTAATTTTGTAAACTTATTGAATCGCTTTTTTGCATCCCCCTCAAATGATTCTATGCCATTAATATGACGTTCTCTGCAGACAAATTGATTATCACTTTGATTTACTCTTAAGTGCTTATCAAAGCCAATATCAACTCAATCATCATATCCTCTCCATCCATCTGTATTGATGACTGAATCAAGTTCTACATGCGCACGGATAATGACTTTCAGAATATTTTTGAGCAATTTGGTACAATTTCCATCATGAGCAGCCCAAATATAATAGTCTTTACTGCTGCCCCACGACCTCGCTTACGACGAGCACCAAAGCAACCTTCATCCAGCTCAACGATACCATTGAAGAAAGATATTTCTTCACATTGGATAACAATCTTTTTACGCAATTTGATATAAATTGTATTGATGGAGCGAACAGAAATATTGTTAAGTTTAGCACTATCAGATGCACTACAATCCATGGCAAAAAAGCGAATGATTTTCCTGAGTTTTGTCTCTGTGATTCTTGAATGGGAATAGTATCTATTTTTTACTTTCATATAAGGAAGTTACGATACTTCTTAATATGCTTAACTTACTAAGAGCCCAATTTGATATAAAATATATTTTACACGGCACCAACTAATAAACGTATGTATTTTTAATTCAGATAAAAATCTGCTCTTTACTAAGTCAATAAAATGCCAATAAACTATTCATTTAATATTCAGATTAATATATTAAAGTGAACTGAATACTTATAAAAGACCCAGGCTTAGAAGCCTGGGTCTTTTATTATATAAAAAGCATAATATTGTACTTCAAGTACTAATAGTATGTCAGATCGTTACTTATAATTATTACAAGTGCTGATATCTGTACCAAATGGACTAGTCTCATCCGGTCTCCATTTTCCATCTGTATCATCTACATCAACCGCTGCAACAGGAGGTACAAAAGATAGTGCCATAGTATTATCTTTGGTTGATACTGTAGTTGATGCATTTAGATTTACACGTAACCAATTTGAATAATTCTTACCATAACGAACTTTAAAATCAAATTTACCCTGTGAATCAGTAATAAAAGTGGCTTTAGTTCCAAGAGGTGAATTATTCATACCTAAAATCGCAAGATTACTTGCATATTCATTCGATGGGCATTCAACAAAAGTAGTAATTCGTTTTGGAAGGCTATTCTCATAAATAGTATAATCACGAGACCAACGCCAAATACCTAGCCATGACCACATACCATCACTAGTTTGTGCATATGTATAGTCACGCACCCAGTTAAATTGCCCTTTCATAAAACTCACAAGTTCTAATGAAATACTGATTTTTTGGTTAGGAATAGGATTTCCTGCAGTATCAACAACAGATGCTGAAAAGTCTTTGTTATAATATGTATTATTATCAGGATCAGTACTGACTAAATGATTTTGAGCAATTGTAATATATGCTGATTGAGTTGCAACCGTCAATTTGAGAGTTGGAGAATAGACTGGTTGCTGAACTTTTGCATCACCAGCGGAAGCATTAATCTCAACCCCTCCACCTAGTGTCTGTGCAGCGCCAGCTGTATAAATGACTGTTGCACGTCCAGCGCTATCAGTAATAGCTGTTGGTTGAGAAATTTGACCCGTTGATGAAGTATCTTTAATAATATTAAAAGATACTTCTGTATCTGGTATTGGGGATCCATTTTTATCTTTAACCAAAGCAATTACTTTAGTATTTGCGCCCGGTGCCAACACACTAGACTCAGATTGTATTGAAATCATGGCTGGCACACCAGGACTCACTCGTTGGGCAACGTATACAACATTTGTACCAAAAGTTGCAGATATAGTTGCTATAGATGCTATAGCACCTGAGAAAGTAGTAGTAGCATCACCGACCCACATACCATTTTCTTGTCTAATATTAGTAATGGCAATTTGAGAAGTAACTGTGCCATTTGTTGTTGCAAATTTAACAGTTTTTCCGCTTAATTCTGCTTGAGTAGCTGCACTTACTTTGAAAGTAAGAAGCTTAGGTATATCAACACCAACTGGATTTGTATTTGAAGTTAACTGTAATGCATTATTTGCAACATTTGCAGTTAAAACAACAGCATCAGTTGTCAAAATATTTGTAACTGTTTGATTGGAACCTTCAACTGTCAATTTACCAAGTAAACTCAATTTATGATTTGTTGAATTTAAAACAGTCGCATAAGGGACTTTAAAAATAGCACGACCATTTAGATCTGTTGCAATTACATCTGAAACAGTTTTTCCTGATGCATCAACTAAACTTGCTTTAGCTCCGCTTAATGGTTTACCAACCGCATCCAATCCAATTAATGTAATATTAGCAGTAGCTCCTTCCTCTAATAAATTCATATCTGAAGAAATAGTAATAGCCGTACCATTCACTGGAATAGCTAATTCTTGTTTTGTTTGACCAGATGTTACAACAACAGTAATTGTTCTATTCATTTGTTGATTAAGCGTGGTGTTCACTAAAGACAATGTTGTTTTAGTTAATCCATTCTCATCACTTACAAGATTACTTTTAGTACTTAAACTTGCGCCAGAATTTTCAGCATCTTTAATTTCAACTTTGATATTTGCTTTAGGTATGATACCGCCAGTCTTATCCAATGTTCGAATCGTCAAATCTAAGCTATCTTGACCACCTGCATTTAGACTACTTTTACTCTGCCCTACAGATAATAATTCCGCGGATATCTGATTCGGAGTAGTTGTCTCTCCGCCACCTGAAGAACTTGATCCACTTGAATTATCAAAATATCCACCACCACCACCACAGCTAGCTAAGATTACTGACATAGCAACTGTAGACAACTTTAAAGTAAGTTGTTTTTTATTCATCATCATTCCTTTATATCCCCAATCTAACCTAAAACAGGATAAGATTTCTAATTATAAAAATATGTCTAATGTAATCATACTATCGCTTTTATGTAAATATACTTTATCTTTAAGTAAAAAATATTAAAGCGAACTTAATCAAAGTATTTTATTAAAATGAGCATTTACGAGAGTTTTAAATATCAATTCACAATAATTTTTTTATTAATATAATATATTTTTAATTCTGCCCCAATAAAAAACACCCCCTAACCGCTAGGTTAGGGGGTGTTAGAGTTTAAAAGCTGGCGATGACTTACTCTCACATGGCAAACGCCACACTACCATCAGCGCGAAGAGGTTTCACTTCTGAGTTCGGGAAGGGATCAGGTGGTTCACTCTTGCTATTGTCGCCAGCAAACTGTTGTGGTGCTTTGGGGTCTTATTCACATTACTTAATAATGTATGCCTTACTTACGAACCAAAGAGTTATTAACGGATTAGATAATTGGTCTGTATTGTAACTAGTATT
>NZ_KB894356.1 GCF_000374425.1 Acinetobacter tjernbergiae DSM 14971 = CIP 107465 | reverse complement strand
ACTTGATTTAGTTGAAATACTAGTTACAATACAGACCAATTATCTAATCCGTTAATAACTCTTTGGTTCGTAAGTAAGGCATACATTATTAAGTAATGTGAATAAGACCCCAAAGCACCACAACAGTTTGCTGGCGACAATAGCAAGAGTGAACCACCTGATCCCTTCCCGAACTCAGAAGTGAAACCTCTTCGCGCTGATGGTAGTGTGGCGTTTGCCATGTGAGAGTAAGTCATCGCCAGCTTTTAAACTCTAACACCCCCAACCTAACGGTTGGGGGTGTTTTTTTATGTTTATATTACTAGTGATTTAGAAATCATTAACTTTCATTCTGAAATGCCATTCGCTATAAAGAGAATAGCAATCAGATATATCAAAATTTCTTAATATTCATATTAGATAATTTAATCATCCAATAAATCCATTTGTTTTGCGAGTTGGTATAAATTATTTGAGCGATTACCTGTGCGACAGAACATCAAGATCGGTTTTGGTAACTCATTATAATGGTTTGCAAATGTGCGAACATCTAGCTCTGTAATTTGGCCTGCAACAACAGGCTGATACACATAATCTAAGCCCGCATTACGTGCGGATTCTTCAATCTGCACACTCGTAGGTTGTTCAGAGCCACCTTCCATGTCAGGGCGATTATTGATAATAGATTTAAACCCTTTTTCAACGACTTGTTCTACATGTTCAGGGCCAATTTGACCTGCAAAACCAACATTTTCTGACATCTTGTCACTCCAAAAATAAACAAAACATTTTATGCTCTATCATAGCATTAAGCTCGATCTTGGGTTTAAATGTCTATAGCAAATAAATGATGATAAGTAATAATATAAAGCAATGGAGCGCGCATGCACACCTATACAGTTGAGCCGTTGTATGTTCCAAGTGATGATGAAACCATCGCTGCTGATTTTTATCTTCCCAAAACAAATATGAAACCTGCTGTGATTCTGATGGCTCATGGTTTTGCTGGATTGCGCCAATTCAAATTAGTTCAGTATGCACAACGCTTTGCTCAAGCAGGTTATGCGGTGATTTTATTTGATTATCGTTACTGGGGGGGGAGTACAGGTAAGCCTCGTGAATTGGTATCTTTGAGTGCGCAATTAGATGATTGGAAAACTATTGTTCAATATGCGTCGAACTGTAAGTTAATTGATAGCCGACGAATTATTCTTTGGGGAACTTCTTTAAGTGGTGGTTATGCTTTAAGTCTGGCAACTGATCTTAAAAATATTCAAGCCGTGATGGTACAAGTACCTTATGTCGATGGCGCTGAGACAGCCAAACTTTATCCCTTGCAGCGTTATCCAGAGGCCTTAAAGCGTTCTAGTCAGGATTACATGGGGTCTAAGATGGGGCTAGTGCCTAAAACCTTGCCTGTTGTGGATCAATATAAATTATGCTTTTTACCGACCTCAGATAGCTACTATGGTTATCACTCGATTGTAAATCCTGATTATTATTGGAGTGGTGAAGTTCCTGCACGTGTATTCTTTAACTTAATGCGCTACCGTCCGATTCAGTTTGTACGCAAAATTAATATCCCTGTTTTATTTATCGCGGCTAAGCACGATACTCTAATTCCAATAGAATCAAGCCGTGAAGCAGCGACCAATATTGCGCCATTTGTGAGCTATTATGAATGGGAGATGAAACATTTTGATATTTATCACGGTTCTTGGTTTGAAAAAGCAGTCACAACCCAATTAGAATTTTTACATCAACATATTGGAGTGATGTAAATGATTATTGTCTGTGCATCATGTGGTGCAAAAAATCGTGTACCTGAAGAAAAATTGGCAGTTCATCCAAATTGTGGGCAATGCCATCAAGCATTGTTAACTTTAGCGCCAATTGAATTAAATGAACAAAATTTTAGTCATTTCATTAGCAATTCTGATCTACCTGTATTGATTGATCTTTGGGCGGAATGGTGTGGTCCATGTAAGATGATGGCACCACATTTTGCTCAGGTTGCAAAGCAAAATCCTTATGTAATTTTTGCAAAAATTGACACCGAAGCCAATCCACGTTTAAGTGCTGCGTTTAATGTTCGCAGCATTCCGACCTTAGTCTTAATGAATAAAACCACTGAATTGGCGAGAATGAGTGGGGCATTACGCGCACCTGAGTTACAACAATGGTTAGATCAGCAATTACAGCAACATCAAGGACATTAATATGACGGATCGTTCAAATCATCCAGAAGGGGTTTTATCCTTACAAAACATTGCGATGCCAGCAGATACGAACTGGAGTGGCGATGTCTTTGGGGGATGGATTGTATCTCAGATGGATTTAGCTGGAGCGATTCATGTTGAACGTTTTAGTAAAGGTCGTTGTGCAACGATTGCAATTAATGAAATGACTTTTCTCGTTCCAGTTAAAGTTGGTAACGTGATTAGTTGTTATACCAAAGTGTTGAAAGTAGGAAATACTTCGGTACAGGTGCAAATTGAAGTATGGAATAGTCATGATGATTCTCGTGCCCCTATTCTCATTACTCAAGGTGTTTTCACTTTTGTCGCTGTAGATGTAAATGGGAATAAGCGACAGATATCAGAACAAATTAAGCAAGAGTTTTTAGCAAATTAAGCAATAAAAATAAAGCCCAAATAGATTTGGGCTTTATTTTTTTATGATTCAAAATCACTTTTTACGTTTTGGTAACCAAGCCCAAAGCATTTGGCATTGGATAGGTTGGTTACCAGAATCATCAATTACCGTTACTGGAATCAATAACTCGCCTTTGTCATTTTCGGCAATAAACTTCTGTTGATCTGCTGATAAGGTTGCTGTTGCAGTTAAACCGCCTTGTGCAACTTTTAAATAATCGACATGTAGGGATTTAATCAACAAGATACGATCATCAGGAATATGCAAACCTGTTAAAAAACCTGTTGCAGTTTCAGCCAACAAAGCCATTGCTGCTGCATGAACACCTTTAATATGATTTTGCATATTACGTTGGTTTTCAATACGAACAGTGACATGATCTTTATCGACTTCTAAATAGCGAATATTCGCTGTCCCTACCATCGGAACAATACGACCAAAAGCTGTACTCCATAGCGTACTACGGATGCCTTTGGGAAATTTAGAAGTCGTTTTAACCAACGTATAAAGACGGTTATCTTTTGCCATAGTGAACCTATTGCTTAGTCTTTGAAATTATTAAATTGAAGTGGCAGACCAAATTGTTGTTCACGTAAAAAGTTCATGACTTGTTGTAACGTATCGCGCTTTTTATCTGTGACACGGATTTTGTCTCCTTGAATAGAAGATTGCGCTTTGATACCGCTTTCTTTAATGGCTTTATTAATTTTTTTTGCAGTATCTGAGTCAAGTCCATCTTTTAGCTTGATTACTTGAACTACATTTTTACCTGAAGCGGTTGCCTTTTGTGGGTCTAAAGCTTGAATGTCAATTTTACGTTTAAAGAAGTGGTTTTCAAGCATGCTATAGACTTGTTCGCATTGGAAATCACTTTCAGTTGAAATTTTGATTTCCTTATTTTTTTCATTTAACTCGATTGAAACGTCTTGTCCACGAAAGTCAAAACGTGTTGCAATCTCTTTTTCTGTATTTTGTACAGCATGATTGACTTCAAATAACTCTAATTCAGAAACAATATCAAAAGAAGGCATGGTTAGACCTTTACAAAGGGAAAGAATATCTGAGATGCTAAGGGTGTTTTCTTCATTTGCCAAGTGTTGTTTACATCTAAAGGAGTGTGCAATGATCCGTAAACAAGAAATTACAACATTTGAGTTCCCAGAGGGTGCCATCATTTGGGATGTCCGAGATACCAGAGCGTATACAGAGGCTCATGTCAAAGGGGCGGTGAATCGCCCAATTGCTGAAATCACTGTGGATAGTTTGACTCAAGTTGCAACGGATCAGCCGATTTATATTCTATGTGGTGGCGGTAGCAAAGCACCTCGTGCAGCAGAAATCCTAGACAGTCTTGATGGTTCTCGTGAATATGTTGTACTCATGGGTGGCACACGTGCAGCACGTGATGCAGGCTTTGCTTTAGAACAGGGCGCTTAATTCACTCGAAAATTTGCCAAAATACTTGTGGGTATTTTGGCAAAGTAAAATGTTTAGATTTAAATGATATTAAAAATAAAAATTAAGCTGAAAAATACGGTTTTTTGATTTTGACTTTCTTTTGGAATCGTTGAGGATTCAACTTATCCAATAAGTTTTGTGGCACTGGACAAAGCTCACCTAAGATCAACGCCGCTAAAATTTCACTACACAATGGCGCAAATAAGAAGCCTTTGGAACCTAAGCCTGCAAAAGTATAAATGTCATCCGTATTTTGTATTTTCCCAACCAAAGGAAAGTAATCCAAACTTTGGGCACGCACAGAAGCTCGCCCTTGCCATGTATCTACAGATGGGAGTTGTTCGGCGTAGGTCGGAAAAACACTGTGGATAAGTTCATAGTTATGCACATGGTCTTCTCTTAAGATTTCGGTATCATCACGATTGGGATAAAAAGATGCGCCCAATATCAATTGTGATGTATCCAGTTGCATACAGTAGCCACCATAACTATAGGCTTGATTGAGCACTAGAGGATGCTTGGTATTTTCAACCCAGCTCACTTGTCCACGAATCGGTTTTAGTACAGGATAATTTTCAAATAATTCAGCACTTTGCTTGGCACAACAGACAATTACATGATCTGCTTTGGCAATACTTTGTTGGTCTTGCCAGAGCATCGTTTGGTTTTTAATTGATTCTAAGCGAGAAATTTTTGCTTTTTTTATGTTGATATTTGGATGTTGCAAAATTTCGTCACGAAGCTGATGAGGGGAAACTGCACCTGCTTCATGTAAGGTCAGACTTGGAAGCTCTGTTTCAGGAAAGCATTCAAGCGTTGTATTTACAGTTAAAACGTTTTCAGGATATTGCTCAACCAGTCCTAGCAGTTCATCTGCATTTTTTAATGCAATCTGCTGTACTTGAATTGGTCTAAATGCTTTGAAACGGGAATAAAAATTCAACGCATGTTGCCAACTCAAGGTCATCAAGTGTTCATGTGCCTGTTCAATCGGGCATAACTTTGGATTGAGCAACGCCAGCGGATTGCCAGAAGCACCTGAAAGCGGCTCATTTTGCTCGTAGATCGTGACTTGATGCCCTCGTTGAGCAAATGCCCATGCCGAGCTTAAACCTGCGATTCCTGCGCCAATAATCGCAATCTGTCGCTGTGCCGCTGTTGAGCTTGCTGTTTCAGATTCATTTTGAATCGTTATGTCTTGCTTCGAATCGGGAGTATCTGTTTCTTCTAGTTCGGGAGTATCTGTTTCTTCTAGTGAAGCATTTCGCCAAATGGCTTTGAGCATTTCTCGTTTATGACCAAAACCGCGTGGACGACTGATTTGAATGCCGTGTTGTTTAAGCCCACGTTTTAAAATGCCTGCGACACTAAATGATGCGAAAGTCGTCCCAAAGTCAGATAGACGTACAATGTGATTTAATACATTTTCTTGCCACATATCAGGGTTACAAGAGGGTGCAAAGCCATCGAGAAACCATGCATTCACTGCTTGGGTTTTGGGGATACTTGGGAAAATATCTTGGGCATCACCTAGCCATAAATCAATGCTAAAGCGTTCATCAGGAAAGCTTAAACGATGACAGCCTGCGATCGGTAATGGATATTGTTCAATTAATTTTTTTGCGAAAGGTTTGAGTTCAGTCCAGACATTCAGTGCGCGGATCAGGTCTGCTTTACTGAGAGGGAATTTTTCTACACTGATCACATGTAAATGGCTATGATTATTTGGGCGTATTTGTTGCCACAGTTGCCATAGCGTCAGAATATTTAACCCAGTCCCAAAGCCTGTTTCACCGACACAGAAATATTGATAATTATTTAGTTGAGAAAGACGTTCAGTTAAATCATTGCCATTTAAAAATACATGGCGGGTTTCAAGCAAACCATTATCTTTGGAAAAGTAGACATCGCCGAATTGTTTGGAAATGGGAACTTCAATACCATCGACCAGTTCCCAGTCCAATTCAGCAGTTTGTAATTTTGATAAGTGAGACATAAATAAAAGCTTGAGTTCTTACCACTGACGACGACGTTTAGTGTAAACATAACTGGCAATAAAGAAACCGAGAATCACACCAACAGCAATGGTCATAGCACCGTATAAAAACATTTGTGCGCTACGTTCGCTTTGTAAAACCTGCACTTGTACGATTAAGCTATCATTTTTTAGCTGTAATTCTTGGTTCTGAGAAAGTGCTTCCAAGTTAGCGTGTTCAAGTTGTTTCAAACGATTGGCCTGATCTTGAATAAGCGCTTTAACTTTGGCTTCTTGCTGCTGTTTGGCTTTGGCAATTTGTTCCGCAGTTAAGGGTTTTGCTGTCGCTATCGGATTGGTTGCAGTTGCTGTTGAAGTCGGTTTAGGTTGTACTACAGCCGTTGTTGGAGCAGTAGGTGTTGTTGGTTCAACGGCCCATGCTGGTGAACTCAGTAAACACAAAGCGAAAAAGCTTTTGACTACAACGTGCATGATTTACCCTTTTGGAAAAGCTTTGTTGAAAGGTTTAACGTCAATTTTCTCGTAAATCCCTTCTTTTAAAAATGGCTCTTCCTGAATCCATTCATCTAATGCTTCACGGTTATCAAATTCAACAATAATCGTACTGCCTAAAAAGCCTGCTTGTGGATCATTCGGATCTTTAGGATGCGCACCTGCGGCGACTAAACGTCCTTCATCATCCAATTTTTGCAATCGTTCAACATGTTGTGGACGAGTTGCTAAACGCTTTTCAAGCGTACCTTCACGATCAGTACAAGTCAGGACAAAATAAGGCATAGTCGTTGCTCAATGATTCAAAATTTAGTCAGTCGTTTTAAAATTCTTTCTACAGAAAAAGAGTATAGCAGCAAGGTAACTGATGGAAACGATAATATCGCCGAAAGCGGTGAATTCACCCCAATATTTACCTTGCATATAAACAAAACCAAAGAAGAAATGTAATGTAGCGAGTAAAAAGAATTGTCCACACCATGCCAAGTTTAATCGCATCCAACCTTGATGACTTAATTCGAGTAATGAACCGAGAAGTTTTTTAATAATTGGGGTGCGTTCTTTATTAAATAATGGCGTGACGAGGAAGCCTATTCCGATACCGACATTGATGATGATCGCTTTCATTTTAATGTAAGTCACATCACTGAAGACGAGTGTGATTCCACCAAAAATCACAGACATTACAACAATAAACCATTGCATTTTTTCCAGTTTAAATTTCTGAAAAAAGAATAAACAACCGTAAACGACCAGGGTTGAAATGAGTAGGGCGCAGGTTGCAACAAGGATATGATTTTGGTCAGTATTTCCAGCACTACCAACAAGCTCTAATAAAGGATGGTGACTATCTTTTGGATCAGTGGTTTTATAAAAATAAAAGAAGATAATAATCGGCAGATAGTCGAGCAACGCTTTCATGTTACAGTACGATGATGAAATAGGTCAGATAGCATAATACAAACCATGTTCGGTGTCGATTTACATACTCATACTCTCATTTCAGATGGTACTTATTCTCCTGAGCAATTGGTGCAAGCAGCTTTTGACTTAAAAATACATACACTTGCGGTCACTGATCATGACACGATGGACGGTTTAAGTCGTGCTAAAAACTATGCTCAAGATTATGATATTAAAATAATTTCTGGTACAGAAATATCCAGCCAATGGTCACGACCGAATACCAAAAAGAGTTATGGTGTACATATTGTGGCACTGAATATGCAAGATGAAGCACCGATAAGAGAAATGCTTGAAAATCAGAAAAAAGTCCGTGCTGAGCGTGCCAAAGTCATCTGTAGCTTATTAGAAAAATGTATTGATTTTGATATTTATCCTGATGTGGTTGCCAAAGTCGATGGGCAAGCAGATCGTGTAACACGAACGCATATCGCCAAAGTATTGGTAGAGAAAAATATTGTCAGTCGTCCGCAACAAGCATTTGACCGTTTTCTTAAAGAGGGTAAAAAGGCTTTTGTGAAATTTGATGGCATTGGACTCAAAGAAACTATTGATGTGATTCATGCGAGTCAAGGCTTCGCTGTTTTAGCACATCCAACACGTTATGATTTATCTGCTACTAATATCCGTTATTTGATTGAGTTATTTGCCGAATCGGGTGGAGATGCTGTTGAACTTCCTCCGAGTGTAGAACCCGCTTCAACACGTCAAATGGTCGATCGAATGATTGAGCAGTTTGATTTGGCTGTTTCGATTGGTAGTGATTTTCATGGTGAAAATATGCCGTGGATTAAACTGGGGAATACACCTAGAGTTAAAGAAGGGCAACGAGGTATTTGGGAAAGTTTTAGGTAAAATTTCAAAAATATTTGAAGTTTTTTCAATATAGAGGTTGGTATGGCATGTATTTGGCCGAGTGGAGACGACAAAATCATCTTAAGTATCGACTTTAATTTGATTGATTTTGCTGAGGTAAATAAGCTGCCATTGCATGAGTTTGATGATGATGGCTTAGGAAGAACAATAACAACTCATATATATGAAAAAGAAAACTTTCCTGTAGTTTTTATGAAGCATCTTCAAGCTCAAAAAGCGTATGTCGATATTCATATTGATAGTTCATGTATAAACATTAAAGAGTGGGAAGATCTTTTAATCGAGAAATATTTTAAGGGGTGTTTGGTTTATTTTAGGCTATCTGATCATAAGTTTTAGATCAGAGCATATGATCTTTATGTATAGAGTATGCTCTGTTCTCTAAGTTCAAAATTATTATCTACAATAAATTATGATCATGTGCTTGAATCGGTGGAGGGGTTGGGCGACCTAAAGTTCCCAGTAACTCAATTTCAATTGAACGCACCATCGCATCTAAAGGCAAATCATTGCTTTGTGTTCCAAATGGCTCTTCAATTTCGGTACTTAAAGCATCTAATCCCAAAAATGTATAAGCCAAAATTCCAACTAAAAGCGGTGTCACTAAACCTAATAAAGACCCTAAGCTAAACGGCAGCATAAAACAGAAAAAATACACAGTACGATTCAGTAAAACAGAGTATGCAAATGGGATCGGGGTATTGGCAATACGATCGCAACCTGTTTGCATTTCACTTAATGCAGCAACATGACGATTCATTTGGGTATAAATAATATCTGATATTTCACCTTCTTTCATGGCTTGTAATAGTTCCCATTGAATCAGGCTTAAAGTGTATTGTGGTGCATTATGTTGCTGATAAAGTTGAGTTAGGGCCTGTTGGCTTAAACCGCTGGTTTCTGTGAGTTCAGTTGGATTGGCTGTTTGATGACGCAAACGATCACGCAGCACATTCGCAAATACAATCACATTTTGAATAATACGTTCACGGCGAGCCTGCGTTAATACACGACAGTCACGATCAAAATGACGTGACGTTGCGATCAAAACCCCCCAAAGCTTACGTGCTTCCCACCAACGGTCATAACAAGCGGTATTCTTAAAACCTAAGAAGATTGAAAGCACAACCCCGATCAGTGTAAAGCCAACCAAAGGAATTTCTGGAAAGCGATAGAGATCTATGTACTCAACCCCTCCAATAATGGCGGAGATGAGCATGACGAAACCGAGAGAGGGTAAAATTTTAGGTAAAATCGTCCCCCGCCATGAGAATAAAACTTTAAAAATACTCGGTTGATCACGGACAATCATGTTATTTGAATCATTAATTTTATATGTTGATGTTCAGGTTAGATTTGGGCTTTGTCAAGATGAGATTACTTGATTTTAGTGGGGTTGAGGAGTTGTTGTTCAGAAAATGAAAAATGATCTTCTGCTGAAATAATAAAATGATCAATCAGATTAATTTCCAATAGCTTACAGGCTTGTTTGAGTTGGTGGGTCAGATAAATATCTTCTACTGAGGGGTGAGCAATGCCATAGGGATAGTTATGTGCAACCACAATTTGGCAGGCTTGTTGTTGTAAGGCATAGCGTAAGGTTTGATTCAGCGAAACACTACATGAATGGTGTGAACCATAGAATAGTTTTTTGAAATGGAGCTTTCTGAGTTCAGCATCTAAACAAAGTACCGCAAAAACTTCCTGCTTTTCACCTTGTAGTTCGTAGCGCAAATAATCCAATACCAGTGTTGATGTATCTAGGCATAAACGTTGTTGATGAAAATAGTTGTGTAGATAACGCCGTCCAAGTTCTTTAACCGCCATGAGTTGGGCATATTTGGTAGACGCAATTCCATTAAATTGGGATAAGTCTTCAAGTGATGCATCAAAAATTGGATTCAATCCACCAAAATGTTGAATCAAAATCCGAGAAAGTTCCACTGCCGAATGTTGTTTTGAGCCTGAGCGTAGAAAAATAGCCAATAGTTCTGCATCAGATAGGCTTTGTGTGCCTTGTAATAATAAACGTTCGCGTGGGCGTTCTTGTTCAGGCCATGCTTTGATAGATTGTCTTATTGATTGATTCATTTTTATTCACGTAATTTTTTTATGATGATGATTTTTCCAAGTGCATCACTTGGGTATGACCGTATTTAATGCTATTGTGAGCGCCACTGCAACAGTAAGGTATCCTGTTTGTGAGCTTCGATCTCAGTGTTATTCCACATAAAAACATTATATTAGCGGTTACAGGTGGTATTGCTGCCTATAAAAGTGCGATTTTAGTCCGTCGTTTAAAAGACTTTGGTTTTGATGTCCGTGTCGTGATGACGCATGGCGCACAAGCATTTATTACCCCGCTGACTTTTCAAGCACTTTCAGGAAATCCTGTACATACCGAATTGCTTAATCCTGAAGCAGAAGCAGGCATGGGACATATCGAATTGGCACGTTGGGCTGATCTGATTCTCGTTGCACCTGCAAGTTGTGACAGCATTGCAAAATTTGCCAATGGTCTGGCTGATGATCTATTAAGCACTTTATATTTAGCAACCAAAGCACCTGTTTGGGTTGCGCCAGCTATGAATCAGCAAATGTGGGCAGCGAAAGCCACTCAGCGTAATCTGCAAACCTTAGTTGAAGATGGTGTGCATGTGATTATGCCTGATGCGGGCGAGCAAGCATGTGGTGATGTTGGCTTAGGGCGTATGCCTGAGCCTGAAGACTTAGCACGTCAAGTTGCCGCTTATTTTCATAAAGCACAACGTGCGATTGCTGAAAAATTTGGTTTGTTGGCAGGTAAACGAGTCACGATCACTGCGGGGCCAACCCGAGAAGCAATTGATCCTGTTCGTTATATTTCCAATCATAGTACAGGTAAAATGGGCTTTTCACTGGCAGCAGCTTGTTATGCAGCAGGTGCCAAAGTGACCTTGGTTGCAGGCCCAGTCAGTTTGGATACACCGAATGGTGTGCAACGAATTAATGTCAGCTCTGCTATGCAAATGCTCGATGTCAGTATGAATCAGCTCAAAGAGGGCTGTGACATCTTTATTGCAACTGCGGCGGTTGCCGATTATCGCGTTGCTCAAGTCGCAGAACATAAGATTAAAAAAGCAGGTGATGAGCTTGCCGTTTCCTTGGTGAAGAACCCTGATATTGTGGCGACCATTGCTGAGCAACAACAACGTCCATTTATGGTGGGTTTTGCGGCTGAAACACAAAATGTGGAGCAATATGCAGCAGGAAAATTAGTCGCTAAAAAACTGGATATGATTGCTTGTAATGACGTGTCACGTCCAGATATTGGTTTTGCTTCAGATGAAAATGCGATGACGGTTTTCTTTGCGCAGTCCTACCATATGGAAAAGCGTGAACTAGAGAAAGCTTCAAAACAGGAAATCTCACAGCAATTGGTTGAAGCAATTCACGATGCTTTAGTGCATCCATGATCAGTCAATCGATGAATCGTGATGTAAGATCACGATTCATTTTTAGATTTACATAGATAAAACCACGCGAAGCCACCGATAAGAATGGCACAAATACAGCTATAAAAAATCACTGAATAGGGAATTAGACCGAGTAAGGGATTTTTCAAAATCCATGGATAAAACCAATAAACATCATGGTGCATGAATGCATCTAAGAAAATGTGACTAAAACTGCCGATATAAGCACTGATCGCCGCTGTTCTCCATGAAATGCTCCAATTTCTATCGTTTAAAATGGATCGTAATAGCCATTGACTGATGGGTTTACCGATCAGGAGAGCAATACTACCTATGAGAGTCGCACCCATTAAATTATGTGTATATAGGTGTAAATATTGCCAGCCATAGATCAAACCCAATAAAGGTTCGATATCCATTAAAAACTGTGTACCTGCAAAAATCATCATGCTAAATCGTTGTTGACCAATTGCTTTACAACAACTGCCAATTCCTAAGTGTAAAGGTGTGATCGGCATTTTGTTCTCTCTTATTCTTGTGATTTAGATGTGTGACATCATAAAGCAGGGCAGTAACGTTATGAATAACATCTTCTACAGAACAGATCATGGAGTGTGTGATTAAAATATCTACATCCTATGACTGCACACATATCCTTTTATTAAAATGCAACGAACTGATTGCATTTTTTATGTATGCTAAAGCAGCGTAACAATCATATGCATTCGAGCTAACATTCGATGTCTTCGCATATGATCAATCAACCCTAGCCACAGTTTTTGATAGGATATCCTGATGATTAAAAAAACTTTAGCCACCGTTATGATGTTGTCTTCTTTTGCGTTTAGCAGCACCGTTATGGCTGCTGGTCTATCTGATGATATGAAAGCATTAGGTAAAAACTATAAAGCGTTTAACCAAGCTGAAAACCCACAAGCGGCGACAACGGCTTTAAATAATATGCGTACTGCCGCAGTGCATTCAAAACAATATAAATTGGCAGCGAATACGACGGATAAAGTTGCAACTTCAAGCGCCTTATTTGATCAAATTATTGTTGAGATTGATAAGGCTAAAGTGCTTGTGCAAGCAGGTAAATTAGATGAAGCGAAGAAACAAGGCAAAAAAATTGCTGAGTTACGTGATCAAGGGCATAAATACTACACGCACTGATCTTATTATCAGATTCAGCATTGCTAGAGTTATTGATTGGCGATCTCGTGTGATCGGCTAAAGTGGTTTTGTGATCTTTATATAAAAAGCTGCGCTTAAATGAGGGCAGCTTTTTTATGTATGGTTGATGGTTGAGCATACACAGGTTAGATTGAGCATGATTCAGATTTTCACTGCATTCTAAAATTGATACAGTGAAAATGTGAATGATGAGAGGTGGTCTATGTCCTCACAGCAACATTATCAACGGATTGCTCAAGCAATTACTTATATTCAGCAAAATTTTCAGCAGCAGCCACAACTTGATGAGGTGGCAGCTCATATTCATTTGAGTCCAGCTCATTTCCAGCGTTTGTTTACGGAATGGGTGGGGACAAGTCCCAAGAAGTTTTTGCAATATACCAGTATTGAATATGCCAAGCAGATTTTGAAACAAGAACAGGGCAGTGTTTTTGATGCAACCTTTGCCACAGGTTTATCGAGTACCAGTCGATTACACGATCTTTTTCTTCAAATTGAAGGAATGACGCCTGCTGAATATAAAAATGGTGGTGCAGCTTTAACAATTTTTTATCAATTTGCAGAAACTTTGTTTGGTGAAGTCTTGGTCGCTTCAACATCCAAGGGAATTTGTGCTTTAACATTTGTGGAAAATCCAACAGAAGCTTTGCAGCATTTAAAAGCACAATTTCCTAAAGCAATGTTTATTGCTCAATCAGATTCACTGCAACAAAGTGCTTTAGCCCTGTTTCAGACAGATCACAATCAATTGGCTAAAATTAAATTACATTTAAAAGGGACAGCGTTTCAGTTGAAGGTTTGGCAATCTTTACTCAAAATTCCAATGGGGCAACTCACCACTTATGGAGAGCTTGCAAAATCGATTGATCATCCTAAAGCTGCACGTGCGGTGGGTACTGCAATTGGTAGTAATCCGATTGCTTTCTTGATCCCATGCCATCGTGTGATTCAAGCTACAGGTGCATTAGGTGGATATGAGTGGGGACAAGTGAGGAAAACGGCAATGATTGCATGGGAGGGTGTTCATAGTCATGCAGCTATTTGATATTGAAGCTGATCCAACGCATAACTATTTACCTTATGATGGTACTGTACAGTATTATGGAAAAGTCATTCAGCAGTTTGCGGCAGATGATTATTTTGACAAGCTCATGCAGAATATTGCATGGGAAAATGATCAGGCAATCATTTTTGGGCGAAAAATAATCACCAAAAGAAAAGTGGCTTGGTATGGTGATCAGGCATTTGAATATACCTATTCAAATATCAATAAATACGCGTTGCCTTGGACAAAAGAATTACTCGAATTAAAGGTACTTGTCGAAAGCTTAACAGGTGAATTATTCAACTCATGTCTGCTCAATCTTTATCACACAGGTGAAGAAGGTATGGCTTGGCATAGTGATGATGAAATAGATCTTAAAACAGATGGTGCAATCGCTTCACTGAGTTTCGGTGCAGAACGGAAGTTTGCTTTTAAACATAAACAGAGCAAAGAAAAAGTTGAGTTGTATTTAGAACATGGCAGTTTATTGGTGATGAAAGATACGACCCAAAGCCACTGGTTGCATCGTTTACCACCAACCAAGAAGATCAGTACAGCACGGATTAATCTAACGTTTAGAACGATTGTCAATTGATGAACTAACAATAAAAAAGGACTGAAAAATCAGTCCTTTTTAACTCATCCCACCTTGCGCTGCTACAGTCACAGCTCCCTCTCTTTGTTAAAGAGGGGGGAGAGGAGATTATTTATGCTTGACCTTGTACGTCTGCATCCGCTTGTAAACGTTGCATGTTTGCTTCGAACTCAGCATCAAAGTTAATTGGTGTAAGTAACAATTGTGGGAAGCTACCCTTAGTGACTAAGTCATTTACAGACTCACGTAAGAAAGGGAACAAGATATTTGGGCAATACGCACCTAAGATGTAAGGAAGACGGTCTTCTTCGACACTATCAATAAGGAAAATACCTGATTGAGTTACATCAACGATGAACGCAGTTTCATTTTCATTATTTGCTTGAACCACAACTTTTAGAGACACTTCATAGTGTGTCGGATCAATTTTTTCTGCTGAAGAAGATAAATTGATGTTGAGTTCTGGCTGCCATTGTTTGGTAAATACTTGTGCACCAGGAACCTCAAAAGAAATGTCTTTTGTATAAATACGTTCTAACGCGAGTTGTGGTTGAACTTGTTCTTCGCTCATTGTTTTTCCTTAAATCTTGGAGTGTTGTTAAGCTAATAATTGGTCGAGTTTACCTTCACGCTCTAAAGCATAAAGTTGATCAAAACCACCGATAAATTGATCTTTGATAAAAATTTGAGGCACAGTACGATGATTGGTACGTTGCATTAACTCAATACGAACTTCAGGGGCTTCGTTGGAAAGATTAATTTCTTTATAAGCAACGCCTTTACGCTCCAATAATTGTTTTGCGCGTACGCAATATGGGCAAGAAAGCGTTGAATAAATTGTGACGTTTGAGGTTGTCATTTCATCTCTCCTTAAGCTTTGGTTTTGCTTTTCACTAAAGGTAAGCCTTGAGCTTTCCAGTTGCTAATACCACCATCTAAACGATAGCTGTCAGCATGCGCAACTTTTTGCAATGCAGAGCCAGCAACTTGCCCTAAGTTACAAATAAAAACCAACGGACGATCACTTGCTTTTAACTCATCAACATGACTAGTGATTTGGCTGTATGGAATGTTGCGACTACCACTGATATGACCATCACGGAAATCTTTTGCATCACGTAAATCGATCAAAATCGCATTTTTTGCTTTCACCAAAATACCGAGTGATTGTGGTGAAATTTTACGACCATTGCGTTGCCCTTCTAAAATAAAGAACAACACAACTAATACGCCGAGCGCACCAAACAAGAAGGGGTGATTCCCCATAAACTCTAACCAGCGTTCCACAAGTCACCTAAAGTTAAAATCAAAATTGATCCTGAGTATAACTTATCTCTATGGTGATCAAAAATCTTAGTTCAAGGGCAAAACTTCAAGAAAACTAACTTTTTTGCTGTGCTTCCTGAATTTCATCCAACAAACGCAGATAGCTGTCTAAGCGACGTGGTAAAACTTCACCTGCGTCAACGGCTTGTTTTAAGGCGCAATTTTTTTCATGGGTATGGGTGCAGTTACGGAACTGGCACAGTCCTAAATGTGCTTCGATATCAGGAAAACCAGTCCGAACTTTCTCTAAGCTGAGATGCCAAAGTCCAAATTCACGAATACCAGGGGAATCAATTAATGCACCATTTGTTCCAAATTTGATCAAACGGGTTGAGGTTGTCGTATGCTGACCGAGTGCTGAGTTCTCAGAAATGATATTGGTTTTCTGAGCTGCATCAGGAACAATGGTATTAATGAGTGAGCTTTTTCCAACACCAGACTGTCCAACGAAAGCCACTGTTTCGTTATCTAAGCGTGCCGAAAGTGCCGATAAGTCACCTTGAGAATGGCAAATCAGTGTTTCATAACCCAATGCTTCATATTCACTAAGTAGCGTCAGAATTGGATCATTTTCGGTGAGTAAGTCTGATTTATTCAGTACCAATAAGGCTGGAATATTGGCATCGGCACAGGCAACTAGATAGCGGTCAATCAATGTTGGTGCAGGCTCTGGCAAAGGCGCGAATACAATCACGATCAAACTAATATTAGCTGCAACTGGTTTGACTTTGTGATAACGATCAGGGCGAGTCAACAATGATTGTCTTGGATAAATCGCCGTAATAATGCCTAAACCTGTGTTCGGATCAGCTTGCCATTTGACGCGATCACCTGTAACCAAGAGTTCTAAATTGGTGCGAGTATGACAGCGCCAAATGCTGTCTAATGCGATTGGTTTCCAGAAAGGTTCTGGTTCACCTTCAGCGATCTGTGGTTTTTCAGGATGCTGTTCAGGCACAGATAAAGCTTGTACTTCGAGTTGGCGACCATAATGCTGAACAACCAGTCCATCTAGATCTTGTGATGTATCAATGTCGTCTTGACGTGATTTATGCTGTTTCTCAATACGACGTTGCTGTTGTTCGGTTAAACGACGCTTACGAATTAAAGCCATTCATGTCCCAAAAATCCACACTTTGAAGATCGCAAAAATAGCATGAAGCCAGCATAGAATTACAGCCAAGATGTAATTAATTTGCTACTATTGATGTTTTTAAGCCCTTTAGAATCGCTATTTATGAGCAGCACCCCAGATACACGATTAATTTGGATTGACCTTGAAATGACAGGTCTTGATACTGATAACGACAAGATTATTGAAATCGCAACAATTATTACAGACGACAACCTTAATATTTTAGCTGAAGGGCCTGTTTTAGCTGTCCATCAATCTGATCTCATTTTAAATGCAATGGATGAGTGGAATACCAAGCAACATGGGCAGTCTGGTTTGGTTGAGCGTGTACGCCGTAGTAAATTAAAGGCACAAGATGTAGAACAGCAAACACTTGAGTTCTTAAAAAAGTGGGTGAATCCAAAATCATCGCCAATGTGTGGTAACTCAATTTGCCAAGACCGCCGTTTCTTGCATCGTTTAATGCCAGAGCTTGAGCAATTCTTCCATTATCGTAATTTAGATGTTTCTTCAGTAAAAGAATTAGCAAAACGCTGGAGACCTGAAATTATGAGCGGTTTAAAGAAAAATGCATCGCATTTGGCGATGGATGATATCCGTGACTCAATTGCTGAATTAAAATACTATCGTCAATACTTTTTTATCATGAATGATTAAACCTCATACTTGATAGAAATTAAAGGAGCTGAAACAAGCTCCTTTTTTTAATGAATGTAAAAAATATTGGGCTTGAGCAAAAAATATCATAAACTCAATTTTTTATTTGCCTACTATAAAAAAGAGAGCTTATATGCAAAGTAATAATCCTATTTTAACTCGGGTTGAAACCTATAGTAATTTATCCGAGCCTATGACCATTCAAGGTGCGATTCAAAAGTCAGTGGTATTGACAGTGATTGCAGCCGCATTGGGAATGGCACTATTTTTATATTGTGCGATTACCGCGAATCTTTCAATTGCTTATGCTGCAACGATCATTGGTGCAATTGGTGGTCTTATTCTCGCTTTGATTACGACGTTTAAGTCAAATACCGCACCTGCATTAGCGATTCCTTATGCTTTATTTGAAGGCGCATTTTTAGGTGGTGTATCTTTTATTTTTCAATTGAAATATCCAGGCGTTCCTTTACAAGCTTTGCTTGCGACTTTTGTGACAACCTTAGTTTTATTTGCGTTGTATAAATTCCAAATTATTCGTGCGACTGAAAAATTTAAGGCAATTGTAATTTCAGCTTCTATTGCGATTGCTTTAGTTTTTGTTGTGCAAATCATTTTACGTTTGATCTTTGGTTCAAGTATTCCTTATATTTTTGAAAGCAATTGGTTAGGCATCGGTTTTGCTGCATTTGTTGCAGTAATTGCATCACTTAATCTGATTTTAGATTTTGATCTTATTGAAAATGCAGCAGCACAACGCGCCCCTAAAGCATTTGAATGGGTCTGTGCGATTGCTTTACTTGCGACTTTAGTGTGGATGTATTATTCATTCTTGCGTTTATTGAGTCTGTTACGTGGTGATGATTAAGTTCTGATTCAAGTAAAAATACACATCGCTTTCATTTGAAGGCGATTTTTTTATGCAAGATTGTAAAAAAGATGGATTATGCAATTCCGAAAAATTAGGAATGTTGGCATGATGTGGTGAAAATTTTTCGAGTGAGAATAAGATGTCACAAGGACTTTTAGCTGGTAAGCGTTTTTTAATTGCTGGTATTGCAAGTAAATTATCAATTGCTTTCGGTATTGCGGCAGCATTACACCGTGAAGGCGCAGAGTTAGCATTTACTTATCCAAATGAAAAGCTAAAAAAGCGTGTTGATGACTTTGCAGCACAGTTTGGTTCAACCCTCGTTTTCCCTTGTGATGTAGCAATTGATGCAGAAATTGACAATACTTTTGTTGAGTTGGCAAAACACTGGGATGGTTTAGATGGTGTTGTGCATTCGATTGGTTTTGCACCTGCACATACGCTAGATGGTGACTTTACCGACGTGACGGATCGTGACGGTTTTAAAATTGCACATGACATTAGTGCGTATAGTTTTGTTGCGATGGCACGTGCGGCTAAACCTTTATTACAAGCACGTAAAGGTTGTTTATTGACCTTGACTTATCAAGGTTCTGAGCGTGTGATGCCAAACTACAACGTGATGGGTATGGCAAAAGCATCTTTGGAAGCGGGTGTTCGTTATTTAGCACTAAGCTTAGGTAAAGAGGGGATTCGTGTGAATGCGATCTCTGCGGGTCCAATCCGCACTTTGGCGGCATCTGGAATTAAATCATTCCGTAAAATGTTAGATGCCAATGAAAAGATCGCTCCATTACAACGTAATGTAACGATTGAAGAAGTGGGTAATGCCGCATTGTTCCTTTGCTCACCGTGGGCTTCGGGTATTACTGGTGAAATCATGTATGTTGATGGTGGCTTTAATACCGTAGGTATGAGCCAGTCAATGATGGATGATGAATAATTAGATTGATTTAAATTATTTGATAAAGCCGCTTTTATAGCGGCTTTGTTTTTGAAAGTAGTTGAATTTTAAAACTATTAGGTCGTTAGCCTTGAATAACTTGTTATGTGTCTATAGTGTTGGGTAAACAACTTTTTGATGGTTTTCTCCTGATGCATCTGACCAAATTAGGCGAATTGCATGCTTTCTCTTAGTTCCCATGTGCACGCCTGCAATTAGTTCAACTGATTGATAGGTTTCAAGCATTTCTAGAGGAAATTTCTCATCAATTTCTGATTGTATAAGAATGTTATTTTCTTCTGGAAATTCAATTCTAACGTGCGTTGCACAGGCTGTTCCTTTATTCCATATCTTCAGTCTATATTTGTTGCTGCCTAACTTGATAAATGAGGCACCTAAATCAGCCTTTTTGGAGTTTTCAGCTTCGTTCGACTCTTTTTCTAGAAGTAAATTATTAAGCTTTTCTTGACTCTCAATTAGTGATTGCTGGCGTTTGTTGAACTTCAAAGTAATCCATGTGGCATAGCCGGAAAGCAATAACGCCATTCCAGCTATGCAATCTGCTGCTTCTACAGTAAATGCCATTACTTTATCCTAATATTCTTACTGCCTTTAAAGGCTTTCTTCAAGGACTCGCGAAGGTGTTTGGCAATGTCATCGGTTACATTCTTGCCAATCTCTTTTACATGCTCGCTTATATTTTCGCTGTTCTCATGAATTAGCTCATCTTTTGTGACTTCTCGCCCACAAGAAGCACATTTAGCTATTTCGATGGTTTCATCAACGCCATTCTCAAATGAAAACTGAGAGCAGCCACAAGTAGGACATAACAAGTTTATGTTTCGGTTGTAATTTTTATTTTTCATGGGCTGAATCCTAATCTTACTGGCACATATCTAGAGCTATACGGTCGACTTACCACATAACCAAAACGAAAATTCCATATAAGCGATTTCAATCTTTTTAGATACAATTATATTTTGATCAGCATATAAAACAGTAAGATTTACGTCAATGCATAAATTTTATGAGTAAAATCAAAAGTTCTCAGCTCATTAAAAATGAGCCAAAAACTTTAAGCGAGTAAATAATAGTAACTTGTAAGCTATTGTTTTGGCAGTTCTTTCACAGGACTTCCGCCAAGTGCTTGCATTAATGTCACATACGCATTGTATTGATTCTGCTTGGTTTCAACTAAGCTGAGTCGTGCATTGCGTGTGGTCTCTTGAGCATCAAGTAAATTCTTTAATGCAATCGCACCATTGCGATAACGCACTTCAGTTAAGCGTTCGGTTTTATCTGCTAACTCGACATTACGTTGCTGTAACTGTACTTGTTGATTTAGTTGTGTTCGATTTGATAATGCATTTTCAACATCAGCAAAGGCTTGATATAAAGTTTGACGATACTGTGTAATCGCTTTCTCATATTCAAGATCACTGATTTCAATATTCTTTTTCATATCATTATATTGCAGGAAAGGTAGGCTTAAACTCGCCCCCAATGTTAAAGAAGGATTCTTTAATAATTGAGTGAGTGAGGTACTCGAAGAACCT
Organism: Acinetobacter tjernbergiae DSM 14971 = CIP 107465; assembly: GCF_000374425.1. Classification (GTDB taxonomy): domain Bacteria; phylum Pseudomonadota; class Gammaproteobacteria; order Pseudomonadales; family Moraxellaceae; genus Acinetobacter; species Acinetobacter tjernbergiae. The sequence goes on along the minus strand of NZ_KB894356.1, from coordinate 177,767 downwards.
AAACTGCCTGTAAGGTTAATCGATGGATAATAACTCGCTTTAGTTGCATCTTTAGTGGCTAAAGTTTTGCGTAGGCGCAATTCTGAAGCTTGTAAGTCTGGGCGACGCGATAAAATATCCGCAGGTAAACCTACAGCGATATTCGGTAAAGCATTTCGTGGTAGCTGTTTCGGCTCTTGAATATTCAATTGCTGAATAGGTTGATGCAACAATACCGCAATGGCAGTACGTGCTTCGACTCGTTGTTGCTCAATTTGGCTCAGACTGGCTTTTTGGCTTTGTACCGATTGTTCAGCTTGGGTGAGGTCCAAACCAGATACCGCACCTGCTTTATATTGTGATTGCACCAAAGCATAAATCTTTTGGGTCGAGCTTAAGTTTTGCTGAATGGTTTGATAACGTTCATTCAAATAGCCAAGTTGCCAATATAGCTTTGCTGTTGTACCAACCAGACTTTGTGCGGTAGCTTGCAAGTCTTGCTCACTGGCTAAGGCTTCCCAACGGCTTGCTTCGGTTTGATTGGCGAGCTTGCCAAATAAATCGAGTTCATAGCTGACGCCAACACTGGTCGATAAACCACGATCACTTCCATTGCCTGAACGGAGGTCATAGTTATGACCTGTGGAAACACTCGAACTGGTACGAATGCCTTGTTTATTTTCAGCCAAGCCTGCTTGTAATCGAGCTTGTTGAAGGGTAATTCCTGAAACAGTTAAGTCACTATTTTTAGCCAAAACCTGCTCGACCAATTGATTCAACTGAGCATCATTAAACAGTGTCCACCACTGATCAGTTAGATTCACATTCTTATTTTTTTGCATATCGTATTGGAACTGTTGTGACACTTGAATTGTTGGTGCGTTATAGGGTGTTTTGACGACAGCAGAACAGCCAACGAGTGTTGTGCTGAGACAAAGTGCAAGTGCGATTTTATGTTGTTTGAATAACATTGATCGTCATTCCTTTAATAATTTGAAAAATATTATCGTCTTGATCTATTCTTAAAAATCCTTCCCAATCTCCTTTGAAAAAAGGAGGAATTCCCCTCTTTTAAAAAGAGGGGGTAGGGGGAGATTTTTATTCTCTCGCTAAAGCAGCAACTGGATCGAGTTGTGCTGCATTTCGTGCTGGCAAGAAGCCAAATACAATACCGATCAGACTAGAACAGACAAAAGCCGCTATGATTGAGGTGGTTGAATAACTCATCTCAATGATGCCTTTGGCAAAGTGTCCGATGATTTGTCCAATCCCTAAGGAGAGCAGGACACCCAGTACACCACCTAATAAGCAGACTAAAACTGCTTCAATCAGAAATTGCTGCAAAATATCGCTTTGTCGTGCGCCAACCGCCATACGTACCCCAATCTCTTGGGTTCGTTCAGTCACAGAGACCAACATAATGTTCATCACGCCAATTCCACCAACCACAAGAGAAATCACGGCGATTGCAGAAATTAACAGGGTCATTGTGGCTGTGGTTTGCTGAATCGTCTCACGGATACTGTCAGAGTTCTGAGTAAAAACATCTTGTGCACCGTGACGTTGCTCAAGTAGGGTCAGGATGGCATTTTCAGCCGCGCTACTTGGGTATTCATCCTTAATACGAACAATGATGCTACGAACATTGGATTGCCCCAACATGCGACTCATCACCGTTGAATAGGGTAAATAAACATTCAAGCTGTCAGAACTACCCATGAAGCCTTGTTGAGCATCAATCACGCCGATGATTCGACTTGGTACACTGCCTAAGAGCAGTACTTGACCAACAGGATTAGTACCATCTGCAAAGAAAGTCTTTTCAGTATTGGTATCAATCACCACATCTTGCGCACGTTGTGTGACGCTGTCTTTATCGAAAGCTTGTCCCGACTTAAAGGCCATGCCTTTGACATAGAAAAAATCAGCACTGACACCATTTACGGTTGCCGATGCTTCGGTATCTTTGTAGCGTAGCGTCACACTGGTATTGGCAGATGGACTGACCCCATCGACATAAGGTTGTTCAGCTAGTGCATCCGCATCGGCAGGCACTAGAGTTTTCACTTGGGAGGCACGTGAATTGTCACCAAAGCCACGCCCCTGATAAACGCTAATGGTGTTAGTACCTAAACTACTGATATTTTCTAAAATCTGCTTTTGTGAGCCATTCCCAAGCGCCACCACCGAGACCACGGATGCAATCCCGATAATAATTCCGAGCATAGTTAAAAAAGTCCGCATGCGGTGTGCATTCATGGCAAGCAGTGCCATGCGGAATGCTTCACCGAGACGATCAAAGAAAGAACGCCAAGCCGAGGTTTTCTTTTGTGGTGAGCGTTGCAGGGTTTGATGTTCTAAATCGGTATCTGCATTTTCAGGTACGTTGGCACGGTCTGAAATAATATTACCGTCACTGATCTCGATAATACGGGTCGCATTTTTGGCAACATTGAGATCGTGCGTGACCAGAATAATGGTATGGCCTTTGGCATTCAGCTCACGCAAAATGCGCATCACTTCGACACCGCTATTCTTATCTAATGCACCTGTGGGTTCATCGGCAAGAATCACATCACCGCCATTCATCAAGGCACGGGCAATCGAAACACGTTGTTGCTGACCGCCTGAAAGTTGGCTAGGGCGATGATGTAAACGTTCTTCGAGTCCAAGTTCTGAGAGTAGCTCAGCAGAACGTTGTTGACGGAGTTGGCTGTCCACACCTGCGTAAATCGCAGGAACTTCGACATTACCTGCGGCGCTTAAATCACCAAGCAAATGATAACGTTGGAAAATAAAGCCAAAATATTCACGGCGAAGTTGTGCTAGTTCATCTGCTTCGAGTAGACGTGTTTCTCGACCACTGACTTGATAGCTGCCTGCCGTTGGTTTATCCAAGCAACCCAAAATATTCATGAGGGTCGATTTACCTGAGCCTGATTGCCCGACGATTGCAACCAGTTCACCGGCATAAATTTTTAAATTAATGCCTTTGAGGATTTGTACTGTACCTTCACCCGCAGGAAATTCACGAGTAAGGTTGCTGACTTCAAGTAATGGTTGTGAAGAACGTATTTGATCTTGGGTCATATTACATTCTCATTGCACGTTGATTGCTACGTTTTGCTGATTCGTTTGAGCTATCAGTTGCATCTGCAATCACCACTTGATCACCTTGTTTCAAACCTCTAAGCACTTGTGCAGTAACACGATTGTTAAGGCCGATTAACACAGGTTGAGGTTGAGCAGTTCCATCCGCTTGTAACACACGAACCATGCCTGTGGATGCTTTACCTTGAGCAATTAAGGCTTTTTCAGCTTCAGTCAAATCGAGACGTTTCGGTTGTTGCATTTTTTGAGTATCGGTAGTTTTCGCTTGATTTGCCGCCGTTGAATTATTGCTATTGTCTTTTTTGTTTGAACGTTTGCTTTGTATCGCAGCAGCAGGGATCGTCAGCACATTTTTCGCTTCAGCTAAAACAATATACACCTGTGCAGTCATATCAATACGCAATTTACCATCTTCATTTGGAACATCAAACAAAGCATTGTAATACACGGCTGTGCTTGATGAAGATGAACTGGTATTGGTTGTTTCGGTGTTAATTGAGTTTGGTGCAGGCTCAACTTGACGTAGCTGTGCGTAATGTTTTTTATCGCTATTGCCTAATGTGGTGAAGTAAACCGTTTGACCTTTTTCAACCTTCATGACATCGGCTTCAGAAATTTGAGCCTTAATTGTCATCGTATCTAATTTCGCCAATTTCACAATCGTTGGTGCGGTTTGATTGGCATTCACCGTTTGACCTTCTTCGGTCACAATGGCAACTACTGTCCCATCCATCGGTGCAACAATACGGGTATAACCTAAATTCTCTTGCGCAGTTGCGAGGGTTAAATGAGATTGCTCAATTTGTGCATTGATTGCTGCAATTTGCGCTTGTGCTGTTTTAAAGTTTGCTAGGGCTGTTTCAAGTTCTGCACGTGAAGTTGCATCTTGGCTAAACATGGCTTGTTGACGTTTATATTCAGCCTCGACTTTGGCTAGATTGGCTTGTTGTACCGCCAGTTGTGCCTGTTGATTTTGAATATTGGCTTTGGCTGTTTTCAACTCATTTTCTTGGCGAATCGAGTCGATTTGCGCAATCAGTTGACCTTGTTTGACTTGGTCGCCTAACTGTACATACATTTTTTTCACTTGACCTGAAACCTGTGCGCCGACGCTGACCATTTTGGTTGCTTCAAGCACACCTGTTGCCAATACTGAATTTTCAATATCACCTTTAGAAACTTCAGCACTAATATATTGTGGCGCTTGATCTTTAGGTTTAAAGAAGAACCATGCAACGGCTGCAATAATCGCGACACCGATAGCGATCATTATTATTTTACTGAATGGTATTTTTTTAGAACTTGTTTTTGGCATGGCAACAGATCAAAAATTGGAAACTGTAGCTAGTATAAAAGCGAAATGAGGATAAAACGTGGATATTTTTAATCTAGAATGATAATTATTATCAAATTTTATTGGAATTATTCGATTAGAATCTGATAAATATTTTGAATACCAATGACTGCATTTTCTGCGATTGAGACTCCTCCCTTGGATGGAAGTATTGCTTCACGAGGATTGATTCGGATGAGTTGTGGTGCGAAACGCTCACTAAAATAACGGACTGTTGGAATGGCTGTACCTGCACCTATTTCAATGACGATAGGGTGATTGTGGGCTTCTAAAAAATTTTCTAAGCGTCTCGCTTGTTGCGTGTGTCTTTGGCTGACCCAAGCATAATCATTAAACATCAAAATATTTGGACGGGATAATGTTCCACAATGTGGACATAGTGGAAGTTGTCCTAACCATTGACAATTTTGATGATTAATCTCAGGCGTTAATTCATTTGCTGACCATGTTGTGAGTTGGCAAGGTTCTGAGCATTGAAGATGGTGGATCGAGCCATGACACTCATAAATTTGGTTTGGATTAAAACCTGCTTTTTGAAACTGCCCATCAACATTTGAAGTAAATACAAAATAGGGAAGCTTTAATGTTTCAGCCAGTTGTTTGAGTAAATTAAAACCTTGATGCGGCATGGTTTGACGATATAGTGCCAAACGATGTCCATAAAAACCCCATGCTAAATGTGGCTGACATTTAAATGCTGCTGGATTGGCAATTTCAGTAAAGTCGATACGTTGTTTACCCAATTCTGGATAAGCTCGCCACATGCCTTGATTGCCTCGAAAGTCGGGCAGACCTGAGTCAACGCCCATGCCTGCACCCGCACTGATGATCAGACAATCTGCTTTTGAGAATAAACTTTTGATTCTTTCAATTTCGATTGAGCTGAGCTGCTGCATGATCCGTATTCTTATCCTCTGTCATCGTGGTGTATTGAGATTATCTCAGCATAATTTACCCTAAAAATTGAGAAATTTTGAGCAAATCATGACTTGCCGATGATGATTGATTTAACGGTGATTGATGACTTCTTGAGTTCTATAGATGAGATGATCTTGATTTAGAAAAAGATCACGTTTACGTATTTAAATGAAAGTGGGTTGAATTACATCATTCATTAAAAAAAGAGTGACGTCTCTGATTTAACTGTCTCAGCCTTCCCATATTTTTATTAAAATAGTTGTTTATAAAATAATAATTATAAATTTCATTTACTTATGTTTATTTTAATGTAAGGTAAATAAATTTAATAAAACCTTAATTTTTTTATGGATTTAAGGTTGTAAAAATTGTAAGATCTAATTCCATATTTTTTTTATGGTTTTAATCTAAGTAATAAAATCATAAGAAATATGCCAATAAGTACAAGTGATTTAACAGGAAAATTCACAGGGGAAATAAAATGGAATGGCAAGAAAGCTTTAATATCGGTATTGATGTGATTGATCATCAGCATCGTCAAATATTGGATTATATCAATAGATTAGAAGAAATTCGGGTGAGTGGTCATCGCTCTAAAATCCAAGAAGTATTGGAAGATCTGATTGATTACACGCAATCACATTTTAGCTTTGAAGAAAATTTATTAATGCAGGTCAATTATCAATATTTACCTTCGCATAAAGGTATACATGATTTATTTGTCAAAAGACTAAATGAGTATCGTCAGCGCTTTGAAAAAGGCGAGGCAGTTGAAAATGACCTATATCGACTTCTGTCCAAGTGGTTGATTAATCATATACAGCACGATGATCAGGATTATGTCGATGCTGTGCGTGACAATATGATTCGATATTTACGCACCCAAGAAGAAACCAAAGGAAAGAGCTGGTTCTCTCGTATATTTAGCTAACTCATTGATGCTTAAGGTCAGTTATTCTTAATTGCTTATGAATATTTAAAGTCGATATTAAAAAATGGGGGAGAAATTCTACTCCCCCATTTTTTACAAAATTATAAAAACACTTATAAAAATCATTAGTTTATTTAATTTTAAAAATCAAAATTTTATTTTTCTCAATAGAAGTAAGCAGAATAAACAACATATAGCTTTAGAACTAAAAAGAAATTTGAATATTGACTTTACTTTTATCAACATTGGCAGCTTTCGCAATTTTGTTACGGGCTTCGTTGATAATATCAGCAAGAGAGAGATTTATTTCTTCTTCGGCTGGTTGCATTTTTTGCCATTTAAATTCAGGGTTATCTAGATTCAGCTTAATTTTCTCTAGCACTTCACTAGAGTTTTTATAGGTAATAGGATTGCGTTGTCCTGATGTTAATTTCGTCCAGGCATTTTTAAATGATTCTTGATGTGGAAGTTGGATAAATTCTGAAATTTGAATAATTTTCCGATCTGATGTTGCTTTAGGTTTAATCGCCTGAAACTTACCTAGAATAAATGCTTGACCATGTTCATATCCATCTGACTTATCAGCAAGTTCATTTTTTAAATTACGAATAATCAATACATATTCGACATTTATAAAATTATTAGTATTTAAAATCCAATCACCCGTGCCACCTTGTTGTCTAATCGTTTCTAAGTTTTCTCCTGAAAATATGATAACAATATTTTTAGGTAACGATGAGCTGGTTGACATTGATCTTCTCTAAAGGATATCGGCATGAATGATATGGTAACTTATTCTACGCTTAAAATTGTTAAATGTTTCTTTAATTTTAATGTGACTTGATTTTATGTTAAAAGTATTTGTGTTTAAATTAAAAACTATATTTAAAGTATTTAATTTTAATATTGAAACTATTTTGACATTTAAGTATGATAGCTTCATAAGGCAAATTTACTCCTGCATTAAAGGTCTGATGTAACTTTGCTATTAATAAGCAGGAATGAGCCACTGGAGAAAAACTATGTTAAATCAATTTATAAAAACGAGTTTTGTGTATGCCTTTAGTAGTTGCTTATTGATTACTTGTGCTTATGCAGAAACAGCTGAAGAAAAAATGATGCGTAATGGTAAGGCATTATTTGAAGGTTTGGAAAATGTGAGAGTGGAAAGGAGTAAAGCTTTTACTCAAAGTGGCGGTGACGCGCAGGGTGCAAGCCGTGCTGTGAATAATGAAATCAAGAAATATAACATCATGCGAAATAATGGTGCATCTCTGGTGGACTTATGTTTGCAATCGTCAATGATCAGTGAAATGTTCCTGAATGAAGGACATGAGCAAGGATATAGATCATGGAATAGAGCAGCAGTAATGAATTGTCAAACTGCAAAAAATCCTCCACGCTTATAGAGTCGCGGTTACTAATGTTTTTAATTTATTAAATTTTGGAGATTTATACATGAACAATGAACGTACTTGGAAAATTGTCAAAGATATTGAAGATGGAAAATATGATCACAAAGCACTTGAAGTATTATATAAGAATGCTGAAACAGAAATGAAAAAACGGGATATTAGTGAGGAACGTATGCAGAATTGTAAAGTTATACAGTTATCGGCTAAAGATGGTTTGCGTACTTTGGGAAATAAGGCATATAAAATACGTTTTATAAAACCTATTCGTGAAAAAGTCGAAGAACTTATGCACCAAATTACTATTGAAAATAACTGGATGAGATTTGAGAATAATCATGTTAAAAATGGGGTGAAAATAGGTGGTGATATGATACGAGGTGATGTTGTTGCTCAATATTATATTTCATACCGTAAATTAGGTTGGAAAAGATCGATTTATTTATCAGCAACTCAAGAGAGTGAAAATGAGAGTTCAGGGGTTTATTACAGAATCGCTTTCCCTGATTTGGATGAAGAAGTCAGAACGTTTAATAAAGATGAAGCCGTACAATTGTTCAAAGACTATGTGGAACAATAGCGATGAAAATGCTAATTGAAAAAACTCGACTTGAATTATTATCTTTAGCTCAAAATCCTAACTTAACCATAGCTGAGCAATTTCAATTAGCAACTTATCAAGACGGTTGGCGAAATCGGGCGGTACGTGAACCAAGTATTGCCATGATTTTGGCAAAAAATCCAAATTTAGATGAACAAGTTCAACAATTGTTATTAAAGCAGAATATGGTTGTACGTCGAAATTTAGCGGAGAATTTAGGTGTTATTGAAAATATCCAACTGCAATTAATTGATTATGCTATCGAACACGGTGGTATAGAAATTATGGTGATTTGGGCATTAGTTAAAAATCCTAGTATCTCAGAAATCGTACAACGGAAGTTATTAACATACCCAATTCAAGATACATTTGATGAAACGTATTTGTATAAAATGTTAGCTAAAAATCCAAGTACCTCATCAGATATTTTTAGCGAAATAGAAAATTATTTACCGCGTAATTTTCTGCGGCACAGAACAACAATAGATAATATCGAGGAAGAAGAGTGTGGCGTTGAATCAGCTACTCTATTTGATTCCGATGTTCTATTGAGCGAGGAAGAACAATGGCAGCTCTTTCTATCTCAGACTTTGAGTTCTCATATTAAATTAGCAAGACAGCCTAATTTACAAGAAGAAATACAATATGCATTACTTGATCAGGATGATAAATTAATTATCTCTTTTTTGGCAGATAATCCTTATTTATGTGATGATGTAAAAGATAGAGTTTTTCAGTTGCGTTTGATTTATTTATAATTTTAAAGATTCTGGAATTAGTTTATGCCACACTTGATTAAACATATAGATAAAATTGCAAGAGAAAAACAAAGAGATGTTTTATATGTGCAGTTTGATAGTAAATTTTACTCCAGTGATAATTATGAAAAATGGAAAGCAAGAACGAGATTTATTCATTGGCTTCAGCAAAATAGTATTTTCTATGAAGAATGTGGGGGTTTTGCAAGTGAGAATTCAATAGAATCCTATCGAGGTCAGCTTTATATTGATATTGCTTATGATGAATCCTTAACCGAATATCAAAAATTAAGTGAATATTTAGAATATGCAGATGGTCGTATGAAAATTAAAGGTTTACTTTTTTGTTATGTGCCTTTAGAAAAAGCTATGAAGAATAAACATCATGATGGAGATGGGTTTTGGGAGAAATGGGCAGAGAACTTTTAAGTTAAGAATAATCTTTTCCCGCATAATTCTCCGACCGCCTGTAGCATAAGATGCTCTGAGTTTTCTTTAGACATCCCTTTAATTGCAGCATCTATGCGTAACAATAGCTCAGGCCAAAGCAAGAATTGTCTTGGATTTAGGCGACGTAAGGCTTGTTGATATTGTGAAACTTTGGTTTTCCAAATACCAATTTGTATCGCATTGTGTGGCTGCTCAAATAACTGCATGAGGAGACGCATTTCTTTATTCAGTGTCCACAAAATTAGACTGTCAGGTTCACCTGCGGCAATCAAGTATTGATAAATCTTAATGGATTGCGCCAAGTTACCCGTGAGTAGGGCATCGCTGAGATCATAAGTCGTGTAACGAGATTGATCTTGTAAGCAGGCATAGAGTTGTTCGATCTGGATTTGTTGAATGTCAGGAAAGGTATCTGCTACACGCATCAAACTATTTTTAGCTGCGAGTAAATTATGTTCATGATGCTGCATGAGCCATTGCCAAGCATCATGATTTAGCTGAATTCCCAATTTTTCTGCTTCGATTGCCAAAATGCGTTGACGGTCTTGTGGATACGCTGCTGCAAGTTGCACAACCACACCATTTGCTTCGACGACTTGAAAAAAGGCAGATTTTAAACTACTGCTGTCTTGTTTCGGTAAAACGATCAGCAATAAGTTATGTTCATTATGTTGAATATAACTTTTAAGCAGTTTTAAGCCGTTGGCATCGGGCTTGATATTTCCATGTACTTCAATGGCGAGTTGTTGTGAAAATAGCGATAAACTATTCAGCGCATTAAAGACATTCTTCCAGTCATTAACACTGCTAATGTCATGACGCTGACGTTCAACTTCTTGTTGTTGCCAACTTTTACGGAATGCATCAAGTAGATTTTGCTCAAGCAAAGGTTCTTGCCCATGAATGATCCATGCACCACGGGCTTCATTGATACGTTTTAATGCTTGAACATAATCTAACTTCATAAAAGGTAATTATGGTTGAGCTTTGGGTAAACGATTAGCTGCAATTTGACGCGTAATTTGCTGAGCAATATCATCAATCACGATGCGATTCAAATAAGCTTCTTGTTGGTTGTCGGTGTTTACTGTTGCTACATCATATTGGTAAGTACGTGATGCGGTGAGTGTACGTGGTTCAGTAATTTTATTACCTTGGCGATCTTCGATTTGGAAAGTCACAGTTAAACGCAATAGCACTTCAGTCAATTTACCATTGAGTAACTGGCGGCGAGGAGTGTAATCTAAAATACGAAGTACATAGGCATCATTGGCATTACTGAGTTGTACGCCTGTAGCACTGAGATAGATACTTAAACGATTTTCGAGTTCATCCGTATTGTCAGGTAAAACCAAAGTGAGTTTGTTATAAACCAATGGTGTTGCCGTTGGATAGCTTCCCTTTAAATGAAAGCCACAGCCAACTAAGCCTGCACTTAGACCTAAAGTTAAAACGATAGCAGCTAAACGTTGTGCTAAGTGCATATTTATTCCTCTAATCAAATCTATTCTAATTCCTCTTTGGTAGAGGATTAAAACCTCTCTTATGTTTAAGAGAGGTTAGAAAGAATTATTAAACAACTAAATTAACAAGTTTATTTGGCACTACAATTTCTTTCTTGGTTGGACCAGTCAAGAATTGCTGAACTTCTGGTAATGCTTTTGCCAAAGCCAATAACTCATCTTTAGAGATATCGACTGCGACGTCTAACTTACCACGAAGCTTACCATTCACTTGTACAACAATCGTTTGCGTATTACGGGTTAACGCTGACTCATCCACTTGTGGGAACAGCGTCGTATTAATATCAATACTAAACTGTGCTAAAAGTGTTTGACTTAAATGTGGTGCAAATGGTGCAAGTAAAGTCAATAACGTCGTAATTGCTTCACGCGCAACAGCCGCATCATTGTCATCTTTTGCTTCGAATTTGTTGGTCGCATTCAATAATTCCATCAATGCCGCAATAGAGGTATTAAATGCATGACGACGTTCGATGTCATCACCGACTTTTTGGATGGTTTCATGGGTTTTACGACGTAAATCTTGCGCGTCTTTCGATAGGTTTGCTGTATCAATTGTCGTTGCTTGATTGCCTTTTTCTAAGAAACCAGTCGCCAAACGCCATACACGTTTCAAGAAACGGTTTGCGCCTTCAACACCTGCATCTGACCATTCTAATGATTGATCCGGTGGAGCAGCAAACATCATGAAGACACGAGCCGTATCTGCGCCGTATTGATCAATAATTGCTTGTGGGTCAATGCCGTTGTTTTTCGACTTGGACATTTTTTCTTGTCCGCCGATTACAACTTCCTGACCATCCCCTGAATATTTCGCTGAAAGGATACGACCTTTCTCATCTCGCTCTAATTCGATGTCAGCAGGGTTGAACCAAGTTTTCTTGCCATTCTCTGCTTCACGGTAGAAGGTGTCTGCCAACACCATGCCTTGAGTTAACAAGTTAGTAAATGGTTCGTTACCTTGTACCACGCCTTCATCACGCATCAATTTATGGAAGAAACGTGCATAAAGTAAGTGCAGAATTGCGTGTTCTACACCACCGATATATTGGTTCACAGGAAGCCAGCTTTGCGCCGCTTCAGGTTTCACCATACCGCCAGTAAAGTCTGGAGATGCATAACGTGCATAGTACCAAGATGATTCTACGAACGTATCCAAAGTATCGGTTTCACGACGTGCATCGCCGCCACAGCTTGGGCACTTGGTTTCATAGAATTCAGGCATCTTGTTCAATGGATTACCTGAACCATCTGGTACGACGTCAGTTGGTAATACCACTGGCAATTGATCTTCTGGAACGGTGACTTGACCACAGCTATTACAGTTGATCATTGGAATTGGACAACCCCAGTAACGTTGACGAGATACACCCCAGTCACGTAAACGGAATTGAACCTTAGCATTCGCTAAAGTTTGTGGTTCTAATTTTGCAAGGAAAGCATCAAATGCAGCTTGGAATGCCAAGCCGTCAAATTCGCCTGAATTAACCAATTTGCCTTCTTTAGAACCATACCATTCTTGCCATTCAGTTGCTGAGTATTCAGCATCATCAGCACCTTTGGCATCAATCACTTGTTTGATTGCTAAATTGAATTTATTGGCAAATTCAAAATCACGTTCGTCATGTGCAGGAACTGCCATCACAGCACCTGAACCGTATGACATCAATACATAGTTCGCAATCCAAACAGGTAAGTCTTCACCTGTGACGGGATGCTTCACGAATAAGCCTGTTGCCATGCCTTTCTTTTCAGCAGTGGCTAAATCAGCTTCAGCGACCGAACCCATGCGACATTCTTCAATGAATGCAGCAAGTTCAGGATTATTTTCAGACGCTTTGAGTGCCATAGGGTGTTCTGCTGCAACAGCAACATAAGTCACACCCATCAAAGTATCAGCACGCGTGGTATAAACGGTTAAACCATCTGCATAGATTTCAGTATTGGCAGAAGGGAAGGTAATTTCCATCCCTGTAGAACGACCAATCCAGTTACGTTGCATGGTCAAGACCTGTTGTGGCCAACCATCTTTTAATGTGTCTAAATCGTCTAATAATTCTTGTGCATAGTCAGTGATGCGGAAGTAGTACATTGGAATATCGCGTTTTTCTACCAATGCACCTGAACGCCAGCCACGACCATTTTCAACCTGTTCATTCGCAAGTACAGTCTGGTCTACAGGATCCCAGTTCACGGTTGAAAGCTTACGATAGATTAAGCCTTTCTTATAAAGTTGTACGAATAACCACTGTTCCCAGTGATAGTACTCTGGTGTACAGGTCGCAAACTCGCGATCCCAATCGACAGACAAGCCCAATTTTTTTAATTGGTCACGCATATATGCAATGTTTTCAAAAGTCCATTTTGCTGGTGCAACTTGGTGTGCAATCGCTGCATTTTCAGCAGGCAAACCAAATGCATCCCAACCCATTGGTTGTAATACGGTTTCACCTTTTAAACGATAAAAACGGCTGATCACGTCACCAATGGTGTAGTTACGCACATGCCCCATATGCAGTTTGCCACTTGGGTAGGGGAACATCGACAGGATATAGCGATGTTTGCCCTCTACAGTGTCTGCAACTTTAAAAACTTTGCGATTGTCCCAGTCTTGTTGAACTTGAGGCTCAATGGCACTTGCTTGATATTCGGAGTCAATGTGAGAAGTCGTCATAGGGATATGCGATACAACAAAAATTAAAGTTAAGATTGCCGCACAGCATAGCGCAAAATAGGGGTTAATGTCAGTTTTTAGAGCAAGATTTTATCTTCTGGTTTCGAGTATCAATAGTTATAAATTAGATACTTTTATCGATTTGATACTCTTGAATTTGCTAACTTCTCTTTTTTCTGGAGATATTCTGATTCTAAAGAGGATCTAAGATCTTGTTCCGTCAGTGAACCGAACATATCTATATAAGGATTGGTGCGTTTCTTCTTAGAGTAATCTTACATTCCTTTTCGTACTTTTGCTTCAATTTCAGCCCGTTCTTTTGCTGTAAGTTCATCTTTTGGAGCTACTGGAAATGAGGATTGAGAAGGATTTTGATGAGTTTGCTGTCGTTTAGATATTTGGCTGGGTTGACCATTTGAATTCTGATAAGTCGATATTGAACCCAGTTTTTTTACATGATTCGGAGGTGGATTGACCGTGTAATGTGTTGAGCCATTTGCATCTGTCCATTTATAGAAATCTTGCGTATGGCTTGTAGCTGGGTAAATAGATAATATTAATATGATTACAGAATAAAGCTTTGGATTTGAAATTTTCATATACATTTTATCACTTGGATATTAGATAGAAAATTGTAGCTTTCTATCGATTATTTATTGAAGGTTATCGATTCGCCATCCTTTAATGGGGGTATTTCTAAAAATCCATTTGTGGTGACGATTGTAAAAGTATCTCCAATTGTTTTTGGTTCATCTGTATTTCGAGATTGGAGATTGTTTTTTCTAGATTTCTGAGGAATATTTTCAGAATTTATTTTTTCACCATAAGTTGTAACTGTATCAATTTTTTTAGCTGAGGTGGGTGGTTGAGTGACCGTATAATGAGTTGTTCCATTTTTATCAATCCATTTATAGAAATCTTGAGCATGACTAAGGGTAATACCAAACAATAAGAAGCCACAAATAGTCAGGTAATATTGCTATAATTTTTTATTTATCATAAGAATTTTTAGGTAGTTAGTGAATAAAAGGTGACAAATCTAAAATAGTCACCTTGTTTGAACCGACTAAAACAGCTTAAAGATTTGGTTTTACTCTCACTGGCGCTGCGACAGGTGTTTGAATAGGTGGTGCAGCAGCAGGAGCTAGAGGTGTGGCATTGACAGGTGCTGGATTGGTATTTTGTGTCTGCTGAGCTACTGGTTGCTGAATTTCATTCTGCGCTTGTGGGGCTGTTGGCGGAGCTACATTTGGATGACTACTGCCATAAGTAGAAATTTTATTTAAACTTTTTGCCCCTTTAGGTGGTGGTGTGGTGGTGTAATGGGTCGAGCCATTTGCATCCATCCACTTGTAATATTGCTGTGCGTAGTTTTGGCTAGAACAAAAGAGTAGCGCTACAGTTGCGATGGTATATAAACTTGCTTTTAAATATGATGGTTTCATGATTTGATCTCCCCAAGAGAATGCTGTCTATATTCGATCAAAGTGCTTAAATCAGCAAATCACAATGCCTAGTTTTGTGTAAAAAGAAAATAGTTTTTTGATAAATGGGCATTTGATTCGACCAAATTGCTTTGGTATATGAGCTTAAAAAAACAACAGCTAAAAATTATTCTTAAAAAACCTTTTCTTTATTCTTGACTTTGTGTATGAAAGCAACAAAAATGCTTGCTTTAGTTTTATATGCGCTTATTTGATCACCCTTCGAATAAATGTCATGGCTTGCAATGGACATTCTTTCTAGCCGAGAGAATGATTTTTTGGAATATGTTTATCCCAACATGTTTTGATTCGAGATGTAATAACAGCTTATACGGCTGATGAGTCAGAAAATTTTTCCTATTGCAGCAAAAACGAGTAGAATACGCACACTTAAAAAAGTGCATAAGTTAATGAATGAAAATACAATTTATGTCTCCCATAAATTGTACTAACACTAGGGTGAATCACGTTGGAACTTTTATCTGGTGGTGAAATGCTCGTTCGTGCCCTCGCGGACGAAGGCGTAGAGCATGTTTTTGGTTATCCAGGCGGCGCAGTTTTACATATCTATGACGCGCTTTTTCAACAAGACAAAATCAATCATTACCTCGTACGTCATGAGCAAGCTGCTGGTCATATGGCAGATGCGTACTCGCGCGTAACAGGGAAAACGGGTGTTGTTCTTGTGACTTCTGGTCCAGGTGCAACAAATACTGTGACTCCAATTGCAACAGCTTATATGGACTCAATCCCAATGGTGATTTTGTCTGGTCAAGTTGCGAGTCATTTAATTGGTGAAGATGCATTCCAAGAAACGGATATGGTTGGTATTTCTCGTCCAATCGTAAAACACAGTTTCCAAGTGCGTCATGCCAGCGAAATTCCTGCAATTATTAAGAAAGCATTCTATATCGCATCTTCTGGCCGTCCAGGCCCAGTTGTAATTGATATTCCAAAGGATGCAACCAATCCAGCAGAAAAATTTGCCTACGAATATCCTGAAAAAGTGAAGATGCGTTCTTATCAACCGCCTTCACGTGGACATTCAGGTCAAATTCGCAAAGCAATTGATGAGCTGATCACTGCTAAACGCCCAATTATCTATACGGGTGGTGGTGTTGTTCAAGGTAATGCGTCTGCATTACTGACAGAACTTGCACATCTATTGGGTTATCCAGTAACCAATACATTGATGGGCTTAGGTGCTTTCCCTGGTAATGATCCACAATTTGTGGGTATGTTAGGGATGCATGGTACTTATGAAGCCAATATGACGATGCACAATGCAGACGTGATTTTGGCCATTGGTGCGCGTTTCGATGACCGTGTAACCAATAACCCTGCGAAATTCTGTTTGAATGCGAAAGTTATTCATATTGATGTAGATCCAGCGACCATTTCTAAAACGATCATGGCACACATTCCTATCGTTGGTGCGGTTGAGCCAGTTCTTCAAGAAATGTTAGCTCAGCTTAAACAGATGAATGTGTCTAAGCCAAATCCTGAAGCAATTGCTGAATGGTGGTCTCAGATTAATGAGTGGCGTAAAGTTCATGGCTTACGCTATGAAGCAGCTCAAAATGGTGAAATGAAACCACAGCAAGTGGTTGAAGCACTTGATCGTGTGACCAATGGTGAAGCGATCATTACGTCTGACGTAGGTCAGCACCAAATGTTTGGCGCAAACTACTACAAATACAAACGTCCACGCCAATGGATTAACTCGGGTGGTCTAGGCACGATGGGTGTTGGTTTGCCGTATGCAATGGCAGCGAAGCTTGCATTCCCAGATCAACAAGTGGTGTGTATTACAGGTGAAGCATCAATTCAGATGTGTATCCAAGAATTATCAACATGTAAGCAATATGGCTTAAATGTGAAAATTCTTTGCTTGAATAACCAAGCTTTAGGCATGGTGAAGCAGTGGCAAGACATGAACTATGAAGGGCGTCATTCAAGCTCTTATGTCGATTCTTTACCTGATTTTGCAAAATTGATGGAAGCTTATGGTCACGTAGGTATTCAAATCAATCATGCAGATGAATTGGAATCTAAACTTGCTGAAGCGATGGCAATTAATGATAAATGTGTGTTCATTAATGTCATGGTTGACCGTACAGAACATGTTTATCCAATGTTGATTGCAGGTCAATCAATGCAAGATATGTGGTTAGGTAAAGGGGAGCGTACATAATGAGACATATTATTTCTGTACTCGTTGAAAATGAAGCTGGTGCGCTTTCTCGTCTTGTTGGTTTATTTAGCCAACGTAATTACAACATTGAGACATTGAATGTTGCGCCAACTGAAGATGAAACCTTATCTCGTTTAACACTAACGACTTATGGTGATGATCATAAAATTGAGCAAATCACTAAACAACTCAATAAATTAGTTGAAGTTGTTAAAGTGGTTGACCTATCAGAAGGTTCACATATTGAACGTGAATTGATGTTGATTAAAGTCAAAGCGCTCGGTGCTGCTCGTGCTGAAATTAAACGTACAGCAGACATCTTCCGTGCTCAAATCGTTGATGTAACACCAACCACTTATACGATTCAGATTGCTGGTACAACAGATAAAATTGATGGTTTTATTGATGCGCTTGCTGAAAATACCATCCTAGAAGTTGTACGTTCTGGTGTATCTGGTATCGCACGTGGTGAAAAAGTTTTAAGTATTTAATCGCTTCCCCAATTCTTCATATAGAAATGTAAGAATTGGGAAGTTCCAAAGAATCTATCCTTGTATAACAAGGGAAATGACAAAAATTTTAGCGGAGAAAACAGATGCAAATTTTTTACGATAAAGACTGTGACTTATCAATCATCCAAGGCAAGAAAGTTGCAATCATTGGTTATGGTTCACAAGGTCATGCTCACGCACTTAACTTGAAAGATTCTGGCGTTGACGTAACTGTTGGTTTACGTGCAGGTTCTACTTCTTGGAAAAAAGCTGAAAATTCTGGTCTTAAAGTATCTGAAGTTCCAGCGGCTGTTGCTCAAGCTGACTTAGTGATGATTTTGACTCCAGATGAGTTCCAATCTCAACTTTATCGTGATGTGATTGAGCCGAATATTAAAGAAGGCGCGACTTTAGCATTTGCTCATGGTTTCTCAATTCTTTATAACCAAGTTGTTCCACGTAAAGACTTAGACGTAATCATGGTTGCTCCAAAAGCACCAGGTCACACTGTACGTTCTGAATATCAACGTGGTTCAGGTGTTCCTGACTTAATCGCAATTCACCAAGATGCTTCTGGTAATGCACGTAACGTTGCGCTTTCTTACGCTTCTGGTGTAGGTGGTGGTCGTACAGGTATCATCGAAACTTCTTTCCGTGAAGAAACTGAAACTGACTTATTCGGTGAGCAAGCAGTTCTTTGTGGTGGTGCGGTTGAATTGGTTAAAATGGGCTTCGAAACTTTGGTTGAAGCTGGTTATGCACCAGAAATGGCTTACTTCGAATGCTTACATGAACTTAAGTTAATCGTTGACTTAATGTTCGAAGGCGGTATCGCTGACATGAACTACTCAGTTTCTAACAACGCTGAGTACGGTGAATATGTGACTGGTACTGAAGTAATCAACGAACAGTCTCGTGAAGCAATGCGTAATGCGTTGAAACGTATCCAATCTGGTGAATATGCGAAAATGTTCATCCAAGAAGGTGCGTTAAACTACCCATCTATGACTGCTCGTCGTCGTCAAAACGCTGCTCATGGTATCGAAGTAACGGGTAACAAGTTACGTTCAATGATGCCTTGGATTCAAGCGAACAAGATCGTTGATAAAGAGAAAAACTAAGTTTTATCTCTGAATTAAAAAAACCCTTGTCATAATGACAAGGGTTTTTTTAATTCAGTTGATAACAGAGTTATAACAGTACTACATTAAGAAAAGGCTTAACATAATCATCTAATGAACACTTAATAGAGTGTTTTAATGCATGAAAAAAACAAAAAAGTTGCTGCGTACTTTAGATTGCAGTTACATTTAAAACAAACAAAAGTACACTCTTAAACACTAAAAATATCTAGGGAAAGTAAGTTGGTCTTTTGATAAAAAGATGCAATAAAAAAACAAATCTTTTCATTGGTTTGAAATGATTATATGTTTTTATTCTATTGATTTATAAAATGAAAAAGACTTGACCTTATGCTAGATGATGTTATTGTTAAGGAAAGTTTATGAATATACAATTTGTATCTTTTTTAAGTGTGAAGGATCGTTCGGGTTTTGGGCAATTCGCTCAGCAAATAAAAAAAAGTACTGAATAATCATGGAAGTCCTTTATGGTTCACGTTGATTACGATAGCACATGGGTCATCGTTTCCATTTTGGTTGCAGTAGCGACTTGTTATGCTGCAGTTTCAATGGAAGAACTCGTGTTTAAAGTTGCTTATAAAAAGTTTGAAAAAAGCATCTTAGTAACGAGTGGGTTGATCTTAGGTTTGGCGATATGGGCAATGCATTTTGTTGGAATGCTAGCGAGCCATTTACCTCAAGGTTATCATTTTGATATTAGTTTGACTGTACTGTCATATTTGATAGGTGCAGTTGCTTCTATTTTTGCTGTTTGGTTAACGACTAGGCCAACTTTACCACTTGCTCGTTTGATTCTAGGGGCTTTGTTTCTGGGATTAGGCATTTCTGGTATGCATTATACAGGGATGTTGGCACTTTCGATTGAACATCATCAGATGCGTTATGATCCATTGCTCGTGCTTTGTTCTATCCTGATTGCAGTTAGTGGTTCTGGTTTAAGTTGTTTATTTGTTTTTAAATACAAAACTGCAGTAAAACATAAAACGGCATTAAAAGCGGTTGTTGCGGTATTGATGGCTTTTAGTATTGTTGGTATGCATTATACTGGCATGGCAGTGACTTCTTTTGATGAAGGTATTGCAAAGGTTGTTGGTTCAAGTCAGACAGAACAAAGTGTTTTATTATTTACTATTATTTTTATTACTAGCTTAGTTTTTGTTGCTGGTTTTGCAGTCGCAGTATTAGAAGCACGATTAGAAGAACGTAACCAACAGTTAATCAAAATCAATAAAGAGTTGGCAACTCAATCCTTGCATGATTCTTTGACGAAGTTGCCGAATCGCTTGTATTTAACTGACTATGCTGAAGTTGTTTTTAGTCATCACCGTTTAAAAGAGGAAAAAGCTGCATTTTTATATGTCGATTTAGACCGTTTTAAATCAGTGAATGATGCTTTTGGACATCATGTTGGTGATCAGCTCTTAATCCAGATGGCAAATCGCTTGCATGATAAGTTAAGCCTAGATCATAAGTTATTTCGTATTGGTGGTGATGAGTTTGTACTGGTCTCTGAAAATACTGATCTTAATGAAGCGATGTTCCTTGCGGAACAAGTTCTGCATTTTATTCAGGAAACTTATTTGATCGCAACCAAGGAAATTAATATCTCCGCAAGTTTGGGAATTGCGATGTATCCTGAGCATGGAAGCAATGTACAGGATTTATTGATTAATGCAGATGTGGCAATGCTGGCATCTAAAGAACAGGGGCGAAATACGTTTACGGTTTTCCATTCCGTTACAGATCAGCAAGATGTCCGTAGTCAATCCAAATTGATTAATGATTTATATAAAGCGGTAGATGAGCAGCAATTTGTGTTGTTCTATCAACCTAAGTTTACTTCGAGTTATCAAGTTTGTGGCGTGGAAGCCTTGATTCGTTGGAAACATCCAACGCTAGGCTTATTAACCCCTCAAATGTTTATTGAAGGTGCTGAAAAAACAGGGTTAATTATTCCAATGGGCTATTGGGCATTAGAGAAAGCCTGTCAGCAAATCCAGAAATGGGAACGAAGTAGTAGTCCTTTTTATCCAATTGCCGTCAACTTATCTGCACTACAATTTGAAAATAAAAAGTTATTTAGTGTGTTGGAACAATTATTAAAACAATATCAAATTCAACCGCATAATCTTATTTTAGAAATCACAGAATCAACCGCAATGCATCATATCGATTCAAGTATTCGTACTTTAGAACGTTTGCGTAAGTTAGGGATTCGTATTGCGATTGATGATTTTGGTACAGGTTATTCGAGTTTCTTATATTTAAAAGATCTACCGATAGATGAACTTAAAATTGATCGTGGTTTCTTGATTGATTTACAACCTAATTCTAAAGAAGAAGCAATTTTGGAAAGTATCATTCATCTTGCCGCTAAATTGCAGCTTATTGTGACTGCTGAAGGTGTAGAAACACAACAGCAAGCAGATATTTTAACCAATTTAGGTTGTAATCAATTGCAGGGCTATCTGCTGGGTATGCCTGTCAATGTTGAGAGTTTGGTTTTAAATCGTCATCACTTTGCTTAATACATTTTGATGCAATACTTGTTTGCATCGTTTACTCAATAAAAAGGCTGTTCATATCCGTAAGTTCGAGATATGTCACAGCCAATATTGCAGTTTGAAAAATACAGTGAATTAATTTGAGCGTTGACTGAGCCATGCTGTAATCACAGGCCATACGGCTTGTGGTGCTTGGCTACCAGAGACTAAGCCCATGTGTCCACCTGATAGAATTTTAAAGGTTTTATCGGGGCTACTAATCAAATCCATCAATGGTCGTACGGCTTCAGCAGTTACAATGATGTCAGTATCTCCGCCAATCGCGAGTACTGAGCATTCAATATCTTTTAAATGCGCTGTTTGATCACCAAATTTAACGATGCCTGTTGATAGTTCATTATCAATCCAGAAGCGTAGAATAATGTCACGCATCACGCCACCAGGATAAGCAAGCATGTTGTCAACAAATGAACTTGATGTTGCGTGATTAATAACAAACTGTCGATCGTTCAAATTTTTCAGTAATTGCCAATAATTTTTAAAATTACCCACTGGATCTGTGAGCTTAAACCCAAGCGTATTTTGCCAACCGTGAATATGGAAATAGCGGCTCGGAATTTGACGGATTCGGAAATTAGTATTGGTCCGCACCCATTGTGCTGGTGTGTTTAACTTTTGATAAAGCTTGCCGATATAACCTGATTGATGAGTGTTAATTGGTGATGCCAAAATCATTAAATTCTTAATATTTTTATCTTTAAATAATGAGGTATAGCAAAGTGAGATAGCCCCACCGAGACTCCAGCCATACAGTGATAGTTGTTGTTCTCCGCTATGTTCACGAATTTTGCTGATAAAGTCGGGCATAAAGATTTTGATATATGTACCGAAATTATATTTGGCTTGTTTACGGCTTGGTGTGCCCCAGTCAATCATATACACATCAAAACCTTGACTTTGAAAGTAACGAATTAGACTACGATCAGGAAACAAATCGAACACTAAGGTATTCGCTGCTAATGGTGGAATAATGACGAGTGGTACACGGTGTTTATTTTCACCTGTTTCTACATCTGCCTTGTAAAACCGTAAGCTAATAATTTCACGTTCATAAACGACTTCAAAAGGTGTCTTTCCTGACAATGCCAGTTGATGTCCTCTCAAGAAACGATCTGCCGCATTTGAAAATACTTGTGCAGCTTGTTTACCCGCACGCGTTTTTAAGATTGATTGGGCTGTTTTAGCGTTAACAAAGGTGTCTTTAACTTTAGGCAATTGAGTCATCGAACATAAAACTCTAAGGTTGCTATTCTGTAGCGGCATATTAGAAGAAAAAGTCCCTAAGCTCAGTGACTCATTTGCTTAACTTATATTCCAAAATGATCAACTTAAGACAATAACACCTGATATCGGGGGTTAAACCCTGTTGAAAAGCTGAGAAAAATGAGTTTATCGGCTCATCTCATTTCTTTCAGTTTATTCATATATGGAATTGCATATATATGTTAATTCATATATAAAGAACCGAAAGATAGCAATAAGGACTTAATTCGATGACAACTTCATCAGATGTGACGATTTATCACAATCCAGCATGTGGAACTTCACGTAACACATTGGCTTTGATTCGTAATGCAGGCATTGAGCCAAATGTTGTTGAATACTTGATTACACCGCCTACGCGTAGTGAGTTGATTCAACTGATTCAAGATGCCAATTTAATGGTTAGAGCAGCGATTCGTAAAAATGTAGATCCTTATCGTGATCTAGAACTGGATCGTGAAGATTGGACGGATGAGCAACTAATCAGTTTTATGCTTGAGCATCCTATTTTGATTAATCGACCATTTGTGGTGACGGCGTTAGGAACTCGCTTGAGTCGTCCATCCGAAGCTGTCTTGGATATTTTGCCATTGGCACAGCAGGGTGCTTTTACTAAAGAGGATGGTGAGCAGGTGATTGATGAAAATGGAAAAAGAGTAAATTAAAAATTTAGGTTTTATATATGATGATCTGCATATTCAAATAAGCAGATGGGAAGTGAAGATGGATCGAGTTAATTTTTTTAAATGCTTATCAGATGAAACACGGCTCAATATCGTCACTTTAGTTGCCGAGCATAAAGAGTTATGCGTTTGTGATTTGACTGAGAAGTTACAACTCAGTCAACCCAAGATTTCTAGACATTTAGCTTTATTACGTTCATCAGGTTTATTGCAAGATAGGCGACAAAGCCAGTGGGTCTACTACAGTATTCATCCGCAATTGCCTGCTTGGTGTCATGAACTACTCAATATCTTGGTACGTGAACAAAGCTTCGCAAGTAACCAATCCCAGCCTCTCCAAATTAAAAGTTATTGTGAGTAATACCGCATGAAATTTATTTTCCTATGTACTGGAAATAGTTGTCGCAGCATTTTGTCCGAAGTACTTTTTAACAGTCGTGCGCCTGAAAATTGGAAAGCATATAGCGCAGGCAGTAAGCCTTCTGGACAGGTTCACCCACTGACGATTGAAACGCTGGAAAAATTAAGCCTTTCAACCGATGGTTTGTGGAGTAAAACCATTGATGATTGTGAACAATACCAAGCGGATGTGGTGATTACGGTCTGTGATTCTGCGGCTCAGGAAGCTTGCCCACTGTATTTAGGTGGTGCAATTAAAGCACATTGGGGCTTGGCTGATCCTTCACATTTAGATTTACCTAAACCAGAAAAATTACAAGCATTCCAAGTGACTGTAGATCATATCAACCGCCGTTTAGATGCTCTATTTGCATTGGATACCGCCAATATGTCTCGTCCTGAATTGATTGCTGCAATCAATCACATTTCAGATATTGAATGAGAACATCATGGCTCAGCAAAGATTGTCATTTCTAGATCGTAACTTAACCCTATGGATTTTTATTGCCATGGGATTAGGAATTGTGATCGGTGTGTTTTTACCTCAAGCTTCTGTTGCTTTAGACAAAATGAGTGTGGATTCAGTCAATATTCCAATTGCGATTGGTTTGATTTTAATGATGTATCCACCTTTGGCAAAAGTTGACTATGCGGCGTTGCCACAGGTATTTAAAGATAAAAAAACCTTAACTTTATCTTTGGTTCAGAACTGGATTATTGCGCCTGTTTTGATGTTTGCATTAGCGATTATTTTTCTACACAGCTATCCAGAATACATGACAGGTTTAATTCTGATTGGCTTAGCACGCTGTATTGCGATGGTTTTGGTGTGGAATGGCTTAGCCTGTGGTGATAACCAATATGTTGCGGCATTGGTTGCATTTAACAGTATTTTCCAGATTTTATTCTTTAGTAGTTATGCTTGGCTATTTCTCACTTTCTTGCCACCTTATTTTGGTATTGCAGGACAAGTCATTCATGTAGATTTTTGGACCATTACCCATGCGGTGCTGGTTTACTTGGGCATTCCTTTTTTTCTTGGTTTTATGACGCGATTGATTCTAGTGAAAGCCAAAGGTCTCGCGTGGTATCAAGATGTCTTTTTGCCGAAGATCAGTCCTTTAAGTTTGTTGGCATTACTGTTTACGATCGTTGCGATGTTTAGCCTAAAAGGTGCTGATGTCGTGAGCTTGCCTTTCGATGTGATTCGTATTGCGATTCCCTTGACCATCTACTTTATTGTGATGTTCTTCATCAGCTTTTTTATGAGTAAATGGATGGGCAATGATTACCCTAAAACCACCGCAATCTCTTTTACTGCCGCAGGTAATAACTTTGAATTGGCATTGGCTGTCGCTATTGCAACCTTTGGTTTAGCTTCACCTGTGGCATTTACCACAGTGATTGGTCCATTGGTTGAAGTGCCTGTGCTGATTGCTTTGGTCAGTGTGTCTTTATGGCTCAGAAAAAAGTATTTTAAGTCGGTGTAATTGTGATGACTCTTCCAAATGTAGATATGAATTTGCTTGATCAACCCACTTTAGAAAAAGTGCAAGCACAAGCCTTGAATCATGCACCACGTATTTTATTGCTGTACGGCTCTAACCGTGAGCGTTCGTATAGTCGTTTAGCCGTGATGGAAGCAGGGCGCATCTTGGAGCATTTTGGGGCGGAAGTAAAAATCTTTCACCCTAAAGGTTTACCCTTACCAGAAGATGCGGATATGGAACACCCAAAAGCCAAAGAATTACATGAGTTGTTAGCGTGGTCAGAGGGCATGGTGTGGTGTTCGCCTGAACGTCATGGTTCGATGAGTTCCATCTTCAAATCGCAAATTGATTGGATTCCACTGGCAGGTGGTGCAATTCGCGCAACGCAAGGTAAGACTTTGGCATTGATGCAAGTCAGTGGTGGCTCGCAGTCTTTTAATAGTGTCAATCAAATGCGTATTTTAGGACGTTGGATGCGCATGATTACCATCCCGAATCAGTCTTCAATTCCAAAAGCATTTTTAGAATTTGAAGAAGATGGTCGTATGAAAGCATCGTCTTACTATGATCGTATCGTGGATGTGATGGAAGAACTGTATAAATTCACGCTATTGACGCGAGGGCAGAGTCAGTATTTCACAGACCGTTATTCTGAACGAAAAGAATCGGCTGAAGCGTTATCGAAACGTGTCAATCAACGCAATTTATAATGTCTAGTATACTTTAAGTCAGAAAAAAATAGCCTCATCATGAGGCTATTTTTTCATTAAAGTCCATCGTTAAACGATGGACTTTTTAGGTTTTAGTATTTGAAGTTAATTGATAATACTGCACTACGTCCTTCTGCTTCAGTTGCATAGTGTGATGAATATGCTTTAGTGAAATAACGTTTATCAGATAAATTATTTACATTTAGCTGTAAATCAACATTTTTGTCTACGTTATAACGTGCCATAGCATCATAGCGCACATAACCTGGCACCCACTTAGTGTTGGTTGCATTACCATAGACTTTGTCCATTGCAACAGCACCAGCACCTAAGGTTAAAGCAGGTAGAACTTGATATGTTGTCCAAAGCGTCGCGCTATTTTTTGCTACGTTTTGTACTTGGTTGCCATTACTTGGATTTGCTTGATAGATTGGAGCTGCAGTAGAGCCTATATTGGTATAACCACCATCAACAAGTTCGCTATCTAAGTAAGTATAGCCAGCAGCAACTGCCCATTTTTCCGTAATGTTTCCGTTGACACCAAGCTCAATACCATCAACGCGTGTTTCGCCGATATTCTGAGTGGTACCATCTTCAGCCGTTGCGCGTGTGTTGGTTTTTTCTGTACGGAAAATTGCAGCTGTTAGGTTTAATTTTTCGTTAAGAACATTCCATTTAGTCCCTAACTCATAGGTTTTCACTTCTTCTGGTTTGAGGTTTTGAATTGCAGCAGTAATGCCTTCAGAACCATCACCACCATCGACACCTACTGGGTTTGCTGAAGTGGCATAGCTGACATAGATAGAACCATTTTCCACTGGTTTAAAGGTTAAACCAGCTTGGTAGTTGAAGAAATCTTTATTGTTCTCAACCGTAACTTGATCACCAGCTTTAGCCGTTGGTTTTGCTGCAGTAACACTGCTGTTACGTGCACCATAAGTCATGGTTTGCTGGGTTTCATATTTATCCCAACGCACGCCTAAATCTAAAAGCCATTGTGGGTTTAATTCAATATTGTCAAGGAAGTAAACAGATTGGTTTTTACTCTGAATGTTGTAACGGTCAGCCCCATTGGTACTGATCTTTCCTGTCCACGGCACATTACTTGGGTTCTGAACCGATGTACACCACCCTGAAGCGATTGCAGCAGCAGAGCAGGTATTGTTTGCACTTCCTGTTGAATCTAAACCATTCATAATATATTGCGTACGATCAGTTTTTTGATCGCTATATTCTGCACCAGCATTAAAGCGATGTTGTACCGCACCTGTATTAAACTTACCCGTTAAAGCAAGTTGATCGGTAAAGCCATCTGTATCTGCTACGCGAGAGTTGGTACGTCTCCATACAGAACCATCTAAAGCACCTGTGGTTTTGTTATAAAAGTTGCCTTTAGAGTCATCTGGGTTAGTCCACAGATAGTCATTCTTAGATTGTGTGTAAACAGCAGTATTACTTAAGGTCAAGTTTTCTGTTAAGTCATGTTCTAATTTAAATGTACCTACTTGGTTTTCTTGTTTTTGGAAATCACGATCTTTCCAACCATAGTAACTGCCTTGTTGGACATCAATTGGTTTGCCATTGCCATTGAATTTAGCACTTGCATTTGTTGTAGCGAATGGATTGTTATATGGAATACCAGAATCTGGAATATCATCCGTTTTGAGGTAGTAATAACCTAATGTTCCACGAGTTGCAGTGTCTAGACCAAAGGTAATGCTTGGTGCAATACCTGCACGTTTATATTCAGCACCGTCTTGTTGACCTGCTTTTTCGTTTTGATGACCCATCACAACGACACGTGCTGCAACACCATTACCGAAATCTTTGTTTCCGTCTAAAGTGATACGCGCATAATTATCTGTACCCCCTGAGATCGAACCTTCTAAAGCATCGCCTTTTTTAGCAACCTTAGAAATCATGTTGATACTACCGCCTGAAGTACCTGCACCACCTAGAGCAGAAGCAGAACCTTTGGTGACTTCAACTTGTTCAACAGCAAACATTTCGCGGTTTTGAGAAGTTGCGTTGCGGACACCGTCTACATACATTGAACTTTCTGAGTTATAGCCACGAATGAATGGACGGTCACCATTTGGGTTACCACCTTCACCAGCACCTAAAGTGATCCCAGGAACGGTACGAAGCGCATCGCTTAAAGTCGTGACTTGAGTATCCGCAATCAATTGTTTTGAAATAACTGAAACTGATTTTGGAGTATCTAAAAGAGGAGCAACGAATTTACTATTGGATGATTGGTCTACTTTTAAACCTTGTTCTTGTTGTGCTTGCGTATGAATCGTTGGGAGTTGTACTGGCTGATCTTGGGCGATGGCTGGTACTGCAATCACGGAGAGTGAAGATGCAATTGCGGAAGATACTAATTTCTTACGTGATTTGATAAAAGACATAATCGTTCACTCAGATATGAGAAAAATTTTGAGAATAATAATGATTCTTAATCATCAATTCAATTCATAAGTTAACTATTTTGTCGGATTAATCCAAGTTCATAGACAAATGTTTAGGTTTGTTTTAGAAAGGTGTATAGCAATAAACTTGTTTTTAAAAATCAGTTAATACTTTCAGCTTTAGTCAGATATTTGATTCCTTTGGAGAAAAGATTCTCAGCATACAAACTCGTGTAGGTCTAGATTATTCAACTAAGTTTTTTGTATTGCGTTGATTAGGATGAAAATCTTTGGGGTATACAATTTAAGATCAGGTTATCGACATTGATTAAAACAAAACGACCCCTGATAGAGGAGCGATTGCTCACCGATGGTAAATAGAATACCAATCAGTTTTCTCATTCATTTCATGACTTAAATTAGAAAAAATAAATGCTATAAAATTGAGTGAGGTGAACTTATTTATAATTATTTGAGGGTGAGCACTTTCTTGCTATCGTTTAATCTTTGTATTTTTTATTGTGATAATAGGTCTCAGCATATGAAGACTGATCTATTCCTCAGGCATCGAAATTCCAACGCTTCTATCTAAAAAATTGTACGTCATTGAAGTATGGTACATTTTTTATTAGCTATTTTACGGTCAGTGAGAGCAACACCTATTTTGTGGATAACTTAGGACATATCAACAATCCATAAAACACAACTTATAAATCTGCTACAATTGCGCCAATTTTGAATTCTCACTTTTTCAGTTAAGGTACATATTAAGAAATGTGTACATAACTGCGTACATATTGAAGATTGTTTCTCATGTTTAAAGATGAATTAGCGGCACAAGTTGCCCAACGACGTACCTTTGCGATCATTTCCCACCCAAATATTTGATACTATTTTAAGCCCATTCAACCTGTTTCAAATATAATAATAAAATCAATGTAAGTGCTGTAAAAATATAAAAATATTGTTATTCTTTATCTGTTATGTCTTTCAACCCCGTTCAATAGATTTCAAGTCTAGTCAGTATGTTTGTGTACATATGTGTGTACATATTTTCTAGAATTTTCTATTTGAAAAAAATATGTACACAGGTGGAGTAAAATGCCTTTAACAGATACGTGGCTTAAGAAGAATCTAGATCGTGAACGTTCAGCAATACATACGGAGCCTGATCAAGATGGATTGAGCGTTCGTGTATCTCAAAAAGGAAAGCTCACTTTCCAGATGCGTTTTCGATATAACGATAAGCAAGCTCGTTTAGACTTGGGAACTTATCCAAATATGAGCCTTAAAGAAGCTCGTATTGAATTGCAGAAAATGAAAGCAATTTTAGAAAAGGGACATGACCCACGTATTCATAAAAAAGTAGAGCTTCACAAGATCACAGAGGCTATAACTTTTGAAGCGTTATTTCGTGAGTGGCATGCGAAATATACTATTCCTAATAAAAAGAATGCAGATCAATATTTGAGATCATTTGAACTTTATGTTTTCCCAAAGTTAGGTAGCATACCTGCTGAGCAAATCACATTACATATGTGGTTAGATTTACTAGAAGAGCAATTTAAACAGTCACCATCGATAACTGATCGCATTCTTACGAATACAAAGCAGTGTTTGGATTGGGGGATCAATCGAAAATTAATTGAGCAAAACCCCATAAGACATATCACTGGAAAACGTGACTTGAATATTAAGAAAAATAAAACTGTTCGAGTATTACAAGATGATGAGTTATCTTTAATTTTTAAAATTTGTGATGAGTCTAGAACATCATTAAGGAATGTTTTATTTCTCAAGTTATGTTTGTTTTATGGTAATCGATATAGTGAGTTGAGGCTTGCACGGAAATCAGATTTTGATTTTAGTAAAAATACATGGACAGTACCGTATGAAAATCATAAGACAGGAGAAAGTAAAGGGGACATTGTTCGACCTATTATTGATGAGATCAAACCGTGGCTTCAGTCGGCAATTGATTTGAGTAATTCTGAATACATTTTCCCACATGAAAATGGCAAAGAGCCAATGGGGCGTAGTGGGCCAATAGATACCCCTTATAACTTCATGCAATTTGCAAGGAAGAATTATAAAATTGAAATGGATCATTGGTCTATGCATGATTTACGGCGTACAGCTAGGACAAATTTCAGTGCATTTACGAGTAGGGATGTTGCGGAATTGATGGTTGGTCATGTAATGCCTGGGGAACAGGGGACATATGACTATTATGATTATCAAAAAGAGATGTCGAAAGCTTATAAAAAATGGTGGAAAAAGTTAAGCAATCTGTCTAGCTAGACAGATTGCTCATTTTGTTGTTATTGAAATATTTGAGTAGCCATTCATTAAACATTTCTTCATCCCAAAGACTTGAAGATCCAGCACATTTCTTAATAGGTTGCGGCATGGGTTGTTCGAACATTTTTTGATTAGGTTGTTGGTAACGCCATAATGTAGATGCAGAGCAATCTTTTAATATATGTCTTATCTCCTTTGATGTTAAATAGCTCATTGATTCACCTCATTAATAAAATTACCTACGACAAGTTTTGAATCTTCATGTAATAGATTTACTAAATTAAATTTAACTGCAATTTTAAGCTTTGCCATAAGCCCCTCTATTTTAAAAATTGATTAGATGTTGTCAGCTTAGGTATAACTTGAATGTAAATGAATACTTCTATTGAAGTTAATGAAAAAGTTGCTAGAATTTATTTATCTAATTGAAATTTATAAATATGAAAAAGATAAGTACAGAAGACTTACATATCCTGAATAATGAGCTATACCTATTAGCAATAGAGAATTTACATTTGATTGAATGGAAAGAATACATTCAACAAGCAGAGGCGACTTTAACTAATGGAGCAAAAGAGCAAATTTTAAAAAAGTTAGTGAGTCTTGGTGATAAAAGCTTTAATGATTCTTATCGGGAAAATAGTTTGTGGGATTTAAGTAACTTTAATGAGTCGGTAACAGCAAGTCGAGTTGTTGAGCAAATCGGTTTGGTTGATCAGTTGATAGGAAATTCTAATGAGCTAGCCAATTACATCGTCCAAAAAGAATATAAGAGGATTCTTGAGGGATTGATTGAAATGATAACAACTAAATCAGGCCAAACAGTACAATATGCGTTGATTAGGCAATCTGTATTAAGAAAAAAAATAGAAGGTTATGTAAAGATTAAAGCTCGATATGAAAATAAACTTTATGATAAACATAAGATTTTTTTTAATATTCTTAAGGAGCGTGCTGAAAAACAGGGTAAGTGGAAAAACCCGAATAGAGCTGTGAATGATGTATATGACGAAGTTATTGCAAAGTTTGAAGAAATGGATCGGAACTTTATAGCAGAAAGATTAATAGAGCTTGAAAATAAAAAGAAAATTCTTATTGAGAAAATAGAGGTGCAAAAGCACATTGTAGAGAATGGTAAACCTCAAAAGAGTAAAAGAGTGCAAGATCCAGAAGATGATCTTGATCGTTTCTATGCAAAGAGAAGACAAAAGAAATTAGCCAAAGAACTAAATTCCATCAATGCAAACATCTCAAAATACGCTCAGGCTTTAAAAGGAAAATACCCATTTATAAGCTTGGGACGGGAAATTTTATTTAATAGTGATATCGAGCTATCGCTAATTAATTGTCTACGAAATGAAAGGGAACTTGTAAAGCAGATCATTCTCCCAAAATCAGAGATTTAAAGAGCGTGTAAAAAATCTGATGTTAGTGAAAGTAAGTTCTAGAGTAAGCATTCAGTGAGCCCCTACTCTAGCTAAAGATTTAATGCATAAATAGGAATCCACTTATTTGTTAGTGGATTCCTATTTATGCATTTTCAGAAAGTTATAGACGACATTCCTAAATTTATTACATAGCAAAATATATTGAGATTTTTGTATTTTTTTCTGCTTGGTTATTGATGGTTAGAAGAAGTTCTGACGGTAAATTCTGAGCTAAGTTTGATGATCGCTGTAAAAGCTAAATTGGCTCTCAACCTAAGTGGATATGCCATCCCAAAGCTATATTTTAACTCAAACCTAAAATGGAATTTATGTTCAAATAACTAGGAATTTGAATAAAAAACTATGGGAATTAATGATTTACCAAGTTGGAATTAACATGATAAATTAAGTTGCTACAAGTCATTTATTATAAGGAATAAGGACAGTGGGTGAAGGACAAATAACATCTAGCAGAGCCGATGAAATTTTGAATCTTAATGATGATCTAACAAATATAGATAATCAAGCAAGCGAAGGTCTTGCTGATTCTATTATCGATAAGCTATTTGATGATGAAAGATTTAAAGCACTACTTACGGAAATCAAAGCTTCGAAAACGGAAAATAATCTCGGACTGAGCAATAGCGGAAAGAGAGAGAAGCGTATGGAACGATCATATAAACCCTTAAGAAATTTGATTGTTGAGAATAACAAGAAATTAAAGTCCAGTATCAATATGCATCAGCCATTAAGAGAATACTTAGAAATCATTGAAACCCTATATAAAGAATTTGAGGTTGAATATGATGATTTCCCTTCGACTCGGTTAAGCCGTCGACCGCGTTTTAAGAATATTGCAGATTTGTATAAGAAATATGATCCTCATGAAACTTTAATGAGGCTAGAAGTTTTTATGTTGGCTTTGTTGTTCAAGCCAGTTCCTGTTTTTATGAATGCTTCAAGTCAATCTAAGCAGCAGGCCCAAGAAACATTAAAACAATGCGAGAATCGAATAACTCAATTAGGCCGAGAGCTACTCTTTGTATTAGATAATGTTGATGATATCAAGCAATTTACTGGAAATTATTTCAGTCGGAACATCCAAATCCTTGCCGAATTTTTCAAATTTGAAGTTGAACAAAAAAGAGGTAAAAATGCACTATATGATCTGAATTATGATCTGACTGAAGATGCTTTATGTAATTTAAATAGACTTCTATGTAGGCTTAAAGCATTTGCTGAAAGTGGTAATCTTCGAACAGATAAGAATCTTTTTAGACTTAGAGATGGTGACACGGAATCCAGAATTATTAAACCAAGTCATATTGAGGTAACAAAAAAGTGGGCACAAAACTCGGAGAGATTAAAAAAAGCTGTTCAGTATTTCCATGGATACAAGAAACAAGACATAGCTCTCTATCGATTTAGATTAGAAATTGCCTATAAGAATTGTAAAGATAGGGTTCCCTATGAGCAATTTCAGAAATTCTTTACTTCTCTTAATAAGAAAGCAGCAAAGCCAGAAGGTTTTTCAGGATATCTGAACTATTTATATTTCTGGAGAGAGAACTTTGTTACAGGGCAATTAGTACAAGACATCATTATTGTCTTTAATGCAAATAGCTTGATGGAAACTAAAATTCAAGAGAGTGATGCGGAGGTACGTTTTAGAGATATCCCGACTGAGTTTCATGCTTATACTTGTGATTTGCTTAAAGCCTCTTCAGAAAGTTTTAACGGTATGGAGGTCAAGCTGAACTTCGAATCTGTGCCTATCTTGCAAAATTCAGAATGGAAGATGCCAGCAGAGCTCATCATTGAAGCAGGGGATAAAGAAAAATGGTCATTCTTTGAAAAGCGTGTTCTACCATATTTCATTTTTCTGGAAACATTTGATGTTGTTTATACCGATGATATTAAGTCAAGGTTTGGTCGTGGGCAAAAAGAGATTTAAATGGTTGAGTCTAGCTTTACTTAACTTTAGCTTGTCATTTCACTACATAGCATTACAGAAATTTGTATAGTTTTCCATTTTGCTATAGAAGAAGGGTTTTCTCCTTAGAGGAGAGGTTTGTAGACCGAATTCAAGGTATGAGTGACTAGGATATATATTTAATATCATTCAATACCCATACCTAAACAATCTTGATCATCTACTTTGATCAAAGATCAATACGAATAAATCAAAACAGATCTATTCTAATTTATAAAAATACCAAACAGACACTCCTATGGAACAAAGACCTTGGAGTGTCTCGAATGAATCAATCTCAAGCTTTACTTAGAATCGAAAACTTAATGCATGTTGTATCGAACAAAATGTATGATTGGAAATCCTTTAAAACAGAACATCAGCAAATTCTTGGATTAGCTAGCTCCGTGTATGACGGTAATTATGAATACAGTCCATTGGTCCAGACCTATTTTGACCTTATGCCTCAGAATATATATCTTGATAATTACGCTGTCTTTGATAAAGAGCAGGCATTTAAATCTTTTCAGAATCAATTACGAGAAGAGCATAAAAACTTTATTAGTAAACTTCATGTTAAGAACCAACGTAACCGACAAGTGCTATTTAAATATTTTGAAGGTTTGCTAGGGCAACATAGAAAATTATTATTAGTTCGGGTTGATTTGTCTTATCAATATGAGCGTAATGCAACGATTAGTCAATTTGATAAAGATATTAAGAAGTTAATAAATCGCATTCAAAACAAGGATACGATTTTTAGAGATCAGGTAGGTTATGCCTATCGTTTAGAGCAAGGGGGGAAAAGTAAAGGTTTCCATTGCCATTTGTTAGTGATCTATAATGGCTCTATACGGTGTCGAGATAGTTACTTAGGGCAGAATATCGGAGAGCTTTGGCACAAGCAAATTACCAAAGGTGATGGTTTATTTTTTAACTGTAATCAGCAAGATCATAAGCAGCGATATTGCGAGTTGAAGAAATTAGGTCTAGGGTTGATTGAACGTAAGGATAAACTTGCAGTCACCAATGCTTTTGAGGTAATAGGTTATCTTGCTTTGCCTGAAAAGGATGACCAATACTTGCGTGCTAGATTGAAAGGTATGAGAGTATTTAGTAAAGGACAATTCATCCAAAGCTTTGAAAAGTTTCAATCCCAAAAAATCATAGATATACATCATTAACATGAAGATTGAATGTTTTCTTTTTCCCTTACATTCAAAAACATAGGCTTGCCGATTGGTAAGCCTTTTTTCATTTAATGAGGATTATCCTATGAATATTACATGCCCATATTGTTATTCTGAAAATGTTAGCCGCTCAACATCAGCATCTAGAAGTTCTAATACTTATGGTTCTATGGCTGGTGCAGGAGTTGGTACGATGATTTCTAAAAGCTTGCCTATACCGATGTCACCATTATTGGGCGGATTAATGGGAGCAGTTGTAGGAGGGCTAATTGATAGTTTGACACAGCCCTCACAGCCACAGCAGCCTACTGCTTATTTCCACTGCAACAATTGCCAGTGCAATTTCAACTAGGGACAGGAGAAATCATCATGGCACATCAACTTGAACAAATGGCGTATGTCGGTGAAACCCCGTGGCATGGTCTGGGTGATCAACTCAGTCCACATCAACCGATTGAAGTCTGGGCACAGCAGGCAGGCATGGATTGGCGTATTGAATCTTCTAATGTCAGTTATATGGCACAGAATGAACGTGGGCAAAGTATCATCTTGCCTTATGAAGAACAGCGTGTCTTGTATCGTTCTGATACCCATGCACCTTTATCGGTGGTCAGCCAACGCTTTCAGGAAGTCCAGCCCAAAGAAATCCTTGAGTTTTATCGTGATCTGACCGAGCAATCAGGCTTTGAACTGGAAACCGCAGGCGTATTGAAAGGTGGCAAGAAATTCTGGGCATTGGCACGTACAGGACAGAGTACAGCACTCAAGGGCAAGGATGTCAGCAATGGCTATATTCTTCTCGCTACAGCCTGTGATGGTACGCTTGCCACAACGGCACAATTTACTTCAATCCGTGTGGTGTGTAATAACACTTTGGCAATCGCCTTACGCAATGGCAGTACCAGTGCAGGTGTGGTGAAAGTTCCGCACAGTACCCGATTTGATGCTGAAAAAGTGAAGCAACAACTCGGTATTTCCGTTCGTGCATGGGATGAACACATGTATGAAATGAAACAACTGAGTCAGCGTAAAGTCACCCAACAGGAAGCGGCAGCCTATTTTGATGCGGTATTTAACAATACCAGTCTCAGCATTGCTGAACAGGATGACAGCATTATCCAGTTCTACCGCAATGTGGCAAATGAAGCCAATGCAACCAATAAAACTGAACCGAATGGACGAGCCATGTCGAAAGTCATGGATATGTTTAATGGTCAGGGACGAGGTGCAGAACTCAGTTCAGCCCAAGGGACAGCCTATGGTTTGCTGTGTAGCATCACCGAGTTTGTCGATCACGAACGTCGAGCCATGAGTACTGATCACCGACTGGATTCTGCATGGTTTGGTACAGGTGCAGCCATGAAACAGCGAGGACTGGAACAGGCACTCAGAATGGTGGTCTAACTTGAATTGGATTTGAGCTAATCAAATTAGCCTAAGGAATATACCCATTGCTTAAATCCTCTATTTCCCTCTACCCAAAACTCCCTTTTGCCACATCGCCCTGATGTGGCTTTTTTTATGCCGCAATTTTAATTTTTACAGACATGGAGTATCTCATGAACCATATCGTTGAACCACAAACCAGTAAATCCATACCACATTTACCGTTAGCTAAACCTAATCCCAGTCGTGCCAAACGGCTTGCTAAAACCAAAGGCATGAGCCGTGAACAATGGCTACAAGTCAGAAAACAGGGTATTGGCAGTAGTGATGCAGCCGCAGCTTGTGGGCTTAATCCCCACATGTCGATGCTGGAACTATGGATGATTAAAACAGGTCGGATGCAGACACAGCCTGATCAACCCACCCAAAACAGTTATTCACCCTTATATTGGGGCAATCAGCTTGAACCTCTGATTGCCAATTACTACCAGCACAAGACAGGTCATAAAGTGCGTAAGGTCAATGCAGTGTTACAGCATCCTGATCCTGACAAACACTTTATGCTGGCGAATCTGGACTATGCCGTTGTAGGCTGTGATGAAGTACAGATATTGGAGTGTAAATCAGTGGGGGAATGGGGAACCAAACTGTGGCGTGATGGTGTGCCTTTATACGTGATTATTCAGGTACAGCACCAACTGGCAGTGACAGGCAAACAGGCAGCGCATATTTGTGCCTTGATCTGTGGACATGAAGCCAAGATTTTTAAGGTTGAACGCAATGAAATTGTGATAGACCAAATCATGACTTCTGAACGGATATTCTGGAGCTGTGTGGAAAATGACATACCACCGAGTGTTGATGCCAGTGAATCAGCCGCCAAAGCCCTGCAATTACTTTACCCTCAACATATCCCTTTACAGTCCGTTGATTTCTCCACATTGGAGGGTGTTGATCAACTGTTTACAGATCTGTTGCATGAGGAAAAACAACTCACCGACCATCAAACCAAGTATGACTATCTCAAGCATCGGATTCAGGCACTCATGAAAGATGCAGAGAAAGCCATCTTTTCCAATGGTACTGTGACATGGAAAAAATCAAAGGACAGTGTGGTACTGGATCAAAAGGCATTATTACAGGCACAGCCTGAACTACTGCAACAGTATCCACAATCCCGACAAGGGAGCAGACGCTTTAATATTTATTCTGCAACAACCTAAATCATCTGACTAAACAAGTTTTAGACCTATTTCCATCACACACCACATCAAACGATTTTATTTCCCTAAATTTAAAATTTGTGCAAAGCCACCCCGTTTGCCCTTTCCCTAATACTAAGGAAAGGACGGTGGAGCAGCTTTGCATTTTTTTATGTTCGCACAATGTTTTCTCCCATGACCTGTGATTGGAAGTCGTTTCTTTCAGGAGGGTTAGCAATATGGTGTAGGAGACAGTGCCTTCAATGAATTTGGGGAATCCGTAAATAAATGCAATAAAAGGATCATCACCATGATTAAAGGTTTAGCAATTACTCCACCTGTATTGGGGCGTATCAGTATCGGCAAGATCGTTGAAAAGAATGGTAAGCGACTGCCTGAAAAGGATGACCAATTTACCATTACCAGTCAGATTCAAACTAAGGATGGCTGGGTTAAACATCCACTGGATGAGCAGCTTAGAGCTAAAGCCCAAAATGGAAAACTCCGAACCATTCCAGTACGGATGATCTTTAATGAACCTGAACTGAACTTACGAGCTGAATATACCTTGTTTGACCGACAGACTGGACGACCAGTGTGTACAGGCAATGGCGAAACCTGTCAGCGACTTGGACAAAATGGGATTGAGCAACATCCATGTCCGTCGCCTGATTTATGCCCACTCGCACAGGGTGGGCTATGCAAACCCTATGGCAGACTCTACGTGAATTTAGATGAATCGGATGAGTTTGGCACATTCATTTTTAGAACCACGGGTTTTAACAGTATTCGGACACTGGCAGCACGGCTTAGTTATTATCATGCAGCATCAGGTAATTTATTATCATGTTTGCCTTTGCAACTGACCTTGCGAGGGAAAAGCACCACACAAAGCTATCGTACTCCGATCTATTACGTGGACTTAACTTTACGTGACGGTGTGAATTTACAGGATGCGATTGTTTCAGCCAAGCAGATTGATGAAGTGAGTAAGGCAGCAGGGTTTTATCAGGAAGCTCTGGATCATGTGGCACGGCAAGGCTATGGCAATGCCAGCTTTGAGGTGGGTGGTGATGAGGGGCTGGATATAGTGGAAGAGTTTTATAATGACCAGCAAAATGCTGTTGAGGTACAAGCTGATTCTATATCCTCAACTACTGATGTTACCAGTATTAAACAACGACTTAGGCAGAGTGTTAAGGCAATAAGTTGATTCAACTTATTGAAATATAAAAATAAGGGAGGCTAACTCCCTTATTTTTTGTTTAATGTTAGTAATTACAGCCTTCACTTTTATCAGGTTCATTTGAATTAAATTTAAAGCCGAAGATGGGTTTATTTGCAGATGTGGATTTTGTGCCAGTATATTCAGCATCCATCACCACATTCATTTCACCCTCTTCTCCAGCAGCAATGCTAAATGAATAATTACTATTAAATTTAGTATCAAGAATATCAAAACAACCGTATTTAAATTTCTTTACTGCCGAGTTGATTGTATCTTTACCTAACGTGATAGTTTGTCCATTCACTTTTAACTGAACATTTGATGGAACTGACTTTAATTGAGCTATGCCAAACTCTTTTACACCATATTGATCATAGCTAGCAGACATGGAGAAATTGGGTTTGTCCCAATGACTATATGTGTTATCACCTGAAGCTGGTTTTCCAAATTTTTTAATTAAAGATGTACGAGTATCTGTAGGCTCAATTGTCTTTCCTTCAAAAATAATTTTAGGAAAGTCTGCAAAAACAGAAGTTGTACAAACAGTGACTAAAGCAGCGATAATAAACTTTTTCATTTAATATTCCTTTAAAATTTGAATGCTTGCGAATGTACTATTGTGCCCAAGCACAGATTTTGTACCAATCATTAACCCAGCAGGCTTTCTGTTTTTGTGAGCGTACAAATTTTCCCCATTCAATCGCACCACCACTTACTTTTGCTACATTGACAGTAGCATGATCTTTATAATCAATCCAAACTGCGATGCTTTCAAGATCTAGTTCTTTTTCAATATTAGGATGACTAAGCCAGAAAGAGCCACCTTTCTCAGCATTAAAATTACATTTACCTTTATATAGCGTTTTGCCATCCTCTTCGAGTAAACAGGTTGCTGGTTTGGCTTGTGCCATTGCTGGAACTGCAATACTTTTAAGTATTGCCATGATTAATTTTTTCATAAGTCTTTCCTTTGAAATATATCAATGTAATTTCAGATAAGTTGATATAAGTAAAATGGAACTATTCTGGTTGTACGTTATATCCAAATTTCTTAATGCCATCTGATATATCTCCATTAAAAGAATGACAATATGCGAAATATAGATTGGCACTACTTTCCAGCACTCGGGGAACTCCGAAGCTATTTAAAGGCAACACATCTAGCTGACCGCCTATACTTATTGAGGGATGTTGATATGAGCAGGTAAGAGTGATTTTGTGAGGTTTCTTCGCCCATGAAATCTTTTTCGCTGCATTGGAAACATCTGGTGAATTACCACCTAAAATTTTCACATCTAAAATTGCCTGATTAGGGGTGTTTTGAATAATTGTGGTTGATACCGATTTTGCCCATGAGCATGACTCCATGTGACAGCTACCATAGGTAATAAAACCAGTTTTCTGGTTGATTTTAAAAGGTGTTGGAGCACCATAGGTTGTTGGGGTAAGGGCAATACTTAAAAGCATTGCTGTGATTAATTTTTTCATGAGTCTTTCCTTGAATATAAGAATTTAACAATTTGATGAAATATCAGAGCATTAGTAATTGTGAAAGTTATCCACCACATACCGATTTTTTGAAGCCTTTATAATCAGGGATAGGTTGTTTACTACATGCCTGATAGCAAGCTTCCGCTACGGATTGTTCATTGAAATTAGGATTGAGCCTGATTTGCCCCAAACCTCTTGTGATCGCCATAGACATAGAAGATTCAGGAATCACATTTTTATTGCAGTCTTCGGGATGCTGTTGTTCACAATTAGGCAATAGTTCATCATGCAACCATTTACAGTTGCTATCAGAAAGTCCTCCTTTGGCTGTCTCCAACAAGTTGGTTAATAGCTGCCCATTTTCTAAAATGATGCTTTTATTTAAGCCCTTATCGTTAATTCCCAAACCAATCGTAACGACATCACCTTTTTGTGCATAAGTAATATCGCCATTCTCGCTATAAAAATCATCCTTATTCAGCCATTTAGGTGCTTGACCTTTGAGTAGCAACAAGATTGAGTAGGATGGCAAAGTGCCTGAACCACCTGCATCTGTACTCACCAAGATTGCTTCTCCCTGAGTGAGCTTAAAGCGACGGACTAAACTGATACGATCATCATTAACATCTTTGGAAGCGAGTATAATTTTATCGCCTAGATATAAGTCAGGTCGCTCAAAATCCTCCTTGCCAATTTTCTTTAATGATAAAAGTCCCTGTGATGTTGGTAACTGGTCATTGAATTTTTCCAAATCCTCCCCTTGACCTACAGTGACGATAGGAACTTCTACTTATTTATTGCTTTCATTCTTATCAGTAGTTGATGATTTTTGATTACAACCTGCATTTAAGCTCAAGACAACAGATAACGCCCCAATACAAAATAATTTTATATTTGTCATTAAAATAGCCCCCTAATTAAAATATCAATTATTGATAAGTTATTA
Source organism: Acinetobacter tjernbergiae DSM 14971 = CIP 107465 (assembly GCF_000374425.1). Lineage (GTDB taxonomy): Bacteria > Pseudomonadota > Gammaproteobacteria > Pseudomonadales > Moraxellaceae > Acinetobacter > Acinetobacter tjernbergiae. The sequence continues at coordinate 136,082 of NZ_KB894356.1, read as the reverse complement.
TCAAATATGAAATGGACAGGTTGTGTCCCTTTAAAAAAAATTCTTATTAAAAGCCATAATGTGGACTGCATTTTTTATCTGCTTTATCCATTGCTTTTGAAAACTGTGGATAACGAGCTAAGTCAGGTTTAAATACCCATGTTTGTCCAATTGAACCTGTGAGTTCGTCATCTAATACATCAAAAGTACATTCACAAACTTGTTGATCATATTCATTTCGTGGTTGGCATAAATCTGACATAAAGTGGCTTTCTCTTACCTTGCTACAACCTGAAATAGTAAGTACAACAAAAGTGATGATTAAAAATCTGTTCATAAATCCCCCATAAATTAAAAATAGGTTATGCAATAAAAACTGCTTTTGTACACGATAAAAAAAGATAACTCATTGAAATAATGGCATAATACTTGTTTCCTGACGACGAATATGATGACACATTTCAATGAGTTACATCTCATCTTAAACAAATATCTAAAGTGGAACAAGTCACATGTAAAATGTTTAAACTGATTATGCTGGCATTAATTGTAAAACAGACATGTAATCTTTCTTCTGCATCTAAAGCCTTACCCATCAAGTGCTTACCACAATCATTTTATCGACGTATACAACGCTTCTTTGCAGATCAGTATTTCGATTATCGTCAAATTTCTCAGTTAATTTTCAATATATTTTCATTCGATAAAGTCCAATTAACTTTGGATAGAACCAACTGGAAATGGGGAAAACGAGATATCAATATCTTGATGTTAGCCATCGTCTATCGTGGAATAGCGATACCTATTGTTTGGACATTGCTCAATAAACGTGGAAATTCAGATACAAAAGAGCTTATTGCTTTGATTCAACGCTTTATCTCCATTTTTGGTAAAGATCGTATTGTGAATGTGTTCGCAGACAGAGAATTTATCGGTGAGAAATGGTTTACATGGTTAATTGAAAATGACATTAACTTCTGTATACGTGTTAAAAAAACTTTATTGTGACCAATCACTTAGCCAAGAATCATAAAATTAGCGATTTATTTCGTCATCTTCAAGTTGGTCAAACTGAATGTCGTAAACGACGTATTTGGGTTGGTCGAGTGAAACTGTATATTAGTGCGCTACGATTAGAAGATGGAGAACTTTTACTTGTTGTTTCTCCTATGTTTAATGCTTCTGCTATTCGTGATTATGCATTACGCTGGGAAATCGAAACCTTATTTAGTTGTCTCAAAGGACGTGGATTCAATCTTGAAAATACTCGTTTAACAGCCCCTAGACGAGTCAAGAAATTGATAGCAGTGCTAGCGATCGGTTTCTGTTGGTGCTATTTAACAGGTGAATGGCAACATGATCGAAAAAAAGCGATAAAACTAAAGAAGCATGGACGACTTTCAGTAAGTTTATTTCGCTACGGTTTGGACTATGTTCAAATGGCTATTCTACGTTTGATTGGTTTTGGAAAAAAAGAAGAATTTAAGAGAGTGCTCGCAATTTTAAGGAAGAAAAAGCCTGATAGGACAAGGGCCCTATGAAATTTGTCGTGTACAGAGGAATAAAAATTTAGATACCAATCAATTGCAAAGCTTCGGACAATTATCAGGTCAAACAGCTTTAGTCCTTGATACTCAAAAACAGTTCAATCTTTCAGATGATCAAGCAAGAAGTGTTATTACAAAATATATTCAGACCAAAGAAATTAATCCAGAAGTTATACCTGCTTTAGCAACGTTAACGCATCAGCTTGGTGAACATGTTGGGCAATATGGTTATGTAAAAGACATCCCTGAAAATGAAGTTTCAGTGATTCGTAATGACATGTACTTGAGTACGAGCGCATTTAAGCGTTTAGAAAAAGCAAAGCAATTACCAGCAATGTCAGAGAGTCAAACTAAAACGGTAAAAGAATACCGTAAAAGTTTAGATGCTTTCCTACAGTATATTCCAACATGGGTTAAAGTTGCAGTTGCACTTGCTTTAGGTCTAGGGACAATGGTGGGGTGGAAGCGTATTGTGGTCACAGTTGGTGAACGCATTGGAAAAAATCACATGACTTATGGACAAGGTATGTCTGCTGAGTTGGTTGCAATGACCACGATTGCGGCAGCAGATGGTCTTGGTATGCCAGTTTCAACGACACATGTATTAAATAGTGCAGTCGCTGGAACAATGGTCGCAAATAAGTCAGGATTAAACTTCAATACCGTTAAAATGATTCTTTCAGCTTGGATTTTTACACTACCTGCAACGATTATGTTATCAGGTTGTTTGTACTGGCTATTCTTACAGTTTGTTGCGAAATAAATGGGTATGAGTTGAATCTGTCGTGATTTTCACGATCAAAAAAGCAGAGTGAAACACGAAATGTGTTGGCTCTGCTTTTTGCTATCATTGTCATGTATAATGAGAAAATGATTATAAAATCTAATCAGTAAATATTTTCAATGAAACTGGCAAATCTATCCAATTTGAATACCATCTAGACCAATAACTTAATGCTAATCAGTCTGACTATAAACGTGTTTTTAAGACCATGGGTCATGAGTTTGTCATATACTTTATAGAAAATATAAGCTAGAAAATTTGTTTCTAATAAAGAGCAAATATAATTTTTATATACAAATAAGAGTAACCAATGACTTCATTGCATGCATTACAAAATGGTATGGAACATAGTTTAGAAACTTATATTAATCGAGAATTATCTTTACTAGAGTTTCATAAACGTGTGCTTGCACAGGCAAAAGATGTTGAACATCCTCTACTTGAACGATTGAATTTCCTAATTATTTTTTCGCGCAATTTGGATGAATTTTTTGAAATTCGAGTTGCTAGCCTAATTCAGCAAATGAATATTTCTGGAAATATGGCGACTACAGGGCCAGAAGGAATGCCTTTAGGCGAAGTGCTAGAGCAAATATCTAAGGTTGTACATGAGGCGATAGAAGAACAATATAAAATACTAAATCATTCTATTCTTCCTCAATTACAGGGTCATGGGGTTCACTACATCCAACATGCAGATATTCTTGAAAAGCATAAGGAGTGGATTAAGAACTACTTTTTTAATGAGGTGCAACCCGTCGTCACACCGATCAGTTTAGATCCAGCGCATCCATTTCCAAGACTGGCGAACAAAAGTTTGAATTTCATTGTGACTTTGGAAGGGAAAGATGCATTTGGCCGAGAAATTGATTTAGCCATTGTACCTGCGCCAAGATCTTTACCACGACTGGTAAAACTCCCAAAAGAAATTTCAGGGAATGCAGAACACTACATTTTACTATCAGCCATTATGCAAGAGCATATTTCAGATCTATTTCCTGGCATGCAAGCAACAGGATGTCATCAATTTCGAGTAACTCGAAATGCGGACTTGACGGTTTCAGAAGATGTTGAGGATTTAGCGATCGCATTAAAAGGTGAACTTTCTGCAAGACGTTTTGGACGTGCAGTCAGACTTGAAGTCAATAAAAACTGTCCTAGCCATATTGCTGATTATTTATTAGAACAATTTGAATTGGAAAAAGATAGTCTCTATTTTGTAGATGGTCCTGTTAATCTAGCTCGTTTTATTTCTAATTTTGATTTGCCAGAATTACGTTTTCAACCATACCAACAAAAAATTCCAAAAGCTTTATATAGTAAAAAACCCATCTTTGAAGTGTTAAAAGCGGGGGATGTGTTGCTACATCATCCATTTGATAGTTTTAAGCCTGTGACCAAATTGCTGAGGGATGCAGCACATGATCCTAATGTACTCGCAATTAAACAAACGCTCTATCGTAGTGGTGCAGATTCTGAGATTGTAAAGATTCTTGCTGAAGCAGCGAGAAATGGTAAGGAAGTCACGGCGGTGATTGAATTACGCGCTCGTTTTGATGAAGAGTCAAATATAGAAGTGGCGAACGTATTACAGGAAGCAGGAGCGGTCGTTGTATACGGTATAGTCGGCTATAAAACACATGCCAAAATGATCTTAGTGGTACGCCGAGAACAAGATAAAATTAAACGTTATGTGCATTTAGGAACGGGCAATTATCACGCAACCAATGCCAAAATTTATACGGATTATGGTTTACTTACCAGTGATGAGGAAATTTGTGAAGATGTGCATAAAATCTTCCAAGAATTAACAGGTATGGGAAAAATGGCGAAGTTAAAGAAACTTTTCCATGCTCCCTTTACTTTGCATTCCCAACTCATGGAACTGATACAACAGGAAATTGCACATAGTAAAGCGGGTAAAAAAGCGCATATCATGATTAAGGTCAATGCATTGACCGAACCACAATTAATAAATGCATTATATAAAGCATCACAAGCTGGTGTTCAAATTGATCTGATTATTCGTTCAATTTGTTGTCTGAGACCGCAGGTCAAAGGACTTTCAGAAAACATTCGAGTGCGTTCAATTGTAGGTCGTTATTTAGAACATACACGTGTGTATTATTTCCATAATGATGGTGACACCAAACTCTATTGTGCAAGTGCAGACTGGATGGGGCGTAATCTATTTTCTCGTATAGAAACATGTTTTCCAATTGAGGATAAGAAATTAAGAAAGCTAATTGTAGAGGATGGCTTGAATAATTATCTGAAAGACAATCGCCGAGCATGGGAACTTCAAGCTGATGGTACATGGGTGCAATGCCAGCCTAAGCAGGATCAACCTGTTCATATTGCTCAAAGATACTTAATGAATCGAGAAGCTTAACTGTGAGCATCATGTGGTCATTAAACTGTCACAAGGAATGAATAAGCTAAGATTAGAAAAACTAGAAAGTAAACATTGAAGCATAAAAATAATAACTTCATATTTTCTAGATAAAAATCAAAATGATAAACCCACGATAGTGGGTTTTTCTTTTATACACCTGAGGAGAAAGTAGTGGACGGTCGAGTTGAACAGCAAGGTAGCTTAAAAAGAAATACACGGAGCAGTTATCGATTATTAGTAGACTATAAATTGTTTCTTAAAGAAAAAAACCGTCATAATGATTACAACAGTCGGCTGATTTTTATTACAAATTACCTTGATGCAATAAATTTTGAGCTATATGGCGTAGAAGGGCGAGAGCAACTGATTGCCGCATTAGAAAAGTCTTTTGATGACAAAGCAAATGATTGAAAAGCAGCTTGATTAGGCTCACTGCTTTTCTCTATAACAATTGTTAATCTAGTTCAAGTTGATAGTCATCTTTAGTAATTTTGATTTTAATTTTTTGGTATTTCCTTTTATTGGGATCTAATGCCGAGTTTGTAACTTCCTCTGCAAAACTCGTGTTTCCCATCAAATCATAATAAGCTTTGTAACCAATAAGGATTTTTTGTGGGCTTTCTTTATGTTCTTGGATGTATGATTCGATGAGTTGGGTCAATGTATCGAAGATAGGAGAATTTGTCATAGCCATAACCAAATTTATAGTGTAAATGGATAGTAAATTTAAATTACTTGATGTATGTTAAAAATTAAAGACAATTGTTTTTAAAATTTGAATATTTAAAAGAATTTAACAATATTCACAAGTCCAATTACTTGAATGATAGTGACTTTTTCCTTAACTACTTGAGCTTCATTTCGGCAGCAGGGTTTTATCAGGAAGCTCTGGATCATGTGGCACGGCAGGGCTACGGCAATGCCAGCTTTGAGGTGGGTGGTGAGGAGGGGCTGGATATTGTTGAGGAGTTTTATAGTGATCAGCAAAATGCTGTTGAGGTGAGGTCTGATGTCGTATCAGCAGCATCGATTGCTCAAGCGGTCAATGATGCCACGGAGATAAAACAGAGTCTGAGACAAAGTGTAAGGGCTGTAAATTAGCCCAAACCAATTGGCAGAAAAATACAGAACTCGGTTTTGTAATGAGTATCAAGCTAATAATATCAATGAGATAAAATAAGAGAATTATAGTTCTCTTATTTTTTTGATTAATTACAAGTTATTATACTTGCCAGCGACATATATAGTCGTACCTATCCAAGGGTGCCTAGCTTTGTACTTTGGTAGGGGATTAAAATATAAAATAGTATATATCTTTATTTTTTTGTGTAGTACATGACTTTTCATTCGTCTTAGATGTGCTAACGTAATAAACTATTGAACATTAAGTATAAAACCACAGCGGTTGACCATTGATCGAGGATAAAGAATGAACTCATTGGAACAAAAGTTTCTAAATGACTTAGATGATAAGCTTTGGAAAGCCGCTGATAAATTACGTAGTAGCTTAGATGCTGCCAACTACAAGCATATTGTGCTTGGATTAATTTTCCTAAAATATGTATCAGATGCTTTTGATGAACGTCAGTCTGAACTCAAGGATTTATTTGCACAAGCGGATGATCACAACATCTATTACATGCCTCGTGATCAATACGACACAGAAGAAGAATATCAACAAGCAATCGCTGATGAATTAGAAATTATTGATTATTATCAAGAAAAAAATGTGTTTTGGGTGCCTAAAGCAGCACGTTGGACGACGTTACAAAATATAGCCGCTTTAGCCATTGGTTCGATTATTTGGCAAGATGAACATGGGCAAGATGTCAAACTGCGTTCTATCTCTTGGTTAGTTGATAATGCTTTTGATGAAATTGAGAAAGCCAACCCTAAATTAAAAGGTATTCTGAATCGAATCGGGCAGTATCAGCTAGATAACGACAAGCTGTTGGATTTGATCAATACATTTTCAGATACAAGTTTTACCAAGCCTGAATACAATGGTGAAAAACTCAGTCTGCACAGTAAGGATATTCTCGGGCATGTCTACGAATACTTTTTAGGGCAGTTTGCGTTAGCTGAGGGAAAACAAGGTGGGCAATATTACACACCTAAAAGTATCGTGACCTTGATTGTAGAAATGCTGCAACCTTATAAAGGTCGAGTCTATGACCCTGCAATGGGTTCAGGTGGTTTCTTTGTGTCGAGTGAAAAGTTCATTGAACAACACGCACAGGAAAAGCATTACAAAGCATCTGAACAGAAAAAGCATATTTCGATTTACGGACAAGAAAGCAATCCAACTACTTGGAAACTTGCTGCCATGAATATGGCAATTCGTGGCATTGATTTTAATTTTGGTAAAAAGAATGCCGATACATTTTTAGATGATCAGCATCCAGATTTACGTGCTGATTTCGTCATGGCAAATCCACCGTTTAATATCAAAGATTGGTGGCACGCTTCACTGGAAAGCGATGTACGTTGGAAATATGGCACACCGCCACAAGGCAATGCCAACTTTGCTTGGATGCAGCACATGCTGCACCATCTATCACCAACGGGCAGTATGGCACTTTTGCTTGCCAATGGTTCGATGAGTTCCAATACCAATAATGAGGGTGAAATCCGTAAAAACCTGATTGAAGCAGATTTGGTGGAATGTATCGTTGCATTGCCAGGGCAACTGTTTACCAATACGCAAATCCCTGCCTGTATTTGGTTTTTGACGAAAGACAAAAAGAATGGTTTATCCTTAGATAAAAAGAAAGCCAATCGTGAAGGCAAGACTTTGTTTATTGATGCTCGTAACTTGGGCTATATGAAAGATCGTGTACTGCGTGACTTTACTGATGCAGATATTGCCAAAATTACCGATGCTTTACATGCTTGGCAGCAAGGTGAAAATTTTGAGGGCGAAGCTTATCAGGATGAAAAAGGCTTTTGTTTCTCGGCTGAATTAAAAGATATTCAAAAGCATGACTATGTACTGACCCCAGGGCGTTATGTGGGCGCAGTCGAGCAGGAAGAGGATGGAGAACCTTTTGCCGAGAAGATGGCACGCTTAACAGGACAATTGAAACAGCAATTTGCTGAAAGTGCTGTACTGGAAAGTGAAATCAAAAAGAATTTAAAAGGCTTAGGTTATGAGTTCTGATCAACCGTTGCTGCTTGAAATACAAAAAGGTGAAAGTAAAACCTTAGAATTTAAACAGCAGTTACCGAAAGGACAGCAGATTGCCAAAACATTAATTGCTTTTGCAAATGGTAGTGGCGGTAAGTTGATTGTTGGTGTCACTGATGATCGGCAGTTGGTTGGGATTCAAGATGATATTTTTGAGTTGCAAGATAAAATCACCTCCATGATTTATGAGTTGTGTGCCCCACAACTTGCAGCACAAATCTATATTGAGAATATAGATGGCGTTGAGCTATTGGTTGTGGAAGTCGCACGAGGTAGTTTATTTCCGTATTACCTTAAATCTGTAGGACGTGAGCAAGGCACATATATCCGCCTAGGTGCGAGTAACCGTGTAGCATCGCCTGAGCATATTCAACAACTGGAATTGCAACGGCTGAATATCAGTTTTGATGCCTTAGCCAATTATCAATATCCTTTAGAAAAGCTCGATTTAACGGTCTTGGAAGCAGCGTTCAAAGCTGCTGATAAAACACTGACTTTAGAAAAAATGTTGAATCTGAAACTGGTGATTGAAGAGCAAGGGCAGCGTTATGCCAGTCATGGTTTATTGATCTTACTCGGTCAATATGAGCATGTGATGACCCAATGCGCCCGATTTAAAGGCACAAATATGAGTGTGTTTTTAGACCGTAAAGAATACACAGGTGACTTGTTTTCTCAAATTGAACAAACCGAAATTTTTATTAAAAATCATTTGTCTTTACGTGCTGAAATTCGTGGCTTAAAGCGTTATGACTATTTGGAAATTCCAGAAAATGCCATCCGTGAAGCCTTAGTCAATGCCTATGTACATCGGGATTACAGTAACTTTGGACGCAATATCAAAGTGGCTGTATATGATGATTTGGTCAATATTGTCTCCCCAGGTGGGTTACCAAATGGTTTAACCGAAGCGGACTTGTTACAGGGACGCTCGGAAATTCGTAATCGGGTATTGGCTCGTGTGTTTCGAGAGCTTGGTTATATTGAGCATTGGGGCAGTGGTCTGCAACGGATTAAGCAGATGTGTGAAGCGGAAAATTTACCAACGCCTGAATTTTTAGAAACCAATGATTTTTTTGATGTGAAGTTATATCGTCCTGTGATTGAGTTGGAAAGTGGTGCAATAGGTGGTGCAATTGATGATTCAAGTGGTGTAATCGAAGACTTAGGTGGTGCAATCGAAGCAAGCCAACTCACCGAACGCCAACAGGAAATTTTAGTTTTAATTCGGCGTAATCCGAAAGTTTCTTATCGCTCTTTGGCAGAACAACTTGGGATTAATCAATCTGCCTTACAAAAGCATCTGAATCATTTAAAAGATGTTGGCTGGCTTGAGCGTGTGGGTGGAACACGTGGCTATTGGGCGATTAAGAAAGAATTTGGAGGTGAGGTGTGAGTTTTGAATTAACAACTCTAGGTGAATATATTTCAATACAAGGTGGTTATGCTTATAAAAGCCAGCAGTTTATTGAAAACTCCACTTATCCTGTATTAAAAATAAAAAATATTCGGACAGGTTATGTAGATATTAATGATTGTGCTTACATTGATAAAAATTCAGCTGATGAGACAGAACGTTATATAGTCAGTGAGGGAGATGTATTAATATCATTGACTGGTTCTGGACCAAATGCACCACAATCACTTGTTGGTAGGGTTGCCCGATTTTGGGATAAGGGAAAAAGAGCTTGGATAAACCAACGAGTCGGAAGAGTTGTTCTAAAAAAAGACAAAACTGTACATAAAGATTTTATTTTTTATTTTTTAGGTACTAAAGAATCTCAAAATTATTTAGTTGCTAATTCTAGTGGCAGCGCTAATCAAGCTAATATCAATGGTGCGATTATTGAAGCACTTCCGTTTCCTCGAATAGATTATTCTACTAGTAAGAAAATTTCTAAAGTGTTACGAACTCTCGATGAAAAAATTAATCTTAATAACCAAATCAATCAAACCCTAGAATCTATTGCTCAAGCCATATTTAAAAGTTGGTTTATCGACTTTGAACCTGTGCGTGCCAAGATTGCAGCAAAACAAACAGGACAAGACCCTGAACGTGCTGCGATGTGTGCGATTAGTGGAAAAAGTGAAGCTGAGCTTAAGCAAATGGAAAAAGAAGATTTTGCAGAATTACAAGCAATGGCGGCATTGTTTCCTGATGAGTTGGTAGAAAGTGAGTTGGGAGAGGTGCCGAGGGGGTGGGAATATAAAAAATTAAAAGATATATGTAAGGTTCTAAATGGTAGAGCATATAAAAATACTGAGTTTAAAGAAGAAGGTATCCCAATTGTAAGAATTCAAAATTTAACGGGTGGTGGAAAAACAGTATTTTCGGACTTGGATCTTCCTCAGGATAAGTTAATCGAAAAGGAAGATTTTATTTATGCATGGTCTGCAACATTTGGTCCGTATATTTGGAGAGGACCGAAAAGTATCTATCATTATCATATTTGGAAAATGGATGTTGATGAAACAATTATCAGTAGATATTTTCTCTACCTAACAATGTTTAGAAAAACTGAATCCATGAAAAGTGCTGGGACAGGCTCTATTTTTACTCACCTTACTAAAGTGATTATGGAATCTCAAGATGTTTTGATTGCTGATAATGCTATCAATATGCTTTTCAAAGATAGAATTGACAAGATATTTAAATTAATTTCTTTAAAGAGTGATGAGATTAAAAATTTAGAAAATATTAGAGATACTTTATTGCCTAAATTATTATCGGGGGAAGTAGATGTAACCACGCTGGCAGACACAAAAAATAGTTCTGATAAGGAACAGATAGCGTGAATAAACCCCTAAAAATATGGAAATCCTATGCAGACCAACTGTCCTTACTCGAACAGCGTGGTCTGTATGTCGGTGACCGCAGCAAAGCAATAGATTATCTAGGACGGATTGGCTATTACAGATTGAGTGGCTACTGGTATCCGTTTCGGCAGGTAGAGTCATCTACTCAGAAAAAACTGGATCAGTTTATACAGGACTGTAGTTTTGAACAGGCTGTAAAACTTTATATTTTTGACAAAAAATTAAGACTTTTGGCGCTAGATGCTATAGAGCGTATAGAAATGGCAGTACGGGTGGATATTGCTTATTGCTTGGGCAAGTTAAACCCACTCGCTCATCTACAGGCGAAGCACTTTCATGGTAACTTTTCAATACGGTTAGCACGAGGAAAAAACCAAACTGCTCACCAGATATGGCTGGGTAAATATCAAGAATGTATCCGCCGTAATGCAAAAACCGCATTTGTTGAACATCACAGCAATGAATATGGTGGTCAGTTGCCAGTTTGGGTGGCGATCGAGTTATGGGATTTTGGCATGATGTCTACTTTATATGCTGGCATGAAAACTATCCATCAGGATGCCATCGCAAAAAAATATGGTGCAGTGAATGGTAAAACTTTTGCCAAATGGCTACGTAGCCTAAACCATATCCGCAACATTGCAGCGCATCACAGCCGTCTGTGGAATGCTAATATTGTAGACCGCTCAAATGTTCCACCTCACCTTGCAGGGTTTCAACTAGACAATGCCAAGCCATTTTTATATTTATGCTTAATGAAACAGGTACTAGATACCATTTGCCCAAATTCGGAATGGGGCAACCGCATCAAAAAATTATTTGCAGAGTTTGCATTACAGAAGCACCCTGCGGTGGGCATAAGAGATACAGGATGTGTAACAGGCTGGGAAAACTGGGAGCTATGGATGAATAAAACACAGGCAAATAAAAGCCAGCACGTACATTATTAAAACTACAATAATGAAGAGGTGCTGGGCGTATTACCCGATATTATCAGGTAAATGCCTTACCATGTCAAAGCATTTTTACACCTATATAACAAAGGTAAATTCAACATGAACGAAACACAACTCGAAAACCTTTGCCTCGATTGGTTCTTAGAAAATGGCTGGGAAGTCGTTCATGGTATTGATATTGCACCCGATAGCAGTAATCCTCTACGCAAAGACTATAAACAGATTTTAATCGAAGCTGATTTACAGGCGGGTTTTGAACGCTTAAATCCACATTTGCCTGTGAGTTGTTTTGAGCAAGTTTTACAAAAGCTGAATCAACCTGAAAGTTTAGACCTCGTCACCAACAACCGTGCTTTCCACCGTATGTTATTGGAAGGTGTACCTGTCACCTATAAGAAACAGGACGATTGGGTACATGACCATGCTTTTTTGCTCGACTTCAACCAAGTTACTAATAATCGTTTTGTGGCGATTAACCAATTTACGATTTTAGGGACAAAGCAGCCACGACGACCTGACATTATTTGTTTTATTAATGGCATACCCTTTGCTGTACTCGAACTAAAAAGCCCAACCGATGAAAATGCCGATATTTGGGATGCGTTTAATCAACTACAAACCTACAAAGAAGAAATCTCCGATCTATTTGTTTTTAATGAAGCTTTGGTGGTAAGTGATGGCATTACAGCTCGGGTGGGTTCATTAACAGCAAGCCAAGAACGTTTCTTGCCGTGGCGTACCATTAAAAATGAAAATGATAAGCCTCAGTTAGAATGGGAACTTGAAACGCTTATTCGAGGCTTTTTTGATCGTGAGTTATTCCTCGATTACATCCGTTTCTTTGTGCTATTTGAAACTGATGGTGAGCGGGTCATTAAAAAAATTGCAGGCTATCACCAGTTCCATGCAGTGCGTGAAGCTGTTCAAGCCACCATTGCCGCCGCTAATCCTACAGGCAGTAAGAAAGCAGGCGTGGTTTGGCATACCCAAGGTTCAGGTAAAAGTATCTCGATGTGTTGCTATGCAGGCAAGCTACTTCAACAACCCGCTATGCATAACCCGACATTATTGATTGTCACTGATCGTAATGACTTGGATGGACAACTATTTGAAACCTTTAGTCAAGCACAAGAATTATTAAAGCAAACGCCAGTACAAGCCAATAATCGTGATGAGCTGAGACAACTCCTTGCTGAACGTGAGTCGGGCGGAATTATTTTCACCACGGTACAAAAGTTTGCTTTGCTTGATGAAGAAACTGAGCATCCATTGCTGAATGGTCGGCACAATATTGTGGTGATGTCTGATGAAGCCCACCGTAGCCAATATGGACTCAAAGCCAAACTGTCTAATGATGGGACGTATAAATTTGGCTATGCCAAGCACATGCGTGATGCCTTAAAAAATGCGGCATTTATTGGTTTTACAGGTACGCCTATTTCCAGTGAAGACAAAGACACTCGAGCTGTCTTTGGTGATTATGTTTCGATTTATGATATTCAAGATGCGGTCGAGGACGGCGCAACTGTACCAATCTATTATGAATCCCGCTTGGCAAAATTGGATATTAATAAGGCTGAAATCGAAGAACTATCTGATCAAGTTGATGAGGTGGTGGAAGATGAGGAAGATGTCGGTAGTCGTGAAAAGACCAAAGGGGAATGGAGTCGCTTAGAAAAATTAGTGGGTGCGACCCCACGCCTGAAACAGATTGCTGCGGATTTGGTGACGCACTTTGAAGACCGTACTGAAGCCACGGCAGGCAAAGGTATGATTGTGACCATGAGCCGTGAAATCTGCGTGCATTTGTATAATGAAATTATTGCTCTGCGCCCAGATTGGCATGATGATGACCCGAAAAAAGGAAAAATCAAAATTGTGATGACGGGTTCAGCATCGGATAAGCCATTGCTACAGCCTCATATTTACAATAAGCAAGTGAAGAAAAGCTTAGAGAAACGTTTTAAAGATGTGAATGACCCTTTGCAGTTAGTGATTGTGCGTGATATGTGGCTGACAGGTTTTGATGCACCGTGTACCCATACCATGTATATCGACAAACCAATGAAAGGGCATAACCTGATGCAGGCGATTGCTCGTGTGAACCGTGTCTTTAAAGACAAGCAAGGTGGTTTGGTTGTTGATTATATTGGGATTGCCAATGAGTTAAAGCAGGCATTAAAAACCTATACAGATGCCAAAGGAAAAGGCGAGCCAACTTTACGTGCGGAAGAAGCTTATGCTGTGCTTGCTGAAAAAATGGATGCCATTCGTGGGATGTTTGCCAAGACCAATGACCAAACTGGATTAGACTTAAGTGGTTATGAAACGCAAGCACATCGTTTGATAATTCCAGCAGCCAACTATGTGCTGAGTCTAAAAGATGGCAAAAAACGCTTCTTGGATTTAGTACTTGCAGTCAATAAAGCCTTTTCATTGTGTGGTACGTTGGATGAAGCCAAAACATTGCATAAGGAAATTGCGTTTTATTCAGCCATTAAAGCAGTCATTAGTAAGCATACTTCTGTGGATCGTAAATTATCACAAGCAGAAAAGGATAGTACGCTTAAACAAATTCTGGATAATGCTGTTGTTGCTGATGGTGTGGCAGATGTATTTGCGCTATGTGGTTTAGATAAACCAAATATTGGTTTACTGTCAGATGAATTTTTAGAAGATGTTCGACAAATGCCATATCGTAACTTGGCGGTCGAATTATTAGAAAAATTATTGAATGATGGTATCAAGGCAAAAACACGGAATAATCTCGTACAGGAAAAACGTTTTTCAGATCGTTTGCAGGAAACCCTAAGAAAATATAATAACCGTGCGATTGAGACCTCTCAGGTGATTGAGGAGTTGATCCATATGGCGAAAGAGTTTCAAGCCGAAATGGAACGTGAAGCTTCGCTAGGTTTGAACCCTGATGAAATTGCTTTCTATGATGCCTTGGCAAATAATGAAAGTGCGGTGCGTGAATTAGGTGATGATACGTTGAAACAAATTGCTCGTGAAATCACTGAGAAATTGCGTAAATCGACAACTGTGGATTGGCAAGTTCGAGATAGTGTACGTGCTCAGCTTAAAATCTTGGTACGACGTACTTTACAGCGTTGGAAGTATCCACCTGACAAAGCGGCAGAGGCTATTGAGTTAGTTATGAAGCAGGCTGAAATGTTATCGAATGCTTGGACAAGTTGATATAAGGTTAAGGAGCAGGTTGTTCTGTTCCTTATTAAGGGCTTGGATTGAAAAATGATTTTTGATGTCATTTTTAGAATTCATCAGCAACTGATCAAGTCACCGTACATGATACCGATCAAGCTATCGTACAATATGGCGATCATGTTCAACGTCTTGTTTCGGCCATGGGGAAAAAAGAATATAGTTTGACAGAACTGATGTCTTTACTTGGATTGTCTCACCGTCCAACATTCCAGCAAAATTATCTTAATCCAGCGATAGAAGTGGGGCTGATTGAACGTACCATTCCAAACAAGCTAAAAAGTCCAAAGCAAAGATATAGATTGAGTGTATAAAACTAGATGGCTCAAACCCATATGAGCGACTGGATGACCCACTATGCCTATACAACGCTAAATCTGCTACAATTGCGCCAATTTTGAATTCCCACTTTTTCGGTTATGTACACATTTGGAATTGTGTACATAATTGTGTACATAATGTAGATTTTTCTCATGTTTAAAGACGAATTAACTAGACAGGTAAAGGCTCGTAGGACTTTTGCTATCATTTCCCACCCCGATGCGGGTAAAACCACCATGACAGAAAAACTATTGTTATGGGGTAAAGCGATTCAGGTTGCGGGGATGGTAAAAAGCCGTAAGTCTGATCGTGCGGCAACATCTGACTGGATGGAAATGGAAAAAGAACGTGGTATTTCGATTACAACGTCAGTGATGCAGTTTCCTTATAAAAAGCACACCATTAACCTTCTCGATACACCGGGACATGAAGATTTCTCGGAAGATACTTATCGTACTTTAACGGCGGTCGATTCTGCATTAATGGTGATTGATGGTGCAAAAGGTGTTGAAGAACGTACCATTAAATTGATGGAAGTGTGTCGTATGCGCGATACACCGATCATTTCATTCGTCAACAAAATGGACCGCGAAATTCGTGAGCCATTAGAGTTACTCGATGAAATTGAAAATGTTTTGAAGATTCGTTGTGTCCCACTGACATGGCCTCTAGGTATGGGTCGTGACTTTGCAGGCGTATATCATTTACTTGAAAATAAACTTTATGTTTATAAAGCGGGCTTCGGTTCAACCATTACCGATATTGAAGTACGTGATGGTTATGATCATGCTGATATTCGTGAAAAAGTGGGTGAATTAGCTTGGGCATCTTTTGAGGAATCACTTGAACTCGTACAAATGGCAAATGAGCCACTTGACCGTGAGTTGTTCTTACAAGGTAAACAAACGCCTGTACTGTTTGGTACGGCATTGGGTAACTTCGCCGTTGATCACGTGCTTGATGCATTTATCAACTGGGCACCAGAACCTAAAGCGCATCCAACTCAAGAACGTATCGTAGATGCCAATGAAGAAGGTTTCACAGGTTTTGTATTTAAGATTCAAGCCAATATGGATCCTAAACACCGTGACCGTATTGCCTTTATGCGTATTTGCTCAGGTAAATATGAAAAAGGTTTGAAAATGAATCATGTGCGTATTGGTAAAGATGTGCGTATTAGTGATGCATTGACTTTCCTTGCTGGCGAGCGTGAGCATCTCGAAGAAGCGTGGCCAGGCGACATCATTGGTTTGCATAACCACGGTACCATCCAGATCGGAGATACGTTCACCAGTGGTGAGAAATTACATTTCACGGGGATTCCACACTTTGCTCCTGAAATGTTCCGTCGTGTGCGTTTACGTGATCCTTTGAAATCTAAGCAATTACAAAAAGGTTTGAAAGAGTTATCTGAAGAAGGTGCAACTCAGGTATTCATGCCACAAATGAGTAACGATCTCATTGTTGGTGCGGTGGGGGTGCTACAGTTTGATGTGGTCGCTTATCGTTTGAAAGAAGAATACAAAGTCGACTGTATTTATGAGCCAGTGAGTGTGCATACTGTACGTTGGGTGCATTGTGATGATGAAAAGATTTTCAATGAATTCAAGAAAAAAGCACATGATCAATTGTCTGTTGATGGTGGTGGTCACTTAACTTATTTAGCACCAAGCCGTGTAAACTTGCAGTTGATGCAAGAACGCTGGCCAGATATTCAGTTCCGTAATACACGAGAACACTAGAATCTCCCTTGCGGAGCTTTAACGCTCCTCACCCATCCTTATAAAAGAGGGGCTTTTTCATGAGTTCTATCATTATTTAGATTCGTGATGCTCCTCCCTTTTATAAAGGGTGAGCTGCGGTTGTAGCAGCGTAAGGGAGGGATTAAAATAAAGGATGATGAGATGAATACTTTAAAACCACTTTTTGCTGTCAGTATAATGATTGGAATGTTGGCTTTAACTGCTTGTGATCATCCTAAGCAAAAGGACAATAATTCAGAAAAATCAGCAGCCGAGCAGAGCGCACACGCCGAAAAAGCAGAGGTTTTACCCTACCTCAATATGCAAGAAGCTAAGGCAGATTACGCACTACCATTCTGTGAAAAGAAGAACTGTATTGATGTAGATATTCAAACCATTAAGACCCAAGATGAGTGGCTAAATGGTTGGATTGCAAAAAATCAGGCCAACGTCATACAGCAGCAGATTGAGCAGAATAAAAATCTAACGCTTCAACAAGCCGTGAATGCCTATGTAAAAAAGTCTGATGAATGGCAAGATAAATATTCAAAAAATAAAGCGTATGAGTTGCATGTCAGTACACGCATTGCATCACAGCGCAATCAATATGTCTTGTTGCAGGTTGGTGTCGATGCCCAACAAGAAGATATTGCGGTTAAAGACCGTTTCTATTTCTTTGTAGCAGATCGTAAGTTACAGAAGAACCTTACCATGCTTGATGTCATACAAAAAAATCAGCAAAATCTCTTGAATGATATTATCCAAACGCATTATCAACAGTGGATTGAGAAGCAATCTTCGGAAGTTAAAAAACAAGTACCGAAAAAATTGTATTGGGGGCAAGCAGACTGGTTCTTTGATGGTGAAGGGATTGGCTTACATTATCGTGCCAATGAAATCAGTAAAGATGCGCCACAGCTGGATATTTATTTAACAATCGAACAAAGTAAACAAATCTTACAACCTGAAATTTATCAACAAATGTTTTAGTCTGTGTAAGGCAAAGTTTTCTGAATTTCGTATAGAAATTGCATGTGCTTGTAGCGGTTTTGCATGAAGTTCGATAGCATCTAAAAATCTTGTGTAATAACAATGTGTATAGGTTTCAGATGAAAAAAATTTATAAATATAGCATTCTTGCTTGTGCCATTTTACTTACAGCATGCCAACCGAAATCAGAACCTAAAACGCCAGAGGATAAACCACAAGATCCACCTGTTGCACAGCCAACAGAACCCACTTTACGTGGCGAAACCGTCAAATTACAAGTGACGCTGCCTGAGTGTAAGGGCAATACTTGTCCTGATTTTACCGTTGAACGTTTGCAAACCAATTTCCCATTTATTGATCAATTATTGGATCAGCAGATTCTAGATCAACTCAGTAAAATACTCGATGTGGTTGGTGCTGGTGATTCGGCTGCATCAAGCCCACAAACCAATGAACAAAAGCAAAGTTTAGATATCCAAGCTCAACGATATGCCAATTCATTTATCAAGATTGATGAAGAGCTGAAGGCTTTGAGCAGTAGTCATCAAATCAGTTTGATGATTAAGCCAAAGATTTTACAACCGAAAGGCAAGCTCGCAACTGTGGTATTGAATAGCAGTAGTTATCTCGGAGGGGCACATGGTTCAACATCGCAACGTTACTATAACTTTGATTTAGCACATCAGAAGCAAGTACAATTGCATGATCTATTGTTGCCAAAACAAAAGGCAAAATTGGATAAGTTGGCACATGACGCGTTTAAAGTCTGGATTGTTGATGCCAAGCTTGCGAATAATCCTGAAGAATATGAACAGGCATGGCCGTTCCAAGTGACCAATAACTTTTTATTGGGAGAGCAAGGTCTAATTCTGCAATATGGTGAATATGAAATAGGTCCATATGTGGTGGGCTTACCGCGGTTGGTGATTCCATTTAGTGAATTACAAGGTGTGTTAAAGTCTGAGTATTT
Source organism: Acinetobacter tjernbergiae DSM 14971 = CIP 107465 (assembly GCF_000374425.1). Taxonomy (GTDB): domain Bacteria; phylum Pseudomonadota; class Gammaproteobacteria; order Pseudomonadales; family Moraxellaceae; genus Acinetobacter; species Acinetobacter tjernbergiae. Next base: position 117,169 of record NZ_KB894356.1, on the reverse strand, counting down.
GCCAAAAGTGGATACCGCAGCAGCTTCTACACCTGTTGCAACTGATACCCGTAAAAGTTAATGCAATTATTTGATACTCATACTCATTTTGATGTTGCCGATTTTGATGCTGATCGGCAACAATTGGCTTTACACGCCAAGCGAGTAGGGGTCGATGCGCTGGTCTTAATCGGTTTCTTGGAATCGAGATTTGATGAACTCATCCAGACGCATCAGCAATTACAAGAGTGGGAAAATGTCCCTCAGTCTTATCTTGCACCAGGTTTACATCCTTTTTATATTGAGCAGCATCAACAGGCACATTTACTGCGACTTGAACAGATTTTGCAGCAACAGGACTGTGTTGCCATTGGTGAAATCGGTTTAGATACTTTTTTAAAACAGCACAAACACCCTGAATTATTTGCCAAACAACAGCATTATTTTATTGAGCAACTGGAACTTGCCAAGCAATATCAAAAACCTGTGTTATTGCATATTCGCAAAGCACATGCAGAAAGCATTGCCATTTTAAAAGCGCAAAAGTTTAATTTAGGCGGCATCGCCCATGCATTTAGTGGTGGCGTAGAAGAAGCCAAAGCACTGATCAAGCTAGGTTTTAAAATTGGGGTCACAGGACAAATCACCAATCCGAATGCGAAAAAACTGCATCAAGTGGTACAAGTCATCGGTAGCGAACATTTGGTGATTGAAACCGATTGTCCTGATATGACGCCGTTGTGCTGTCAAACGTCAACGGAGCATCGCACCCGTAATACCCCTGTGAATTTACCTTATGTTTTGGAGGGGTTGAGCCAAGTTCTTAATATAGAATCTGAAAACTTGGCTCAAAAATTATGGGAAAATAGTATTCAAGCCTTAAGTTTATTCGTTAATCATAGGGATATTTAAGATGAGTTGCTAAATCCTCGGCATTAAAAATAGTCTCTAATAGATCCATTCTTTGTTTAAAATTTAGGATTTCATTTTGATAACGAGTATTTTTCCATAGTGGGAATTGCTTTTTCAAATTGTTCGCAACACAGTAATCACCTACCATGTTTAAAGCCAGACTGATAAATAAATTGCGTATATCAATTGCTTTTTGCGTAAAATCATCCAGCACTAAATAGTTCAATGCCTGATGACGCATTTCATCAATCATATGAATCAACCATTCTTTGGCTTCTCTAGATGTTTGAGATTGTATTTCTGGAATGCGAATAAAATTTTGATTTAAATCTGAAATAAATCCTTGATTGGCAATAACTTGTCTATATTGTGCTTCGATATTTAAAAATTCTGGGCTTTTGGATTCAGGAATGAAAAATTTGGCAATATTTTCACATGGCGTTTGCAGAATTTTATTCAGTTCATCAAATTTTTCGGGGTGGGCTGCAAAATAAATTTCATTTCCGCCCCAACCCTCATTATCACCAAGACTATAAATAACCTTATTTGTTATATTAAAATATTGTAATATTTGATGAAATACAGCCATGATGGATGGTTGATTCACCCAATCTCTGCCCATAAAAGCATAAATAAAAAAATGATAATATTTTTCATTATATTGGAAATAGAAATCTTTAATACTTTGCCATTCTAATTGAGGGTTAACTTGATTGAAGTGAATAATTTGGTCGTTTGGAATATTCGATATATCTTCATCATTCCAAAACCATTTAACTTTATACGGGAAAAAGTTATTGAATAATGCTATATAGAATGGTTCATCACCTCTAGGATTGTACATTAAAAAATTTTCAGCTTCATTGTCTGGAAATAAAGCATTAGGAAGGACAGGATAATCAGGGTTGAATACTTTATTTGAAGGAATGGCTTCGGCATCAATCAACATTTGAAAGATTTGTTCTGGTGTTAAACCTTGTTTTTGCCATTTTAAAGCACATTTTTCCCATTTGCCTAATAAATCAAAATATGAGTCAGGTACATTAAAATCTAATGAATGAATTATCTCAGTAAGTTCTTTATGCAGATGTTTTTGTTCGCTAAAGTGGTCTATACATTGTTCTAAACCATCCAATAATGTGTGTTCTAATTGTTGGTGTTGGAGTGAGTTTAAATCATAAAATTTTAATATATGAGCTAAATATCCAATTGGAGCCGCATTGACATAATCATTAGCATCAACTTTAAGCATCCGTTGAATCATTGCAGCAATTGCATCAATGACAGAGTTAATAATCTTTTGTTGTATTGCAATATCTTTACTATAATTATGTAAAGGTTTACAGGCTTCGTAGCACCATTGAGTGCTTTGTAATGCCAATAAAGTTTCATCTAAACTAAAAAAATCGGTTTGTTTAAATAAATCATAACTATAGACGAAACCGTTATTACTAGAACAACTGCCCCAACGTTGATTTAATGGTAGCGTGAGTAAATTATGGGTGAGCTCTTGCTTGAGAGAATGCTGTTGTTGGAAAGTTAAGAAATATACTAAAATTGATTCAAAGCGAATCGCAATATGTAAATTTTGATTTTCAATAATCTGATTTAAAAGCTCTTTGGTTTTTGTATTTGGTAAATAACGTAAAAAATCAATATAACCTTCGATTGTATTGGCTTGATGATTTTGTAGTGCATGAAGATAAGTTTCAGTAAAATAGGGCGTTGGTTCTTTTAATAAATCACTCAGTATAAGCTGCATAATCGTAGCAATTTTTTCTCTAATGTCGAAATTTTCGCTGCGTTCTGCCCAATTTTTTAGATCATGATAAATATTATAACGATAACCTTTTTTAGTAAACTCTAGTAATTTATCCAAAACTCCATAATCTTGATTATGCCAATAACTACATTGGATAAGTTGTTGGATCAGCTTGGTACTCTCTATAGTGACGTATTGACAAAGATAAGTTGGGATTTTTTGAAAACTAAAATAAAATAAGCAACAGGCATTAAATAAAGATTCAAATTCTAAAAAATAACTAGGAATATCTTGATATTTTAGATGTTGAAGTAAAACCTCTTCAAATTTCTCTAAATCCAAAATATCAGGATATTTTTTCTGAGGTTCTTTGATGTAACTGATAAATGCACTGCGATGATCAGGTTCTTGTAAAAGTAAAAAATTTAAAATTTTGCTAATGTCTTGTTGTTGATGATGGTAGTTTTTGACTAATAAGCTATAAAATTGAAAATAAGCATAAGGAGCTTGATTATGCTCAATCCAGACTAAAAAATCAGGGTCATCAATATCAAACTCAGAAAGAAATTGATTAAATTCTTCAAGCTCAAATTCATTTTTCCAGTCAGTAAATCTTAAAAAAGATGGTTGTGATGACATTCTAAATTAATCCCGTAAGTTTTTGTTTTGTAAATTATTAATTCTGAAAATTAGCATAATAAAAATATGTAAACAAGAGATGAGTAAGCTTCTAATCGTTCCATTAAAAATAAGATAACCAAAAGGGAACACACTCTTTTCTAAACAGGCTTACATTAAAGGAAGAACATCATAATAAATAAACTCGCCAATACTGGGAGGGTAACCGAATGGCCAGATATAGCAAAATCAATAGTTTCAATGCATTACAAATGCTCAGGGTGGGTACAAAATCCTATCAAATTTTTAATCTCCCTCAAGCCGCTCAAACACTAGGAAATATTGATCGACTCCCAAAATCATTAAAAGTTTTACTCGAAAATTTACTTCGTTTTGAAGATCAAAAAAGTGTAAAAGTAGAGCATATTCAAGCCTTAGTCGATTGGCAAAAAAATAGAAGCTCAGATCAGGAAATTCAATATCGACCTGCACGTGTATTGATGCAGGATTTCACAGGTGTTCCTGCGGTGGTTGACCTTGCTGCTATGCGTGCTGCAATGGCTCAAGCGGGTGGTGATCCAAACCGTATCAATCCCTTATCGCCAGTCGATTTGGTGATAGATCATTCTGTGATGGTCGATCATTTTGCCGATGATAATGCCTTTGTTGAAAATGTCGAAATTGAAATGCAGCGTAATGGTGAGCGCTATCAATTTTTACGTTGGGGACAATCAGCATTTGATAACTTTAGTGTTGTTCCCCCAGGTACGGGAATTTGCCACCAAGTCAATTTAGAGTATCTGGCTCAAGCGGTATGGCTAGGCGAAGATGAGGGGCAAACTTTTGCTTTCCCTGATACTTTGGTGGGAACAGACTCACACACCACCATGATCAATGGATTGGGTGTATTGGGCTGGGGTGTCGGAGGAATTGAGGCTGAAGCAGCAATGCTAGGGCAGCCTGTATCCATGTTGATTCCAGAAGTGATCGGATTCAAGCTCACAGGGAAACTGCATGAAGGGATTACCGCAACAGATCTAGTGTTAACCATTACCCAAATGCTGCGCCAGAAAGGAGTGGTGGGTAAATTTGTCGAATTCTACGGCGATGGTTTGGCGGATTTACCTTTAGCGGATCGTGCCACCATCGCCAATATGGCACCAGAATACGGTGCAACCTGTGGTTTCTTCCCGATTGATGAAGTGACTTTGGCGTATTTGGTACTGACAGGTCGCCAACAAGATCGAATTGATTTGGTCGAAGCCTATAGTAAAGCGCAGGGCTTATGGCGCAATGTAGGCGATGAACCCGTTTTTACCGATACACTGAGCTTGGATATGACGACTGTTCAGGCAAGTTTGGCAGGCCCTAAACGTCCACAAGATCGTGTTTTGTTGTCAGATGTACCGAAAACTTTTCACGCACTGATGGAACTAACGCTAAAGCCCGCCAAAGAGGCGAAAGAGCGTTTGGAAAATGAAGGCGGCGGTACAGCGGTCGAAGTCAAAACTGCAAATCTATCCAATCCAAGCCCTTCTTGTATGATTAATGGAAAATCTTATCCACTCCATGATGGTGATGTGGTGATTTCTGCGATTACCTCATGTACCAATACGTCTAACCCGAGTGTCATGTTAGCCGCAGGACTCCTCGCTAAGAAAGCGATTGAAAAGGGTCTACAGCGTAAACCGTGGGTGAAAAGTTCGCTTGCCCCTGGTTCTAAAGTGGTGACTGACTATTTGGCTGCGGCAGGTTTAACGCCGTATTTGGATGAGTTGGGTTATAACCTTGTCGGTTATGGCTGTACCACATGTATTGGTAACTCTGGGCCTCTGCCTGAACCGATTGAAGAAGCGATTCAGTGCCATGACCTGAATGTCGCTTCAGTTCTTTCAGGTAATCGTAATTTTGAAGGGCGTGTTCATCCTTTAGTGAAAACTAACTGGTTGGCTTCACCACCTTTGGTGGTGGCTTATGGTTTGACAGGCAATATCCGTACAGATTTAACGACGCAACCGATTGGTCTAGGGAAGGATGGGCAAGCGGTCTATTTGAAAGAGATTTGGCCAAGTCAGGCTGAAATTGATCATGCGCTACACAGTGTAAATACAGCGATGTTCCATAAAGAGTATGCAGCCGTATTTGCTGGTGATGCAGCATGGCAGGCGATTCAGATTCCTCAAAGTCAGACCTATGCTTGGCAAGATCATTCGACCTATATTCGTCATCCTCCGTTTTTTGAAAAAATTAGCCAGCCACCGAAACCGATTCGCAATATTGAACAAGCCCGTATTTTGGCTGTGCTCGGAGACTCAGTGACCACCGATCATATTTCTCCAGCGGGTAATATCAAGAAAGATAGCCCCGCTGGACGCTATTTACAAGAACAAGGCGTGGAAGCCAAAGATTTCAACTCTTATGGATCTCGACGTGGCAACCATGAAGTGATGATGCGAGGAACTTTTGCCAATATCCGCATTAAGAATGAAATGTTGGGTGGCGACGAAGGTGGAAACACGATCTATATTCCAACAGGAGAAAAGTTGCCGATTTATGATGCTTCTATGCTTTATCAGCAGCAACAAACGCCATTAATTATTATTGCGGGTAAGGAATATGGCACTGGGTCATCCCGTGATTGGGCGGCCAAAGGCACGAATTTATTGGGTGTAAAAGCAGTGATTGCCGAAAGTTTTGAACGAATTCACCGTTCCAATCTGGTTGGTATGGGGGTATTGCCATTGCAGTTTGTGGATGGACAAAGTCGCCAATCCTTAAATTTAACAGGTCGTGAAGTGCTCTCAATTCATGGATTGTCCGATGATATTCAACCGCATCAAAGTTTGAATATTGACGTATTGCGAGAAGATGGTAGACAAGATCAGTTTAAAGTGTTGTGCCGAATTGATACTTTGAACGAGGTCGAATATTTTAAAGCGGGTGGTATTTTGCATTATGTACTGCGCCATTTAATTGCGGCTTGATATAAATCGAATAAAGCTCTGTAGGTAGCAGGGCTCTATTCTTATTGGGATGAAATCTCTCTGCCTACATTCAATCCAAGGTCATATTCAGGTAAAATAAACACGATTTTACCAATTTTAGATGTACGCATGACTGATCTCCAAAATGATGAATATGACCGCCGTTTTGCAGGTGTTGCCAAAATTTATGGAGAAACTTCATTTGCACATTATGAGCAAAGTCATGTCATGGTCATCGGGATTGGTGGTGTTGGAAGCTGGGCAGTTGAAGCATTAGCACGTACAGGCATCGGTGAATTAACACTGGTTGATATGGATGTGGTGGCTGCATCGAATATTAATCGTCAATTGCCTGCGATGAGTTCGACACTTGGACAAGAAAAAATCGAAGTCATGGCGGAGCGTTGCCGTCAGATCAATCCAAGAATGAAAGTGAATGTGATTGATGACTATCTCACCCCTGAAAATGTCAAAGAAATCTTAAATCCAGTTCCAACGATTATTCTCGATTGTATTGATGACGTTAAAGCTAAATTTGCTTTGATGCTGCATTGTCGTTTTAACAAAATCCCGTTGATTGTTTCGGGAGGGGCGGGTGGCAAACTTGACCCATTGAAAATCCGTGTCGCAGATCTATCTAAAACTGAACAAGACCCGATGTTGGCAAAGCTACGTACACAGCTACGCTCCAAAGGTATTTGTAAAAAACCAAAAGAAAAGTTTGGGATTACCTGCGTGTATTCGATTGATAACCCATTTTCTAGTGCTGAGGTTTGCCCTAGTGCTGGATTACGTTGTGGTGGCTATGGTTCAGCCGTAGTGGTTACTTCAAGTTTCGCGATGGTGGCTGTAGCCGAAGTACTGAAAAAGATAGATAAAATAGGGCTTAAATCCTAACTTAATTTATTAAGCCTGTGAAGATTGCGGTGCTAAACGGTAGTAGCTATAAGTCACATTTTGGTCATTATAAACATCATAGCTCGTTTGCTTAAAATCAGAAACCCATTGCGAGCCTGTAAAGCCAGCGATATGCCCATAACGGTGTTTCTTGGTACGATGAATAATATAGATGTCGCCAGGTTTGGGGTTATTAAAATCAGGGGTAATTTGCTGATAACCGATCTGTTGTAAGGTGCGCCCCCAGTCTGATGCAGCAATAGGATGCTGAACAATATTTGCCCCTGCAGATTGCAAGGCAATTCTGACAAATTTAGCGCATTGTGATGAGCTACGATAAGATGCTCTACGTGTAAGTTTTTGCGAAAATTTACTGACATCAATTGAGCTTGATATTGGTAATTTGGGTGTATTTCTCGATGCCACAACCAGTTGTTGAGAAGGCATATGAATCATGCTGTGATCAATTGGGGGGACGTCGTAAATCATCTAAAATCTCTATTACATCTTAAAAATAACCAAATTCATGCCAGATTCTTGGCGACGGACATGGTAAGCGATAAATCTTAAAAAAACTTAATCGCAATGTAATAACATAACTTTTAGCGAGCCACAGATATAACTTAGCGCACAATTCACATAAAGAATCTTTTTTATTTTCAAAAGCTTGAGGTTTATTTAGTTTTGATAAAATGAATTGTAAGATTATATTTCTTTTTAAGATGAAAAGTGGTCATTCTAATGAGTTTGCTTTATCGGATGTTTCTGTTATAAATTATTGTTTATTAATGTGATAACGAAGAAATAAGTAAAAATGATACGTTCTGCCAAGCCTTCTGATATTGATGAAATTGTTGCATTAATTCAGCCATATATCATCGATTTTGCAATAAGTATTGAAGGTGAAGAAAAATTTAATCGCACAATGATCGAAAAATTACTCGAAATGCCAAGTATGCAATATTTTGTTTTTGAGAAAAATGCGCAGTTGATTGGTGTCATTGCTTATAGGCAACCAGCCCATTTAATTCACTTCTTTGTGCATAAAAATTTTCAACGACAAGGAGTGGGTAAGCAGATGTGGCAATTTGTGGAAAATAAAATCAAAGAAAATAATTCAAGTGTCACGGTCAATTCAAGTTGTTATGCTCAAGCAATCTATGAAAAATTTGGATTTACCACCATCTCATCGGTCATTGAAAATGGTGGACTACGTTATATTCCGATGCAGAAAAGCGATCTTTAAAACATCAACTTAGTGTTGATGTTCTCTCACATAATCTTCTGTTCGTTGCATCGCCACTTGGATGTTTTGAATTGAATGTTCAATATCAGAGATGGTTTTTGCATTCCCGCCACTGAGCGCTTGACGCCATTTACGTGCGCCTGGTAAGTTTTGGAATAAACCAAGAATATGGCGCGTAATAATTGAAAGTGGGGCACCTTCCGCAACACGCTGATGAATATAGGGCAGCATTTGTTGCATAATATCAAAACGATTAGGTGCTTCTAAATTCCATAATTGCCCCATTTCCGCCAATAAATAGGGATTGTGATACGCTTCACGACCAATCATCACACCATCGACATGTTGTAGATGTTGCTGTGTTTTATCAAAGGTCTTGATTCCACCATTAATCTCAATCGTGAGCTGAGGGCGTTCTTGTTTCAAACGATAGACATCCTCATAACGTAAAGGTGGAACTTCACGATTCTCTTTTGGCGATAAGCCTTGCAAGATGGCAATACGCGCATGCACGATAAAGTGTGTGCAGCCTGTCGTTGCCACCGTATCAACAAAATGCAGCATTTCTTCATAAGACTGCATGTCATCAATGCCGATACGATGCTTCACTGTCACAGGAATAGAGACTACTTTTTGCATACTGTGAATACATTCAGCAACTAAATTAGGTTCTGCCATGAGGCATGCACCAATCTTATTATTTTGAACACGATCACTTGGGCAGCCTACATTTAAATTGACTTCGTTATAGCCCCAGTCTTCAGCCATTTTTGTACAGGTGGCTAATTCTTCTGGATTTGAGCCACCTAGCTGTAAAACAATCGGGTGTTCTTGTTGATTAAAATCTAAATGGCGATTTGCACCACCATAAATAATCGCACCTGTAGTCACCATTTCGGTGTACAACACAACATTGGGATTAAATAGGCGAGCAAAAAAACGGTAGTCTTTTGTTGTCCAATCCATCATCGGGGCAACACTGATGCGAGGTTCTTTAGTGTTATCAATGGTTTTTTCAGTAATCATATTAAAAAACATACCTTTACAGTGTTGCTGATTTTGATCTATTTCGATTTTTTACGCCTCATTTCGCACCATTAATTTTGAAATTTACACCAAATTACGCCATTATGATCTTTAGAAAGAGATAAGGCGTAAATTATGGGAACAATTTCACAACGCAAATTGGCGGATGGAACAATACGCTTTCGTGCTGAAATTAGAATAAGCCGTAAAGGCCTTGCAAATTTCAAAGAGAGTAAAACGTTTAATTCAATGCGACTTGCCCAAAAATGGTTAGCAATGCGTGAAGAGGAAATCGAAGAAAATCCAGAGATTTTATTAGGCAGATCGGATGTGACCAACATCACTTTAGCCAATGCCATAGAGAAATATCTTGATGAAGTTGGCAATGAGTATGGTCGTACTAAAACCTATTGTCTTCGCCTAATTCAGAAATTTCCAATAGCGCAATATATTATCACAAAAATAAGGCCAGCCGATATCTCGGAGCATGTTGCTTTGCGTAAGGGTGGTTATGCAAAACTGGATTTAAAGCCAATAGCGACAAGTACGTTGCAACATGAGTTATTGCATATTCGTGGCGTATTGTCTCATGCCTCAGTCATGTGGGATGTAAATGTTGATTTGGCAGGATTTGATAAAGCAACGGCACAATTGCGCAAGACTCGACAAATATCTTCAAGTGGTAAGCGTGATCGCTTACCTACAACGGCAGAGTTAAAAAAACTGACAGAATACTTTTATCGAAAATGGCAAAAACCTGTTTACAGCTATCCCATGCATTTGATTATGTGGTTTGCAATATTTTCATGTCGTCGTGAGTCAGAAATTACTGAAATGTTATTGGCTGATTACGACGAGGATAATGAAGTGTGGAAAGTACGGGATTTAAAAAATCCGAATGGCTCAAAGGGTAATCATAAAGAATTTAATGTATTAGAACCTTGCCGAAAAATGATTGAACTTATACAAGTGAAGAGTGTAAGAAAACGTATGCTGAATCGAGGATATGATAAAGATCTTTTCATTCCGCTCAGTCCTAAAACGATTGGTAGTGAATTTAGAAATGCTTGTAAAATCTTGGGAATCGATGATTTACGTTTTCATGATTTAAGGCATGAGGGCTGTACCCGCCTTGCTGAGGAAGGTTTTACAATTCCTCAAATTCAGCAAGTGAGTCTACATGATTCTTGGGGGAGTTTGGAAAGATATGTATCTGTGAAAAAAAGGAAAAAGACAATAGAGTTAGATGAAGTGTTACCCCTCATTGGTGAAGAGTAACATGATCTTGAGCAGCATATTTATACTGTTGATCTAGGACATTGGCTAGATCCTTTACATGAACAAAGTACGGGGCTTTTTGGCTTTTATCTAATCGGAAGCAAGAAAATGGGAAATCCTGATTTCTTGCTTTTTCTAACATTTTTACTTTACTGAGATGAGGGTAGTAATCCTTGACTACATCATCTAGTTTTACTGTCGTGCTGCGATAGCGCATAAATAAGTAGTCAGATGTGGAAAGTTGAAGAGCACTATTCATGAATTGATTCCTGTCATTTCGGTTGATGTGCTCACTGTAAATTTACTTAGTATTAGAAAGTAGAGCAGTACTTATGTGTAAAAAAATATTAGCATTATCCTGTTGTAATATTTTGTAATATAAGGAATTAAATAATTATGGATTCGAAAGTAATTTCAGATTTAGCATTGCTTGAACAGAACATTCTTGAGAATTTTTGTTACTACTATCAGTGTAATTTGGTGGCAGAATTTGGAAATCCATTATATGCAGCAATCAAAGAAAAAATCATGCTCCGAATGAAAGAAAATGATTTTCGACTCAGTGAGCAAGCATTAAGTCTGATAGAGGCGAGTGGTGATATTAAATCAATTCCTTTTAAGCCTGACCAAGTTTTCGAACTTCTATTGCAGATTAATAGCTTAAGAGAAGATATGGAGCAGTTGAAAAAGACGCTCCAAAAAAAACGTTACTCAAATATTTTAATGGCGTATGTCGATGTATTGGGGGGGAGGTTATATTTAATTTACAATACGACGCTTGTAAGGCAAGCTAAAGCAACAAAAGCAGCGATGGCAAGTCATACAAAAAACTTGTACCCAAGACGAGAAATAATATGCAGAGTTTTACGTGAGCAGGTAGCTCAACGTGGCCGTAAATGGGAAAATCCAAATGAGGCTGTTACTTCAATTATTCCTATATTGCTCAAAGAGTTTGAGGAATATGATGTCATTTGGATTGAGTCTGAAATCACCCGTATGCAGGATGAGCTTAAAAAACTTGAACAATATGATGCACTTATGTTTGAACCACGGTCAGATAATTCAATAAAACGTAAAAAAGTATCATCAGTTGTAAAAGCTAAAAAAGTAAAAAAACTTCAAGATGAACTTAAAAAACTAGACAGTATCCTTCACTCTAAAAATCCTTCAGTTATGCTGAAGGATCAAGAATACAACGTGCCATATAACAACACTGCCTATTTGGATGAAACGATCATCCATTGGTTGAGGGGGCAGCCTGAAATATTGGAGGAAATTGTGTTGAGTAAAAATCAGCATATTTTTAATTTAACTGTTACCAATAAAAATGGGTAACGGTCAGATTAGGTCTGAGTTAGTACATATAAGTAAAGATAATCATATTTCATTGATCACCGAAGGTTTCGAATGAAATTTGATTGAGGGATGTGTATTTGATTTGCTCCAGTTGAATATCCTTTTGTATTTCCTTTAAAAATTTGAGTTTTAATTTCTGAATTTCACTAGCGTCCTGAAGAGGGGTATTGGTTAATTCATTAATGGTAATTTTACTGTTGATTAATTCATTAATGAGATGGTTTTGGATGACCTCATCCTGTTTTCGTACCTGAAGCTGTTTAATATAAAGCATTTTATCTAGGGCTTTGATGCGTTGGTTTAATTCCTCAATAATTATGTCTTTTTCATATAATTTTTGCTTATAGGGCGGTGGGAGCGTTTGCTTTGCCTCATACGTATTCATTAGGAATTCTAGACATTCTGCCTCAGTTTTAAGTTTGAGTTTTTCAGTCAATGTCTCCATTCTTTTGGCTGTATATGAGGTTAGATAAAATTGCTTTCTGACATTGCTGTAATTTTTTCTAGAATACTTGAAATTTCTAAATCTATTTTTCAAATCAACAAAATATTCTTCATTGATTAAAAGCACCCATTGATTCGTTATTTCTGCTACGAGTAAAGGGTGGGTCATGGTTTCGATGGGCTGAATTTGCAATCGTCCATCAGGAAGCTTGGCTATCTGTAGTAGTGCCTGCTCTTTGTTACATTCGTGCTCTAGAAACAAGGATTTTAGTGTTTGATCTTTCTCAAGCCATTGCTGCAATGTCAGTTGTTTTCTTGCCATTTTGATGTTTTATGATGTTAGAAATTCTAATGCAATTATAGTTTTTAATTATTATAAAATAAACATTTTCCAATAAATTTAGTAAACGTTTATTGGTTGTAAAATTATTTTATAGTAAATATTTGTGCCTATCTAAAAATAATTCTAAAATTTACTGATGGGAATATTGAATGAATAAAAATGTATGGATGAAATGACAGAAGAGCATAACCAGCTCATTTTTAATTTTAATGAGTTATCACCTCATGGATTAAGTTCCTACGCTAGACTGGTGCTGATTAAATTTATTAGTCTCTTTGGTGCACAAAAAACCAATGATTCATTGTTGGAATTGTCTAAAAAGATAGGTATACAACATAAAAAATTAAAATTGGTATTGGAGGAGTTATCAGGCTTTGGGATATTGGAGTTTTCATATCCAGAATCAGGTCGGCGAGCAAGAGTCAGAACCATACAGCTGAATTTAGATTATTTAAATCAGTTATTGAATAAAGTTAATCAACATGAAACATCACGTCATAGATATGTCCGCCTTAAGAAGGCGATTAAGCAGTTTGACCTTTTAATGATCATTTTTATCAGCTTATCACAGGTTAAAGTGACTAATAAAATGCTTGAGTTACAACCATGGCAAAGTTTGGACTTTAGAGTATTACTCACATTACTACATCTTACCCGCTCATGTGATGCTTATGGGGTGATACGTAATATAGGTACAACACAATTGGTTGCTAAAACAGGGTTAAATAAGCAAGCAATATTTGATTCGATCTGCTTTTTGAAAAAGATAGGTCTGCTTCGGGTACATGTGCATGGGACGATCAATAACAAATTTATAAAAAATATAACGCCAATCTACGTGTTGAATTTATCTCATACCTTTTGGGGCAATCATGCTCGGTATGGTCGGTTTTATATATTGGAAGCCAGTGAAAGACATCATTTTGAAATAAAAATGATTGCTAATATTTTTACGGTAATTTCTGAGCAGGTGCAGCCGTTGGATTCTGACAACTCACGCGATCTCAATCATCTTACGAAATTGGTTCTTAAGCGTCTTGATTCAGATAAAATCAATATTATTACTGGAATAATGATTGAGCGTATCCAGTCTTCATCACAAGTTCAGGAGTCGATTTCTAGTTTCATTAAAGAATGCCTAATTCATTATTTACAATTACAACAATGCCATCAGGAACAAGGAGATTTGACAGTATTTGCAAAAGTGTTCAAACAAGCATCAATCAATAAAAAGAAACAACATATCAAATTGAATGATTTGGATTCAAATTTGACAATGATGCAATGTTATTTTGAATCATGGTGTTGCAAACTGCTTGATCAGCGAGGTTTACGTCAGCAGATCATACAAGGTTCACTCTTATATGGTGTGGATATTTTAAATCGAACTACAATTGAAAAAGATATTTATCCTTTTGTCTTTCAGGAAGAATACAGTTTGGAATTGATTACAAATCCTGACTTAATCAAAAACTACGACCCAGATGTGGACATTCAGATACAGATTCAGAAGCTAGAGAAGCAGGAGCAACGGTTCATCCTAGAATTCTTATTATTTTGTTTGAATTTGATTGCTAAAAATCAGATTTTACCATTTTTAAAAAGTACACGAAGATTCAGTCATGTAGCAGGCAAATTTTTTCAAATTATACCAAAAGTCGAGTCGCAGAAAATGTATAGTTGTATCTATGTGCCCGATTCAACACTCAATAAAGATGAGTTTTTTCTGATCGATATCCCTCATCCAATTCGTGAGAAAGAGGAGGAATATTCAAACGAGGACTATTTGCTGAAATTCACTGAACCTAGTATTGATGACATGAAAAAATATGGATTGCTGGATCAGTTTTATACAGCAGGAACTGAATTGCTGAACAGGAAAAGTAGCGTAACTTTAGCCTAAGCAAAACTCCCATAGATCGCTTGTTGTTAGTGGACTCATCTACGAATCTATCGGAACTACATGATAGACCTCTTAACAGGTAAATTATATTATTAACTACAAGTAATATATATTAATAATATAAACAATATCTTATCTAGCTGCTTAAGTACAGTGAGTTACTTAGTTCAGTATAGCCCATACCCAAATGGGCTATAGACAATATATAAATTACAATGAGTTAAAACATTCTAAATTATCCCTATAGTATGTTTCAAAGTATATGAGCATATTTAGTTGAGCAGGATGACCACAACATCCTGCTACAGAATCTTGATCAGTAAAATTTTACATCTCACTCTTAGATATGAAGCTTATATTTCAAGAGAAAACCAATGTCCCAGAATAGTCCATTAGTCAATGAATCCTCCATTCTTATTTCAATTGAAGATTTTTTAATTAGTATCAGTCATGAGCAATTCGTTGATGATCATAATGAGTTCAAACGAGAATTATTAGAAGCGGTAGTATTGTTTAAGCAGATTTATAGATTCGATCTTAGCTACTCTAGAATTATCAATGTTTTCAAACGAGTGATTATCCTTGTGGATTACATCATGGAAAAACTAGATTTTCATATTTATGCAGACATCCTACGGTTTGAACTCAATCACATTTTTTATATCCAAGGCATGATTGAGCATGAAATGAAAAGTGCTGTTCAAGATATTCATAAATTTAAATATCAAGAACGAAAAAATCAAATCAAATTAGAAGGATACTTAAATAAAATACTCAATCATTATTCTAGGTTGCTTTTTGTACGAGTGGATGTGGGAATATTTCAAGAGCATCAATCGAATTGGGATGTTGAAGACGTTCATCGGGCTTTGGAAATACTACGAAATAGAATGTCGAACAAAGATACTTGCTTTCGTGGTTTACAAGGGTGTGTTTGGGCCTTCGAACAAGGCGTAAAGAAAGGCTACCACTGCCATTTATTGCTTATTTATGATGGTAATATGCGTGACGGCGATGAATGGTTAGGAGAGGAGGTAGGTCTGTACTGGCAACAGTGCATCACTAATCACCAAGGGAGCTATTACAACTGTAACCGAACAGAGAATAAAGAAAAGTTTGAGGTCAATGATTTACTTGGTATAGGAATGATTCATCGAAATCAGCCAAAACAAGTCGAGAATGCATTTCGAGCAGGTATGTATTTGGTGAATCCGAATAAAGTAGAGCAACGTTTACGTGCCAAGACATCTCCTAACATGAAGTCATTTGGAATCAGTCAGTTTGATGTGGAATGGCGTCGAGGCATTTAAAAATAAGTCATTATTATATTGAGAATAGAGAACACTATAGATTGTCGTGTTCTCTATATCGTGCAGACTGATATCAAAATGTAAGACTTAAACTCCCTTGATCTGTAATGATTTCAGCTTCAAGCACTTGATCACCCTTACATTTCAGTAAATATTTTACTGTACCGCTATAATTCAAAGTCACAGGCAGTTTGCTATAAAAATCACCTGTACTAAAGCCACAGCGACCATGGTTAATCTTTAAACTTTGTAAGGTAAACGGTTGCTCATTGGTGGATTGAATTTCCAAAAAGTAATCTATTGCACCAGGCACATTGAATGCAGATTGAGACTCCTGAGCGGTAATACGACCACGGGCACTGATTGATGCAACATCATCAATAGCAGCCTCTTCCTCGTCAAGCGGAATATCAGGAAGTTCCTGAGTAATGTTTGGATCAAGCTCGGAGTTCATCATGGCTTTTAAAACATCAGGATGGTCTTGCCAATGATCAAGATAGGTCTGTGCCTCTTTTTCATAAGCAGGCAAATACAAATGACCTGAATCTACAATGGCTTGCATATCATTCAATCTAGCTTTGACTGCTTCCTCGGTGTAGGGTGCATAAATAGACTCAGATTTAGTATGCTGTGCAGCAGTACTGGCAGACTCACTCGAAGTATCAGTCTTTGCAGATTGATTACCTTGACTGCATGCCATCAATAGGGAACACAGGGCAATGGTTGAAAGTAGAGATTTCATGATTGCGCTCCCTTATAATTTTGGACGAATAACAACGAACCAGATAAATAACAGGATCAGAATACCCCCTACAATTTTACCGACGACTGGAAACATTACCGCAGGCCAAACAAAGCCCTGTCCAATATTGTAGGCAAAAGACTTGTAGTTATACTGCCCCCAAAAGTGTTGATAGATTGCAAAGAAAAAGCCAATCACTAGATAGACGCTAATCAGACCTGTTTTAATATTTGAATTCATTTACTTTCCCCCAGTTGCAAATTTTGCCAATGCAATAAAAATTCCCATCACGATCATAAAACCAATGAAGGGCAGACCCAGTACACAAACCACAGCGATGATGCAGATAATGCCTGCTAGTGTTCTCATCGCTACTCCTTCATGCACTGATAGGACACGTTGACCATATCCATCTGGAAGGATTCAGTTTGTTGCAAGGTATAGATATTTTCTTTCAGTCCATCCTCACCATATTTTTTTTCAAGTTTGTCGTAGATGCATGAACAGGTACTGCCATCAATACCTCCTGTTTTGCAGCCACTAATAAATTGGCGTTCTGTTTTACTGGCACAGCCTGCTGTCATCATGACAAGTGAGATGAGTGCAAACGAAGTAAGTGTTTTCATCGATTCCCCGAATTATTATTTTGATATTTGAAGTGTTATTTATTCCATAGCATCTGACTGAATAACAGACAGGACAAAGCAACTGACATCGCCTGAGCTTTCAGATCAATCAAAAATATGGAATGTGTGATGAATGCCTATGGCAAGGGGAGTTGTCTGAATGGCTTCAGGGAAAACAACAAAGATAGATAAAACTGAGTCATGGCGACTACTCCTGTATGTATTAAGAAGCTCTACCAACTTACTGCTAAATAATGGTGGCAGAACGAAAAGGGGTTAGCAGACTGGACATACAGAACCAGCACGCGCGGACGCGTCCCCCTCCCGTTCTACCGCAAAGGGGGACGAGAAGGTTTTACGCATGTGAGGAATACTCAGAAGAATATGCCCTGATGCGCTGTATGAAACGGTCTGCTAAAACCGACTGACAATGTAGGTCAGCAGTTGAATGATAAAATTACTGTAACAGTTAGTCAATTCAGGAATTTAAAACAGCCGAATTAATGTGATAAATTCGGCTAATAACGGAAAGTTAAATAAGTGATAGTTTAAATTAATTTAGAAAAAAGAGCTTTCCATGTACTAATAGTATCCTCAGAAATTTTGTCTCGTGAAATTTTGAGTAAATGATTTTTTACAAGTTTAGCGAACTCAACTTTCCACCCTTTTTCAAGCGTAATCTCATTGGTAACAGCAAATTCTTCCAATTGTTTAAGAATGGGTGAATCTTTAACATAACAATCTTCAAAATCGGAATCTGGGTTGTTGGAACGTAATTGGTATCTTGAAAGTTTTTTCATTATTGAAGGTGGGATTAAATCTTCAATTTCAGCTTGATCCATTCCTATAATTTCTGAAACTATTAGAATTGAATTAGGTGTGTCTTGGTACAAATCTTTTCTCAGAGCTTCTGCCATTTTTGAACCTTGAGAATCACCATCTAATAAAACAATTGGCAATTCATCATTTTTCCCCGTTAAAAGACTTACAATGGGTTTAACTCCTCGTGTTCCTCCAGATGGAATGAAAATGATATCCTTTTTAGGAGTTAACTCTCCAAAAGAAATTAATAATGTTTTAATTGCTGATAAATAAATCTGATCTGATGGGCCTTCTACTAACACAGGGGTACAATTATTGAATAACATTTCTGACACGCTTAGACCCAATGCAGCATGTACTGGATAAATTGATTTTGTTTGAGAAGGGTTACCTTCATTTGCTCTAAGATTAGAAGAAATATTTGTGGTACCATCGTCCTGAATGTACACGGCTTTTACCTGATTAAGATGGTTGGAATCAACTAAAAATGGAGAATGCGTGGTATATAAAATTTGATTAGTTTTAGATAAGTTACCAAAAAATAATGATAAATCTTTCTGTGCTAAAGGATGAAGGGATAGACCAGGTTCATCCAATAATAATATTGAATTTTTATGGGCATCTTTACTTTCAACTAAAAAGGTTAAGTAAAAGCTCAAAAACCATTGTAATCCCGTACTTCTTCCTTCTAATTCAATATCTTCAGGGCGTTTGTCATCGGAAACCCATATTCTGAAATGATTACCATCTGCTTCGAATCTAAATCTATATTCACCTTGCTTCCACCAATCTCTGAATTTTGAAGTTAGTTCTGTGGATGCAGATTGCAATAAGACGCTACGTTCTTTTTTTTCAGCTGCTTTGATTTCTATCTCATCTGTTGATAAATCGATATCTGCTTTAGATTCAGTTCTTCCTAGATCTAAAATATCCTTGGGCTCTAATTTTACGTAATCAAATAACACCTTAAGTGTTTTCACTTTAGCTGACTCTTTAGCACCTAAATCTGTTCTTTCAAGATTTTCTATAACGTGAGGAAGATAGATTTCAGAATCTAAATTTCCATAGTTTGAGTAGTAAACAAAATTAGGAAGTTGTTCAATAATATAGTTTCTTGATTTTTGTAATTCTTCAGAAGTAGGTTTTTCGACATTGGATAAATGTGAAGAAATAAATTCATGTGTATCATTATAGACTTTTGTAAGTTCACTTGTTTTTGGAGCTTTTTCATCAAAAATATCCTCTAATAGAGAAAGACACTTTTCAAGACGGGCTTTATCCACTATTGGAGATTGAAATTCTAAGTCAATTATTTCAAAAGTATTAAGAAATTTCTCTCTTTTTTCTTCATTTTCACTTTTAAGTAATTGTAAATTTTTAATAATTTCTATTTTGGATGTGATTAGGTTTTGAAAGATTAATGAAGATAGATTGGATAATTTTTCATCAGGAAAATCTACAGTGTATCCGCTATTATATTTTCTACAAACAGTCGTAAATTTTAAGCCTTCGATTGGCGTTCTTCTTAATTTTGAAATATGCTGTACTTCATTTTCATTAAGTTCAAATTTACAACGAATAAAAATTGTTGATTTATCGCTTGCCCTTAATTGGCTATAAAGTTTTCGGGGAGCATCAGATAAAAGATTAATTTTGCCATCATTACTTACAGGATTAAGTTTCCATAAAGCACTAAGTAAATTTGTTTTTCCAGATTCGTTAGTTCCGATGAGCGCTGTGACATCATCAATATTTATCCATTCGCTTTGGTCGATTGATCTAAAGTTTTCTACTTGAAATGCTTTTAACTCCATATGAAACCTTCAAAATATTTGTTTTAAAAAGATATTAAACATCTATCACACTTTAATTAATCATCCTATATTAATTTATCTAAATCTAAAAAAAATCAAAACCATAACATCCTAATGAGAATCATGAAGCTCTTTTGAGTACACATGAAAATATGAAATTAAAGCCTGCCATCGTGCAGGTTTTTTTATGCCCTGAATTTAGGAGTCGAGTCATGAGCTTGAATTGCCCCTTTTGTCATTCAACCGACATCATGATTGTTGAAGCAAACATACAACAAGCAAATTCAACATTATCAAATCTTGCATCACCCACAGCATTAGGTGCCTTAGGCACAACTGTTGCGAAGTCTTTGAACCTTCCTCCCATCGTTGGAGGAATTGCAGGAACTGTACTCGGTGGTTTGTTTAATTCATTTACAGAGCAAAGCACACCTCCGCAGCAAAGCTTGTGCTTCTGTCATAACTGCTACCAAAAGTTCCCCATCCAATATCTGAATTAAGAACAGATCCAATTTTTAACATTATTTTAAAAAGGAATAAAACTATGGCACATCAACTTGAACAAATGGCTTATGTCGGTGAAACCCCTTGGCATGGACTAGGGAATCAACTAAGTCAAAACCAACCGATTGAAATCTGGGCACAACAGGCAGGTATGGACTGGCGTATTGAGTCATCCAATGTCAGTTATATGGCACAGAATGAACGTGGGCAAAGCATCATCATGCCGTATGAAGAACAGCGCGTACTGTACCGTTCTGATACCCATGCGCCCTTGTCAGTCGTCAGTCAACGTTTTCAGGAAGTCCAACCCCGAGAGATTTTAGAATTCTATCGTGATCTGACGGAACAATCAGGCTTTGAGCTGGAAACCGCAGGAGTACTTAAAGGCGGCAAGAAATTTTGGGCATTGGCACGGACAGGGCAAAGTTCAGCACTCAAAGGAAAGGATGTCAGTAATGGCTATATTCTTCTTGCAACTGCATGTGACGGTACGCTTGCGACAACCGCACAATTCACTTCCATCCGTGTCGTCTGTAACAATACTTTAGCGATTGCTTTACGTGGACAGAACAGTAGTGCAGGTGTAGTGAAAGTTCCGCATAGCACCAAGTTTGATGCAGATAAGGTCAAACAGCAATTGGGTATTTCAGTTCGTGCATGGGATGAACACATGTATGAGATGAAGCAGCTCAGTCAGCGTAAAGTCACCCAGTCTGAAGCCGCAGCCTATTTTGATGCGGTATTTAATAACACCACAATGAGCATTGCAGATCAGGAAGAAAATATTATTCAGTTCTACCGTGATGTTGCAACTCAGACAGCACAGGCAAATGCCAAGGAAAAAGCTGAGCCAAATGCCAAGGCGATGACTAAAGCAATGGACATGTTTAACGGTCAGGGACGTGGTGCAACACTTTCATCGTCTAAGGACACGGCTTACGGATTACTCTGTTCGATTACGGAATTTATTGACCACGAGCGTCGTGCAATGAGTACAGATCATCGACTCGATTCAGCTTGGTTTGGTGCAGGAGCAGCGATCAAGCAACGTGGACTAGAACAGGCTTTACGCATGGTGTCATAGTGTAAAAGGTTAAGTTTTTTCAATGGAGAGTTAGACTTATCCTTTGGATTCTAAAGATAAATTTACATTTTAAAAATAATTAAACCACATCTTCGGGTGTGGTTTTTTTATGCCCTTTATTTGCCATCACCCATATAAAAATGAGGAAGCAAGATATGAATACAGCAATATTAAACCCATCCATTCAACAAGCCAGCAAACCCTTTATTGCCCCAAAGCTGTTTACAGCAAAACGCTTGGTCAATACCAAAAATATGACTCAATCTGACTGGCTTGAAGTCAGACGACAAGGCATTGGCAGTAGTGATTGTGCAGCAGCCTGTGGATTGAATCCCTATATGTCGATGCTCGAACTTTGGATGATCAAGACAGGGCGAGTCAAACAATCGATTGAAGATGAAAGTTCAGGTGTCGCTCCACTATATTGGGGTAAGCAGCTAGAGCCATTGGTCGCTGAGTACTACAGCATGCATACCAATAACAAGGTACGCAGAATCAATGCAGTGCTTCAGCATCCAGATCCTGATAAACATTTTATGCTTGCCAATCTGGACTACTCCGTTGTGGGTAGCAATGAAGTCCAAATTCTGGAATGCAAAACAGCAGGTGAGTACGGCGCAAAACTTTGGCGAGATGGTGTGCCTTTATATGTCTTGTGTCAGGTACAACATCAATTGGCAGTGACAGGCAAACAAGCAGCACATGTTTGTGTGCTGATCTGTGGACATGAAACCAAAATCTTCAAAGTGACGCGCTCCGAATCTGTGATCAAACATATCATCAATGCAGAACGTTACTTCTGGGAGTGTGTGGAAAAAGACACACCACCTGATGTCGATGCCAGTGAATCGGCAGCTAAAGCCATACAGCAGCTTTATCCACAACATATTCCGTTGACTGTTGAAGACTTGAGTCATAACGAACAAGCCAATCAATTGTTTACTCAACTGATCCAAGAAAAGCATCACATTGAAAAACATCAAAACAACTTTGATGAAACTAAGCATCAAATCCAGATGTTGATGAGGGATGCTGAACGAGCAACCTTTGCCAATGGATCAGTGACGTGGAAGAAATCCAAAGATTCAATCAGTTTAGACAGTAAAGCCTTACTCAAACTTCATCCTGAAATGCTTGAACAGTTTCCACAAAGTAAAGTAGGGACGCGACGTTTTCAGATCTATACCGATGACTGAATTCATCACATCGATATTTCCAATCTTCCAAAAAGCGCAAAAAACCACCCCGATCCACCGACTCCCGAAGGAGCGGTGGACTAATAATGGCGGTCTTTGCATTTCATCTGATCTTTAAACGGTTTTGTATTTGCTTACATAACAAAGGGTCAACAGTAAAATTTTATTTAGAGGAAAACTAACATGATTAAAGGCTTAGCGATTACACCACCGATCCTTGGACGTATCAGTATCGGTAAAGTCGTTGAAAAGAACGGTAAACGTCTGCCTGAAAAGGACGATCAATTTACCATTACCAGTCAAATTCAAAGCAAGGAGGGATGGGTCAAACATCCGCTCGATGAGCAATTACGCAGTAAAGCACCGAATCAAAAACTCCGTACCATTCCAGTACGGATGATCTTCAATGATCCAGAGCTAAACCTAAGGGCAGAGTACACCTTATTTGATCGACAAACAGGACGACCTGTTTGTGTAGGCAATGGTGAAACCTGTCAGCGACTCACCAATCAAGGCGTAGAACAACATTCCTGCCCATCCCCTGATTTATGTCCTTTAGCTCAAGGAGGGAACTGTAAGCCTTATGGGCGTTTGCATGTCAATTTAGATGAGTCGGATGAACTGGGAACATTTATCTTTAGAACCACTGGCTTTAACAGTATCCGTACCTTAGCTGCACGACTCAGCTATTACCATGCATCATCCAATGGTTTACTGTCATGCTTACCTCTACAACTGACATTGAGAGGAAAGTCCACTACGCAAAGCTATCGCACCCCTGTCTATTACGTGGATTTAACACTCAGAGATGGCACTCATTTACAGGATGCGATTCAAACAGCACTTGAGATGGATCAGCAGATTAAGCAGGCAGGGTTTAATCAGGAAGGACTAGATCAAATTGCAAGGCAGGGTTTTGCCAATGCACAGTTTGAGATGAATGCTGAAGAGGGCTTGGATTTAGTTGAAGAATTTTATACGAATGAAAATTCTGAGGTCGAACAAGTACAACCTAAATCGAAAGCCAAAACCAAGCCTAAGTTTAATCAAGGGCAGGATTTTGTGCAGGATATCCAGCAGAGTTTGCAAGGTAGCGTTAGGGTGGTGAATTGATACTGTTTAATTACAGAATCGATAAACTTGGGAGCTTCGGTTCCCTTTTATTTTTTATATCTGTCCGAGGCTTAATGAATGAGTGGATAATCAAGTCTAATTGTTGATTTATCTTGTATTTGAATATTAACTTATAGGTTAATATTCGTTTTAACTTTGATTCTTATTTTTTTTACAGGATTTGTAAATGACCAGTACCCAACAACGCGCAGCACTGCAACGCCAAATCTGGCAGATCGCCAACGATGTCCGTGGCGCAGTTGATGGTTGGGACTTTAAACAATATGTCTTGGGTACGCTGTTTTATCGCTTTATTAGTGAAAATTTTGCCAGTTATATCGAAGGTGGTGATGACAGCATCAAATACGCCGAACTTTCTGACCAAGTTATTACGGTAGAGATCAAAGATGATGCGATTAAAACCAAGGGTTACTTTATTTACCCAAGTCAATTGTTCGGCAATATTGCTAAAAATGCGAATAATAACGAGAGTCTGAATACCGACTTAGCTGCCATCTTCGCTAGTATTGAAAGTTCAGCCAATGGCTACCCATCGGAGCAGGATATTAAAGGCCTATTTGCTGACTTTGATACCACTAGTAACCGTTTGGGTAATACTGTCAAAGATAAAAATATCCGATTGGCTGCTGTTCTCAAGGGCGTAGCAGGGTTAGATTTTGGGGATTTTCAAGGCAGTCATATCGACCTGTTTGGTGATGCCTATGAGTTTCTGATTTCTAACTATGCTGCCAATGCAGGAAAATCAGGAGGAGAATTTTTCACTCCGCAGCATGTATCCAAGTTGATTGCCCAGCTTGCCATGCATAAACAAACAACTGTCAATAAAATTTATGACCCTGCTTGCGGTTCGGGTTCTTTGCTTTTACAAGCCAAAAAACACTTTGATGCTCACATTATCGAAGACGGTTTTTGGGGACAAGAGCTGAATCATACCACCTATAACCTTGCACGTATGAACATGTTTTTGCATAACATTAACTACGACAAGTTTAATATCCAGTTAGGCGATACCTTAAAAGAACCGCACTTTGGCGATGACAAACCTTTTGACGCGATTGTGTCTAATCCACCGTATTCGGTGAAATGGATTGGTTCGGATGACCCAACTTTAATCAATGATGAACGTTTTGCTCCAGCAGGTGTACTAGCTCCTAAATCTAAAGCTGACTTTGCCTTTGTGTTGCATGCGTTAAGTTATTTATCTGCTAAAGGTCGTGCAGCGATTGTTTGCTTCCCTGGCATTTTTTATCGTGGTGGTGCAGAGCAGAAAATTCGGCAATATTTGGTCGATAACAACTATGTTGAAACGGTCATTTCACTTGCACCGAACTTGTTTTATGGCACAACCATTGCTGTGAATATTTTGGTGTTGTCTAAGCATAAAACCGAAAATACCACTCAGTTTATTGATGCGAGTGGCTTATTTAAAAAAGAAACCAATAACAATATTTTGACCGATGCACACATTGAACAGATTATGCAGGTGTTTGATAGCAAAGCCGATGTTGAACATTTCGCTCAATCTGTGTCGTTCGATACGATTCAATCCAACGACTACAACCTGTCTGTCAGTGGTTACGTGGAAGCAGAGGACACCCGTGAACAGATAGATATTGTCCAACTGAATGCCGAGCTAAAAACCACGGTGGCTAAAATTGACCAACTTCGTAAAGAGATTGATGCGATAGTAGCGGAGATTGAAGGGAAGGATGTAGCATGAAATTTATGGAAAAACTATTAAATGGTGCAGTCGTAGAATGGCACCCATTAGACTCAGTTGCAAAAATAAAACATGGAAAAGATTGGAAAGGCTTAAATGAGGGAGATGTTCCTGTTTATGGATCAGGTGGGATTATGGGATATGTCGATACATACTCATATAACAAGCCGACTGTTTTAATTCCACGGAAAGGCTCTATAACCAATATTTTTTACGTTGATACACCATTTTGGAACGTTGATACCATTTATTATACTGAAATTGATACTCAAGTGATTGTTCCAAAATATTTTTATTATTTTGTTAAAACCATTGATTTACTATCTCTAGATACTGGTTCAGGAAGACCTAGTCTGACTCAATCAATTTTGAATAAAATTCCAGTACCTATCCCATGCCCAGAAAACCCGAAAAAATCCCTTGAAATTCAAGCTGAAATCGTCCGAATTTTGGATGCATTTACCGCTATGACTGCGGAGCTGACTGCGGAGCTGACTGCGGAGCTTAAACTAAGAAATCAACAATATCAATATTTTAGGGATAAATTGTTGACATTTGATATGAGCGAATCATCCTCGTCTTCGGACGAGATCGGACGGCGGATAGAGGTTGAGTGGAAAATGTTGGCAGAAATGGGTGAATTAGTTCGTGGTAATGGTTTACCTAAAGCGGATTTCACAGAGTCAGGCGTTCCAGCTATCCATTATGGTCAAATTTATACCTATTATGGGCTTTCGACAGTAAAGACAAAATCATTTGTATCTTTGGAAACGGCAAAAAAACTCAAGAAAGTAGATACAGGCGATGTTGTAATTACTAATACTAGTGAAAATTTAGAAGATGTTGGCAAAGCACTGGTTTACTTAGGGAAACAGCAAGCTGTAACAGGTGGTCACGCTACAATATTTAAACCTAACCCTTATATTCTAGGAAAATATTTTGCTTATTACACCCAAACAACTAGCTTTTCGGAGCAAAAAAGGAGATATGCAAAAGGGACAAAAGTGATTGATGTATCGGCAACGGATATGGCGAAAATATTAATTCCTGTGCCTCCTGTAGGAGAGCAAACACGCATTGTCGATATCCTTGATAAATTCGATGCATTAACAAGTTCTATCAGCGAAGGCTTACCACGTGAAATTGAGCTACGCCAAAAGCAGTACGAGTATTATCGTGATTTATTGTTAAGTTTTCCTCAATCATCAGCCCAAGTGCATTGACATCTGCGGAGTAAAGCATGGATAAAATTAGTCAAGTTAAACAACTCATCGGTGAAATCAATCGCTTGCATCATCATTTTTCCAAGGATTATTTTGAACAAGGAAAAATTGAGAAAATTAACTTGTCTAAAACCATTCGACATGTGCCTGCTGCGCATATCTATAAATATCGGTTAACCTTGCACGAAAGCATTAATGACTACTTGATGACCGCAGATATTGACATCAAATATTTTTATCGCGTCAAAACCCGTGAAAGTATTGATGATAAAATCCAGCGCTATTCTGCTCGTGAAGACCAATACCCTGTAAACAATTGGCTGAATGATATTTTTGGTGCACGGATTATTTTAACGACTGAAGAAATTGACAGCGTGATGGATTTGCTGGATGACTGGCAAGATGAGCTGAACCTTAAAAACTGGTATTTGCGGGACAAAGAAGGCTATCGCGGTTTACATATTTACTTTAAAAACAGAAGTAATTTTTATTTTCCTTGGGAATTGCAAATCTGGAATCACGATGATATTCAAAGCAATATTGAAAATCATGAAAAATTTAAACGAAACTTTATCTAAAAAAACTAACAATCACTTTGAACCATTTTACTTGATAAAAAATCTGTGGAATCAAAACCATGACCAACTATAAACCGATTGCCGAAACCAATAATTTTATTGTCTTAGACAAATATTGCAAAGAATGGCAAGCGGTGGACAGCTACCAAAGCGAAGGGGATCTAGAGCGAGAGCTGATTCAAGACTTGGTCAATCAAGGTTATGAATATCTACCTGCTTTAAACAATGCTCAAGCAATGCTGGTCAATGTACGTGAGCAACTGCAAGTATTGAATAGCGTACAGTTTTTAGATGGTGAATGGTTGCGTTTTGTTGAAACCTATTTGGATAGACTAAGCGACAGTATTGTCGACAAAACCCGCAAAATTCATGATGATTATATTCATGATTTTGTCTTTGATGATGGGCGTATTCAAAACATCTACCTTTTAGATAAGAAGAACGTTGCCCGTAATAAAGTACAGGTGATTAAACAGTTTGAACAAAAAGGCAGTCATGCAAACCGTTACGATGTCACCATTTTGGTCAATGGCTTACCCTTAGTACAGATCGAACTCAAAAAACGGGGCATTGCCATTCGTGAAGCCTTTAATCAGGTACACCGTTACAGTAAGGAAAGCTTTAATAGTGAAAACTCCTTGTATAAGTACTTACAGTTGTTTGTGATTTCCAATGGCACCGATAGCCGTTATTTTGCCAATACTACTGCACGTAATAAAAACACATTTGATTTCACTATGAACTGGGCGAAAGCAGATAACAGTTTGATTAAAGATTTAAAAGATTTTACTGCGACTTTCTTTCAAAAAAATACTTTACTGAATGTGCTGTTGCATTACTCCGTGTTTGATGTCAGTAATACTTTATTGGTGATGCGCCCTTACCAAATTGCTGCAACTGAACGCATTTTGTGGAAAGTCAAAAGTTCGTATCAGGCCAAAAACTGGAGCAGTCCCTCTAACCAAAATCAGGAAAGTGGTGGCTTTATTTGGCATACCACAGGTTCAGGCAAAACCTTGACCAGTTTCAAAGCTGCACGGTTGGCGACTGAGCTGGATTTTATTGAAAAAGTATTCTTTGTGGTAGATCGTAAAGACCTCGATTATCAGACCATGAAAGAATACCAACGTTTTTCGCCTGATAGCGTCAATGGTTCGGACAGTACCGCAGGTTTAAAAGCAAATTTGGATAAAGATGATAATAAAATTATTGTCACTACCATCCAAAAGCTAAACAATCTGATGAAAAGTGAAGCTGACTTGCCAATTTATAATAAGCAAGTGGTGTTTATTTTTGATGAATGTCACCGTAGCCAGTTTGGTGAAGCGCAGAAGAATCTGAAAAAGAAGTTTAAAAAGTACTATCAGTTTGGTTTTACAGGCACGCCCATTTTTCCGCAAAATGCGCTGAGTGCTGAAACCACGGCGAGCGTGTTTGGTCGTGAACTACATGCTTATGTCATCACTGATGCAATCCGTGATGAAAAAGTGCTGAAGTTTAAAGTGGATTACAACGATGTACGTCCACAATTTAAAGCGATTGAAACTGAACAGGATGAGAAAAAGCTCACAGCAGCGGAAAACAAACAAGCCTTATTGCATCCTGATCGTATTCGTCAGATTAGCCAGTACATCCTGAATAATTTCCGCCAGAAAACTCACCGCCTGCAAGCAAGCAGTAAAGGTTTTAATGCGATGTTTGCCGTTAGCAGTGTAGAGGCAGCAAAGCTGTATTATGAGTCTTTGAACGACTTGCAAAAAAATAGTGATAAACCGTTAAAAATTGCCACGATATTTTCCTTTGCAGCCAATGAAGAACAAGATGCTGTAGGTGATATTCAAGATGAAAGTTTTGATGTCTCAGCCATGAACAGCAGCGCAAAAGAGTTTTTAAATGCGGCAATTGCTGACTATAACAGTTTGTTTAAAACTAACTTTAATGTGGATAGTAAGGGTTTTCAAAACTATTATCGTGACCTAGCCAAACAAGTCAAAGCTAAAGAAATTGACTTGCTCATTGTGGTCGGTATGTTCTTAACTGGTTTTGATGCGCCAACATTGAATACATTGTTTGTTGATAAAAACTTACGTTATCACGGTTTGATGCAGGCTTATTCACGTACCAACCGTATTTATAATGCGACTAAAACCTTTGGCAATATCGTTACCTTCCGTGATTTAGAGCAAGCAACCATTGATGCGATTACCTTGTTTGGTGATACAAATACTAAAAACGTGGTGCTCGAAAAAAGTTACACGGAATACATGCAAGGCTTTACAGATGTTGTTACAGGTGAAGCACGTCGGGGCTTTGTAGATGTGGTAACAGAATTAGAGCAGCGCTTTCCAAATCCAGATGCAATTTTCAAAGAATCAGACAAGAAAGCTTTTGCGAAACTCTTTGGTGAATATTTGCGTGTCGAAAATGTGCTGCAAAACTATGATGAATACGCCAGCTTAAAAGAACTACAAACCGTGGATATGAATGACTCTGAGGCAGTGGAAGCATTCAAGAATAAGCATTACTTAAGTGATGAGAGTCTGACTGCGCTACAAAGCATCCAAATGCCTGCTGAGCGAAAAATTCAAGATTACCGATCTACTTATAACGATATCCGTGACTGGATACGTCGGGAGAAGTCGGCAGAACAAAAAGAAAAATCAAGCATTGATTGGAATGATGTGGTTTTTGAAGTGGACTTGCTCAAATCACAAGAAATCAATTTAGATTACATTCTAGAGCTAATTTTTGATAATAATAAAAAAGTGAAGGATAAAGCCTCACTGGTTGAAGATGTACGTCGCGTGATCCGTGCCAGCATTGGCAACCGTGCCAAAGAAAGTTTGTTGGTCGATTTTATTAATCAAACTGATTTAGATCAGATTGGTGATAAGGCCAATGTGATAGATGCTTTTTTCACTTTTGCTCAAGTAGAGCAACAGCGTGAAGTAAAAGAGTTGATCGATGATGAGAAACTGAATGAAGATGCAGCGAGACGTTATATTTCAACATCGTTAAAGCGGGAGTTTGCGAGTGAAAATGGTACGGAACTCAATGCAATACTGCCTAAAATGAGTCCATTAAACCCGCAGTATTTGACAAAGAAGCAAAGCATTTTTCAAAAAATAGCAGCATTGGTTGAAAAGTTTAAAGGGGTAGGGGGCAAAATTTAAAATGAAATATCAACCACCTTATACCATCACCTCTAAAATCATTCATCTGATTGCGCAGATCAGTGAGAATATAGGGCGCTTGACTGTTTTAGAGGAAATTCAGGATAGTCTGAAGTTAAGGAAAGCCAATCGTATTCGTACCATTCAAGGGTCTCTTGCGATTGAAGGAAACACTTTAAGTACAGAACAGATCACGGCGATCCTAAATGGTAAGACTGTAATTGCACCTCAATTGCACCTCCGAAAGAAGTGCAAGAAGTGCGTAATGCCATTAAAGCTTATGAAGCATTTCAGCAATGGCAGCCAAGCCAAGAAGTAGACTTATTACAAGCACACCAAATTTTAATGACAGGCTTGATTGATGAAGTCGGTCAATATCGCCATGGTGGTGTCGGTGTGATGTCAGGTGATCGGGTATGCATATGACTCCACCTGCCAATCAGATCAATCGACTGATGGTTGATTTACTCGATTGGTTGAATGACAGTGAAGTACACCCACTGATTCAAAGTTCAGTATTTCATTATGAGTTTGAATTTATTCATTCATTTGCAGATGGTAATGGAAGAATGGGAAGGCTTTGGCAAACGTTAATTTTGAGTAGATGGAATCCAATCTTTGCAAACATTCCAGTTGAAAGTCTAATCTATCAAAATCAAAAAGCCTATTATGAGGCATTACAAGCAAGTACAGATCGTACTGATTCAGCACCATTTATTGAATTCATTTTGCAGATGATTCTAGATGCAATCCTCAGTTCAAATGAAACCGCTCAAGATAGCGATCATGTTACCGCTCAAGATAGCGATCATGCTACCGCTCAAGTGAGCGACCAAGTTCAGCGTTTAATTTCGGCAATGAAGCAAGAAGAATATACTTTGGCTGAATTGATGCAATTGATTGGATTAACTCATCGAGCAACGTTCCAAAAGAATTACTTGAATCCTGCCATAGAAGCAGATTTGATTGAGCATACTATTCCAGATAAGCCGAAAAGCCCTAAGCAAAGGTATCGTCTTAAATCATGATTTAGTATGAAAAATATTTTGTTACATTTTTGCTTAAATAGTTAGACATGAATAAGAATTAAAAAGCGTAAAGTAAGTTTTTAAATAAATAATTTTCTATTAATCAATAAGTTGTGTTAAATTTTTCTTGATTGTGTTGTTGGAATTTGGTAAAAATGAAATCACTGCCAAGTGAGAGATCGATGTGATAAGTACTTTTGAAATGCAAGGTCTAACATGGAAGGCAAGGTCAAAGTACCAACAAGATGCCATATTGATTGAAAATAAAGTTATTCAACATAATGGACTCATCACTAAACTATATAGCCATTCTGAAAAAGAACAGTGGTGTGTTGCTGTAGCGGATGGGATTAGCAATAGTCCAGCAGCTGAGCAAGCATCCTATACGGTCTTAAAAGCTTTAATGCAAAATAAAAAGATAGAACCTTGTCAAGCATTTACCATTCAGCAGTATCTTGTTGATCAATTAGCACATCAGAAAAAAAGTTTTGGCGCAAGTTCAACACTCGCATTCATTCAAAATGATGGCGATCAAGGTTTTGTGACCATTCAACATCTTGGCGATAGTCGAGTTTATTTGTTTAGCCAACATGATCAAAAGTGGCATTGTCTGACCAGAGATCACAATTATCTTGAACAGTTAAGAGAAAGTGGCGAGCTAAGAGCAGGAGAAAACTACGCCAGTATTTATGGTGCATTATTACAATACTTTTGTGCTGATCTCTTGCATGAAGTGATGGATTTTACAAGAACAGAAGAATATTTGACTGAGAATGACGCCTTATTGGTTTGTACAGATGGTGTGCATGATGTGATGGAGTGTGGGGAATGGCTTCCTTTAAAAGCAGATGTGGAGCTTCGAACATGGTTACTCAATATGAAAGCGTCATTAAATTCAAAACAGGCGTATGACAATGTCAGCATGGTCTTAGTACGAGCAAAAATTTAATTCATTGAGAATGGGGAAATTATGCAATCAGATGATCTCTTTGAACGTGCCAAATTATTCACAGAGCAAGTGGGTGTCGTTTCTGTATCGAGTTTACAACGCCATTTTTTAATTGGGTATTCTCATGCAGAACAACTACTTAACCAGTTAATTGAAGCAAGTATTTGTGAATCTACAAAAACTTTTGTTCTAGATTATGGGTATGGCTATAAATTGCATCAAGGTATGAGATAACAACTTTAACAATTAAAAATTTTATTTTTAGGATAATTTTTTATGGCTCAGCATCAAGTTGATCAATTTAAGACAGGGATTTGGTCAGTAAAAGAATTACTCTTAATTTTAGATCAACTCAGAATTCCTGATTATCAGCGTCCTTACAAATGGACAGAAAAAAATTTAAATGTCCTCGTCAATGATATACAGGAACATAAAGATAAATCTGCATATCGATTGGGTACTATCGTATTACACCGTGATAAAAATAATACGAGCCTTAAAAATATAAATATTGTGGATGGACAACAACGAACTTTAACTTTAATACTCCTTGTTTGGGCGGTTATTCAGAAGCAAGAATTAGATTTAGAACGAGAGGATCTGAAAACAGTTTTGAATGAAATATCGAATCAAATTAATGTCTTTATGGATGTGCAAGAATTTAATAGTGATATTAGCCATTACAATATTTATCAGAACTTTAATGCCGCTAAACGGATCGTTTCGGTAAACTTTTCGGAACAAGATATTGATTTTTTACTCAATAATTGTCAGGTTGCGGTTTTTATTTTAGATGATATTTCAGAGGCATTTCAGTTTTTTGATTCACAAAATGCACGTGGCCGTGATTTAGAACCGCATGATCTTTTAAAAGCTTATCATCTACGAGAATTTTTTGCACAGGAGCAACATTTAAAAGCCCAAACTGTTGCTCATTGGGAAAGTTTAGACTCGGCTCATTTGGCAAAGTTATTTTCGAACTATCTATTCCGTATTCGTCTTTGGTCAAGAGGAAAGTCCGCAAGATTTTTCAATAAAGATCATGTGCATCTTTTTAAAGGTATTCATCTTGGGCAATCAGACCATCATCCATATTTAGAACCATTACGCATAGCGCATTATTTTATTGATGACTATAACGCACAATATCAACGGCAAATAGATCGACAAGAAATGAGTTTCCCATTTCAGCTTGATCAAATGATCATTAATGGTCGTCGATTTTTTGAAATGGTTGAGCACTATGAAAAACAGATTAGTAAAGTGGTGGATCATCAAGAACAGTCTGAGAAGGTCTATATATTTGGTGCGGCACTACAGGATCGAGCAAATAGAATTATCAAAATATTGAATTCATATGATGCAAGAAATAGGGATGGGGATCGTTATGTGCGAACCTTGTTTGATTCTGCATTGATTTTTTATATCGATAAATTTGCTATAGATCGGTTATCAGAAGCGATTGAAAAGATTTTTATTTGGGCATATCGCTGTCGTATTAGTCAATATTCGGTGCAATTAGCAACGATAGATAATTATGTCTTAGAAAAGAACATATTCAGTTTACTGAAATATGCTCAATCACCAAGTGAACTAATCGGATGGTCACTCCCGATAGTCGATAAACAGGAAGGCACTAAAGTTGAGCCTTTGATCACTTTATTTAAAGAACTAAATTATCTCTAACAGGAACATCAGAATGAAAGCAGAGTCAATCCAAGCGCTTAAGGTTCAAGCCCTGTTCGAGAATAAACAGACTTATATTATCCCGATGTATCAGCGTAATTATGCTTGGGGTGAGAAAGAAATTGATCAGTTAATTTTGGATATTCAAGATTATCAAAAGCAACCTGATCAGTTAAATCAAGGGCAGACTCAAGGAAGTAAAAAATATTATATTGGAACGTTGGTTGTTTTTGAGCGTAGCGATGGCACTTATGAAATTATCGATGGTCAGCAACGATTTACCACTTTAACCTTGTTAGCGATTTGCCTGAAGCGATTATCCAAAGAAGAAAAAATTGTTCTTGATATGTCTTGGTTTAATCAATTCAATCTTGACTTTGAAAGTCGTCCAAAGTCTTCTTTAACCTTTCAGGCTTTACTTAGAGGCGATCATCTACAACATTTAAAATTATCCGAATATAACGCCGATTTAGTTCAGGGGTTTGAGTTGCTGCAACGAGCAATCGAAAAAATGATCAATCAAGGCGGTTTGAGTGGTTTTTGCAAATATTTATTTGAAAATGTAGTCATCGCACAAGTTTTAGTTCCGAAAGATACTGATCTCAATCATTATTTTGAGGTTATGAATAACCGTGGTGAACAATTAGAAAAGCATGAAATTTTAAAAGCGAAATTGATGAGCGTATTGAATCAAATCAAAGATGAAGCAGATAAAACATCAAGCATGACACTATTTACGAGTATTTGGAACGCGACTGCCAATATGGAGCGTTACGTTCAATATGGTTTTTCCACAACACAGCGTGATGTGATTTTTGGAAAGGATTGGGGGGATTTTGTTCCTGAAAACGCTTCTAGCTTGCTCGAAATTTTTAGAAGAAATGTAGAATCACAAGAACAAACAAGTTCGAAAAGCAATTTTCAATCTATTTCTGAAATGTTAAAAAAAGTGCCTGTGCGTATTAAAAATAAAGATACTAAAGAAGAAAAGCCTGAACGATTCAATAGCATTATTAATTTTCCGAATTTTTTATTGCAGGTTTTACAAATTTGGATAAGTCAAAGGAATGGTGATGAAAAAGTAGCACTAGATGATAAGCAACTGATTGATCAATTTCAAAAATATATTCTGTTAAAAGGGCAGGAAAACCAAGAGCATGAAAGGATAATTGAGAATGTAAAAGGTTTTATTTTTACGCTACTTAAGTGTAAATTTCTATTTGATCAATATATTATTAAACGGGATTATTCTACGGATAACGATGATTGGAGTATAAAGAGACTTAAACTATATGAAAAAAATAGTTCGTATGTGAATACTTTTGATGGAAATAGCACGGATATTGCTCAAAGAATTCTACTATTGATGACAGCATTTCATGTATCCACTCCCACCTTGTCTTATAAATATTGGTTAAATGGTGCACTGTATTGGCTTTATCATAATACTGATCGCACTGAGTCTGACTATTTTAATGCATTACAACATTTAGCGAGAAAGTTTATTTTTCAGAGATATTTAAGTTCAGAACAGATTGATTATTTTGATTTGCTTTATGGCACTTCCGCAATCGATGATTTAAAAATCAATCAATTAATGCGAAAAATAAGTTTTGGCAATATTGAAAATAATTTTGTCTTTAACTATTTGGATTTCTTGATTTATTGTGATGCGGAAAATAGCAATGATAAGGTAATCAAAAACTTTAAATTTACGCAACGGAGTTCGGTTGAGCATTTTTATGCACAACAGATAGAGGGAGAGCGTGATAAATTAGATCATGAAAATTTACATCGCTTTGGGAACTTGTGTCTCATTAGTTCAAGTAAAAATTCAAGCATAGGGAATCGCTTGCCAAGTGCTAAACGTGATTATTTTATGCCTGAGATAAGGAAGGGTAAAATTGATACCCTTAAATTGTATTTGATGATTCAAACGCTTGAAGAAGAAAAAGTTTGGAAAAAAGAACAAATCCTAGATCATGAGAAAAAGATGCTTGATTTGTTTGAGTTAGATTACCAAGACTTTGTGAAATGAGTGTCGGTTAGTCTATTCAATGTTAAAATGAATGTATATAGAAACACCTGATAGGAAGAGGACTATGACTAAACGTTTAAGTGATTTTAAAATTGAAAATAGAAAGCCACGTTCAGCGATGGCTGGTCAACCATTATCAATTCCTTTTGATGACAACGAGGCAACAAAGCGTGTTGTAATGCATAGTGCAAAACGTGTCATTCAACAGCATAAGAAAGAAATTCAAGAGTTAGCTTATAAATGAGTACCATCAATTCTACATTTGTAATTGCTGTTCATGATGAAATTTTGAGACAAACAGGAGTTGGTCGAGAGGGGTGTCATCTTGATAAATTAGAAAGTGTGGGTACTGTTCTAAATTGTATGCTCATTAAATCTGTCAATAGAAAAATTAAAAATAATTAAGCTAAATTCACTGTATTTTCAACGCTCTTTGATATTTGTGTTCTGAGTGAAATATGATCAGCATACTTTTTGAAACACCACCGAAAGTGTGTTAAGTAGAATTGATCAACAAATGT
Source organism: Acinetobacter tjernbergiae DSM 14971 = CIP 107465 (assembly GCF_000374425.1). Taxonomy (GTDB): domain Bacteria; phylum Pseudomonadota; class Gammaproteobacteria; order Pseudomonadales; family Moraxellaceae; genus Acinetobacter; species Acinetobacter tjernbergiae. The sequence continues at coordinate 80,273 of NZ_KB894356.1, read as the reverse complement.
ATTACAATCAGGTCGATGATCTTTATGAAATAGCTGCTTGGTACGGTATTGCGATATCAAAAGGACATGCATTTGTAGATGGTAATAAACGGACAGGTCTTGCCGTTATGCTTACTTTTCTTGAAATTCAAGGCGTTAGTATTCAAGATAATACAGGGCTTGATGATTTAATGGTGGATATTGTTTAAAGTCAGGATGATCATGAAATTCTTGCACAGAAAGTTTCAGATTTCTTATATGAACTCTCAGGAATATAGTAAATTAAAGCCTTTTTGGTTAAATAACAATCAAACAAAATTAAAATAATAGAACAGCAAAATTGGACAAAATGTGGACGTTATTTGCGCCTATTTTACGCCTAAAATTTTTAAAATTTTAAGTAAGTTTTTGATTTAAATTACAAATAAAATTTTACTTGTCCAATCCATCATCGGTGCAACACTGATTCGCGGAGATTGAGTGTTTTCAATGTTTTTGTTAATAGTCATTAAAAATCATACCTTTGTTCAGTGTAAAGCAATCTATGTGGATCTATTTAAATCCATGTTTAGATGAGTTAAGCAGTTAAAATGGCAAAAAATGGGCTTAAAAAGAGAAGTTCACATTCAAAAAATCCAAATACTTGATGAGGCAGATGATGATAGCTCTAATGTACTTGAAATGCCTTTGATAAATATTTAGAAGAAGTGAGCGTGTAAAGACGAAACGCTATTTTCTACTTCTAATTACGAAATTTCTGATAGCACGTAATATTACCATAAAAATAAAATCAGTACATTTATCTGATCATATCAATTTTGGGCAGTTGGCATTCTCTAGATAGATTTTGAACTTACATAATGTGCCAAATATATTCTATTTTTGATATATTTATTTAGTTGCTACTATATGAAATAGAGGAAGGTGGTATAATGACTATCTAATAAAGTTAAAATTTATGTTTTGGATTTTATTCAATAAAGTTCAGTATTAAATTCAAATGAAAATGAGTAGGGCGTATAACTTAAGTCGGAATTAATAAATATTAAATCGAAATTAAGTTGTTTGATTAATTGATTTAACGCTCTTTCTACTTCAATGGACATTGGTTTAATTTCAATTAGAATAATTAAATTCTGAGGGTCGATAGTAAATTTCAATAAAATTTTTGAATTTAATTTTTCTAATAAAACCTCATTATTCAGTCCTATATTGGTTTGTTCTTTGAATTGATTTATTTGGTTTTGCTCTTCGGGAGTTGGAATATAATTTGAAGCTTGTTCTATAATATTAGAGAATCTTTCCAATTTTTCTGAATCATTAATAATTTCAATTTTATACAAATGATTTAGATTGTCTGGTGTTAATATATCACTAGTATATTGTTCTTCCATCTGATCAATTGGTTTTTCATCCAATTTTTTTATACTTTTCTTATGAGTATTAGCAATAAGTTTAGCATCAGCAATTGCTTTTTTTGCTCGGTTTTTAGCATCAAGTAATGGATTATAAACACTTTCACTCAATGGTCTACTTTTTTCTAATTCAAAGAAGTCAGGTACATTATCTTGCATAACTCTCTCTTCATTCTTAGTTTCATTCGACTTAGTTTGTATGGCCGATTGCTCTATTTTAGTTGAGTGCATATTATTTTTTGGCTTTGTGAGTGTAGTTGGAGTGGAAACTAATATTACCTCCATTTTATAATCTGAATTATGCTGGTGTTCTATTTCAAAATTAAAAATGAATATAAAAATTAAAATATGAAAAATAAAACTAAAAATCAAGGCGCTATGTGCAATTGGAGTTTTTTTTTGAATCCACATAGCATTTCCCCTTTTAGGCTTTTAATATCTGTTTAGAAAATGTAGCGTAATGTGACTTTTAAATTTCTTCCTTCAGTAGGATGAATATGCCTATCATAAATTCCTTCACGTTCTGATGAGTTAGGTGAGCATGTAGGCTCACTGAGATCTTGAGGAGCACATGATGCATAGTAGTATTCGATATCATTCGTTTTTTGATCGAATACATTAAAGAGTTCAACTTGTGCTAGAAAGTTTTTATTAAATTGATAGTTGCCTTGTAAGTTAACTAAAGTTGATGAATCGGAACGAACTGAGTTATCCTCAATCAAAGGGCGAGAACCAAAGTAACGTAAACGTCCTCCAAAATTAATTTGGTCATTCAGTTTATAAGTAAATCCAGCAGCTATAGTCTTTTCTATTGCCCCAGGAATATGATTTCCTTCCGAAATTTCATTTTTAAATCTTGCTTTTGACCAAGCCAGATCTAGATCGATAATCCAAGCATCTGTTGGTTGATAGAATTGTGAAATTTCGATACCTTGTCTTTTACTTGGCCGACTTGCTTCAGTCGTACCAGCATCGCCGATGAATACCAGTTCTGAATCTGAATCAAGTTGCCACAGAGCTATTGTTGAAGTGAGTTCTGGTATAATTTTTGCTCTTAATCCTAGTTCTGAGTTTATTATTCTTACTAATGGGGAAACGGGAAGAGTAGGTTTCAAATAGTTACTATCACGAGGGTCAATGTTTAAGTGAGTTGTAGTTCCTCTTGCATCATTGCTATGAAAGCCATATGCATAATTAATGTAATACTCAATATTCTCCCACGGACCTAAAATTATGCTCATTTTAGGGCTGAAAATATGATCAGTTTTATGACCACTATTTTCTTCTTGATCAGAATTTACATCAAAAGAATAAAAATCACCACGAACGCCTAAAATGGTTTTTAGCCAAGGTTGCCATGTCGTTTGATTTTGTCCCCATAGACCGAGAGACCATTGATTAACATCATCATTTCTTATCGTGTTGAAACGCTGCCGATTTTGTGTCTGGTAAAGACCTAAGTTGTTAATATAATCATACCTAAGAGATGATCCAAACGAGTTTAAAAGCTCTTTGCTTGACCATTCACTTAATAAACCTTTTTGAAATTTAAATCCAAGTGTTGTCCGTTCTTCAGCCTGCTCAAACTGGTCTCCATGGACTGGATCATTTAAAAAATAACTAAAGTCAGAAAATAGATTCAGTTTATTATATACGGCATAAGAGGAGATTGTTGAGTATTTCGTTTTCTCATAATTTTTAGCATTATACCAAATAGCAGTCCGAGCAGACTTACCACCATCACTGTTATTTAAGCTATCAAAGCGATTAAGTTCACCGCTTTCAATCAGTCGCTCTGGAATTTGATCAGTGGCATCCCATCGTGCTTGATAATGTTGGAAGCTGATTGCTTGATTTTTATCATGGTCACCAGTGAAATATTTTAAGAATAGATTTTGTTTTGAAAGATTTTCAGGATTAACCCAAGGTCCGTCACTGTTGATGTTTTCAACTGCACCGATTAATTCCCCGTCATTAAGAACTAAGTTTCCAACGGCTAAAAATCTAAGTAAATTGTGATTACCTAACGTTATTTGTGCATAAGGATTATCTAGAGAATGGATACTCGAAATTTTTGCTGTGCCTGCTGATGCAAAATCACCATCATCAATCGATACTGCTCCTTTGTGATATTGAATCGATTCAATCAGTTCGGGGATTAGAAAATTTAAGTCTGTGTAACCTTGACCATGAGCATGACTCACCATGTTAATTGGCTGTTCATCAAATGATGTTGCAAAGTCAGTTCCATGATCTAAGTTAAAACCTCTCAGAAAATATTGATTTGCCTTACCACTGCCACTGTGTTGAGTCACAATGACCCCAGGAATAGTCTCTAGAACTTCTGCTGGACGTGATAAAGGTCGAGTTTCAATTTGTTCTTTTGATATTGTTCCTTGAGATGAAGTAAATGCGACTCCAAATGCACTATCAGAATTTGATGATGCTGTTATTTTAATTGTAGGGAGTGTTGTTGTAAGTTCGCCTCCCGCATGGGTTATCTGACCTAAATAGAAATGGCTACTTCCTATCAACAAACAATACAAAAGTCTTTTTTTCATTTTTATTCCATCTATTTTATAAATTATCTTGATTTCTTAACCATGAAGTCACTATTAAGCTCATGTTTTCAGTTGTTCATCGAATTTAGACTTATAGTTGCTTTAACATTTGTTTCAGTTTTTGAATGTAGGTCGGGTTTTGATAGCCAGTCTCATTACTCCAATTTAATAATTTTTCTGTGCTTTCACGATTCTTACTATCAAGTGCAAGGGCAGCATAGACCTCAAAATCATCATTTTCTCTTTGCATATTCCAGTTTTTGGCAGCTATGCGTAAACCATCATCATATTTTTTTGAAACCCATAGGAATTGAGCTTGTTCTCTGAGATGGATGTGATCTTTATGGTCGAGTAGGTTTTGTACTCTTTGGGTTAGTTCATTTAGGTCTTTTTCTGCAAGAGGATCGTTTAGTTTCTGTTTGCTTAAAATAATTCGATATAACGCGCCATCATGATAACGATATGGGGTGAGAATTTTGATTGCATTTGAATATTCTTGTTGAGAAATATACCAATTGGATTTAGCAAGAGCGTTGGGTAAATTATCTACATTAAGTAATGGAATAGATTGGCTCGCAAGAGTTGGATCATTAAATCTGGTCGCTATTTCCAGCATAATATTACCTAGCCATTGCTGATCATTTTTATTTAGCCTTGTGGCCATTTGAAGAAGTTCATTTGTTCTAGGTTTTATTTCAGAAATATTTTTTGTCATTGCATCCACTTGCAAAACACACCCAACTTGATAAAGTTTCACACTCTGTTGATCTAATTGATCGCATAATTTAAGTGACTGATTAAATTGACCTTGTAATCTATATATATTTGCGAGTTGTAAAATTGCATCATAATTTTTAGAGTCTTTTTTTAAAACGTCATTAAGTATTGTTTCTGCTTTACTGAAATTATGATTTGCTTGAGCGAGTCGAGTTTCTAACAATTTATTTTCGGTGTCTGATGAGTTGAAGCTTGATTTCATTAAATCTTCAGCTTGTTCTAAAAACTCACCATCGCCTTTTGAATACGCTTTTTCAAGTAAGACATTAACGATTTGATTTCTAAGTTCATCATTATGATTGTTTTTTAACATTGCTGAATAATTTGGATGTTCAGAACTCGATGAAGATTCTTCATGATGATGTTTTGGGTGAGCTGAAGCTGTGCTTAAGTAGAGTGATACTACAATTGAAACAGTTAACTGGCGGATTAACATTTAAAACTCCCAAAAAGCTCTTAGAGTAAATGATTAAACTAAGAGCTTTTTTCTTAAAATTTCACTGCAACTGGTTCTGATTTGTTATCTATAGTAGATTCTGAAATCTCAGTAAGACTTTTAGGTTCAGACTGTTCGTAGTTACTTTGAGGTTGATTGGTTAATGACAACGTTTCTTTAAGAACGGGATCATTTTGAGATTGGTTGTTATTATTCGGTTTTGAATTATTGTCATTACCACCGCATCCACTTAATCCAATACCAACCATGAACAGCAAAATTAATTTTCTCATGGTGACTACTCCTAATTATTTGCTAGCTGTATTAGATGGAGAGCCTGCTACTGGAGTGTTTAAGTATGGGAAAGCAGTACCGAATTGTTGAGGTGATTGTAGAGCTCCATCAGTAAAGCCTATTCCTCCTGCTTTCGCATCACTCGCTTTACAGCCAACCGCAGTATTTACACCATCAATCGTACACAGTAAGCCCATTGCAACGCGGAGTTCGATATCAACGACATCATCACCGGGACGACGTCCATTCGGAAAGCCAGCAGTATCTCCACCAATCACACCTAAACGGTTTTGTTTGTCTTTGGCTGCTGGAGCAATTGCCGTATTTAAGCGGAGCATTTCAGATGCTTTGACACTTTTGGGTTGATTCAATCCTGGAATACCTAACAGAAAAGCATTAACTAAATCAGTGCGTGGAAAGTTTGTTGGTGCAACAACGGCTCCACCTGTGGCATCTTTAAATAAAACTTCGATGAGAGTTGGTAGGGCAGGGTTGGTGACGTAGTCTGCAAATTGCCCATCATTTAGGGGTTTGCTCGCATTGAATTTATCTTTATCTTTTAAACCAATCACGACTTCATTAACGAGTGGCATACCTAAACGTGAAACTTGAGTCCAAGCACCTCCTACTTTCGTGGCGCTGTTTAAATTGCTGTCAGGATTAGGATTGAGTAAGGTGGCTTGGGGTAAGCTAGCTGTTGTCCAGCCACCAATGACATTTTCATTTGTAGACACTAAACAGGATTGGGGAACTTCCAAAGCAATTGTAGTGACATTTTTGTCTGCAATTGTATTTAAGCCTTGATCTTCAGCATTTACTCCAGATGGTGCAAGTTGAGTAGCAGGGATTTTAATATTCACTAGATCAAATACTTCACCGAGATTGACTGCGAAAGGATCTTGGCGCTGGCCCACAAAAACTTTACCAATGCCACAACTGCCAAAATTCACATTTTGGACAAAACTATCAGCATATGATTGATAGTTGGGAATAGATTTGTTGCCAACATTATCGAAGGGTTTTTTAAACGTACCTAGAACACTTCTCTCACCTTTACGTCGATCACCTTTAATCATGGTAACTGTAAATGTTTCAGCTGTATTTTGTGCTGAACTACTATCGTTTGTGATTTTACCGATGTTGGACAAAGGAACAGAAATATTTTTTCCGCCAACGGGTACTTGTAGGTCTTTTAACTCCTGATTAAATTTAAACTGGAAGGTAATATCTTCTTGCGCATCACCATTATTATCGATGTGGATTTCATAAAGTGCTTTGGGATCTAGAGAAAAGTAATTGGGACCGCCATAAGCATCTTGTAGAGGTTGATAGTTAGCAAGTAGCGTTACAAAATTACTGCGGCTAGATTCATAACTTTTAAACATATAAAAATCAGTAGCATCCACCTTGGGCATTTTAGTGATTGAGGGAGCTTCGCGATGGCTTGAAGCAAATGTTGTTACACTAAAACTACTTAGCATGATTGCAATAAGTAGACGAGAGTCCATTTTGTATCTCCTTGACCATGATGGTCTCAGGTTTTGATTCTTTTGGTTAATTTTTATTAGTCTTATCGTTTTCTGCAGTGAAGAGAGATCAATATAAGACAGTACTATTTATACTGATTGGGAAGTGAATTTTTTGTGATGGCATCGACATATTATGTTCTGAAGCTATTTTTGAATTATTGATGAAATCGTATGTTGGTATACTTTTTATCTAAATAATAGCTCACCCAATAATCCAGACTGGTATAGCGTCCACCACCCAAGACAATCAAAGCCAACAGCATCACCAAATAGGTCACTGCAAATTCAATTCCATTATTTAGAATCACAAATGATCCGCTTGAGGTCAGCCAATCATAGTTTCCATAATTTTCTAAAATTTCACGTGCTTTTTCTAATTTTTCAGCCGAAGCGAGGACTTGTGCATTTGCAAATGGTGCATTTGGATCAGCAATTGCTTGCCAACCATTGGGAAGGTGTACCGTTACAATCGCAACGACCATCGTTATGATGAGTGGAATACTGATCAGACGTGTCATTAGACCCAACCCTAATAAAACTGCGCCAACGAGTTCAGTTGATGTTGCTAATGCAGCCATGAGGGTTGGGAATGGTAAGCCTAATCCCCAATCACTATTGCCAAACCACGCTACGGTATCTTGAAAATGCATCAGCTTATTTGTGCCAGCCATCCAGAATATAGGGACTAAAAAGAGTCTGAGCGCAAGTGCAGCAATTCCATCGAAATGTTTTATTGCTGTACATATTTTTTGATAATGTTGTGCGAAGGAATAAATGATCTTCTTCATGATAATTTCACGCGAGTTGCTATTGAATAGTTATTAGTCGGGTGAATGTCCAGTTTCTTACATAAATTTTTTTTATTTGAACTGTAATAAATCGTGATTTAGTCCGTCTAACAATATGTACCTCAGTACAAATCTCGAAATGACCTTAAAAGGAATAGAAAAATGAATAAGTTAAACTCAATGACATCAGTTGCAGCATTATTGGCTCTATCTGTAGTGAGTGCAACACAGGTGTCTGCTGCAGCTACGACAACAACAACTGAAGCGCATGCCACCAAAGCAACAGATGGCAAATGTGGTGAAGCCAAGTGTGGTGCAAATAAGGCTAAGAAACAACAGAAGTCTGCAGAAGCAAAATGCGGTGCTGAGAAAAAAGCAGCAGAGGGTAAATGTGGAGCAGCAAAAAAAGCGACTGATGCAAAATGTGGAGCAGACAAAAAAGTCGCTGATGGGAAATGTGGCGCCAAGTAATCAATATCGTAATGAATGATGTCGATCAAGCTTAACTTGTCGACATCATTTCAATAAGGAAGAGCAACATGGTTCCACTGGCTGGAGTTGGTCTAGGCTTAAGGCGTGACTTTATCGATACGTTTTTAAGAGCAGAAACTCATCCTGATTTTATTGAGATTGCTCCCGAAAACTGGATGGGCTTTGGTGGTCGACATGCGAAGTTATTGGCACAATGTGTTGAGAAAGCCCCTTTATTATGCCATGGACTTTCCTTGTCTATTGGTGGTCCTCATCCACTCAATATTGAATTTATCAAACAGGTCAAAATATTCTTACAGCAATATCAAGTTCCCATTTATTCAGAACATTTAAGTTATACCCATGATGGTGGTTACTTATATGATTTGCTTCCGATTCCAATGACCGAAGCGGCTGTCAAATACGTGGCTGAGCGTATTTTGCGTGTTCAAGATATTTTAGGGCAGCGATTGGTGATTGAGAATGTTTCAACTTATCTGATGCCAAACGCAGAAATGACGGAAGCTGAATTTGTACGAGAAGTGATTGAACAGGCAGACTGTGAATTACTTCTCGATGTAAATAATGTCTATGTGAATAGTATGAATCATGGGAGTGATGGATATGCATTTATTCAAGCTATGCCTAAAGAGCGGATTCGTTATTTACATATCGCGGGTCATGAACAAATAAGTGAAAACTTGTTGATAGATACCCACGGAGCAGAAATCTGTGATCCTGTTTGGGAATTATTACAATACACGTATCAAGTTTGCGGAGTAAAGCCGACTTTGCTTGAAAGGGATTTTAATATTCCATCATGGCAACAGTTAGAATATGAACTTGCCACTATCAGAAAAATTCAACAGCAGGAGCGAGGTTATGACGGTAAAGAAAAGCACGTTCCAAATGACTCAGCAGCAGTTTTGTCGTTGGATTCGTGAGCCAGATATAGAGCAAATACCAACATTTCCTCTTGAACGAATGCAGATCTATCGAGATTTGCTCTTCAATAATGTTTGCTCATTTATAAATTTGGTTTATCCAGTGGCTCGTTCTATTTTACCCGAAGCTCAGTGGCAATCGTTATTGCAAGCGTTTTTCCAAAAAGCAAAATGTCAGTCACCTTTATATAATGATATTTCTCTGCAATTTAGAGAATATTTAGCAGATCATCAGCATCCTATTTTACAAGAATATCCTTGGTTAGAAGAGCTATTGCAATTTGAATGGCTTGAGTTGTATTTAGATACGGTGGAAATCGAAGAGATTAGATTGATACAAAGTACAACATGGCAGCTAACACGGAAAGTTTGGGTATTAGTTTATCGATATCCCGTTTATCGTTGGACAACTGCGACCACATTTGCCCAAATTGAACCAACACCAAGTGCTATTATGGTTTGGAGGGATGATCAGGATAAAGTCTGTATAGAAAGTTTATCGCCTTTATTTGCCATGTTGATTGAGCAACTCAGTTTTAAACCGTACTCAGAAATAGAGCTTTATGACTTAATACAATCGGTCGTTCCTGATTTATCTGAACAGGAAACACGTGTGCAGCTCGATGAGTTAATAATGTTATTAACCCAGTTGCGATTATTAAATAACCTTGAATTACCATAATAAGGAATGGCAATGTCGCAAGCTCCATTGAATGATAATGATGAGATCTTTCATCAGCTTCAAAATCCTGTGTTTTTGATGGATTTGAGACAACAGATGGTGAAATTTGCGGTGTTACAACTTTCTTCATTTCAGCAAGCAGAAGATGTGGTTCAGGAAGCTTTAGTGAGTGCGTTTCAACATCTTGATTCATTTACAGGGAAAGCAGCCTTTAAAACGTGGGTATTTGCGATTTTAAAAAATAAGATTATCGATCTGATTCGGCAAAAATCTCGTTTGGTGTGTATGAGTGAATTGTTTAAGGATGCGGAAAGTGAGTTAAGTATTGATGAATTATTTGATGCTTCTGGACATTGGCATAAATATGAAGCACCCCAAGCATGGCAAAGCCCCGAAGAAATGATGGAGCAGCAAGATTTCTGGAATATTTTTGATGCCTGTTTAAACCACTTGCCTGCTAAATATGCACAAGTCTTTATGCTACGAGAAATGATTGAATTAAGTTCTGATGAGATTTGTGAAAAGCTAGAACTCACGGTTTCTCATTTGAATGTATTGATGTATCGAAGTCGAACACGATTACGAGAATGTTTGGAAAATAAATGGCTACTTAAGGAAGATTGTTCATGTTAACTTGCCGACAAGCAACACAATTACTTTCTGAAAAACAAGATAGACAGCTCGTATTGAGAGAGCAGAGCAATCTACAGCTGCATTTGTTGGTTTGTCGCTCATGTCGTCGTTATGGAAAACAGATTAAAACACTTAGTCAGCTTTCTAAAACATTTATAAAATATGATGATTGATGTTTAGAATATTGGAGAAGCTTTGACTTCTCTGTCAAAATTATAAGATGTAAATTAAAATTATTTTAAGCTATTGAAAATTAATGTTTTTATTTATTGTCTTTAAAGTGCTACTGTACTCATGAATAGCACTTTCTTCTCTATATATCCAAGAGAATATCCATAAATTTTTAAAAATAAATAATATAAATATTAAGAAATTGTAATTTATTCATTTATTTTTGTACTGTAATTGATAATAATAATGATTCTTATTTATGCAATGTCATGTTATGAAAATTCAGCGTACACAAACTGTTTTAAATATTGCCATAAAATCGATTTTTATTTATGGGGCAATCTCACATAGTGCCTTTGCACAAGAGGAAAATCTGCATGAAGTAAGCAAGTCCTCTGTACTCCCAACGATTACAATTACAGCCGATGCTGAAGATGGGAAAACTGAAGGAAGTGAAAGCTATCAGGCTAAATCATCTAGAACATCATCTAAACTAAAGCTCTCCTTGAAAGAGACTCCACAATCGGTCAGTGTGATTACTCGAGAACAAATCGAACAACGTAATTTAAATATTATTGATGATGTACTTGCGGCGACGCCAGGCGTGACCGTAACTAAAAATGATAGCGAACGCTCAAATTATTCAGCCAGAGGCTATGGGATTACAAGTCGTCAAATTGACGGTATGCCAATTGGTGACAATAGTCCGCGAGTCGACAGTTTTTTCTTTGATCGAATTGAAGTTGTAAAAGGGGCAACAGGCTTAACAGGAGCAACTGGAAATCCTTCAGCAACAATTAATATGATCCGAAAGCGTCCAGCAAAAGAGTTATCTGGTTCAGTTGCAACGTCTTTTAGCCGTTGGGACACGATTCGAAATGAAGCAGATATTTCGATTCCGCTCACTGCGGATGGACGTGTCAGAAGTCGTGTCATGGCAGCCCGTCGAGAGGGTGATTCTTATATGGATTACTACTCACTTGAAACATTAGCAGCAATGGCAATGGTTGAAGCTGATATCACTGACAAACTGACAGGAAGTATTGGTTTTCAATACCAAGATAATCAGCCTAGAGGTTCAACGTGGGGTACTGTACCTTACTGGAATCAAGATGGTTCGCTTGCAAATTTACCTCGTAATTTTAGTTTAGCAAACCGTTGGAACACTATCAGTCAAAGTGATAAAACTGCATTTGCAGACTTAACCTATAAACTTGACAATGATTGGATTATTAAAGCAGCAGGATCGTATTCATTATCGAAAAGTTTTTGGTTAATGTCATATGGCGGTTCAGGTTTTCCAAATCAGAATGATGGAACTGGGGTTGGGGTTTGGTCAACCAGTTATCCAACTTCAGAGTCAAAGAAAACCAGTTTAGAGCTCTATGCAAGTGGTCCTTTCCAATTATTTAATCGTGAACATGAGCTTGTGATTGGTGGAAATGGTTTTAGTCGCTCTACCGATAGCCCTACGGGAGTGATTGATGGTATTGCAAGTAATCAACTCACCTGTACTAAAAAAGTCAATGGTGTAACGGTGCCTTCCAATAATCTTGGAGATACCTGTGTGATCAATGATTGGCGGACATGGGATGGTAATGCCACGATTAAACCTAACTATATAGTTAGCCCATCAACCAAAGATGCAGAGCAACGTAACTATGGTATTTATAGTACGTTAAAGCTTAATGTTACTGATGATTTAAAACTAATCGTGGGCGGTCGTTATAGTGATTATAAAGCGACTAATGGGACGAAGAGCGATGTAAAAACAGATGCTTTCACTCCTTATTTTGGTGCTACTTATGACATCAATAAGGTCTTTACTGCGTATGCAAGCTATACCGATATATTTAATCCGAGTAGTAATAAAGATCGAAATAATAGTTTTTTAGATCCTGAAACAGGTAAAAGTTATGAAGCTGGTATAAAAGCAAGTTTGCTTGATGATCAGTTATTAGCAACAGCTGCTGCATTTTGGTCCAAAAAAGAAAATGTTGCCATAAAAGATGACGATGCAATAAAAGCAGGTCTAAAGACCGATGATGGTGGAGATCCGATGATTGCATCTGGTGAAGGTCTTAAAATTGAGGGATTTGAGATTGAAGCAATTGGACGTATCACTCCAACTTGGAATATCACAGCTGGTTATACTTATGTAAATAGTATAAGTTCAGAGCTCGTTAAAGCTTCAACTACTCTTCCGCAAAACTTAGTTAAAGTTTACACAAGTTTCAAATTACCTGAACAATTGTGGGATGGGGCAAATAAACTAAACTTCGGATTTGGTGTTAATTGGCAAAGTGAAGTAAATAGTAAGTCCACAAGCGCACCTAAGAATTCAGATGGTTATGTTCGACAAGATTCTTATTTTTTAGCAAGTGCAAATATGGGATATACCTTTAATGAGTCATTTAGCGCAAACTTACAAGTGAATAACCTATTTGATGAAAAATATTATCAACAGGTTGGATTTTATAATGGTGTTTATTGGGGTGAACCACGTAATGTAACTTTATCGTTACGTGCAAAATTTTAAGTTAATGTTTGGGCGTGCTTAAATGCACTTGCATCAGAAACAGTGATCAAAATACTGTTTTTGATGCAAAAATCGAAAATTGCTTTTCTACAATTTAGATTTATATAGAGATGTTTGGTTCTATACTTGCTTATAAGCTGTGCTCGAACCAATCATTTGATACTTATGAGTAATTCCAAGCTATTTAATTGAAAGAATGATCGGTTATTTTGACTCAGTTTCATGATTTTTAATTGAATATTTAGTGGGGCACGACTTCATTTTTTTTTTGATCAAAAAATTATCTAATACACTAAAAAAGATGCAGGCAAACACAAGGCTAATTCCAGCGAGGCAAGTCATCGTCCATCCGCCGTGATTCCATGAAAAAATCCCAAGTGCTGAACCACATGCACCTCCTGTAAAATAAGCGGTCATATAAATGGCATTAATACGAGATTTTGCATCAGGACGTAAACGGAAAATAATACTTTGATTACTGGTATGAACGAGCGCTAGTGCTAATTGGATGAGTGCAAATCCGAAGATATAACTAAATAAAAATGTTTGACCATAATAAAAACAAATCCAACTGAGGATGAATAAGCCACAGCCCATCCAAGTCAATTGTTTTGTATAACCTTGATCGGCATATCGGCCAATATATTGTGTTGATAATGCCCCAAAGATGCCCACTAAACTGACCATTCCGATCACGAGGTCTGGTAGGTGATGTGCAGCTGTCAACAGTAGTGCAATTGTAGAATATAGAATACTGACCGCAGCAAAGGCGAAACCACCAGTCAATGCACGTAATAATAAACGTTTTTCTTGTTTTAATAGCTCAGCCATAGAAACAAAAATTTGCCCATAATTCATTTTCATGCGCATGACATAAGGTAGGCGGCTTTTTAGTGCATACGCTAAAATCAGCATTAGGACGCCACTAATGACATAAATGACTTTCCAGTGGAATAAATTAGAAAATAGTCCTGCAAGACTGGTCGAAAGTAAGATGCCCACCAATAAACCACTCATGAGAAAGCCGACAATTTCACCAGTTTTTTCAGGTTCAACAGTCATGGTTGCGAGGGGAATCAAGACCTGAGCAGCAACAGAAAATAACCCAACCAGAATGGTTCCAACCCAGAGCATTGGTAAATTCACTGAAAAAGCACACAGGAATAAGCCGACTGCACATAAAGCCATTAATAAAGGAATAAATTTGGTTTTATTGACGACATCGCCTAAGGGCACAATAAACAGTAAGCCGAGTGCATAAGAAACTTGAGCAAAAGTAACGGTAAGCGCAGCTTGACCTTCCGTTACCGCAAAAAACTGCTGAATAGAATGAATGAGTGGTTGGCTATAATAGTTCGCACCTGCGCATAAACCGCATGCTGCCGCCATAAACCAAAGTAAGGCTTTATTTTGACTAATATTTTGTTGAGGGGCTGACATAATTCTCTCTTATCTGATCTATGCAGTATATGCGGTCGCTTCAATTTCAATTTGCATGTCTGATAATGCTAAGCCTGTGACAGGAATGAGTGTACAGACAGGAAAAACGTGATCTTTCCATAGGTTTTGTATGTGTCTAATCAGAATCTGATGTTTTTCAGGATGATGATGAACAATAAGAATGCGTAAAACAGCAATATCTGAAAGCTGTGCTTGAGCTGAGGCTAAAGCTTGTTGAATATTATAAAAGACTTGTTGTACCTGTTGGTCAAAAAAAGGTGAAATTTCACCATTTTTATTTTCTCCTCCTTGTCCTGCGATATGAATCACTCGCATATTCGGTGGTACAACAGCGATATGGCTATATCCGTTAGAGTGAGGATTATAGAGTTCGTGTGGATTGATGATTTGAAAGGCTTGCGCACTCATTTTGTTCATTACTGCACTTCTTTCATGAGATTTGAGATGTGCTAGTATCAAAGCTCAAGTTAACTAGAGGTCAAGTGAATTTTGAAACAAGAATATTCGGAAGTTTGGCTTACGATTGGAGAACTTGCAAAACGTAGTGGGGTCAGTGTTGCGACTATTCGGTTTTATGAAGAAAAAGATCTCATTTGGAGTACGAGAACCGCTGGTAATCAACGGAGATACCAAAGAGCGATGCTTCGGCGAATCGCGATTATTAAAGCCGCCCAACAAGTAGGCATTAGCCTGAAACAAATCAAAGAGACCTTGAGCACTTTACCAAAACAGCAAGTGGCGACTAAAAAAGATTGGCAGATCATGTCTCAGAAATGGCAGGGGCAGCTTGATCAGCAAATTATGATGTTATTGCAGTTACGGCAACAATTGGATCAATGTATTGGTTGTGGATGCTTATCTTTAGAGCAATGTCCTTTGCGGAATCCTGAGGATTGTCTAGCTGAGAAGGCTATGGGGGCACATTTTCAGGAAATTTTATTTTTATTAAATCAAAAAAATGAGTGATTTTTTCAATAAGTTCTCAATTTGCACTATTTTTGTGCGTATTGTGGTGCGTAATTGGGTGGAATCACACGAATATCACTTGAAAAAATGCCAATTTAAATTTTTACATTTATTTTTGATAATCATCTTTTCTAGGTCTAAACCTTAATGATCTTTGATTGAAGCAAATCAATTTCGTTTCATGATTGCTAAAGTTGTATTTAAAAATAAATGAGCAAAAAGTCGCCGTAAAAACTGATAAAAGTTAAAACAAGCCAATCCTTCAAGTGAATTGCACGATTATGATGCCGATTCAATCGGTTGATTGGTGGAAATACAGTCACGATATTCATCAATATAACGCAACTGTTGCGATCGACTAGGACTGAAGCATAAACCTAATTTTATTGATTAAGTCTCATTTTTGTGGATTGTGGTAGTCAATAGAGATTGGAATGAACAGATTGATATGAAATATGTTCAAATTTTCAGATGGGACGTGTATGCGTTAAATATTTTACTGTATGAGCAGACAAACATGCTGATCATACAAGGTCTAAATATAAATCTGAATCATTAGTTCAAAATATAGGTATTTATTAAATAAATAGTGGGTGGAATTTTAAAAAAGTTCCATTAGAATCCAAAATTCAACAAAGAATACTCCTGGGGGAAACATTGCTACTCGCGATGTTTACTTAAGAAAAACTAGCTTGAGGAACGCTCATGCAGATCGGAATCCCAACCGAAACTGTTGCAGGTGAAAGTCGTGTAGCGGCAACACCAGAAACAGTGAAGAAGTTGATTAACGCAGGTCATCGTATTGTCATTCAACGTGGCGCTGGTGTTAAAGCAGCCTATATTGACAGTGCTTATGAACAAGTTGGCGCAACCATTACAGATGATGCTTATACAGGCAGCCAAATTATTTTGAAAGTACGTGCCCCAAGTGGTGACGAAATTCAAAAACTTGCGGCGAATACGACTGTAGTGGCAATGTTTGACCCTTACCGCAATACAGAATTAGACCAGTTTGCTACTCAGCAAGTGTCTGCTTTTGCGCTTGAGTTACTTCCACGTACACTTTCACGTGCACAAAATATGGATGTACTTTCGTCTCAAGCAAACTTGGCAGGTTATAAGTCTGTATTGTTAGCTGCGGCTGAATATCAACGTATGTTCCCAATGTTAATGACAGCTGCGGGTACAGTAAAACCTGCACGTATTGTGATTATGGGGGTTGGTGTTGCTGGTCTTCAAGCGATTGCAACTGCAAAACGTTTGGGTGCAGTTGTAGAAGCAACTGACTTACGTCCAACTGCTAAAGAACAAGTTGAGTCTTTAGGTGGTAAATGGTTAGACGTTCCAATGTCAGATGAAGAAAAACAACGTGCTGCTGAAGCTGCGAAAAGCGGTTATGGCTGGCAGCCTGGTGAGCAATATATTAAAGACCAAGCTGCGATTGTAGATAAAGCTGTATCAAATGCTGACATCGTCATTACGACAGCATTGATCCCTGGTCGTAATGCACCACGTCTGATCAAAGCTGAAACCGTTGCCAAAATGAAACCAGGTTCTGTCATTTTAGATATGGCGGTTGAAACTGGCGGTAACGTTGAAGGTTCTAAAGAAGGCGAAACAGTGACAACTGAAAATGGCGTGAAAATTTTGGGTATCCCAAATATTCCAGGCACAGTTGCAACTGAAGCATCTGCATTGTATGCACGTAACGTTTTTAACTTCCTTGAAACATTATTCGACAAAGACAAAGCTTTTGCGATTAATCCAGAAGAAGAAATCCAAAAAGCGTTACTCGTGACTCATGGCGGTCAAGTACTGCTCAAGCGCGGTTAAGGAGAGTTCTCATGGTTGAAACGATTACAATTTTCGTCCTTGCCATCTTCGTAGGTTATTACGTGGTTTGGGGTGTAACGCCTGCGTTACATACACCACTTATGGCGGTAACGAATGCGTTGTCTTCAATTATTGTGGTTGGAGCAATGATCCAAACAGTTGGTATGCCAGCGATTGGTGTCGATGCCAATGTTGCATTTCAAAGCGTAAACGTTGTCAGTATCCTTGGTGCTGTTGCTGTGTTCTTGGCAAGTATCAATATTTTTGGTGGCTTTGCTGTAACGGCTCGTATGCTTGAAATGTTCAAACCGAAGCAAAAGAAAAAAGAGGGCTAATCGATGGAATTTATTCGAGACTATGCGGATTGGTTCTACCTCATTGGTGCCGTCCTTTTTATCTTAACGTTACGTGGTTTGTCAGGTCCTAAGACGGCAATTTCTGGTAACCGTTACGGTATGATTGCTATGGCAATTGCTGTAGTGACAACGTTCTTTGTTGCTGAACATCCAGTCATTTGGATGATTGGTGGTGCGATGGTACTGGGTGCAGTTGTTGGTATCGCTCGTGCGAAAACAGTACCAATGACTCAAATGCCTGAAACTGTTGCTTTAATGCACTCTTTGGTAGGTTTGGCTGCGGTACTGATTGCAATTGCTGCGATTCTACATAATAACCAACTTACTGTGTTATTTGAACAAAACGAAGCTGCTTTAACTGCGGCTGGTGTTCAACATGCGCATATGAGTTCAGTTCATTTATTTGAATTGTTTGTGGGTTGTTTCGTTGGTGCAATCACATTTACAGCTTCTGTATTCGCTTACGGTAAATTGGCTGCAAAGAAATGGGCGAAAACAATCTCTGGCGCATGGGTTAAACCAGTTCAAGCAACGATCTTTATTGCAATGCTTGCATGTGGTTTCACGTTCTTTACCACAGGTAATATGACTGCGTTCTGGGCAATGACTGCACTTGCTTTAGTTCTTGGTTGGGTATGGATTGCACCTGTTGGTGGCGGTGATATGCCTGTAGTGGTGTCACTTTTGAACTCATTCTCTGGTTGGGCTGCAGCAGGTATTGGTTTCACACTTGAAAACAATATGTTGATCGTTGCAGGTTCACTTGTAGGTTCTTCTGGTGCGATTCTTTCTTACATCATGTGTAAGGCAATGAACCGTTCGATCATCAACGTATTGTTTGGTGGTGCGATGGGCGGTACAGCAGTTGCTTCAGCAAATAAAGGTGAACAAGTTCAACGTAACCACCGTTCTGGTTCAGCAGATGACGCAGGTTTCTTGATGTCAAATGCGGACAGCGTTGTGATTGTACCGGGTTATGGTATGGCGCAAGGTCGTGCACAGAATGCGGTTAAAGAATTGTGTGAAATCTTGAAAGAGCAGGGCGTAAAAGTTCGCTTCGCGATTCACCCAGTTGCAGGTCGTATGCCTGGTCACATGAACGTATTACTTGCAGAAGCAGATGTTGCTTATGAAGACATCTTAGAGATGGATGAGATCAACTCAGACTTCCCTGCAACGGATGTCGTACTGGTAATTGGTGCAAACGACGTGGTTAACCCTGCGGCGAAAGACGATCCGACATCACCAATCTATGGTATGCCGATTCTTGAAGCACACAAAGCACGTACCATCATGGTGATCAAGCGTTCTATGGCAACAGGTTATGCTGGCTTAGACAACGATTTGTTCTACAATGAAAAAACAATGATGATCTTCGGTGATGCCAAGAAAGTTGTTGAAGATATGACTAAAGCAATCAATGGTGGTGGTCACTAAGCTGACCCCATTAGGATTGAAGAAGCCACCCTTGGGTGGCTTTTTTTATTGGTGTCTATTTAGTTAAAGATATTTTTCTACCAGATCCATAGACTGTGCATAAAGATCACGGGCAAGTTGCTGATTTTTAGCATGAGGTGATTTCCAGTCTGGCATGTGCGCACTGACATATTCACCATTGCGCTTTGACCATTCATCTCCAGTTGCCATTTGTGTAATCAACTTTGCAGGGACGGAAGTGGGTACTAAACCTAATTTCATGGCAGCGTAGACAGGTTTTGGTAGATCGCGATAAATATCTGAAGCGACGCCCCCTGGGTGTAGCGCATTATTGGTAATAGAGCTATCCGCCAGCTGTTCTGCCAATGCATTGCTGAGCAGTAAATTCGCGAGTTTAGATTGTCCATAATAAAATAGCGGATTATAAAAACCTTCTGCACGGAATTTATTGGGTTTGATTGAGCCTGCCCAATGTGCAATAGAGGCAAGATGTACAATACGAGCCTTAGGCGCTTTTTGTAAAACAGGAAGTAGTTTTTGAGTCAGTAGAAAATGACCTAAATAGTTGACACCAAACTGTTGCTCAAAACCATCAGTAGTGAGTTGTTTTGTTTTGGCAAATAAGCCTGCATTGTTGATCAACACATCTAGATTGCCATAACGATCTGCAATTTCATCAGCTGCTTTTTGGGTGAGTTCAAGGCTGTTGAGGTCGAGGGAGATAAGATCAACTTGTCCTTGATTAAGTGCACGTAATTTGTTTTGTGCGTCTTGTGCTTTTTGCGGATTTCGGCACGCCAGAATCACGTGTTGCCCTTGTTTAACTAGCTGCTCTGCCGTGGCAAAACCAATGCCTGTATTGGCACCTGTGATCAGTATTTTCACTTCCTGTACTCCAGTTATGCTATTTCTTAGTGAGATTTCAAGAATCTGTATAGTGCTGCAATTTTGACAATTTGTCATGTCAAATTTAAAGGTGGTAGATGATTGGTATTTGATAATGCATTCAAGGGAGAACTGTATTTTTCCATATGCCTCTAGATTAGATGCTAGTCAAAGTCATAAGTATTTTTGTTGGAATCTTTATAGTGATTCGAAAAATTAATAAGCCTATTCTTAGATGGCATGACGGTCGTTGTGATAAGTGGTTTTTATTCTAATGAGATGCTCAAAGTAGTCATATTCTATTGAGATATTGAAATCATTTTAAAGTATTAGGGAATCTAAAAAATATTTTTCACAATCTCATTTGCTAGTTTTCTCTTTGATGCGAGCTTCTGATATAAAAAATCGAAGGTAAAAAATTATAAGTGAGGTACGACAAAAGCTGTTTGATCAGATGATCAAGGGTATAGTAGAAACAATGAGGAAAGAGATTTCCGAAACAATGCTTAAACTTATTCGAGCAGAGCGAAACGGTGCAATTACACAATAAAAATCGAGATTTAAAAAGAAGATTAGATCTGTAAATGAAAATCTAAGAAATTAAAAAAGCGACCTATTCGGTCGCTTTTTTTGAGAGCTTTAAGCTACAGATTCGGGCGCACGCCATAAGCTTTCTAAGTCATAGAACTTACGAGCAGTAGGTAACATAACGTGTACAACAACGAAACCTAGGTCAATTAAGATCCATTCAGCGTCTCGTTCACCCTCGACACCAATTGGTCGAAAGCCTGCTTTACGTGCTTCATCAGCAACATTATCAGCAAGCGCTTTGACATGGCGAGTCGATGTGCCGCTTGCAATCACAATCGCATCGGCAACATTGCTAATAGAACTCACATCAAGTTCTAGAATATCTTTGGCTTTTACATCAGTAAGGGCTTCATGTACAACTCTTAGGCAAGCATGTACATCTTTGTTAGCTGTTTTGATTTTTAGGTCGTGAGAATTAGAAGCGCTGGGCGATGGTTCTAAATTCATAGAGGGTATATTTTCCTGACAATTACTCATCGTCAAATATACCGTTTTTCTCTAGAAAATTCAAATTTTAGCAGTAACAGTTTATGTATTGACATCATTGGAAAAATATTTATCTTTCCATGCAAAAGATTGATCTGATTGATTTTTTGGTCTGTATTCTGCACCAATATAACCTTGATAGTCACTTTGACGTAACCAATCAAAAATTTGCTTAAATGGGACATTTCCTGTGTCAGGTTCGTGGCGGTTTGGGTAATCGGCAAACTGAATATGTCCAATTTGATGCAGATTCTCTTGTAATCCTGCTAAAACTTCTTCACCCATCATTGCCATATGGTAACAGTCATATTGCATTTTTAGAGCAGGATGATGAATCACTTCAAGCATTTCCTGTGCTTGAGCGATATTCTGAATGAGAAAGCGTGGCATATCTGTGCCATTAATCATTTCAAAAACAGGCTCGATACCTTGCTCGGTCAGCATGTGACAAGCGAGTTTTAGATTGCTTGCAAGGGTATTTAGACAAGGCAGTAGATCAGCATCTAGGGGTTGTTTGCCTGCCAGAATATTGACACGAGGAACATTGAGTGCATTTGCATAGGTGATGGCTAACATGAGCGCATGATGAAATTCGATTTCTTTGCCTGGGATACCCGCAAGTCCATTACCACCTTGCATTAAATCTCCAGCAGGGACATTAATGAGGCAAAGGGAAAGATCATATTGTTCAAGTTGAGTTTGAATATCGATAACATCTAATTCATATGGAAACTGAATTTCAATATGTTGGAAACCATGTGCATGAGCTAAAGCAAAACGTTCAATTAAAGGAACTTCCGTAAAAATCATCGACAAATTGACTGCAAGATGGCTCATATTCAATCTCCTTGAATCAATTATTATTGCTCTATATATTGAATGATAGTCGCTAAATCATTCTCAGCAAAGCCATTTTCTTGGTGAGCTTGTAACTGTAGTAAGGCTTTTTGTGCAACAGGTATCTTTAAATCAAAACTCTGTGCAAGTTTTAATGCATTATTAAGGTCTTTTGATAAGGTTTGCACTTTCCATTGTACTGGCTCAAAAGTGTGTGTTGCCATACGGGGAGCAAGAATTTGGAAGGGTTTAGAGTCTGCAAAGCCACCTGCGAGTGCAGGGGCAAGTAAGCGGGTATCTACACCAGCTTGGTCTGCTAGTGCAACGGCTTCAGCAATCAGTGTACTATTTGCTGCAACAATCAATTGATTACAAATCTTGGTGGCTTGTCCCGTACCTGTTTCACCCATACGGGTGACACGTTGTGATAAGACCTCATAAATAGGTTTAAGCGCTTCAATTGTTTGCGCATCACCGCCTGCAAAAATGACTAATGTGCCTTGCTCAGCCCCCATCGTTCCACCTGAAACAGGCGAGTCAATCCAAGTGACGTGTTGCTGTTGAGCGAATTGTGCCAGTTGTTGTGTGGCTGCTACCGACAAGCTAGAGAAATCAACAATGATTTGCTCTGTTTTTAAATATGCTTGAATCTGAGCAAAAACACTGTGGACAGCCTGATCATCGGCTAAACAGGTCAAAATGACAGGGTAATTGCTAATTTTTTCCAATTCTAAGGCGGTTGCACCTTGTTGAATCAGTGCTTCACATGCATGGGGAGTGCGATTCCAGACGGCTACAGCATAACCTGCTTGAAGCAGTCGGGTTACCATACGTGTACCCATTAACCCCATGCCTAAGAAAGCGATTGGTGTTTGTTGATTAACATGCATGTGAAATGTACTCAGTGAATGATTATTTGTATTGACGTGGCAAGAATTGAATGTCTGGATTCTTGTCTTTTTTACGTGCAAGGCTACTGTTTTTACCCAAGAGTAATTTAAGCTGCCAAAGTTTTTCTAAACGTAACGCCTTTTCTGGTTGATGCTCCATTGCATCCAACACCCGTTTCGCTGCCATAATCGCATCAGGTGAGCGTTGTAAGATTTCTTGAGCAATCATATTGGCTTTGGCTAAAGGATCATTGTCTAAGTGTGTCACCAGACCAATTTCTTTGGCATATCCTGCATCAAAGATACGTGCAGTCAGTGTCAATTCTTTGGCTAAATCAACACCGATGAGTCCTTTTAATGAACGAGTCAAGCCCATATCGGGAACTAAGCCCCAACGGCTTTCCATAATTGACATTTGAGTGTTTGGTGTTGCAATACGAATGTCTGCTGCTAGCGCAAGTTGCATACCTGCACCAAAACAAAAACCTTCGATTGCTGCAATAACTGGAATTGGTAAATTTTGCCAAATTAAGAAAGCTTTTTGAAATAAGCTTTGTCCTGGCTTAATCAGTTCCCATGCTGCAAATGCCGTATTTTTAGGATTATTCAAATCTGATAAGTCGATGCCTGCACTAAACACTTGTGCTTCACCTGTGAGGATGACACAACGAATCGAACGATCTTTCTCAATTTTTTTGGCAGTTGCAACCAGTTCTTTTAATAAAGCAAAGCTCATTGCATTGCGTTTATCTGGTCGGTTTAAAGAAACGATTGCGATTCCATTGTTCTTTTCAACGCGTAAAAGTGCCATTTGCCTTACTCTTATTGTGTTTGATTGGGGCAGCATAGCATGAGTCTTTCACCCGAAACATGACACGGCAGTCACATTAACTATCGTGCGAATGTAAGACTAAGTTTGCTGCTTGACGAACCTGTTCGATCGCAATATTCAATTCATTAAAACGATGATTGGTTTCTCGAATAAACCCATCATCCGCTTTGCGTCGTTCCTTACGCAAGGTTGAGACAAATTGTTCAAATTCGCCAGAGACTTGCTGCAAATTAGGTACGCCGACATAACGTGTAGCTCCATAAAGGCGGTGCAGCACATGTTCAAGCTGAGGAAAGTCTTCCATTTCAATGAGCTGTTGCATTTCAGTAAGTTCAGTATCAAAACTATCCACCAGCATACCCAATAAATCTTGTGCTAGATCTTCTTTGTTGGCTGCTAATTGAATGCTTTGCTGCCAATTTAAAATTTGAGGATCAATGGTTTCAGTCGAACGCTTTTGTTCCGTATTTGCAGGTTGAGCCGAGAAATTGTTTTTCGTCCAATGCGTTAAGATCTGAATGATTTGTTCCATTTGGATCGGCTTGGTCACGTAATCATTCATACCAACTTTAAGCAGTTTTTGCTTTTCATCCGCCAGTGCATGCGCAGTTAAGGCAATAATCGGAAGCTGCATGCCTGTATCTAGGGTTGACTCTAAGGAGCGAATCGCTCGGGTTGTGTCGATTCCAGACATCACAGGCATTTGAATGTCCATAAAGACCAAATCAAATGGTGGTAATTTTTGTTGTATCCGTGCTTGAATGATGTCGATGGCTTTTTGTCCACTTAACGCTTTTGTAGTCGTGACATTTAATTCGCCCAGCAATGCTTCAAGTACGATTAAATTCGGTAGGTGGTCATCCACAGCCAGTATATGTAATCCTTGACCATTAAAGTTTTCTGGTTCTGGCTCAAAAATCGGTTGATTTCCTAACAGTTGAACCAGTTCTCGGCGACTCAATGGTTGATAGAGTGGACGCGCACGATATTCATTGAGCATGTTTGGTTCAAGGCTCATTTGATAACCGTAAACGGCTAAATTTCCTTGATAACGTTGGCGAATTTCTTTGAGTAAGGCTTCGGTATCGCCACTATGATCGACAATAAGCCATGTGTTTTCTTGTTGATTTAAATGATTTAAACGACTGAATAAGTCCAAAATGGACTGCGTTTCAATATGTGAAACACGATAATTTTCTAAATATGAACGAAGTACGCTTGCCGTCGCAGGGTGAGCGAGGTAAGACACCACTTGTAAATGATCGAAATGTGGGTGCTCAACAAATTCATCTTGTTCATCTACTTTGAATGAAGCCGTAAACCAAAAAGTTGAACCTTTTTCAGTGGGCGCACGTTCTTGGTTGTCTTCAAAACCAATTTGACCATGCATCAAATGAACCAGTTGTTTCGAAATTGCGAGACCTAGTCCAGTGCCGCCAAATTGACGGGTAACGGAAGCATCACCTTGAGAGAATGATTCAAATAACTTTTTACGGTCAGTACCACTGAGACCAATACCACTATCTTGTACACTGAAATGTAAGAGACATTGTCCAATTTCATCATCTTCCATACGTACACGAACAATGATTTCACCATCTGGAGTAAATTTGATGGCATTGGAAATCAAATTAGTGAGAATTTGTTTAAAGCGTAAGGCATCACCAATCACATGCTGTGGAATATTCTCGGCATAGTAAAATGCCATATTTATATACTTTTGTGCCGCGAGAGGGGAAAGCATATCCATCACATCAAAAATAGCTTCTTCCAAATCAAATGGTGCAGTTTCGAGCTCTAATTTACCTGCATCAATTTTAGAGAAATCAAGTACATCATTAATCAGTGCCAATAGGTGAGCAGATGATTTACGAATAGTCTGGAGGTATAGGTTTTGTTCATTGCTGAGGTTCTGCTGACGAAGCAATAAATGAATAAAACCATCAATACTGTTGAGAGGTGTTCTTAGCTCATGGCTGATATTGGCTAAAAAGACCGACTTAGATTGATTTGATGAAATCGCTTGGTCACGTGCTTGACGATAGGTAATGTTCTGAACTTCGAGTGTGTCTAAGGTACGACGTAAATCTTCTTCAGTTTGTTCGGTATGTTCTTTTAATTCTAAAAAACTAAAGTGCAAGCGTTTGACTACGTTGGCAATATCACGCTGGAGTAAACGTAACTCGCCTGTACTGTTGACTACAATATGCTGATCAAGCGTATCGGCATTGAGTCGTTGCATTTGCATCCGAATTTCATAGAGTGGTGCAAGCCAAATCCGTGAAAAGACGTTTAAGCAGAGCAATAAAAGTAACAAGGTGATCAGCCCAGTGACGACCAGTGCCAATAGAATTTTATAGCGAGCTAATTCTAATGGTTGATTGTCCAATTCAATCATTAACCAAATAGAGCCTGTACTGTTGTTCGCTAATTTTTCAACATAAATACTGTTATGGTTGTGTGCAATCGGGCCAAAAAAATTACTGTTATTCGGAAAAGTTGGCCAAAAACGATTATTTTGATAGCCAATACTGAGGTATGTTTGCCCTTGATTATCAATAATGACCGCACGTTGTAAGTTTTTTTCATCAAACATTTTTTGCATGATGTTTTGAGCGCGATCATATTGATCTGGGTGCTGTTGCACCAGTTGGAGCAGTTTTTCTGCTGTTTGATGATAACGAGCTAAGATCGCTGAAGCATCGGAATGCTGTTGTTGTTTGGCTGCACTGGTGGTTTCAGATAAAACCCATAAAATTCCAACACCTGTCAGTACGGCGATCGGCACTAAAATAAGCGCAATCAATTGTCCATAGGCATGATTGAGCCGTAAGCGTTTAGAGAGGGTCTTATTGAAATTTGACATAGTGCGGTCAGATTTATCATTCTGCGAAACATCTTATCATGCTTTACCGAAATCAGAGGTATTGGCTAGCCAATAAAAAGCATAGTGAAAAGGTGCAGTATTTCTGTTTTTTCCATACAATAGTCGCCACCTTAATATCGGTGTCGATCATGACGAATACGCAAACTGATTTTTTAGCAGATGAATTTTTACTAGACTATTATGTCGGTAAAAGCCCTTTAGTGCGTTTGCAACGTTTAGCAAGTCATACTCAAGCTACCGTATTAGCGAAATTGGAAGGCAATAACCCTGCGGGTTCAGTCAAAGATCGTCCAGCTTATAATATGATTGTTCAAGCAGAGAAGCGTGGACAAATTAAATCAGGTGATACTTTAATTGAAGCCACCAGTGGTAATACAGGCATTGCTTTAGCTATGGTTGCAGCCATGCGTGGTTATAAAATGAAGCTGATCATGCCAAATAACATGAGCCAAGAACGTAAAGATGCAATGTTGGCGTATGGTGCTGAGTTGATTGAAGTGACTCAACAGCAAGGTATGGAAGGCGCGCGTGATTTAGCCTTGCAAATGCAGGCGGAAGGCAAAGGTTTTGTCCTCAATCAATTTGGTAATCCAGACAATGTCGAGGCGCATTACCTCACAACTGGACCCGAAATCTGGAAGCAGACAGGTGGGAAAATTACTCATTTTGTCAGCTCAATGGGGACGACTGGAACGATTATGGGTGTCTCTAAATATTTGAAAGAGCAAAACCCAGAGATTCAAATTGTGGGTTTACAACCTTCTGATGGCTCAAGTATTGCAGGGATTCGTCGTTGGCCTGAAGAATATCTTCCAACCATTTTTGATCGTCGTCGTGTCGATCGTATTATTGATATTCCACAGATTGAAGCAGAAAAAACCATGCGTAAGTTGGCGCGCACAGAAGGTATTAGTGCTGGAACTTCTTCAGGTGGTGCAGTTTGGGCGTCGATTAAAATCGCTGAAGAACATCCCGATGCTGTGATTGTTTGTATTATTTGTGATCGTGGTGATCGTTACTTGTCGACTGGATTATTTTCGGTTCAAGATTAAAATCTCCTTTACGGAGCTTAACCGCTCCTCACCTCTGTTTAAAAGAGGGGGAACTCCTCCCTTTATAAAGGGAGGTTGGGAGGGATTTGAAGAGATTTCAAGATGAGTTTACGCTTTCCGACTTTAGTTTTTGATATTGAAACACTGACCGATTTAAAGGCTGGTGCCCATCTTCATCATCTTGATTTACCTGAGGCTGATGTTGAACAAGCATTAACGAAGATTCGCCGTCAAGAATCAGGTAGTGATTTTCAACGTTTGCCACTGCATGAAATCGTTTGTATTTCGGGTTTGTGGATTGATGAAAAAGGTTTTCGTTTATTTTCATTTAGCCGTGAACAAAATACCGAAGCCGAAATGTTGGCGAAATTCTTTTCGATCTTTGAGAAAAAGCAACCGACCTTAGTGAGCTGGAATGGTTCACAGTTTGATTTGTCCGTTATTTTGCTTCGTGCCATGTATCATGGGCTGTCTGCACCAAGCTTATTTGATCAAGGTGAGATTGATCAGCAAAAACGTTTTAATAACTATCAAAACCGTTATCACCATCGTCATGTTGATTTGATGGATGTGATGGCTATGTTTAATGGTCGAAACTTTCAGAAACTGGATGATATTGCGAGCTTTCTAGGCTTTCCTGGGAAACGTGGTGAATCAGGTTATCACGTACCAAAGTATGTTCAGACTCAGCAGTGGTTGAAATTGACCAGTTATTGTGAGGGCGATGTCTTGAATACATGGTTGGTTTATTTACGTTGGTTATTGTTGAAAGGTCAACTTAGTCAACAAGATCATCAGCAATGGCTTCAGGCAACGATTGATTATTTGCACACTCAAACGCAACAAACAGAATTCTTACAGGTATGGCGACAAACATCGCAATATACTGTATTCACCGCACACACTTTTGCAGCAAAAAATTAGGTTGATCTTTTGAAACATAAAGCGAAACAGCGTCCAGCTCAATATCCAACATATACCTTTCACATCGAAGCTTTTTCTCATGAGGGGCGTGGAATTGCGCATTATGGAACGCATCCAGATCATCCTAAAGAAAAGCATGGTAAGAAAGTGTTCATCCGCTATGCCTTAGTGGGTGAGACGGTTCAAGCCAAGATCACCAATCAAACTTCGCGTTTAGAAGAAGCAGACATGGTCAAGCTTGAAAGTGATGCTGCTCTTGAGCGAGTTGAGCCTATTTGCCCACATTTTGGTGTGTGTGGCGGTTGTAGCTTGCAGCACATTCATCCTGACGAACAGATTCGCCTTAAGCAAAATGTTTTACAATCCCATTTACAGCATTTTGCTGGTTTGCAACCAGAACAATGGTTAGATCCGATCCGTTCTGAAAAAATAGATTATCGTCGTCGCGCTCGAGTAGGCGTTCGCTATCTTGCTAAACAAAATCGGTTAGTGATGGGATTTCGGGAACATCACAGTAATCAGTTAACCGCAATTCAGCAATGTCGTGTTCTTGATCAAATCTTGTCTGATAGTTTAGTTGAGTTAAAAAAACTACTCGAAAGTCTAACAGGCAAAGCCCACATTGGTCATATAGAATTGGCAATGGGAGACACTGAGGTTGCATTATTGATTCGTCACTTAGATGAATTAAATGTGTCGGATGTCAACCAATTGCGTCAATTTGCGTTACTAAAGGATTGGCAGTTGTATTTGCAACCTAAAGGCGCAGATAGTGTATACCGAGTCGATGATGCTCATGCACCAATGCGTCTGCATTACAGTCTGGACGAGTTTGCGATCAAATTTGCATTTTCACCATTAGATTTTACTCAGGTAAACAGTGGTGTAAATGCAAAAATGATTCAGTTGGCATGTGAATTGCTACAGTTGCAGGATGGGGAAAGAGTACTTGACCTATTTTGTGGGTTGGGCAATTTTTCTCTCCCTTTAGCACGTTGTGTGGGTGAGACGGGTCAAGTGGTAGGTGTTGAAGCAAGTGATGAGATGGTACAGCGAGCAACTGACAATGCGAAAGCAAATCAATTGTCTCAGGCTGTGTTCTTTTCACAAGATTTAACAAAAGACTTTTCGCATCATTCTTGGGCAAAACAAGGATTTGATGCATTATTAATTGATCCTCCACGATCAGGTGCGTTTGAAGTTATGCAATATGTACCTAATTTTGGAGCAAAAAGAATCGTTTATGTTTCATGTAATCCATCAACACTAGCAAGGGATGCGGGTGTACTGGCACAATATGGCTATCGACTCAAGAAAGCAGCAGTGATGGATATGTTTACCCATACTGAACATGTTGAATCGATTGCCCTATTTGAAAAAACTGAGCAGGCAGTTTGACAAGCCCCACGAGATAAACGATTAGAGAATGAGTTACATATCCAGAGGAGAATGGTATGGTCACAGTACGTGAGCAGTTACCAGGACGACTCCATGAGTTGTCTGAGGAAACGACTGTAGAACATGCCGCTGAAGCGCAAAGTGGTCTGGTATCTTGGCTAGACCGAGTGCGTGATATTTTGGATGGGGCACAGCTAAAGCAACTTCAACAAGTTGCAGAGCTGACCTTGGCAAAAGAATTAGAAACTACGGTGACTCGTCGTAGCAATACCTTTAGTACAGGTATTGGTATGGCTGATATTTTAGCGCATTTACATGTTGATGAAGACACATTGTCAGCGGCAGTGTTGTATCGAAGTGTGCGCGAAGGCTTAATTACCTTAGAGGATATCCAACAACAATTTGGCGAACAGGTGCTGAGTCTTGTACAAGGCACGCTTGCAATGGGTAAGCTCTCCGAGTTGATTGAAAAAAATAAACGTTTAGAAGACCATTTCAATAATAATCAACGTGAGCATTTAAACGGCATTTATAAAATGCTGATTTCGGTGACAGAAGATGTACGTGTCGTTTTAATCAAACTGGCTGAACGTACTTATGCCTTGCGTGAATTGGCAACGGCGAGTAAAGAACGTCAAGAGCGTGTTGCACGTGAGATTTTAACGATCTATTCGCCACTTGCACATCGCTTAGGCATAGCACAGCTCAAATGGGAGCTAGAAGATCTTGCTTTCCGTTATTTAGCACCAGAACGCTATAAAGAAATTGCATCGTTACTGAACGAAAAACGTTTAGAGCGTGAGCAATATATTCAATTTGTCATTGATAAGTTGAAAACGGAATTGGGTACGCATCATATCCAAGCTGAAATCACTGGGCGAGTGAAGCACATTTATTCGATTTATCGAAAAATGAAAAGCAAAAACCTGAGTTTTGATCAGCTTTACGATATTCGTGCAGTACGTGTATTGGTAAAAAGTGTACCTGATTGTTATCACGCTTTAGGCATTGTGCATCAATTATGGCGTCATATTCCCAACCAGTTTGATGACTATGTCACCAATCCAAAGGCAAATGGTTATCGCTCATTACATACTGCAGTGATTGCAGAAAATAAATCTTTAGAAGTGCAAATTCGTACCTTTGAAATGCACAATGAAGCAGAGTTAGGTGTTTGTTCGCACTTCAATTATAAAGAAGGTGCAAAAAATACCGATCATTCATTTAACCATCGATTGCATTCTTTACGTGCCGTACTTGAGCATTATCAAGAGCGTACCGAAACGACGCCACATGGCGAAGATGAAGAGTCAAATGGCATAGATCAAATTCAAGATTTTGAGAATTTTGAAAAGATTTATGTATTTAGTCGTGATGGTGATATTAAGGAATTACCACGAGGTTCAACCGTTTTAGATTTCGCTTATCATGTGCATACTGAAGTTGGAAACAAGTGCTACGCAGCACGTGTCAATCAGCGCTATGTGCCATTAACCTATACCTTGAAAACAGGTGAGCAGGTTGAAATCTTAACCAAGAAAGACCGCGAACCTAACCGTGATTGGTTAGTCAATTCTTTAGGCTATATCAAAACGGCGCGTGCGCGTGACAAGTTACGCCATTGGTTTAGACAGCAAGATCGCAGCAAAAACGTTGAAGTTGGACGTGAGTTACTGAATAAAGAATTGTCTCGTTTAGCTATTCATCCAAAAAGTATTGATTTAAAAGATTATTCATCTCATTTCAACCTGAAAGCGGGTGATGATATTTTAGTGGCTTTGGTGAGTGGTGATATCAGCCTTCATGCCTTGATGAATCAAGTCAATCGTCAGATGCACTTGGATCAAGATGAGCCTGAACTGGTTTTAAAACCTGCGTTAAATCCTCGTGCGAGCCATACGCTCTCAGCACACGGGATTTTGATTGATGGTTTGGATAATGTTGAGCTGCATATTGCGCAATGTTGTCAACCTGTGCATGGTGAGTCGATTGGTGGTTATATCACTTTAAACCGTGGTGTCAGTATCCATAAGATCGCTT
This sequence comes from Acinetobacter tjernbergiae DSM 14971 = CIP 107465, assembly GCF_000374425.1. Classification (GTDB taxonomy): domain Bacteria; phylum Pseudomonadota; class Gammaproteobacteria; order Pseudomonadales; family Moraxellaceae; genus Acinetobacter; species Acinetobacter tjernbergiae. The sequence goes on along the minus strand of NZ_KB894356.1, from coordinate 48,179 downwards.
GTCCAGATTATTTACGCATGACGACACAAGAGCCTGAGCGTGCTGTTGAAGCGGATTGGGAAATGCAACCGACCCGTGGTCAGAGCGTGCAAATCGTGGTTGAGGCTTATGATCGCCGAGGTCTACTTAAAGACCTCACCCAAGTGATTTTTTCAGACCAAATCAATATTCGTCAGGTGAATACCATTTCTGAGGCAGATGGGATTGCCAATATGAAGTTGTTGATTGAAGTGAAAGGTTTGGCACAACTGTCTCGTTTATTGGCTCGTTTAGAGCAGCAACCAGGCATTATTAGTGCAAGACGTTTGGTTCAGGGTAGTTGATTGACATTATATTTATAAAAAAGAACACTTTAAATGAATTTAAAGTGTTCTTTTTTTGCATCAACAAAAAATCATAAATTGAATATACACAGATTATTCGATCACCAACGAATCGGTTTTTCACTCGAACCTGGTGTGAGTTCAGCATCCGAGAGTGGTTCTGAACTCTCTACTTGTGTCGAGTTTTGTCGAGAGTAACTGATCGGCATTAAAGACAAGCCATTTAAGACATCATTACTTATTTGTTGTGCGAGTAAGTCTGATGAGGTTGTAGATTGTGAATTATGAATAAGCTCTCCTAGAGATTGGCGTTGCTGTTGATTTACAGTTCCTGCAGCAGCAACTTTTCCTGTATTCACTTCAATCACTCGCCAATTTAGACGGATTGCTTGTTGCCCAGCTGGAACAGCGCCATAAAATGAACGTCCTTGAGTCGTTTTTGCTTCATTGATACGTCCAACTAAAATATAGTCAGCGCCCACTTTTTGCCCAAGTCTTGCCATTTCTGCTGGTGCACCATCCCAACGAAGAAAGGCATTTTCACTTGCCATTTCCTCAATATAGTCACGACTCACCAAACTTAACTGACGTGAGTTTGCCAGTTGAGTGCCGACCAAATCAGCAACTTCTGTCACAAAGTCATCAGCATCACTGCCATCTGTGAGTTGAGTTTTTGAATAGTTATATTGAAATGGCATAACCGCAATACGGCGTAAGTGTTGATCCGCTACACTTGATTGAAACTTGCTGACATAAGCACGCACTTTGGCGCGGTAGTTCTTGCCCGAACCCGAAACGCTTAACACCTGAAAACGATTAATCGCATTAGTGCCCTGTGTTTCAACACTGAACACAGGCGAGGTTTTTCCTTGGTAGCTCCAATGGTTGTTGCTGACCACCATGTTCACTTCTTCCGCTAAGTCAGTGCGTGAGCTGACACTGGTGCCATTTACAGACTGGGCTGCAATCAGCAAGGCTTCTGCAATAGCCTGTTGTTGGGTTGGGCCGCTACCTGTGGCTTCTTTCATGACTTCTTGTAGGGCGGCGTTAGCTGAGTGAATTGTTGTTAAGCAGAACAGGGCTGCACAAAGTAAGGATTTCATCATTTTCTATCATTCTATATGACCCGATGTTCAGCAGGTGCTGAGCATCGGGTTTATTGTTGTTGTGAATGGTTTATAGACCAAAAGCAGCACGTTTAGCCGATTTACGAATTTCTTTTTCGCCTGTCCATTCAACAATACCTGTTTTCAGGTTTTGTAATTTGAAAGTGAACTTGTAGTACACATCACTCTTACCGCCTGAATTTTTGACGATGCTGGATAAGTTACCATTCAGCATGTATTCAGCGGCAATTTGAGAGCCTGTTTTCACTGCTGTACGTTTGTCTACCATGCCACTTTGCTGTTGATAAGCTAACTGGTCTGCCATTGCGCCCACAGAAGTCATGTCAACGAAACGGAATTTTCCAGAATTAATCAGTTTATTCTGGATGGTGTCAGTGATAGATTCAGTATCAATATGCTCTTGGGTCTTGTTTTTGATACGGTCAACAAACAGTACTGGACGGCGAGCCTGAGTCATTTCAATCACGGGTGGAAATGCCAGCATGTCATCAACCATCTTGGCTGCAATTTGTTGCAGGTCGGTTGAACCAAAATCTTTGGTTAAGGTCTCGGTTGCCTGTGCATCGCCATAAGATACAGCCTGGGAGGCACAGCCACTGAACAATGCCATGCTGCCAATTGTGGTTGCTAAAGCCAAAGTACGGAATTTCATGTTTTACCCCTTATAAATAAGCTGTTGATTAGTCTTTTTTCATGTAAATAAGTACGTCTACACCACGTGGGTTTGGTGCGACCGACTGAACGGTTTTAACTTCACGTCCCTGTAATGTAATCGGTTTCCAGGTGGCCCCCTCTGGATTGATTTCAGTGCCATCGGCATCAAACCAAACGATCTTGTATTCAAAAGACTGTGCATAGAACCAGCCATTCTTTAAGGCCAGTGACGCTTTTTTAATATCTCCAAGGCTGACCATATTGATTCGATTGACACCAATACGGGTTGCGAGAATAGGATTGCCTGTCATGGTTCTGACATTACTTGCACCAGTATTTGGGTCTGTTTGTGTACGCATCGCATTTGGTGCTGTACATGCAGTTAAGCCAAGGCTAAAGCTACACAGAATTATGGGTAAAAGGCGTTGTTTCATTATGTTTTACTCAAGTTATTATTTAGCGATACTGAAGCTATCAGCGACAATTTGTTGGTTGGTTTCGATACCATGAATGAAGGTCGTCTGATTAGCTTTCACTTCAATATTGATCGATTGATTTGCATAGTTGTTTTTAAGTTGGATGGTATGACTACCAACAGGGAGTAAAAGGCGAGTGACTTGTGCATTGCTTGGGAGGGTATTCCATGCACGAACATCTGCTTTTTCTGTGGCAGTGTTATAGATATTGCCTGCAAGTTGTCCAAATACGCCTAAACGATTGCCCAGTTCTTTTTGTACAGCGTATTTCGCTGTAGAACGTGCAATTTGAGTTGTGAGATTAGCGGCAATCTTTTCTTTTAGTGTTTTGACAGCCAACGCACCAATATCAGTAAGTAATGCTGTATTTGCAACGGTTTTCCCATTTACAGCCACATCAACCTGACTTGGTGCAACATAGGTTGAAGGGTCATAGCTTGCAAATGAGATATTCACTAATCCATTTAGTGTTGGAATTGCTAAGGTCGAAGAAATTTTTTGAGGAACTAATCCTTGCTCCAGAAAAATAACAACTGGATATTGACCATTTGCTTTCTTTGCGGCGTTATCGAGTCGTTTTACATCATTTTTAATAAAATCATTTGGCTGTAGTTCATATGCTTTTTTATAATCAACTAAAGCATCATTTTTTTCACCCAAGGCTTCCCATAATGTTGCCGCCATATAAAATGCATACGCATTTTGATAGGTATTTTTTACTTTACCCGCAATTGTATTTAGTCCAGCTAAAGCTTCATCGTATTCAGCTGGAGCAGAATTAACATTTTGACCTTTAGCTGCTGCTTTTTCTGCTTCTTTGCTATGAGCTAATTCAATTTCGCGTTGAATACGTTGCGCTACACGCATTTCAACAGCCGCGCCCTCAGTATTATTTAAAGCTAGATAGTTTATCGATTGGTAAACATGTGCTAATACCTGTTCATATTCAGGAATCTTATAAGGTGCTACACTATCATTACTCACGAGGGAAAGTGCCTTAAAACCTAATTTAGAGGCGCTAATTGTTGCTTTATTATTTTGAGCATCTAATAGTTCAAATGCTTTTTCAAAAGTTTGCTTACTGGCTTCATATTGTTTGTTTGCTTGTTCTAAACGCGCCTTTTCTAATAGATACAACGCTGCATCATTACTTTTAGCTTTTTTTTCAAATAATTCTTGCGTTGGTGCCGATATCGGTTGAGTCAATGATGAACGAAAATTTTGAGCCGTATCCGTATAGTTATCAAATAAACCAGCATGTGCTTGAGTTGTTAAACCAGAAATCGATAAACTTATGCAACTGATGAATAAGAGTGAAAGCTTTGGTTTTAATAATAAAGATGACATATAAACCCCTGTAAAAATACAAAATGTATCAAAAATTATGCAAATATACAAAAAGTTATAAATAATTAACAGGGATTTAAGGAGATATTTAATAAATATTTTTATTTTATAAAGTAAAAGATTTTTTTATTAGTATAAGTTTTTGAAACATAATATTTATTTTGATTCATTCAAATATTATTTGAATGAATCTTTTAATTTATCTTTTTGATAGAAAAATATTGGTAAGCCGATTTAAAAACTGTGGGCTAATACTCGACAATTGATACATCAGCTTAGTTTTGATACCTACAGGAGTATGGGTCGGGATCAGGGCATGATCTTTTTGTTGGGCTAACTGTAAGACTTGTTTCGCAACATCCGCAGGGGTTAAATCCACACCAATATTTTGAATACTGCCAGCATCCATATTCTTTACCATATCGGTTTGTACAAATAGAGGCATTACATCGAGTACCCGAATATTATATTTTTGCCATTCTACATCTAAGGCCTCTGTTAAGCCTCGAACCGCAAATTTACTCGCAGAGTACGATGCTAAATCAGCTTGTCCATAAATTGCTGAGGCGGAGGATAAATTAATCACACGGGCAAAACTTGCTTTTTCTAGATGGGGTAATCCAGCATGGCAACCATTCAGAACTCCTTTGATATTGATATCCACAGTGCGATGATGGGATTGAATCGATGTATCTTCAAATGCGCCAGAGTATAAAATTCCAGCGTTATTAATTAAAATATTCAGTTCGCCTGCCCAATTTTTAAAATCTTGTAGTGCCATTTTCCACTGGCGAAAGTTACTAACATCCAAATAACCAGCTTTAGCATTTTCACCAAGCTCGTTGGCTAAACGAAGCGCTTGCTCATCATTAATATCATAAATACCGACTTTATAACCGTGACGATGAAAGATGCGCGCAATCTCAGCACCAATTCCTTGTGCCGCTCCGCTAATAAATACGCTATGTTGCATTGCTTTCCCTTGCTTTATCATATTTCTTTAATCGGCGTATATTACGCATAAGCAGCTTCAAGCTGCAACAATTTGGCTGTATTTGGAGAGGATCATGGAAAAGTTATTAGAAATTATGCAAGAGTTGCGACAAAAATGCCCATGGGATCAACAACAAACACCCAATAGCTTGACTCGTTATGCGATCGAAGAAGCTTATGAGGTTGAAGCAGCAATTCGAGAAGGGGATCTTAATGAAATTCGCAACGAGTTAGGTGATTTATTATTACAAGTGGTTTTTCAATCCCAAATGTACAGTGAACAAGGCGCATTTAACTTTCATGATGTGGTGGATGCAATTAGTGAGAAATTAATTCGTCGCCATCCGCATGTCTTTCAGACAGAGAAATATCAGCACCTAGATTCGGAACAAGTTAGTGAATTATGGAAGCAAATTAAACAACAAGAGAAACAAGGCAAAGCCCAATCACGTTTAGATGACGTGAAGCATGCACCTGCGTTGCTACAAGCACAAGAAATTCAAAAAAAAGCCGCACAGCTCGGTTTTGATTTTGAAACGGTTGATGATGCTTATGCAAAACTAGATGAAGAACTAGAAGAGTTACAACAAGCGATCAAAAATCAAAAAAGTGATGAAATACAAGAAGAGTTTGGCGATTGTCTATTTTCTTTAATCAATGTAGGACGTAAACTTGGTCTGTCGAGTGAGACCGCATTATTGGCAACGATTTATAAATTTAGAAGCCGATTTGCATATATTGAACAACAAGCACAAAGACAAGACAAAGACTTGCAAGAAATGAGTTTGGCAGAAATGGACGAACTTTGGGAGCAAGCAAAAAGACACTTAAAACTTCAGGGGAAATCCAATGAATTTGCCGCAGCTACGCAGCAAACATAATCTTTTTCTATTCATCTTTTTATATTTAGGGTGTTTTTCATATGTAGATGCGCAGCCTTTTGATCAGTCCTATGAAAAATGGAAAGCGCAACAACAGGCACGTGATCAGCAATTGGCGAAGCAACCAAACAATAATTATTATTTATCAAGACCTACACCACAACAAGGTTCAAAGCAAGTTTCATCTTCTGTAAACATTCAAGGAGATAAAATTAGTTTGAACCAAGCAAATTTACAGCAGCTACAAACGTTGAATGGCGTGGGTGAGAAAAAAGCTCAGGCAATCATTGAATATCGCCAAAAGAATGGTGGTTTTAAAACGGTTGATGAGTTGGTGAATGTCAAAGGAATTGGACCCAAATTGCTCGAAAAAAATAAGGCAAGGTTGGTGTTGTAGGATGAAAAGTGAAATGAATTTGCGAATTAAACAGGCTGATCTGTTGAAACTTCAACAGAATAAATTGCCCTTTGTGTGTGTTACAGCTATGATTAGCGACAAATTGTTATTTACGTCCTGACGTAGGAGACAGTGTCTTTTGCAAACTTTGCGTGCGTCAAAATGTGGTCTGTCCACAACCCAACTCCCTTCTTCAATATTAGATGTGCTTGATAGCCTGACGAAAGCTGGCTATGAGGCATATATTGTAGGCGGCGGTGTTCGCGATATGATGTTAGGTCTTAATCCAAAGGATTTTGATGCTGTCACCAATGCAACACCAGCTCAAGTGAAAGAAGTTTTTGGTCGACGTTGCCGAATTATTGGGCGACGTTTCGAATTAGCACATGTTTATTCTGGTCGTGAACTGATTGAAGTTGCGACCTTTCGCGCCCCCCCAAAAAAGGCAGTGACCAGTGCGTCTGGCATGATTCTGCGGGATAATAATTGGGGAACGATTGAGCAAGACTTTGCACGTCGAGATTTCTCAATTAATACCTTGTATTATCAACCGCGCCAAGCCATTGTGCTTGATTTTTGCCATGCGGTTGATGATATTAAAACCCGTACTTTACGGTTTTTGGGTGAACCTGCGCAGCGGTTTGAAGAAGATCCTGTGCGAATGTTACGTGCTTTACGTTTTGCTGCGAAACTTAACTTTCAAATTGATCAATCGATTATTGATGTTTTTAATGTTGAGCTGACGCAACTGTTACGTGATGTCTCACCGCATCGTTTATATGATGAGTCTCAAAAGCTCTTTACTATGGGGCATCTCGCGCGCGTTTTGCCGATGTTGATTGAGTTTGGGGTTTGGAAACAGTTATTTGCTGAAATTCCTCCAGAACTCACGACTTTTATTGAACGTGCAGCCAAGAATACCGATCAGCGAATTCAAATTGGCAAGACCATTAATCCAGCATTTTTCTATGCGGTCTTGTTGTGGAAGCCATTTTTAGAACGCTGTGATTTTTATTTAAATAAAGGTGTTGTGCCTGCTGAAGCGCGTGCGCAAGCGGGTCTTGATGTGCTTAAACGTCAGGCGACACGAACTATTATTCCGCGTTTTGCAGAAACCTTTATTCGTGAAGTTTGGGAAATGCAAACCCGTTTGTTGAATCCGAAACCACAACAAATCGAGGCTTTGGCTGGACATGCACGTTTCCGTGCAGGATTTGACTTCTTATTGTTGCGTGAAAAATCAGGTGATCGTAGTACTGACGGTATGGGTGTTTGGTGGGAAGCCTACCAAGAAATGTCAACAGACCAAAAAGAAGCAACAATCCGTCAATACAATCGTCAACGGAGTAAAACACGCCGTAAGGCTGTTGAAGTCGATGAAGCGAAAGTGACAGAGATTGAGCCTTTAGTAAATGTGCCTGAGCCAAGAAGTCGTCGTGCTAAAAAAGAACGTGTGAGAGCTGATGAATCTGCGAGTCGTTTTATCGAAAAAGCGACTATGGGTTCTGGTCAAATTCATACGGATCACCCGATTCTCAAGCGTAAACGGGTACAACGTGATTTAGCCCAAGTTGTTTTTGGACCAACACAATGACGACTCGTGCTTATATTGGTCTAGGTAGCAATTTAGGTGATTCGCAACAGATTCTGAGTGAAGCTGTTGTGAAGCTAGCAAGCTTAGGTTTAGTACAGGTTTCACGACTTTATCAAAGTCCGCCAATGGGGCCGCAAGATCAGCCGAATTATTTAAATGCGGTTGTTCAACTCGATACCACACTTGCACCGCTTGCCCTATTAGATCAATTACAACAATTTGAGCAAGATGCAGGGCGTATCCGTGTGCGGCGTTGGGGCGAACGAACGCTTGATCTTGACTTGCTGATCTATGGTCAAGAGCAGATTCAAAATGAACGTTTGACAGTACCGCATATTGGTCTTTTAGAACGTGATTTTGTGATTGTTCCCTTATTGGATTTAGATGCTCATTTACAGTTGAATGGGTGTTCATTAAAAGATTTAGAACTGGTACAGCAGGCAAACTTAACTGTAATCGCAGACCAGTCTTGGGCAACCGCTTAAGATTGCTTTGTTCTGGAAACGCCGTAGAGGACATCATCATGATTAGTCTAAGTGACTTAAGAAAATTTAAAGCCGAAGGACGTAAGTTCTCATGTCTCACTTGTTACGATGCAAGTATGGCTAAAGCGATGGAGTTGGCTGAAATTGATACGATTTTAATCGGTGATTCTCTAGGCATGGCAATTCAAGGCAGAGATTCTACGCTGCCTGTGACAGTTGAAGATATGGCTTACCATACGGCAGCTGTGCGCCGTGGCAATTCACATGCTTTAATTATGACTGATTTGCCATTTATGAGTTATGCGACGCTTGAAGATGGTCTAAAAAATGCCAAAGCCGTGATGCAAGTAGGCGCACAAATGGTCAAGATTGAAGGCGGTGCGTGGCTTGGTGAATTGGTACAAGTTTTGACCCGTAATGGTATTCCTGTGTGTGTACATTTAGGTTTAACACCACAATCGGTACATGTATTTGGTGGCTATAAACTTCAAGCACGCACACGCGAAGCAGCAGATCAGTTGATTGCAGATTGCCAAGCTGTGGTTGATGCGGGGGCAGCTGTTTTATTACTTGAGTGTGTGCCAGCACAGTTAGGTCAGGAAATTGCTGAACTATTTCCAAATACACCTGTGATTGGCATTGGAGCAGGTAATCAAACCGATGGGCAAGTCTTGGTTGTACAAGACATGCTTGGTTTAACTTTTGGTCGCGTTGCGCGTTTTGTGCGTAATTTTATGAAAGAACAAGCAGGGGAAACAGCAATTATAGATGCGTTTAAATCGTATCATGCTGCTGTTCAAGATCAGTCATTTCCAGCGAAAGAACATACTTTTCAAGTTGAGCTCTAACTCATGAAAACAGAAACAACAATACAAGGTTTAACTGCATCATTAGCACCAGCAAGAACAACAAAAAAATTAATTGGTTTTGTACCAACTATGGGGAATTTGCATGAAGGTCATTTGACTTTAGTGCGCGCTGCAAAAAAAATCTGTGATGTTGTTGTGGTGAGTATTTTTGTCAACCCAATTCAGTTTGGTGCAGGCGAGGATTTTGATAGTTATCCACGTACTTTAGAACAAGATAGTCGTTTATTGGCAGATGTGGGTTGCGATATTATTTTTGCACCTTCTGTTGAACAAATGTATGGAAAACATCCTCGTTTAACCAATATTAGTGTTAGTCAAATTACCAATGATTTATGTGGTGAGTCACGACCTGGTCATTTTGATGGTGTTGCCGTTGTTGTAACCAAATTATTCAATATTGTACAACCAGACTATGCTTTTTTTGGTCAGAAAGATTATCAACAATTGGCAGTGATCCGTCAGTTGGTACAAGATTTAAACATTCCGCTTGAAGTGATTGGTGTGCCGATTGTACGAGCAGCAGATGGCTTAGCCTTAAGCTCACGTAATGGTTATTTATCAGAGGAAGAGCGAATTGCTGCTCCAACGATTTATCAATTATTAAAACAAGCAGAAGCTGCATTGGGAGAAGGGCAGGCACTTTCACAAGTGTTAGCAAATATCTCAATTGAATTGACACAAGTTGGCTTTGTTGTGGATTATGTAGAAGCGCGCCAGCCTAATTTGCAACCAATTGAACAATTTGATCGTGATTTAGTTCTGTTTGTTGCCGCTAAATTGGGCTCAACTCGTTTGATTGATAATTTGCAGATTGATTTTAAAATATAAAAAGTAAAGGGCAATATGCGATGAAGCGTATTCTTATCGTTACAGGACAATCAGGCTCAGGAAAATCCTCTGCATTACAAGTGTTAGAAGATCTGGGCTATTATTGTATAGATAACTTACCTTTGGCATTGTTGCCTGAAATTGTGGCTAAACTGGATCATGAGAATAACTTAGAACAGTTGGCATTGGGTGTGGATATTCGGAGTACTCGTGCTGATATGCAGGAGTTTGACCATGTTTTTGAGCAATTAAAAAAACATGGTACGGTCGATATCATTTATTTAACCACGCAAGATCAAGATTTAGTTGCACGGTTTAGCTCTTCGAGAAGACCGCACCCGTTGGCAAATCGTTTTAATAGTCTGTTGCAATGTATACAAGAAGAAAAACAGCTATTAATCCCCATCCAATTTCGTGCAACAGTGCATATTGATACAACGGGTAAAAGTGTCCATGACCTTAAGCATATATTGCTGTCTAGATTAGGACAATCTGATAAGTTGATTGTTATTTTGCAATCTTTTGGTTATAAGCATGGCATTCCATTGGATGCGGATTATGTTTTTGATGTACGTCATTTACCGAATCCTCATTGGGACTTAGAGTTGCGTCGTCTTTCAGGATTGGACGATCCTGTGCGTCGTTTTTTAGAAAGTAATCAACAAACCAATGAAATGTTTGCTGATATTTTTGCTTTCTTGGAAAAATGGTTGCCTGCTTTTGCAGAAGGACATCGACATTATATGACTATTTCAGTGGGATGTACGGGTGGACAACATCGTTCAGTTTATATTGTGGATAGACTCAAACAAGCTCTTAAGGCAAAATGGACTGTCCAAATCTTACATAGAGAAATGAAGCACTGGTCATGATAGACACAACAATTGATGTAATTAATAAACTCGGCTTACATGCGCGTGCATCTGGTAAGCTGATTGAAGTGACGACAAAATTTAGTGCTTCGATTCAAATCGGTAAGGGTGATAAACTGGTTGATGCGAAAAATATTATGTCTTTGTTGATGTTAGGTGCTGGCAAGGGCATTACATTAAGATTGGTAATTGATGGTGCTGATGAAGATAAGGCACTGGAAGAAATTCAAATGCTGTTCGCAGCAAAATTTTATGAGGCAGAGTAATAGTGGCACGTAATACCCAGCGTTTTACCGATGAAGATTTTGAGTCATTAGACGGGCGTGCGAGTAGAACTGAGCAGAAAAAAGCTGTACAGCGAATGGCAGCTTTGGGTGAGCAATTAGCTCAACTCAATCCAAAGCAAATTCAGAAGCTTCCAGTTGATGAGCGTTTAATAGATGCTTTACTTGAAGTACAAAATATTAGTGCTCATGAAGCACGTCGTCGTCAATTTTTACGTATTGGTAAATTATTACGAAATGAAGATGAAACCACGATTTTATCTTATTTAACACCGCAACAAGGTGCTAAAAAACAAATGCAATTGATGCGTTGGGTGGATCGGATGATTGATCAAGGTGATCCAATCATTAATGAGTTTAGCAAAATCTATAATGCTTCTGAACGTCACACATTACGTCAGCACGTTTTGCGTATTCATCGGGATATCAAACAGCAGGTGAGTGAAGAGCAACTTGTCGCATCCAAGCTTAAATTTGTGAACTATGTGCAGCAAGTCGCCTTGTTATCTGATCAAGGTTAAAGCTAAAAAGAAGTTTCCTTGGAAACTTCTTTTAATTTTGGGGTATTAACTTTCAAATGAACCATCTGCTCGTTGTTTTGCCCATTCTCTTAAAATAAACTTTTGTAATTTCCCTGTCGATGTTTTGGGAATCTCAGTAATAATTACATCTTTGGGAACTTTAAAGCGAGCCAGTTCTTTTTGGCAATGTGCAATGATGTCTTCGGCTGATGCAGATGCACCTTGCTTCAACTCAATAAAAGCACAAGGCACTTCTTGCCAGCGTTCATCAGGTTTTGCTACAACCGCAGCCGTTAATACAGCAGGGTGACGGTAAAGCACATCTTCGACTTCGAGCGATGAAATATTTTCGCCACCTGAAATAATAATGTCTTTAGAGCGATCAGTAATTTTGGCATAACCATCAGGATGGCAAACTGCTAGATCGCCTGTATGAAACCAACCACCTTTAAAGGCTTCTTCAGTCGCTTGTGGATTTTTGAGATAACCTTTCATCACGATATTACCACGGAACATAATCTCGCCCATTGTTTGCCCATCATTCGGTACAGGCTGCATCGTTTCAGGATCAAGTACTCGCATGCTGTCTTGGAGTGGATAAGGAACACCTTGACGAGAGTGTAGTTGAGCTTGTTCTTGAATGGATAAATCACTCCAGCCTGCTTGCGAAGCACATAATGCCGATGGGCCATAGGTTTCCGTCAAACCATAGACATGGTTAACATTGATTCCAAGATGACGCATACCTTCAATAATCGCAACAGGCGGGGCAGCTCCAGCAACCATGACTTCAACATGGTGGTTGAAAGCTGTTTTTTGTTCTGCTGGAGTATTGATGAGCATGGATAAGACAATTGGTGCGCCACAGAAATAATCGACTTTGTGTTTAGCGATGTATTGAAAGATGAGAACGGGGTCAACTCGACGTAAGCAAATATTGGTGCCGCCACTGGCTGCAATTGACCAAGCAAAACACCAACCATTACAGTGAAATAGCGGCAGTGTCCATAGATAAACTGCACGAGGTTTCATACCGCATGCCAAGATGTTACTGGCCGCATTCAGATAAGCACCACGATGGTGATAAACCACACCTTTCGGATTCCCTGTTGTGCCTGAGGTGTAATTTAAACTAATCGCATCCCATTCATCTTGTGGAAGTAGCCATTCAAATTCAGAATCACCTTCAGCCAACCACGATTCATATTCATATTGCCCAAGCGCAATTTGCTCACCTTCATATTCCTGATCAAATACATCAATCACAATAATGTCTTGAGAGACCAGCGTTAGGGCTTCTGCTGCAAGTTGTCGAAATTCAGGATCGACCAAAAGGACTTTGGACTCGGCATGAGCCAACATAAATGCAATGGTTTTGGCATCGAGGCGAGTATTCAGCGTATTGAGTACCGCACCTGCCATTGGTACAGCAAAATGTGCTTCAATCATTGCAGGTACATTCGGCAAGAGTACCGAAACGGTATCATTCTTTTGAATACCTAACAGAGTGAGCTGATGTGCAAACTGGCGGCAGCGTTGATAGCTTTGTTGCCATGTGATTTGACGTTCCCCATGAATAATTGCGGCTTGGTGTGGATAAATATAAGCAGCACGTTCTAAATAACGTAAAGGTGATAAGGCAACGAAATTTGCAGGGGTTCTCGGTAATTCATCATATGCACTAACCATGTGTTTGCTCCATTTGTGTTTTTTTCATTTATATCTATATCAACATAGTGTGTCATTCAGTCTAAATCATTTAGGCTTTAGTCGGAGATGGTGCCTAATCAATCTAGGTTTTTATGATTGAAAGGTTTCATCCTCAACTAAACCTGTGTAAAATCTTGAATACTTTTTTATCCGCCGTTTTTTATCTTTTGAGGTTCGCCTCAATACATAATCTCGCGGTGATATGCTCCTTCGTATAGGGCATCACTCCTTAAGGATTTTATTATGCCAATTATCACTTTGCCAAATGGCGATCAAAAACAGTTTGATCAAGCCGTATCTGTGATGGACGTTGCATTAAGCATTGGTCCAGGTCTTGCAAAAAATACCGTAGCAGGTCGTGTCAATGATCGTTTAGTCGACGCTTCAGACTTGATTGCTGAAGATGCAACTGTACAAATTATCACGCCTAAAGATGAAGAGGGCGTAGAAATTATTCGTCACTCTTGCGCACATTTAGTTGGTCACGCGGTTAAACAATTGTTCCCAGAAGCAAAAATGGTGATTGGTCCAGTCATTGAAGAAGGTTTCTACTATGACATTTGGATGCCACGCCCATTTACTCTAGATGATATGGCAGCGATTGAAGAGCGTATGAAAGCGCTTATTGATCAAGATTACGATGTCATTAAAAAAATGACACCACGTGATGACGTGATTGCAGAATTCACAGCACGTGGCGAAGAATACAAATTGCGCTTGATCGCAGACATGCCGAATGAAACACAAATGGGCTTGTACTACCATCAAGATTATTTGGATATGTGCCGTGGTCCGCACGTACCAAATACTAAATTCTTAAAATCATTCAAGCTCACAAAAATCTCTGGTGCTTACTGGCGTGGTGATGCGAAGAATGAACAGCTTCAACGTATCTATGGCACGGCTTGGGCTGATAAAAAACAGTTAGCTGCATATATCAAACGTATTGAAGAAGCTGAAAAGCGTGACCATCGTAAAATTGGTAAAGCATTAGACTTGTTCCATATGCAAGAAGAAGCACCGGGTATGGTGTTCTGGCATCCAAATGGTTGGACAATCTACCAAGTGCTTGAACAATACATGCGTAAAGTTCAACAAGACAATGGTTATCAAGAAATTAAGACACCACAAATTGTTGACTTAGTGCTATGGGAGAAATCGGGACATGCTGCAAACTATGCAGACAATATGTTTACGACGCATTCTGAAAATAGACATTACGCAGTAAAACCAATGAACTGCCCATGTCATGTACAAGTGTTTAACCAAGGCTTGAAATCTTACCGTGAATTACCAATTCGTTTAGCTGAATTTGGTTCATGCCACCGTAATGAGCCATCAGGTTCTTTACATGGTATTATGCGTGTCCGTGGTTTTACTCAAGATGATGCACATATTTTTTGTACTAAAGCCCAAATTGCACAAGAAGTCTCTGAATTTATTAAATTGACTCTAGCTGTTTATAAAGATTTTGGTTTTGAAGAAGTGCAAATGAAATTGTCAACACGTCCAGAGAAGCGTGTCGGCAGTGAAGAAATGTGGGATACTGCTGAGAAGGCCTTGGCTGATGCTTTAGATGCTGCTGGTTTGCCGTGGGATTTGCAACCTGGTGAAGGTGCATTCTATGGTCCAAAAATTGAATTCTCATTGAAAGACTGCTTAGGTCGTGTATGGCAATGCGGTACAATTCAATGTGATCCAAATATGCCTGAACGATTAGATGCTACTTTTGTGACTGAAGAAAATGATCGTGATCATCCAGTCATGCTACATCGTGCAATTCTTGGTAGTTTTGAACGTTTTATTGGTATACTAATTGAACACTATGCGGGCTTCATGCCACCTTGGCTTGCACCTATTCAAGCATGTGTCATGAATATTACTGATTCACAAGCTGAAGCATGTGAGCAAGTAGTCGCAAAACTCAAGGAAAATGGTCTTCGTGCTATTTCTGACTTGAGAAATGAAAAAATCGGATTTAAGATTCGTGAGCGTACCCTAGAGCGTATTCCTTACCTTTTAGTTCTTGGTGATCGAGAAGTGGAAGAAGGTACTGTTAATGTGCGTACTCGCTCAGGAAAAAATTTAGGTACTATGTCGGTAGATGCGTTTATTGACTTAGTTAAATCTGCCGTTGCCGAACGCGGCCGGTACATTGTGGAGTAATAAAGATTAAACAGCCTGACCGTAACCAACAACAAGGTGCTAAAAGTAACCGTCCTGCGATTAACGATGAGATTCGTGCGAAAGAAGTACGTCTCGTTGCGGCAGATGGGGAACAAAAAGGTGTCGTTTCATTAACTGAAGCGTTGCGTGCTGCTGAAGAAGCTCATCTTGACTTGGTTGAGATCGTTGCAAATGCAGAGCCACCTGTTTGTAAAATCATGGACTACAACAAGCATTTATTTGACTTAAAGCAAAAGCAAAAAGATGCGAAGAAAAAACAGCATCAAGTGCAAGTGAAAGAAATCAAGTTACGTCCTGCAACGGACGTAGGTGATTACCAAATAAAATTGCGTGCAATTTTACGTTTCCTTGAAGAAGGAAATAAGGTGAAAATTACCCTACGATTCCGTGGTCGTGAAATGGCGCATCAGCAGCTTGGTTTGGTTCAATTGCAAAAGATTGAAGCTGACGTTGCTGAATTTGGCGTGATTGAACAAGCACCGAAGATGGAAGGGCGTCAAATGGGCATGTTAATTGGTCCGAAAAAGAAAAAGTAATTTTTCTTTAAAAAAAGCACCGCAACAAGCGGTGCTTTTTTATGTCAAAAAATTATGGATTGACCTACTCAGAAGCTTACAAGTCTCAACGACAGCTACTTAAAATAAAACATGTTAAACCATGACTAATGAAGTGAATTCATAACTGTAAATTGTGCTTGTAGTTAGCATGTTTTATTTAGTCATAATATATAGGACATAGGTTGTTTGGATAAAAACGGAAAGAATTTTTTAGGAAAATAAGTGTGATTTTCACAATATTTTCTTTTAAAACATAGTTTTATTGTTTGTTTTTGTGTTGGGTTGCTGATTAGTAAGGAATAAATATGCTATAACGAGGCAACCATCATGAGAAAGATGAATAGGGTAATAAATGATTGACTTATATTATTGGGGCACACCCAACGGCCATAAAATAACAATTGCCTTAGAAGAAATGGGGCTCGAATATCAGATTTTCCCAATCAATATTTTAGAAAATGACCAATTTCAACCTGATTTTCTAAGAATTTCTCCTAATAATAAGATTCCAGCGATTGTTGACCAAATTGGTCCACGTGGTGAACCAATCTCTGTATTTGAATCAGGTGCGATTTTGCAATATTTGGGTCGAAAAACAGGTTTGTTCTATCCGGCTGATGAGCAAGAACGGGTTGAGGTGGAACAATGGTTAATGTGGCAAATGGGTGGATTTGGTCCAATGCTAGGGCAGAATCACCATTTTAATAAATTTGCACCTGAACGAATTCCGTATGCAATTGAACGTTATATCAATGAAACTAAACGCCTTTACACTGTACTAAATAAGCAATTGATTGGTCAGAAGTTCGTAGCGGGTGAATACTCAATTGCAGATATGGCAATCTTACCATGGGCATTGCGTTATGAATGGCAGGGGATTCAGTTGGAAGATTATCCTTATGTCCAAGACTATATTGAACGTTTAACGGCTCGCCCTGCAATACAAAAAGCTTTGTCGATCCAAGTCTAATTTTTCTATCGTGTTTAAGTTTGCCTCATGAGTTATTGGTTATTGTTTATATCTGCTTTTGGGGCTGCAACCTTATTACCGTTACAGTCCGAAGCAGTATTAATAACCTTATTGATACAAGGGCTTTCCAATCCTCTTTATCTGATCTTGGTTGCGACTATTGGTAATGTCTTAGGTTCTTGTGTGAACTGGTGGTTAGGGTTGAAAATTGAACATTTTAAAGATAAAAAATGGTTTCCTGTTTCAGAACAGCGTTTAGAGCAGGCGCAACAGATTTATCATAAATATGGTTTTTATTCACTTCTACTGAGTTGGACACCTGTGATTGGTGATCCAATTACCTTGATCGCAGGTTTGATGAAGGAAAATTTTTGGCGATTCTTATTGGTTGTGACAATTGCCAAAGGTGGTCGTTATCTCACTTTATATGCTTTATATCTAGGAATTTTTTAAAAATAAGGGAAAGATTTAGCCTTTCCCAAAATACTTAATCATTAGTCCCTTTGGTAATATCGACTTTGAATAAGTCATTGGTTTTAAACCAACAGTAACTTACAACCGCGAGCGTCATACAGCCGCCAAAAATAGTTGCGGTGATTGTCCCAAGATATTTAGCTGCCAGACCTGATTCAAACGCACCGAGTTCATTGCTCGATGAAACAAACATGCCATTTACCGCAGCAACACGACCTCGCATATTCTCGGGTGGAAAAATTTGCAATACAGTTTGGCGGACTACCACGGAAATACTATCGCAGGCACCCGTCATCATCAGTGCAAACAGTGACAGCCATATATTGTTTGAAAAAGCGAATAAAATTGTAAAAATACCAAAACCAGCCACTGCCAAGAGCATATTTCGCCAAGCGTGGTGCATGGGTGGGAACTTGGTCAGGACAATCATGGTAATAAGTGCGCCAATAGATGGAGCTGCACGTAAATAGCCTAAACCTTCAGGACCAACGTTTAAGATTTCCTCAGCAAAAATTGGCAAGAGTGCAATCACGCCACCAAATAATACCGATACCAGATCTAGAGAGATTGCCCATAAAACAATTTTGGTTTTCCAGATAAAGCGGAAACCATCAGTCAGGCTTTGTAGTACATTCTCAGTTTCCATTTTTGGAAAGGTGCGTTTCTGTAAGCAATTAATCAAAATAAAGCAGATTGCCAATAATGCGGTCACGGCAAAAAGACTGGTTTCTCGGCCAAGAAATGCCAACATAAAACCACCTAACATTGGCCCAATAATGACACCACTTTGCCAACCGATGGTGGTCCATGTTGCACCATTGGCATACAGTTCGCGAGGAATCAAAAAGGGTTTGAGCGAGGTTGCTGATGGGTTATAGAAGCCCCGTATTGTTCCTAAAGCAAAAATAACGGCATAAATGCCCCAGGACAGTGTGCTAATGCCAATTTTTTCTAAGCCATGTAAATGGAACAAACCCCAAAGCACTAAAGGCAAAGGAATGGAAAAGAATAAACAAACTTTCATAATACTTTGTTTATTCAGCTTATCCGCAAAATAACCACCCCATAAGGATAGGGTAATGAATGGAATCGCTTCGGCTAGACCAATAAAACCCAAGGTGAGTGGATCACGGGTGATTTGATAAAGTGAATAGGCGACGATAATTTCCTGAATCAAAATTGCCAGTGTTAAGCAGAATTGATTGAGGGTGACAATAGAGAAATCCCGATACCGCAATGCAGCGAAAGCATCATTTTGTATAGTCATATTCTTTTGAATTTAAAAGCTTGTACTTATTATAGGTGTTAATTTTGTAGATGTTTCTCGTAATTTGAGAATTGATGATAGAAAATAACGTTTATATAAAATAGATGATTTACTATCAAAAAATGAGCAATTTACTTTTGTTTTAGCTTGCTATGCTTTAGAATACTCGCTCCCTTACCTGCAGGTCGTTTTTGCAATGGTGCAAACGTTCCGAACAGGTGTTCAAAAGAGGTTGTTATGCCTAAGATGAAAACTCGCCGTGGTGCAGCTAAACGCTTTAAAGCGACTGCTAACGGTTTTAAGCGTAAACAAGCGTTCAAACGCCACATTTTGACCAAAAAATCTGCTAAGCGTATCCGTCAATTGCGCGGCTGTGTAATGGTTCACGTAAGTGACGTTGCATCAGTTCGTCGTATGTGCCCATACATCTAAGGAGATTATAAATGGCTCGTGTAAAACGTGGTGTAGTGGCTCATCGTCGTCACAAAAAAATTCTTGCTCGCGCTAAAGGTTACTATGGTGCTCGTTCACGCGTTTACCGCGTAGCGTTCCAAGCGGTAATCAAAGCTGGTCAATACGCTTACCGTGACCGCCGTCAAAAGAAACGTCAATTCCGTGCTTTATGGATTGCGCGTATCAATGCTGGTGCTCGTTTAAACGGTTTGTCTTACAGCCGTATGATCGATGGCTTGAAAAAAGCTCAAGTGATCATCGACCGTCGCGTATTAGCTGACATCGCTATGCATGATGCAGTTGCATTTGCTGCTTTAGCTGAAAAAGCTAAAGGCGCATTAGCTGCATAAGCTTAGAGATTCAAAGAAGGCCGCTTTTTAGCGGTCTTTTTTATTTTTAGAACATTCATTTTAAACAATAGATAATAAGCAGAGATAAATGATGCAAGATGAAATTTTTTTAAATGATTTAATTGAAAAAACTAAACAAGGTCACCAGTTCAAGTATTTATATTTTTGGGGACATACTCCAAAGCAAGCCAATCTTGTTGATAAAAGTTGTTTGAGTCAGTGGTTTCCATCGCCATTTAAACAGGATGGAATTGAATATCTCACGGCTGAACATTATATGATGGCGCAAAAAGCGAAACTCTTTCATGATGATGAGATATTTAATCAAATTTTGAAGGTCACACATCCAAATGAGGCAAAGCAACTTGGTCGAAAAGTGCAGAACTACGATGAACAAGTGTGGCTAGAAAAACGCTTTGATATTGTGGTGGAAGCCAATCTAGCTAAATTTTCACAGCATCCTGAACTAAGTGATTTCTTAATAACGACGAAGGATCGTATTCTTGTTGAGGCATCACCCGTTGATAAAATTTGGGGCATTGGTATGTCGCAAGACCATGAACAGATTCAAGATCCGAAACAATGGAAAGGCTTAAACCTACTTGGTTTTGCACTCATGCACGTGCGGTCTCAATTTCTGGCTCAGTCACACTGAGCCTTTGAGGGGGTATACTCAGATTATAAGTTTGTTCAAACATCATGATGTTATAGCAGTGCAATTTGAGCCAACATCTGAATCTGATTTTATCAACATGTATGAATATGACTTGGAGCGTAATGAGGGTTATAGCCCAAAATAATAAGCAACCATACAAATGATCACAGTTAGGATAATCAATTTAATAACACCTGCTGTTCCGACTTTATGGTGGTGTACTTGATTAAAATGTTCTGAGGTTTCCATGGTTCGGTCAATGATTTCAGGTTCGGCAGTGAGCTGAGCTGTTTGATAATGGTTGGCTATTTTGACGATAAGCTTTGCAAATAAATCATCCGTTTTTTGTGAAAAATTACGTAGATTGATTTGTTCTTCTGGGCTAATCAATTCACCTGAATCATGATAAGGGTGTCGTCTTTTTTCTTCTAAATAATCAGTTAATGCTTGGGTGCGATGTAATAAACGATGCGCACAGTCCGCAGGATAATCGGTTGGAATGAGTGCAAGCTGTTTGCTTGAAATAGCTGTTGGATTAATCTCGTAGCCGTAAAAAGGAAAGTCTTGTTGTTCAGGTTCTAAAAAGTCTTCAGTATATTTATGATTGAATAACTCTCGTTCTAAGAAAACGGCAATCTCATTCCAATTTAATTTTTGTAAGTCTGCATCAACTTTTTTTGCGAATTTATCATTCAACTCATAGCGCCAAAAGCTTTCTTCGCGGAGCGTTGTGCATTGAGAAAGTGGAGCTTCAAACTCATTATCACTGTTGTACCACTCTGCAAGTTCAAGTCCACAAATCCAAGCAGTTTTCTTATTGGCTTGATGGCTGACAATAAAATGCGCAAAGGGAAGTAGCTCGACATTAGGATTTGGGTTCTGCTCATCATTGAGGATGCTAGATAAATGTAGGCTGAGTTTTTTTACGCCTTGCTTTTTTAAACCGTCAAGCCAAATTTGGAAATGTTGAGCCAAGAGATGCTGTGAGCGTAAATCTCTAAAGATCAGTCTATTTTGGTTGAAAATTGGGTGTTCAATCCAACGACTAAAATTAAGATTTCCTGCAAGAAACTCATTGCCATAAGTGACAAGTGTAAGCTGTTGTTTCCAAATTTGATCAAGCGCCATCGTTATTATTTCTCATGGACGATAGCGCTATCTTATACATTTTATTCAGTTATTGATGATTTTTTACGAAAATTTAACTGATTGGTTGGCAAACTCCTTTATTTTGTTGTTAAACCTAAGTTTGAAAAAGTACGCTATTTAAACAGTGGTTTATCTTCATAAAATAGGTAAAAAGCTGATAAACTATAGCGTTTTATTATATTCCTATATTTTGTTGCTTTGAGAGTTACTATGTCATTGGAAGCCCTGACCACTGAAGCGCTTGCTGCCATTGCAGCGGCTCAAGACCTTGCTGCACTCGATCAAGTCCGTGTGCAATTTACAGGGAAGAAAAGCCAGCTTGCAGAGCAGTCGAAAGCACTTGGAAAAATGGATCCTGAAGAGCGAAAGGTACAAGGTGCTGCGATTCATGCTGTTCGTGAAGCAATCAATACGGCTTTGACCGAGCGTCAACAGACATTGCAACAGGCTGAACTTGCGAAAAAGTTAGCAAGCGAAACGATTGATATTACTTTACCAGGTCGCGGTCAGCGCATGGGAAGTATTCATCCTGTTACTCAAGTACAAGAACGTATTTGTCAATTCTTTACCAAAGCAGGTTTCCAAGTTGCACATGGACCTGAAGTTGAAGATGATTATCATAACTTTGAAGCCTTAAATATTCCTGGGCATCACCCAGCGCGTGCGATGCATGACACGTTCTATTTTGATGCTACGCATTTGCTGCGTACCCATACTTCGGGTGTGCAAATCCGTACCATGGAAACCAGTCAACCACCTATTCGTATTGTGTGTCCTGGTCGTGTATACCGTTGTGACTCGGATCAAACCCATTCTCCGATGTTCCATCAGATCGAAGGTTTATACGTTGCTGAAAATACCAGTTTTGCCGAGTTAAAAGGTTTGTTAATCAACCTACTGAATGAATTCTTCGAAAAAGATTTAAAAGTACGTTTCCGCCCGTCTTATTTCCCATTCACTGAGCCAAGTGCTGAAGTGGATATCATGGATGAGCGTGGTCGTTGGTTGGAAGTCCTAGGTTGTGGCATGGTGCATCCACATGTACTTCGTGCTGCAGGCATTGATCCTGATAAATACAAAGGTTTTGCTTTTGGTCTAGGGGTAGAGCGTTTTGCAATGTTGCGTTATGGCATCAATGATTTGCGTATGTTCTACCAAAATGACGTGCGTTTCTTACGCCAATTTGCCTAAACAGTTTTTCAGGATTAAAGAAGGTTTCTACAAATGAAAATTAGTGAAAATTGGTTACGCACGTGGGTCAACCCTGCGATTGATAGCGAAACACTTTCTAATCAATTGACCATGCTTGGTTTAGAAGTTGATGAATTAGCACCTGTAGCAAAACCGTTTACGGGTGTGGTTGTTGGTGAGGTTCTCACGGTTGAACAACACCCAGATGCAGATCGTTTACGTGTGACAACGATTAATATTGGTTCAGGTGAGCCATTACAAATTGTATGTGGTGCACCAAATGTTCGTGTAGGAATGAAAGCACCTGTTGCCACGATTGGTGCGGTATTACCAGGCGATTTTAAAATTAAAAAAGGCAAACTGCGCGGTGTTGAATCACAGGGGATGCTGTGTGGTGCTTCTGAAATTGATTTAGAAGATAAAATTGATGGGTTGTTAGAACTGCCTGTTGATGCACCAGTTGGAATGAATATTCGTGAATATTTAAAACTTGATGACAATGTGATTGATATTAGCATCACGCCAAACCGTGGTGACTGTTTTAGCATTCGTGGTATTGCCCGTGAAATTGCAGTGATCAATCAGCTACAAGCAAATGAACCTAAGATTCAACCGATTTCGGCAACGATTACGGATGAAAAAGCAGTCACCATTACAACTGAAGGTACGCCACGTTATTTAGGTCGTATTATCAAAAATGTGAATGTGAAAGCAGCAACACCTGAGTGGATGGTACAAGCACTTGCTCGTTCAAGTCTTCGTACGCATAGTATTTTGGTGGATATTACCAACTATGTATTGCTTGAGTTGGGTCAACCGATGCATGCTTTTGATCTAGCAAAAATCGAAGGTTCGATTCAAGTTCGCCAAGCTCAGCCACAAGAAAAACTGACTTTGCTGAATGATCAGGAAGTTGAATTGCAAGATGATATGATGGTCATTGCTGATGATCAAAAAGCATTGGCAATTGCAGGGATTATGGGTGGCTTAGACTCATCTGTAACAGATGATACGCAAGATATTTTCCTTGAAAGTGCGTTTTTTGCGCCTTTAGCGATTGCGGGTCGTGCGCGTCGTTTTGGTTTACATACTGATTCTTCACAGCGTTATGAACGCGGCGTTGATTTTGAATTGCCAATGATTGCGATGCACCGTGCTTCTGAACTGATTCAAGCCTTTGCTGGTGGTGAATTTGGTCCAATTACGGTTGCTGAGCAAGAAGCTTTATTGCCGAAGCGTGAAGCGATTGCATTGCAACAAGCGCAAGTTGATCAGTTATTGGGTTATGAAGTGGCTGGTGATTTTATTGCTGATGCTTTGATGCGTTTGGGTTGTGACGTTGAAACCAAAGCGCAAGGTGAGTGGAGTGTCGTTCCGCCATCACACCGCTATGATATGGCAATCTATCAAGATTTAATCGAAGAAGTTGCACGTATTCACGGCTATGACAATATTCAAATTAGTTTGCCAAAAATTGATGTGCAATTAGAAAAGTATCAAGACCGTTTTGAAATTGCACAATTACGTCAAACTGTTGCGACATTGGGTTATCAAGAAGCAATCAGCTTTAGCTTTGCTGATGCAAAACTTGAAAAGCAGTTGAATCCAAATGTACAACCATTAATGCTTGCCAATCCAATTTCAAGTGATTTGGCAGCAATGCGTAGTACCTTGTTATCGAGTTTGATTCCTTGTGTGCAGTACAATCTCAATCGTCAACAGCAGCGTGTACGTTTCTTTGAGTTGGGCTTGCGTTTTGATTATCAGAATGCGCAAAGTATTCATGATCTTCAGCAAATTCCAACTTTGGCACTGATTGCCGTTGGTTCTCGTACACCAGAATCTTGGCATGTGAAACCTCAAGCAATGGATTTCTTTGATTTCAAAGGTGAGATTGAGGAGGTTTTAGCTGCGGGTCGTGTGAATGTTGAATTTGTTCGTACTGAACGTGCGTGGCTACATCCAGGTCAATCTGCAGAAATTTTAGTCAATGGACAATCGATTGGTTATCTCGGTCGTTTACATCCATCTTTGGAAAATGAACTTGATTTAGGCATAACTTGGGTTGCTGAGCTAGATCAACAGGCGGTTTTGCAATCTTATGTATCTAATTTTACAGAATTATCACGTTTTCCATCGGTTAGACGTGATATTGCGCTTTTAATCTCTGATAAGATTGAGGTAAGAGATATTCAGCGATTGATTGAGCAAACTGGTGGAGAATTACTCGACTCTACATGGTTGTTCGATGTGTATACGGGACAAGGGGTTGAACAAGGTAAACGCTCTTTAGCTTTTGCATTGTTGTGGCAACACCCAACTCGTACGCTTGAAGATGCTGAAATTAAATCTGGTATGGATAACATTATTCAAGTGTTGGAAGACACTTACCAAGCGACATTGAGGGCCTCATGACAGCATTAACAAAAGCAGAGATGGCGGACCATTTAAGTGAGCTTACTAGCTTAAATCGCCGTGAAGCAAAACAGATGGTCGAGCTATTTTTTGATGAAATTAGCCAAGCATTAATTGCGGGTGAACAAGTCAAACTTTCAGGGTTCGGTAATTTTGAGTTACGAGATAAACGAGAGCGTCCGGGACGCAATCCAAAAACAGGCGAAGAAATTCCGATTTCTGCTCGCCGAGTGGTGACGTTTAGAGCGGGTCAGAAATTTAGACAGCGTGTTGGAAATGAGCAGATCGATTGATCTGCTTTTTTTATATTTTATTTCGATATTTATGAACTTTAATAAAATTTGGGCATAAAAAAAGAGAACCAAAGGTTCTCTTTTTTATAATCTAGAATTAGATTATTGAGCAGCAGAAGCTGGAGCAGCAGCAGAAGCTGGAGCAGCTTCAGAAGCAGCAACTTCAGAAGCAGCAACAGTAACTTCAGAAGCAGCAACAACAGCTTCAGAAGCAGCAACAACAGCTTCAGAAGCAGCTACAGCTTCAGAAGCAGCGCCTTCAGCAGCAGGAGCTTCTTTTTTAGCACAGCCAACGAAAGCTAAAGTAGTAGCAACGGCAGCAGCAACAGCAAATTTTTTGAATAACATGGCATCACTCTCATAAAATTGTGAGATTAAAAAAAACCTGAGTTAGTCTGTTTGTGCTTTTATTATTCCTAAACGCTTTAGGTAACAACGCAGGGAGCAGCCTAACTGGTCTGTCGCTATCCTATCAAAGCAAATCATGAATTACTACTGTTCTGTCCAACAAAACGACAAAAAGGGTCAGAATTTGGCTATTTTTTGATAGAAAAAAACTATTGAAAATTAGTTTTGAATCGGTATATGGCTAAAAATGATATCTTGAAATTACTAATAATTATATAAAACAATTGTTTGTGAAATTATTGTGATTTTAAAATTTTCTGTAAATATTATGTAAGCATGTCAACCAAATAAAAAAAGCTACCATTGGAGGTAGCTTTTTTATAGTCTTGATTTAAGTTGAGGCTTTACGCTTCATTTGATCAAAGAAATCATCGTTGGTTTTGGTTTCTTTCATACGATCTAACAGGAATTCCATTGCTGCAAGCTCGTCCATAGGATGTAATAATTTACGTAAGATCCAAACCTTACGCAAATTTTCTTCACTCATGAGACGTTCTTCGCGACGAGTACCAGATTTCTTAATGTTCATTGCTGGGAATACACGTTTCTCAGCAATACGACGATCAAGCGTAATCTCTTGGTTACCTGTACCTTTGAATTCTTCGTAGATCACGTCATCCATTTTACTGCCTGTTTCAATCAATGCAGTTGAGATAATCGTGAGTGAACCGCCTTCTTCAATGTTACGTGCAGCACCAAAGAAACGTTTTGGGCGTTCTAATGCATGGGCATCAACACCACCTGTAAGTACCTTACCTGATGATGGAACCACGGTGTTGTAAGCACGTGCTAAACGCGTAATTGAGTCGAGCAGAATAACAACATCTTTTTTATGTTCAACTAAACGTTTTGCTTTTTCGATGACCATTTCGGCAACTTGAACGTGGCGAGCAGGGGCTTCATCAAATGTTGAAGCAACAACCTCACCGCGGACCGTGCGTTCCATTTCGGTAACTTCTTCTGGGCGTTCGTCAATTAAAAGTACGATTAAGAAGACTTCAGGGTTATTACGGACAATTGACTGCGCAATGTTTTGTAATAACATTGTTTTACCGGCTTTAGGCGGCGCAACAATAATTGAACGTTGACCTTTACCAATTGGTGCAACCAGATCAACAACACGCGATGTTAAATCTTCTGTAGTGCCGTTCCCGAGTTCCATTACCATTTGTTCGGTTGGAAATAATGGTGTTAAGTTTTCAAATAAAATTTTATTACGTGAGTTTTCAGGCGTGTCGTAATTAATCTGGTTGACTTTTAATAAAGCAAAATAGCGTTCACCTTCTTTAGGTGGACGAATTGTGCCAGTAATGGTGTCACCTGTGCGTAAATTAAACCGACGGATCTGTGATGGGCTGACATAAATGTCATCAGGTCCTGCTAAATATGAACCCGCAGCCGATCGTAGGAAGCCAAACCCATCAGACAGAATTTCGAGAACACCATCACCAAAAATTTCTTCGCCATTCATAGCGTGGCGTTTTAAAATGGCAAAAATAATATCTTGTTTACGGTTACGTGCCATACCTTCAAGGCCCATAAACTCCGCAATTTTAATGAGTTCGCCAATGGGTTTTTTCTTGAGTTCAGTTAAGTTCATAAGTGGTCAGACAGAATGGAATAAGTTGAGGGGGTGTTGAAAAAGAATAAAAAATCGACCGCATACATACATGCTGATGTAATTGTATTTACACAATCACAGTTCAGTAGTCTGGTTCATTGTTTCAGAGAGAAATGTGAAAACAATTGTTATTGCCGAGCGGCGATCTTATGTTTTGTATCTTGTAAGAAGTGCGATGAAGTAGATTCCATTCAAAGCTTCTTGATCAAAGAATATAGTTGAAATTAAGGAATTTGTCAATTTTTACTGAAATGCACCATTCAATTAATAGCGCATTTCAGTATTTCACATAATCAAAATTTAATTAGATATGTTGATCAATAAATGCTGCAAGTTTAGAGCGAGGTGCAGCACCGACTTGTTGAGCAACAACTTCGCCATTTTTAAACATTAATAACGCAGGAATATTACGAATGTTATATTTTACAGCGGTATCTTCACACGCCGTCACATCAACTTTAACGATTTTTACTTTGCCTGCATATTCATTTGACAGGTCTTCAAGAACAGGTGCAATTGCTTTACACGGTGCACACCAACCAGCCCAAAAATCAACAAGTACAGCTGTATCAGCATCCAAAACATCTGCTTGGAAGTTTTCATCAGTGGTATTAACAATAGTCGCAGACATGAGGTTACTCCAAATTTGAGAAATAAAGTGCGAATTGGTTCATCATCACGATGAATATTACATTGCTACTTTATTCAATGTAAGGGTTTGTTGCGATTATTCAAGTTTGAAAATGAAAAGTCTAATGGATGCTCACGATATTGATCATCGGCTTATACAATGATTTATAGAATAAAAGCGAAAATACGCGACTTTTATTGCTTAAAATGACTTTAAAATTGTAAGCATGTGAATTACTCTAATGCGTGAATTGAGCATGGGTTTATATGAATAATGTCTGATTTTCTGATTGATGAAGAATTACTTGCTGCAATTGATATGGGATCAAATAGTTTCCATCTTGCGATTGCTCGTGTTGATCACGGTGAAGTGAAAAAAGTTGCTTCAATGTCAGAAAAAGTACAGTTAGCCGCTGGGCTAGATGAAAATAAGAATTTAACTGAAGCTGCGCAACAACGTGGACTAGCGTGTTTAGCACGGTTTGTTGGGCGTTTAAGTTCAGTACAGGCAAATCGTTTGCGAATCGTGGCGACCAATGCTTTAAGACAAGCAAAAAATGGTCATGAATTTATTCAGAAAGCCGCTGAAATTTTACCCAAACCGATTGAAATTATTGCTGGTCGTGAAGAAGCACGCCTAATTTATTTAGGTGTGTCGCATACCATGGCGAATGGTGGACGACGTCTAGTCATTGATATTGGTGGGGGATCAACCGAATTTATCATCGGTGAGGAGTTTGAGCCACTTCATACCGAATCATTACAAATGGGCTGTGTCGCTTATAGTAAAGCTTATTTTGTTGATGGTGAGATTTCAAGTAAGGCTTTTGATAAAGCCGTGGTTGCTGCACGTAAAGAGCTTTCTGCGATTGCGAATACTTATAAAGCTGAAGGTTGGGATACTGTCGTTGGGTCAAGTGGAACCATTAAAGCTTGCCGCCAAATTGCAGTGAATCTTGGCTTAAGTGATGAACAAGAAAACTTAACACGTGATGGATTATATAAGTTAAAAGATCGGTTACTCAAATTTAAACATACCTCAGAGATTGATTTTGAAGGTCTGCGTGAAGATCGCCGAGCAGTTTTGCCAGCAGGTCTTGCGATTTTATATGCAATTTTTGAAGTGCTGGATATTGATAAATTGGCATATTCTGATGGTGCCTTGCGTGAAGGTGTGATGTATGACTTGCTTGGTCGTTTCAAGCATGAGGATATTCGAGATCGCAGTGTACAAGCTTTGATGGGGCGTTATAACGCAGATCCAAAGCAAGCCGAACGAGTGGTCAATACCGCACAACAGTTGTTTGATGGGGTTGCTCAGTCGTTACATTTAACCACAGAAGACAGTGACTTATTACGTCGTGCAGCCTATTTACATGAAATTGGCTTAGCGATTAGTCATGGTGGTTATCATCGCCATGGCGCATATTTACTGCAACATTCCGATATTCCTGGTTTCTCACAAATTGATCAAAATCACCTTTCACATCTTGTTTCACATCATCGCCGTAAGTTACGTGCAGATGCAAAAAATGACGTTTTAAAGGTGGGTGGTAGTCATTTAGTCTACCTTTGTTTGTTACTCCGTTTAGCCATTTTGCTGAATCATAGTCGTAGTGATCAGATGCTTCCTGCCATTGAACTAAGTGTTGTAAATGATCAACAATGGCAACTCAGCGTTTCTGGCGATGCTAAACAATGGCCTCTATTGGTTGCTGATCTGCATGATGAACAAGTTCAGTTTAAGCATTGGGACATTGGATTACATATCCAGTCAGACAAATTTGTTGATTAACAATACATCCTTGTTAGGGATTATCTACGACTTATGAAAAATAAAGCGATTCAGTCCAAGGCTTGGGCTACGGTTCAAATTGCACGACACCCTGAACGTCCGCAATTTCTAGATTATGTCAGTGAAATCTTTACTGAATTTGATGCACTTCATGGTGACCGTTTATTTGGTGATGATGGTGCGATGATTGGTGGTTTGGCGCGTTTTGACGGACAACCTGTGATGGTCGTCGGTCAACATCGTGGTCGCAGCACACGTGAAAAATTACAGCATAACTTCGGCATGTGTAATCCAGAAGGTTATCGTAAATCGCAACGTTTATTGGATATGGCTGAGCGTTTTAATCTTCCAGTTTTTACTTTTGTTGATACCATGGGTGCATATCCAGGCGTAGGCGCGGAAGAGCGTGGTCAAGCGGAAGCGATTGCAACTAGTCTGGCACAACTTTCAAGCTTGAAAGTTCCTGTCATTGCCACAGTATTGGGTGAGGGCGGTTCAGGCGGTGCATTGGGTATTGGTGTTGCAGATCGTGTAATCATGCTGTCACATAGTATTTATTCGGTGATTTCTCCAGAAGGTTGTGCATCAATTTTATGGAAAACAGCCGATAAAGCAGCTCAGGCGAGCGAGGCACTTGCTTTAACCGCAGATAAGCTTAAAGCTTTGGGTATTGTTGAGTATGTTGTAGATGAAGGTGAGGGTGCGCATTTGCAACCTGAAAAAGTCATGTATGATTTGAAAGATGTACTAAAACAAGCTTTAGATGAATTGCAACCGATGGATGCTCAAGCACGATGCGACGCACGTTATCAACGTTTAATGAAGTTTGGCAGCAGCAATTTAGGCATCGTGTCTTAGCACAAACACAACAATTTCCTGAACACGCCCAATTTTTAATTGGGTGTAGCGGCGGCATGGATTCCATGCTGTTGCTGTATCTAATGGCTGAAATTTTTCCAACACAAACCCGTGCGATTTATATCGATCATCAATTACAGTCGATGAGCGCTGCGTGGGGAATGCAAGTACAAAAACAATCTGAAGTGTTGAATATTCCTTGTATGGTTCAGAAAGTCTCTGTTGAGACGGGGAATTTAGAGCAACAAGCTCGCCAAGCACGTTATCAAGCCTATCAGCAACATTTGAAACCCAATGAAATTCTAGTTTTGGCGCATCATCAGCAAGATCAAGCTGAAACGTTATTATTACGGTTATTTTCTGGGGCAGGAGTCAATGGTTTGGCTGCGATGCAGCAAATTGATATCCGTCAAGAGATGACCATTTGGCGACCATTTTTAGATTTAAGCCGAGAACAAATTGAGCAATGGTCGCAGCAATTTGGTTTTGATTATGTTACCGATCCAACCAATCATGATACGCATTATGATCGGGCGTGGTGCCGAGAAGAACTATGGGCCGTTTTACAAAAACGCTTCCCGAAGATGCAAACGGCTGTCGCTCGTACCAGTTATCTTATGCAGGATGCCGCTGAAATTTTAGCGGATGTGTTACAGGGCGATTGGAAGCAATGCGCCACACATCGTGAGCTTGACTTGAATACATTTGCTCAACTTTCCGCAGCTCGACAACGTCAATTATTGTCTGCTTGGATGAAAGGAGATGATCAATATCGTCCAAGCTACGAGATGGTAAAACGCTTACAACAAGAAGTGATTCTGGCAAAACCAGATGCTCAAGCGACTTTACACATCAATCAAGATTATTTCGTTCGCTATCAGAAGAAGTTATATCGTTTAACTCACGACCAGTTATATGCAGAAAAACAATCTACCATTCCATCTGTGTTGTTAGAGCGATATGAGATGGGTGAAACGATCAAAGTTGCGGCTGGAACATTTAAGATCGAATCTCAAACTCTTGGGTTTTCCCCAAAGCTTCTAGGGCGAGAGCTAATGTTACTGAAACGGCAAGGGGGTGAAAAAATTCATCTCTATGGTCGAGTTGGGCATTGGCCACTCAAAAAAGCCATTCAAGATGCACAGATTTTGCCTTGGTTACGTCATACAATTCAAATATTAGTCGTGGATAATGTTATGCTTGGGGTTTTTAGCCCTAAAGGTTTCTGGTTGGCACAATCTGAGTATCTAGAGCAGGGTGGTTGGCAACCAAGTTTAATTTCTGACTGTAATGACTTTTTTCAGCAGTCTTTTTCACGTGATGAGTAGGACATGGCGACAGCATTGAATCAAAATATTTGTTTTATTGGCGGCGGTAATATGGCGCAAGCCTTGATTGGTGGCTTGCTTTCTCGTGGTTTACCCACAACCCGTATTACGGTTTCTGACCCTGTAGAACAGATTCGTCATATATTAGAAGAAAAAGGGATTCAAACCACAACAGATAATGTTGATGCAATTCAACATGCAGATGTGGTGGTTTTAGCGGTAAAACCACAAGTTTTGGCAACGGTTTTACAACCATTAAAAGATTTATTGTCAGATAAACTGGTGATCTCAATTATTGCGGGTGCTGAGATTCAAACGATTTCAGCGTTGATTGGTGGGAGTGAGCGTATTGTACGTGTCATGCCAAATACACCAGCATTGGTTCAAACTGGCGCACATGGTATTTATGCCTCAGCAGCAGTCAATGCACAAGACCGTGAATTAGCGACTCAAATTCTTGCGACTACGGGTTTAACGATTTGGGTGGATAATGAAGCTCAAATTGATGCGGTCACTGCGGTATCAGGTTCTGGTCCTGCGTACTTTTTCTATTTAATGGAAAGTATGATTCGTGCGGGTAAAAATTTGGGCTTAGATGAGAAAGTTGCAACTGCATTGACCTTGCAAACGGCATTAGGTGCTGCACAAATGGCAATTACCAGTTCAAATTCTCCAGCAGAGTTACGCAAAAATGTGACTTCTCCAAACGGTACAACACAAGCAGCACTAGAAGTATTTGATCGTGCGCAGATTTCACAAAATATTCAAGCAGCGCTTGCAGCCGCTCAGAAGCGTAGCCAAGAGCTTGCACAAGAGTTGGATGACAAGACTAAATCAGTTTAATTAGGATAAAACAATTATGGGTGCAAGTTCTGCGCTAATTTTTGGTGTTTTGATCAATGTTGCAATTTTATTGGTCTTCTTTCGATTTTTAATGCAATTGGCGGCAGTCAGTCCATACAATCCAGTGGTGCTTTCAACCATGAAAGCCACCAAGATTGTGGATCTTTTTAGCCGTAGTTTGCCTACTATTGCGAAAGGACGTGTTAATTTAGCAGCGATTGTTTTATTAGTTGTACTTTATTTACTGAAAATTTTTGGTTTGATGTATTTAGCAGGGCAAATGCCACATAGTGCAGTCTATTTGGTGATTACCACTTTTGTGACCATGATTCAGGATTTAATTCGTTTTTGTAAGTATTTGATTTTTGCTACAATTATTTTGAGTTGGGTGGTGATGTTTACGCAGTCTAGATCCCCATATATTGAAGTCATACAAGAACTTGCAGAGCCTTTACTTGCACCTTTTCGCCGCCTATTGCCTAATCTTGGAATGATTGACTTATCTCCAATCTTGGCATATTTGGCATTATATGTTGCTGAAATTTTGATGAATGAAGCCGCCAAAGTCCTTTTAACAGGTCTTTAATCTGCTTCAAAACAAAAGGGACTGTATCAATTACAGTCCCTTTTTTATTTACATTATTTTAGTGAGCGGCATCCCAGTTTTGCCCCTGTCCGACTTCAACCACAAATGGCACTGAAATTTCTAATACCGATTGCATCACGTCAGCAATTTGTTTTGAAAGTTCATTTGCAATCGCAATATCTGCTTCAAATACCAATTCATCGTGTACTTGTAATAAAAGCTTGGTTTGATCTTTAGGTAGGATTTTATCAACTGCAATCATCGCAAGTTTAATAATATCAGCCGCACTTCCTTGTAAAGGTGCATTAATCGCAGCACGCTCAGCCGCTTGTTTAATCATTTTATTGGTTGCCATAATGTCAGGTGTGTACAGGCGACGACCTAAAATGGTTTCCACAAAGCCTTGTTCACGTGCAATTTGACGGGTGCGTTCCATATAGTCGAGTACGCCCGGATAACGTTGGAAATAACGTGCAATATAGCTACGAGATTCTTCGCGTGTAAAACCTAGTTGCCGAGTAAGACCAAACTCAGACATTCCGTAAAGTAAGCCGAAGTTAACGGCTTTGGCTTGGCGGCGTTGATCATGGGTGACATCTTCAATTGCAATTCCCAATACTTCTGATGCGGTACGACGGTGTACGTCTTGACCTTGTTGGAAGGCGTGGACTAAGGCATCATCCTGAGAGAAATGTGCCATCAAACGCAGTTCAATTTGTGAATAATCGGCTGCGAGTAACACACGACCTTCAGGGGCGATAAAGGCTTTACGAATCTGACGACCAATTGGCGTACGAATTGGAATATTTTGCAAATTTGGATCAGTGGAAGATAAGCGACCTGTTGCCGTGAGTGCTTGGTGATAACTGGTATGCACACGATGTGTTGTATCGTGAGATTGCTCGACCAAGCGATCAGTATAGGTATTTTTGAGTTTTGCTAATCCACGATGTTCTAAAATGACTTCAGCTAAAGGATGTTCAATTTTCTCTAAAATACTTTCACTGGTACTGTATTGACCCGTTGCTGTTTTTTTACCCCCTTTAAGCCCAAGCTTTTCGAATAAAACTTCACCGACTTGTTTTGGCGATGCAACATTAAAGGCTTCACCTGCTAATTCGGCTGCTTGAGCTTCAAGCGTTTGAATCGTTTCAGAGAACTCGACACTGAGCTGATCCAAAAATTGATGATCGAGTTTAATCCCATCTTCTTCCATACCTGTGAGTACACGAGCAACAGGCATTTCGATGTTATGCAAAATATTGACCAGTTCAGGGTGGCTGTGCAGTTTTGCTTTTAACACTTCATAAAGACGATAGGTGACATGGGCATCTTCAGCCGCATAATGCGCTGCCACTTCCAGTTCAATCTGGTTAAAGGTTTTCTGTTTAGCACCTTTACCTGCGATTTGTTCAAAAGTTGTGGTCAAATGGCTGAGATAAAGTCGTGCAACATCATCCATGCCATGACGTGTCGCCGCAGCATTGAGTACATAAGAAGCCAACATGGTATCGAAATACCAACCTTGAATAGTGATGCCATGATTGGCAAAGATATGCGCATCATATTTGAGATGATGACCAATTTTTCGCACTTGTTCATTTTCAAGAATTGGTTTGATCTGTGCAAGAATCTGTTCACGATTCAACTGTTCAGGCGCACCTTCATAATCATGTGCGACAGGAACGTAATAGGCATCATTGGCATCGAAAGCCACTGAAAAGCCAACTAACTCTGCGATACGATAATCTAAGTTGGTGGTTTCAGTATCAATCGCAAAGTGATCGGCTTGTTGCATACGTTGCAACAGCGTATCCCAAGCTGCTTGTGTGAGTACGGTATGATAGGTCGCTGTTCCGAGTTGATCATCTTGGCTAGACAGGCTGGCATGATCTTCGGCAAGCACTTGTTCTGTTTTTTGTTCTGCTTTGACAATATTTTGAGAGGTTTGTTGATACGCGGATGTATTCGGATTGTTTGGATGATCTAAGGACTGTAGTTGGTTACGAAACTCTAATTCGGTATAGAGATGGCGTAGGTGATCGGTATTAGGGTTACAGAGTTTAAGATCATGCCAATCTAAATTGAGTTCTAGATCACAGACAATACTGGCAAGTTGATGGTCAATCTTGATGTTATCTAAATTATCTTTAATATTTTGACTAATTTTGCCTTTAAGCTGATCTGCATTGGCAATGATGTTATCCAATGAGCCATATTCATTTAGAAGTTTAGCCGCAGTTTTTGCACCTACGCCTGGGACGCCCATAATGCCGTCAGAAGCATCGCCCATCAGCGTGAGATAATCAATAATTTGATGTGGATGCACACCGAATTTCTCAAGCACCCCCGCTTCATCCAAAACACGTTCTTTAAAACTATCTTCAAGTTTGACATGTTCGTTGACCAATTGTGCCATGTCTTTGTCACCTGTCGAGATCAAGACATGATGACCTTCAGCCAAAGCGCGTTTGGTGAGTGTCCCAATAATATCATCGGCTTCCGCACCAGGTAGGCTATATAAAGGAATGCCTTGTGCTTTGATGAGTGCATGTAAATAAGGAATTTGTTGAGACAATTCCTCAGGCATGCTTGGGCGATCGCCTTTATAAATGGGTGATAATTTATGGCGGAAAGTGGGTTCTGGTGTATCAAAAATTACAGCCATATGGGTTGGCTGAGTACGACGCATTAATTTTTGGATTGCTGAAATTGCACCACGTATTGCATTGGTATGTAAACCTGTAGAGGTTGTTAATGGCGGTAAGGCGTGAAAAGCACGAAATAAAAAATAAGACCCGTCAACCAAGACAAAAGGTGGCATTATGCAAATCCTTATGATGAACTAAATGCCATTTTACGTGAAAAAGTAGTGGCTGTCCTTGTTGTCTTGTAGAGCAGTGGCAAACTGTGTCGTGTTAAATAATTGCAGTATTTTGTATGTAAAAATGGCTGCTTATCAAGTGATCAAGTAAGATAACTTAAATGAAGCTGTCATAATTGATCTAAGTCTATGTATAAAAAAAATAAACAGGGAATTATTATCGTTTTAGTTGCTTTGACTGTGCTGCTTGCTTGCGCAATTGCATTTCAATGGCATGGAGCGATTGTTGCCGCAACAGTTGGATTAACTGTTGTTATTGTGCACATTCTTTCAGAGATTCATCAGCGTTTGTGTCAGTTGGAACAAGTTGCGCCGAATGCTTTTGCACAATCTGCCAATATTCATGTACAAAAAATTGTCATTTATAGTGCAGCATTGGTGGCACTTTTTGCTTATGCCAATACATGGATGTGGTTAGCTGGCGGTGCATTGTTGGTGCTGATGTTATGTTTAATTCAAACGATCAGTGCTTTTCAGACCCGTTTGCTACATTTAGAGCAATATGCAAATGTAGAGCCTGAAATAGAGGCTTTAGTTCAGCAAAAGATCAACGCCCAAAATATTGAACTGCATTTTGATGAAGCTAAGCAGACAGAAACTCAGACTCCAGCTTTTGAACAGTATCCTGCTTGGATGCAAGCTCAACCTGAATCATCGCAAACTGCAATTGATGTAGCGACTCAGCCACCTAATTTAGCCCAAGCAAAAGCGCCAGTTTGGTGGCAACCAGCCCTAGATTGGATGATACACGGCAATCCAATTTTACGTGTTGCCGTTGTACTATTGATGGTCGGTGTGGTGCTGTTATTACGCTTTGCCAGTGAGCATTGGCAGTTAAGCCTAGGTGTAAAACTCAGTTTTATTGCTGTTGCTGGGGTTGTTACGACCATTGCAGGCTATTTTCTTCAAAAGAAAAATCAGCTATTTGCTGTAGCTTTACAAGGCGTGGGTTTAGCAGTTGTATTTTTAACGCTCATTTTTTCACATCATTTTGCAGTGATTGCCAGTTTAACTACCGCCAGTATTTTATTCGTGATTTTATTG
This sequence comes from Acinetobacter tjernbergiae DSM 14971 = CIP 107465, assembly GCF_000374425.1. Taxonomy (GTDB): domain Bacteria; phylum Pseudomonadota; class Gammaproteobacteria; order Pseudomonadales; family Moraxellaceae; genus Acinetobacter; species Acinetobacter tjernbergiae. The sequence continues at coordinate 10,860 of NZ_KB894356.1, read as the reverse complement.
TTGGCGACGGTTTATCTGAGTCTAAAACAGCAAACCTTGTATTTGTCAATGCTGGCTTTGAGCATGGCTTACCTTGCGCCATTGGTGATTCCGCAAAATCATCCTGATGTGATTTTCTTATTTGGCTATTATTTTTTAATTAATTTAGCTGTTGCTGCGGTTAATTTTATTCAGCCGTGGAAAATTCTGCATCAAATCGCATTTTTCGCCACCATGTTTATTGGTGGTGCAACGATTGGGATCTATGCAAAAACATATCAGTTTGACACCTTAGATATTATCTTATGGTTGCACATTACTTTATTTATCTGGCTGAGTATTCGTTATAGCCAATTGATGTTACGCACACAGCATCAAGACTCAAATATAGCGCAGGAAGCTCATTACAGTAGTCAACGCTTACAACCAATTTTAGATGTAGGATTGATCTTTAGTGTACCTGTACTGGGGTTCTCTCTACATGCATATTTAATGCATAACTCGACTCAAGCGTTGACTTGGGGAGCAGTTGCATTAGCTGTGGTGTATATCTCGTTAAATCTATGGATTAAACGTCAGCATCCACAATTATCCACCTTGGCAAAAAGTTTTTTTATTCTGGCAGTGGTCTTTACGGCATTAATTTTTCCATTGGCGAAAGGGGCGCATTGGACATCGACGGGTTGGGTGATTCAAGGAACAGCATTGATTGTCTGGGGGGTAACAGAACGTTATCGTTTAAGTCGCTATATCGGTGTCGCACTGGTATTGCTAAGTTCAGTGGCTCTACTTTTCCAAGTTTGGTCAAATGATCATTTTCCAATTCTAAGTACAGTGATTTATGCCGTAGCACAATTTATTTCTGCTTTTTATTTGTTGCACTACCAAAATGTCGAAAAATATTTCAGCGCTCGAATGTTGAGTGGAATTTTTCTAGCGCTAGGGATGTATGCAGGAGCGATTGCAGGTGTTGAGTTTATGCAATGGCAACAACATGGACTCAGTCCATATTTAGTGATTGCAGTTTTATTGTTGGCTTTGTTTCGTCTTGCTGTTCACTTTAAATCAAAATTGCAGTGGGACAATGTACAACTGATCCTATTGGGGAGTTTATTATTTCTGCTTTATGGAGAAAGTTTTGCAGAGAATGTATATTTCCTGTTGCATTGGTCAAGTCACTTAAATCAAGTGACCTTTGCTATGGCTTCAGTCGTATTGGCTTTGATGCTAATCACCTTAAAAACTGCTTCTTCAAAACAAGGTCTTATTATACGGTCAACTTTATTGTGGTTAAGTTTGGCGAGCATTGGTTTGGCGGTTTCCCCAATTATGCCACTGATTGGATTGGCCCTCATTCCAGCATTATATGGAATATTTTTAATAGCCAATAAAAATACACAAGTTTTACAACAAATACCTGTGCTTAGTTTAAGTCTAGTTTGGTTGATTCTGATTAGTTTAGATACACACTCTGCTGAACAATATTATGTCTTGCCACTGTTAAACTTGACCGACCTGTTCTCTTTAGTCGTATTCATCGGGCTGATTTGGACAATCTACCATTATAAGTTGAGTGATGAGCATTCAATCGAATGGGGCTTTAAAGTGGCAACCATTTTAATTGGTCTCTTGATCTTGAGTAGTGTGGTAGTGCGGGCAATGCATCATTATCTTGGGACACCACTCTGGAGTATAGAGATTTGGTCGAATGGCGATGTGCAGCTGAGTTTGACTTTGTTGTGGGTGATTTTGGCTTTTGTTCTGATGACATTTTCAAGTCGCCGTCATATTCGACAAATCTGGTTTGTCGGGGCTGCCTTGTTAGGTATTGTGGTTGTTAAATTATTGCTGCTTGATCTATCGCAAAGTGGCACATTAACTCGGGTAATTTCATTCATTGGTTCAGGTGCAATCATGCTTGTGATTGCTTATCTTGCACCGTTACCACCAACACTTGAGGAATCTGAGAAAGAGAGTTGATTATCGCTCTTTCTCCGCTTTTTTCAGTTCTTTTTGATGGGTATATTGATCAACCTCGTCATCTTCTAATGGTAAAGGGCGATCAATTAAGCCCATTTTAGGTACAGGAATTTCAATTTGATTTTCCAAGAATCCATTACGGACACGTTCTTGCATTTCATCACGAACTTTCAATGCATTTTCCTGTCGACACCAAACCGCAAATAGGAGTTCAATCGAAGATTCCCGAAATGCTGTGACGGTAACGGTTGCTTTCGGATCATCCATCACCAATGGATATTTGGCAGCAACATCTAATAATACTTGTCGAACTTTGATAATGTCTTCATGGAAATTGATCGCCAATGTAATTGGAATACGCCGTATTGGATATTTTGATAAATTCATGACGGGTGTTCGAATCAGTTGCTCATTGGGCAGGCGAATATAGACATTATCCAGAGTAAGTAATTTGACTGAGAGCAAGTCAATTGAAATCACTTGTCCTTCTATCGTTTGCCCTCGAATCAAGGTGATTTGAATTGTATCGCCAACCTCAAAAGAACCCTCACCAATCAAGAACAAGCCACTGATCAAATTGGTTGCTGAGGTTTGTGATGCAAAACCCAAAGCAACGGTTAGAATCCCTGCCGCACCTAAGAAGACGCTGAGTTTAAATCCAGCCTCTCTTAAACTGGTCATAATAAACAGCAGGAAAATAAAATAAAAAATACCTCGACGCCATAGCAGGCGTTGGTGGGCATTAAAACCGTTGCCAATGGTGCGAATGAAGGCATTGGATACCAGTCGAGCGATGACAAAACCGATAAATGCGAGAATAAGTGCAACAACGATTTCACTTAAGCGTTCGAAGTTAATATTGGTAAAAATACTGGTGAGGCTACTAGCAACATCCTTGGGAATATTTGAGTCGGGCATAGCAACCTCTTAAAAGAATGAATCAAACATATTGAATAAGGTACTGCCAGGCGCACGAGGAGGATGAACATAAATCACCTCACCTGCTTGGGCAGGTGTTTTATTTTCAATCCGAATACGTGCAGGATGATCTGTCCCTTCGTAATAGACTTTGATTTGTGAAGTCCATAAACGCCCTGTACTTTCACTATAAAACAGGGGCAGAGCAGGAACAGGTACATTCATACGATCAAAACGTAACTGATGTGGGCTGGTATTGTGAAATTCAATTGGAGTGACTGCACGGAAAGCACGCGGTTTTAACAGATTTAAATCAGTACGACCATCGACAGACGTGGCATAGCAAATTTCACCATTTTGAGGATCTTTACCAAACCATGTGTCTTTCGGCTGAATCACAGGAATATCAAATAGCGGTTCAGTGAGTCCATCGACTAAACCTGCAATCCATAATGGTGTGCTGATATATAAAGTCCCTCGTTGTCCTGCGGGAATATAGATTGGGTCAACAGGCTTAATCACGACAGAACGATCTGCTAAACGCGGCATTAAATGGAATGTACTTTGGGTGTTATGAAACATATAGCGTTCGATTTTTGCAGGTTGTGGCATTGCAAAAATCGTGTCATTTAGAACTTGCCATTGTTGTTCATAATCATGCTGGGACTGGGGGCGATGATATTCCAATCGCCACTCTTTAAGACCACGTGTCAGGCGGAACAGTAATGAACCAAATTGCCAAGCTTTGGCTTGCTGAATTTCAAATTGTTGTTCGCCCCACCATTTCAATGTGTTGGAATGTGGCGTTTGATGTTGATTATTTTGAGACAAGATGCAAAATTCCTGTGTGAGTATGCTAAACAGACTTCACGCTGTAATCTGCTTAGAGTACACTCAATACTTTCTCTTATCATTATTTGTGTGATGCAAATACTTAAACAAATACAAATTCCTTATAGTTTTGCGAAACGACATGGCGTGTTATTACGTTATGAAGGCGATCAAATTTTTATTGTGCGACGGAAGGACACCGCGCGTATTGCTTTGCAGGAAGCACGTCGAGTTTTGGGGAGGGTAGCTCATGATCAATTGTGTACTGATCAAGAGTTTCATGCCTTACTCAGTTCCAGTTATGCAGGTGATACAGGCGAATCTCAACAAGTTGCAGCGGGTCTAGAAGATCATCCCGATTTATTAAGTTTGGCAGATCAAGTGCCTGAAGCTGAAGACTTGATGGATCAAGAAGATGATGCTCCAATTGTTCGTCTGATTAATGCCTTGTTGTCTGAAGCCATTCGTGTCAGTGCCTCTGATATCCATATCGAAGCCTTTGAGAAAAAACTCTCAGTACGGTTACGTGTCGATGGACAGTTGCGTGAAATCGTTCAGCCACGCCGTGAACTTGCACCGCTTTTAGTTTCACGTATTAAAGTTATGGCGAAACTAGATATTGCTGAAAAGCGCGTCCCTCAAGATGGGCGTATTTCATTACGGTTGGCTGGGCGAGAAGTGGATGTGCGTGTTTCGACATTACCTTCATCTCACGGTGAACGTGTGGTGATGCGTTTGTTGGATAAGCAAGCAGGTCGTCTGAATATGACCCATCTCGGGTTGATGAAAAATGACTATGAGCGTTTAACGCAATTGGTACATCGACCACATGGCATTATTTTGGTGACTGGACCAACAGGTTCGGGAAAAACCACGACCTTGTATGCAGCATTATCTGATTTGAATGACAACACCCGTAATATTTTGACTGCTGAAGATCCGATTGAATATCAAATTGAAGGGATTGGTCAAACACAAGTCAACACCAAAGTGGATATGACTTTTGCTCGTGCTTTGAAAGCGATGTTGCGCCAAGACCCAGATGTGGTCATGGTGGGCGAGATTCGTGATCTTGAGACTGCTGAGATTGCGGTACAAGCCTCTTTAACGGGTCATTTAGTGCTATCAACACTGCATACCAATACGGCAATTGGTGCGGTAACTCGTTTAAAAGATATGGGAATCGAGCCTTTCCTACTGGCGAGTTCCTTGATTGGAGTTATTGCGCAACGTCTTGTTCGTACCTTATGTCCACATTGTGTGACTTGGCGTAAAGCGGATGATTTTGAGCGACAAGTGTTCCAACATCTCAAAGTGGATCAACATATGCAGTTACCTCAACCGAATGGTTGTGAGAAATGTTCACATGTTGGTTTCAGTGGGCGAACCGCCATCTATGAAATTGCCCCAATTGATGAGCCGATGCGCCGTTTGATTCATGGCAATGCAGCTGAATTTGAGTTGGAAAATCATGCGCGTCGTCATGCAGCTTCGATTCGTGATGATGGTTTGCTCAAGGTTCTAGCAGGTAAAACCACATTAGAAGAAGTATTGCGTGTGACCAATGAAGCGGCTGAAGAATAATTAAGTTAAGCCCTTAAATAAAAAAACAGCATGGTGATCCATGCTGTTTTTCTTTGCGAAATGCTTATTCTGTGGTCACGATATTAAAATTCACATCAATGTTGCCACGAGTCGCATTTGAGTATGGGCAAACAATGTGCGCTGCGGCAACCAATTGTTCAGCTTCAGCTTGTTCTATACCAATCAGATAAACATTTAAAGTGACTTCAATACCAAAGCCATTTGGAATTGGACCAATTCCAACTTCACCCTCAACATAAGCATCTTTTGTAATTTTGAGTTTGTCGCGATTTGCAACAAATTTCATCGCTCCTAAGAAACATGCCGAATAACCCGCAGCAAAAAGCTGTTCAGGATTGGTGACTTCACCACCAGCACCGCCCATTTCTTTAGGTACACCGAGTTTTACATCTAATACACCATCTGATGATGTTGCACGACCATCACGACCGCCTGTAGCTTTGGCTTTTGCACGATAAACAACTTGTTCTAGAGACATGGTTTTTATTCCAAAATAATATTGTGTACAATTAAATCGTATACGATATAAATAAAAAAACAAGTCTTTCCTCTCTAAATTTAAATATTATTTAAGTAGGTTGTCACGTAGTGTTGAAATTTGATCTTTTAAATTGTTCAGCGTTGATGGTGTACATGATGCCGCTTGAGAAATTTGATTGGGAATATCAACCGCTTTGAGTTTTAAATTGTGCCCTTGTTGTGTCAGCGAAATAATAACTTGTCTTTCATCTTTGGCTGAGCGCTTGCGCGTAATCAGTTGTGATATTTCCAATTTTTTTAACAACGGAGTGAGTGTGGAGGATTCTAAGAACAGCCGTTCTCCAATTTCAGAAACGCTTAATTGATCCTTTTCCCAAAGCACTAACATCACAAGATATTGAGGATAGGTTAATCCAAGAGGGGCAAGCAATTGACGATAGACTTGATTTAAGGCAAGGTTGGTCGAATAAATCAGAAAACATAACTGATTATCTAATAACAATTGCTGATGCTCATCGCCCATGTGGTTCTCAAACGTTGTACTAATATAATGAGTATATCGTGATCTATTGGTGATTACCTAAACCGATTCTATTTCAATCATTACCAGAGTTCAGCAATCTTTTTCATCAAACGTGCTCTATAACGTGCCGTTGGATTGTTAAGATTATTTTGGGCTTCTTGCTCATAATATTGTTGCCAAGCAACAATCATGTCTAAGGTTGCACCTTTTTGTTTGATAATAATGACATCCTCTCGCTGGATATTATCTAATCGTTGTCTTGCACCTTCAGCTCCTGTTCCCCAACCAATCACCCATTGCCCAAAAGAGTTTAGTGATAAATTTTGTGGCGTGGACAAGGTATTTTGTGGACTCGTATTCGTATCAACCACTGCTGCATGGAGTTGTGCAATTGCCCCTATAAAAAATAAAAAAATTACTTTAAACATAAATCAAACTTAATACGAATTAATTGAAGATATTACATCAGACATGGAATTTGATCGTTTGATCCTGTTCTACCATGATGAATAAAGTCTATTAAATCATGATCCTGGAAAACATACATTTATGAAAGCTGACTATTGCAGTCAAAGTGTTGTCAGATGAGGATAATTTGTACAAAGGGTGACTTAAATACGTGGAGTGTCTCATTTTTAATAATTGATGAGCTTACGATGCTCCATCAGTGGCATTGCAAGTCGGATCTCATTTTGCTCGGCTAGATCAAATGAACAGGTCATTAAACCGTGTCCTTCCGTATTGATTATTTCTAACAGTTGCCCTCGGCTATTGGTAATTCCTGCATGTCCCCAAGTTTGGCGTTGTTCACCATGCCAACCTTGTTGGGCTGCACCTAGAACATAACATTGGCTGTCCATTGCTCGTGCTTGTAATAGTAATTGCCAATGAAGCTGACCTGTTGTGTAAGTAAATGCAGCAGGCGCAGTTAAAATATTTGCCCCTTGCTGACGTAACATTAGAGCAAGTTCAGGGAAGCGCAAGTCATAACACACCATTAAACCAATATTGCCATAAGGTGTTTTTGCAACAACGACGTTATCACCTGCTTCAAAGAACTTTGACTCTTGATACCCACCAACCGCATCACCGACTTGTACATCAAACAAATGGATTTTGTCGTAACGTGCTTCAGTTCTTTCAGGGCTAATGCATAAGCTGACCGTTCGAACTCGACCATCATTAATAATTGAACCATCTGGACGAAAAGGGCAAGGGAGTGTGCCCGCGATAATCCAGATTTGATAACGATAAGCAAGTTGTTCTAAACGCTGTTGAATGCTCTCGAATTGCGCAGCAGTTTCACGCTGTTTTCCAGCTGCAAAACAGACGAAATTTTCAGGGAAAACAATCAACTCTGCCGCTTGAGCCTTACTTTGTTGAATCAATGATTCAATGACAAGGAAATTTGCTTCAATGTCATTTTGAGAATTCATTTGTACAACAGAAAGTAAAGTCATATCGGCATCAAGATTAGGTTTTCAACAATTATGCATTTTGTTTTTGTGAATCAAGAGATAAGCACTCTTGTTCTTTTTGCAATTGCTTCACAAGAGGCTCAAACATATTTTGGTTATTTTCATTTAAACGCATCAATGTTTTGTGTGCATCAAGTACAGTATTGAGCATTGCACTATGTGTTACATGCTCTTCAGTCAGTTCTAAAGTGAATACATTGGGATCACCGCAGTAATTTAAAATTACAAATACCTGACCTAGCCCCATACTATTGGCTAAGGTAGTAATATCTGGATTTGTTGAAAGCATTACAGCTTGTATGTGATGAATTTGTTTTAGCTTGAGACCTAATTTTGCCAACACACCTAAAACAGTGCTGTCAATAAACGTGGTTTCACTTAAATCAACGATTGCACCGACAACATTTTGTTGCTGTTCAATTCTGTTGAGTAGTTTGTCTAAACTTATGCAAGAGTGAGCACGCACTTCGCCTATAAGTTTGAAAATATGCGTTCCATTTAAACTTGCATATTCAACATGACCTGTTGACATATAAATGCCATTTTCAGAGAAAGGATATAAAATTATCCCATAGTGATATTCTAGACACAAGTGGTTGGATGCTGTGATCTAATTAAAATATTGATTTTAAAATTAATTCATTCGACATAAGCTGAGAATTGCGATGTCATCTGCGACATGATCTGGTGCTTTGAATGAATCATTTTGCAGATGTTCGACCAATTGATTGAATTGATCATTCAAACCACCATCAAAAGGTTCAAGAGCACCATCTGAACATAAAATAAATCGTGCATGACGACTTAATACACAACGATGTTCTTCAACTTCAAGTTCTTCTGTGAGCCCTAATGGAAAGCTACTTGTCGTCAGGATTTGTGGTGGCTGATTAGGTTCAAAGATAATCGGAGGAGGATAATGTCCAGCGCTAGACCAACGTACTTCATGGGTAACTAGATTTAGTATTCCTGCGACCATGGTAATATGTTTTTCAATATTTTCTTGTACGAGCATGGCATTTAGTTTTTGGATCAATTGACCAGGAGTCTTTGAGCGCCCATGAAATGCAGCCATCCATGAGGTAAGTAAGCTACTAGTTACCCCATGCCCAGAAACATCAGCAAGATAAAAGAGAACTTCGTCATCATTTAATCTCCAGTAATCATACCAATCTCCAGATAAATAAGCAGATGGTTGAAAAAAAGATTCAAATTGATAGTTGGGTAACTCAATTGGGTTGGGTAACAGGCGCTTTTGTAATTCAGCTGCGGATGGTAAATCTCTACTATCTTGATTGCGCTTATACTGTGCATCAATTTTAAATAATGAATGTACAGGATTTTTAGGTAAACTATTCCAAATCCAACCTGCGAGTGCACCCATTTCCCAAGCTTCAGCTAAAGCATTTCCTTCATGTTCGAAAGCTAGAACAATAGTAGGTAGTTTCCACTGATGTTTTAAAAAATCTTGTACATCTGCAATCGCAATAATCGTTTGATCATACAAATCTAAATCATCGATGTGAATGATCTGCAAACTCGGTAACTCAATTAAAGCTTGATCTAAATAAGGTATTGAGCGTGTCGGTTGAATGAAATACATAGATGAATAACCAATCCTTTGTATGATCATTATTCATTCATCATAGATGAAAGATGATCTAAAACATAGTATTGCCAGCGTTAAATTTACTGACAATTCTATATTTTGAAAATATTATTTAAATTTAATCATTTTTCTTCAACAGATGAATCATTGGCATCATTTTCATCACTTACAAAAGAGACGTCATTTGAGTCGCCACGTTTTTCTGCAATTTGAAATGCTTTACGTTGCAAATAGAAGTCGCGAATCATTGAATATTTATCACCTTTTAAACTTTCCTCAATATCTAATATTTGAGAGCGAGCATCGACCGCTTGTAATAAGTTAGTTGACCAATATATGCCTTTTTGATCATCTAATAAATATTTCTGTGGGCGACCAAAACTATCTGCTGCTAAGCCAAAACCATCACGGAAAGTACTTGGACCAAAAAAAGGCAACATCACATATGGTCCAGATGGAACTCCATAATATCCTAAAGTTACTCCGAAACTTTCTTCTTCGGTGGATAGTCCTAATCGACGAGCAGGGTCTGCAAAACCTAAAGTTGTTAGTGTATTGATTGAAAAACGACCCAATGTTTTAGCAGCGCGGCTTGGGCGACCTTGGATTAGCTGATTTACTGCATTCCAGGGTTCACCTAGGTTTTTGCGAAATTGGCGATATGGACTACGCACTTCTACAGGCACTTTGGTAACATATTGTATTGCTACAGGTTTTAGTAGATTACGATCTAAAGCATCATTAAGAACAAATATTTGGCGATTTAATGGTTGTAAAGGATCTTTAACTGCATCGGGTTGAGCTGCATTAGCATTTACTTTTAAATCGTTCTTCGTTAGATGTTTTAAATCTTTAATTGCTTGAATAGTTGAAATCTTTTGTTCAGCCGTTAGTGGGGTATTTGTTTGGGCTGCTGATCCATTCGGAACTTCTTGTGCCAATACTGATGTACATGCTCCTGTTGTTAGCAGGCTGAGCAAGATAAAATTAGAGTAATGCATACTAAGTCCTTATTGCTGTTAGAGCGAAAATACATTCATTAAAATGATTGTGCAGCTCAACGCAAAATATAGATATGAGAAATACAGTTTAATTGTTCTCTTATTATTAAAACAAATTTGGTCGAAAAATATAAGAAAAATTGTGAATTTGCTCTAAAAACGACCAGTTAAAAAGAAATAATAAGAAAGGGGGTTGTATTGGGTTAGGAATGCTGTAGAATGCACATCCATCGGCGGTGATGCAGATAAAAACTTGTTGAGAAACAAGGATTTGGCTTAAAGGTTGGATTCTTGGAAAGATTGGTAGGTTTTGAAAATATCTAAATTACCTGTTGACTTTAGTTGAAATTAGAGTAACATAGCCGACCTAGCTTGATGATGACGAATCATCGAGAAGATCATTAAGAGAATAGAAGAACAACTTGTGTGGATTTTTACTGATTGATCGATCGAAAA
>NZ_KB894355.1 GCF_000374425.1 Acinetobacter tjernbergiae DSM 14971 = CIP 107465 | reverse complement strand
AGGAAAATCAAATGGCTAAGGCTAAGTTTGAACGTAATAAACCACACGTAAACGTGGGTACAATTGGTCACGTTGACCATGGTAAAACAACTTTAACTGCTGCGATTGCAACTATTTGTGCAAAAACTTACGGCGGTGAAGCGAAAGATTACTCACAAATCGACTCAGCTCCTGAAGAAAAAGCACGTGGTATTACAATTAATACTTCACACGTAGAATACGATTCTCCAATCCGTCACTACGCTCACGTAGACTGTCCTGGTCACGCCGATTATGTTAAAAACATGATTACTGGTGCTGCTCAGATGGATGGCGCGATCCTTGTATGTGCTGCGACTGATGGTCCAATGCCACAAACTCGTGAACACATCCTTCTTTCACGTCAGGTTGGTGTACCATTTATTCTTGTATTCCTTAACAAGTGTGACCTTGTTGATGATGAAGAATTACTTGAATTAGTAGAAATGGAAGTTCGTGAACTTCTTTCTACTTATGACTTCCCTGGTGATGACACTCCAATCATCCGTGGTTCAGCGCTTCAAGCATTAAACGGTAATGACGGTCCTTACGGTGAAGCATCAGTTCTTGCACTTGTTGAAGCGCTTGATACTTATATTCCAGAACCAGAACGTGCAATCGACAAAGCATTCTTAATGCCAATCGAAGATGTATTCTCTATCTCTGGTCGTGGTACTGTAGTAACAGGTCGTGTTGAATCTGGTATCGTTAAAGTTGGCGAATCAGTTGAAATCGTTGGTATCCGCGATACAGTTGTAACGACTGTAACTGGCGTAGAAATGTTCCGTAAACTTCTTGACGAAGGTCGTGCGGGCGAGAACTGTGGTGTTCTTCTTCGTGGTACTAAGCGTGAAGACGTACAACGTGGTCAAGTACTTGCTAAACCAGGTACAATCAAGCCGCACACTAAATTCGATGCAGAAGTATATGTACTTTCTAAAGAAGAAGGTGGTCGTCATACTCCATTCCTTAACGGTTACCGTCCACAGTTCTACTTCCGTACAACTGACGTAACTGGCGCAATCCAATTACAAGACGGCGTAGAAATGGTAATGCCAGGTGACAACGTTGAGATGTCAGTAGAATTAATCCACCCGATCGCAATGGATCCAGGTCTACGTTTTGCAATCCGTGAAGGTGGTCGTACTGTAGGTGCCGGTGTTGTTGCGAAAGTAACTGTATAATATTGTGTTGTACCCAGATTGGAAGATTCTGCTTTCGGTCTGGGTTGTAAGTTGGTTGTTCAGTAAGAGGATATGACCTCTAAACTGGATGTTGGGCTGAGCCCCTTCTAGTCTATAACTTTTTTTAAATAAAAAAGCTTGATTCTGGCTAAGTTGTCATATAATAAGTCGCGAATTCTACGACGAGTAAAAAAATGTCGAATGATAAATCGCGTGACGCACTAAGCGACGCGCCAATCCCTCAAAGAAATAATGCTGTAGAAGTTGTAAGCTCTAGTTCTCCACTTGACATTGTTTTGTGGTTGATTGCTATAGCTTTATTGGTTGGTTCGGCATTGGTAAATCAACATTTACCTGCCCATTGGGCGCCTGCAAATGATATTTGGGTGCGTGTTGGGGTGGTTTTGGCTTGTATCGTAGTCGCTTTAGGTTTATTATACGCCACCCATCAAGGTAAGGGCTTTTTGCGTTTATTGCAAGATGCGCGAATTGAGCTGCGTCGAGTGACTTGGCCAACAAAACAAGAGACGATCACGACATCGTGGCAAGTTCTTTTGGTTGTGGTTGTTGCATCATTACTTTTATGGTGTTTCGATTACGGGTTAGGTTGGTTTATTAAGTTAATTATCGGGTAAGAGCGCAATGAAACGTTGGTATATTATTCATGCCTATTCAGGCTTTGAAAAACAAGTAATGCGTTCGCTTAATGATCGAATCCAGCGCAGCGCTGTTATTGATAGTTTTGGTGAAGTCCTTGTCCCTACTGAAGAAGTAGTGGAAATGAAGGATGGTAAGAAGCGTAAGTCTGAGCGTAAATTCTTTCCGGGCTATGTATTAGTCGAGATGGAAATGAATGATGATACTTGGCATATCGTAAAAGAATGTCCAAAGGTTCTTGGTTTTATTGGTGGTACACCAGAAAAACCAGCACCAATTTCTCAACGTGAAGCTGATGCAATTCTTGCGCGTGTACGTAACACTGGTGAGGCACCTCGTCCTAAGACGATGTTTGAGCCTGGTGAAGAATTACTCGTTGTTGATGGTCCGTTCACTGACTTTAAAGGGGTCGTGGAGGAAGTTCAATACGAAAAGTCACGTTTAACGTTGACAATTAATGTATTTAATCGACCAACTCAGGTTGAACTCGAGTTTCGACAAGTCGAAAAAACGATTTAATCTGCGTAGGTTGATAAGCGCCCGATTTGATCGGGCATTGTTGTTCTAACACTTCGGTGTTGTTTAATTTTTTTGGGGAGCCTAACGGCGTCTGTACCCAGAGGTAATTTTCAATGGCTAAGAAGATTGACGGCTATATCAAGCTGCAAGTTCCAGCTGGTAAAGCAAATCCATCTCCACCAATTGGTCCTGCTTTAGGTCAACGTGGTGTAAACATCATGGCATTCTGTAAAGAATTCAATGCTGCTACACAAAAACTTGAAGTTGGCTTGCCAATTCCTGTTGTGATCACTGTGTACAACGATAAGTCGTTCACTTTTATCATGAAAACTCCACCTGCATCTATTCTTCTTAAGAAAGCTGCTGGTATTCAAAAGGGTTCTTCTGTACCAAACAAAACTAAGGTTGGTAAGTTGACTCGTGCTCAGTTAGAAGAAATCGCGACTACTAAAGAACCAGACTTAACTGGTGCTGATTTAGACGCTCGTGTGCGTACCATTGCTGGTTCTGCACGTTCTATGGGCTTGGAAGTGGAGCTATAAGACATGGCAAAGTTAACTAAACGTCAAAAAGCCATTGCTGCAGCTATTGAAGCAAACAAAGTTTACACTTTGGAAGAAGCAGTACAAGTTCTTAACAGCCTTCCAGCTGCGAAGTTCAAAGAATCTTTAGATATCTCTGTAAATCTTGGCGTAGATCCACGTAAATCTGATCAGGTTGTTCGTGGTGCGACGACTTTACCTGCGGGTACTGGTAAAACTGTACGTGTTGCAGTATTTGCTCAAGGTGCTGCTGCAGAAGCTGCGAAAGCTGCTGGTGCTGATATCGTTGGTTTTGATGACCTTGCTGAAAGCATTCAAGGTGGAAACCTTGATTTCGACGTTGTGATTGCTGCTCCTGATGCAATGCGTGTTGTTGGTAAGCTTGGTACAATTCTTGGTCCACGTGGCTTAATGCCAAACCCTAAAGTGGGTACAGTAACTCCTGATGTTGCTAACGCGGTTAAGAATGCTAAATCTGGTCAAGCACGTTACCGTGTAGACAAGGGTGGTATCATCCATGCTGCAATCGGTCAACTTGGTTTTAGCGAAGAAGCTGTACGTCAAAACGTTGAAACTTTAATTGCAGATTTAAAACGTTTAAAGCCTGCAACTTCTAAAGGTGTATACGTTAAAAAGATCACTTTGAGCTCAACTATGGGCCCTGGTTTGATCGTTGATGTAAGCAACGTTTCTAAGTAATTAGAAAAAATTTTAAAGCCTTAGATTTACTCTTGGAGTAAATCTAAGCAAACTTTGAATTGATAAATAAATATTTATCAGCGTCAAAGACCTCAGACGAAGTGATTCTTTTTAGATGAACTTCTTAATATCTCAGTCTGAGTAGACGTGGTGGTGTGATTTGTTCCTCCTCCACGTGTAGGTCGAAAGACTTACGAATTGGGAGTGTGCCTGTTAGGTGCATAAATCACCGTTAGGAGGTTTTACAATGGCTCTTCTTATCGAAGACAAAAAACAGATCGTTGCGGAAGTAAGTGAAATTGCTTCTACTGCGTTCGCTGCCGTTGTTGCTGACTACCAAGGTTTAACAGTTGAGCAATTAACTACTCTTCGTGTTGAAGCTCGTAAACTAGGTGTTGCTACACGTGTTGTACGTAATACTTTAGCTAAACGTGCGCTTCAAGATACGCAATTCGCGATCTTGAATGACAACCTTGTTGGTCCAACAATCTTAGCATTCTCAACTTCTGAAGACGATATGGGTGCTGCTGCACGCTTGTTCGAAGAATTTGCTAAAACTAACAAAGCATTTGAATTAAAAGCTGCTGCATTTGACGGCAAACTTTATCAAGGTGCAGACGTTAGCGTTATTGCGAATCTTCCGAACCATGAAAAAGCGCTTACTATGCTTGCATCTGTTCTTCAAGCTCCTATTTCGAAATTGGGTCGCTTACTTACAGCGCTTCAAGAGAAAAACGAGTCAGAAGCTGCTTAAGCTTAAATCTACTTTCACACCATTCAATACCCATTTGGAGTTACTCTCATGGCTTTAACAAACGAAGAAATCTTAAACGCAGTTGCTGAAAAAACTGTTCTTGAACTTGTTGAACTTATTTCAGCTTTCGAAGAAAAATTCAACGTATCTGCTGCTGCTGTAGCTGTAGCTGCTGGTCCTGCTGCTGCTGCTGAAGAAGAGCAAACTGAATTCAATGTTGAATTGACTTCTTTCGGCGCGAACAAAGTTGCTGTAATTAAAGCAGTTCGTGAAGCAACTGGTCTTGGTCTTAAAGAAGCGAAAGATCTTGTTGAAAGTGCTCCTACAGTTCTTAAAGAAGGCGTTTCTAAAGAAGACGGCGAAGAACTTAAGAAGAAACTTGAAGAAGCTGGTGCTACAGTTACAATTAAGTAATGTGTAGGGAGTCGATTTTTTTATAATCGGCTCCAAAAAATGGCTGATGGCTCTTGGGTCATCAGCCTTTTTGCGTTACAATAATCGGCTCGTTTTTTGTTAGTTTTACGTTTGAGTGCGTGTTTTTCAAACAAATAACAGAAAATCAAACGCTTACCAATATTTTTTTGCCTATAAAAATATTGTTAAGCGTTTTAATACCACTAAAAATTGCAGCATTTGTAAACAGTGGTGGCCATATCGGCCTGCGTAATTCCTTCTAAGCCCGTTCTGCAGGCGGGTTTAGTTTACTTTCCGAGGACTCCAGATGGCATACTCATATACCGAAAAGAAACGGATCCGTAAGAATTTTGGTAAATTGCCCCATGTAATGGAAGCACCGTACTTACTTTCGATTCAGGTCGATTCGTATCGTACATTCTTACAAGGCGGTAAAACTCCAAAAAATCGCGAAGATATCGGTCTCCAAGCCGCATTTCGTTCAGTTTTTCCTATTGAAAGTTATTCTGGCAATGCTGCTTTAGAATTTGTTGAGTATAGTCTTGGTAAGCCCGAGTTTGACGTACGTGAATGTATTTTACGTGGTTCAACTTATGCAGCACCAATGCGCGTAAAAATTCGTTTGATTATTAAAGATCGTGAAACGAAATCAATTAAAGATGTTCGTGAACAAGAAGTCTACATGGGTGAAATGCCACTCATGACCGATAACGGTACTTTTGTTATCAATGGTACTGAGCGTGTGATTGTGTCTCAGTTACACCGTTCGCCAGGTGTATTCTTTGATCATGATAAAGGTAAGACCCATTCAAGTGGTAAAGTGTTGTATTCGGCACGTATTATTCCTTACCGTGGTTCATGGTTAGATTTTGAATTTGATGCTAAAGATCTTGTTTATGTGCGTATTGACCGTCGTCGTAAACTATTAGCAACTGTAATTCTGCGCGCTTTAGGCTATGCAAATGCACAAATCTTGAATTTATTCTATGAAAAAGTGCCTGTATATCTTGATATGGGTAGTTATCAGATTGATCTTGTGCCAGATCGATTACGCGGTGAAATGGCGCAGTTTGATATTGCCGATAATGACGGTAAAGTCATTGTTGAACAAGGTAAACGTATTAATGTACGTCATGTACGTCAAATGGAAGCGGCTAATTTAGCCAAACTTTCTGTACCTGATGAGTATTTATATGAACGTATTACCGCTGAAGATATTACCTTAAAAGATGGTGATGTGATTCCTGCAAATACGCTGCTTAGTCATGAAGTCATGGTGAAGTTAGCTGAAGGTGGCGTTAAACAGTTCAATATCTTGTTTACTAATGATATTGATCGTGGCTCTTTTATTGCTGATAGTTTACGTGCAGACACAACTTCAGGGCGTGAAGAAGCATTAGTAGAAATTTACAAAGTAATGCGTCCAGGTGAACCACCAACAAAAGAAGCTGCTGAAAACTTATTTAATAATTTATTCTTCTCTTCTGAACGTTATGACCTTTCTCCAGTAGGTCGCATGAAGTTTAACCGTCGTTTGGGTCGTCCTTACGAAGTGGGTACAGATCAGAAATCGCGTGAAGTTGAAGGTATTTTATCGCACGACGATATCATCGATGTACTGCGTACATTGGTTGAAATTCGTAACGGTAAAGGTGAAGTCGATGATATCGACCACTTAGGTAACCGTCGTGTACGTTCTGTTGGTGAAATGACAGAAAACCAATTCCGTGTTGGTTTAGTTCGTGTTGAACGTGCTGTTAAAGAGCGTTTAAGCCAAGCAGAGACAGATAATTTGTCTCCACAAGATTTAATCAATGCGAAACCAGTTGCTGCTGCAATCAAAGAATTCTTTGGTTCAAGCCAATTGTCTCAGTTCATGGATCAAAACAATCCATTGTCTGAAATTACACATAAACGTCGTGTATCTGCGCTTGGCCCTGGTGGTTTGACACGTGAGCGTGCGGGCTTCGAAGTCCGTGACGTACATCAAACTCACTATGGTCGTGTTTGTCCAATTGAAACGCCTGAAGGTCCAAACATTGGTTTGATCAACTCGCTTTCTGTCTATGCAAAAGCGAATGACTTTGGTTTCTTGGAAACACCATACCGTAAAGTCGTTGATGGTCGTGTGACTGATGAGGTTGAATATTTATCTGCAATTGAAGAAGTTGGGACTGTGATTGCACAGGCCGATTCTGGTGTAGATAAAGATGGTAACTTAACAGAAGAAATGGCTTCTGTACGTCATCAGGGCGAATTTGTACGTATGCCACCTGAAAAAGTGACGCATATGGACGTATCTGCTCAGCAGGTTGTTTCTGTTGCTGCATCGCTTATTCCGTTTCTTGAACACGATGATGCGAACCGTGCATTGATGGGTTCAAACATGCAACGTCAGGCTGTTCCGACATTGCGTGCTGACAAGCCGCTTGTTGGTACGGGTATGGAAGCAAACGTAGCACGTGATTCTGGTGTGTGTGTGATCGCAGACCGTGGTGGTGCGATTGAATATGTTGATGCATCTCGTATCGTGATTCGTGTAAACGAAGATGAAATGATTGCGGGTGAAGCGGGTGTAGATATCTATAACCTGATCAAATATACACGTTCAAACCAAAATACCTGTATCAACCAAAACGTTATCGTAAACTTGGGTGACAAAGTTGCTCGTGGCGATATCTTGGCTGATGGTCCATCGACTGATATGGGTGAACTTGCGCTTGGTCAAAACATGCGCGTCGCGTTCATGACATGGAACGGTTATAACTACGAAGACTCGATCTTACTTTCTGAGCGTGTACTTCAAGAAGACCGTTTAACGTCGATTCATATCCAAGAATTGTCATGTGTAGCGCGTGATACTAAGTTAGGTGCAGAAGAAATTACTGCCGATATTCCTAACGTGGGTGAAGCTGCACTGTCTAAGTTGGATGAGTCTGGTATTGTTTATATCGGTGCTGAAGTGACTGCGGGTGACATCCTTGTTGGTAAGGTAACGCCTAAAGGTGAAACTCAGTTAACACCTGAAGAAAAACTACTTCGCGCGATCTTTGGTGAAAAAGCTGCTGACGTTAAAGACTCTTCTTTACGCGTTCCATCTGGTACCAAAGGTACTGTGATTGACGTTCAAGTCTTTACGCGTGATGGTTTGGAAAAAGATGAACGTGCTCAAGCCATTGAGAAAGCTCAGCTTGATGCATACCGTAAAGATTTGAAAGAAGAATACAAAATCTTCGAAGAAGCAGCACGTGAACGTATTGTTCGTTTGTTGACAGGTCAAGAGTCTAACGGTGGTGGCTCAACTAAGCGTGGTGATAAACTTTCTGCAGATGTCTTGTCTGGTTTAGAGCTGGTTGATTTACTTGAAATTCAACCGACTGATGAAGCAATTGCAGAGCGTTTAACTCAGATTCAAGTGTTCTTGAAAGAGAAGAGCTACGAAATTGACGAGAAGTTTGCAGAGAAGAAACGTAAACTTTCTACAGGTGATGAATTAACAACGGGTGTATTGAAAGTTGTTAAGGTTTACCTCGCTGTTAAACGTCGTATCCAGCCTGGTGATAAGATGGCGGGTCGTCATGGTAACAAAGGTGTTGTATCTAACATCTTACCTGTTGAAGACATGCCTCATGATGCGAATGGTGTGCCAGTCGATATCGTATTGAACCCATTGGGTGTACCGTCACGTATGAACGTGGGTCAGATTCTTGAGACTCACTTAGGTATGGCGGCGAAAGGTCTTGGCGATAAAATCGAAAAAATGTTGAAAGAACAGCGTACAGTGATTGAACTGCGTGAATTCTTAGACAAGATTTATAACAAGGTCGGTGGTGAGCAAGAAGAGCTTGACAGCTTAACTGATGCGGAAGTCTTGGCACTTTCAGGCAACTTACGTGCTGGTGTTCCATTGGCAACGCCTGTATTTGACGGTGCTGAAGAAAGTCAGATTAAAGACTTACTTGAATTGGCAGACATCTCACGTACGGGTCAAACGGTATTGTTTGACGGACGTACAGGTGAACAGTTTGATCGTCCTGTAACTGTAGGTTACATGTACATGCTCAAATTGAACCACTTGGTTGATGACAAGATGCATGCGCGTTCAACGGGTTCTTACTCACTTGTGACTCAACAGCCGCTTGGTGGTAAAGCACAATTCGGTGGTCAGCGTTTCGGTGAGATGGAAGTATGGGCACTTGAAGCATACGGTGCTGCATACACGCTCCAAGAAATGCTTACAGTGAAGTCGGATGACGTCGAAGGTCGTACACGCATCTATAAGAACATTGTAGATGGTAACCATTATATGGATCCGGGTATGCCTGAATCGTTCAACGTATTGACCAAAGAGATCCGTTCTTTAGGTATCAACATTGAACTGAAAAATGGTGACTAAATCCCCCTCGATCCCCCTTTGTTAAAGGGGGAAGTTCCCCTCTTTTTCAAAGAGGGGTTAGGGGAGATTTCATAATTTCAGTAAAAAACAATATTTGTGACCCAGTCGGGTGAGCGTAGCTCCCCGACACACGGAGAAAAAAATTGAAAGACTTGCTCGATATCATGCGTAAGAAAACGGATTCAGAAGGTCATGCACCTGTTGAATTTGACCGTATCCGTATTGGTCTTGCGTCACCAGAGATGATTAAGTCATGGTCTCACGGTGAAGTTAAAAAGCCTGAAACCATTAACTATCGTACGTTTAAACCTGAACGTGACGGTTTGTTCTGTGCCAAAATTTTTGGTCCAGTAAAAGATTATGAATGCTTGTGTGGTAAATACAAGCGTATGAAATATAAAGGCGTCATTTGTGAAAAATGTGGCGTTGAAGTAACCACTGCAAAAGTTCGTCGTGAGCGTATGGGTCATATTGACCTTGCATCTCCAGTTGCACATATTTGGTTCTTAAAATCATTACCAAGCCGTATCGGTTTACTTCTTGATATGACATTACGTGATATCGAACGCGTATTGTATTTCGAATCTTATGTTGTCACTGATCCTGGTATGACTCCGTTTGAAAAGTACCAACTTTTAACAGACGAAGAATATTACAATGCACTTGAAGAACACGGTGATGAATTCACCGCGAAAATGGGTGCAGAGGCGATTCAAGATTTATTGAAAGATATTGATCTTGAGGCTGAAATTGCACGTTTGCGTGAAGAAATTCCTCAAACAACCTCTGAGACGAAACTTAAAAAAGCGTCTAAGCGTTTGAAATTGATGGAAGCATTCAATGATTCCAACAATAAGCCTGAATGGATGGTAATGAATGTACTACCAGTACTTCCACCAGACTTGCGTCCGCTTGTACCACTTGAAGGTGGTCGTTTCGCGACTTCAGACTTAAATGATTTATATCGTCGTGTAATCAACCGTAACAACCGTTTGAAGCGTCTTCTTGATCTTGCTGCGCCAGACATCATCGTACGTAACGAAAAACGTATGTTACAAGAGTCTGTGGATGCATTGCTTGATAACGGTCGTCGCGGTCGTGCAATTACGGGTTCGAACAAACGTCCATTGAAATCTTTGGCAGATATGATCAAAGGTAAACAAGGTCGTTTCCGTCAAAACTTGTTAGGTAAGCGTGTTGACTATTCGGGTCGTTCGGTCATTACTGTTGGTCCTACTTTACGCCTTCACCAATGTGGTCTTCCGAAGAAGATGGCACTTGAATTATTCAAGCCATTCATTTTCGCAAAATTACAAGCATCTGGTCAGGCAACAACCATTAAAGCTGCGAAGAAAATGGTTGAGCGTGAGACTCCAGAAGTTTGGGACGTTTTAGCATCAGTCATTCGTCAACATCCAGTCATGTTGAACCGTGCACCAACGCTTCACCGTTTAGGTCTTCAAGCATTTGAACCTATCTTAATTGAAGGTAAAGCGATCCGTTTACACCCTCTCGTTTGTGCTGCGTTCAACGCCGACTTCGATGGTGACCAAATGGCGGTACACGTTCCATTGACATTGGAAGCACAGTTAGAAGCACGTGCATTGATGATGTCAACGAACAACATCTTGTCACCTGCTAATGGTGAGCCAATCATCGTTCCTTCTCAAGACGTGGTTTTGGGTCTTTACTACATTTCTCGTGATGCAGTAAATGCCAAAGGCGAAGGCATGGTGTTTGCAGATACCCATGAAGTGAACCGTGCATTGGCAACAGGAAAAGTTGCGATTCATGCGCGTGTAAAAGTACGGGTACATCAGACTGTAATTGATGAAAATGGTCACCGTGAACAGCAAACTATTATTGTTGATACGACACCTGGTCGTTGCTTGTTATGGGAAGTTGTTCCACAAGGTTTAAGCTTTGATATGATCAACCTTGAGATGACCAAGAAAAACATCTCGAAGCTAATCAACTCTTGCTACCGTAAATTGGGTCTAAAAGATACAGTGATTTTCGCTGACCAATTGATGTATTTGGGCTTCCGTCAAGCGACGCGTTCAGGTGTATCTGTTGGTATGGAAGACATGTTGATTCCACCAAACAAAGAAGCGATTATTGCTAAATCTGAAACAGAGGTTCGCGAAATCGAACAACAGTTTGAGCAAGGTTTCGTAACTGCGGGTGAGCGTTATAACAAAGTAGTCGATATTTGGGCACGTACCAACGACCAAGTTGCGAAAGCAATGATGGATAACTTGTCTTACACTGTTGTGAAAAATAAACAAGGTGAAGATGAGAAACAGAAATCATTTAACTCAATTTATATGATGTCTGACTCAGGTGCCCGTGGTAGTGCGGCGCAGATCCGTCAGCTTGCTGGTATGCGTGGTTTGATGGCGAAACCAGATGGTTCGATCATTGAAACCCCAATTAAAGCAAACTTCCGTGAAGGTTTGACGGTACTTCAGTACTTCATTTCAACACATGGTGCGCGTAAAGGTTTGGCCGATACTGCATTGAAAACTGCAAACTCTGGTTACTTGACTCGTCGTCTTGTAGACGTGGCACAAGATTTAGTGATTACTGAATCTGATTGTGGTACGGCTGGTGGTTTAATGATGACGCCATTCATTCAAGGTGGTGACGTGATCGAGCCATTACGTGATCGCGTATTAGGTCGTGTAACTGCTGAAGATGTACGTCGTGCCTCTGATGATGAAGTTGTATTAGCACGTGGTACATTGATTGACGAAAAAATCGCTGCACAGCTTGAAGAAGCGGGTGTTGATGAAGTTAAAGTTCGTTCAGTCATTGCCTGTCAATCAACGTTTGGCGTATGTGCTAAATGTTATGGCCGTGATTTGGCTCGTGGTCACTTAGTGAACCCTGGTGAGTCTGTTGGTGTAATGGCAGCTCAGTCAATTGGTGAGCCTGGTACACAGTTAACGATGCGTACGTTCCACGTTGGTGGTGCTGCGAGCCGAACGTCTGCTGCAAATAGCATTCAAGTTCGTAACAAAGGTACAGTACGTTTCCATAATGTGAAAACAGTTCAGCATGCTAAAGGTCACTTAGTATCGGTTTCTCGTTCAGGTGAAATTGGTATTGCAGATGACTTAGGTCGTGAGCGTGAGCGTTATAAGATTCCTTATGGTGCGAATATCATTATCAAAGATGGTGAAGCTGTTGACGCTGGTGGTATCGTAGCGACTTGGGATCCACATACTCATCCACTTGTTACCGAAGTTGCGGGTAAAGCACGTTTCAGCCAAATCGCTGATGGTGTAACTGCAACATCGAAGACAGATGATGCGACAGGTATGACCACTGTTGAAATTTTACCAGTGACTGCACGTCCTGCTTCTGGTAAAGATTTACGTCCTGCAATCGTGTTGGATACAACCGATGGTGGCGAACAATTCTACTTCTTACCACAAAACACAATCGTAACCGTTCGTGATGGTGCAACAATTGGTGTGGGTGATGTACTTGGTCGTGTACCACAAGAAACTTCACGTACACGTGATATTACCGGTGGTCTTCCACGCGTAGCGGATTTATTTGAAGCACGTAAACCAAAAGAACACGCGATTCTTGCAGAAGTTTCAGGTGTTGTGAGTTTTGGTAAAGAGACCAAAGGTAAGAACCGTTTAGTGATTAGCCCAGATGATGGCTCTGAGATTTACGAAGAGTTGATTCCAAAATGGCGTACCATTAACGTGTTTGAAGGTGAGCATGTGAACCGTGGTGAAACCATTTCTGATGGTCCACAAAATCCACATGACATCTTGCGTTTGAAAGGTGAAGTTGCATTAACGAATTACATCGTGAACGAAGTTCAAGACGTTTACCGTCTCCAAGGTGTAAAAATCAACGATAAGCATATTGAAGTTATTGTACGTCAAATGTTGCGTAAAGTTGATATCACTGATGGCGGTGACACAAGCTTCATTAAAGGCGAGCAAGTGGATTACATCCGTGTTGTTCAAGAGAACCAAGCTGTGTCAGCACAGAATAAATTCTCTGCGAAGTTTGAACGTCAATTGATGGGTATTACTAAAGCATCGCTTTCTACAGATTCATTCATCTCTGCTGCATCGTTCCAGGAAACAACACGCGTGTTAACTGAAGCGGCTGTAACAGGTAAAGAAGATGACTTACGTGGTTTGAAAGAAAACGTTGTTGTAGGTCGTTTGATTCCAGCTGGTACGGGTCTTGCGTATCACTTAGAACGTCGTCGTCAAGAATCTGAAGCGGCAGAAATTGAACTTCATAATGATTTCAGTGATGTTGATCAAGCATTTAGTCAAGCATTAAACTCAGATCAGTTCTAAATTTGAAATGATTGAAAAAGGCACCTCAGGGTGCCTTTTTTATGTTTGAAAATTGCAATTTCACAGCATGACCGCTTTAAAGTGATTAGCTTTTTGCAATTCAAATAATATCAATTAATGAGTTTGTATAAATTGATTCACAGCCTCGGTATATTCATTATTTTTTCCTAAGAACCGATTTATTTCAAGATGTGAAAGTGGAAGTGCCAATAACTGTGCTTGGGTGCCGAGTCTTTGCGCTTGTTGAACAAATTGTTGTGCTTGAATACATGGTTGATCTGGACGAGTTGTTGAACAAACAGCAAGGAAATTAGGTAAAGCTTGATGTAGTTGCAAAGCAGGCGATAGTGCTTTCCAATTTGAGGGTTGATTGCCAAAGGCTTGATCATAAAACTGAGCATGTCGAGCTTGCATAATCTTTTCGACATCATAAGCAGCACTGTCTAAAGCAATGGTGCTGCGCCAAGCTTGAGGTTGTGATGTTAACCAAGCGGGACGTGTGCTGAGTAGGCTAACTAAATGTGCGCCAGCGGAATGTCCCATCAGAACAAGTTGTTTGGGGTCAGCATGCCAATCAGATGCGTGGTTTTGAATATAAATTAATGCTGCTGCGACATCTTGAGTTTGCTGTTGTACTGTTGCACCAGGAAGTAATCGATAATTGATAGAAATAAATATCCAACCTCGTTTGCCCCAATACTCCACTTTATTTTTGGCTACTGCCATATTATTTTTATCCCCTATGCTCCAAGCACCGCCATGTACCATAACAATTAATGGTGCTGGTTGTTTTTCTACTAGAGGTTGAGACGGAAAATAGATATCCATTCTTTGTTCAGGATGATGACCATAAGCAACATTTTTCAATGAGTTCATTTTGGCTGTTGTTTTGATATTGAACAAATTTGCATGTGCTGATGGATTGAGGCAGAGTAATATCAGCATCGAGAGAACAACAAATATTTTCATTCTTTTTACCTTTCAAATGTGAATGCTACAGTGAATTCAGGATTCTTTTTGCCATGATTATTGGATGAAAGGCTCTAACTTATTTGCTCAGGTTGATTTCAAACTAGCAAGGTGATCGTTTAGAGGTCAAATGATTTTTTTAGGCTGTTAGCGGTTATTACAAAAAGCAAAGAATGCACTTAGAGCAATTACATAATCTGATCATTTGGGGCAGAAAATAAGATTATGCTTTTCAGTAGAAGCTATAGAAGTGAGTATGGTCATGAAAAAAACAATCAGTTTAATGTCGACTCTATTGTTATCAGCATTTATGTTTACAGGCTGTCAGAATATGAGTGCATCGGATCAACGTATTGGTGCGGCAGCACTAGGTGGTGCTGTAGGCGGTGGTGTAGGTAATCATGTCGGCGGTGGTTTAGGTGCAGGTGTTGGTGCGGCAGCGGGTGCAGGTGTTGGTGCCAATGCTAAAGGCGGTAATCGCAATTCAACCACAAGTAGTGCAGTGGGTGCGGGCATTGGTTCAGTCGTCGGTAAGGCAATTTTTGGTGGTGATACTGGTGCGGCGATTGGTGGAGCAATTGGAGGAGGAGCAGGTGCTGCAATCCAAGAGAAAAAAAGATAATTTCTTATCCTTTGAGTCCAAAGTGCCTGCTCTTGTTGCAGGCATTTTTAGTTGAGTCAAATAGGTTAAGAGGTTGCTTTGGATTTCTTACGGCGGATATATAAAACTTTTTCAACTTCAGCAATTCGATTGCCCGTTTCATCTACAATGTTGAGCGTATAGTGACGTAAAATCGGTTCATGATTTTCAGCTAATTTTTTAATTTCAATAATTTCCTTTGCACTGAGTTTAATATCTGCATAGACCGTACTACGACCAGGTGACAGGAAATTAATAGAAGCACTTTTGTCCCAAACAATATACTTATGACCTAAATGATGCATCAAAATCAGCATATAAAAAGGATCAACCATAGAATATAGGCTGCCACCAAAGTGTGTTCCGACAATATTGCGGTTTTTTCTCGTGAGTGGCATTTTAATTCGGATGAAATAGTTGTCTAGTTCAATAGTTTCGATCGCGATTCCTGCACCACGATAAGGAGAATAGTGATTGATCATAAATTTAGAAACAGCAGGAATGGTTCGAATTTTTCTTAAAAAGTCTTTCATGGTCAATTTTTTTTCTGACAACTCTATTCATACTCCATAAGTATCATTTTTATTGTATCGCTGGCAATGGTTGTTTTTTGACTAATCATGCCGTTTGAAAACAAAATGGGAAAGAATTATGCAAGCACAAGTAAAAACAGTGACCACATCTGATCAACACACACTTTGTGTAAAAACATGGGGCGATGAAAAGAAAATACCTCTAGTTTTGGTACATGGTTATCCAGATAATCAGGAAGTATGGGAACCGATTATTGAGCAATTGGTCGATGACTATTATGTTGTGACGTATGATGTTCGTGGTGCAGGCTTATCTTCGATTCCAAAGCGTATTAAAGATTATCGTTTGCCACGTTTATCTTTAGATTTACAAGAAGTGGTTGATCAAGTTTTACCAAACCGTAATTTCCATATGGCGGCGCATGATTGGGGTTCTTTACAGTCTTGGGAATCTGCGACTGAACCAAAACTAAAAGGTCGTTTACTCTCTTATACGACGATTTCTGGTCCTTGTTTAGACCATGCTTCTTTGTATTTACGTGAAAAATTTAAATCAGCACCAAGCAATGTGTTGAAAATGTTAACTAAATCTTGGTATATCGGCGCATTCCATTTACCTTTGGTTGCACCAACTGTTTGGACGTTCTTTAGCCCAGAAAAATGGGGCAAGATTTTAAGTGGTTTAGAAAAGAAACAAAATTTGCCATTGAATGCCAATATTGTTGCAGATGGTAAATATGGCATTAATTTGTACCGTGCGAATTTTATTCCATCTTTAACGCAGCCACGTCAACGTTATGCACAGTGTCCTGTTCAAGCGATCGTATTGAAACGAGATGCTTTTGTAAGTCCTGAGTACGTGACTGAGTCTATGCCAAAATGGGTCGAAAATTTTGAGTATGTAGAGCTAGATGCAAATCATTGGGCGGTGTTAAGTCAACCCACTAAAATTGCTGAACTGATCCATCAATTTGTACAACGTCAGACTGTTTAAAGGTTTAGCGGATTAATCAGAATAAAAGTCACATAAGATAGATCGCAATTCGGCAGTATTTTCAGCTAGATTTTAATGAATCTGCTAGAATATCGCCTTTTCTTTGCTCCTAAATTTTTTCATGAATGCTGTCGTAATTGCGATTGCCGTGATGTTTATTTTATCACTGGCACGCGTTTCTGTTGTTCTCACTTTGGTGGTTTCAGCCATTATTGGTGGTTTAGTTGCAGGACTGAGCCTTTCTCAAACTGTGGAAGCCTTTAATGCAGGCCTAGGGGATGGTGCTGAAGTTGCTTTAGCCTATGCTGTTTTGGGTGCTTTTGCTTTGGCACTTTCCAAGTCAGGTTTACCTGACTTGCTTGCCCATAAACTGATTGGTTTATTGGGAATGGAAGCCAGTAAAAACCAAGAAAAAAAGGTGAAGTATCTTTTATTAACGATTTTACTGATTGCTGCGATTTTCTCTCAAAACTTAATCCCTGTGCATATCGCCTTTATTCCAGTGCTTGTTCCACCTTTATTGAAAGTAATGAATCATTTAAAGCTAGATCGACGTGCGGCAGCCTGCGTGCTGACTCTGGGTTTAGTCGGAACGTATATTTTTCTTCCAGTTGGTTTTGGTGCTATTTTCCTTGAACAAATTTTGATGGGAAATATCAACAAAATTGGTGCTGCATATGGACTGCATGTTGAGCGAGGGATGATGCCAATCGGAATGGCGATTCCAGTTTTAGGCATGGTGATTGGTACATTGGTTGCTGTATTCATTAGCTATCGTAAGCCTCGTGAATACGTTGACCGCTCAATTTCACCCGTCACTACCATTGATTTGGATAAGCCACTGAGAGTAACAACACAAGCAGAATATGATTTAAAAGCGGATGCTGAAGAATTAAAGCATGAAGCTGAGAATGTCCCTTATATTTCTAAAAAAACCATGTTTATGGCTTTGCTTGCGATCAGTTTAACCTTAGTTGCACAGTTATATTCGGGTTCGATGATTTTGGGTGGACTTGTTGGTTTTGCGGTGTTGTCTACATCTGGCATCTTTAAATGGCAAGAGGCAGATGATGTCTTTGTGCAAGGGATGCGCATGATGGCTTTGGTTGGTTTCATTATGATTTCTGCGGCAGGATTTGCTTCAGTAATGACTCATACAGGTGATATTACTCATTTGGTGAATGGTGTCGTACATATCATCGGTGATAACCATGCACTTGCTGCATTTTTGATGCTATTTATTGGTTTATTTGTCACGATTGGTATTGGTTCTTCATTCTCAAGTGTGCCTGTACTTGCGGTGATTTATGTTCCTTTATGTGTACAATTTGGGTTCTCACCTTTGGCAACAATCGCATTGATTGGTACGGCTGCTGCATTAGGTGATGCTGGTTCACCTGCTTCTGATTCAACATTAGGGCCTACCGCAGGTTTAGGTGTAGATGGTCAACATGATCACATTTGGGATACAGTTGTGCCAACATTCCTACATTTTAATATTCCACTACTTATTTTTGGGTGGATTGCAGCAATGGTTTTATAATATTGATGGCTCTATATGAGCCATTTTTATTTTTTGTAAAAAATATCAATAAATGACATTTTTTGTCTATTTTTTAATCTTGATTTATAATATATTTTTAGTATTAATTGGAGGTGATTCTATTTTTAAATTAATCTAAATTTAATTTTGTTAAAAACTTCATCTTATTTTAATAATAATTTATCTTGATAAAAATACTAGGTTTTATAGTGGTTTAAGTTGATTGAATTGGTCTGGATTATTGATTATTACATATTTTAACAAATATATTTTTTTATTATTCAATATATTAAAAAATCAATCAAAAAGGTTGGAATTAATATGTATTGCATAATGTAAAAACCCATGCTTATTATGTTGGACAAGAACATAATTTTTTTAAAGAGGTTGTTTAAATGTTAAAGAAAGTATTAGTTGTTGCATTGTTGGGGTTATCATCAACTGCATTTGCAGGTGGTTTTCAAGTCAAGGTCGGTGCCAGTGTTGTTGCTCCAACTGATGAAACAACGGTAAATGGTGTTGGTACTTTAAAAGCAGATTATGAATTTGCTTTTACTCCATCAGTTGAATATTTTTTTGGGGATACCCCATTTTCAGCTGAAATTTTACTTGCTAACCCAATCAACCACGATGTTTTATTGAATGGTGATAAAGTTGCGAGTGTTCGTCAATTGCCACCAACAATTACAGCAAAATATAACTTTAAAAACTCAACACGTTTTACTCCATATGTTGGGGTGGGTGGTACAGCCTTTATTGCATGGCATGAAAAAGGTCTTGCTGATGATGTGAAAAATACTTACGGTTTTGCAGGGCAGCTTGGTTTTAATTTCCAACCAGCTGATGCAACAAACTGGGGTGTTTATATGGATGTGCGTTATGCAGATCTTAGCCCTGAAGTTAAATTAACCAATGGGACTAAATTTGATTTAGACTTGAATCCGATCGTTTATACCGTGGGTTATAGCTATAAGTTCTAAGCGCATTTAAGGCTAAAAAAACCTCACAACTCGTGAGGTTTTTTATGGTTGCGATTTCAATATAAAACAGATACAGGCTTAATGCAGAGAGTTTTGTATGCTGAGAAACAAGCTTCAATAAAAGTGAATGACCCATGATGAAAAAATTGATAAGTGCAGCATTATTACTCACCCCCTTATTATTTTTGGCTCAAACTCAGGCAGCCAGTTTCTCTTGTAAAACTGCAAAATTGAAAACTGAAAAACAGGTCTGTAGTCATCAAAGTTTAAATGATGCAGATGTGAAACTTGCAACAACGTATCAGATTATTCTGCATGCTTTACCTATGGGGGGGAAGAGATGCGGAAAAGGATAGACAGTTTCAATGGTTGAAACAAAGGAATGCGTGTGCTGCAAGTATAGCGTGTATTCAACAGGCTTATTCACAACGCCAACAACAGCTTGATCAATTGTTACAAGAGCGTGTGTTAAGCCATGGGCCGTTCTAATGGGCATTTTATTGATCGATAGATGAAAAAAATGAAGATTCAGGATTGAAAAATCATAGATACGCACCATTCATAAATCATTCTAAATAGATCAGTATCATCAAATAAGGAGCCATTTATGAGTGAACAAGCATCAAAGAATTATAGTTTCCAAGCTGAAGTTGCCCAGTTATTGCATTTAGTGACGCACTCTCTCTATTCTAACCCTGAAATTTTCTTACGTGAGCTGATCTCGAATGCCTCAGATGCTTGCGATAAATTGCGTTTTGAAGGGATTAATCATCCTGAATATTATGAGAATGATCCAGACTTACATGTCCGTGTCAGCTTAGACAAAGACTATAAGACCTTAACCATTTCAGATAATGGAATTGGATTAAGTCAACAAGAAGCGATTGATAACTTGGGTACAATTGCAAAATCGGGCACTAAAGACTTTATGTCGAAATTGAGTGGCGATCAAAAAGCGGATGCACAGTTGATTGGTCAATTCGGGGTCGGTTTTTATTCAGGCTTTATTGTTGCTGATAAAATTACGGTTGAATCACGCCGTGCAGGTCTAGATCTAGCAGAAGGTGTACGCTGGATCAGTGGTGGTACAGGTGAATTCGAAGTTCAGAGCATTGAAAAAGCCACTCGTGGTACAGACATCATTTTACACTTACGTGATGATGCACTTGATTATTTAGAATCGTATAAAGTTAAACAAATCATCAATAAATATTCAGATCATATTAGCTTGCCAATCGAAATGCAGAAAGAAGTACGGCAAGAGGAAGAGGTCGCTGAAGGTGAAGAACCAAAAGGCGGTCAAATGGTCAAGACAGATGAATGGGAAGCGATTAACTCGGCGAGTGCGCTATGGACGCGTAGCAAGAATGAAATCACGGATGAACAGTACATTGAGTTTTATAAGAATCTCAGCCATGATTTTGCAGCGCCTTTGGCATGGGCACATAATCGCGTAGAAGGTAGCACTGAATATACCCAGCTACTTTACATTCCAAGTCAAGCCAAACAAGATCTCTTTACCCGTGAAGCGAAAGCAGGTATCAAACTGTATGTGAAACGTGTATTTATCTTGGATGAAGCAGATAACTTGATTCCAAATTATTTACGTTTTGTTCAGGGGGTTGTCGACAGTGCAGATTTACCGCTGAATGTGAGTCGTGAACTTCTACAAGAAAGCCGCGATGTGAAAACAATTCGCGAAGGTAATGCACGTCGTGTACTGACTTTATTGGATGGTTTAGCAAAGTCGGAAGATGAAACAGACCAAGAGAAATTCAAAACTTTCTATACTGAATTTGGTTCGGTATTGAAAGAAGGCTTAGGCGAAGATACGGGTAACCGCGAACGCATCTTAAAGTTATTACGTTATGCGACTTCAAGCAGTGACGAAATCACAACGTCTTTTGCTGACTATAAAGCACGAATGAAAGAAGGGCAGAAAGCGATTTATTATGTGACTGCTGATAACTTAACGGCTGCGAAAAACTCACCACAACTTGAAGTGTTCAAGAAAAAGGGCATTGAAGTTTTGCTGATGGCAGACCGTGTTGATGAATGGGCGATGAACTTTGTATTTGAGTTTGATGGTACGCCACTGCAAAACGTATCTAAAGGTGCTGTTGATCTCGGTGATTTACAAGATGCTGAGGAGAAAAAAGCACTTGAAGAGGCAGCTGAACAGTTCAAACCTGTTGTTGATCGTTTAAGTGCATCGTTAAAAGACAAGACCAAAGAAGTTCGTGTGACCACCCGTTTGGTTGATTCACCTGCATGTTTGGTGACCAGTGAAGGTGAGTTGTCTCCGCAATTGATTCGTATGCTGAAACAAGCAGGACAGGCTGTTCCTGAGATCAAACCGACCTTAGAGATTAACCCTGAGCATCCTTTGGTGAAAAAATTAGAGAACTCAGCGCAGTTTGATGATTTAGCCAATGTGATTTTTGATCAGGCAGTGATTGCAGAAGGTGCTTTACCTGAAGATCCAGCAGCCTATGTGAAACGCATTAATAGCTTATTATTGAAATAAGCAACTGCATAAAAAAACCTCTGCTTTATTGGCGGAGGTTTTTTTATGTCTATGGATAACGTTAAAGTTATCCACAGTGATGCTGATCTTTTCATCAGAAGTGTGCTTCAAACTTCATTTGGTAGTTGAAGTAATAGCCTTGCTCCGTGGCAGGCATGTTTACATAATTAATGTCATTTTGCATATAGATCCAATTACGCCAAATGGGCCGCTTCCAAGAAAAATAAGGTCCCCATTCATTGAGACGTAGGGATTTTTTCTCGTAATCACCTGTACTAAAAATGCCATAGCTTAGATTATTTTGAGACAATAAATTCAACTTCTGAAAGGTACGATTACTCCATATATATTCTGTATCTTGTGTTTTAGAAAAGTTAAATTGTGTGGCAAGCTGATTTTGCTGTTGGAATTGTCGGGTTAAATTTAAGTGAGTTTCGGTATAGTTTTTACTGCTTGAGCCATAACGAAAAATTTGCTCTGTATTGAGATGTAGCCCTGAATATAATTCCCACCGTTTCTTTGCTAAAAACTGGACATAAATATCTGTCTCTGAATTTGCACCTAAATCAAGATCATTACTAAAAGGTAACCAACTGGAAATCGTAGTCCAACTTGCGCTCAAAGGGCTGGGTATCGGGCTGATTATCTGAGAATGATGTTTAGTACTTTTTCCTAATTTCTTTGTCGATTGGGGGTGTTGTGCACGTTGCCATAATGAGTCATGACCAAAAACTTTCATGAGTTCTTGACTCAATTGTTCATTAGTTTGTTGTTGAATATCGAGTGTGATTGGGTGAGTACAACTCAAAGTCTGGCTTTGTTGATCTCGGTTTTTAGTATAGCTTGGATGTGTAGCAATGGATGAGGGTGTAATATCTCTGCTCGAAGCTAAAACAACAGCCAATAAGGGGAGCTGTAGATAACCGAGAGACAAGGTTCCTACAATCAAGAAATACACGGGCAAAGCGTATCGTTGACTCATGCTGAAATAGCGAAAGATAAAAATGACATGATGATAACAATCAAAGCTTAACAATTTATTTAGTTTAGAAGGATTGTTAGAAATAAAAATGCCCAATCGGCAGTTTGATTGGGCATTTACATGATTTAAATGCGTTTAGAATAAGGCTTCAAGGCGGACGAAGGTACTGATGAAATGGCTGCGGTCTTCACGATGGTCATTAAAATAGTTGAGATCACCTTGTACATAGAACCATTCACGCCATAGTGGCTGTCTCCATGAAACAAAAGGCCCCCAACTGTTTAAACGTAAGTCATTATTGTTGTAATAACCGCCAGTATAGAGACCGTAGTTGAAATTATTGTTGGCAAAAAATTGATGTTGACGAAAAATTCGATTATCCCAAGTGAGGTCATCATCTTGTGTATCGGCATAGGTCAAACTGAATTGATTTGATAAAAATGGCTGATTGGGACGTGCGTGAATTAGTTCTAGATTGGTTCGAAGATAGTTTTCACTATCAATGCCATAACGGTAAATTTGCTCGGCATTGAAGTGGAAATCATTATGTAGATCCCAATTTTTCTTTGCTCTTAAGCGAAGATAAACATCATCTCCAGAACGAATACCGATATCGGCATCTGTTTCAAAAGGGAGTTTTTTGGAGAAGTCAGACCAACGTAATGCGATCGAACCATTTGAGTCACGGGTCTGTTTAGAGTCAAATCGTTTATCAGGATCCTGATTGGGCTGAGTATTGGTATTGGCAATATTATTACTAAATTCATCATCTAATGAATCGTCACCAAATACCACACTGAATTTCTTTTCTAGGGTCGGTAATTTAATTTTCCCTCGAATACGCGGTTTGATTTCATATTCATCATATTTATTCCAATAATTGTCAACCATAACGCGGATCGTCGCAGATGCCGGTCGCTCAGGGTCAACATCGCCAAACCAATCATCGATTTTGACTGACGTATGATCTGCCCATTCCCGAATACCCCGTTGTTTGCGATCGACCCATGTTTTATCTTCTGTTTGAGACATTGGTGGAACGATGGATTGATTAGATTGTTCAGGGAAAAATGTTGGAGTCGCATCTACGAATTTAGGTACATAGTCTAAAAGACTTTCTGAGCTAGTAACTTTAGCTTCAGCAAGGTTGTTGGATTCTTGCCCAGTTGTATTTGTTGCAGCATTCACAATGGTCGGTAGCCCCAAAGAGAGTGCAAACAAGGTGTATAAAAGATGATGTGAAGTTACCGTTTGTTGAAAAATAGTCATAGTCAAAACTTATATATTGTTATTGTTTTAACTTTTGATTATTTAATGATTTAAATCAAGATATAGACACAAAAAGCAGCAATTTAATTTTATAACTTAATCCACCTACAAAGAAAAAACCATCATCTAAGTTACGACTAGAACACCGTAAATAAGATGATGGATAGATCAACTTTGCTCAAGTAATCAGGAGTTATGACGTGGAAATATCTGCATTCTCCAACGCTTGATATAAGTCATGTACGGAAATAGGTTGGGGGAGTTGACTAATGACTTGACGTATCAATTGCCATGTATAGCCATCCGTACGATCTAATAAAAGATAAGGATAAGCTTGATCTTCGCTAGATAATTTAATCCGTTCAGAACCGTGTATGACGCGAATTTTTTGGCGTTCTCTTAATAAAATAATAGGTGTTAAAAATGTGGCTGTTGTTTCTTCAAAAGGAATAAATTTTTGTGTATTAATAAACGATGCTGGAATATATGGATAAGAACGTTCATCGCGTTGCCATACTAGATTTCCATTCATAATACATTCATTGAATAACAATTCATGTTGATGATAATGCTTCTTAAAAATCATCCAGTCAGTTTGATGGATTGAGCTTGTTTTTGTATGTTTTTGATCAGTATAGGTTTGCAATACAGTCGTTGCATATTCAATACTATGTGTACCGATGAGCACGACATAATGGGAAAATTGACCTTGAGCATAAAGTTGTTCTGCTACAAAGATTTGAGCTGAATCCCAAACGGGTTGTACATCATTCTCTGCTTTTAAATACAGCCAATCAATTTTAATATTTTGATCAATTTCATCATGTAGTTCTACACGGTATAAAGAAGGAAAAGTCTTGGGATCAATACGTTCAAGTCGGCACAGTAAACCATCTAAATTAAAATCTTTGAGAGCAACAGGTTTTGCTTTATTGAGATTTGCGACTGGGCGTACATTTTGCCTAAAACTTGGTCTAGGTCTTGCTGGTGGCGTCGTTGCTACTTGAGCTTTTGGTACAGATTGAATCTTTTCTTGAATAATGGCTTCAAGTTGTGCTTCAAAATTCGCAGTTTCTTCTCTCATTGCAGATAATCTGTCCTTGTGAATTGCTTGGCTAAATTCTAATGATAAATCTGTTGAGGTTTGATGAATTGGTTCCAAAACAGGGATAAGACTTTTTAACTCGTCATCTGTTTTTATATACTCGTTTGTATGTGCTTGTAACCATTCTATTGCTTGTTGTGTTGACGTTAGCCAAGGGCTTTTTAAAAAAGATAATGCCGGGCGAATAACCCAAATTTGCCAATGTTGGGATTGACGTAAAGCTGCCCACCCCATATCGGCAGAAGCGAATAGCGCATGTTCAACTCGCCCCATAAAGTTAAAAGTACCACGATACGTTAATGCATAACCAAAATATTCTAGTTCATCTGTCGAAAACTCTTGTTGCTGAATAAGTTCTTTAAAAGGGGTGAGTTGATCTTGAAAAATGGGGTCATCACACGATGCACAAATGTCTTTAATACGCTGTTTTGACTTTGCAATTTCAAAAAGTGAAGTTTTATCATTATTAAGCCCAACAATAAGATGCTTGAGCTCATCAACCAATAATGCTTTCTCTAATACGTCCATTGATAGTTTCCTTAGAGATAGGCTTGAGCCTGTTTTAAATAATAAATCAGTACAATATCCACAGCATTTTCTAACAGTTTGTATTCAGGTGTGTTCGTCAAAGTATGCTGTCTAGCTAATGCTACAAGCTTATCTATGCATATGTGTTCTGGTTGAATTTCACCATTAATTAAGGCTTGTAACTCTTGAATTTTCATAAAAAAAGAATGTCACTTTATGACGATTATAGAAGAAAACCATGCAAAATCTATAGACTGCAAGTTAGTAAAAAATCTCATTTAGGTATTCAAAATAGAGATTTTGATCATGTTTTAGCTTTCAAAGTATCAACATTTTAAAATAATGAATCGGATAAATAGATAGCTAGATAGAAGTATATCTATAAATTTGTGATTAATTTGTGATTCACATCACGAATTTGTTAGTCAAAAGTTGAGCAACAATGGTACTAACTTTGTTACAAGATTTTTTGCTCAAGACAAGCGGTATTCTTTTCAGGATAATAGGTGAAGGCACAAGAATAGTGGTCTCTGAAAATGTCCTGAACAAGCTTCAAATTGATCTTGAAGCTTGTGATTGAGTAAAAATAGTTAGGGCTGAATGTCACACTGATCATCGTTACATTGAGCTGCATTGGTTTGCTCGATTTCTTGTGTAGATGCTGATTGAGCTTGTTGTAATGCTTGTAAGAAAATCTCACGCGGTTGTGCGCCTGAAAGTGCCAGTTTTTGATCAAAGACAAAAAAAGGCACGCCAGTCACATTCAATTGCTCACGTGCAATTTTTTCATCGTGACGCACAAAATCTGCCAACTCATCTGAATCCAGCACATACTCAACCTCAGCATGGTCTAGACCAATCCGTGACGCTATTTCTTCCACGACTTCACGTTCACCAATCGCAAGACCTTCGGTCATATAAGCATGAAAGAACGCTTCTTCTGCCTCATTGCCTAAACCTTTACTTTGAGCAAGGTGAATGATCCGATGGGCATTAAAACTATTGCCTGAATTGGCTTTTTGCCATTGGAAGTCGATGCCTTCGACTGCTGCCATAGCAGCGACATTACGCTCCATTTCTTCCATCTCTGCATAACTACGCCCATATTTCTGCGCTAAGCGTTCAGTATTCGATGTGTCATGTTTTGTAGGTGCATCTGGATCAAGCTCAAAACTATGCCAATAGATATCAAGCTCGATACCCGCTTGTTCAGCAACATGTTCAAGACGCTTTTTACCGATATAACAAAAAGGGCAAACTACATCTGACCAAATATCTACACGCATGGTATATCTCTACAATTTTAGTTAAACCAATAATAGGGGCGGTGTTGTTGAATTTAAAGCGATGAAAATGTAATACTCCGTTACGAGAAATGAAATAAAAAATTATATAACTCGCTGTGTTTTATTGATTAAACTGAGATAAAGAACATAAAAAATATAATTAAGATTGGAGGCTGTATGCGCCGTTTTCTATTATTCTTTGCAGTCATTGTAATTTGTATAAGTACTTTCTTTTTCTATCAATATCGTGTGCAGCCAAAAGCAGCCAATACTGAACAAATGTTTGAAGTAGTGATGGCTGAGAAAATGCGTGAGCTGTATGACCAAGCGCAGGATTGGTCGAAACCTGTGAAGATCAATGTGCATGATGATCGTTTGTCAGGTGACTATAAGTTGATGTCAGAATTTTTACTTAATTATTGGATGCAAAATGTTGAAGCGCGAAATCATTATTTAAGACAACTCAAAGCAGCAAATTGGGATACTTTTTTAGATGTAGAGCGTTTGGATCAAGATCGTCAGCAAGCTTATAAAGAAACAGAACAAATGCTTCGCGAGGTTCGGAAAATATCGGCTGAATATGAACGAAAACGGCAACAAATACAGACCAATTCACTTAAACAGGCAAAAAGTTTGGCTATTCATAATGAAATGAGAAAATCCTTGCAAGTTAAATTAGAACATAACCTTAAAGTAGATAAAGCACATGATATTTTCCCGATTGAACAGAAAATTATAGAAAAAGCACAGGCAATGTTCGATATGTTGAAAACCTACACATGGCAGAAACAAGGCAAAATGATTCTTTTTCAAGAAACAATACAAGTGAAAAAGTTTAATAACTTATATCAGGATGTACTCAGGCTAAATGCGAAGATGGAAAAAATTAAGAAAAGTAATGTTGAAGTATTAGATGAAGAATTGTAGTTCGATCAAGCAAGGATTCAGCCTGTGAATCATTGCTTGATTGTAAGATCAACTTTAGTCGAAAATCTTTTCTGCTGCTTGGAACGGTAAACTCACAACATCAATCGCTACAGCAAAAGGCAGTAAAACCAGTTTTTCTAAAGGGTTCATACCTGATTTGGATTTGTAGCTTTCTTCTTTATTGGTATAAATCGTCACTTGATATGGCTTACTTAACGCTTTTAATGAGGTGAGATTATTTGCAGCAGGGTACACGACACCAGCAAGCTTAATATCAAAACAGAAACGCTGTGCATACATACGCTCATCGCTTGAGGATGAACATTCTTTTGCGCCATTTTCAATAAAGAACTCTAGATCTTTTTTGCTTAAATCTTCTTTAAGTTTTATATAGGAAAGTGGCAATGTACCTGAAAAATTACCATCATTCTTTTCAGAATAAAAACTTAAGTCCCGTGTTATTTGAATATTTTTAGCATCAAGTTTACTGATCAAGCTCACAAATTGAGAACCACCTTGAGTCAAAATATAGCTGTTTTTTTGCCCTGCAATTACGATACTGTCTTTGGGTAAATTTGACGATGTTTGCGCAGGTCGCCCAAAAGCAACCACATTGTCTTCAACTAAAGTGACACGTTCTGTTCGAGTATAGGTTTTGTTGTCTTTGTTAATCAGTGTTTTGGTTGCGCATCCCGTTAAACATAATCCTGTAATTGCGATAGCGCTGGTTGTTCTAGTTAGAGTTGAAAACATCCAGTTCTCCTAATGATTTAAGTTTAAAATTTAAAAAATAATTGATATTCATACAATATTTAAAAGACCATAATGAAAAACCTAAGTAGAAGCGAGGACTTTTCTCTTAAGTATGGCGATCTTTACAAAGATTAAACATGATCGCTAATACGGATAGATTTGATTTCTCGTTTAAAATTTTGGTGAAATTTACCGTTTATCTGAGCCATACTGAATCAAGTGTGACTTTGTTGTAGCCTGTTCTATAGATGCTTTTATTTTATTCACTACATGTAAACATGGTGACTCATTTTTGGAGCAAGCGATGGACTTTCTAAAACGATCAGCACTGATGATGGTATTTACTTTTGTCGGATTGCCAGTAGTACACGCGGATGAGGTTACAACTCTACCGACCATTCGTATTATGGCAGAATCTGAATTACGTGAAGAAGTCGTAGGGCCTACTCCATTTCAAGAAGATAAAAAGGTACGCCAAGCTCTACAGCATTACATACAGAAGCAGCATACAGACATTCAAAATGCTCAGTTAACTGAAACCACAAGCTCTATTGACTATCAAGCAAACGCTTTGCAGCCTGATTTGTCTCAAGTTTCACCATTTTTAGAAGATTATATTTTAGCTGTCGCAATGGGGTTTCAGTCATCTAATCCAAGTAATGGTGTATTTAAAATATTAGAACCATTAAACATTAATCGAGATAATGCCGATACATTTCGTGATGGATCGATAAAAGTGAGGTTGGATGATTTATTAAGATTACAACAACAGATTGATGCTGGTTTAAAAACATCTCAAAATTTTCCGATACGTTAAATTTTATATTGTGCTTATATGGAAAACCCCGCAATAAGCGGGGGATTTCTATCTTATTGTTTTAGGTAACGCTCAAAAATTGCAGAGAAATCATAGTTCTCAATTTGTTTACGACGTTCAGTAAACTTATTTTCAACTTGAATGGTGGTCTGAGAAATAATGTCAGGTAAGTTCAATAGAATTTGCTCTGGTAATTCACGCAGAGAAAACATGTTATTCACAGCTTGTTGAGTGATGACTAGCGAATTCATTTGGCGTTCAATTTCTTTGCATGCTTCACCGATACTAAATAGGGCTTTATATAGATCACGGACTTTTTCAATTTGTGATTTTTCAATATCAATTGAATAACTTGCGCCACCGAGTTGGAATTTGATTTCGACGTCCCGATCAATTGTACCTGCTGTTTCTAGAAGCACCCGACTAATCTGATAGTGTTTATATGGATAGCGATTCAATGTCCGTTTTTTGCTGACCGCACTTGTACCATCTAGATGAATGAAAGCGGTATTGGTAAAGCAGTATTCGTCAGTTTTTGCTTTGATCAAAAAGAAAATCTTTTCATTGTCTTCATGGAAAATATAGTCATCAATATCGGTCTTATCATAATCTTTAGGTTCAATAATTTTGCCGATATCGCTTGTTCCCATGAGATCGGCTGCCATATTTTTAAACATTGTTAGAACCTTATTATTTGTTGGAACTGCGATCATAATTTGCAGTGTATGGTTCTGTCTACAGTGGGTATTTGTATTTTAAAAATTCGATACAACGATGAAACGAATTTCTATCACATAAAAAAAATCCTTGCATATAGCGGAGATTTTCTTTTTATCTCAGTGTTGATTAAACACGTTCGATAATTGTCGCGATACCTTGAATAAAACCTATTTTACGCATATTTAGAATCTAAATATTCTTTTTTAGGTTTGTAGATATAAAGAGATTAATTTTTAGTAATGAGAGATATTTTATGTGGGACAACTTCCTCTTTCTTTAAAAAACCAATGGTTAAGCACTTTTAATGAAGATTGAAGTATTGCAACATACTAAGTCGGATGTTGTCGATGTTGTCGATGTTGTCGATGTTGTCGATGTTGTCGATGTTGTCGATGTTGTCGATGTTGTCGATGTTGTCGATGTTGTCGATGTTGTTGGTGCAGTTGGTAATTGGTTAATAAATTTTATTTTATTTGTGAGAGGGAGGGGGAATGAGCGAAAAATTCGAATTTAATATTCAAGAATCTTTAAAAGCGATACAAAAAATTCTGAATATTGCTGAAAAGTATGTCGAACACGATGGTTTTAATGGGGAGTTAGCTAAAGCACTTTTAGCTCTTCATAGCAATATAAATGATAGTTCTTTTATAAGCACGCTCAATAATCGACTTATTACATGTCGAAATTTTGCAGGCTTAAAGCTCGAAAGAGCTTGGGATGGCGGATTTGCAAATTTTGGAAAAGATGATGAAGTCGTCCGTTTACATCGGTTGGCTATATTTTTAATAATTTATTTCAAAGAACTGAGTTTTAGAGGTAACTTTTATATTGATCAAGGTCACGAGTATTATTTTTTAAATAAGTTGGTTAGAGAAAATAGAGGTCAGTTTCTTGACAAATCAGCTTGGTGTTTAGATCTTTTTGATGATTTACCAACATTGATTATGCAAGATGAGTTTCATTCTGAGCATGCTCTAGCTATATCACGTGCAATGAAAAGTACAGATATTAATAAGGTTGAGGAATTTATTAGAACAAAAGATGAGTCAATTGCCAAAATTGATACTTGGAATATTGAGTACGAGCAGAAAGAATCAGCTGTAAAAAATCTTAAAGATAAATTAGATACTTATCAGACAGCTTTTAATTTTGTGGGTTTATATCAAGGCTTTTCTCAGCTTAAAAAAAATAAAGATGATGAGCTATTTGGACTCAATATTCAGTATTACATTCTCATATTTTTTATGGCAGGAATACCTAATGTTGAGTTTATTTGGTTATTCAATAATTTTGACGAAAATTTTAAGACCGTACACTTAGTAGTTTTAGCTTTACCATCAATTACACTATTATTTATTCTCTTTTGGTTTTTTAGAATTATTTTACATAATATTAGATCGATAAAATCTCAAATCATGCAATTAGAATTACGCATGACTTTGTGTC
This sequence comes from Acinetobacter tjernbergiae DSM 14971 = CIP 107465, assembly GCF_000374425.1. GTDB lineage: Bacteria > Pseudomonadota > Gammaproteobacteria > Pseudomonadales > Moraxellaceae > Acinetobacter > Acinetobacter tjernbergiae. The sequence goes on along the minus strand of NZ_KB894355.1, from coordinate 187,068 downwards.
AATTTATTCAAAGTTATGCAGAAAAATCTAAAGAATTAAAAGTAGCAAATAAAGAAGGTTTCGAAAAGTTCGAGAATCTTATATTTTCTTCGATTGTTTCTTCAGATGAAAAAATTCCCTCCACGTTTGATGGAATGGAGCATATTGCAAATTTTGTAAAAAATTTTAAATCAAACTCTTAAAAAGAAACCCCGCAATAAGCGGGGTTCTTTTTATCTCAGTGTTGATTAAACACGTTCGATAATTGTCGCGATACCTTGACCAAGACCGATACACATCGTCGCAAGACCGATTTGCGTATCTTGTTGTTCCATCACGTTCAACAATGTCGTTGTGATACGCGCACCAGAACAACCCAATGGGTGACCTAATGCAATCGCACCACCATTGTGGTTGATGATGTCTTGTTTCTCATAAACGCCTAAGCCTTTCATTACTGATAAGCCTTGAGCAGCAAATGCTTCGTTTAATTCGATAGTTTGGATATCCGCCATCGTTAAACCAGCACGTTTAAGCGCTTTTTGAGTTGCTGGAACTGGACCGTAACCCATGATCGCAGCATCACAACCTGCAACTGCCATAGAGCGAATCACAGCACGTGGTTTTAAACCTAATGCTTGAGCACGTTCAGCAGACATAAGTAACATTGCAGAAGCACCATCAGAAAGAGCAGAAGAAGTTGCTGCTGTTACTGAACCGCCTTTAGGGTCAAATACTGGTTTCAATGCTTTGAACGCTTCAAGGTTTGCATCAGCACGAATTACTTCGTCGATGTCACACAAGATTTTGAAGCCATTCGCATCATGACCTTCAACACCAACGATTTCGTTTTTGAAACGACCCTCGAGTGTTGCAGCCCAAGCGCGACGGTGAGATTCAACACCGAACGCATCTTGTTCGTCACGAGAGATACCATTCATACGACCTAACATTTCAGCCGTTAAGCCCATCATGTTAGATGCTTTTGCATAGTGTTTAGACGCTTCTGGGTTAAGGTCGATGCCGTGCATCATACCGACGTGACCCATGTGCTCTACACCACCGATGATGAATACATCACCTTGATTGGTTGCAATCTGTGCAGCAGCAGTGTGAAGCGCTTGCATAGATGAACCACAAAGACGGTTTACTGTTTGACCTGCAGCAGTCTTAGGTAAGTCAGCCAATAAACCAATGTTACGAGCAATGTTCATACCTTGCTCTAAAGTTTGGTTTACACAGCCCCAAATTACGTCTTCAACTTCGTTGGTATCAAACTGGTTACGAGCAACAAGTGCACGTACTAATTCAGCAGATAAACTGTCGGCACGTACATTACGGAACATACCGTTACGTGATTTGCCCATTGCTGAACGAACGCCATCAACAATTACAACGTCACGTGGATTTAAAGTAGCCATTCACGTTGCTCCTTAACCGTAGAATTTTTTGTTGTTAGCAGCCATGTCACGCAACATCTGTGGCGCTTCATAAGCTTTACCTAAGTGTGCATATTTGTCGCAAAGCGCAACGTATTCAGCAACACCTGTTTGGTCGATGTAACGGCATGGACCACCACGGAATGGAGGGAAACCTACACCCATGATCATCGCCATATCTGCTTCAGAAGCAGTTGCAACGATGTTGTCTTCTAAGCAACGAACTGTTTCGTTACAGAAAGCAAGCATCATACGGTCAATGATTTCTTGGTTATCAAATTCGCGTTTTTCACCAGTGATGAAAGGTGCAATAATTTCGTAAGCTGTTGGATCAACAGTTTTCGCTTTCTTACCTTTCTTGTCTAACACGTATTTGTAGAAACCAACGTCATTCTTTTGACCAAGACGTTTTGCTTCGTACATAGCTTCGATAGAACCTTTGTAGTCTGGCTTCATACGGTCAGGGAAACCTTCAGCCATAACTTCTGCGCCATGAACACCTGTATCGATACCCACAACGTCGATCAAGTATGCAGGACCCATAGGCCAGCCGAATTTCGCCATCACATTATCCACTTGTTGGAAATCCGCGCCATCTTTTACAAGAAGGTCGAATGCACCAAAGTAAGGGAACAATACACGGTTAACTAAGAAGCCTGGGCAGTCGTTGACAACGATTGGTGTTTTACCCATTTTCTGAGCAAGAACAACAGTGGTTGCAATCGCTTCATCAGATGTCTTCTCACCACGGATCACTTCTACCAATGGCATCATGTGTACTGGGTTAAAGAAGTGCATACCAACAAAGTTTTCAGGACGTTGTAATGCTTTTGCCAAACGTGTAATTGAAATCGTAGACGTGTTAGAAGCAATGATCGTGTTTTCACGAACATGTTTTTCTGTATCAGCAAGCACGATTTCTTTTACTTTTGGATTTTCAGTCACGGCTTCGATCACGATATCCACTTCTTTAAACTCATCGTAGCTTAAAGTAGGGCGGATGCGAGCAAGTGTTTCACCCATTTGCGCAGGTTTCATTTTCTTGCGTTCAACTTGCTTGGTCAGTAAGCCATTCGCTTCTTTCATACCAAGTGCAAGTTGAGGGTTACCAATATCTTTCATGATGATTGGTGTGCCTTTGCTTGCCGTTTGGTAAGCAATACCACCACCCATGATACCCGCACCTAATACAGCTGCTTGGTTTACAGGGTGAGCACCTTTCTCATATTTCTTCGCAGTTTTCTTCACAACTTGGTCATTGATGAATAAACCAATCAATGCGCCTGCTTGTGGAGTAATTGCTGCTTTAGCAAAACCTTGAGCTTCTGCTTTTAATGCATCATCACGCGTTAGGCTTGCACCTGCTTGTAATGAGTCAAGTAACAATTTAGGCGCAGGGTATTGTGCAGGATTTGCTTTAGCAAGTACCGCACCTTTCGCTGTATTGAACGCCATCATTTGTTCAAGCGGGTTCAATTTGATTGCGTCTAATTTTTCTTGACGTTTTGCTTTCCAGTTCAAACGACCAGCAAGTGCTTGTTTCACTAAGTCAACAGCAGCTTCTTGTAATTTGTCAGCAGCAACAACCGCATCTACCGCACCATCTTTAAGTGCAGCAGCTGGTTTTTTAGGATTCGCCATTGCCATCCATTCAACAGCATTGTCGATACCGATGACGCGGCTTAAACGTACGCTACCACCAAAACCAGGATAGATACCGAGTTTGATTTCTGGTAAGCCAACTTGGGCTTGCTCAGACATGACGCGATAGTCACACACTAAGCACATTTCAAAACCGCCACCAAGTGCTGTGCCGTTAATAGCAACAACTTTAGGCATGTCTAAATCTTCAAAGCTATTGAAGACGTCATGTACTGGCATAAGCCAATCAACAATTGCCTGTTCACCAGCGGCAAAGTTGTCGCCAAATTCAGTGATATCTGCACCAACGATAAACGTTGATTTACCAGAGGTAACCACTAAACCTTTAATGTCGTTATTGGCTTTCACTGCAGCAATCGCTGCTTGGAAGTCTTCGATGGTTGCACGGTTAAATTTATTAACCGACTCACCTTGTAAGTCAAAGCGGAATTCTGCAATTCCGTCCGCAAGCATTTGGACGGTAATGGCATTGCCAGCGTGGATCATGCCTGATCTCCCTTGTTGTGGAGGATTCTGAGTTGATGTCATAAAGCGTGTGTGCGGTGTGGCGCACAAAATACTTCGCTAATCTTACGATAACTATATCCAAAAAGGACATAACAAGTTGTATCAAGCCGTGACGCTAGGGTCATCTATTGTTGTAGAGACTATATTTTTTGATTGTTCGTAAAGGAAAAAATATAAATTTCCCTTATAAAACAATTGTTATCGGTGTCTTTTCGATTGCTTTAGTGATTAACGTCTTAGGTCTAATCAGTTTGAGAAGCTAACAAAATTTTGAGCTATGGATATGTGTATCTAAATCTGAAATAAAAATGATTATTACATCACTGTTTTTGTTTATTTGTGATTTTGTTTGGCTTATTTCTTGCTTTAAAACTAGGTAAATAAGTGAAGTGCTAAGGTTTTATATTGGTTTCTTATATTTAGCCGTTTCAATAGGGTATAAAACGAGTTTAATCGTATGACCAAAACTGTTAGTTATGCTTGATTTTTACTCATTTTAACTCGATAAAGTCGTAAGCATGCGCCTAGAACTGAGTCCTCCCATGTGCTCAGACGAGCATGAGTAATTAATTGTAATTATTGCAACATAGCTTTATTGGTCTAAATAGAGCTTGTTTGGTGAAAGGTGAATAGGGATGAAGCCAACGGATCAAACATTAATGAAGCAAATGCATATTTCCAGTGAAGAAATAGAATATAGAAAATCACTGCTGTCTTTAACGAATAAAGAATTACAGCAATTGGTGGAGTTGGGATCAAAGTTAGAACATTTACTTGATCAGGTTGTTATCGAGTTTTATGAACAACAAACCTCAGTTTCTGAAATTGCTATCTTAATTGGTGATGTTGATACGCTATCACGATTACAGCGCGCGCAGCGTGAATATTTGGCACAGTTATTTTTAGGGAATTATGATGCAAATTATGTCAATAATCGTTTACGGATAGGGTTGGTGCATAAACGAATCGGTGTGGAACCAAAATTATATTTATCAGCTATTTATCATTTAAAAACCATGCTTATTTCCTTGATTTACCAACAATTGGGGGATACTGAAGAATTTCAACAAGTTCGCTCAACTTTAGAAAAGTTATTTATGTTTGATATTTCCTTGGTAGTCGAAACTTATGTATGGAGCCTAGTCAGTGAGTTGAAAAGTTCTAAAGAAAAGATTGAGCAATATGCAACTGTTTTGGAAGATCGAGCTGAGCAAATGGAAGCGTTGTCGCAAACGGATCCATTAACTGGATTATTAAATGTTCGTCATTTAAATCGTATTTTGAATGCTACGATTTGTACGGCTGAGCGAGCTTTAGAGCCCGTGACCGTTGTATTTATTGATATTAATGATTTTAAAAAGATTAATGATAGTTTTGGGCATTCCAAGGGTGATCAGATATTAAAGATAGTGGCTGATGGCATACGATATGTTGCACGACTAGATGATCATTGTTTTAGATGCGGGGGAGATGAGTTTTGTATCGTATTTCCGCGTTGTACAGAACAACAAGCAATTGAGAGCTTTGTTCCTAGATTACTGAAATATGTTTACCAAATTGAACCAAATATTACGCTCAGTATAGGTGTCAAACAAACCGATCATGTTGATGGTTATTTAGAAGCATCGAAGTTAATTCATGAAGCAGATGCAAAGATGTATTTGGTTAAGAAAGAACAGAAAATAAAAAAATAACAAATTTTATCAAAAAATATTTAACCTAACTTTTTGATATTTATATTTAATTTGTATTAATAAGTAAATGAAGAAATTATTAAACTAAAACTGGCTAGAAATTACAAAACACGATGTTAAAATTTAGGGCTTCTTCTTTTGTCGATTTCTCCAATGGTTAAATGGATCATATTAGCAATTTTTATTATTTCTGCTTTGTATATTCATCGTCGTGGTCAGGTTAGACATTCGTTTTATCGTCAATTTTTTGACCATTCAACGTTATTTGCGCCCGTTAATTTCTTAATGTACTTATTTTCTAAAGTGCCGAATCAACCTTATATTGAGACTCAATATTTTAACGATCTCAAAGTTCTGGATGAAAATTGGGAAATGATTCGTGATGAAGCCAAAGCATTATATGCAATAGGCGGTATTAAGGCTTCTAGTAGTTATGATGACTTAGGTTTTAACTCTTTTTTTAAAACAGGTTGGAAGCGTTTTTATTTAAAATGGTATGACTCCGCTCATCCATCCGCAGCAGAGCTTTGCCCTAAAACAACCGCTTTATTAAAGACTTTACCGAGTATTAAAGCTGCGATGTTTACAGAACTTGCGCCTGATAGCCGTTTAGTTCGGCATCGCGATCCATACGCAGGTTCATTACGCTACCATTTGGGCTTAATCACGCCAAACGATGATCGTTGTTTTATTGATGTCGATGGTCAACGTTACTCATGGCGTGATGGTGAGAGTGTGGTGTTTGATGAAACTTATATTCATTATGCAGAAAACACCACTGACCAAAATCGTATTATCTTTTTTGCGGATGTAGAACGCCCCTTAAAAACACGTTTTATGGAAAAGTTTAATCACTGGTTTGGCAAAAGTGTCATGACTGCGGCAAGTTCACCCAATGAAGTGGGTGATCAAACAGGCGGTTTGAATAAAGCATTTGGTTATGTTTATCAAGTTCGTCTGAAAGCAAAAGCTTTGAAAGCAAGAAACCAAACTTTATACTACTTCCTAAAATGGTTTTTAATGTTAGGTTTATTTTTCCTTATTTTCATTCGACCTTATGTATTTTAAATTTGTATATGATCAACGCCCATAAGGGCGTTTTTTATATATGCATCAAATAGTAGTACATAGAATTATTGTATGGAATGGTTAAATTAAGCATAATCGACTCGCTTTATATTTATGAGAAAAGATAATGAAAAAAATATTATTAATTTGTATTTCTATGCTAGGTCTGAGTGCTTGTGAAGAAGGTACAGAAAATACAGAAGCATCTAATAAAAAGGTGTTCTATGGTTTAGATCTTTATGGTGGTAATAATATTAATGTCAAAACCTATCGTATAGATACTGATACGCTCAGTGAACAGTCACCAATACCGTTGAACTCGACATATCCTTCCGAATCTCATAAATATTACTTTTCAGACAAAGGTGTCCCAACATTAAATACACCAGCCACAAGTCAAAATTTTATTTGGGGACAGCAAGCGTCATTGACTGAAACAACGACTCAAGCAATTCTCAAATTTAAACCAACAAATATGAGAGAAAATGAAAATCTAGTGGTTGAATATCATTTTGAGAAAATTAATTTAACTGGAGTGAGTTTTGCAAATTACGCTGAAAACTTATTTTATTATGGGCTCTATAAAAGTAGCGGTGACCAAGAAAGCGCTTGGAGTGTCTCTAATCATATTCTATATGCTATTCTATTTCAGCAGTTTGAGGACAAATTCCCTACAGGCTCGACTTGCTGGAAATTGACTGAAGTACAAAGTAATAAAGATTTTATCGTGTTTGATCAAAATCAAATCGAGAATCTAACGATCAATGGCAGTACTGTACTTAAAAATCAAGGTGTATGGAATGGCACGCCGTGGCAGGTGATTGATACGTCTAATCTCTTTAATACCTTCTTTAAAATCGGAAATCAGCAATATTTAGGGCGTTATATTTCGAAAAAGAGTGCTGTACCCGATGTTGCTAGCGAGTTGCAATGTGATTATCTCAATGAGACGGCAACCAAGGCCTTATTAACGAAATACAAGCAAGTAAAATTATAACTTGAGGGACTGAAAAGCGACTAAGTGGACTTTTCAATCACTTGCCTCCATGATATTGAATTAGGATTAGTGATTGAATTGGTTAAATAAGGTTTTCTGTGAATCCAAACGCTCGTGAACACATTGAGAAAATACTTGCTCATATGACTCAATTGCCTGGTGTATATAAAATGCTAGGCAAAGATGGGGAGTTATTGTATGTCGGCAAGGCAAAGAATTTAAAGAATCGTGTATCGAGCTATTTTGTTAAAACCATTGACCATCCAAAAACACAGGCTTTAGTCGCGCGAATTTATGACATTGAAAGCTTGGTTGTTCGTTCTGAAACAGAAGCATTATTACTCGAACAAAATCTGATTAAATTACATCGTCCGCCATACAATATTATGTTGCGTGACGATAAATCTTACGTCTATATCTTCGTTTCAGCAGATAAGCCTTATCCACGGATTGCCAGTGGACGTGGTAAAGGCAAGCATCAAATTGGTAAGTTCTTTGGCCCTTATCCAAGTGCCTATAGTGCTAGAGATACCTTACTGATTTTGCAAAAACTCTTTAATGTACGTCAGTGTGAAAATAGTTATTTCTCTCAACGTAAACGCCCTTGTTTACAGTATCAAATTAAGCGTTGTACCGCACCCTGCGTGGGTTTGATTAGCCCTGAGGCATATAAAGATGATGTTGATAATTCGATTCGTTTTTTACAGGGTGACACCAAAGAACTCAACCAAGAACTGATTGGAAAAATGGAGCAAGCTGCCGAAGCACTCGAATTTGAAAAAGCGGTATTTTATCGCGATCGTTTGGCTTTGCTACGAGAGGTTCAGGCACAACAAGCGGTATTTAAAATCAAGGGCGAAGCCGATATTTTAGCGATTGCCTATCAAGCGGGTGTGACCTGTGTGCAAATCATGTATGTGCGTAATGGGCGGATGCTGGGTGGTAAAAGCTATTTTCCTGATATGTTGGGAGATGATTTGGCTCAAATGCTGAGCGACTTTATGGCAAACTTTTATTTTCAAGTGGCTGATGAAGTACCAACAGAACTGATTATTAATGTCGATATCCCAGATCAGAAACAGTTGGAAGAGGCATTACAGCAAACGTTTAATAAGAAAGTACAGATTAAACATAAAGTACGTGAGACGCGAGCTGAGTGGCTAGAACTGGCGCAAATGAATGTACAACATGCGATTAAAGGCAAACTCAGTAATCATCTAGAATTGACAGAACGGTTTCACCAACTTGAACAAGTGGTGGGCCGTCCAATTGATCGGATTGAATGTTTTGATATCAGTCATACTATGGGCGAAGCACCGATCGCGTCTTGTGTGGTCTTTGATCAAGGTGGGGCGAGAAAACGAGATTATCGCCAATTCGCGATTCAGGATATTACGGGTGGTGATGACTATGCGGCGATGCGCCAAGCATTGATACGCCGTTATAAAAAGAATATGTTACCTGACCTGCTTTTGATTGATGGTGGTAAAGGGCAGTTGCATATGGCGATGCAGGTCATGCAAGAATTAGCGCTTGATGCTTTTATGATTGGTGTCTCTAAAGGTGAAGGGCGTAAGCCAGGATTAGAAACACTGCATTTCACTGATGGTACCAAGATTCAATTGCCCGAAGATCACAAAGCATTACATCTCATTCAACAAGTGCGAGATGAAGCCCATCGTTTTGCGATTACTAAGCATCGGGCAAAGCGTGATAAACGCCGGAGTAGTTCGGTCTTGGAGGCGATTCCAGGACTAGGCCCAAAACGTCGCCGAGATTTACTGACTCATTTTGGTGGCATACAAGGGGTATTAAAAGCATCAGAAAAAGAGTTGATGTTGGTATCGGGTTTGGGTGAAGTGATGGCGAGAACAATTTATAAGATTTTGCATGAGTGATTTGACCAATTGGCTTAATCTCCCAATGACTGATGCGTCAATGATCATTCACAAATAGATAAAAACATTCAAAGATGAGATGTTTTGACGATTAAGGAAAAAAGATGTCATTGCTTCCGTTATACCAGCAGGTTGAACATCAAGAATGGATTGATATTCCATCAGGATGGTTACAAGGTCGTACCGTATTTGGTGGTTTAGTTGCAGGTCTACTTGCACAAAAAGCCTTGAGTGTCGTGAATGATGCTGCAAAACAGTTATTAAGCTGCAATATAACCTTTGTTGGGCCTGTACAAGAAGGACAAGCCAAGCTTACGGCTGAGGTTTTACGACAAGGCAAATCAGTCACCACGCTAGAAGTTAGATTATGGCAAGCCGATGCTGTGCAAAGTATCCTCATTGCAAGTTTTGGGGCACAGCGTGAATCTCGTATTCATGTTCAGAATTTGCCACAAGTCCCTCATTATCCTCAACCTGAACAATTGGATAAGACGGCTTATATCGAAGGTTTGATGCCACAATGTTTACAACAGTTTGAACTCTGTTGGGCTGAGGGAAGCTATCCTATGGCGGGTAGTAAACTGCCTGATTTTGGTGGCTGGAGTCGTTTTAGTGCTGATTTACATACAAACCGTGACATGAAATTGGCAGATCTTTTCGCTTTAATGGATGTCTGGCCACCAGGTGTGTTACCGATGTTTAAAACTCCTGCGCCTGCAAGCTCATTAACATGGCAGATTACCTATTTGCATCCAATTGCAAATCAACTACAGGACTGGTTTAAATATAAGGTGGTGACTGAATATGCTGAACATGGCTATTCAACAGAATATGCCTATCTTTGGGATCGTGAAAATCGCCTGATTGCAATACTTAGCCAAACAGTTGCCGTTTTTGCCTAGTCGACACTGCGATGCATTTCGTATAAAGTTGCTTACATATGGATACAATCTCGGCACATCCTTTATGCGACATGCTTATTTGATGCAAACAACATGGCGGTGTTTATGAGTACAGGGCAAATCCTGAACATTCCTAATATTTTGACCTTGGCACGTATTGCCCTCATTCCTGTTTTTTTGGTGATTGCATATTGGCCACCAGCAATTGGAATTGCTGAGCATAATGGCGGCATGATGCGTCATTTGGTGCTCACAGCAATATTTGTACTGGCAGCAATTACGGATTGGTTTGATGGATATTTGGCACGAACTTTAAATCAGACCTCTGCTTTTGGTCGGTTTCTTGATCCTGTGGCTGACAAGCTGATGGTTGCTGCTGCATTGATTGTACTGGTGCAATGGCAACCGACGATTTCAATGGCTTTTGCTGCAATTGTCATTATTTCTCGTGAAATCACTGTTTCTGCACTGCGTGAGTGGATGGCAGAATTGGGTGCCCGTACGAGCGTTGCAGTTTCAACTGTCGGGAAATATAAAACAGCATTTCAAATGATTGCGATCAGTGTATTTTTATTGAATTGGAAACCATTGGAAATGTGGGCTTATGCGCTACTTTATGCTGCTGTTATTTTGACCTTATGGTCGATGTTCATTTATATGAAAGCTGCATGGCCATATTTGAAACAGCCTTAAAACATAATTTTCAGCAACGTTTTATTCAAATTTAATAAGAAATCTAGATAATCAAAGCATTCACTATTGGGTTAAATCAATATCGTGAATGCTAAAAATGATAAGTTAGGAACACGATTACATGTCATCTTTATTATATTTATCAAATCAAGCACTCCATCAACTTCAAGGTCAAAAAACGCAAAGCATTGATTGCCAAGCCGTGAGCCAATATAAGAAAAATTTGCAAGAAATTAAGCAGCGTAAGCAATGGAAAACAACAGGTACTGGTGCTCAATTTATGGGGATGAGCCAGTATGATGATGCTGATGAATTTGCCAATATTTTTCCTGTTGATGCAGTATTAACCGATGATCAGCAAATGATTTATGCAGCACGATTACAAGATGGTTGTGCAATCTATATCAAATCATTGCTAGACCCGCAGCAAGCAGAAGCGCTCGTGTTGAGGAATAATGAGTTTGTTGTCCATCATCTGGATTATGAAGCTCAGAATAAACGGTTAATTTTATCTGCAAGTAAAGGATATGCTTATGAACGCCATCTTTGTGTGCTAGGGCTGGACTCAAGTCGACTTCAATATATTACTGAAGGGGATTGCCAAGATGAGCATCCTTGTTTTGATCCTCAACAGCCTGATATTGTGTATTACGATAGTTGTGGTTTTGCCTATGATCAACAAGGCAATGTCAGTGTTGGGCCCAAAGAAATTTGTCGTTTAAATCTCAAGACAGGGGAGCTTGAAACAATGATCAGTGATCCTCGCTATGATTTTTATAAGCCACAAATCGATGCAACGGGGCAACTGTATTTTCTTAAACGTCCATATAAAAATCAGAGTTATAGTGGAAGTTCACTTAAAGATATTTTATACGCACCTTTTAAAATTATTCGTGCTGTGATTGGTTGGTTAGATTTCTTTACGCAGCGTTATACGGGTGAATCTCTAAAGTCGACGTCAGGTGCAAATCCAGCCAAGGCAAGACAGAAATCGGAAGAAGAATTATTTGTTGAAGGTAATTTAATTAAAGCTCAGAAAGCTTTGCAACAAAATCAAAGTGCAGGTGAAAAGTTTGCAGGCGTGATCCCTCGTAATTGGGAGTTGATTCAATATTCGGCTGCTGGAGAACAGAAAGTGTTGAAGCGAGGTGTGTTGGGTTATGCGCTCAATACCGAGGGTTCACTTTACTATTCCAATGGCAAATATCTCATTGCAATGACCGCTGACCAAACTGAACAGATGCTCGTTGAAGCTAGATTGATCAATAAAATTATGTGTTAATTTGATTGGTATTTTAAACAGCCTTCTCGATATAGAAGGCTTTTTTGTGGCTTCATAAAACTACAGCTAAGAAAAAAGCCCATAACAAGGATGAGCTTAGTTCTCTGAGGATAGTCACACACTTTTTTAAAGGGTATGCTGAAGAACATAATCATAATATGAGAATTTACTAATATTTACAACGTATAAAAATGTAAGTATTTTTTAAAATTCTCATATTTAAGGAAGCTGATTTTCTGAAAGTGTTGCAAATTTATGTTCAATTTGTGCGGCATTATTTTGCAAAATTTCAATTAATTTTTGGATGTTCAGAAAGTCAAAACGATTCTTTGAAGCGACTAAAGTAAGTGCAATCGGTGCTTCTTTGGTGGAAAAGCGAATCGGTACAGAGAGACCACACACCATTGGGTCAATCTCACCTTGCGATAAATAGAAGCCTTGTTTTTTTATCTTTCGCATTTGCTGCATAAATTCATCTATGTTTTCTGCAAATCCAACTTGAGCAAGTTCTTGCGTAAATTGTTGATAGTAGGCTTGGATTTGTTGCTTGCTCAGATGAGCAATCACGATCTTGGGTGATGCGCCTACATAAACAGGGCGTGGGCAACCTCTACCGTATGAGATCAGTTCAGCCTCTTTAAAGGTTTCGTGATGTAGATCAATACAATAGTCATGATTGAGATAGGTTAGTAAACAGCACAATTCAGTCCGATCTACGATGTCACGCATAAAAGGGATACTGATTTGAATCAGAGGATCAGTGCTATGCGAAATATAATCTAGAACGGCAATTTTAGAGCCTAAAGTGTAATCACCCGATGTGCCACTAATCCGTTTCAAAATATCACTAGAAACCAATTCTTTAAGGTAGCGATAGGCAGTGGGTTTGGAGAGACCAAGCTCATCACAAATGATATCGACATTGATAATCGGACGTGAAACCGAAAATAAATCCAGCACGGTGAGAATTTTACCAAAACTCGAAATTGCCATGATGCGTTGTCTACTCCTTAAAATAACGTGAAAATCGAACTTTTATTGCTTTATAACAGAAAAGCCTGAAGTCGGGTATGGACTTTTAAGTCGGATTATTCTTGATCAATAAATTCAGGATTAAACTGAGAATTGATGATGAATTTATGAGTATTATTTTAAATTAAAATTGAAAATTATCAAATAGTGATAATTTGTGTTGACTATTTTGCTGTGTTTTGGAAAAATTGGTAGCACAATGTCTTATTTGGATAATAACTTTTAGGGGAGTTGTCCTCAAAAGTTCCAAGTATTGCGCACCATTCCAAATCATCAGCTTTATTCCTATCGGACTGATTTAATCCTTTTAAGTCAGCTAGATGATTCTTCACATCAAGTTGTGGCGTTATAGATAGGACTAATCAGACTGACGCTGAATAGAGACACGTTCATGCTATTTAAACAATTGTTGGCTTTTCGACCGAGCCGACTCGACCTCATCTTTGCGTGCAAAACATTTGTGGCAGGCATGTTGGCATTGTTTATTTCATTCGAGCTGGATTTGATTAATCCGATGTGGTCGATTGGAACCGTGATGATTATTGCCAATCCTTATTCAGGCATGGTGTCCTCAAAATGTGTTTATCGTTTGGTTGGTACTGTGGCAGGGGCGATCATTGCCTTGATGTTGACACCGTATTTTATCAATACGCCGTGGTTATTCACGGTTATTTTGTCTTTATGGGTGGGCTTTGCTTTATATGTTTCTTTGTTAGACCGAACGCCGCGTAGTTACGTCTTTATGTTGGCAGGTTATTCAACCGCCATGATTGTCTATAACGCAATTACCTATATTGATACTTATAATATTTTTGATATCGCTGTTGCACGGGTACTGGAAATTTCTGTGGGGGTCATCTCGACAGCCGTTGTTTCGGCGACATTTTTTCCTGTTCATGTTGGCGCAATGATTAAGCAGCGTGTCAATAAAACACTCAATGATTTAGAAGCAACTTTTGAAAAGCTAATTACGGTTCAAAAAACACCTGAGAATTACACACAAATTCTGTCGGTCATTACCCGTGATACCTCCGATATTCATGCCTTGGCTGTACATTTGGCTTATGAAAAAGGTGAATTGAAGGGAATGACGAAACCCTTACAAGAAATGCTGCATCAGGTGTCTTTGGTGGTGGCCAATCTCGTCGCATTATCTCAACGGGTAAAACAGCTTGAACACATGCAACTGCTTAATCTTGCTCCGCATTTGAGTAGAATCCGTCAACATAGCTTGGCATTTTTAAAACAAGAGAAAGTTTTAATCCCTACGGATTTGCAGACCTTGCCTCGTGGTTTTGAGGAGGATTTTTCTGAATTGATTGCAATTGCGACGCCCGAACAACAAATTGTACTGGCAGCATTGAAAATGGATGTTCGCCATTTTATTACCAATATTCTAGCGGTCAAATTACTTTGGCAGCAGATTCAGCAAGGCAATAAAGAAATTCCAACAGAAATCACTGCAATAACGACGAAATATCCAAGTTTGCATCGTGACCATGGAATTGCGATTCGAGGTGGAATCAGTGCGGTTCTAATCACCTTCATTGTAACAGGTGCATGGATTCTTTCAGGCTGGAAAGCAGGTTTTATGATGGCACAGATGGGGGCAATTACAGCCTGTATTTTGACCGCTTTGGATAATCCTGTGCCTGTACTACGAATCTTTATCTGGGGCAGTATTGTTTCGGCAGGACTGGTGTTTTTATATGCTTTCGGCATTTTTCCGCATGTCACGCATTTTTGGCAACTGGCTCTGGTTCTATTTCCTGTGTTTTTGGTGGCTGTCAGCATGATGGCAAATCAGATGTTGATGCCTGTGGGAATGGTACTTGGGATTAATACCATGATGGGGCTGAATCTACATAACAAATACAGCATAGATGCTGTTTCTTATTTGGATAGTTCATTTGCAATGGTGCTCGGTGTATTGGTTTCATTGATCGTGATTGATCTTGTACGGGCAGTTTCTCCTGATATCAGTGCCACACGGATTTTAACCTTGCATTATCAAGCCATGCGTCAAGCACTGACACTCTCTTATGGTAGCGAGTTTAAAATTCATTTGCGCGGCATGTTAGATCGTGTCGGGGTACTGAATACCAAAATGGTTCAGAATCCTGAAATTAAAACCTCGATTCAAAATGCATTGATTGAGAGTAGTTCGATTATTGATTTAGTACGGCTACAAGAGATTAGTCACAAATTGCCTGAATGCATTGACTTGCAAAGTGAAGTGAATCTCTTGCAGCAGCAACTTGCTGAGTACTTTCAACGACAAGAAAAGCAGCTTTCTTTGAACCATTTTTCAGCTCAAATCGTACAGCAAATAGCAGTATTACAAAGAATTGCACAGCAGATTGACGATGAGCAATTGGCTCAAAGAATGTTGATTTCTCTGAATAATATTTGTGAAAGCATTGGGCATGTCTCAACAGAACAGATGTATTCGGAAATATATGGCGTAGGTGTGTCACATGGGTGAGATCAATGTTTATGGGATTTATATTCCAATCCTTTTGGTACAAGCAATTATTGCCTATGTGCTTTTTAAGTTGCTGAGTCCACTGATTGACCGCTTAGTGATGAAAGGATGGATTGCGCTGCCGAGTATTTTCAATTTGTGCTTTTACATGGTTTTGTTGCTATTCGTGCATTGGCTATTCATTTGGCTATAGGTTTCAAGTTTCTAAATAGATGCTCATTCTGAAATTTAATGATTTAAAGAGATGTGGTAAAGGTGATGAACATGAATGCATTTGATGTGCGAAAAATCATACGTCCGATGGTATTAATCATTGCGGTTCTGATCGCGGTTTATGCAGTTGTACATTTGTGGAATTACTATAATGCCGCACCGTGGACGCGTGATGGGCGGATACGGGGTGATGTGATTCAAGTTGCCTCAGACGTTAATGGTTTGGTGACTGAAGTTTTGGTACAAGATAACCAGACGGTGAAAAAAGGTCAGGTGCTATTTAAAATTGATGTGGCGCGTCAAGCACTTGACGTTGAGCAAGCCAAATCTGATTTGGCTAAAGCCAAAGCAGGTTTAGCGCAAGCACATGCAAATTTAGTGGGTACTAAGGCGAGTTTAGTCAAAACTGAAGCGAATATGAAATTGGCTGAAAAGAATGCAGCGCGATATACCAGTTTGATGGATGGCGCAATTTCTAAGCAAGAGCAAGATCAGGTCTTTGCGACACGTGATCAAGCTGTGGCTGAACGTGAACAACTCGCAGCGAGTATTGAACAGGCGAATGCTGCTATTCAACAACAGCAAGCGTTGATTGAAGTCGCGAATAGTAATTTACATTTAGCCCAATTGAATTTGAACCGTTCAGAGGTTGTTGCACCTGCGGATGGGACTTTAGCCAACTTTGATTTACGTGTGGGTAATTATGTGAAGGTAGGGCAAGCGGTTGCTGCTTTATTAGATCGTCATCAACTTTATGTGGTGGGTTATTTTGAAGAAACTAAATTGAATCGTATCCATGTCGGTGATGCTGCAACCGTACAGTTAATGGGGGATCGTCAATTGATTCGTGGTCATGTTCAAGGCATTGCCACAGGGATTGAAGATCGTGAGCGTTCAGGCAGTTCGAATTTATTGGCGAATGTAAATCCAACCTTTAGTTGGGTACGTTTAGCGCAACGTGTACCTGTCAAGATCGTATTAGATGAGCAACCCCAGAATCCTTTGGCTTTTGTTTCTGGGCGTACTGCGACGGTTCGAATTATTGAGAAATGAGTTCTGTCGTTTGTGATCAGTGGTGTGGGTGCAATCGCATCAGTTTGGAAAAGTTGGATCGTGTTTGTATTGGTGTTTTGATTATTTTTGAAAAATGAAAAGTAATAAAGACCTTGATTGGATTTGATGCTACGTCCATATTCACACCACTTAACAGCGCAACATCCATGTTGCTCGTCACGTGTGTTCTACCAACTCGGATTTGATGTAGATACCAAAAGACAAGATAGAATTATTCGTCTTTTGACTTAGAATCGCGAATATTGTTTGATTAAGGCGTTATTCCCGCAGGGTCACGATACCAACTTTGGATCAGCAGCGCAGCGGCAAAACTATCAGCTGATAAACGCTTTGCTTGTCCTCTGTTTTGATAAAACTCAAGCTCTTCTCTCGCCTCACGTGTAGTCAGGCGTTCATCCACCATCCACGTTGCAATATTGGTTTGGTGACGTAAACGACGTGCGAATTTTCGTGCGCGAGCAGATAGCTCAGATTCACTATCATCCATATTGAGGGGTAAGCCCACTAAAAAAAGATTTGGTTGCCACTCTTTGACGAGTTTTAACAATTTATTCCAGTCAGGAATACCATCTTTCATGACGAATAAAGGCAGGGGATTGGCACTTTCAATACTCGATTGACCAATCGCAATCCCCATTTTTTGAGTACCAAAATCAAAGGCCATAATCGATTGTGAGGTTTTTAAATCAGGCATGACCAATCTCTGAAGCAAACCATGTACGGTCTACACCAATTTTTTTGTAGGCTGCATCCCAACGATCGTCATATGGTAGATTAAAAATCAAATCCATATCTGAGTCACACATCAGCCAGTCACCACGTGCCATTTCTTCCTCGAGCTGATTTTTGCCCCAACTGGCATAACCTAAAGCAATTTGATAACGACCAACACCTTCATTATGCGCAATCGCATCTAAAATATCTTTGCTGGTGGTAATACACACATTTTCGCCAACTGCAATCGAAGAATGCCAAGTGGGTTGACCTGTATGTAAGACAAATCCTGCTTCTGGGCGTAAAGGCCCACCTTGTAGCACGGCATGAGGTTGTACATTGTCCGCATCAATCTCTAAATCATTGAGTAACTCTTTGATTTGTAGCTCAGAAGGGCGGTTGATAATGATACCTTGAGCGCCATCTTCATCATGGCGAGCAATATAAATGACTGTGTTTGCAAAAGAGTCATCTGCCATGTCTGGTGGAGCAATGAGACAACGGTGAGTTAAATATTGTTTCGTCACCTAGGCGGTTCTCCATCAAATATTATGCTGATCTATCGATATGGGTTGTTTTTATCAACATACAAGAGATGATTGGATTTCGCCAATCATTTTCTAATATTTCTTTGCTCCATTTAGGCGGACTGAAATTTTAATTGACGCAATTGTTTAGCATGCTGCAAAGTCGTTTCACTAATTTCCACGCCGCCAGACATTCGTGCTAACTCTAAAATGCGCTGCGCTTCATCAAGTTCAATGATGGTACTGCTTGCTGGATCGGTTTGTTGCTTCTTCACCAATAAATGTTGATCGGATTGCGCTGCTACTTGGGCTTGGTGGGTAATGCAGAGTAATTGTACGTGCTGTGCAAGGTCAGCGAGTAAACGCCCCACCACTTCGGCAGTACCACCACTAATTCCCACATCAATCTCGTCAAAAACCAATACTTCAGCTTCAGTTTTTTCAGCATTCATGACTTGCATAACCAACGCAATACGAGAGAGTTCACCACCAGACGCAACACGTGCCAGTGGTTGGGCAGGGATCCCTTTATTGGCAGTAAACAAAAGTTGAATAAAGCTGAGACCTTCAGCATTTGCTGGTTCCATTGGCTCAAACTTAAACTCGAAGTATGCTTCTGGTAAGGCAAGAGGTTTCACTTGCTCAGTCAATTGTTTGGCTAACGGAATTGCCGCAGCTCGACGAATCTCATCTAAGTGTTGTGCTTTTTGTATAAATTCTTGATAAGAAATTTCTACCTGTTCCGCTAATGTTTCAGGATTTTCAAGTTGATGTAATTGTTCTAGTTCTTGTTGCCATGCTGCATAGTCCTGTTTAAGGCTCTCAGGCTGGGTGCGATATTTACGAGCGAGGCGATGGAAAACTTCTAGGGTTGTATTGAGTTGTTCCATTCGCTCAGGATCAAAACTTTGACGGTCAATGAATTGACGCAAACTTGATGTCGCATCTTCGATTTCACTTTGTGCATTTAACAAAGAGTTATAAATGCTAGCGAGTTGTTCACTGCGACCTGCATGAGATTCTAAACGACGAATAATAGAGGCAACTTCTTGCGTAATATTTTGCTCAGCTTCATCTAAGACATTTAGAGCATAACCACAGTCTTGCATGATATGTTCATGATGGCTGAGGCGGTCAAATTCTTGTTCTGTGTCACGATAATCGATTTGAATCACATCTTCGAGTTCTTCAATTTGTGATTCTAAACTTTGGATTTTTTGAATACGTGTTGCTTGAGCTTCTAAAGCAGCTTGGTGCTGACGAATATTTTTTTGCCAACAACTATAAGCATCACGTACAGCATCTGCGGGTTCTGCAAAATTGTGATAACGATCTAACCAATGTTTAGGGTATGGCGGTTCAAGTAATTGTTGTTGGCTATGTTGACTATAAAGTTGTACCAGTAAACGCCCAATTTCTTTGAGTTCAGCCAAACTGCTTGGACGTCCATTAATCCATGCTTTGCTCCGACCCGTAGCAAAGATGACACGTCTTAAATGGATTTCCCCAGAATCATCACCCAATTCATGTTCTGTGAGCCAATTGGCTTCAGCGCTTTGAGGTTGATAGCTAAAAACTGCGGTGCAATCTGCTTTATCTGCACCATAACGGACATAATTGGTATCAGTACGTTCACCTAAGCAGGCAGATAATGCATCTAACAATAAAGATTTACCTGCGCCAGTTTCACCAGTCAGGACATTAAAACCTTGTTCAATGTCTAATGCTAAGTGGTCAGCGAGTGCAAAATTAATTAAAGTTAAATGGGTGAGCATAAATGCATCCAATGCACAAAATCTTTTGCTTAAAGATAGAGAAATTTTGCCCATGCGACAAGAGTATCTTGGTTGCTTGAGCTAAAACAGCCATTATTTTTTGAATCGTTTGAAATATGATGCTGTTGGAAATAAATCAGTAAAATAAGAGGCGTATCTATAATTTTACGTGTGCCGTTTATGGATTGGTTTTTGTATTGCTGAAATCAAGCTGCTGTGCATTGCTCATGACTTTAGTAGAAAGGCATGAAAATTGCTGCTAAAGCATGATAAAAATGGATTGATTAGTGACGCAGGCACAATTAAACTACGTCCATCATAACCTAATATAAATGCTGCATTATTTGGAGAGTAGGCATGAGTTCAGTGCAGTTTGATCATGTTACGGTCATTAAGAAGTCAAATGTGTATTTTGGTGGGACTTGTATTAGCCATACCGTACAATTTGAAGATGGTACAAAAAAGACGTTAGGTGTGATTTTACCCACTGAACAAGCGTTAACTTTTGAAACGCATGTACCTGAGCGTATGGAAATCATTTCTGGTGAATGTCGCGTGAAAATTGCGGATAGTACTGAAAGTGAACTATTCCGTGCAGGTCAGTCATTCTATGTACCAGGAAACAGTGTTTTCCACATTGAAACAGATGAAGTACTTGATTATGTGTGTCATTTAGAAGGTTAACTGATCGCTTCCTAAATCGGGTACACTATACCTAAAGAGAATCCTGTAAATTCATTTTGCAGGATTTTTTTATTAAATTCCCTTGCGGAGCTATTCGCTCCTCACCTGTAAAGTTACTTTGCAGGATTTTTATTTTTCGTTGATATGAAACTATTAGAGGTCGTTCATGGCAAAACCTGAATATTATTATGGCGTTCATTCGGTGGAGTCATTATTGGAGTTAGAGCCTGAGCGAGTTTTGACTCTATTTACCTTAAAAGGTCGTGATGATCAGCGTCTGCAAAAGATTTTACAGCTTGCAGAGCCATTTGGTGTGAGCGTTCAACAAGCGAGTCGCGATAGTTTGGAAAAACTAGCAGGCTTGCCTTTTCATCAAGGGGTCGTTGCGGCAGTACGTCCACACCCTGTATTAAATGAAACAGATTTAGATCAATTGATGCAACAAAACCCAAATGCTTTGTTATTGGCACTTGATCAAGTGACTGATCCCCATAATTTGGGTGCATGTATTCGTACTGCGGCTGCGATGGGTGTTCAGGCGGTGATTGTGCCTCGTGATCGTTCAGCAAGCTTGACACCTACTGCACGTAAAGTTGCTGCAGGTGGAGCAGAAAAGGTTAAATTTATTCAAGTGACGAACTTGGCTCGAACCTTAGCACATTTGAAAGACACAACCCATACACGTGTTATCGGTACGATGTTAGATGAAAAAGCATTACCGATTCAGCAATGTGATTTTAGTGGGTCTGTGGTAATTGTGATGGGTGCAGAAGATACGGGTTTGAGACCGATTACGCAGTCACAATGTGATCACACGGTATATATTCCGATGTCTGGTGATTTGCAGAGTTTAAATGTGAGTGTCGCAACAGGTATGGCACTTTATGAAGCATGCCGTCAACGTAGTGTTGTATAATTCACACAAGTATTGCCAATGTAATCTTAAATGACTGCTCGTACGCAAGGTTATCTATTTGTTTTAATTACAATGTGTATTTGGGGGGGATTTACCATTTTCTCCCGTTTAAATTTACATTGGCATGTCAGTGCTTGGGATTTGGTGGCAATGCGTTTTGCAATTGCTTTTCTCACCTTAATGCCGATACTCATTTACAAAAAAGATTTAGCTTTTTTGTGGCATCCTCGCCCTGTGATTTTGGCATTAACAGGTGGTTTGGCTTATTGTTTAACGGTTTATACCGCTTTTCTGCAAGCACCAGCAGCCCATGCTGCAATTTTCTTAAATGGCTGTATTCCACTGTGTACCGCCGTTGCCGCTTATTTATTGTTTAGACAACCTTTTGATAAACATACCTGGTTAAGCTTGAGTATTATGCTAAGCGCATTGGCTCTTATGAGTTATTTAATGCTGCATGATCAAGCCTCAGCCTTGGGACTGGGTGATTTACTCTTTTTTATCAGTGCAGTTTGGTGGGGGATTTTTACTGTTTTACTTAAACAGTGGAAATTATCGGCATGGCATTCTATGGCGAGTGTCGCGATTTGGTCAGCAATTATTTATTTACCCATCTATATTTTATTTATCCCAAAGCATTTTCAAGAAGCAGAACCTCTCCATTTGCTCATCCAGGGTCTATTTCATGGCGTCTTGGTGGTAATTATTGCAACCTTAACTTATGTTGCAGCCATTGAGCGTTTAGGTGCATTCAAAACAGGCAGTATCGTGACTCTAGCACCCTTTATGGCTGCGGTGATTGCTGTTCCATTATTGGATGAGCCATTGAATGCGGCAATTGCTTGTGGTTTGGTTGGGATGGGGGTAGGGGCATTACAACCTTGGCGCTGGTTTAAAAAAGACACGCTGAGCCAGCAACTTGCACAACAAAAGCAAGATTAGAATACTTGCTCAGCACGTTGTAAATACTTTAGATGTAAAGGCTTAAGTTGTAGATGTAAATGTTCTAATAAACCATCATTCAAGACGGTATCATTAGCAAGTTGCTGCTTTTGAGTACGTGACATTTGTGCTGCAATAATTTTTCGAATTTGTTCTTCATTCTGACCATCGCGTTGACTCGCACGTTGTAACTGGATTTGCTCATCGGCATCAATCAGTAAGGTATGGTGTACCAGTTCATGTTGATTGGTTTCAAATAGCAGTGGAGAAACTAAGATCACGTATGGACTTTTAGCTTGCTGTAGTTGCTGAATAATTGATTGGCGAATCGCGGGGTGTGTGATCTTTTCTAGGGTCTGGCGAGCTTCTGGAAATTGGAAAATGTATTCACGAAGCGCACGTCGATTGAGATTGCCATCTTCTAATAATACCCAATCTCCAAAAGACTGTTGAATGGCTTGTAAAGACGGTTGACCAGGTTCAACAATTTCTCGCGCAACAATATCCGCATCGATAACAGTAATACCTTGGGATTCAAACCATTGTGTAGCAGCTGATTTACCACTGCCGATACCGCCCGTAATTCCCAAGATAAAACTCATATTAACCACCTAAATAAACTTTCATGATTTGATCACCCCATAAAAATGCAATCCAGCCTGCAATTGCAATATAGGGGCCAAATGCGAAAGGTTGATTTTCACCACGAATTTTTATCAATATAATACCAATAACAGCACCAGCTATGGATGAAAGCAAAATGATCAAAGGAAGCATCATTGGTCCCATCCAAGCACCTAAGGCGGCAAGTAGCTTAAAGTCACCATAGCCCATACCTTCTTTGCCTGTAATTAGCTTAAAAATATAATAAACAATCCATAAACAGAGAAAGCCGATCAAATAGCCCCAAATAGCCGAAGCAGCCGAAGTGTAGATAACAAAACTATTGATGCCTAAACCTAATGCTGCTAAAGGGAGGGTAAAGCGATCCGGTAGTAGTTGAGTGTCGAAATCAATAAACGTTAATGTAATCAAAACCCATGTCAAAACTAAGCCAAATAACATTTGTATTGTTGCGCCAAACACTGCAACGACAATGAGTGAGCAACTCATAGTTAAGAGCTCAATCAATGGATAGCGAATACTAATCGGATTTTGGCAAGAACCACATTTTCCTCGAAGAGCTAACCAGCTAATAACAGGAATATTTTGATACCAACGAATCGTTGATTGACACTTAGGGCAGGTAGATGCTGGTTTACTTAAGGTTAATTTATGCTCATCTATCATTGGTTGTTCTGGATCTATAAGTATTTGACATTCTTGTCGCCACTCTTGTTCCATCATTTTGGGTGTTCTAAAAATGACAACATTTAGAAAACTACCAATACATAGACTAAAAAGCCCAACTGCGATATATAGAGCAATTGGGTTTTGAGTAAAATAAAAAAGGAATTCTTGCATTAGACCACAGAACCCATTTGGAAGATTGGGAGATACATTGCGATAACTAAACCACCTACTAATACACCTAGAACAGCCATAATTAAAGGTTCCATCATCGAAGTTAAACCATCGACTGCGTTATCTACTTCATTTTCAAAGTGTGTTGCGACTTTATCTAACATACTATCGAGTGCACCTGATTCTTCACCAATCGCAACCATTTGAATCGCCATTGACGGGAATCTATTTGACACACGCATCGCAAATTGAAGTTGTTGACCTGTTGCAACGTCTTCGCGAATTTTCATTACGGCTTCTTCGTAAACAACATTATTCGTTGCACCAGCTGTAGACTCTAGTGCATCTATTAAAGGGACACCCGCAGCAAATGTAGTGGCAAGAGTTCGACTATAGCGGGCAATAATTGCTTTATAGACCAAATCACCAAAAATAGGAGCTTTGAGTGCCATTTTATCTAAAAGATCCCGAAATTTTTTACTACGTTTTTTGGCTTCAAGAAAAGCTGTAATTATTGCGCCAATAATTAAGATAAGAATAAACCAATACTCTTGCATCCATTTTGACATATTAACGACCATTTGAGTAAATGCTGGAAGGTCAGCTCCAAATGAACTAAATAAATCTTGGAAAACAGGAACTACTTTTACCATTAGAATAATCGTAACAATAAGAGCAACTACGATCACCGCAATTGGATATTTCATGGCTTTTTTGATTTTTTGCTTTAATAATTCACTTTTTTCTTTATAGATCGCAACACGATCTAGCATGGTTTCTAGTGCACCAGATTGTTCGCCCGATTCAACCAGTGAGCAGAATAGATTATCAAAATACTGTGGGTGTTTGCGTAAAGCACCTGCAAAAGTATTACCGCCTTCAACCTCACCTTTAATACCAAGTACGACTTCTCGCATTGCTGGGTTTTCTAAGCCTTCTGCCACGATCTCAAAGCCTTGGACTAAAGGAACACCGGCTTTCATCATGGTCGCTAATTGGCGAGTAAATATTGTAATATCTAAAGTGGTGACTTTCTTTTTCATCAAACCTTCGAGAATATTTTTACGCTTTTCTCGAATGTTTTTAATGGTAACACCTTGCTTACGCAATGTAACTTTAGCTAAAGCCATATTACGTGCTGGTAATTCTCCTTTAATTTTTGCCCCTTTACGATCCACCCCTTCATAGGCAAAAGTAGGCATCATTTGCGCTTTTTTAGCTGCCATGACCATCAATCCTTTTTATTAATTTTATTCACTTGTAACTCGGTTAATTTCTTGCAAAGAAGTAATACCTTGCATTACTTTCTTCAAACCTGAGCGGCGTAGATTATTAAAACCAGCTTGTTCTGATGCTGCTGCAATTTGTAGCGCATTACCATCTTCCATGATAATTTTCGAGATAGCAGGAGTAACTTTCATCACTTCGTAAATACCTACACGCCCTTTGTATCCTTCACGACATTCTGCACATCCAATTGGTTGGAAGATTTGAAGATCTGGATTAGCTAAATCTTGCTCAGTAAATCCTAACTCTAAAAGACTTTGTTTCGGTACATCAACAGGTGCCTTACATTGTGAACATAAGCGACGAGCCAAGCGCTGTGCAATTACAAGATTCACTGAGGTTGCAATATTAAATGAAGGTACACCCATATTGCGTAAGCGAGTCAAGGTTTCAGGAGCACTGTTTGTGTGTAGGGTAGACATCACCATGTGACCTGTTTGAGCTGCTTTGATTGCAATCTCAGCAGTTTCTAGGTCACGAATCTCCCCGACCATGATGACATCTGGATCTTGGCGTAAGAAGGCTTTAAGTGCGGCAGAGAAAGTTAAACCTGTCTTTGGATTAACGTTAACTTGGTTAATGCCTTCCAAGTTAATTTCGACAGGATCCTCTGCTGTAGAGATATTAGTATCTTCGGTATTTAGAATATTTAAACCTGTGTATAAGGATACCGTTTTACCCGAGCCTGTTGGACCCGTAATTAATAGCATCCCTTGAGGTTTTTCAAGCGCATCCATAAATAATGCTTTTTGCTCATCTTCATAACCGAGAGCTTCAATCCCGAGCATTGCACTAGATGGATCTAGAATACGCAGTACTAATTTCTCACCGAAGAGCGTCGGTAAAGAGTTGACACGGAAATCAATTGCTTTTGTTTTTGATAGTTTGAGTTTAATACGACCATCTTGCGGCATACGTTTTTCAGAAATGTCCATTTGCGACATGACTTTTAAACGAGAAGCTAAGCGGGTTGCCATTTGTAATGGCGGATTGGCGATTTGGCGTAATACACCATCGACACGATATCGAACACGGTATGATTTCTCATAAGGTTCAAAGTGTAAGTCAGATGCACCCATGCGAATAGCATCGATCAAGAGTTTGTTGATGTACTTAACGATCGGAGACTCATCACCTTGAGGTGTCTCATCATCCTGAGTTGTATCTTGGCTAACATCTACATCGAGGTCAAAATCTTCGCTATCACCAAAATCAAAACTACTTGTATCACCAAACTGTTGTTCAATTAATTTTTCAAGTTTATTGTGCTCAACGATGATGGGTTCAATATTGAGCTTTGTATTGAAACGAATGGCATCTAAAGCATCAATATTGGTTGGGTTACTTGTCGCAACATATAAAATCTGCCCACGTTGTATTAACGGCGCAACACGATGTTTTTGTATGAGCTTATTATCGGTTAATTCACGTGGTAGTAATGCTGTATCGTAAACAGCCAAATCAAAAAGTGGTTCACCAAACTCTAATGAAATGCCTTCCGCAATTGTAAGAGGAGCAAGACGATGGTGTTCAATCAGATGAGCAACAATATCCTGTTTAGCCTTTTTTGCAGCATCAATTGCATTTTGCATGTTTGCTGCAGTCATATGACCATCTTCGACTAAGCGTCGAATAAACCCCGAAAATTTTGGAGACGTATGTAGTCCTGACATCTGTCCGCCTTATGACAATATGGTTATAATAGCTATTATGAAAATTATACTTTTGTTACGCAAAAATACTACTAGAGAAAGTGTCGTTTTTGACTTGATTCGTATTAAAAACTTTGAACTGATCGAATTTTTTACAAATTAATTTTTTAAGTATAGTCGTGTTGGCTCAAAAACATAAAAAATATATTTCAAGAATCGACATGATTTCAAATAAATATGGTTTTCACTGCTTTAAAAATGTTTAAACAGGCCATTGAGCGTTTTAATACTAAAACTAGAATTTAAACGCTAAAGAAAAAACTGAATTTTATGAAAATCCGTGTAAAATATGCAGCATTTTTTAGAAATTAGTAAGTAGGCGGGCGAAGTATGTCGAGTTCGACGATTACCCCTTGGGTTGTTGGCAATTGGAAAATGAATCCAATGCAGGCTGATGCCTTTCAATTAATAGAAGAATTTAAACAATTGTTGCAACAACAAGAGATTCCTTCTGAACGGTGCCATATTGGTGTAGCGCCTACTTTAATTGCTTTAACCAATATACAAGCACAATTAAAAGATGCGAATAGAACAATCTTTACGGTCGCTCAAGACTTATCTAAAGTATCGGGCACTGGTGCTTATACAGGCGAAGTCAGTGCTGAGTTACTTAGAGATAGCCAGATAGCTTTTGTTTTAATTGGACATTCCGAACGTCGTGAATTATTTGGTGATGATGCTGAAACTGTAAAAGCAAAATTGCATAATGCATTAAATGCAGATTTGAAAGTCATTTATTGTGTGGGTGAAAGTTTAGAGCAACGTGAACAAGGTGTTGCTGAACAAGTGGTGTTACAACAAATTTGCGATATTGCATCTGTCGTTAAAACTGAACAATGGCAGAATATTGTGATAGCGTATGAACCTATTTGGGCGATTGGTACGGGAAAAACGGCTTCACCAGCAGATGCTCAAGCCATGCATGTGAAAATACGTGAAGGTTTAAAACAAATTACAACTTGGGGTGCAAATATTGCCATTTTATATGGTGGTAGTGTGAAAGCTGAAAATGCAGTTGAGTTGGCGGCATGTCCTGATATTAATGGTGCTTTAGTAGGCGGTGCATCACTGAATGCACAATCTTTTTACCAAATTGCAAGTGCATTTGCACAAAAGTAAATAACGAGGAATAGAGATGTATAGTTTTGTACTCGTTGTACACATCATTCTAGCAATATTAATTATTGCGTTGGTTTTGGTGCAACAAGGTAAAGGTGCGGATGCAGGTGCATCATTTGGTGGTGGCGGTGCTGCTACAGTTTTCGGCGCATCAGGTGCGGGTAACTTCTTGACGCGTTTAACTGCGATTTTTACAGCACTATTTTTTGCAACCAGCTTAACTCTTGCAATCTTTGCGAAAAAGCAAACTACAGATGCATACAGCTTAAAATCTGTACAGACATCAACTTCTGCACCAGTCACATCGACTGAAACTTCACCAAACGCGCCAAAAACGACTGAATAAGTTGAATTAATCCTTTCCTTTTTTCATTTAAAGGCATATGATGCGTCCCATAAAGCTGCGGTGGTGGTGGAATTGGTAGACACGCTACCTTGAGGTGGTAGTGCTTTAGGGCGTGGGGGTTCAAGTCCCCCCTTCCGCACCAAGCTTAATAACCAGTAAGTTTGGTGTATGCAGTGTATATGTTGTTGCGGGATGGAGCAGTCTGGTAGCTCGTCGGGCTCATAACCCGAAGGTCGTTGGTTCAAATCCAGCTCCCGCTACCATTTGATTAAGGTGCAACTTAGTCAAGCAAATGTAAAGAAACTTAAATTGACTTTTCTTTATATTTGTATATAATTTTTGCACGTTGTTGCGGGATGGAGCAGTCTGGTAGCTCGTCGGGCTCATAACCCGAAGGTCGTTGGTTCAAATCCAGCTCCCGCTACCAAGTTTCTAAAAGAGGCTCACAGTTATAGTGGGCCTTTTTGCACAGTGGGCTACGCTTTTCTGTGTAATATAGGGGCGATTACGCCCTTTTTTATTGGTTGTTTAGCTATCGTGTAGTTGCCGACATCAATTGGTCAAATAGTCGTGCTTCACTATACGGTTAAGATTGATTGATAGGCTCGCATGAGAGCGACGAGAGTAAATGAAATTATCAAATAAATCTCAAGCATTATATGATCTTATCGCACCAGCTGTAGCTGCTTGTGGTGTGGATCTGTGGGGGATTGAATTCCTGCCACAAGGCAAACGTTCTTTATTACGCATTTATATTGATAAAGCGCTCAATGAGAATGTAGAACCTGTTCTTAATGAAGATGGTGAAGTTGAGCAAGGTCGTGGTATTGGCGTTCAAGATTGTGTTTTAGTAACGCAACAAGTCGGTGCAATGCTTGATGTCCATGATCCTATTTCTGGTGAATACGCTTTAGAAGTTTCATCACCAGGTTGGGATCGTCCATTTTTTCAATTGAATCAATTGCCTGCATATACTGGGCAACAAGTCGCTTTACGATTAATTGCTGCCGTCGAGAACCGTCGTAAGTTCCAAGCTAAATTACTTTCTGTAGATCTGGAAAATGAAATAATTCAGGTTGAAGTAGAAGGTCAACATGTGCTTGAAATTGATAGTAATAATATTGATAAAGCAAATTTAATCTATCAAGACTAATATTAACTTAATTTTATAAGAAATCGGTAGGTGACTTATGGGCCGTGAAATTCTTACCGTTGCAGAAACGGTTAGTAATGAAAAAGGTGTTAGTCGTGAAGCAATCTTCGAAGCATTAGAACAGGCACTTGTTGCAGCAACGAAGAAAAAATTTTACGAAGGCACAAATTCAGAAGAAGCTCAACTTCGTGTTGAGATCGATCGTAAAACGGGCGACTATCGTACCTTCCGTCAATGGACGCTAGTTGCGGATGAAGATCATGAAATGCCAGCATGTCAGGATGCAATTTCTGATGTGGATGCATCAAAATGGTCGATTGGTGATATTCGTGAGCTTGAAGTTGAGTCGATTGAGTTTGGTCGTATTGCTGCGCAAATTGCAAAACAAGTGATTGTACAAAAGATTCGTGAAGCAGAGCGAGCACTTGTTGCAGATGCTTATGAATCTAAAGTAGGTGAGTTGATTTACGGTGAAGTGAAAAAGCAAACCAAAGATGGCTTTATCATTGATCTTGGTGACAACGCTGAAGCTTATTTGGCACGTGAAGAAACCATCCACAAAGAAATTTTACGTCCTAAACAGCGTATGAATGCGATTTTGTACAGCGTAAATCGTGAAGGTCGTGGTGCACAACTCTTATTGTCTCGTGCACGCCCTGAAATGCTGATTGCATTAATGAAAAAAGAAATTCCAGAAATTTCTGAAGAAATCATTGAAATTAAAGCGGCTGCCCGTCAACCCGGTGTACGTGCTAAAATTGCAGTGAAGACTAATGACCATCGTATTGATCCTGTTGGTGCATGTATTGGTATGCGTGGTACACGTATTCAAGCGGTGCAACAAGAGCTAAATGGTGAGCGTATTGATGTTGTAGTGTGGTCTGATGATCCTGCTCAATATATTGCAAGCGCATTAGAGCCGGCTGATGTATCAGGCATTGTACTAGATGAAGATGCACGTAGTGCGGATATCATTTTTGCAACCAATGATCAATTGGCCCGTGCAATTGGTTCACAAGGGCAAAATGTACGTCTAGCATCGGAATTAACGGGTTATAAACTCGACATGATGTTAGAAGAAGAGTATCGTGCTCGTCAGCAAAATGAAGCACAACAATATCTTGATATGTTTGTATCACGTCTCGATATTGATGAAGACTTAGCAATGGCTTTAGTTGAAATGGGCTTTACTTCATTAGAAGAGATTGCTTACGTTCCAGCAGAAACATTTGATGAAATTGAGCTTGAAGCTGATTTGGTTGAATTGTTGCAAAGCCGTGCGAAAGAAGCTGCTTTAACTGATGCATTGAAACAGCAAGAAAATATTCAAGAGCCAAGTGCAGAACTTCTCAGTATGGATGGTATGACCACTGAGATTGCTTATGCATTGGCGGCGCGTGGTGTGATTACGATTGATGATTTGGCAGATCAAGCAACTGATGATATTTCAGATATCGACGGTTTAGGTCATGACAAAGCAGGTCAATTAATCATGAAAGCACGTGAATCATGGTTTAACTAGGAGATAATAGATGACGGACAAGTCGATTCAAGAGTTAGCGCTCAGCGTAGAACGTCCTGTAGAGAAACTCCTAGAGCAGGTTCGCGAAGCAGGTCTACCACAGCGTAAAGCAGATGACATTATTACCGCTGAACAACAGAATACTTTGATCAATCATTTGAAAAAAGTACATGGTCAGGACAGTGGTAACACAGGAAAAATTGCGTTGAAACGTAAAACAACCAGTACTGCTAAAGTAACAAGTACGTCGGGTAAAGCAAAAAACATTAATGTTGAAGTTCGCAAGAAACAAGTTTTTGCTAAACCGAACCCTGAATTACTTGCAGCTGAAGCAAAAGCACGTGTAGAAGCAGATGTAAAAGCACGTGTAGAGCAAAGTACACGTGATCAAGCAGTTCAAAATGCACGTGATGTAGCTGAGCAAAAAGCCAACGCGACTTTAGAAGCGATGCGTGCAGCGCATACTTCTGGTGGTTCAGTTCAAGCACCAGCAAAAGCGGCTGTTGTGGTGAAAAAGCGTAATAGCGATAAAATCATTAAAGCACCTGTTGTAAGACCAACAGAAACGCCTGAACAGAAGAAAGCACGTGAAGCACAAACTGCTCAGTTAAAAGCAACTGAAGAAGTCGTGCGTCGTAAAGCCGCAGAAGAAGCTCAACAGCGTACACTTGAGCAAATGCGTAAAATGGCATCAAAATATTCAAATGATGATGCAACCACAACAATTCGTGTCATTGATGATTCACCTTTAGCTGCTGGCCTTGTTGGTCAAGCATATGAAGATTCCTTTAATAAGGAAGACCGTGAAATCAAACGTGGTGGTGCAACTGCAAACCCACGTGCTGGTAAAAAAGGCGGTCGTGGTGGTGATGCTCAATCAGAGCAAAGCTTCAGCAAAAGCCATCATAAGCGTGGTTTAAAAACCAGCCAAGCCAATAAACATGGTTTTGAAAAACCTGTTAAAAAGCAAGTTTATGATGTTGAGATTGGTGAAAAAATCATTGTTGCTGATCTTGCTCAAAAAATGGCAATTAAGGTTCGTGAAGTGATCAAAACACTCATGAAAATGGGTGAGTTGGTTACTCAAAATCAAGCGATTGACCAAGATACTGCGGTACTCGTTGTTGAAGAAATGGGTCATAACCCTGTCTTAGTTTCGGATACACAAGCTGAAGATAATTTATTAGAAGCCGCTGAAGAAGCACGTGGTGAACAAACGACTCGTCCACCAGTCGTGACAATCATGGGTCACGTTGACCATGGTAAAACATCATTGCTGGATCGTATTCGCCGCTCTAAAGTGGCAGCGGGTGAAGCGGGTGGTATTACACAGCATATCGGTGCTTATCATGTTGAGACTGAGAAAGGAATTATTACTTTCTTAGATACACCGGGTCACGCAGCGTTTACGTCTATGCGTGCACGTGGTGCAAAAGCAACGGATATCGTGGTTCTGGTTGTAGCTGCTGATGATGGTGTAATGCCACAGACTGCTGAAGCAATCGACCATGCACGTGCAGCGGGTACTCCAATTATTGTTGCTATCAACAAAATGGATAAAGAGTCTGCAGATGTTGACCGTGTCTTAAATGAATTAACCACTAAAGGTATCGTACCTGAAGAGTGGGGCGGTGATGTTCCAATTGCAAAAGTATCGGCACACTCTGGTGCAGGTATCGATGGTTTACTTGATTTAATCTTGATCCAAGCTGAATTGATGGAGCTTAAAGCTTCAGCTGAAGGTGCGGCACAAGGTGTTGTAATCGAAGCACGTGTTGACAAAGGTCGTGGTGCAGTAACATCAATTCTTGTACAAAATGGTACATTGAACATTGGTGACTTGGTACTTGCTGGTTCATCTTATGGTCGTGTTCGTGCGATGGTTGATGAAAATGGTCAACGTATTACTTCTGCTGGTCCTTCAATTCCAGTTGAAATCTTAGGTTTACCTGATGCGCCAATGGCGGGTGATGAAGTTCTTGTCGTCAATGATGAGAAGAAAGCACGTGAAGTTGCTGATGCTCGTTCTGACCGTGAGCGTCATAAGCGTCTAGAGCGTGCGAGTGCAATGCGTCTTGAAAACATCATGGCATCTATGGGTAAAAAAGATATTCCTTATGTGAATGTCGTACTCAAAACAGATGTGCGTGGTACTTTAGAAGCATTACATGTTGCGCTTGATGAGCTGTCTACAGATGAAGTGAAAGTTCGTGTCATTGGTTCTGGTGTTGGTGCGATCACTGAGTCAGATGTAACTTTAGCTGAATCTTCAGAAGCAGTATTATTAGGTTTCAACGTTCGTGCAGATAACACCGCTCGTCAAAAATCTGATCAAGATGGCATCGATATTCGTTATTACAGCGTCATCTATCATTTAATTGATGATGTAAAAGCTGCAATGAGCGGTAAGCTTGCACCTGAACATCGTGAAACGATCTTGGGTGTTGCAGAAGTGCGTGAAGTGTTCCACTCAAGTAAATTTGGTGCAGCAGCAGGCTGTATGGTACTTGAAGGTATGTTACACCGTAATAAACCAATTCGCGTATTACGTGATGACGTGGTTGTATTCCAAGGTGAACTTGAATCTCTTCGTCGTTATAAAGAAGTGGTTGAAGAAGTTCGTGCCGGTATGGAATGTGGTCTTGCGGTGAAAGGCTATAAAGACATCAAAGTCAAAGACAAGATCGAAGTCTATGATGTTCAATTGATTAAACGGAGTCTTTAATGGCGGGTAGCCAACGCTTAAAGCGCATGGCGGATTCAGTACAACGTGAGTTGTCTGAACTGATCCGTCAAGAGCTTAAAGATCCTCGCTTAGGTGGTCTAGTGACCATCTCTGCGGTGAAAGTCAGTGCAGACATGGGTTATGCTGAAGTTTATGTTACTGTAATGGGGCGTGAGCTTGGTGATGAGCAAAGTGAAGTCGCAAATAAAGAGACTTTAGATGTATTAAATAAAGCATCTGGTTTCTTGCGTCATGAGTTGAGCCGTCGTATCAAGACACGTATTACGCCAAGATTGCGTTTCCATTATGATAAAACCAATGCTTATGGTAACTATATGTTTGGTCTGATCGCGGAAGCTGTGAAGGATCTGCCTGAACAAGGGCAAGACGATAAAGAATAAGTTCTAAAAGAAAGCCACCTTAGGGTGGCTTTTTTATGTTCTAAGATTTTTATAAAAATAGGGAGTGATATGGAACGTTGGCTTAACTCTATAATTTGTAGTTTTTTGGCAATCTAAGAAATCAGCTTTAAGGATAAATATTTCTCATTCTAAAGTTATTTTCCTAGATAATTCAAAAAATATATAGACAATTTTGTATTGAAAAGAGACAAGATAATAGTAATTAAGTGGCAAGCTTACCGATAACAAGCAATTAAAACCATTCAACAATTCGAAACACAATATTCGTATAGCATTAATGGATGAATTCCATTTATACAACAAAGCTCGTCTAGATACGAATTTTTGTTCAATGGTCAGGTGAGACAGTTGTCGATTATGTAAATGACTTTGATTGGCGCTAGACCTAAACCAGATTGATTTATCTCGAATATTGAACAGTCATGCAATCAGTTCCAATTCTTCTAACTATATCGAGATTACTTATGATATTGATCAAAAAACCAATATGTTGAGTATTCGTGGCCAGTCGAGTCAGGCGTATAAGAATGTGCTGATGATCAACCAATGTGAGCAACTATATTTATAGGATCTGATAAATAATGAAAGGCTGATCTATTGATAGAATATTGCCAAAAATTGCAATTCAATAAAAAAGACCAACTATAGTTGATCTTTTTTTTCTGCAACACGACGATAACGTTGCCAAGGTAATGGTCGATTCAAAGCTTCTGGCACATCACCACTGGTTGAACGCAGACGTAAATGAATCGCAGCTTGTGCCATCAAATTTGCAGATACTGGGGCAGTAATAAAGGCAAATAAAGTAATTAATAATTCAGCAAAACCAAAACGACCTTGTGTTGCTCCAAATAGCATAGCTGCAATTAAAAAGCTCCCTAACCCTAGCGTACTTGATTTAGTCGGTGCATGCAGACGCATAAATAAATCGGGTAGGCGAATCATCCCAATTGAACCTACGAGCATAAAGAATGCACCAAAGATCAAAAAGAACGAAATGATAATCTCAAGAATTATTTGCATAACCGATCTCCTTAATCAATCACATGCCCAGTGGTAAAATAACGAGCCAGTGCAACAGTCGAAACGAAACCGAGCATAGCCACCAATAAAGCACCTTCAAATACATTGGTACTTGCCCAATAGATGCCCAATACCACAATCAGACACGTTGCATTAAGAAAAAGGGTGTCGAGTGCAAGCAAGCGATCAACAACAGATGGCCCAATAATCATACGGGTTAGACAAAGAAACATTGAAATCGTGATCGCAATTAAACTGATACCAACTGCATAAGGTAAAATGGTCATTGAGTTGCTCCTTCTGTGATCTTTACATCAAAGATTTCGAGCAAAGGCATTTCATAGCGTTGCTTGATGTCTTGAATATCTAGATCGGCATGATCAGTACTCAGCGCATGAACTAAGATATCACCACGTTCTTGATCAATCCCCGCAGATACCGTACCTGGTGTAGTGGTAATAATCATGGCTAATAGCGTATTGACTTGCTCATGCTCAGTTTCTAGTGGAACGCGATACCATTTAGGGTGTAACTGATCCATTGGCCCAAGTACCATTTTAGCCACACGAAAGTTAGAAATCACAATATCCCATAACACCACAAAAAATAATTTGATTGCAGGTAACCAGTGAATACGTGGTGTACGCGTAATGAAAGGGCTAACCAAACGAGCAATCAGAATGCCTAATAACAATGCGGTAAAGATGTCAGCAATATCTAAACTATGTGACAGCATTAACCACGTCACAAAAATTAAAAATGACACAAAGGGATGAGGAAACCAATGATCAAGCAAAGCGCGTTTTTGCATTAGTGTTCCTCCATCGGTTTTAATTGTGTTGTATTGGGAATTGTGGGACTAGCCAAAGTTTGCTCGGCTATTTGGCGTTGTTTATATTCAGAAATATGCTCGCCTTGTAACGTTGGTTTCGAGATCACATCTGGAATTAATAGGGCATTATGATCTTCGACTTCACCACCATACTTTGTTTCAGGTAAATAACCTGCATCAAATGGCTGCACACTAATCGCACGACCTTGCATATCATGTTTTAAAATACTTTGTTGATAAAGTGCATGATTTTGGATTTGCTGTGCGGTTAAAACGGTATAGGTTTGAATAGGGGCAGCAAATATGACATAAGCAATTAGTCCTGCCAAAAGCATATAGATTGCTTTGTCATTACGATTTGGCGCAACCGCAGGTAAAGCTTGGTAGGCAGCATAAGCAGCTTCTTTTGGATTTGCTTCAGGTGGGCTTGCACGCCAGAACAGGATAAAACCAACACGGGTAAGTGCAATAATGCTGAGTAGGCTAACAACAAGGATAACGGCAATAATCCACCCTTGATAAGGCGTTTCAGCGGTTGCTTGTAAGATAAACACTTTACCTAAGAAACCGCTGAAAGGGGGTAAACCTGCCATCATCAATGCAATGGTAAAATAAGTAAATGCTGCTGCTTTTTCCTGTTTGATTTTAGGTGCAACTTTTAAATGGTCTTTGAAAGAACCACGTTGCGAGGTCATCCAACCACAGAATAAATAGAATGCGGCGGCAACCAGCGTACTATGTACTAAATAATATAATGCTGCTGACCAAGCTTGGGTGTTGAACATCGCAATTGCGATCAGCAATGTACCAATAGATGATAGCACCATAAAGCCAACAAAACGGCGTAGGCGTTCAGCAGCAATTGCACCAATCACGCCATAAAATGAAGTGATTAAGCCAATAATCAGTAAGGTATTTTTAAAAATACTTTGTGCGAGCGCATCATCAAAGACGGTGCCATTGACCCGTAAAATGGCGTAGATTCCCATTTTGGTCATGATAGTAAAAATAGCTGCCACAGGAGTGCTTGCAACGGCATAAGTCTTGGGTAGCCAAAAGCCAACAGGTAACATTGCTGCTTTGATGCCAAATACCACAAAGAGTAATAAGCCACCTGCAATTGCAAGTTTATGTTGATCACTATCCAAAGTTGGAAGGAGGCGACTTACATCGGTCATATTTAAACTACCAACGCTACCATAAATCATGCCCAAACCAATGAGGAACAGGGCAGACGCTACTAAGTTAATGGTGACGTAATGTACCCCGAGTTGGAAGCGGGGGCGACCTTGACCATGTAATAGCAGTACATAAGATGCCATTAACAATATTTCGAAGAACACGAATAAGTTAAATAAATCGCCTGTGAGAAATGCACCTGTTAATCCCATCAGTAGAAAATGGAACATGGTATGGAAGTAGCGCCCTCGTGTATCCCAGTTATCACTGGCATACCAAATGACAGGTGCGGCAAGTGCATAAGTGAGCACCAACATGAATGCAGATAAACGATCGAGGACTAAGACAATCCCAAAGGGCGCAGACCATTCACCGAGTTGGTAAACGGTGACTTGACCTGTATTGGCGATCATCAAATAACTGATTGCTGTGATTAGGCCTAGAAGTGTAGAACCTAGACTAATGCCACGTCGCCATGGTTGTCGCCAATCTTGTTTTAAAGAACCAGAACCTGGATTCCCCAACAAAACCAATAAAAAACTGGTAAATGCTGGAATGAGAATACTTAAAATTGGAGTATGAGCATGCCAAAAACTATTGAAATCAAACATTATGGCTCATCCTCGCGTGGGTCATAAGTCAAGGTTGGTTCTTCTTTTGAGTCAACATGATCTGTCCCAGACTCGTAACGACTACGCAGTGCAAGCTGTACGATAAAAGCCGTGGTTGCAAAACCAATGACAATTGCAGTCAGTACCAATGCCTGAGGGAGTGGGTCGGTTACTTTGGTTGTTTCGGTAATGATTGCAGGTGCATTAATTTGAGTACGCCCCATTGCAAACAAAAATAAGTTTACGGCATAGCCAATCATGGCTAAACCAAGCACAACAGGAAATGTTCTGGCACGTAGAATTAAATAGATGCCTGTTGCACTCAGTAGACCAATTCCTGAAGCGAGTAGAAATTCAATACTAACCATTTTATTTATCTCCACTTGGAACAGGTCCAGACATACTTGAGTGACGTGAATCACCTAAGACCGAAATTAACAGCATCGTCGCACCAACAACGGTCATGTAAACCCCGAGATCAAATGAGACAGCCGAAGCTAAATGCATTTTTCCAAATAAAGGGGGTTCTACATAAATATGTGCTGTTGTTAAGAACGGGCGTGACCAGAACCAAGCAGCGATGCCTGTGAGACCTGCTATCGCTAAGCCTGAGCCGATCCATATTTCATAGAGGCGACCAGATCTGGCTTTAATCAATTGTTCGGTTTTATCTTGACCTAAAACAATGTATTGAATGATCAGCGCCATTGCGGTGATTAAACCTGCAATAAAGCCACCACCAGGGTAATTATGACCACGCATGAAGATATAGATGCTCACGACTAAAGCGAGAGGAAGTACCCATGAAGCAGAAATTCGTAACATCAATGGCGAAGGGTTAAAACGATAAGATAAGCCTTGTGTCATGGTGGTTCCATGCGCACGCATACCATCCATCAGACAAAGCGCACCAATTGCAGCGATACCGAGTACGGCAATTTCACCGAAGGTATCAAAACCACGGAAGTCAACGAGAATGACGTTGACAACATTTGAGCCACCACCTAATGGTATTGATTGTTGTAAGAAGAACCATGAAATGGAATTATGTTCACGGGTTAAGATCAGCCATGTAATCCAACCAATTCCGACACCACCTGCAATCGCCAAGCTCGCATCTCGCCAACGGCGTGGACGGCTCGATTCATAAGGGGTTAATTGTGGTAATAATGATAAGCTCATCAATAATAAGACGGTGGTGACGACATCAACGGTAATTTGAGTGAGCGCCAAGTCTGGTGCAGATAGCGTTACGAATACCATGGTGACGACCAGTCCGACTGCACCACTAATCAAAACGGCTTTGATCCGCTCATGGTGAAACCAGAGCATCATCCAGCATCCGCAGAATAGCGTCAGCCATAATACGATTGCCACCAACGGTGCATGGGTGAGTTCTCGTGTGCCTGTGGTCAGACCTTGGTTGAATAATGGTAGCCCGACCATGATGATGCTAAATAAAACAATCCAAAGCAGATAACTTTGTAGCGACCCTGTTTCTGTTGCTTTTTTAATTTTTAGGCTAGTCAGTAACAGATGTTTAAGGAATAACTCAAATAAGATTTTGCCTTGAAACTTTCCTAAATAAGGATCGAGGTCGATCTTCCTCAGTCGTCCATTTTTAGCGAGTGTAAAGTAAAACAGTCCACCACCAATCAAGGCGATGAGGCTCATCATTAGAGGAGCATTAATACCATGCCAAATTGCTAAATGAATACCTTCAAATTCGGGTTGTGCCAAACTTGCGCGCGTTACACTATTGACCATTGTTCCTGCCAGTAAGGCAGGGAAAATACCAACTAAAATACATAAGCTTGCCAAAATAATTGCTGGCAAGCGCATCCCTAAAGCGGGTTCATGTGCTTCTTTGTTTGGAACCTGTTGACCAATGCTGCCATCAAAGAACACGCCATGCACTAAACGAATGGAATAACTGACCGCGAAAATCCCTGACAGAGTTGCAACAATTGCTGAAATCACCATTACTGGGCCAGACAAATTTGCCAGTAACTCAGTAAAGAACATTTCTTTGGAAAGAAAACCATTGGTGAGCGGAACACCTGCCATCGAGGCAGCCGTAATCATGGTTAATGTCCCTGTAAAGGGGAGCACTTGCCAAATACCACTGAGCTTACGTAAATCACGTGTACCTGTTTCATGATCAATAATGCCTGCAATCATGAACAAGGCTGCTTTAAATGTTGCATGGTTAATGATGTGGAAAATCGCGGCTGCAACAGCAAGTGGTGAACCAATACCAAGCAAACAAACAATTAAACCTAAATGGCTGATGGTCGAATATGCCAACAGACCTTTAAGATCTTCTTTGAAAATGGCGAAACCTGCTGCCATACACAAGGTAAATAGACCAACAAAGGTCACAATGTTGTGGTACAGCGCAGCACCAATAAATAGAGGGGCTAAACGTGCTAATAAGAAAATGCCTGCTTTCACCATCGTTGCTGAATGTAGATAGGCTGAAACAGGGGTGGGTGCTGCCATTGCATTGGGCAACCAAAAGTGAAAAGGAAATTGCGCACTTTTGGTAAATGCACCTAATAAAATTAAAAGTAGCGTTGGAATAAATAATTGATGTTGTTGAATGGAATCTTTCATTAAGACCAGTTGATCAATCTGATAAGTCCCTGTGATCTGCCCTAGGAGTACAAAGCCCCCTAACATTGCTAAACCACCCATTCCCGTGATGGTGAGTGCCATACGTGCGCCACGTTGGGCGGCATCATATTGACTCCAATAACCGACAAGCAGGAATGAGGAAATACTGGTGAGTTCCCAAAATACCAAGAGAATAATTAAATTATTTGAGAGAGAAATTCCAAGCATAGCTGCCATAAACAGCATGAGCAATTGGTAGAGTTTAGCAAGAGAGTTTTTAGGGCTGAGATAATAATAGGCATAAATATAAATCAGTGTGCCGATACCGCTGATCAGTAAACTAAACAATAAGCCTAAGGCATCTAGGCGAAAACTCAGATTAATGCCGAGTTGTGGAATCCAATTCCAGCTTTGTTGAATAGCATGACCTTGTAGCACAGTTTCTGCTTGGTTAAGCAGTAAAATAAAACAACTTAGGCTGATGCCAATTGCCCCAAGTGCCATCACGCCCCGTGAAATACGTTGCAATTGTGAGACAAGGGTCGTGCCAAGTATAAGTGGTAATAAAATAATAATCGGTAGCACACTGGTATCCATGTCAATGATTTAGGTCGAGAGAGACCTAAAGGTGGATTTTCTTTCAGGACTTAAGGCGTTCAAAGAGAATGCCAAGGTTTAAAGTCGCGAAACCCAATCAAGTTAACGAAAAGAGCAAGTTGTATTGCACAACTTGAAAGTAAAAAATGAATTTTATTTTACTATAAAAAATCAACAAAAATCTGATGTTATTACATGAAACTAACAACATCTTTTGAATAGAATGGCTGAAAAAAGATTCTTTGGTTAAAGCTATTTATAGCATTTTTTTACTTCAATTTTATTGCTTATCATCACTTGCTGATCTCGTTATCTTTTGTTGTATTGAGTGAGAAGGGCGAATCATACAGGGTTAATCAAGATAGAGAGCCGCTGTGTGATTTGACCATCATATGGCTGCTTTATGTGGTTAAATAATAGAACTTTATGTTGAACATATGAATATTCAATGAGGATGTAATAGCCAATGAATACGCTATAGATTTTATTGATTTTTAGGGGCTAATATGGAAAACAATCTTGATCTAACTTTTTCATCTGATCACATAAAAAATGGTTCACCTCTTCCAATGAAGGTGAACGTTCCAAAAACAATTTATTTAATTGCATTTTTTCTATTCTTTATGATGGGCGGATATATAAGGGCTATTCAGCATCATCTTATTGCAGAGTTTGCTTCACAATCATTTGCAGAAGCTGTGGTTTTATTCATCATTATGCTTTCTATTGCGCTGCTTATAGCGATTGCATTTTTAAATCGTACAGCACTGATTATTGGTGCAGTGATTATGGGGCTTATGTCTTTATTTTTGGTATCTGGACTGGTCTCCGCTATTTATATGGGGATAGCCAACATGCCTATGATAATCGGTTCATTCATTATGATCGCTTTATTCAGCTATTGTGCTTGGTACTGTGGTCGTAAAAGAACACTCGATTTAGCAAACATGCATGCTGCATATAAGAAGCATCATGCAATGGTAAAGCAAGTTCAGAAAAGTTTTCATCAAAGATGAGGGGAGAATAGTTTCTCAGGTTGATGTCTCGATTGGAATTGAATGAACTCTACTTTTTCAAAATGATGTCTCTTGAGGCGTATCATCAATCTTCAGAAGATGAAGCAAATTATTTTTTTCCTGCTCATCTAAAGCTTTGATTTGTTGAAAGAGCTGATCTACTTTACTGATCAAAGTTTCTGATTCTAGTAAGTTTTGATTTTGCGAAAAACCGGCATCATCTGCTCGATTCAGTTCATTATAAAGTTGTGAAAGTTGTTGTTGAGATTTTTCAATATTTATCTCATAAATTCCTTTATTACCTAGCTTTAAGCATTGATATTCTAAGGCATGCTCTAGCAATTCATCGCGATTACCCGACGCAATAATTTGTAGTCTTGGAAATGCTTGATGCAAACGCTCTAAAATCTCAGCACTTATATTTTGATCTAATTGGTGGTCAATCTGATCAATCAATAATATGCCTTCACCTTCTAAACATGGGTCAAAACAATGTGGGTTAAGCAAACATAAACGACGTGTAATATCCCCGACCAATGCAATCCATGTTTTAAGAGAGGCTGATAGCTGTTGAAAAGGAATGGTCTGATCGCGGTAGCGCACCATTAATTGAAGCTTAGGGATATATTGAATATAGATATCATTCAATTCTGGGAAAATCGTATGTAAGCTTTTTTTCAGCGCATATAAATTAGGTGCTGAAAATTGTTTTGGGTGATTGATCAGCTCTTGTTGTAGTTGCTGCAAAATCTCAGACTGGTTCTGTTGGCTAAAATCATTGCCCATTAACCGCCGAACGATATGAGCAGAGTGAGCATTTTCAACATCGCTAATTTCTCTGAGCCACTCAAAAAAACGGGCAAAGGTGGTGTATGGAAGTGCGGTGAGGTCATAGGCTGAAATGTCTTGTAATGTTCCTGGTGCATTCTTACTTTGTAAATTGACCTCTTGCACAAAACGTTCAGCAGGATAGTAGGCAATTAACGGTAAACTAAATAAAGGGTCTTGAAGGCTGGTTTTTTGATACAACGACACCATTTGATCTAGTTGTTGAGTTTCAACTTGGCTAATGCCCACGCCTTGACTGTTAAATGTTTTAAATAATTTCCAACTACAGCTTTGAGTATCGGTTTGCTGCGCAGAGCTACTTTCTGGCAGGCTACTATTCAGTTCGCTGCTTATGCGGACTTGAAGCTGAACTTTGGCTTGCAAGCGCGTCAACATAATATCTTGATCCGCAATCACGACACCCGCAGTCCGAAGATCTTTATAACGCGCGGAAAACCAAGTCAGGGCTTGATAGATATTTCGTAAAACGGTGGTTTTTCCTGTGGCTTGCTCACCTAAAATAAGCGTGATGGGACGTTCTGCAGGTTGAAATTTAATTGTTAAATCTCGAAACATTCCAACATGTTTAAATAGCACCGATTCAAGTTGCATAAGCTCCCCCTGAACATAAGCGCTTAACCTACGGACTGACGAAGACTTGAGGGAGCGCCCCGTTTTAATTGTTGTATGAGATCGTAAAGATGATGGATATTTAAACTTACTTTAGCACGAGTACAGGCAACATAAAGTAGTCTTAATTCCTCATCTGTAATTTTATGCTCTAGTCCATTGATTTTAAA
Organism: Acinetobacter tjernbergiae DSM 14971 = CIP 107465; assembly: GCF_000374425.1. GTDB lineage: Bacteria > Pseudomonadota > Gammaproteobacteria > Pseudomonadales > Moraxellaceae > Acinetobacter > Acinetobacter tjernbergiae. The sequence goes on along the minus strand of NZ_KB894355.1, from coordinate 143,333 downwards.
TTGATAATCATCTTCGATATGCACACGATTCCATTCCAAGCCTTTGGCTTTATGTGCGGTGGAAATCACATAATCTGCTTGTTCAATGGGCGTGATTTTAGCAAGCGCTTTTTTGAGTGGCTCAGTACCGTGATCATCAACCAGTTTAACTAAGGGCTTAATATCACTACCATCATTGGTTTCACAATATTCATGCACATCATGCCAAGAGTTGAACCAAGCCAATTCGGGTACATCGGTAATGCGTTTGCCTTGTTTGAGTAAACTGGCTGCATCGACAAAACGACTGAGTTTTTGGTGATCGGCTTGCAAACCGACTTTGTCACCATGTACTAAACCTGAGAGTAATAGTTCCATTGCTCTCGCATTGGTACGGCATAGAATTGCATCACGCATTTTGGTATGCGGTTTATTCACGACACTCGATTTAACATTCGGATTGCCAAGTAGAGGAACAGTTTCGTTTAATGCACCCAGCAGACTATTTGCAACATCAGCAATTGCATCGCCAAAACGGAAAGAGGTGGTTAAGCGACTTTCATGTAATGGCATTTGTTGCATGGCATTGACTGCGCCGCGCCAAGCATAGATTTGCTGATGTGCATCACCGACATAAATCACTTGTGTGCTTTTTTGACGGAGTAAAATGCCCAACATGAGTGGGTCAGCATCTTGTGCTTCATCAAACAGAACATAATCTGTCGGAATATTGGGTTCTGATAATGCCCAAAGTTTGAGGTAAATATCGTGACCAATGCCTGCTTGATGATTTTGATCAATCGACTCTAACCAACGACGTTCAACTGCTGGATATAAGTGTTGTTGTAACGATTCAATATCATCTTGATGTAACCAGTTCGGTGCTTGAATATGGCGAGGGGCAGGATATTGTGAGCTGGTCGAGCAGAAATAGCTGACAGCATTAGCAACCAAACTCGCAAGACGACTTGGCATCAATACATATTTTTCGTAACGTCCACCCATTAAACGACGGAGCGTAATAGGCTCTAAACGATATTCTTTAGCAATAAAACTTGGGCTTAAACGCGGTAGTCGTAATTTATCAGTTACGCCACGTGGTACGCTACGAAAGGCAAGAGAGTGAAAGGTACGACAATTTACATTGCCATGAAATTTACTCTGTGCTTCAGATGCAATGGCTTTGTTAAAAGCTAAATACATACCACGCCGTTCGGGCATGGCATCACTGATCATTTGTAAAGTCGTGGTTTTACCTGTGCCAGCATACGCAATCACTTTAAAGGATTGACCTAAACGTGCATTGTCTATCGCAATCGCTTGCTCATAGGTGGCTTTGGGTTTCTCGATATTCGACACAGGCAGGGGTTACGCTTCTTGGCTACGGTTGGCTTTTTCAACCAAACCAGAAAGACCTTGGCGACGAGCAAGTTCATCAAGGACTTCTTGTGGATCAAGGTCGAAGTAGCCGAGCATGACAATAGTGTGGAACCATAAATCTGCAACTTCATAAATCAGATCATGCTTATTTTCTAAAGAGGCATGTGCTGCATAATCTTTGGCTGCAATAATGCTTTCGATGCTTTCTTCGCCAACTTTTTCTAAAATTTTATTAATGCCTTTTTTGTATAGGCTCGCAACATAAGAACTATCCGCTTCAGCTTTTTTACGCTCTTGCATCAAACGCCCTAAGTGACTAAGTACGTCAACTTGTTCAGCGTGACCATGATCGTGTGCTTCGACTTTCGCAGATGCACCGTAAATTGCAGTTGGATCTTTCAGTTGAGCATCAACAATTTCCCAACCTTGTGGCGTGAGTTTACGATAAAAACACGACTCACGACCCGTATGGCAAGCAATTCCGCCGTGCTGTTCAATTTGTAGAATAATGACATCGGCATCGCAATCTAAACGAATTTCATGTACCGTTTGAAAGTGCCCTGATTCTTCACCTTTGTGCCATAATTTTTGACGTGAACGTGAATAATACACCGCTTGATTTTTCTCAGCAGTCAGTTGTAATGCTTCACGACTCATCCACGCAACCATTAACACTCGACCAGTTTGATGATGTTGTGCAATGGCAGGAACAAGACCATTGGAATCAAATTTAACTTCATCTAACCAGTTTGACATGAGTGAAAAATCCATTGAGCGGAAAGCCGTTAGTGTAGCGGTTGTGACTAGGGTTGGCTATGCTTGTTGGGTAAAAAATGCTTTAGGTGCTTGGTTGGGTAAATGATCTCAGTAATTTACTATTTTCAGATCGAATCAAAATTAGAGTCAAAATAATTGTAGATATAGTTGAGTTTGCATAATCAGCGATAAACCAACTATTAAGCACATAATAGCCACCTGATAAGCAAGCCCAAATAATCAGCATTCTAATTAAAAATCTTTGATGAATAAAAAGTAATAAAAAGAATGGAATCAAGTTAAATAATATCATCCACCAAAAACTCGAATTTTCAATCATACGTCCGACTGTGGATTGCGGATTTGTGTACCAAAAAGGAAATGCGTATTTTTCATCAAAAAAGCTTAGAATATCTAATAAGCTGGGTAATAAAAACAATCCAATATAAATAATTACACTAGATTTCTTCTGCCGATATAACGCCCATAGAAAACTATCTTTCATGTTTAACCTTATTTTTATTGATGAGTTACATCAATCTCAACTTTTATAAAAATAATATTTCCATATTTTCTTAAATCCCTCCTTGCACTGCTACAACCGCAGCTCACCCTTTGAAAAAGGGAGGAGTCCCACGAAATTAATAACTTAAATCATTTGGTGGAAAGTCCCCCTTTTAAAAGGGGGATTTAGGGGGATTATTTGAGTTTAGACCAATTTTAAGTTGAGATTGGCGTATGAGTTTTAATTTTTTAAGTATTTAGATAGTTCGAAATTTCAATCAAGTTCTGATCTGGATCACGTAAATAGATTGATAAAATTTTTCCGATTGCTCCAGTTCTTTCGATAGGGCCTTCAACGATCTCAATGTTTAATGCGTGAAGATGTGCAATCACATCCTTTAAAGGCGTCTCAGCAATAAAACATAAATCTGCAGAACCTGAGGTTGGACGAAATGCTTTAGGTTCAAACTCTTTTCCGACTTGATGTAAATTGATTTTCTGCGAACCAAATTGAAGTGCCTTGCGGTTTTCACCAAAAGTAATCACCTCAAAATTCAGGGCAGACTGATAAAACTGACAACTGATTTCAATATCAGCGACTGTCAAAACCAAATGATCTAAATGACTAATTTTCATATTTAATTCAACTCTTGTTTTTGATCTTAGTCATATTCAGGTAATGATTGATTGTTTTGAATCAAGACATTTTGATTGTGCTGGTATTCAGCAATCTGTTGATAGCTCATATGTTGGAACATACCTGTTTTTAAACCTGAAATGGTAATTGCCATTTCTTTACGAAAATAGGGGATTTGATACATCCACGGAAAAGTGAGATCACGTATGCCACCCGCCCACCAATGATCAGATTGATAAAGTGGAGTCAGTAAACGGCTGAGAAACTGATAGAACTGTGTCGAGGAACGACGCTGTTGATGATAGTGTTGCCATAACATTGACCAGTCAATTTGCTGGTTTTTCTGAGCAGCGTGTAATGATTGGGAAAAAGCCCACGCATCCAAAAGTGCCATATTCGCACCTTGTCCGAGTTGTGGACTCATGGCATGTGCAGCATCACCAATCACCCCGATTCGACCTTGTCCGTATCGAGACATCACCACATCACGATATTGAGCAGACAACCATTGCGGTTGATTGTGTTCATCCAATAAAAGTTGTTCTAGCCATTCAGCAACATCAGACCAACGATCTGACACTTGCTTTAACCATTGCTGTTTCGCTGATTCATCTTTTAAGAATGATTGTAGTTGTGATGTTGGTAAACTCCAAAACACACTGGAAAGTCGTTGTTGCGGTGCGGAGGGTATTGCACCTGTAGGCAGAACACCCATCATGATTTTAGAACGATCATAGAATTGATGTAGAATTTCAGGATTTAAATTTAAGCATTCAGGCACGATACTCCACGCTGCACCCCACAGATAAGCTTGATCAACTTTGACCCATGCTTTGGGGCGAAGTTGGCTGCGCGCGCCATTGGCAATCAGTACCGCATCGAAACAGTCATTAAAGTTGTGTTGTTGATGATCAGTGCCAAATAATCGAATTTCATGCGGCTGTTCTTCAATGCGTTCAATATGATGGTTCATTCGCCAAGTGACATGACTTGAATATTCAGCGAGTTTTTGAGTGAGGATATAGCACAACGTGGAACGATGGATGCCGAGACCATAAAGGTTGTTGCCTGCCTGATGATAGTGGCTATTCACCAAGAGACGTTTATTTGCAAGTTTTCCTTCTAAACCTGTGACTTTTGCACCGAGTTTTAACGCCTGATCGAGTACGCCTAAATGTTCAAAAACAGCCAAACCCGCAGGTTGTAGCAACAAACCTGCGCCAACAGGCGATAGTTCTTCAACCTGTTCAAAAATGGTGACCTGATGACCTTCTCGTGCGAGCAAAATCGCAGTCGCCAGTCCTGCTGTACCTGAACCAATAATGGCAAAGTGTGGTGTTTTCATTATTTGTTCTTTTTAAGGATCTATAAATTTGTTTAGCTATGATCTTAATTGAATCACGGCAATTTTTGAAAATAAATCTTGCTTATAAAAAATCCCTTGTCAGTACAAGGGATTTAGAACTTATTTCATAATTCGCCAAAGTGCGATCAGCGCACTCAATCCAATCAAGACCACTGAGACAAACCAAGGGCTGATGATGGCAATGGTCAGTAAAATCAACATGGTGCTGCCAAACATCCAACTACGGCGTTGCTGTTGTTGCATTTGCAAACGCATTTGCTGAATTTCGCGGAGTTGTTTGTCCTGCCATGCGGATTGGTTTTTTAAACCATTTAAACTGTCGATCAGTAGGGTCGGTAAGTCTTGAGCGCCTAATAACAAGTCTGGGATTTGTTGCCCGAGTTCTTTGATATTTTTAACTGGGTTCATATTGGTTTTGACCCATTCGGTCAAAATCGGTTTTGCCAGTTTCCAAATATCAAGTTGTGGGTAAAGATCTGTGCCTAAGCCTTCAACATGTACCAAGGTTTTGAGTAACAACATCAATTGCGGTGGAATTTCTAAATGGAAACGACGCGCAATATCCATGACTTGAATTAAAATTCCTGCGAAATCCAGTTGATCCATTGGTTTTGAAACCATCGGCCCAACTGTGCGACGCATTTCACGCGACAAGGCATCTTGGTCAGTCCCCGGCGGAATCCAACCTGCTTGATGTACAATCTGAATCAATTGCATAAAGTTGCTGTTCATCACTGCAAGCAACATCCGTGCAATCGTCATTTGATCATGCTTAGACAATTCACCCATGATGGCACAGTCCAACGCAATAAAGCGTGGGTTGCTTGGGTTAATTGTTTCAACAAACACATTACCCGGATGCATGTCGGCATGGAAGAAATTGTCACGAAACACTTGGGTAAAGAAGATGGTTAAACCTTTTTCAGCCAAATCAGCACGATCCATACCCAAACGATCAAAGGTTGCGATATCTGAAATAGGCACACCTGTGATGCGTTCGGCTACCATGACATCTTTACTGTCCATATAGACTTCAGGCACATACATCATGCTTGAGCCTGTAAAGTAATGACGCATACGGCGGGTATTATCCGCTTCTAGACTCAGATCAAGCTCATTCAAGATAATTTGACGATAGTCTTGAATGATTTCAGATAAATGCAGCGCACGTGCTGCTTCTAAACGATTTTCAAGCCAATCACCGAGCCATGCCAAGATTTCAAAGTCTTGCAGAATTTGATTGCGAATATCAGGGCGAGTGACTTTAACCACCACTTCACGACCATCGTGTAAGGCAGCAGTATGAACTTGTGCAATTGATGCCGCAGCAAGGGGTTGCTCATCAAAGCGAGAGAATAATGTGGATACATCTGCTTTGAGTGATTCTTGGATACGTTGTTTTGCCAATTGGGTGTCATAGGGTTTGACACGGTCTTGTAACAACACCAATTCTGATAATACTTCTGGTGGAATCAAATCACGACGAGTAGAAAGCAATTGCCCCAGTTTAATCGCTAAGGGTCCCATATCCTCTAAAGCTTCTTTGAGCTTGAGCGGATTCTTTTTCTCACGGCTTGACCATGCCGCAGGATGGGTCTTGATAATGTTTAGAGCATGGCGTGCTTTAACTGGTAATTCTTCCGCAGGGAACAAGGTGTCAAGGCGGTAGTGTGCTGCAATACGCCAGAGTTCGAGTAACCGTGTAACATGCGGAATCATATAAAACCTTACCTAGTCTTGTGAGGGTTGTTTTTGTGGATTGAGTGAAGCGTGTAACTGCTGAAATCTCGCTTCTAAACGATCTAATTCTTGATTGAGTTGACGTGTCTCACGATTGAGATCGTCCATTTGCCAACGTGGAGCAAATAAACCACTATCTTCTTTTAAAGTATCTTCAACAAAGAATAAATGGCTTTGTAATGAGCGTTTGAGTTGTGTTGGTGCAAGTTGAATCTTACCCAATTCATGTGCCAGTTGTGGGCCAATCCAAGGGGAAAGATGCGCAGCAAGATCAGGCTCAGCCTGTTGCATAATTCTTTGAATATCTTGTAATAGATGATAATCGCCCTGTAAGGGAATATTACCAATCTGATCTAGATCACTCAGCAATAATTTAACCAACTCAACAACATTTTCAACCTGTAATGTTGCAGTTGCGTCAGTCAACTTAGATTGAGAATCAAACGGACGTTGTTCAAAAATAGAAGGCGTTTGACTTTGTCCTGTTACGGTGGGTTCAAGGCGAACTTTATTTTCATCAAAGAAAACATCAACTGACAGTTGTGGGCTATTGATCACAACACGCAATAATTGACCTTGCAATTGATTGAGCTGAATGCGTGTAATCGCATCCAAGTCAATCACATGATGAATGATACGTTCGACTGCACCGAGTGCTAAAATCGACCACATATCTTAAACCTTAAAGTTTGAATCCACGGTGAACTGCAACAATACCACCAGTGAGGTTGTGATAGTCACAGCTTTGGAAGCCAGCATGTTCCATCATGCTTTTTAACGTACGTTGGTCTGGATGCATACGAATTGATTCAGCAAGATATTTATAGCTTTCAGAATCGTTTGCGACCAATTTACCCATGATCGGCAGTGCTGTAAATGAGTAAAAATCGTAGAGTTTTGAAAATGGTTCAAAGACTGGTTTTGAAAATTCGAGTACCAGTAGGCGACCACCTGGCTTGAGTACACGATACATGGCTTGTAATGCCGCATCTTTATCGGTCACGTTACGTAAACCAAAACTGATGGTGAGTAAATCAAAACTGTTGTCTGCAAATGGTTCTAAGGTTTCAGCATTGGCAAGTACGAAATCAACATTGGTACAGCCTGCATCAAGCAGACGATCACGACCTACATTTAACATAGATTCGTTAATATCTGACAGTACGACATGACCTTGTGGCCCGACTTCACGGCTAAATACTTTAGCCAAGTCGCCTGTACCCCCGGCGATGTCAAGGACATGTTGTCCACGGCGAACGCCTGACATATTAATTGCAAATCGTTTCCAAAGGCGGTGAATACCGAATGACATCAGGTCATTCATAATGTCGTATTTACTTGCAACTGAATGGAAAACTTCGGCAACTTTTTGGGCTTTATCATCACTATTTACAGTTTGATAACCAAAGTGTGTGGTTTGACCGACATTGCCTGTGTTTGCCCCACGCGGTAAATTATATTTTGGTACTGAACCAGTAGGTGTCGATGCCAAGCCTTGTTGTAAAGATTGTTGCTGACCTTGAGGCGCTCCTTGAGGGAGTGGCGAGCTTAGGAAGGGACTGACTTTGTCTGAACTTGGGTTTTGCTCAACTTCTGGGGTGGGCTGTTGGTTTTCGTTAGACATTGTTTTCTCCTAAACTTTCGCTCTAGCGGCACGAATCAGCATGCATCATGACAGATTTTGTATTTTTTTACAGGGTTTAGCATATCATTGTTATGAATAATATACAGAAAGTCACTTGCTCAAAAGTATTTTAATTTTTGTTATGGGCTTAAAAAATCCCCCTTTAATCAAAGAGGGATGGTCGATCAAACTTAGCCACGAAAGGGGTTAGGATGACCTGCATGAACTTTCTCAATGATTTCACGTTCTTTCTCGGTAAACGTTTTGATAAAAGCTGCTGCAGATTTCATCGGTTTCATTGCTACAAAACCTTCTTGAATGAATTCATACATTTGTTCAAATTGATATTTGTTGGCAATACCTTTACACATTTTAAATGCGGCGTACATCATGGTTGAACGCATGTATTTATCTAATGCGACACCAAGTTCATCAAGTAGTTGTAATTGTTCATAACGTGCATCACCTTGATCGAGTTTGACTAAGGTCTGGCGCATGATGTCATCAGTTAAGGGTGTGTCTAAAGGATAATCTTCGAGCAGTTGTTCTGCGACTTGTTCATCGAGTCGTGTCGCAAGTACGGCGAGACTGACCGATTTAGTTCCTGTTTTTATTGCATTTTCAGGTAATAACTTTTCTGCTTTATGGGCGTACTTTAAGAGGCGTTCGATTTGTTGTGCAATTGCATCAAAGTCTGGGCCACCATATAAACGATTGAGAAAATATTGTGCCATCAGTTGATTTTCAGGCAAGGCAAAAAATTCTTGGTGTGTTCCTGCAATTCGTGTTTTCATCCATGCTTGTACTTCGTGCAGACGTTGCTTAAGTGCTGGATTTTGGTGGTAATTCAAAGTTTGGTATTGTAATAAAAGATGATCAAATGCAGCGAGTTTTGACATATTCGAACTCAAATAAAATAAAACCAGGAAATCATAGGCTGCATCATAACGAAGAACCATGACAGCATAAACTCTAAATGTCTAACAATCGGTCACTATGTTGATACACGGATTGAGTTCTACAGAAACTGTACAAGGGTTTTGCATGCAGTGAAATAGATTTCACTATACTTATTCTTAATAATGAGCCATTTAGAGCCGAATATGAGTGTACAACAACCAAAATTTGAATTGCGTGATGAAGCTGCACTGTCTTTAGATTTGATTGAAGCCCAATATGCTTTAAAAGATAGTCAAGATAAGAAAAATGCAAAAAGTGTTCTGATTTTGGTGAGTGGGATTGAACTGGCAGGTAAAGGTGAAGCGGTTAAACAATTACGAGAATGGTTAGATCCACGCTATTTAAGAGTTAAAGCCGATGCACCACGGTTATTAACGACCTATCAAACCTTTTGGCAGTCTTATACGCGCTTTATTCCTGCTGAAGGTCAGATCGTGGTGATGTTTGGGAATTGGTACAGTGATTTGCTTTCAACCGCCATGCATGTGTCAAAACCATTAGATGAAACATTGTTTGATGCTTATATCGAACAGATGCGTTCTTTTGAGCATGATTTACAACATAATAATGTGCATGTGGTCAAAGTTTGGTTTGATTTATCGTGGAAGTCTTTACAAAAACGCTTAGACCAAATCGATGCTTCTGAACAGCATTGGCATAAATTGCATGGCTTAGATTGGCGCAATAAAAAACAGTACGATACGTTACAAGGTTTAAGCCAAAGGTTTACCGATGATTGGTTTGTGATTGACGGTGAAGACGAAGCCTTACGTGATCAATGCTTTGCCCAGTATGTATTGCAAACCTTACAAGAGTTGCCTGACCATCAAACCAAAGTCACTGAAAAATGGCAGCAAGCGCAGATTCCAACTGCATTGTTAGAACCCCCAAAGCAAAGCCTAGACAAAGATGACTATAAAGAGGAATTGAATAAATTAACCAAAAAAGTGGCGGATGCACTACGTTATGATGAGCGAAAGGTAATCGTCGCTTTTGAAGGTATGGATGCCGCAGGTAAAGGGGGAGCAATAAAAAGAATTGTCAAAAAATTAGATCCACGTGAGTATGAAATTCATAGTATTGCTGCGCCTGAGCGTTATGAATTACGCCGTCCTTATCTATGGCGTTTTTGGAATAAACTCAACGACGGCGGGAAAATTACCATTTTTGATCGTACATGGTACGGACGTGTTCTGGTTGAACGTATAGAAGGATTTGCCTCAGTTGTTGAATGGCAACGTGCTTATCACGAAATCAACCGTTTCGAGGAAAACTTGGTAGATAGCCAAACCGTGATTGTGAAAATTTGGCTGGCAATCAGTAAAGATGAACAAGAAATTCGATTTAAAGATCGTGAACAAACCCCACATAAGCGTTTCAAGATTACTGAAGAAGATTGGCGTAATCGTGATAAATGGGATGACTATTTAAATGCGGCGGCGGATATGTTTGAACGAACCCATACTGATTATGCGCCGTGGTATGTGATTTCTACTGATGATAAAAATACAGCACGAATCGAAGTTTTAAAGGCGATTTTAAAGCAACTTAAGGCGGGTTAAACCGCCTTATATCATCACAAGAATTGCTGATTAAGCCACGATGGTACTTCGGCTCTTTTGTTGAATACGCTTGGCAAGATTATAACAGTCTTGAATATGTGCTTCAGTGATCTTACGCATCATAAAATAACCGAGGCTTGCAGCAACAAGTTGTCCGCCTAAAGGAATAAACTTCGTCACTTGCTTGGTTGCGATTTTAGTAAAAAAACCATTAAAGGATTTTTTCATTGCAGTTCGAGCGACGACGAAACCTGAAAATTCGAAACCACGTTTGCGTAGTTCATCCCAATGCACTTTTTTAGTTTCAGGGTCGTAAACACTGATATGTTCAGGTGCTAAACCAAAGCGAGCATTAATATAGGGAATAATTTGTGTCAACATGCCCAAATCAACCACCACATCAAAAAATGGGATGGGTACAATCGCTGCACCTGCTGACCAATATGCGCGATTTTTTGTGAGTGCTAAGCATTCTTCACGAATTTGTTCCAAGTTTAAGCTTGGGTCAATGGCATCAGGAATTTTTTCAATTTTCATAAAGTTATACCTAGAGTCTATCCCTTGATCGTACATTTAATCGTATGGAATGGTAGATTTCAAAACAATTTTTTATTTCCTTGTGTGTTTAACGTGACATAGTTATATGAAGTTGTATAGTGATAAATATGTACGTTTTCGTGCAATAAAATAATCGTTTTTTGATGAGGTTATAGTCATACATGGGTATTCATGTTATTCAAAGTCAACGTCTCGATGTGTTATTACAAGGCGTGATGGCATCAATTACCCAACCGAGTAGCTCCGTATTTCAGGTGTTTAAAACCCAGCATTTTATTGTCCCTAGCCCCGCACAAGAGCAATGGTTGACCCAGAAAATTGCTGAACAGCAGGGTATGACTGCCAATTATCAATTTCATCAAAAAATTCGCGGTTTTCAATGGTATGCCTATCAACAAGTACTTGAAAACAAAGAACAGGTTCGTAAAGCCAATATTCCACGATTAATTTTAAAATGGCGTATCCATCAAGCCTTACAATCTTCGATTCAGCCTGAACAAAATATCCTTGCACAAGATCATCCTTTATATTCGATTGTGCAACGGATTTATGACAGTGCAGATCAGTTGCAACACAGCACAGAAAAACAGCTTAAAAAGCAAAGTATGTTGTATTGGGTCGCAGAACAAGTCTCGCAATTATTTAGCAACTACATGATTTATCGTGGTTATTGTCAACGTCGATGCCAAGGTCAGTGTACTTGTTCAGGTAACTGGCTATCGGCTTGGGGGCAAAATAAAGCCCTGAATATTGAACATTTAATGTCGCAAACGGATCAACAAACGTCGGCCTTTACATTACAGCAAACTGAACAGCTAGAAGCTTGGCAGCGTTGGTTATGGCAAAAATATTTCCATGCCGATTTTGTTGAAATGCAAGGTATTGATGCTGATTTTTGGGAAATTTTAGATAACCCACAGACACGATCACAGGCATTATCACAGTTACCGCATCAGGTGATTGTATTTACAATCTTGGATTTGCCACCGAGCCAGTTACAGTTTTTACGCCGTTTGGGGCAATATCTGAATGTGGTGATTTTGCACTATAACCCATCGCAAGAATATTGGGCAGACAGCGTCGATCCGTTATGGAAACAGCGATACGATTTGGGCGTTAAAGAACGTTTTATTGCTAAAAACCCCAAGGCAACTGATGCAGAAATCTCGGCATTTTTTGAAAGCTTTAGTTTAGGTTTTAATGCGTTAAACCGTGAATCTCGTCATCCCTTGTTGACACGGTTAGGTAAACAGGCACGAGATAACTTCTCCTTATTGTCTCAACTCTCAGCAGGGGAAGAAGGCAATTGGGTTGATGCCTTTGTTGATCATTTTCCTGAGAACTTACTAGGTAAAATTCAGTCAGATATTTTCTATTTGGCTGAACCGATCGCAGCGCAATATGAATTGGCTGCGGATGATGAATCGGTTCAGATTCATGTGTGTCATTCTAGTATCAGACAACTGGAAGTGTTAAAAGAGCAGTTGGTGCATTGGTTGTCGCAAGCCGATGCAATACCTCGCCGTCCAAGTGATGTATTGATTTTGACCCCAAATCTCACTGAACTTGAGCCACTCATTCGGAGTATTTTCCCTTCGGCACCCAATGATCATGAAGTCTTTTTACCTGTCAAAATTGCAGGTGTGGCACAGTTAGATGCCTTAAATGCATGGCGAGCCGTACTCGGACGTTTACAACTGACGCAAGGGCGTTTGACGCAAGATGACTTTGCGGATTGGTTGAATTTATCAGCAACTCAGCAACGATATGGTTTCGATTATAGCCAAGCCCAGCGTATCTTGGCGTTGCTCAATGATGCTGGTTTCAAACGTGGTTTGGACGAGCAACATCTCAAACAAAGTTTAAGTGCAGATGATCAAGACTATCGTTATAGCCTTAAATTTGCTCTGGATCGCTTAGCTTTAGGGATTGCAGTGCCTGCGCATGTGATGGTGAAACAAACGCTCAGCTATGCATTGGTACAGCCAAGTGACTTTGAGTTGATTGGGATTCTGATTCAGATTTATCATGATTTATCAGCGCGTCGAAATTGGTTGGTGGCACATGAACAAGGGCAACGTTTGCCTGTAGAAACATGGTTAAACTATATCAAAGCAGATGTCCAAGAGTTTGAACAAGCGGATATCGTGGCATTAAAAGCCGTTCGTGAGATTATCCAAAAGCAAGAACGTATGTTGACCTTGGCAAGTTATTATGACGATGCGGAAAATCAGTTACGGCAAATTTCTCTGCCATTGCCTTATATTATCGAAGAAATCCAACGCAGCTTAGAAAGTCAGTCGGCACAAGTTGAACCGACGGGGCAAATTACTTTTAGCCAAATTGGACAAATTCGCCCGATTCCTTATCGTTTGATTGTGTTATTGAATTTGGATACAGGTAAGTTTCCAAATCGGGATAGCCATGTTCCTTTTGATTTAATGGATGTATTACGTCAACAATTGGGTGATCGTTCTCGTTTAGAAGATGACCAAGGGGCTTTCTTGGATGCGGTATTGTTGGCACAAGAGCAAATTTGGTTATTTTATAATGGCTTTGATTTTGGCGATGGTGAAGTGCGAGAGCCGTCTAGTGTATTGCAAGGTTTCCGAGATCATTTGGAACTCATTATTAAATCCCCCCCAGCCCCCCTTTTTCAAAGGGGGGAGAGTGAGGAAATTCCCCTCTTTAATAAAGAAGGGGTAGAGGAGATTCTGTTAAAGGAAATGTATAAAGAACTCCAAATCCCTTCACAGCTCTATCCACTCTACCATCTGCATCGCTTACAGCCTTTTGATCCACGGGGCTTTATTGCTGATCGTCCTGTGCGTTATCAAGACCACTGGTTTAAAGTGGCATCGCAAATTCAGCAAGTCAAAGGTGAACGACAAGCTTGGGTCAATACAGCTTATCCAATTGAACAGAATGAAATGCTTATTTTGAATAGTCAGCAATGGATTCAGGATGTGTGTTTCCCTGCACGATTGTATTTAAAAACCTTGGGTGTGGAAAATTTGAGTGGTGCGGAAGTGCTGGATCAAAGTGAGCCTTTATTGTTAGATGGTTTAGGCAAATATGCGATTCGCCATTTTTTACAGCAGCGTGATGAAACGCTTTCATTGGACATGTTGCAAGATCAATTACCTGTTGGCAAGGTTCAGCAAAGTGCTTGGCAGCAAAGTTGTTTAGAGCAACAACGCTTATTAGAGCGTTTACAACAATATGCGGCTGTACCAACGGAAACGACACAGCGTGTTTGGCGGATATCGAAACAATTACAAATGAGTTGTGTGACCCCTAAACAATTGACACAAGACTGGGTGAGTTTGGATGCTTCTAGCGCACGTGCCAAACGGCTGACCAAAGTCTGGTTGGAATATTTGTTGTGGCTCACGTTCTTAAATAGCGATTCAGTAACTAAGAAACGCCGTATTGTGGTGTTTAGCGATCAAACCGTGATTTGTGAAGGACTCGATACTGAGCAAGCACAGTCTTATTTAAATGATTGGTTGCGATTATGGCAGGATGCACAGCAACAACCTGTGGTTTTACCCGCAGCATTATTGTTAAAACCGTTGGAAAAAGGCAAACAGCATGAATGGATTGAGTTAGAGTCAAAGCAAATTTTAGCTGAAGATAGCCAAAAACAAGTGTTGAAAGACTGGAATGATACAGGGGATTTCTCTGGTTTGGATATGACCCAAAACGAAGCTTGTAAATTGCATCATGACTGGAAATTTATTTTACAGGAACAGGATGCAACCGCGTTATTACACTATGCCTGTGATCATTATGCTTATGCATTGTACCAACCGATTTTTGAATTCCTACGTGTGGAGTAAGACATGAGTTCACAATATCCAGTGTCTTATCAACCCATTCGTGATATTCAATTTGAAGGTTTACATCTGATTGAAGCCTCCGCTGGTACAGGTAAAACCTATACCTTATCGAGTTTGATGGTACGGATTTTTCTAGAAAAATATTTACCTAATCAGGTGATTGCTACGACTTTTACGCGTGCTGCTGCTGCCGAGCTAAAAAGCCGTATTCGTTTACGTTTGGTCGAGATTCAAGAATATTTAGAGCCATTACGTAGCGTATTAGAAACGGATATTCATAAACTCGTAGAACATGAGTCAGACCCACTGAAGCAACACCTTTTGCAAAGCTTTGCACCTCGTATGGCGTATGCTTGTGAACGGCTAAAATTGGTGATTGATCAATTAGATGAGTTGTTTGTTGGAACACTAGATAGCTTCAGTCAAAAGCTATTGCGAGAATTTGCCTTTGAAAGTGGCAAAATTGAACGTGCTCAAATCACCGAAGATGCAAAAGCATATACGCGTCAACTGATTCATGATGTATTAAGAGAATGGATTCAATTACAGCCACAGCAAGTGATTGATTTTTTATATATGAGTCAGCAACTAAAGAGCGTTGATCAGTATGTTAAAGTGGTTGAAGAAAGTTTGAATTTTAGTTCAGCACATTTGAAACAAGTAGATTTACCTGTGTTTAGCACAGTTGAGTTTGAATCATGCTTACATCAGTTCGCAGCAACTTCATCGCAATACTTACAAGAGTTACAGGATTATTATCTACTCGATGGCGCATATTATAAATTTATTAATAAAAAGGCTTTTGCAAAAGATCGTTTTCATTTCATTTTTCAAACAGGCTTAGTTCGGCTAGCTCAGCAAATTCAAGAACAGGGTATAGATATTTATTTTAATCAAAAAGCGTTCAACGACATCGATGTTTTATTTTTAGATTCCAAAGGGCAAACTCGAAGCAGTATTTTTAATAAATGTGATCAAAGCATTCAGGACTGTTTTTACCAGCATCCTTTGATTCAGTTATTAAAAGATATTTCGGAGATGAAACTTAAGATTCAAAATGATTTAGATCAATTCAATACCTATTTACAGTTTCATCTTTGTCAGCAAGTCAAAAAACGATTACCCCAAGTGTTGCAACAAAAAGGTGAAACCACTTTTGCTCAGCAAATTAAAACACTTTCAGAAGCTTTAAAAGGTGAGCAAGGGCAACGTTTTGCGGTGTTTGTACAAGCACGATATCCGTTGATTTTAGTGGATGAGTTTCAGGATACCAACCAAGATCAGGATGATATGTTAGCCAGTATTTGGCGGCATCCGCAACGTTATCAAAAGGGTTGCATGATTATGGTGGGAGACCGTAAGCAAGCGATTTATGGTTTCCGTGGTGGAGATATGCTGACTTTCCTGAATGCTTATCAGGATATTATGGCGAAGCAAGGGCATGAATATAAATTGATTCATAACCATCGCTCCGTCAAGCAGTTGGTAGAAGTGGTAGATGCACTATTTCAGCGACAGATGGATTTTGGTGAACAGGTTGTGTATGACCCGATTCAAGCAGGTTCACGTCCACATCCTGCTTTAATTGAACATGCACAGATTAATCCTGCACCTTTGCGTTGGTTACAGTTGCAAGAGGGGAGTGAACAAGCGACTCAAGTGGCTTGGAAAATTCAGACCTTACTGAATCAGGCATATGCCAAGCAATTATATTTAGACGCTGAGACACAGCAAGCGATCGGTGAGGATGATATTGCTGTGCTTTCCCGTAGCCATCGCCAACTCGATGAAGTGCAATATGTGCTAGAGCGCATTGGGATTCGGGTAAATCGACCCTCGAAACGTAGTGTGTTTGATTCAGCGATTGCGCAAGATGTAGGCGCATTATTCACCGCATTACTTCATCCTTATGATGAAGCCAAGTTAAAACGTGCGTTACTGAGTCGTTTATTTGGTTTTGATTTAACTCGGTTATTGGCATTGGAACAAAGTGCCGAGGGGTTAAGCCATTATATCCAGCAATTCGATGATATTCGTGAGATGTGGCTCAATCAAGGTTTCTTGGCAGCATGGCAGCGTTGTCTAAACCAGTTTGGTATTTGGCAGCAATTGGTTGCCACCCAAAGCAAAGACAATGAGCGAGCTGTGGTGAATTTGCGTCACCTCATCGATATCCTGAGTCGGCGTAGCGAGCATGTGCAAGGCATACAAAACCTGTATCACTGGTATTTAAAACAATTGCACTCACCTAGTGATCGGGAGTGGGAACTCGAACACAAGCTGTCGAATGAGGCGGGTGTGCAGTTGATGACCATCCATCAATCCAAAGGTCTAGAATATAAAATCGTATTTCTGCTAGGTGCGAATAAAGCCTTTTCAGAAGTACAAAAAACCTTAAATTTCTCAACAACAGACATTCAAGTGCCTGAAACAGGACAAACCAGAACCCAACGTGTCGTCGCCATTGCAGATAAAAACTTCTTACAACAAACGGAACTGGATCAACATCAACAACGTGCTTTAGCTGAACAGAATCGGTTGTGGTATGTGGCACTGACACGAGCCAGTCATCGTGTTTATGCAGTATTTGCACCGCCTAAAAAAGGCGAGAAAAATGAGTTCTCAGGTCTCGCCTTTTGGAAGAATCAAGGAGCAAGCTTCCAGCATCCGTATAGCTTGGATGAGGCTTTGATTTTAGAACGACCACAGGCTTTACAGACACAGCACTCACAACAGAACATTATTATTTCAGCAAAATTGTTACCTACGCAGCGTTTTTATGCACGCGCTAAGACCAGTTTTAGTTACCTCGCGCAGCATTTAAAACACAAAGCGAATCGTGTTGATCGTTTAGCCAATATTGATGCCGATTTTGAGCAAGCAGAAGATGAGTTGAATCTGGCTGAACTGGAGAATAGAGCAACGGCTCAACCGATTGCTTGGATTAAACAATATTTCCCGAAAGGGACGTTAGCAGGGAATTTTCTGCACGAAATTTTTGAGCAGATTGATTTCCAACGACCTCAGACATGGCGTGAAGAAATCCGCCGTCGTTTTAAAAATACCTATCAAGGTTTATGGTCAGCACTGTTGGAACAGTACCAACAACATTTTCCAGAACAGGAAAATGCAGAGCAGCAATTATATGAATGGATTGTGGCGTGGTTAGCTGAAGTATTACAGACACCTCTCAATCATAGCTTTCAACTACAACAATTAGTCACAGGGCAATATCTATCAGAGTGTCCGTTTTATTTGGCATTGTCAGACCGTGTCCTTGCCATGCAACGGGTGCAGCAACTCTTTGAGGAATATGGCATCGACATGCCTGAGTTACTTGAGGCTAAATCTGCTCGCTATCTGAATGGTTCAATCGACTTGGTTTATTTTGATGGCCAGCGCTACCATATTGCCGATTATAAAAGTAATTATCTGGGTGCAGAACAGGCGGATTATCAGCAAGCACAGATTGCTGAAAGCATGTCGTTGTCGAGCTATTGGTTACAAGCCGCTTTATATTTAGTGGCATTGCATCGTTATCTCAGTGTGAAATTGCAGGATTACGATATGCAACAGCATTTGGGCGGTGCGTCTTATTTGTATTTGCGTGGGATGAATGGGCAAGCACAGCAGGGTTATTTTTACTGGAAACCTGAGGACGAGTTTATTTTACGCTTAGATGCGATTCTCGGATATTTCGCTGAGGATAAAGCAGGAAAAATAGTGTAGATAAAATAGATGATTTTAGATTAAACAAAAACTTATCATGTGGATAAGAGTGTTTATAACCTTGTGGACAAGCGTGTGGGTAAGTTTGAGGATAACTCTGTGGACAAGCTAATCAGTGGTCAGTCAGAACAAATGACTTGGTTGAATATGTGGAGTAACTACCTCACACAAGCACCATTTTCTCAGTCTGCTCAAGCAGTTAACGCTGCGCATATTTTACAGCAATTGGTTGAAGCCAGCTTGCAAGGTGACAGTTGTATCCAAGTCGATACAACACAGCTTGAAGCACTGGGCGATTTAGCTGTTTCGAGCGAAATCGCAACAACTCAGGTTGCCCCATGTGTCTACGATCAGCAGGGCTTGGCATTATACCGATATTGGCAACTAGAGCAACGCCTCGCTCATCAGATTTGTCGATTAAAGCGACAAACGACTCAGACTATAGACCTTTCAAGCTATCAAAATTTATTGAGTGATGAATATCAACAAGCTGCATTGAAAATGGTATTGCAACAATGGCTCAGTATCATTACGGGCGGACCTGGAACAGGTAAAACCTATACCTTGGCACGTATTATTGCTGCCTTGAACCAGATGATTCCTGATATTCGTATTGCGATGGCAGCACCGACAGGGAAAGCAGCACAACGAATGCAAGAGGCATTGCAAAATTCCTTTAATGATCCAAAACTATTGGAATCAGGTCTCATTACCGATGAATTGCGTAACCAAACGACGCAAACCTTACATCGGTTATTGGGCATGGGAAATCGACAAACGCCTCGTTTTGATCAGAAACAACCCTTACCTTATGATGTGATCGTGGTGGATGAAGCCTCAATGCTGGATTTAAATCTAGCAACTGCATTATTTGAAGCGGTTCCTGATCATTGTCGTATTATTTTATTGGGCGATGCCAATCAATTGGCTTCGGTTGACGTCGGCTCAGTTTTGGCGGATTTACAGCAAGTTGATGTTTTGGCAGAGAACCGTGTGCAGCTTAAAAATAGCCGTCGCTTTTCAGATGAAGCCAAAATTGGGCAATTTGCACGATTTATTCAAGCTCAGCAACATGCAACAGCACATCATTCCGTTTTGTCGAAGTTAGAGTCAGAAATTGTCAAAGCAGAGGGCTTGCAACCGATTACATTCTCCAAAGAGATGCTTGATCTGATTCAATTGGAATATTTGCCAGAGCAGTATGATATTGAGCCTTATCAACAGAAACTGATGTATGGATTTCAAAACTATCTAGCAGCTTTAAATGACTATATCTACCTAGGTGATGCAGCAGATGACATTCAACAGGTGATTCGGGCATTTGATGACTATCGGATACTTGCAGCAGTCAAGCATGGCGCTTTAGGTATAGAGCAGTTAAATCGCTATGCAGAACGATGGTTGAATCAGCAACTTAAACAAATTGCGGTGGGAGATTGGTATATCGGTCGACCTGTCATGATGACCTATAATGACTATCAACTCGGACTTTCCAATGGTGATATCGGCATCTGTTTTAAGCATCGAAGTCAGCCACAGCAATTTGAAGTATTTTTTCCAAGCTTAAATAAGTGGATAGCAGCTCATCGTTTGCCTCGAAATATGCAAACGGCTTTTGTTTTAACAATTCACAAATCTCAAGGCTCTGAATTTACGCATACGGCAATTGTTTTAGATGCGAAGGCAGAAAAATTATTGAGTCAGGAGCTCATTTATACCGCCGTAACCCGTGCTAAAAAAGTGGTGAGTATCTTGGCTGATCCGAATGCATTGCAACAAGCGCTTACAATTCGGACTGTACGACGGAGTGGTTTAGTGCAAAAGATCAATTTAGGTTGATTGTGAACTTATTCTTTAAAATTCACTGTTTTGTAAGTAAAAGCTTACACGAATTCGAGATATTGTCGCTAGAGTGAAATAACTGTTTTTGAGATCATGTACACACAAAGAGCCTAGCAAGGAAAGCTAGGTAAATCGCACAAATATAATAATAAAGTCAATTAGACAGCGAACTTACAGTGAGGTAAGTGATAAAAGAGGAAACTTACAGCCGCTAAGCCTTGTAGTTTTGGGAGAGACTACAAGGCTTTTTTATTTTCAAATAAATATAGTGTTAATGTGATGATCATCATCGGATTTATTTTAATCAAGTACCGTTTAATCGATGATATTGGGTTTAAGCTTCTTTTATTATATAGTTAGTTTTTCTATATAAGGTTTGAACCACAAGTTTAAATTAAAAACATGATTGTTTGACAATTTTTGTGTATTATTAAGTTAAATGTTATACAGACCTGTACGTTTTGGCTTACACTGAGATGAGAAAAATGCTATTTTTCTCCACAATTGCTTCTGACAGAATAGTCAGTACAAAGGGACTAAATACACAAATGAAAAGAGCATAAAAATGATGTAGAAAATACGTTCAGAGGGTCTGACGGTAGTTTAATAAAAGTATAAGCAAATAATAATAGTAAAATGAAAATAACTATAAGTAACGCGCAAAAGCCCAAGTCTGACTTGGGCTCTTTTTTTTATATTTTCTGGCTAGACGATATCCGCTTCATGGCGATCTGTTGCAAATAATGAGCGACGTTGATTCTTCGGTATTTTAGGGCAGTTCGTTGAAATTTGATAAAGTGTTTTTGCGAGCGCAGGTAAATGCGTCCCAACCACAGATTTTCCTGTGGTTAAAAGTGATACGCTAATATCACGTTCTGGATCAGCCCAACATAAAATATTTGAGAAACCGATATGACCAAAAGCCTGTCCAGTCATTGGTCCAAATAAACCTAAAGGATTACTGCCAAGCATCGGTCCAAGAGCATAGCGCATTGGTGCAAGCAGGGTGCGGTCTAAGCTCGTTCCAGAGGTCGGAAGCGTTGAACGAAATACCGTTTTTGCGCTCATAATTTCTTTACCTTGATACTCGCCGCCGCTTAGTAACATTTCAAAGAAACGTCCTGCTTGTTCAGCACTGGTATAAATATTTCCAGCAGGGCAAATTGTATCCATAAAACGAGGATCATTGGTGACATCAACGGCTAATTGTAAGCCACCGCCAAGCACATGATTTAAATAGTGATCTGTGCCTAAGCTTGGATGAATACCCGTTGCATAGTTCAGTGCCATATCTGGGCGGTATTCAGGCTTTAAACCATAATTGAAATAGTCTAAACCCATTGGTTTCTCAATGTTCTCAGCTAGAAACTCACGAACACTTTGTCCTGTAACGCGCTGAACAATTTCACCTAAAATATAACCTGCAGTCACTGCATGATAGGCGAGATGAGTGCCTGATGGTGAAACTGGTTTGGCTGCGCAAAGACGTTTTAAAATTTCTTCTTGATTAAATAGAAGCTCAGGTGTGACTTCACTGTCAATACGTGGAATACCACCACGGTGGGAGAGTAAATGAAAAATCGTGGCGCGACGTTTGCCATTCACACCATATTCAGGAATATAGTAACTAATTGGATCAAGTAGATTCAGATCACCACGCTCATCCAACATATGAATCAGCATCGCAGTGACCATTTTTGATGCAGAGAATAAGCAAATAGGCGTATCTGGTGTGCCAATTTTAGCATCAGCGGCTAAGCCATCTGGCGAATTGCCTTGTGCATAACCAATACTACGGTTTAAAAGGATTTTCCCCTGACGACGTAAACATAAAGTAATTAATGGGTAGTTTCCTGTTTTATAAAGACATTCAACACTACTCCAAATTTTTTGAATCTGTTTTTCAGTCATTCCACCCAATTCAGCTGCAACTTCATCTTTTGAGCGAATGACTTGATTGAGATCATTGGGTACATAACAGGTATTGGTTGATAAAATTTTCACGATTCCCTCGCAATATTTTCGTTTTCTTTCATCTCTGTCATAAATTGAAAACAGATACTTGATAGTGTGCCTATTTTGTTCAATGCTGTCAGCTGCCGAAATGCCAAAGAAGTTAAAACATTTTTGCAATATAGCGACAGATCACTTAAAATAGACGACTTGCTGTAGTGATGCACGGCAGTCAGTTGATTTCAACTGATCCATATCATTTATTTTTTAAGCATCTCGGAGAAATCGAATGGCTTTAACTAACGCAGATCGCGCAGAGATCATTGCTAAATTTGCTCGTGCTGAAAACGACACAGGTTCACCAGAAGTACAAGTGGCTTTATTGAGTGCTCAAATCAATGATTTGCAAGGTCACTTTAAAGAACACAAACATGACCACCACAGCCGTCGTGGTTTGATCCGTATGGTTAACCAGCGTCGTAAATTACTTGATTATTTAAACGGTAAAGATCACGGTCGTTATGTTGCTTTGATCGGCGCATTAGGTTTACGTCGTTAATTCGATTTTACTTTGTTTTCATTATTTCGCATGTCGCAATGCTTTATTATTGAAAATAAAGTTTCGCCTAATTTACCTTAGGTGATTTTTAGAAGGGGCGCTTGTTCGCTCCTTCTTTGTGTTTAATTTTATTTAAAATTTTTGATCTAGTGCGATGGCTTCTAAGCTTTGTCATTTATCTACACAGCAGTTGTAGTCTGAATGCCAAACCTTAGGGGTCTCACTAGAATAAAATTAGGAAAATACAATACATGTCAATGTTTAATATCATTCGTAAAGAATTTCAATTTGGTCAACATCAAGTTGTACTAGAAACGGGTCGTGTTGCGCGTCAAGCGAACACAGTTGTTGTCACAATGGGTGGTGTAACTGTACTTGTTGCGGTGGTTGCTCAACCTAAAGCAAAAGCGGGTCAAGACTTTTTCCCACTTACTGTTAACTATCAAGAAAAACAATATGCTGCAGGTCGTATTCCAGGTGGTTATGGTAAACGTGAAGGTCGTGCTTCTGAAGCAGAAACTTTAATTTCACGCTTAATCGATCGTCCGATTCGCCCATTATTCCCAGAAGGTTACTTCAATGAAATTCAAGTAACGGCAAGCGTTATTTCTTCTGATAAAACAATGGATGCTGATATTGCTGCAATGTTGGGTACTTCAGCAGCATTATCAATTGCCGGTACACCTTTCCGTGGCCCAATTGCAGGTGCGCGTGTTGGTTTAATCAACGGTGAATATGTTTTAAACCCGAACCATGAACAATTAAAAGAAAGTGATCTTGACCTTGTGGTTGCAGGTACAGAGTCTGCTGTATTAATGGTTGAATCTGAAGCGAAAGAACTTTCAGAAGATCAAATGCTTGGTGCTGTACTTTTTGGTCATGACGAAATGCAAATCGCAGTTCAAGCGATTAAAGAATTTGCTGCTGCTGCGGGCGCAGTTGAATCAACTTGGGTTGCTCCAAGCAAAAACGAAGCGTTACTTGAGCAATTAAAAGCAGCTTTCGAAGCTAAAATCTCAGAAGCATACACGATTGCTGTGAAACAAGACCGCTATGCGGCACTTGATGCACTTTATGCAGAAGCAGTTGCTCAATTCGTTCCTGAAAATGACGAAACAGGTATTGCTGACGAAGTAAACGAATTATTTGAAGACCTTAAATACCGTACTGTACGTGACAACATTTTGTCAGGTAAGCCACGTATTGATGGTCGTGATACTAAAACTGTTCGTGGTATCGACGTTCAAGTGGGTGTCCTAGATCGCGCACATGGTTCGGCATTATTCACACGTGGTGAAACTCAAGCGTTGGTGACAACGACTTTAGGTAATACACGTGATGCATTAATGGTTGATACGCTTTCTGGTACGAAAACTGACAACTTCATGTTGCATTACAATTTCCCTGCATACTCTGTAGGTGAAACAGGTCGTGAATCTGGTCCTAAGCGTCGTGAAATCGGTCATGGTCGTTTAGCACGTCGTGGTGTACAAGCAGTTCTTCCTGCGGCTGATCGCTTCCCGTACGTGATTCGTATCGTATCTGACATCACTGAATCGAATGGTTCATCTTCTATGGCTTCTGTATGTGGTGCTTCATTATCACTTATGGATGCAGGTGTTCCATTGAAAGCGCCAGTTGCGGGTATCGCAATGGGCTTAGTAAAAGAAGGTGAGCGTTTTGCAGTACTTTCTGACATCTTAGGTGATGAAGATCACTTAGGTGATATGGACTTTAAAGTTGCTGGTTCTGCCAATGGTATTACTGCTCTTCAAATGGACAT
Source organism: Acinetobacter tjernbergiae DSM 14971 = CIP 107465 (assembly GCF_000374425.1). GTDB lineage: Bacteria > Pseudomonadota > Gammaproteobacteria > Pseudomonadales > Moraxellaceae > Acinetobacter > Acinetobacter tjernbergiae. Next base: position 118,559 of record NZ_KB894355.1, on the reverse strand, counting down.
CAAGATTGAAGGGATTACTGAAGAGATTATGGAAGTTGCATTGAACCAAGCATTTGCTGGTCGTATGCATATCCTCAATGAAATGAATAAAGTCATTTCACGTGCTCGTTCAGAAATCAATGCGCATGCTCCGACATTCGAAGTGATCAACATCAATCCAGACAAAATTCGTGATGTGATTGGTAAAGGTGGCGCAACGATTCGTGCCATTACTGAAGAAACTAAAGCGGCGATTGATATCGAAGACAATGGTACCGTTCGCGTATTTGGTGAAACGAAAGCGGCTGCTAAAGCTGCGATTGCAAAAATCCAAGCACTGACTGCTGAAGTTGAGCCAGGCACGATCTATGCAGGTAAAGTTATTCGTATCGTAGAGTTTGGTGCATTTGTAAATATCATGCCAGGTACTGATGGTTTACTTCATATTTCGCAAATCTCAAATGAGCGTATTGCGAATGTGACTGACGTATTGAAGGAAGGTCAAGATATTAAAGTACAAGTTGCTGATGTCGATAACCGTGGTCGTATCAAGTTGACAATGAAAGATATTGATCAAGCTTAATGCCATCAAGCATTTCGCTTAAAAAAAGCGCATTGTTTTAACAATGCGCTTTTTTATTAAGTAGATGATTGTTAAAGACATAAATTTAAAAAATTATAAACATAATTGTTTTTTATATTAGACATTAGTCTATAGCTTTTATTGTGAGCACTTTAATTAACGTAGAATTCCCAAAATTTCCGTTCCTGCCTGTGTTTATGTGGTTTTAGATAGACACTCGGAAGTCTATTTGCTCATCCAATATGAAGGAATATCGCACATGCTTGTCGATCATGTAGCCGCAGGTCAAGATGACCAACCGCCAAAGAAACCCAAGTTTTATCAGATTCTTTATGTACAAGTGATCTTTGCAATTGTTGCCGGGATATTGCTTGGTCATTTCTTTCCTGAGTTTGGTGAGAGCTTGAAGCCATTAGGTGAAGCGTTCATTAAATTAGTAAAAATGATTATTGCGCCTGTAATTTTCTTGACGGTCGTGACAGGTATTGCAGGGATGAAGAATCTCGGCAGTGTGGGTCGTGTTACTGCTAAGGCGATGATTTACTTCTTGACCTTCTCAAGCTTAGCTTTGGTGATCGGTCTTATCGTCGGAAATGTGATTGAGCCGGGTCATGGTTTAAATATTGACCCAAGTACTTTGCACAGCACCAAAGTGGATGAATATGCGGCCAAAGCGCATGAATCTACTATTACTGGCTTTTTGATGAATATCATCCCTGACACTTTAGTCAGCCCATTTGTCTCAGGTCAAATTCTTCAAGTGCTATTTGTGGCTGTATTGTTTGGTTTAGCTTTGGCGAAATCAGGTGATTTAGGTCGTCCAGTGACGGACTTTCTACAACAGTTAACCAATCCTGTATTTACACTGGTGGGTATGTTGATGCGATTTGCGCCGATTGGTGCATTTGGTGCGATGGCATTTACGATTGGTGCTTATGGGATCAGCTCAATTGGTAATTTAATGTTGCTGATTGCGACTTTCTATATTACCGCTTTACTATTTGTCATTGTTATTCTAGGTGCTGTGGCACGCTATAATGGTTTCTCGATTATTGATTTAGTTCGTTATATCAAAGATGAGTTGTGGTTAGTACTTGGAACAAGTTCGTCAGAGGCGGCTTTACCGTCATTGATGGCGAAGATGGAAAAAGCAGGTTGTGAAAAGTCGGTGGTCGGTTTAGTAATTCCGACAGGTTATTCATTTAACCTAGATGGTACCAATATTTATATGACATTGGCAGCGTTGTTTATTGCACAAGCATGTAATATTGAATTGACCCTGACTCAACAAATTACGATCCTTTTGGTTGCAATGCTCAGTTCTAAAGGTGCAGCAGGGATTACAGGTGCAGGTTTCATTACTTTGGCTGCGACACTTTCAGTTGTACCTGCCGTCCCAGTAGCTGGTATGGCATTGATCTTGGGGATCGACCGTTTTATGTCAGAGTGCCGAGCTTTAACCAATTTAGTGGGGAATGCTTGTGCAACGATTGTGGTTGCGAAATGGGACAATGCTTTGGATAAAGAACAACTTGATCACGTGTTGAAACATCGTCCGACAGAAAAAGAAGTGTAATACCTTCTACCTTTTAAAAGCCCCGATGCCTCGCATATGGGGCTTTTTTATTTGGTGCTGTACTTGCAATGTAATAACCGTAGCTTTTTATCGAGCTTCATGGCAGCATTTCTATCGATATTCAGACTCATTTTGCCCCTATGCAGCTTTATTATTTTTATCGTCATCACAGTGAAAATACGATTTTTATTAGTGTGCAACAACAAACAGAACATACGCTTGAGTTTTTATGGGTCGATAGTTTGAGACAGGATTTGGTCAATCATACCGAGTCTTGGCAGAAAAACATTTATGAGCACACAGGGCTGGTATTGAATGAATTTCATATGCGAGATTTGCTTAATATTGAGCATCCTTGTGCTTTCGATACCGTTGAAGAGTACGATCTCTTAGTATTTCGGAAGTTGATTAGTCCTGATGATCAGATTTTAGAAAGTGATGGCATTTCAGAATCACATGAAAGTGTCTTTGGTTTAGCCACCACACCGATGAGTTTTATTCTAACGCCGAGTGTTTTAGTGAGTGTGCGAGAGCAGGGTAATAAGGCAGTAGAAAATTATATTCAGCGTATTCAAGTGATTATGGAGCGGGCAATTGCTGAACAAAATAAGCCACGTAAATTACCCAGTACACCTGCTGATCTATCTTTAAGATTACTGAATAGCATGATTGATGGTTATTTGAATTTGCGTACACCATTGACACGTCGTGTTGAATATTGGCAACAGCAACTTTTGCAGGGCAACCGCCGTTTTAAACAGTGGCATCAACTCTTTCATGAAGATATGGCATTCCAGCAAATCGAAAATTTATGTGAGGAACAAATAGAGACCTTACAGGAGTTTCGAGATGAGTTAGTTGATAATTATCATCATGTTGTTGGTGAACATAAGCATAAGAATCAAGACATTCTCTTGGTTCGTCTCAATGATTTAATGAGTCATGTGGAACGGGTACAAAAGCATACTTTGCGTTTAAGAAATGCAATCCAATCGGCAATTGATTTACATTTCTCTGCGATTGCCAATCAAACCAATGAAAATATGCGTATTCTGGCAATTATTACCGCAATCTTTGCGCCATTAACCTTATTGACTGGGGTATATGGAATGAACTTTGAGTTTATTCCTGGGCTGAAATCACCTGTTGGATTTTGGATTATGCTCGCGGTGATGATGATGAGCACGGTGGTATTACTGTACTACTTTTATCAGCAACATTTGGTTGGACGTGGTGAGCGTAGTGTGATTGATTTACTGGCACAACAGCATAAACAGCGCAATGTTAATTTGTTATGGTTCTTGGATTATGAGCCGATTAAGCAAACGCTAAAAGAAGTCGAGAAAATGACTAAACTGAAATAATGAGTTTAGTCTAGTCATTGATATCGATATGATGGCTTAATGAAAGTGTTTGAGCTGCTTGCGGAGTTGTTGTACTTCATCAATTAAGTCAAGCATGATTGCAACGGCAGATAAGCTTGCATCGAAATCACGTTGTAAACGATAGGCTCGACGTGCCCGAGCGACATCCTCACCAATAAATTGATAACTTTGCGGATCGACTTTGATCTGTAATATATCGTAATCAATCAGTTTTAAGACCCAATCAGTACTTTGACCACATGCCTCTGCAAAATGCTCAAGATCAAGTGCCAATTGTTCATCAATGATTTCAACTTGGTAGTGACCGTTATATTGAATTTCTTTGTATTGAATGGTTGTCATGAGCTTACTCCTTATGAGGCACGAGGTCGGAATGAAGGAAAGGCATCGGCAAATTGTTGATAAGCCTGTTGCTCTTGTTCATTGTGCGCTGGCGGTAAAACAATATTAATAATCAGGTATAAATGCCCTGCGGTTTTGTTTGGTATTCCTTTATCTTTGAGACGTAGTTGTTGTCCATTTTTGGCATTTTTCGGTAAATTGACTTTGAGCTGCCCAGCAGGAGTATTGACTTCGATGCTTTGCCCTAAGCCTGCTTCCCAAGGACTCACATCAATGGTTTGATAAACATCAGCCCCTTCAACTCGGATTCGGTCGGTATCTTTATATTGGATTTCAATATACAGATCGCCATTTTCACCGCCATTGATACCACTTTGTCCTTGACCATTTAAGCGGATTTGTTGACCCTCTTTCATTCCTTTTGGAATTTTGACCTCTAGGGTTTTACGCTGTACTTCTGGTTCACCATACACATTATAGGTTGGGATTTGTAGTGTGATTTGTTGAGTTGAACCGTGGTAGGCAATCTCTAAATCAATTTGAATACTGGCATGTTGATCTTCACCTCGATGGTTACGTTGCTGGCGTTGCGAACGTTGTTGCCCGCCACCAAAGCCTGAACCAAAGCGACCAAATAAGTCTTCAAAACCACTAAAGTCTGCACCATCGCCTGAACTTTGACGATAGAACTGTGAGCCATCAAAGCCACTTTGATTGCCTTGTCCGAAATTGGAAAAGCCCTGTGGATGATCTAACATTTGATCGTATTCCGCTTTTTTTTCGGGATTACTTAAGGTGTCATAAGCGACATTAATGGCTTGCATTTTGGCTTCAGCATCAGTTTCTTTACTAATGTCTGGATGATATTTACGCGCCAGTTTTCGATAGGCTTTTTTGATTTCATCTGCTGCGGCATCTCTGGAAACACCCAGCTCTTCATAATAATTTTTTGCCATTACTTATCATCTAATCTATTGCTTTTCGTTCTATTATTTGATGATTGAGACAGAAAGGATAGAGGTGTTGTGTTTTGATCTTGTTTCAAAAAATTGAAAGAGCAACAGCTAACTTAATTTACTGAGGGGCATTGATGCAATATTGGAAGTGCAATGGATTCATGATTTTGTTGATGAGCCGTGTTTAATCTATGGAGAACTAAATGATGAAATTGAAGAAATTCGTAAAATCGAAGTTTTTAGAGGTGGTTAGTGAGAGTGTTTAAGTATTGATGGGCTTGAATATTTTAGTTTTAGCTCAAAATATAATTGGTTATTTAAAGACGTAATAGAAGCTGATCCACAAATTATTATTGAAATCATATAAAAAGAAGCATTTGAAAATATTTGGAATCAGGCAATGATAAAGACCAGTTGTATTGATGAATGAAATAACTCCCATGTGTCTATAACACAGGAGTTATTTGGGGTTAACTCAAATGCTCACCAAACAAACCTAAAGCTTCTTCTGCTGAAAACTCATAACGGGTATTACAGAATTGGCAATCCATTTGAATTGGGTTTTGTGCTTCTAAAGTTTCATGTACTGCATCAACGCCAATCTGAATCAGGGCATTGGCACAGCGTTCTTTTGAGCAGGTACAACCAAACTTTAACTGCTCGACTTCAGGTAAACGCACTTCTTCTTCGTTGTAAAGGCGATATAGAATTTCATTGGCTGAAAGATCAGTCAGTTCTTCTGGTTTCAGGGTTTCAGTCAACATGGTTAAACGTGGCCATAAGTCTTCATCGACTAACTTTTGCTCTTCTTCGTCATTGCGTGGAAGCAATTGAATCAATAAGCCACCTGAACGTTTACTATTGGTTGCTAATACGATATGCGTCGGAATCTGTGCAGACAGATCATAATATTGAGTCAAACAACCTGCCAAAGTCGGTTGATCAAGCGGTACGATACCTTGATAACGTTCGCCGTGTTCAGGTTCAATATTAATAAACAATACTGGATTGATTAAGGCAGCAAGCACAGTACGACTGTCCGTGCCTTCGACAAAGCGTGGATCTTCCTCATAATCAGCTAAGGCACGAACTTCACCTAAATGGTTGCATTCCGCCATAGCCCATTTGAATGTGCCACTTGCTTGAATTTGTAAGCTAATACAACCACGGATTTTCAATGTACTTGCAAGTAGGGCAATTGCACTTAACATTTCACCCAATAGGCTTTGTACCGCAGGCATATATTCACGTTGCGCCAAAATGGTTTGTAGTGTTTCTTCTAAATGAACGACTTCACCACGAATAGGGCAATCTTCGATAAAAAAGCGTTGGCGTAAATCAGACATATTTTTCTCCAGTATCCCCTCAGGGGAAAACAAAGCAACGCTTTGCCTTGTAAAGCACTCTGGGCTTTATAAAAAGGGCATGGTTATGCAGTCAATAATGGTGTCAGTTTGCCAAAACTCAAGATGTTCCATTGAGTGAATTTGCATCACTTTGTATGTTTTGATCACTGCTCGTGCGATTTGACACGAAAGCTTTTGTGTTTTCAAACAAATACTCGAGCTCTGCCATCGCATTTGGATAATTTTCAATACACTCTTCTTCTAGGTGAATCCAATGTTGCTGTTCAAGTAATCGTTCATCTTCTTGTTTAAATAATGCAATTTGAGCTTGAGCTTCTTCAACTGAAAGCCCAGTTTGGATCAGTGCCTGCTGAGCCAGTGCTAATGATGAAGCATAGGTTTCACGCCAAATATGCAGTACATCTAAATCATGGAGTAAATGGGTGTGGTGTCGATCACGCGCACGGACAAATAAAGTTAAATCTGGATAATTTAAACGAAGGTGACGTGTCAAATTCATACTGTCTTCAACATCATCAATTGCAAGAATCAATAATTTGCAATATTCGATACCTGCGGAGCGTAGATTTTCGACTTGAGTGACATCAGCATCAAAGAAACGATGTCCATATTGCTCAATAAAATGGGCATCAGGTTGATTACTATCAATCACACTAAACCGTTTGCCTTGCGCATGTAAAGTACGTGCAACCACTTGCCCAAAACGACCGAAACCGATAATTAAAATAGGGTGCTGTGGAATATCTTCAATTTGTACAGCAACTTGTTTATTTAGTCTTGGTGAAATTTTTGTATCAAATAGCCAATACAGGAGTGGGGTTAGTAACATAGAACCAAAGATGATCAGTAAGCTAGATGTCACTAAATTGTTGGTGATTAAATTTTCACTTTCTGCCAGTTTGAGCAAAATAAAAGCCAGTTCACCACTTTGCGCAAGTGTGAGTGCAAAAAGCGTACTCAGTTTGGCATGGCGTTGCTGGTAATAACTCATCGCGGCAATAACAGCAACTTTGATCAAGACCAAACCGAAAATCGAACCTAAAATGAATAATGGGGATTGCCTTAAAGGCTCAAGTGAAAGTCCTAAGCCAATCGTAAGGAAAAATAGCCCAACCATCGGCTCTTTAAAAGGCTGAATAATCCGTTCAACTTCAGCTTTAAACTCGGTCTCAGTTAAGAGTAATCCTGCTAAAAATGCACCAATCAAAACATGAATATTGAGAACCTCCATAATTAAAATAACAGAGAGCACAATCAATAAACTCAAAACGGGGATTAATTGAATACTGCCTCTACCTGCTAAAAATCGGAAAGCTGGTCGAACTACATAACGACTTGCTAAAAACAAACCTGAAATGGTCGCAATAATCGCAGCAAAATAAGCAATACCGTGTCGTGTGGAAGCAGTATCTTCAAGTAAAGGAAAGAGTGAAATGAAGATCACAGCAATAAAAGCTTGAAATTGCAAGGTGGCTAAGCTTGCTTGTCCAAGTTTGCTATTGAGTTGCTGTTTTTGTTGAAGTAATTGTTGAGTTAATACAACTGAAGAAAAGGCTAAGGCAAGTCCAAGAATGATACTGGTGAGCAAGTCATGCAAGTATAAATAACAGATACTGATGAGTAGGGTCGCAATGAACGCAAGTTGTGTACCACTATTTTTCAGAATCGCATGACGTTCTAGCCAAAGTTGTTGTGGTCGAAAGCTAAAACCGATCCAAAACATCACCATCATCATGCCCAAGAGCAAGAGTTGGTTGATGAATTGTACATCTTCAATAAGTCCTAAAATACTTGAGCCAAGTAAAAGTCCTGCCATGAGATAACCCAAAACAGGAGTGCCGATGTAGCGTTTTGCTAGAGGAACAAAAATTAAAGTTGCAGCCAGTAAAAAAATGATCGGTAGCAGTAAAGACATTGAATGCCTCAAATTTTTCTATTAGGTTCAGACTAACTCAAATGAGTCGCATGTAAAAATAGTATCTGAAATATGATGGTTGGAAACATCATTTTTAACTCAGTGGGAGAATACGTTACGTCGTTGATCTCAAATGTATGTTGGATAAGCAATATTCATGTTACCAGTCTCGATCACGAAGGATGGGTGATCAAGTGAAATGCAGTATCAATCCTCTTTGAAAAAGCACTTGATCGCTTTTCACATCAGACTATTCAATTAACTAAACTCTTGTGGATCAACATCAATCGAGAGTCTCAGCAGATGCTGACGCGGTAAATGTACCACTTGCTGCCACCACTGACGTAAATAGAAATGCAGTTTTGCACGATCGGCAGACAAAATCACCATATGCGCCCTATAGCGTCCTGCTTTACGTTCCATCGGTGCAGGAATTGGCCCCCAAATATCCACGATATCGCCAGCGATTGTCCGTAATTGTTGCGCAATGTCCGCTAAAAATTGTTGGCTATAGTCTCGATCCTTAGATTCAACCCGAATCAATACTGCATAACGATACGGGGGGAGCATGGCAATCTTGCGATCAGCCAGCATTTGTTTGGCGACAGTACGGTAGTCATGCTCAATTAACGTCGTCAACATCGGGTGATCGGGACGCAAGCTTTGTAAATAGACACTACCTTTATGTTCACCACGACCAGCGCGCCCTGCTACTTGTACAATCAGTTGTGCAGTTCGTTCAGGCGCACGAGGGTCGACGCTGAGCAAGCCTGCATCAATATCTAAAATGGCAACTAAAGTGACATGAGGGAAGTGATGACCTTTGGCGAGCATTTGCGTGCCCAATAAAATACTGGGTTTATTTTGTTGAATACGGTCATAAATCTTCTGCCAACTGCCGACTCGACTGGTGCTGTCTCGATCGACTCGAATCACTTCATTGTGGGGAAACAATTCTTGTAAGTGTTCTTCAAGTTTTGCTGTTCCTGCACCTATGGTTTTTAAGCTTTGTTTTTGACATGCAGGACAATGCTCCGGAAGACGATTGATGGTACCGCAATGGTGGCAATGCAAATAATGATAGGGCTGAGCGTGTAGGGTAAAGTGCGCATCACAATGTGGGCAATTGGCTTGCCAACCGCAGCTTTCACACATCAAAACAGGAGCATAACCACGTCGATTTAAAAAGATGAGTACCTGTTCTTTACGCTCTAGGGTGTGTTTGATCTGCTCAAGTAAGCTTTGACTGATGCCATGCTTCTTTTTGGCAATTTTTAAATCAATGACATGCATTTTTGGTAAAACAGCAACACCCGCACGTTGATTTAGTTCAAGCAAGTGCAACTTGCCTGATTCCACCAAATGATAGCTATCAATACTCGGGGTGGCAGAACCGAGAATGACGGGACAGCCTTGCAAATGCCCACGATATAACGCCACATCACGGGTATGGTAACGGAAACCTTCTTGTTGCTTATACGAGAGATCATGTTCCTCATCAAGGATGATCAAACCTAATCGAGGCAGTGGCGTATAGGTCGCAGAGCGAGTGCCAATAATAATCGAGGCTTTACCTGTTTGAGCCTGTTGCCATGCCTGTAAACGCTTCGAGTCATTTAAACCTGAGTGCAATAACGCTACATCACAATGAAAACGTGATTTAAAACGAGCAACGGTTTGAGGTGTGAGACCAATTTCAGGGACTAACACCAGCACTTGTTTGCCTTGTTTTAACACGTCATACATGACTTGCAAATAGACTTCAGTCTTACCACTGCCTGTCAAGCCATCAAGTAAAAATGCTTGATAATGATGGAGTGCTTTTAGGATTTGCTGAATGGATTTTTTCTGATCTTCATTCGGTGTTAAGGGAACTTGAGCCAATTGCACAGGTGTTGGGGTGAAATCATGTGGTTCAAGACAACATTCAACCAGACCTTTTTTCTCTAGTGCTTTGAGTGTAGCTGTTTCGATACCACTGAGATTTAAAATATTTTCGGTTGTACCATGTAGATGTAGTTTGAGAATTTGGTAAGCATCATATTGTTTTTGAGAACGTTTTAATAAAGCATCAGGGTTGTCATTTGGGATAATTTTCCATTGATGAAATAGAATATCTAAAGCTCGTCCTTGCCTTAGTAGCGAAGGTAAGGCGCTTTGCATGACCTCACCAATTGGGAATTGGTAATATTGTGCTGACCATGTCAACAAAGTTAAAACTTGTTGATCTAGAATTGATTCCTGATCGAGTAATTCCGTGATGGCTTTAAGTTTGAATTGCCCTGTGAATAGGTCATTGGGATCAACTTTTTCAGTAATGATTCCAATCAGATTTTGCCGACCAAATGAAATCGCAACACGTGCGCCAACCTGTGCTTGATCGTATTGCTCAGCACTGACCGTATAGTCAAACGTGTCATACACATAAACGGGTATTGCAACTCGAATACGGTACAGAATAGCGTTAGAATTTGGGGTAGGCATAAAGGCTTCAATCACGTGTAAAATGGCATGACTGCATGTCATGGAATTATGCTAAAGTGCAGTGCGTTATGTTGATAAACATAAATGAATATGAATGATTCCACGACACGGATGCAACAGTAACGACAACTATTTTGGGACAATTACAACAGAACCATGCCTGCTTATCAATTTACTGCTCTTGATGCTTCTGGAAAGCAACATAAAGGTGTGCTTGAAGGGGATTCTGCACGCCAAATTCGTCAACAGTTGCGAGATAAAGCATGGACACCCATTGCGGTCGATGCCGTTGAGCAAAAAGATAAACAACAACAGCGTTCTTGGTTTGCAAAAAGCTTTAGTGCTTATGACCTCGCATTGATGACGCGCCAACTTTCAGTTTTGGTTGCTGCGGGGATTCCATTGGAAGAAGCATTACGTGCGGTCAGTAAACAAAGTGAAAAGACTCATGTACAAAACTTATTGATTGCGGTGCGTTCCAAGGTTTTGGAAGGGCATTCATTAGCACAAAGTATGCAACAAGCAGGTCGTTTCCCTGAGCTTTATATTGCAACGGTTGCGGCAGGCGAACGCTCTGGGCACCTCGATCTGATTTTAGATCAGCTCTCAGACTACACTGAAAACCGTTTTGCGATGCAAAAGAAAATTCAGGGTGCGATGATTTATCCAATAGTCCTCATGCTGATGTCATTCGGGATTGTGATGGGCTTGATGACCTATGTTGTACCTGAGATCGTCAAAACTTTTGAGCAAAGTAAAGAAGCCTTGCCTTGGATTACCGTAGCGCTCATGAAAGCGAGTGCCTTTATTCGACATACATGGATCGGAATGCTGATTCTCGCTTTTATTGCGATCATTCTATTTACCCGCTTTCTAAGAACAACCGCAGGGCATTATGCCTTTGACCGATTAACACTCAGGTTGCCACTATTTGGTAAACTTTCACGTGGTATAAATGCAGCACGTTTTGCCAGTACCTTATCGATTTTAACTCGCTCAGGCGTACCATTGGTTGAAGCTTTACGTATCGGTGCGGAAGTCAGTAATAACTGGGTGATTCGTGATGCAATTGAAGTGGCGATGGAGCGTGTAACAGAAGGTGGTAATTTGGCAACACAATTGGAGCGTTGCGGTTATTTTCCCTCAATGATGGTACAAATGATTCGAAGTGGTGAAGCTTCTGGTGAATTAGATCGAATGTTAGATCGAGCTTCAACCATGCAAGATCGTGAGGTAACGACGTTTATCTCAACTTTATTGGCTTTACTCGAGCCGTTGATGCTGATTTTTATGGCAGCAATTGTATTGGTGATTGTGATTGCGGTCATGTTGCCAATTATTAATATGAACAATATGATCTGATGAGTGACATGAAAGAGATGGATATGAATAAGCAAAAAATGCAGCGTAAGATGATGAACAAACAGTCTGGATTTACACTCATTGAAGTGATGGTTGTTATTGTAATTTTAGGTGTTTTGGCTGCATTAATCGTTCCGAACGTAATGGGACGTGGTGAAAAAGCCAAAGTTGATACGACGAGTATTACGCTCAAAGGCGTTGCTGGCGCTTTGGATCAGTATAAATTGGATAATGGTCGTTACCCATCCATGCAAGATGGTGGTTTAGATGCTTTGGTCAACAAACCTGCGGTCGCTAAAAACTGGTTGCCAGGTGGTTATGTTAAAGGTGGTTATCCAAAAGACAGTTGGGAAAATGATGTTCAGTATGTGATTCCAGGTCGTGAAGGTCGCGCATTTGATTTATATTCATTTGGAGCAGATGGTAAAGAAGGTGGTGAAGGTAATGATGCAGATATTTATTATCAGCCATAATTTTTAAATAAGGCAATATCACTTCATTTTTAAATAAAATAAATAGGGAATGAAGTGATAATGTTTTTTAATTGAGTTTTTAATGCAAGTATTTGAAAAATATAAAATTAAAAATATTGTGCATATTGAGATTTATAATAAGAATTATTCCCATGTTTAATAGTTACAAGAAAAATAAATTATGCAGAAAAATAGACTTCTTATTAAGATCAAAGCTTTGCATAATAAATTCAGACCATTTAAATCAGGTATGGAGAGAACAGATGAAAGCATTTCTTGTGTTAGATGAACTCAATCAGTTTCATTGGGCAATGCTGAAATCTGTGTTGTTCATTTTAAGCCTATTACCGATGAGTGAAGGTGCTTTGTCCTTATGGCAAACGACTGAGGGTAGTAGCCAAATAATGATTGGTTTTTTTGCGCTGAGTATGTTGAGTGCATGGTTTGTGCTTTGTTTTTTAAGTGCTTTAAAAACCAGTGTTTGGAATAATCATGAGCTGATTTCTAAATATGAACAATTGTTATTTAATGCCTACCGTTATATCCCAATGTTATTTTTATCGAGTTTAGTGGCTTATTTATCGGTACAATTCTCTATCCTAATTTAAATATTTTAGATCGCTTGATTTAAAAACGTAGATATAAAATCTACGTTTTTTATTGCCTATATTCTAAGTAGGTTGAACCAATATGATTGTCATTTTACGAACGACTGGCAGGACTAAAAGCAAAACAGGAAAAGCGATTAGCCATGAAATTCCCCAAGCTGACATCCACATCGTAAAAGAGAACTGCTCAAAGCCCATACTTTTGAGCGTACTAATACATGACACAATAAAGGTCATAATAATGGATAAGAAGAAAGGTAAAACAATTGAAGCGTAACGATTTGGAATCTTTTGAAAATTAAAAGAAGATTTTGAATTCTGCATTTTTTACTCCGTAAACCAACAAACGCCAGTGCCTAATCACGATAAAAAAATATCATGATCAAATAGCCCCAAGCATTGTTGGAGATATGTTGGCACGTTGATTGACGTAAACGTTTACGGCTTTATGATGAGCAGAATTAATTTATCATGAAGTACTACAAATAAAAATAGTTATTATTAATGAAAATTACTATTCAATATGCAGATATCTGTTCTTATTGTTTATTTCCCAGAGTTCGATGAACATCTGGGAAATAAGGTTTCTATTATTTATCTTCGTGATTTAAACGAAATATCGACTTTGCGTGGACGATAAATCCAACCCAAAATGAGTAAAAAAACTGAAAAAATCAGAATTGGATAATCACTCAAACGGTTATATAGCGTTTGCCCTTGCATAGCAGGTAAATCACCACGTAATACAAATTCCTGATCTAAAGGAGCTTGTTTCACAATATGCCCATTGTGATCAATAAACGCTGTCACACCCGTATTGGTCGCGCGAATAAACCAACGCCCATTTTCTTTGGCACGCATTTGTACCATTTGTAAATGTTGCCAAGGGCCTGCTGTACCCGTGAACCAAGCATCATTTGATACGGTGATTAAAAAATCACTATTTGTTGCATTGCGACGGGTGAGGTTTGGATAAGCCACTTCATAACAAATGGCAGCAGCAAGTGCATGTCCTTTGATGGTGAGCGGCTTTTGGTCTGCTTCCCCACGTGAGAAACCACTCATACTGATATCATTTTGCATCGCGGGTAAAACCCATTTCAGCATACCTGATAATGGAATATATTCACCAAAGGGCACAAGACGTTGCTTCTTATATAAGCCATGTGAATCACTGCCTGATGCCATAATACTGTTGTAATACAGTGGCTCACCGACTTGCTGAGACTTAGGCATATCCCAATAAGGAATCCCTGTTACCCAAGCGCTATCCGCTTTTTTTGCTTGAGTATCCATTGCTTTTAAAAACTCTGGAATATCGGTTTGAAATAATGGAATAGAGGATTCAGGCCAAACAATGAGATCACGTCCCCATTCAGCACGGGTGAGGGTGGCATAGATTTCTAGGGTCTTAATTTGATATTCAGTCAACCATTTGAGGTCTTGAGGAATATTACCTTGAATCAATGACACACTTAGCGGTTTGGCTGTTTTGGGTTGAACAAATTGAATGAATCCAGAGCCCCATGCGCCTAACACTAGCAGCGCTGAAGGAACAGCCCAAAACCAACGACGATTTAAAATTTCAACAAGGGCACAGGCAAGTACAATCACAACGAAAGAAACGGCATAGACACCAAATAAAGGTGCATAACCATCTAATAATCGTTCAGTAAATGCATAGCCTGCAAACAGCCATGGAAAGCCTGTGAAGACCCAAGTCTTTGCCCATTCGAATAATACCCAAATAGGGGCAAAGGTTAAGGGGGTTTCAGGGAAAAAGCGGCGGTACAACCAAGTTTGAAAAGCACTAAATAAGCCCATTGCAGTTGCCATAAAGGCAATCATTAAAATGCTTAAAAATGCGTTGGTATCACCATAGGTATGGATCGAGGTATAGAGCCAAAATGCACCCACAAACCATAAACCAAAACCATAAGCCCAACCTAAAGCAAAAGCTTGTCTCGGGCTACGTTGACGTAGAACCGCATAAAGTAATGCGGGTGATAAGATCGCTAACCACCAGAAATAATACGGTGCTAATGCCAAACTAAAGATTGCACCTGAAATCAGCGCAATCAGAAGTGGAAAAACAAAAGGAACTTGTTTTTGTGGTTGAGATAAATTTAATAGCTTTTCAAAATAGCTTCTCATTGACGGACAGCTCGAATCAGATGAATAGTGCGTGCATCTGCTTCAATAATGGTAAATTGCCAATCGCCAAGCTCAATGGTTTGACCTTGTAAATCGCTGACTAAACCAATCTCTTGCAGCAGTAAACCGCCCATAGTTTCAACTTCATCGTCAGAAAAATCTGCATCTAAAATAGTATTGAAATGTTCAATTGGTGTAAGTGCTTGCACGATCCACGTATTTGCTGTGGTTGGGTCATTATCTGGGACGATATACAGTGCTTCTTCATCGGCAATATCATGTTCATCTTCAATCTCGCCCACAATTTCTTCAAGAATATCTTCAAGTGTGACTAAGCCAGAGGTTGAACCATATTCATCAATCACAATCGCGATATGTGTTTGTGTATTTTTTAACATACGCAAGACTTGATCTGAACGAGCGCTTTCAGGCACGAAGACAGGTTGGCGCATCAGTGAATGAATATCAACTTTGACATGACGCTCGGTTAGGAAAGGTAAAAGGTCTTTCGCTAATAAAATACCGACCACATTATCGCTTTGATCTGCTGAAAACACGGGGAAACGTGAATGTGCAGAATCAATCAGTACATCCAAAATATCTAGCAGTTGATCATCTTCTTGTAAGCTGATAATCGCTGTGCGTGGCGTCATCACTTCTCGAATCTTTGTTGCTGGGAGATCAAGTACGCCCTCAAGCATCGCCACTGTATCTGGTTCTAAAAAGCGACGTGAGTCTTGAACTAACTTGAGTAATTCATCGCGGGTTTCAGGTGCAGTACCTAACCATTTTCTTAAGCCACGCATACCCCACGACGGACTGGATTCCTCGATCATGATCTTTCCTAAAGACTCTCTATATCAATTAGATGATTTTCATCATACCGAAGAAAAAGCGGATATGCATCAATAAAACTATGTAATAAACGTACAGTTTTCTAAAAGGCGGTTGAGGATTTTTATCTGATGACTTTATGGTAAAATATGAACATTAAAATAGATGAGTATGATGATGTCTGAACAACCTCAACTTCCTGCGGTTCAACTGAATACTAGAGGCTTGCGTTGCCCTGAGCCAGTCATGATGTTGCATCAAGCGATTCGTAAAGCAAAATCAGGTGATATTGTTGAGGTACTTGCCACAGACCCTTCTACCTCATGGGATATTCCAAAATTTTGTATGCATCTTGGGCATGAGTTACTGCTTAAAGAAGAAAGCCTCGATGCAAATAGTCATACCGAATATCGTTACTTAGTACAAAAAGGCTAAGTTTTGGTTTCTACATATATTTCAGGTTTATTGTTAGGTTTCTCTTTAATTCTAGCGATTGGCGCACAAAATGCTTTTGTATTGAAACAGGGGTTGTTAAAGCAACATGTGTTTTGGGTTTGCCTTGTTTGTGCATTATCCGATGCAGTTTTGATTTGCTTTGGTGTCTTCGGTTTTGCATCGATTTTGAGTCAGCAGGTAGGGCTGATTCAAGTCATGAAATATTTTGGTGCTGCCTTCCTATTTATTTACGGCTTACGTAGTTTTTATAACGCCTATAAATCCAATAGTGGTCTCGTTGCTTCAATACAACCGACTACAACATTGGCACAAACTTTGATGTTATGTTTGAGTTTTTCTTGGTTAAATCCACATGTCTATTTAGATACAGTGGTGTTGCTCGGCTCAATTTCAGCACAATATACTGATAAAGTGGCGTTTGCAGCAGGAGCTGTTTCTGCGTCTTTCTTGTTCTTTTTTAGTCTGGGTTTTGGTGCTCGTTTGCTACGTCCTGTTTTTGCCAATCCGAAAGCATGGAAATTGCTTGATGGGATCATTGGGGTGGTGATGTGGATGATTGCACTTTCATTGTTGCGCTAAATTTAAGAAATAAAAAATCCGAGTCTAAACTCGGATTTTTGAATGATATTACATATTCGGGTAGTTAGGACCACCACCACCCTCAGGAGTTACCCAAGTAATGTTTTGTGATGGATCTTTGATGTCACAAGTCTTACAGTGTACGCAGTTTGCTGCATTGATCTGGAAGCGCTTAGAACCATCATCATTTTCCATGATTTCATAAACACCAGCAGGGCAGTAGCGTTGAGCAGGCTCATCCCATTTTGGTAAGTTTACATTCACTGGCACTGATGGATCAGTCAGCTTCAAGTGAGCAGGCTGGTTTTCTTCATGTACTGTATTCGATACGAAGACTGAAGATAAACGGTCAAAGGTCAACTTACCATCTGGTTTTGGATAGTTTGGTTTGAACGTTGATGCATCTACAGTTTTAAGCGCAGCAAAGTCTTGTTTTAAATCGTGTAACGTAAATGGGACTTTAAGGATATTTTGATCGATAAAGTTAAATGCACCACCAATCCAAGTACCAAACTTGTGCATTGCTGGACCAAAGTTACGCGCTTGATATAACTCTTCTTTTAACCAAGAATTATTGTACTTATCTGTATAAGCAGTTAACTCTTTAGCAAAATGGTCATCACCTTCAAGCGCGCGAGCAATCGCAAGATCACCACCTTTTTCTACGCCAGCAGCAATCGCTTCGAATACTGCTTCACCACACAGCATACCTGACTTCATTGCTGTATGTGAGCCCTTGATTTTTGAGAAATTCAAGAAACCAGCATCATCACCAATTAAGCAACCGCCTGGGAAAGTCAGTTTAGGTAAAGAGTTGAAACCACCTTTCACAACCGCACGTGCACCGTAAGAAATACGCTTACCACCTTCTAGGAATTGCTTAATGGTTGGGTGTGTTTTCCAACGTTGCATTTCCATAAATGGATACATATTTGGATTTTCGTAAGATAAGTCTACGATCATACCTAAAGTTACTTGGTTGTTCTCAGCGTGGTATAGCCACCAACCACCAGCAGAACCAGTTTCAGATAAAGGCCAACCCGCACCATGCATGACTAGACCTGGTTTGTGTTTAGCTGGGTCGATTTCCCAAAGTTCTTTAATCCCGATCCCGTAATGTTGTGGATCAGCATCTTTATCAAGATTATATTTTGCAATTAAACGCTTACCGAGGTGACCACGGCAACCTTCAGCAAACAAGGTATATTTTGCATGCAGTTCATAACCAGGCGTGAAGTTATGTGTTGGCTCACCATTTTTGCCAATCCCCATATCACCTGTTTGAATCCCTTTTACCGTACCATCTTCATGGTAAAGTACTTCAGAAGCAGCAAAACCTGGGAAGATAGAAACTTCAAGTTCTTCAGCTTTTTGACCTAACCAACGCACAACATTACCAAGAGAAATGACATAGTTCCCTTCGTTATGCATTGATTTTGGTACCATCCAATACGGCATTTTTTGTGCTTTGGTATCAGAGAGTAAGAAATAGGTTTCGTCGTCCGTTACAGGAACGTTTAATGGCGCACCTTCTTCTTTCCAGTTCGGAAACAATTCATTCATGGCACGTGGTTCAAGTACAGCACCAGAAAGGATATGCGCACCTACTTCAGAGCCTTTTTCAACAACACATACAGAAAGATCAGGTAGGTTGTTTTCAATCGCTAATTGACGAATTTTAATCGCAGCAGATAAACCCGCAGGGCCTGCGCCTACGATCACTACGTCAAACTCCATCGCTTCACGTTCGATGTGTTCCATGTAGGACTCCTCATATTTTTAAGGGTGGCAACCGTAATATTGCGATTCGGCGCTGCCATGAGTGTTCTGAATTGCCAAACACAAATGTTATGATTGTGCTTGCAAACGTTTGGGATAGTATAGTTTTAAACCTTGATCTCGCCAATTGGCTGAGCGGTCATATTTTCTCGTCAGCAAGGCATAAACTATGATAAATGAAAATGATTCTCCACTAAACCCTTTAGAAAATCAGGGAAAAATCGTGTTTCCTGATGATAGAAACTTAATGAACATTTCACAATACTTAAAAGATGTACAGCAAAGTCACAAAAGGTCAATCCCACCTTTAGACCAATGGCATCCAAATCATTGTGGCAAGATGAATTTACAGGTAAAAGCCAATGGAGAATGGTGGCACGAAGGTCAATTGATCAAGCGACAAGCGCTATTGGATTTATTTAGTACGGTGCTATGGAAAGAGGATGGTAAATTTTATCTCAAGACACCTGTTGAGCAAATTGAAATTGAGGTTGAAGATGAGCCTTTATTGATCAATCAGGTGGATCAAATTGAGATTGAAAATAAACTTTATTTGCAACTGACAACAATCAATCAAGATGTGATCATTGTGGATGAAAAGCATCCTATTTTTATGCGCGAATATGCGGGGGAGTTACGTCCTTATGTCCATGTCCGTTTTGGGATCAATGCGTTGATTCAACGCCAAAGTTTTTATCATCTCGTGAACTACGGTTCTTTGTCTGAAAATGTACAAGGTGAAACAGTTTTAACATTAAAAAGTGGTGATTTGGTCTTGCATTTGAGCACCTGAGGTTTAAGCTTAAAAGATTAGATAGACAAGTGCTTATGTGTGTATGACAGCAATTCAACCTATACCTTTCTTATTAAATCCTATGCCGCATGCATCTTCAGATGCACCGATTGGGGTTTTTGATTCGGGAGTAGGCGGATTGTCGATTGCACAAGAAATTGCTCAACATTTGCCAAATGAACGTATTCTCTATTATGCAGATACCGCTCATGTTCCATATGGTGCTCGTTCAGATCAGGAAATTCGTCAATTAACAGCACAAGCAATTGAATGGCTTTATCGTCAAGGCTGTAAAATCGCGGTGGTTGCTTGTAATACGGCTTCGGCGTTTAGTTTGGATTATTTACGTGAGCATTATGGCGAACGTTTCCCGATCGTTGGGTTAGTTCCAGCATTAAAACCTGCGGTCATTCAGACACAGTCCAAAGTGGTCGCAGTGCTTGCAACACCAGCAACATTTCGTGGTCAGTTGATCAAAGATGTTGTGATGAAATTTGCTGAGCCTGCGGGAGTGAAAGTTTTAGCTGTAACAAGTTTAGAACTGGTGCCTTTTGTTGAATCTGGGCAGCAAATGAGTCAAGGTTGTTTGAGTGTTTTGGAAGAAATCTTGCAGCCTGTCGTGACTCAGGGTGCGGATTTTTTAGTGTTGGGTTGTACGCATTATCCATTTCTTAAACATGCGATTCGTCAGGTTTTTGGTGAAAAATTAAGATTAATTGACTCTGGGCAGGCAGTCGCACGACAAACTGCATATATTTTGATAAAAAATAGGTTATTATGTGACAAAATAAGTCATAATATTACACGTATTGAGTGTTATGTCAGCGGTAATAATGCGATTGAGTTAACATTAGTACTCAAACACCTACTACCAGAACAACTAACATGGACGATTCGAAATTTAGATGATATTACTCTTAAGTGATTAAAGTATAACCATATTTGGGGTTTTATCTGGGTTATCTATTAATAAAATTTAAGCAAAATAGCTTAAAATTATTGATAAGTGAATTGGGGCTTAGCCTATGCAAGATACTCGTTATCAAGTGTTTATTTCTACGTCTGGCAATGAAATGCAACCAGAACGAGCGGTTTTGACTCAGACTTTAGTGGGTATGGGTTTCTTTTCATGGGGCTTAGAACAACGTACACCATTAAGTACTTCGATTGCTCGTCGTCAGATTGATGACTGTGATTACGTTGTGATCTTGTTAGGTAGTCAGTACGGAGAACAATCTGTTTCGGGTGTCGGTTATATGCATCTGGAATATATTTATGCGATGACCAAACAGAAGCCCGTTATTGTATTTATGCATGAAGACCCTGAATCTCGTGAGTCTAACTTGCATGACAATAAGCCAGAATTAAAAGAAAAATTTAAAGAATTTAGAAAGCAACTCCAACATGAAGTTGACCAAGTCTTTAGCTACCGTACCTTACGTGATTTAGAACTTGCGGTGCGTTCAAACATGCCACAAATGTTAGAGCGTTATCCTGTAGTAGGGTGGGTGCGCCCACAAAACACACAGGTTTTACAAGATGAGATCGATACTTTACGTGCCAAAGTCAAACAACTCGAAACAGAGATGGGAAGTCGCGAAGCTGATCCAATTTCGACTGTGCTTAAGGTTTCAATGCATGAGCTGTATTCATTTGAATATCGTATGCATGCTTATCAAGATGGTAATTTCAAAGAAGTTAAACCATTTCGTAAAATGACATGGGCACAATTACTCAATGTATTGGGTTCGTCTTTTGTGATCCCAACACCTGAAGAATATTTTTCTAAACGTATGAATGAATATTTGAATGAAACAGGTTTGGAAGATGCGCGTGTAGAAATGCCAAGAGCGCATGCAGTTTCTCGTGCGCAAATTAATATTCGTGCATTGCATGAGATTAAGATGCAGATGCGTCAGAATGAATGGATTATGCCAACTGGGCGTGATGATCGCCAACGGATGTTATGGCAATTAACTCAGAAAGGTCAGAAGCTCTTGGAAAGTAATATTTTAGATAGTAATCGAGTTTTTCAAATGAAGACTATGCATTAATTCCATTTAAAAAATAATGATAAAACTGCTAAAGTAATTGAAGAAATTCAGTTATAGCGGAAGCGATCTATGTCAGCTACACCAAAACCAAAAGTGACTGTGATTTTAGCAAATTTAGGTACACCAGACGAAGCCACTGTGCCCGCAGTACGCCGATTCTTAAAACAATTTTTATCAGATACACGAGTCATTGAAATCCCCAAACCGATTTGGTGGATTATTTTACATTTATTTGTCCTGACATTCCGTCCCAAACGAGTGGCTGAGGCTTATGCTTCCGTGTGGTCAAAAGATTCTCCGATGCGTGAAATCGTACTTGAGCAAACACAATTGATTAAACAACGCTTAACAGATGAGAATCATCAATTTGACCTCACGGTTGTAGCCGCAATGACCTATGGGCAACCGAGTATTTATACTGTTTTTGAGCAACTTGAAAAAGATCCGCAAGAGCATGTCATTCTTTTACCCTTGTTTCCGCAATATTCAGCTACATCAACAGCCCCTCTTTATGATGCTGTTGCAAAATGGATTCCCAAACAACGCCATTTACCTGGGTTCACGTTAATTAAAGATTATTATCAACATCCAATGTTTATTCAGGCATTGGCTGATAGTGTTTTAAATTATCAAACCAAATATGGTAAAGCTGAAAAATTATTGATGTCTTTTCATGGGATTCCACAACCTTATGCGGATAAAGGCGATCCCTATGCTGATCGTTGTCGCATGACAGCGAAATTGGTGGCTGAGGCCTTGCATTTACATGAGCATGAATGGGCTATTAGTTTCCAATCTCGCTTTGGTAAGCAGGAATGGGTGAAGCCATATACGGATGTGATTTTACAGCAATGGGGTGAGCAAAAAGTTAAATCAGTGCAAGTATTGAGTCCTGCATTTTCGGCGGATTGTTTAGAAACATTGGAAGAGCTAGCGATCCAGAATAAAGAACTGTTTCAACATGCTGGCGGAGGAGAATATGCTTATATTCCTGCTTTGAACAGTGATCAAGCGCATATTGATTTGCTTGCCAGTCTAGTTCAGGCTAATCTTGATGCCCTCACTCATACCTTAGCCCATCGTTAAATTGATGTTTTATTTCGCCAGAGGTTTTTTATGTTGCAAGTCAAAATTGTACCCGTTACTGCATTTGCCCAAAATTGTTCTATTCTTTGGGATAGTGAAAGTAAAGATGCTGTTTTGATTGATGCAGGTGGCGATGCTGCTGTACTCAAACAACAAGTAGAAGCACTCGGTTTACATGTTAAAGCACTTTGGTTAACGCATGGGCATCTTGATCATGCAGGTGCGGTGGGTGAACTTGCTGAGACATGGAATATTCCAGTGATTGGGCCGCATAAAGAAGATCAGTTTTGGCTTGATATGATTCAAGAAGTCTCAGCACGCTATGGTTTCCCGATCCCACAACCTGTCAAAGTTGATCAGTGGTTAGAAGGTGGAGAAACGTTGAAACTGGGTGAAGATGAGTTTGAAGTCCGTTTTGCGCCAGGTCATACCCCAGGTCATGTGATGTTCTATAATGCCAAACATGGTTTGCTATGGACAGGTGATGTATTGTTCAAAGGTTCGATTGGGCGTACTGATTTTCCAAAAGGCAATCATCAGCAATTACTCGATTCAATTCAACGAGAATGCTTTAGTTTGCCTGATGAAACTCAATTTATTTCAGGTCATGGACCCATCAGTACCATTGGCTATGAAAAGCAATTTAACCCATTCGTTGCAAGCAAGGCAGGTTAGTCCTCGTAATCATCTTCTTGGCGTTGTAAGCCTGCTTGAGGGGCATCTTGAGTAGGTACTTTATATTCATCACTTGCCCAAGCACCTAGGTCGATCAATTTACAACGTTCTGAGCAAAAAGGACGAAATTCATTAGCTTCCCAAGTGCTAGCTTCACCACAACGGGGGCAGGGAAATGTACGTGGCATAGAAAATTCCTAAAACATAAAATAAATAGATTAGGCAAAAGTAAGGTGAGTTGTTAGACTTATGCCGATTTTTAGATAGTTTGATGAGATTATGTCGATTCGTCAATTTCAAGCACAACGTATGCAAGTGCCTCGTGATTTTACTGCCATTCCCAATACACCGATTTGTGTCGAAATTGGTGCTGGAAAAGGCAAACATGCCTTATTGTTTACTGGGCAACATCCGCACACAGCGTTGTATGCAATTGAACGAACCAAAGAAAAGTTTGTAGCGATGCAAAAGCAGCATCAACTAGAGCCACGTGAATATTTACATCCAGTACATGCCGATGCCTTGCCGTGGGTGGTACATGCTTTGTTTCCAGCTCAAGTGGAACAATTTTTTATTCTTTACCCAAACCCAGAGCCGCATAATCCTGCACAGCGTTGGCTCAATATGCCATTCTTTGAGTTCTTACTGTCTCGCCTTCAGCCCAATGGTACGATTACGCTCGCAAGTAATATCCCTGCATATATTGATGAAGCAGAACAGCAGTTACTTGAGCTGTGGAAATTACCGTATGAAAAACAAAGAATTGCAGCAGATTCTGCACGAACTCATTTTGAAATTAAGTACTTAGAACGTGGCGAGTTGTGCCAACAACTGATCATTCGTAAACCAGAAGGCTATACAACCCGTTTTGATGATTTTGCACCTTTGCAAGGGCAGAATACTCAAGAGAACCTTGATGTCTAAACGCATTGCGATTATTGGTGCAGGCCCAGCGGGTTTGATGGCTGCTGAAGTGCTGAGCCAATATGATTATGAAATCGACGTCTTCGAACAAAAACCTTCGGCTGCCCGTAAGTTTCTTATGGCAGGAAAAACGGGTTTAAATATCTCACATGCTGAACCGGTAGAGACTTTTGTACAGCGCTATGATCGTGCGGATTGGTTGAGCCCTTGGGTGAAACAATGGGATGCTCAATGGATTCAAAACTGGATGCGAAGCCTGGGTATTGATGCCTATGTGGGAAGTTCGGGGCGTGTGTTTCCTGTGGAAATGAAGGCAGCACCGTTACTTCGTGCTTGGTTAAAACGCTTGATTCAGAATGGTGTGAAATTTCATTATCGCCATCGTTGTATCAATTTATCTAACAATCAACTCACGATTGAAAATCAAACGCAGCAGTTCACAGCAAGTTATGACGCGATTATTTTGGCATGTGGTGCGGTGTCATGGTCACAATTAGGCAGTGATGGGGCTTGGCAGCAATGGCTTTCCAGCGATGAAATTGAGCCATTTCAAGCCAGCAATGCAGGTGTACTGAAACAATGGTCGCCGTTTATGCAAGATTGTTTTGGTCAGCCACTCAAACGAGTTGATGCGTGGGTTACATCTGAGCGAAAGACACATGGTGATATCATCATTACTCATTATGGTTTTGAGAGTGGGGTAATTTATAAACTGGGACGTGATTTAAGAACACAGTTGAGCCAAAAGCAAAACTTACAATTACAACTAGACTTACTCCCTGATCTCAATATTGAACAATTAGAAAAAAAATTACAGGGCAATAAAAAGCAGTCACTTACCAACCTTTGGCGTAAAGCAGGCTTGGACAATGTCAAAATTAATTTACTGCGTGAGGTCGTCGCAAAGCATCTATGGTCAGATGCCCAGCAAATGGCACAGCAGATCAAACATCTCAAGATTTCGCTTGATGGTTTTCGTCCAATTGAAGAGGCAATTAGCTGTGCAGGAGGCGTGAAGCAAGTCGCAATGTCTCCGCAACTTCAATTGCAATCCAATCCTTATGTATTTTGCTGTGGTGAAATGCTGGACTGGGATGCTCCAACAGGGGGATATTTACTGACGGCTTGTTTTGCCACGGGCCGAGCAGCAGGGGAAGGTGTGTTTCACTTTATTCAGTCAGGTCGGTAATGCTGACGATCTCGTAAAGTGATTTGATGATTGAAATATTGAGTGCCAAATATGATTTTTGAAACTTCAAATTTAGATGCAAATGAAATCTATCGACTGTTGGTCGGTGGCATTACACCTCGACCAATTGCGTGGATTAGTACTCTGTCTGTGGATGGGGTTGCCAATATTGCACCTTATTCATTTTTTAATGTGGCGAGTTGTAATCCCCCGATCCTCTGGTATTCGCAAGTCAACCCAAAACATGGGCAAGATAAAGATACTTTGAGAAATTTAATCGAGACCAAACAATGTGCGGTTCATATTGTCAATTCACAATTGCTTGAGAAAATGAATCTATCCTGTGCCTTACTCGCAGCAGAACAAAGTGAGTTTGAGTTTGCGCAGATTGAGTCTGAATCCAGTCATACTGTTGCGGCCTTGGCAGTAAAACATGCGCCTATCCGCTATGAATGCCATTTAAGAGAAGTGATTCAACTCAGTTCACTGCCATCAGGTGGAACAGTGGTGTTGTTGGATGTGAAATCGATTTATGTCGATGATCATGTGTGGGATGGTCAGATGATTGATCAGCAGCGGCTCGACAGTGTTGGAAAAATGGGTGGCGATTTTTATAGTTTAAGCACGGATTTACATAAATTATCGAGACCTTAAAAATAAGGATTCAGAAAAAGAGTGGTGTCATCGCTGATATTTTTATTCTTTCTATTCTGGCTTTACTTCCAGCGTTTAAATCATCTGACGCATTTCAATAAACTCGCGAATCGTGTCTGATAATTCAGAGGGACTGATTTGCGTGACATGTATGGACTGACACTGGTTAAAATGCACAAAACGATGTAGCGTGTTGAGAAATGGTGTCAGCCACAATGCCATATCTATTTGTCTATTTTCGACATGTAAATGAATTAATTCAAATTGACCACTTTTACGATGCGCTTTGCAATCAACTCGACCAATAAACACATCGCCAAATAAAATAGGCAGACAAAAGTAGCCATATTTTCTTTTATGCTGAGGGGTATAACATTCAAGGCGAAAATCAAAATCAAAACAGGTTTTGACTCGTTCACGATGAATAATTGAGTTGTCAAAAGGTGAGAGCAAGGAAAGTTTTGGGTGATGTGTAGCATCGGTCTTTTCAAATAGATCTGTGAGTACATAGATGATTTGCATCTCAGGCGTCACAAGCTTTTGAATGATGTTGTCCTCAAG
This sequence comes from Acinetobacter tjernbergiae DSM 14971 = CIP 107465, assembly GCF_000374425.1. GTDB lineage: Bacteria > Pseudomonadota > Gammaproteobacteria > Pseudomonadales > Moraxellaceae > Acinetobacter > Acinetobacter tjernbergiae. The sequence continues at coordinate 91,791 of NZ_KB894355.1, read as the reverse complement.
CATTTGATTGAGGATTGTTTCAATATTTTTGCGTAATACTGAACCAGTTTGCAAATGTGTCATTTGTTTCATGGTCGTAAAACCATATGCTCTAAGATATTTTCTAACTAGATATTCAGCATATTCTAATGCTGTGGGTGGTGTTGTATTGACGGTGTTAGGAAGCACCCTTTCACGAATATCATATACTTTTTCCATTCCACTTCGGGCGCTGATCATTAAATCCCCTTGCATGAAAAGCTGCTCAAGCGCGATTTTGGTCGGCTTCCAATTCCACCAACTGCCGTTGTTTTTACTTAAACTTTCAAACGCTCTGGATTTTTGTGGGCCGTCGATACGGATTTTGTCATATACATTACGCATGACTTGAGTATCTGCCTGATAATAACGAGACTCGCCATTTTTTATGCTTAACATTTTGGGGAGGGCAAAGCGAAAGTCTTGCATTGGCAAATATGATGCAGCATGAAACCAATATTCAAATATGTGGCGTTCAGTGACCAATTGATCGAGCCATTGTGGTTGATAATCTGGAATGCGTGTCCAAAGCGTATGATGATGTGCCCGTGTGACAACGGAGAGGGTGTCGATTTGTATATAACCTAACTGTTCTAATGCCGAAAGGACGGCAGCTTTTCCTGAGCCAAATGCTTGTTCTTGAATAAGTCCTTGCGCTTCTAATGTAATTTGTCTGAGTTTTTTGGATAGGTCAGTTTGTTTAATCGACATGATTTCCCTTCGTTATTTTTATTTAAACCATGGTTGTTGGTGATTCATAGTTCAGCCCAGAAGTTGATAGTATCCCAACCACTGGACTAAAGGAGGGATATTTGACGACAGTGAGGTGGTAAATGAAAATGTGTATCATTTTATTAAGTGATCAAAGAAACTTCTTTTTCATGACAGTATTGGCTATTATTAGAACATAAAATATTTTAAAACAAGTTATTAAGAGTATGTATGAATACTGAATTATCTTTAGATAAACAGGAACAAAAAGAAATTTTACCATTTGCACCTCAAAATTTATGGTTGTTGTTCTTTCAACCCAAAAAGTTTTTTTCTTTAGCAGCTGTCTATCATCATCGCAGTATCATGATTGCTGCCTACTTGATCGGCGTGTTTGCTGTAATGGATCGAGTTGATCAAAATTTGCTTAAAGCAGAAGTTGGAAATCGCACATCAATGATGCTTGATGTTACGGATACGTGGTGGAGTTATTGGTTACTCGTTTTGGGGATGGGAGCAATCACTGCGGTATTTGCTTGGCTTATCCATGGTTGGTGGTATAAAAAGCGTTTACAATTTTCAGGTGTAAAAGACGCAGATCCACAACTGGCTCGACATGTTTGGGCTTTGCAAGGATTGGTTGCGACCTTACCTGTTATTATCGTCACGATGCTACAGACATTGATGTATAGCAATTATCTTGATGCCTATCAAAACTCATCAATTCTGAATTTTGTGGCATTACCTTTTATGTTTTGGTCGTGTTGGGTGAGTTATCGAGCAGCAACATCGGTATTTAAGACCAATGCTTGGGCAAAGCTTTGGTTTTTGGGATTACCGATCGTATTTTATATACTTGCAATGGGAATTTTTGCCGCTTTGATGGTAAATGCATAATTAAGGTAGTCAGTAAGCAGGAAGGTAAAATAGCCTTCCTGTCTTTTCTAAGATCAGCGTGCAGTTAAAGCATCACCTTCAAATTTAATACCATCCCAACCATTTTGCATAAATTGACGAATATTTTGATGGTCGGTTGCTTCAGGTGTTGCAAGAACTGAAGCATAGTGTTCAGCAAACAAACTTAAAGTATTTTCAGCATTTAAACCTTCGATCTTGGCAAAAGAAAACACTTTGGCGCTGCCTTGGTTTTCAGTGGCAGCATTTAATTGTGTGCCATTCTGAAAAGCCGTCGGTGTATGTTGATAACGTGCTTCAATAAATGCCAATACATCTGCAAATTTTGCAGAACCATCTTTGAGTTGTGCCAATAAGCTTTGCGCCATTTCAAAATTCCCTGTTGGTTAAATCAATGGCTGCATCATAACATTGAACGTGCAGAATAGAAGTCTGTCGGCTCTAGAACTAGACGTAAAGGGATTCGCAGTCTATGCTCAGAATAGTGATTAATATATTGAATCATAATGAATAGACATCGTTTAAAGTTACCGGCATCAAAACAATGGTTGCGATTTTTAACCCACGTTTTAAGTTGTCGCTTGTTATTGCAACTTCGTCGTTTGATGATGCGTTTATTGCCCTTTATGCGTTTGCAAAGTCAGGTCAGCCATATTGTTTATTTATCTTGGTTGGTCGATGTTGATCAGGTTCGTCAACGTTATCCGCAACATGTTCCTTTATGGGAAAAACAAGGTAAAACCATCTTTACCATTCTCACTTATCAGCACCATCATTTTGGATTTAGTTTTTTGGCTAAACTGCGCAAGTTGATGCCATCACCACAACAAAGCAATTGGCGTTTTTACTTGGATGGCACTTATCCTAAAACCGTTATTTTTGAGCAAGTTATTGTTGACCAAGCACTGTATGTGATTGGTGGGCGTGTTGCCAGTGATGTGATGCCTGCACAATATGCTTCAAAATTTCATCATCAAGAAAATGAACAAGATAAAAGTATTCATACTGAGATCGTCGTCGATGCAGATTATTCCTTGATGAGTGATGTACACATCACGGCAGCAAAGCAATTGCCATTTGCATGGCAACCACTATTTTCTTCATGGGATGAAGCCGTTCGGTTCTTGGTTGATCAAGACCATGCATGGGCGGAGTGGGTGGATCAACCAACACGGATGTCTCAGGGTGATATTGAAATGCCTGTACAGTTTCAACAGATTCAAGCTGCTAAAATTAGCGCATTACAAGCGCCACAGCTATTACAACAATTTGGTTTAGATTGTGAGGCAGAGGTCTTTGCTTTTGTAGTTCCTAAACTGGATTTTTATGTAGTTGGAGAAAAAGTATTGCCAGAATCTCAATAAATTGTGGATAACTTTGTGTTTATACACAGCAGTTGAGTTGTCTAAAAATTATGTTATTTTAGAGCAAAGGAGATGGCATTCCTCCTATTACAAACCGCCATTGTGGCTAATGATGCCTATGTTACCCTGAACAGGGGGCGTAGGTTTGTGCGTGCTCTGTTCCCATTTTTGGAGTTCGCAGATGACAAATTTTCAGAAAAATATTTATCAATCTATGTTTGATGTCTGTTTATCTCCAACCTCAGGTTTGGAGTAAGTTATGTATTATCCATTACTTTCGATTGCTTTAGGTTCGGTACTCGGTGCATGGTTACGTTGGTTTTTGGGTTTAAAACTCAATCCGATTTTTCCGAATATTCCATTGGGTACTGTTACGGTCAATTTTGTCGGTGGCTTTATTATTGGTTTTGCAATTTCATATTTTTCTCAAAGTTCACTCAGTCCGAATTACAAGCTGTTTGTGATCACGGGGTTCTGTGGCGCACTAACCACCTTTTCAACTTTTTCTGCTGAGATTATTGCCTTATTACAAAGTGGTAAGCTAGGTTATGCCTGTGCAGCAATTTTAATTCATGTACTTGGCTCGCTCATCTTTACGATTTTGGGAATGAGTTTGCATCAATGGCTTAGTGCTGCATAGCTTGGGAGTGATGATATGAATGGATTCTTAATAACCTTTTACACGGCACAAAATCGAACTTATCAGGGACAAGCGATGAGTGAGTGGTTGTTGGCTGTAGCAAAGCAAATGAATTTACGCGGCGCAACAGTATTAGCTGGGATACAAGGTGTGGATCATCAAGGTTTATTCCATTCTGCTGGTTTTTTTGAGCTGGCAGATCGACCGATACAAATTCAGTTTGCAGTAAGCCCTGAACAGGCAACGGAATTATTGGATCATCTGAATAATAAAGAGATTTCGTTATTCTATGTCAAAACACCGATTGAATTTGGTGTTGTAGGGCAGTCCACAGATGTGTAGCAGACATTATCTAGGCATAAAAAAAGAAGTCTAAGCGGAGGAGATATAGCCTTAGACTTCGAATATTTATAGCCTAATCTGTAAATCTTAAAATAAGATTAACCTTAACGGCTAAAGCGAGCAAAGCGTTTGTTGAAGCTTGCAACACGACCTTCATTGCTTGCCTGACGTACTTCACCTGTATAAAACGGATGTGATGCACTTGAAATATCAAGGGTGACATAAGGATAAACTTGACCTTGATATTCTTTGGTCTGTTTAGTTTGTAGTGTACTGCCAATTAAAAAATAAGCATCTGCATTGGTATCGTGGAACAGTACTTGCTGATATGCAGGGTGAATATCTTTACGCATTTTGAATGACTCCTGTTATTTGTAGAAATGTTATAACATAACAATACATGACGTCAATCTTATCTATTTCAAGTTTTTTATTTCAATTGGAGCGAATAGGTGATTTCCCCCATTCACAATGAGGCTACAAAAGGGTAATGCCAGTCAGTTAAGCATTTTTAATCGTCCCTTTGCAAAGGGATGCTGCTCACCTTTTTTCAAAGAAGAGAGTGTTTCAAAATTCAGTGCTGTTCCCCCTCTTTTCAAAGAGGGGTTCGGAGAGATTTATCAATCAGGAATAATGAAATTACGCTCAACTGATCAGCATTACTGCAAAGGGGGGATTAGTTCGGAACGAGCTCTTCAAATAAATCATTGAGGTTATCATGCACTTTTAGGTGAATGAGGTTCCAGTAATGTCCTGAAATCGTACGGTTAACCATGAGCGTATCTGGGGAGGGTTTAAACACATCCCAATATTTCAATGACTTTTTAACCAGTCGCATCCCATCATGGTGGGATGAATTTTCAGCAAAGTCATAATGCGTGCTTAATGGGCGCAATAGGATTTCAATCCATTGCAGATAGAGTTCACTTGGAAACTTTTGTTTCTCAGCAATCGAGTGTAGTTCTACCAGTAAGTCTTCGACTTGCGTAATATTCTCTTGGCGAGCTGCGTTGACCAGTGCTTTAAAATGCTGAATGATTTCAGGTGAGAGTGTTTTGACGCTGCCATAGTCATAAATAATCACACTGCCATCTTCTCGGAAAGCAAAATTGCCTGGATGCGGATCACAATGGAAGCGTTTTAAGAAAAACATTTCCTGTCCCAAGGCTCGAATCAGACGACGACCGATTTGATTGCGGATTTCAACTGACCATGTACTGGCGGTTTCAATCGAATCGCCTTGTTCAAGACTGAGCGTCAGTACACGGCGAGATGAGTAGTCTTTATAAACAGTTGGGATGATGACTTGAGCATCTAATTTCTCATGAAAGATTTTAAAGACTTCAAGGTTTTGTGCTTCAATTTCATAGTTCAATTCAGCAGAAAGACTGTCTTGAATCTCTTGAAATAATTGATCTTGCAGCTTCTTATCAATCTTTATTACACCCATTAAGCGCAATGCGAGGCGGACTTGTTTTAAGTCACTTTCACAGGCTTGGTCGACCCCTGGATATTGCACTTTCACTACAACCGCTTGCCCGTTCGGCAGTACGGCACGATGTACCTGACCAATCGAAGCTGCTGCAAAAGGTTCAGTTTCAAAAGACCTAAAGATTTGGTTTAAAGGTTTCCCTAGTTCTTTTTCAACTTGTTGTTGAATGGCTGCGAATGGCATAGCAGGGGCTTGGCGTTGTAGTTTGGCAATTGCTTTGGCGACTTCAGGTGGAAAGATATCTTTATATTGCGAGGCAATTTGCCCGACTTTCATTACCGCACCTTTCATTTCACCCAGCGTATCGGCAATTTGTAGACCGATGTCTTGGAACAATTGGCTACGCGCTGCATTTTTCTGTTCTTCATCTGCGGTAAGGTTGCGTATCGAATTGGCGACGCTTTTACTGGCAATACTTGCGGTCATACCAGCCAGTTTTAAAAAACGTCTACTGGGAGAGCTTGCATGTTTTGCCATATTCGCTTGACCTCATTCAATTCAGTTTCAAAGTGATACCCTGATCATAGGCGACAAAACTTAAATTGCCTATAACAAAATGTTAAGTCGTGTAATAAGATATTTAGATGCTCTATAAATATAAGTTTTGATATATAAATGCCAAAATCGATCTGGAAATTACATGTCAATGCGACATCAGAACGTTCTGCTCAAAAGATCATACAGCAATGTATAGATGTATTTGAAAGAGTACCAATAAGCTTAAAGATTGAGAAATATAATAAAGGCGGTTACATGGCAACGTTGGAATTTGGACATGACGAAAACTATTCTTGGTCGGAACTTGTGTTGGAAATAATTGCACTTGGTCAACGCTTAGGGAGTGGTTGGAGTATGTATGGCAATATTAATGATGATCCCAGTGCCGTTTTAAGTAAAAGCATGGGTAATCATATCCGAGTAAGTGGCGTTGACTGGGCTGATTGGTTATTACTCAAAGATCAACTGTAAAGGTGATAATCATCTGCATAGGCGAACGCAGTTCGTCTGTACACATATGACGATGGTAGGGGAGAACTGTGTTCTCCCTCGACATTGCAAGCAGATCTTTCCTAAAGCTTAGCGTTAATCATTTGTCCTAAACGTTTATTGTTTAAATATAAACGACCTATCAATAACACACAGGCGATGCTTAAACCGATAATCAATCCCAACCAAACACCTGCTACTCCCCAAATTGTATAACGTGCCAAATATAAACCGATTGGGAAAGCAATCACCCAGTATGCCATCAGGGTAATCCACATCGGTGCTTGCGTGTCTTGCATGCCACGTAGACAGCCTGCAGCGCTTACTTGCCATGCATCCATTAGCTGATACGCCATTGCGAACCACAAGAGATACATCGCGACTGGAATAACGTGAATATCAGTCGTATAGATCGCTACGATATATGGGCGCGCGACAGCAATTAAGGTCATGGTCAAGGCAGCAAAAACCGTTGCACTGATTAAACCTACTGTTTGTACTTGACGCATTGCGTGCCAGTTCTTTTCACCATAATACATACCAACACGAATCGTCAGTGCAATGGCGAGAGATAAGGGAATCATAAACAACTGTGAAGTGACCGAAATCGCAATCTGATGTGCTGCAATCGCATTTTCACCAAGTGGGCTGAGTACAATTGCCCCCGTACTAAAAATACTCACTTCAAAGAAAACAGCTAAACCGATTGGAAGCCCAAGTTTAAGAATTCGTTTGACCCAAAATAAATCCAGTTTTTCCCATTGTGTGAAAATAGGTGCTTGTTGATAAGCTTTTGCTTTTGAAATATAAACCGCGAGTGTAATAAGCATAAGCCATTGTAGGATTGCGGTTGCAAAACCACAGCCTGCACTGCCTAAGGCTGGAATAGGTCCAAAGCCATACATAAAAATAAAGTTCAGAGGAATCAATACCAATAATGCAATTAAGCTAATCACAGTCACAGGACGTGGATGCCCTAATGCTTCTGAATAACTGCGCAAAGCTGCATACATCATCACCGCAGGCATACCAAAGCCAATCGCATGTAAGAACAGGCTTGCTTTCGGTAATAAGCTTTCAGGAACGCCAAATAACGGTAAAAACATCGGCATAAATTGTAAAATCAACATCGATACGATACCGAGGATGACCGCAACCCATAAGGATTGACGGGCAATCGTTGGAATTTTCTCTGGTGTTTTTGCACCACGTGCTTCAGCCACTAAAGGGGTCGTGGCAATCATGATTCCTGCAAATAACAGCATAATCGGAATCCATAGACCAACACCAACAGCAATCGCGGCTAAATCAGCAGCAGAAAGATGTCCCGCCATAATCGTATCCACTAAACCCAATCCCGCTTGAGCAAACTGGGTAATGAGAATCGGAAACATCAAATGAAATAGTTGTTTAAGTTGAAAGCGTTTGGTTGTGGCATGAGGCACAAAAAATACTCTTATTAAAATGGGAGAGAATTAGCGTTGTAGGGTGAATAACACACCAATGAAGATCACAAGACTACCGAATAAACGTTGCCAATTGATCGGTGTTTTGTCTGTACCTAACCAACCAAAATGGTCAAGCAACATTGAAATCACCAATTGTCCGAAAATGACTAAACCTGAAAAAGTCAAAAATCCGAGTTTAGGTGCAGTATAAATGCTCATGCTAATTGCATAAACCCCAAGGCAGCCACCAATCCAAAGAAACCATGGAATTTGAGCCAGTTCCCCTAAGCTTGGTTTTGCTGCGCTTTGAAAATAAACCATACATGCGAGGACAAGTGTACCCACCAAGAAAGAAAGTAATGCAGCCTGAAATGGAGAATGTAAATGTTCTCTAAGTTGTGAATTAATTGCAGTTTGAAACGCCATTGCAATACCGACACCTAACGCGAGGGGGAGAATAAATAGCAATTGGCTAGAAATTTTAATCATCTTATCAATCTAATTGTTCTTTGGGAGAATAGTCTAACTGAATCCATAGATGATGATAAGCTGATTGATGGAGTCATGTTAAAATAGCATCGTTCTATTATTGAGCTTCTATTTTGAGTCAGTTAAATCCAGCAAATATTCCACTTTCACTCTATATTCATATGCCTTGGTGTGTGCGTAAATGTCCTTATTGTGACTTTAACTCACATGCAGTTCCAGATGGACAATTGTCGATGGATTTGGAGCGGCAATATCTTGAGGCACTGGTGGCTGACTTTGAGACCCAAGTTGAAATGGCGCAAGGTCGATCAATTCATAGTGTGTTTATTGGAGGTGGAACGCCGTCTTTAATTTCAGCACAAGGTTATCAGTGGTTGTTTGATCAGTTAAAAGCTCGATTAGACTTTAAAGCAGATTGTGAAATCACACTGGAAGCCAATCCTGGCACAGTGGAACATGATCCATTTGCAGATTATTTAGCCGTTGGCATCAATCGTTTATCATTGGGTGTACAAAGTTTTGATCCTGAACATTTACAACGTTTAGGTCGAATCCATTCAGCCAATAATGCTTTAGATGCCATTCAACAAGCACGCCAAGCAGGCTTTGAACGTGTCAATGTTGATCTCATGCATGGTCTACCGCAACAAACGGAAGAACAGCCATTAACAGATCTTAAACTTGCAGTAGAGCAGGGTGCAACGCATATCAGTTGGTATCAACTTACGATTGAACCCAATACAGTTTTTTTTAGAACTCAGCCTGTACTGCCACAAGATGAAACCTTAGAGCATATTCAAGAACTGGGTGAGGCGTATTTAAAAGCCAATGGCTATATTAATTATGAGGTTTCTGCATGGCGTAAGGAAAAGCCATCCGCACATAATTTGAATTATTGGCAATTTGGTGATTATTTGGCGATTGGAGCAGGTGCGCATGGCAAGGTAACACGCCCTGAAGGTATTTATCGTTTTCAGAAAACCCGTTTGCCGAAAGATTATTTAGCCAAAGTGCCTGCTGATCATGTACAAATGAAACGTATTGACGCAGATGAATTACCATTTGAATTTATGATGAATGCTTTGCGTTTAAATGATGGGGTTGCTGCTGAATTTTATACTCAGCGTACAGGATTAGATTTAAGCGATTTAAATCAAAGCCTGAAAGAATTACGTGACAAAAAACTCTTGGTCGCGGATGTGAATCGAATTGCTTGCACAGAGCAGGGACATATCTTTTTAAATTCGGTGTTGGAAAGTTTTTTGTAATTTAAGTACAAGCTTACTTTGAGCAAGGACGCTTAAAGTAAGTAAATATTGTTGTCATCTTTTAGAAAGATAATTCGCACAAAATAAAAAGCCCCATCATTCATGATGGGGCTTTTTAGAATTTGGTGGGTCGTCCGCGATTCGAACGCGGGACCAACGGATTAAAAGTCCGCTGCTCTACCAGCTGAGCTAACGACCCGATAAGGGTTCAAAACATTAAATGGTGGGTCGTCCGCGATTCGAACGCGGGACCAACGGATTAAAAGTCCGCTGCTCTACCAGCTGAGCTAACGACCCATCTCGTTTTGATGTTGCGTATTCTAGCAAGTTATTCAACTAACACAAGAGGAAATTTAAAAACATCTGCATGTTTGTTTATAAAAAGCACAATTTCCTCTTGTTTAGTTAAAAAGTATACTAGAAACGGTATTGATAACTTTGAATATTATTAAAGATGTCAGCATTTACATCACAATAATTCGTCGCACCTGGTAATAAAACCAGTAAACGTTCAGACGTTTTACTTGGGTTAAAGCTATCTTCTTTAAGTTTATTCTTTTGGTATTTAAACGTACCAGTGGTTTCAACCTTTGCTTGAATGCGTAAAAATACTGGAATTGCATATGATGGCAAGCATTTCTTAAATACATTCACCATATTGCCCAAATCAGCATCATTGAGTTCTGCGCCATCGACCAACGTGATTGCTGCCATACCTGCACGACCATTGGTATTTGGAATTTCAACACCATACACCACTGCCTCTACAATTTTGTCATATTCGCAGACCATGTTCTCAACTTCTGTTGTAGAAACGTTTTCACCTTTCCAACGGAAGGTATCGCCTAAACGATCGACAAATTGTGCATGTCGGAAGCCGATGTCACGAACCAAGTCTCCAGTATTGAAGTATGAATCACCCTTAGTAAACAAATCTTTCAAAATGACAGATTTATTTTTTTCTGGATCGGTATAGCCATCAAATGGCGAGCGGCTAGTGATTTTACCAACAAGTAAGCCGACATCGCCTGTTTTTACTTTCTTGCAGTAGCCTTTTTTATCACGAACGAGCTCATTCTTTTCTTTATCAAATTCAACGATTGCATAAGGTGTTGGAGAGAAGCCGACCGTGTTGTCAAAGTTAAAAATATTGCTAAAGCCTACATTACCTTCACTTGATGCATAGAGTTCAAGTACTTCTTCTACACCAAATCGTTCTTTAAATTTACCCCAGATATTTGGGCGCATCCCATTACCAATCATTTTGGTGACACGGTGAGCGCGATCTTGTTCGGTGACTGGTGCATCAATTAAGTAACGGCAGAGTTCACCAACATAGCCAATTGCCGAAGCATTGAACTTTTGAACATCTTTCCAGAATGCACTGGTCGAGTATTTACGACGGACTGCAAGTGTTGCACTACCTGCAATCACACCACACCAGCACACCACCACACCTGTCGCATGATAGAGTGGAAGGGTCACATACATCACGTCATCTTTACCAAGATTGAGAATATGCCCATAAGTACCATAGGCCAGTGTCCAACGGCTATGTGTAAAAATAACCGCTTTTGGTAAGCCCGTTGTACCCGAAGTATAGATATAAAACAGACCATCTTTACCCGTTACCGTACGTGTGGTAGATGGATTGAATTTAGGAAATTGATCAATTTGTTGTGCAAGATTGACATAACCTTTTGGTGCTGTGCCTGCATTTTTTCGTGTTTCTTGATCAGCAAACCAATGGAAACGGTCTTGTGGAACTTTTAAATCTTGACGAGCTTCATCAATTGCAGCACGAACTTCTTCACCAGCAATCACCGCAATCGGATTGACTAAGTTGATACTGTGAGCAAGGACTTTACCAACTTGTGAAGTATTGACCAGTGCAATCGTAACGCCAATTTTTGCTAAAGCGACAATGGATACGATTAATTCAGGACGGTTTTCAACCATCACTGCAATCACATCACCTTTTTTAGCGCCAAGAGATAAATAATAATGCGCAATTTGGTTTGCCCATTCATTGAGTGTTTGGTAGCTGTAACTTTGATCTTCAAATAGTAATGCAATACCCTGTGGGTTACGCTTCACGGCTTTTTCAAAGGCGATGCCTAGACCTGCAGGTGAGGTTGGCGTTCGTATATACGCTTGTTTAAGTCCATTGAGGATATGAGGTACTTTAGTGATGAAGTTGGGAATTCTAGTTGCAACATCACTAAGGGTAATAATATCGGTCTGCGTAGTTTGGCTCATATCAATCCTGTTTATTTTTCGATCAGTCCAAAAGTGGCTATCTGTTAGAACACAACCATTAACATCATTGTTGTTGATGTTGTTTTTACTGGTAAGTTCCTAGAGCAATCAACCTAATCTGATAAAATAACAAAAAAGCCTAGTCATCGAAATGACTAGGCTTTAGCTTATTGCGTGCAATTTAGCAAATTATTCATTGCCAGGTGTGGTTTTTTTCGGTGGACGACCACGCGGACGGCGAGGGCGGCTTGATTTATCTTTTTCTGCCTTGGCAGCTTCATCTTCAGCATCTTCAATCGTGGCACTACTTGGTTCTGATACGCTTGTTTCAACAACAGGTAGTACTGATTCAAGGCTTTCAATAGCAGTCGCTTCTGGAACACTAGACAAGTTTACTTCACTTACCGCAGTTTCAGATTCAACGACCGTAATCGCGCTTGATTCAACAGTAGTCAGTTCAAGTGGTTGTTGTTCTGGTGCTGTAGCAACAATAGCCTCTTCAGCTTTAACAGTTTGTTCTACAACGGCTTCTTCCACTTTACTTTCTATTGTTACCGTCGTTTCTGCTTCAGTAGGTGATGGTGCTTCTTCACTTACTGCAATGTGCGCCTCTTTTGCTTGCTCTGCAGCAAGTTTCGCTAAGCGGCGACGCTCACGAGGGTCATTGGCTACACGAATTGCAGTGGCTTCAGGTGGTGTTAATGCTAACACTGCTGCTGGTTCGGCTTCTTCAGTCTGTTTCTGATTTGGAAGTTCAACATCACGTGTTACAGGACGTTTTTCCTCTTCAGTTGTAGTCACCAAGCTGCTTGCATATTGTTCAACGAACTTTTGTAAAGCACGGTTGAAGGTCGTCACTAAGCCAAATTGCTCAATTAAGATTGTGCAATCTTCGCCATAGACATGACGAATCAAGCTACCTAAGGTGTATTGACCCAGCGTTGGAATTTGCGATGGTGCAATTTTAGGTACAGCTGTTTTTGGCGCAGTTTGAGCACTACGTTGACGACTGCGTGAACGTGGATCATTGCTCGCACGTTTTACAGGTGCTTGAGCTGTTTCTTCTGCCACAGCGACTTCTTCTGCAACTTCAACAACGGCTTGTTCTGTTTGAACAGGTTCAATTGTTTCAGGCTTCTCTACAACAACAGGTGCAGCTTCTACTTTTGCAGCAGGGGCTGAAGTTTGTTGTGCGTTGAGTGCAACAATTTCACTTTGACCTTGATCAATGTTTACGATCAGTGCTGTGTTCATGGGTTCGGCACGAGGTGCATTAATTACATCAACTTTAACTTGCTGAGGATTAACAGCAGGTTCTGTTGCAATTGGCGTTTCGTTTAGAACACTTTGGTCGCGATGGCGATTTGGTCGGTTTGGTCGTTGTTGGTTATTACGATCACGACGTGGTAATGGAGTGCTATCATTATTCCCATGTACAGCATCATGATGTTGCTGTTGGCTTTGATGCTCTTGTGGTTGTTGGCGTTTTTGCTGACGCTTTAACTCACGTTGCTCTTGGCGTGATGGTTGTTCTTGACGAGAAGGGACTTGAACGATTTCTTCATGCACTTGATTCGGTTGTTGTTCATGCACATGTGAATGCTGTTCACGTTGTTCTTTATGCTTACGTTTCTTTTGGTTTTGTGATTGATTTGGACGATGAGATTTCTCATCTTTCTCAAATGATTCACGTGCTTCTTGTTTCACTGGTGATTGTGAAATATAAGCATTGTTTGCAACAGGTGCGACTGCTTCAGTCGTTGCAACAGGAACATTGACCTGACCAAATTGACCACGGCTTACCGCACCGTTATTAATCATTTGTTCAATTGATGCCGCTGCATTTTGTGCTGAACGTGATTGATCAGTGGTTTGCGCTTGCTTTTGAACAAATAAGTTTTCTAACCAAGCACAAGGACTAGCTGACTTTTGTGCAACTGCTTGTTGTGTTTGTTTAGGTTGAGCAGCTTGCTGTTGTGCTGCTTTCTTTTGCTGCGCTGCTGCATTGTTTTGTGCAGGTGCAGCATGCGTGTGTTCTGCTTCTTCTAAATGCCAGTCAGAAGACTCATAGCCTAGTTCTTTTTCACTTGAACGTGTTGCTTCGGTACGTTCATAGCTTGATGGTGCAAAGCCGTCTGGATTGAACTGGATTTGGTAATGTGGTGTTTCCAAGTGCGGGTGAGGCAATACAGTGACACGTACATTTGAGGTTTGTTCTAAGTAAACTAGACTGTGACGCTTTTCATTCAATAAGAATGCTGCGATTTCAACAGGCACTTCAACTTGTACTTCACCTTGACGTTCACGTAAGGCAATTTCTTCCACTTTACGCATAATTGAAAGTGACAGCGAACGTAAGTCACGTACCATACCTGTGCCATGACAGCGTGGGCAGACATAACCTGTTGCTTCTTCCAAAGAAGGACGTAAACGTTGACGGCTCATTTCCATGAGACCAAAACGTGAAAGCTGACCGAACTGAATACGTGCACGATCACTTTGTGTCGCTTCACGTAATTTTGCTTCAACCATACGTTGGTTACGGTCTTTGGTCATGTCAATGAAGTCGATGACCACTAAACCACCGATATCGCGTAAACGAAGTTGACGTGCGATTTCTTCGGCTGCTTCCAAGTTGGTATTGAGCGCCGTTTCTTCAACATCATGACCACGGGTTGATTTCGCCGAGTTAATATCGATTGAAACCAAAGCTTCAGTTTGATCAATCACGATAGAACCGCCAGATGGAAGTTTGACTTCACGTTCATAAGCGGTTTGGATTTGGCTTTCAATCCCAAAATGAGCAAACAATGGCTCATTCAAGGTATAAGTTTTTAATTTGTCTAACTGACGTGGCATCACTGCTTTTACGAAGTTATACGCTTCGTTGTAGGCTTGTTCACTATCAATCAGGATTTCAGCCACGTCATCACGTAAATAATCACGGATCGCACGTGTTACGACGCCAGCTTCTTGATGAACCAACATTGGTGATGGACCAGAACTTGCTGAACCTTGGATTTGTGCCCAAAGATCAAGTAAGTGTTGCAAGTCGAGTTGTAACTCTTCTTGTGTACGACCAATGCCCGCTGTACGCACGATCACGCTCATGCCACGTGGTATGTTTAAAGAGGCCAAAATTTCTTTCAGTTCTTCACGTACCGAACCTGAAATTTGACGGCTAATACCGCCACCTTTCGGATTATTTGGCATTAAAACTAAATAACGACCAGCAAGTGAGATGAAAGTCGAAAGCGCGGCACCTTTATTGCCACGTTCTTCTTTTTCAACTTGAACCAGTAACTCCGTGCCTTCGGTAATAAGTTCACGAATATTTGAAGTTTGTCGAGGATCTGCTTTGAAATACGAGTTTGCAATTTCTCGCATGGATAAAAAGCCTTGACGCTGTGCGCCGTACTCAACGAAAACCGCTTCTAAAGACGGCTCAACGCGAGTGACATGACCTTTATAAATATTTGATTTTTTTTGTTCGCGCGTACGATTTTCTAAATCGAAATCGTAAAGACGATTACCAGTAATCAGTGCAACGCGAACTTCTTCGGCGTGGGTTGCATTAATCAACATACGTTTCATGGGTGTGACACCTAATAGTGATGCACACAAACAACAAGCCCAATACTTTTGAGCAAACATCAAATTGGCGCGATCAAGACTCAGAAGCAGCTTTGTAGATCATGCTCTGAAACCACTGACGTAAATATTCAGTTTGTGCTTTGATACGGTTATTTCGATGTCAGCAATACTGCCTTAATCTTTAGCCTATTGATATTTCATCCATGTTTTACATCTGTGAAATATCGTTAGACCCAGCATAATCAAAGTTCCTAGACGCTTCACTGGCGGGTGAGCGGTGCATTGGATGGCGACTTTCACTGTCTTGAGCATTGAAGTCGATCCATCTGGAAGTCTTGATACGGAATGATCATCGTATCTCTGCTTAGCAGTTCCAATGCATCAACGCTTTAGCCTGAATGCGACATCAGGGAGCAAATTGTCTGATGTGGATCAGTTTACGTTTAATAGCCAACAAATTTGCTGGCAACATATTTTTTATGAACAAACTGTATGTGCAGATGCACAATTAAACGCAACAGTTTGCCATTTTGCCGATATAATAAGCCTTCGGCGTCGGCATAATTCTTTAGGACCTATCCGAGTTGTTGGTGAATATCTCGTCGATGTAAAATTTTATCTAAATAAAATTTCTGATCTGATACTCACTTACGGTGGTATCCGTGCGCTGAATATATCAAACCTTGCGGCATCTGCCTATGGGCTAAGTTTAGGTTTCTTGTGAAATAACTTAGCTAAATGATCAATTTTTAATCATATTTAGCAAATCTTGGATTAATCGAGCGTATGAATTCTACACAACAATGGCAAAGTGTCACTTGGTTTGACGTGGATGAGCATCAAGACGGGCAGCGAATAGATAATTTTTTATTTACCCGATTAAAAGGTGTACCCAAAAGTCGAATCTACCGTTTGATTCGTGAAGGACAAGTACGTGTAAACAAAAAAAGAATAAAAGCAGAAACACGTTTGAGCATTGGCGATCAGATTCGGGTTGCACCAATTCGTTATGAACAAAAGGATGAAACGGCTGCACCTGTGAGTGATAGCGTGGCGCAAGGCTTACTCAGCCGCGTGGTCTACGAAGATGAAGGCTTATTGGTCGTGAATAAACCATCTGGTATTGCCGTCCATGGTGGCAGTGGTGTGGCATATGGCTTGATCGAAGCCTTACGTGCTGCAACAGGTAAAAAGTATTTAGAATTGATTCACCGTATTGACCGTGATACTTCGGGTCTAGTCATGATTAGTAAGAAACGCAGCACCTTAAAACTGCTTCAAGACTTATTGCGTGAACATAAAATTCAAAAAACCTATGCTGCAATTGTCAAAGGACAAATCAGCCTAGATCGGCAAATGATTGATGCACCCTTATTGCGTTATGAGCTTGCCAATGGTGAACGTCGCGTACGTGTTACTTCAGAAGGTAAGGCAAGTAAAACTGATTTGAAAGTGGTAGAACGCTTTAAGACAGCAACGTTGGTACATGCTTCGCCTTTGTCTGGACGTACCCATCAGATTCGTGTGCATGGTTTAAGTATTGGGCATCCTCTGGTCGGTGATGATAAGTATGGGCATAACACCGCTTATAAAGGCCCAGAAGCAAGACGTTTGTGCTTACATGCAATGCGCTTAGAAATACCAAACTATCCAGTGATTGAAGCGCCAATGCCAGAAGATATGCAACAAGTGATCAATGAATTGAGAAAGCAGAAATGAGTCAAAATATCGAATTGGTGATTTTTGATTGGGATGGCACTTTATTCGATTCGGTTGGGCAAATCGTAGCAAGTCTGCAATATGCAGCGCAGCAATTTGAACAGCCTTTAACGGATGACGCCGCAAAAAGCATCATTGGCTTAGGTTTACCTGAAGTGATGCAAATCCTGTTTCCTCAAGTTCCTGATTTACAGCCAGACATTTTGCAATGCTATGCGGATCATTATGTTGCCAATTCAAAAGGCGATGCATGGTTTAGTGGTGTGGCAGAGCTGTTGGCTGATTTAAAACAGCAGGGCTTAAAGCTTGCAGTTGCGACAGGTAAAAGTCGTAAGGGCTTGGATCGTGTGTTGACTCAAACCCATAGTCATGAAATTTTTGACATTACCCGTGCAGCCAGTGAAACCAAGTCTAAACCTGATCCATTGATGTTGCAGGAGATTCTTGCTGAGTTGGATGTAGCAGTTGAATGCGCCATCATGGTGGGGGATACCAGTTACGATTTAGAGATGGCTCGAAATCTGAATATGCCACGTATTGGCGTCAGTTATGGGGTGCATAGTATTGAAACTTTGCAACAATACCAGCCTTTAACGATTGCTCATAATGTGCAGGATTTACATGCTTATTTGCAAAATGTATTAGAACAAACGGCTTTAACTGAAGGCTAAGCATTCCAAGTCATATACAACGACAAAAGATGGGAGAGTCAATTTTCCCATCATTCATAATAACAATAGGAACAGTATGAGTCGTTCAATTCGTTTACTTCATCTGTTACAACTCCTTCGAGAATATCGTTATCCCGTGACAGCGCAGATTTTGGCAGAGCGTTTGCAGATCAGTCAGCGTAGTGTCTATCGCGACATTGAAAGCTTACGTTCGCAGGGCGTTCATATTGATGCCGCAGCAGGATTGGGATTTCAACTTAAAGAAGATTTTCTCCTCCCTCCGATGACTTTGAATGAAACTGAAATTGAAGCCATGTTTTTAGCCTTATATTGGCTGAAAAGTGTTCCTGATCAAGCTTTGAATGAAGCATCAATTTCAGTATTGGCAAAGTTAAATGCGGTATTGCCTGAGCATCGGCAAAATTTATTGCAGCAAACGACACTCAGAGCTTTTAATGTATGGTTGCCTGTCAATCAAGCATTAGTAGAGCAAGTTCGAGTGTCGATTCGGTCTCAAGTTAAAATCTTTTTTGATTACGTGGATGAACAACAGCGAGCAAGTGCGAGAACAGTCTGGCCATTTGCTTTAGGTTATTTTAATGACAAGATTGTGCTCGCTGCTTGGTGTGAGTTACGCAGTGATTTTCGAAACTTTAGGCTCGATCGCATGCAAAGCTTAAGTCTGAGTCAAGAATTATACCCACAATTCAAACAACAACTTTTTCAACAATGGTGGACACAAGAGGTTTGTCGTTCGACTACTGACAAAAACTGACAATTCAAACCATTAAATTTTAATAACACCAACAAACAAGGAAATATGAAAAATGACACTTAAATTTTATACAAATACTCAGTCTCGAGGTGCGGTTGTTGATTGGTTGTTAATTGAGTTAGGGGTGACCTGTGAACGGATAGAAGTTGCATACCAAACAGAAATGAAAGCACCCGAATATTTAAAAATCCATCCTTTTGGCAAAGTTCCTGCTCTTGTTGATGGGGATGTGGTGATTTATGAGCTTGGTGCAGTGTGTGCTTATCTGACGGATAAATTTGCGGATAAAGGTTTAGCTCCTGCATTAAACGATCCTAAGAGAGGCTTGTATTATCGTTGGCTTATGTTTATTTCAGGACCTTGGGAAGCTGCATCAACCAATAAAATGTTGGGTGTTGATATAAAACTTGATCAGAAAATGTTTGTTGGTTATGGCGATTATCAAGAAGCTTATCAGGCTTTTATTCAGGGCTTAAGTGAAGCTGATCCATATTTGTGTGGTCAACAGTTTACAACCGCAGATGTGCTAGTTGCAGCGATGTTGTTTTGGCAGTTAAAAATGGGTCAAATACAGACACATCCCGTGATTGAGCAATACTTAGAAAATGTAAAACAACGTGCAAGCTATCAAAAGTTTGCAGCATTTTTTAGTAAGGCTTAAACCGTAGATAAAAAAATAGCTGTATTGAACAGCTATTTTTTTATCTTAATTTTTTGCTTATCTTTATTCTTTTAAATATTTAATTCAAATATTTGATTAATTTCAGCTAAGAACTGTTCTGTTGCGAGGGTAGGTTCCAATTTGTTATAGCTCATAAATACATCTAGACATGGAAGTGGGTGACTTAGGGGGCGAACGACGATTTGATCAGTTGCTAATGCCTGCATATAAGAAGGTAAAATGGTACAGCTATGACCAGCAGCAACAATTTGAATACTTTCAGCAATCGTATTGGTTTCATGGATACTTTTGAACTGAATTTGCTGTTGTTCAATATATTTAAAAATTGTGTGTGAAAGAGGTTGTGATAGTTTGTGTGACAGTATCGTAAGCGTGACATCATTTAGTTGGGCTATTGTGATTTCATTGAGCTGGGCTAGGGGATGCTGTTTAGGAAGCATAAAAACTAAGGGTTCTGTTAAGATCAATTGGCTCGAAAAAATATCATTTTGAAAGTCTTGATTAATAAAAATAACGTCTAAGTCACCTTTCTTTAACTCAATAATTTGATCACTTTCTTTTAGATTAAGTGTGCGAATTTGTAGTTTAGGTATTTTGACGCGTAAGCGTGGAAAAATATAAGGAAAAATACGGATTTCAGCAGATGGAACGAATCCAATTCTTAAAGATTGTACTTTAGCAGCAGCAACTTGACGAGCCATAGTAACAGCCTTGTCAGCTTGGGTTAAAGTCAGTCGTGCTTGCTCTAAAAAAACCTGCCCTTCCTCTGTAAGTTCAACTTTGCGTTTGGTGCGATAAAATAGTTGAACGCCAATATCATCTTCTAGGTCTTTGATTTGTTGACTTAAAGAGGGTTGTGCAGTATGTAGTTTTAAAGCAGCTTTACTGAAACTGAGTTCTTCAGCAACCGTAATAAAGTAACGTAAATGGCGTAATTCCATAACACTGATCCGAGTGTGTTTTACTATTATTTTTAAAAATATAAGTATTCGAAAGTAATTCTAGTTGTGCATTATATCGCAGCTATTTTATAAACAATATACTTTTTCTTAAAATATAAAAAATGTATTAGAAATTTGCTAAAGTCTAATCAAGTCAGTCGGTAATAAAACTTTAACACGACCTTAAAATTGTATTGACTCAGCTAGAGAAAATCAGCATAACTAACAAGCTTATGTTAGGATCAAATTCGATTGTTTAGTCAGGATTAAACTTTCTAAAAAAATTATACAATTAGATTGATTTGAAAACGTTAGAGTGAAAGGGTTGTTTAACATACCAAACAGACAGAGCCTCGTGTGATTTAAGTCCACCAAAGAAGAAGTACATGAAAGATAAGCCGACATTAACCTATCAATTGCCGACCAAATCTTGCTTGAGCCATACTTGGGGAAAACCTCCATTTCCGCATGAGTCTTCTGACCATTGTGGCATTGATCGCTTTTATAACTTGGAAAAACCGCTCACGCCTTTTGATCGTAAGGGTTTATTGAAATGGTTGGCAACGCGTAAATCTTATACTTGGAATGTT
The DNA here is from genome assembly GCF_000374425.1 of Acinetobacter tjernbergiae DSM 14971 = CIP 107465. Lineage (GTDB taxonomy): Bacteria > Pseudomonadota > Gammaproteobacteria > Pseudomonadales > Moraxellaceae > Acinetobacter > Acinetobacter tjernbergiae. Next base: position 70,886 of record NZ_KB894355.1, on the reverse strand, counting down.
GATCGAGCGCATGAGTTAAATAGCCGCAATCAGATGTTGGAGTTGCCACAAAATCGCCCCCATGCAGATTTAAATAATTGGCAGATTTGGTTTGTGGGGCATGCAACGGTTTTGATTCAGATTGGCCCTTATAATTTTCTGACCGATCCTGTCTGGTGCGAATACGTGAGTCCAAAGCATGGGCAAGGTCCTCGACGGGTTTGTCCAGCAGGAATTGCGTTAGAACAGCTCCCAACCATTCATGCCGTTTTGTTAAGCCATAATCATTATGATCATATGGACTTGGCAACTTTAGATTGGTTACATCAAAAATTTAAAATGCCCATTTATACAGGTTTGGGCAATGGTTATTATCTACCGAAACATTTACATCTGATTGAAATGGATTGGTGGCAAGAAATCCCTTTTCATGATGAACTAAAAATTGCCTATACACCTGCTCAGCATGCTTCTGGGCGCGGAACACGTGATCAAAATCGGGCTTTATGGGGTGGTTTTTCTCTTTTGGCAAAGACTGGACACTGTTTTTTTGCAGGGGATACAGGCTATGGAAGTCACTTTAAGCAGATCCATGAACGTTATGGTGATGCACGTGTGGCATTGTTACCAATCGGTGCTTATGAACCACGCCTATTGATGCGTTATGTCCATATGAATCCTCAAGATGCTTTCCATGCTCATTTAGATTTACATGCCCATCGTTCATTGGCAATTCATTTCCGAACTTTTCAGCTCACAGATGAAGATCGTGATGCACCAGAACATGAGTTGCAGCAAGCCATGAAATCATCTTCGAAACTGATCAATCCCTTTTATTGTATTCGTGAAGGACACTTTATTCGCGCTTAGTCTGTTGTATTGAATCTATACACCACAAAGCAATTATGGAAAGGCTTGCCATAGCGATGTTCATGACGACTGGATTAAATGCCTGATAAATTTGATCTGGGTAGATAAACAAAACAAAAATAAATAACCCAACCAGACTCATGATGCTGAGCCAATGCAAATATTTGTGTGTCACAAATAAAAATAGACTGCCAAAAATCATCTCGGCAATGCCTGAGAGTGAAACTAAATATGGAATATAAATACTTGGGATATGTAACTGTTGCCAAACATACTGCTCATCTGCAACCTGAAAAATTAGTTTGGGTATTAAGCCTTGATAAATCCAAAGGCTTGCGATCACGAACTGACAGAATTTTAAAATCTGTTGAATAGTTTGGTTTGCACTGTTCATGCGCAGACATCATCCAATAGAAAGTGTTGCTGAGTTTCAGGTGTAACGAGATAGCACTGTTCTGTTTTACCAAAAAGACGATAACGATTTAAAGCAATCCGACGATAAGCAAAATTGCGAATTACTCTGGGAATCATTTTTCCAAAGCTGAGTGTTGAATAAGGGAAGTCTAAGCGTTGCATAATCCGTAGAAAAGCATCTGATTCTGTATAAAGTTTTTGATTTTCAAGCAATACCATCGTTTCAAAATGATCAGTTGGGAGTTGATATTTTATTAGCAAGGCTTGCCCTAAATTTGACTGGACAGATGCAAGTTTGAATTGATAGTCGTGGTCATGCTTGATCATAAAGTCTGCCCAAGCCGAACACAGCACACATTCTGCATCAAATAGGATGATGTTGTGGGTTTGGATCAATTGCTCTAATTGATTTGGCATTGTTATTTTTCTGATGAGATATTGAATAAATTGTGACCCAGCTACATGAAAAAAGCCATCCGAAGATGACTTTTTACTTCAACATTTAAAGAAAGCTTGGCAAATGACGAGCTGGATCAGTTTCACGAGCAGCTTGTGCATCAGATACAGTCATGCCCAATGCTTTCGCTATACCTTCACCATAAGCCGGGTGGCACGCATGACAATTTCGAATATGACGATACTTAATGAAGTCTAATGCATCACCCATCGCGCGTGCAGTATTGTCAAATAATGCCTGTTGCTGTTCAGATGTCATCAATTCAAACAAAGCACGAGGCTGACTGAAATAGTCATGATCATCTTCACGATAATCCCAGAAATCTGCATCACCAGTGATTTTTAATGGGGGTTCTTTGTACTGCGCTTGCTCTTGCCATTGACCAAAGCTGTTTGGTTCATAATGTGGTAAGCCACCATAATTGGCATCAGTACGACCTTGACCATCACGGTGATTACTATGAACAGGGCAGCGTGCTGCATTGACTGGAATTTGTTGATAGTTCACACCTAAACGGTAGCGTTGTGCATCGGCATAGTTAAATAAGCGTGCTTGTAGCATACGGTCAGGCGAAACGCTAATGCCAGGGACTAAGTTACTTGGTGCAAAAGCAGATTGTTCAACATCTAGGAAGAAGTTTTCAGAATTGCGATTGAGTTCAAACTCACCCACTTCAATCAGTGGATAGTCGCCATGAGGCCAGACTTTAGTTAAATCGAAGGGATGATATGGTACTTTCTCTGCATCTTGTTCTGCCATAACTTGAACAAAGAGTGTCCATTTTGGGTAGTCTTGACGTTCAATCGCATCAAATAAATCACGTTGATGGCTTTCACGGTCTTGACCCACCAATTCACCTGCTTCGGCATCGGTTAGGTTTTTAATTCCTTGCTGCGTTCTAAAGTGGAACTTCACCCAGAAACGCTCATTGGCTGCATTAATAAAGCTATAGGTATGGCTACTAAAACCATGCATATGGCGATAGCTTGCGGGGATACCGCGATCTGACATAACGATGGTGACTTGATGCAAGGCTTCTGGGAGTAAAGTCCAAAAATCCCAGTTGTTGGTGGCACTACGAAGGTTGGTTTTTGGATCACGTTTAACAGCTTTGTTTAAATCAGGAAACTTACGTGGGTCACGTAAAAAGAAGACAGGGGTGTTATTTCCCACCATATCCCAGTTACCTTCCTCGGTATAGAATTTTAATGCAAAACCACGAATGTCTCGTTCAGCATCCGCAGCACCACGTTCACCTGCAACCGTGGTAAAGCGTGCAAACATTTCAGTTTTTTTACCAATTTCGCTAAAAATTTTAGCGCGAGTATATTGGGTAATGTCGTGAGTGACAGTGAATGTACCAAATGCACCTGAACCTTTGGCATGCATACGGCGCTCAGGGATCACCTCACGGACAAAGTTAGCCAGTTTTTCATTCAGCCATAAATCTTGGGCTAATAATGGTCCTCGTGCGCCTGCTGTCATACTATTTTGGTTGTCGACTACAGGGGCACCAAAGTCAGTCGTTAAGTGGCTATAAGGACATTTTTTGTCGTCTTGGCTCATGTTTTATCTCCATTAAAATGACTTGTGAGCTTAGTCATCTCAGTTGATTGACCGTCTACGAAAGAGATGTGTTTACAATTCATTTATGTGTTGGGTATCGTGATCACAGATGCCTAAACTTGGTGTTGCAATGAATGTGTTTACATCATTTATATTTTTACTCTAGGTTGATGAACGCTTTTTTTCCAATGGATTAAAGTTGATGTCATAAATGCTTTATTCGATTGAAGCTGTTTAAATCTTAAACATGAGCCGAGTGTTTGTGGATATGAAAATTGTTAAAATTTTATAAAAATTATTTAAAAATAAATGTTTATTTTATTTTAATGTTTGTTTTAGCCATTCCATAGCAGCAAAGAAAAAGAATGAGAGATATAAATATATAGATAAATCTAGGTATGAATTATGTAATTAAGGTGCCTTAAAGAAGGCACCTTAAATCATTTTAAGCACTAATTAAACGATTCAATTTAACCATATCCGCTAAACCATGTGTTCTAAAATAATGCTCTAACCAGCTTTTAATTATTAATGGGTTGTTCATTTGTAGTACATCGTCTAAAAGTTTCTTTGCATCAGCCATTGGTACATGACAAATTGCTTTTCTGACGCGTAAAATATTGCTTGAACTCATTGATAGAGTATCGAAACCCATTGCCATTAGTATAATTGCAGAGAGGGGATCACCTGCCATTTCTCCACAAACGCTAATCGGTTTTTGATACTCATGGCAGTCTTCGACTAAGCGTTTTAAGGCACGTAAGATTGATGGATGAAAGTGTGAATAAACGTTGGCGACATGTGGATTATTACGGTCAACGGCCAGTAAATATTGGGTGAGGTCATTCGAACCAACAGAAAAGAAGTCAACTAACTCAGCGAATTCACCAATTTGAAAAAGTACGCTCGGCACTTCAACCATAATGCCGAGTTTCGGTTTGGTAATTTTAACCTGCTCTTCTTCTTGAACAGCAATCCAGTCACGTTCTAATAAATAAAGAACTTCCTCAACTTCACTGACGCTGGTGACCATGGGTAATAAGATATGTAAATTATTTAAACCAATACTGGCTTTCAGCATCGCACGAATTTGTGCCGAGAAAATCTCAGGATGATCGAGGGTAAAGCGTAGACCACGCCAGCCTAATGCCGAGTTTTCTTCTTCAATGCTGAAATAAGGCAGATCTTTATCCGCACCAATATCGAGGGTACGCATAATCACAGGCTTATTGGCAAAATGGCTTAATTGTTGACGATAAATCGCACGTTGTTCTTCTTCACCAGGGAAGCGTTCACGTAGCATAAATGGAATTTCACTACGATATAAACCAACGCCTTTCGCCCCCCGTTGCACCCCACGAACCACATCAATCATCAAACCTGTATTGACGAACAAGGGAATAGAGACACCATCAGGGGTAATTGCATCCTTGGTTTCGTATTGTTTCAAATCTTTTGCGATTTGTTCTTCTTCTTTTTGAACTTCTTTATAACGTTGACGCAAACGGCGTGGTGGGTTAACAAAGATACGCCCTTGATAAGCATCGACAATCATTTCAATGTCATCGAGGGTGGTAATCGGTAATTCAGTCACGCCCACTACAGTTGGAATGCCTAAAGCACGTGCCACAATCACCATATGTGAATTGGCTGCACCTTCAGAGGTTACAATCGCAGCAATCTTATCTACGGGCAGTTCCACCAAGGCAGCCGTACTGATTTCTTCACCAATTAAAATACTGTCTGGGCTGAGTTCGCGGTGACTCGAATCATTTTCTTGTAAGCAGGCTAAAATGCGACGACCGAGGTCTTTGAGATCAGAGACACGTTCACGTAAGTAATCGTCTTCCATTTGTGCAAAAAGCGCCACATGCTTATCAATGACTTTACGAACAGCGCCTTGCGCCCAACTTCCTGTACGAATGTGATCTTTAATTTCACTTGGTAAGGCATTTTCATCTAACATCCGTAAGAACACGCTAAACAATGCGCGTTCCTCTGACATCAATGAATCTTTCATTTTTTCATCTAAAGATTGAATCTCCAGACGTACCGCAGCAATCGCTTGATCTAATAAGTCGAGTTCATCACTGATATCTTCGGCTTCACGATCAGGAATTGTAGCCAGATCGGCAGGTGGGTAGAGTACGATGGCACGACCTAAGGCGATACCTCCAGCACCCGAAACACCTTGGAACGTTTTGTAAGATGAGCCACTGGTGGGTTTGCGGAAGACATCAATATTTCCGACCGCATGCGCGTGTGCGATTACCCCAGAGAGTTGTGCGCATAAGGTGACAAGAAATGATTCAGCCGCTTCACTAAAGTCTTGAGGTTCTTGATTTTGAACGACCAAAACACCCATCACTTTACGGCGGTACATGACGGGTACGCCGAGAAATGAATTAAACAGTTCTTCACCTGTCTCGGGTAAATAAGCAAAACGTTCGTGTTTTGGTGCGTTGTCAAGGTTGACGATTTCTTCGCGTTTACCGACTAAACCGACAAGACCTTCACCGACATTTAAAGAAACATGCCCGACAGCTTCAGGTTTCAAACCTTTTGAAGCCATCAGCACATAGCGTTTATTTCGTTCATCTAATAAATAAATTGAGCACACATCCACATGCATCGCTTCAGCCACATGATTGACCATAATGTCCAAAGAATCATGCAAACTGACGGACGCATTAATTTCTTGCACAATGCGTCTAAGCGTGTCGAGTTGCATGTTTGACATGGATGTTTACTCCAATTTATAAATCGTTATCGGTCTAGTTATAACAGCTCTTTTATCAAAAATCATTGCTTAAAGTGATGATTTGTTGACGATTAACGCTGCGGTAATTGTAAACATAATTCCATCATGGCTTTGCGGTAAACATCTCGTTTGAAGTTGACCACTTGACCTAACGGATACCAGTAACTCACCCATTGCCATTCATCAAACTCGGGTGGGTCTGATAGATTTAACTGAATATGATGGGGCGATGCCGTTAACTTCAGTAAAAACCATTTTTGCTTTTGTCCAATACATACGGGATCAGAATCTGACCGAATGTATCGATGTGGCAAACGATAACGCAGCCAACTTTTAGTCTGCGCTACTATTTGGACGTGTTCGGGCAATAAACCGACTTCTTCTCTCAGTTCACGATAAAGTGCCTGTTCAGGGGTTTCTCCAAACTGGATCCCTCCTTGTGGAAATTGCCAAGCATTGTGACCAATGCGTTTTGCCCATAAAACTTGTCCGTCATCGTTTGCCAAAATGATCCCGACGTTGGGTCGGAAACCTTCTGAGTCGATCATTTGGCTACCTAAATTTTCTCTATATCGTTGACTTTGATCTCGGGGACAGTCACTCTTCACGTCCAACTCGAAAAAGGTCAAAGTAAAATGTTTAAAATTGCTATGATCTTAACGAATTTTTAGTCACTTACGGAAATAGATTTACGTTTTTTTTCTTTAATTTGCATTTAAATGAGCATTTATATGAAATTGGCTTTGTTTGATTTAGATCACACCCTGTTAAATACCGATTCTGACCACTCATGGGGTGAGTTTTTAGTGAATGAAGGTTTGGTTGATCCAGTTCATCATCGTCAAATGAATGACAAATTCTATGAGGACTATAAGGCAGGGCAGCTTGACCCGATTGCTTATAATGAATTTGTCTTTGAATTCTTGACCAAGCATGACAATACTTATTTAACTGAACTACATCAGTTGTTTATGCAGAAAGTGATTCGCCCACAGATGCGCCCAAAAGGATTTGATGCAATCAAGAAGCATCAGGATATGGGACATGTGATTGTTGGGATTACTGCAACCAGTGATTTTATTACTGCACCGATTTTTCGTGAATTTGGGATTACCGAAATTATTGCCACCAATGCCGAAGTGCTGGATGGAAAATATACGGGTAAGGTGACGGGCTTACCTTGTTATCAAAAAGGAAAGCTGGCTCGTTTGGATCAGTGGTTACAAGGACGAGAAGTCGATGAGTCTTGGGCGTATTCAGATTCAATCAATGATCGTTTCTTGCTTGAATATGCAACCCATGCGATTGCGGTGAATCCAGACGATCGTTTAGAAAAATTAGCGCAAGAACAGAGTTGGAATATTCAAGACTGGTCGATTTAATGTAGTTGTTCAAGTTCCGAAAAATAGACGTTTTAATAACGTCTATTTTTTTATTTAGGATAAAGAGGATATTAAATAAAAACATTGAATCAAATTGTTAGCAAGATTATAAGAGTAGAAAAATTTATTTTAAAAATGATGAGGGGATCATGCCAAAAGCACCACAAATTAAATTACCAAAACAACTTTGGACAGAAGAGAGCATTGATCTTACCAGACACAGCTATCAAGGTAAGTTACTTACCAAAAATGAAGGTTTTAAATTAGGTAAAACGCAACGTAAAAAAATTCCGCGTGAGCAATTATCACAATTGTCAGAACGACCAAAAGGTACAACGGCTTTAACGATTTATGATTGGAGCAATCAAGCGCGTTTAGAGCAACTTAAACCAATTCGTGCCAAGCGTATGAGTGTTTCACCCTTTACGTTCTATCGTGGTATGCCGTCATTAATGTTGTTTGATCAAGCTTGGGAACAACATAACTCAGGATTATTTCAACAGATCTGTGGGGATTGTCATTTAAGCAATTTTGGTGGTTTTGCTAGCCCTGAACGTAATCTGTTATTTGGAATTAATGATTTTGACGAAACTTTAGTTGCGCCATTTGAGTGGGATTTAAAACGTTTAGCGACCAGTTTTGTGATTGCAGCACGTGATATTGATCTTGCTGATAAAGTCGGTTTAAAAGCCATTAAAACCATGCTGAATAGTTATCGCCAACATCTACTGCAAAATACTGAATTATCACCGCTACAAGTTTGGTATGACAAAGTCGATGCCAGTACGTTGTTAGAAAATACGGAATGTCGAAAACTGAGAAAGAAGCGAGAGAAGCACCTTGATTCAGCACAAAAAAGAAATGCGCATTCTGTTTTACCAAAACTCACACAACAAGATCAAGAAACAGGATTTCGCTATTTCGTTGATGATGCACCATTGCTCTGGCATCCCAATACGGATGAACCTTTTAGCCAAAGTGTTGAGACTTTCTTTCAGCAATATCGTGATTCATTAAAATACGATCGCCAAGTTTTATTTGACCGCTATCAACGTAGTGATGTTGCTTTAAAAGTGGTTGGGGTGGGGAGTGTTGGAACACGATCGGCGATTGCTTTATTTCAGGATGCAGATCGTGAACCTTTGATCTTGCAAATGAAAGAAGCTAATCCTTCAATCTTGAGCCCTTTATTCCTTGAAAAAGTGAAACATGAAGGTGAGCGTGTCATACATGGTCAGCAGTTGATGCAGGCGGCAAGCGATATTTTCCTCGGTTTTTCTAGCTTAGAAAAACATTTCCATGTGCGTCAGCTCCGTGATATGAAAATCTCAGTTGATTTAGCGGATATGGATGATGACTATTTTTATGAATATGCCGAAAGCTGTGGCTTAGCTTTAGCGCATGCACATGCAAAAGCAGGAAACGCCGATGTTTTGATGGGCTATCTCGGTGAGGGAAGCACCATTGTAGAAGTCTTACAGCAGTATGCAACACAATATGCAGAGCGTAATTTAAAGGACTATCAGCAATTTATGGATGCGGTGGCAGATGCTAAGATCCAAATTGCTGGAGATGAAGCACTTTAATCAATAAGTACGTTACTACAGATTTAATGAAATAATTCAAAAGGTTTAAGAAAGATGTTTAATAAAATTATGTCAGGTTTGGGTGTGCAAGGTGTGACTGTGGAAACACGTTTGCATAATCCAACTTTACAAGCGGGTGGAACATTAGAAGGGGAAATTAGTTTTAAAGGCGGCTCATCTGATAAAGAAATCAATAGTTTATATTTACAATTGATGACCATCGCCGAAGTTGAGTCAGGGGATCATGAATTTAATCAGCCTTTGATCTTGGATCAGTGGTTAATCAGTTCAAATTTTTTATTAGCTGCACATCAATCTCATCATATTCCATTTACGATGCAGTTACCTGAGGAGACGCCGATAACAGAGGTATCTTGTCGCCGTAATGGGACTCGCGTTTGGATCAATACACATATGGATGTTGATTGGGGACTAGATGCAACTGATCGTGATTATTTAAGCGTGTTACCAACACCAACCATGCAAGTGTTTTTACAAGCAATGCAACAATGTGGTTTTGTCTTATCGAGTGTCGATGTAGAAAAAGGACAACTCACGGCACGTAATTTTCGATCAACCATTGGTTGCTACCAAGAATTAGAGTTTGTTTCTTCACATCTGTTCAGTGGCTTTAATGAGGTTGAAGTGTCATTTGTTGCAGAAGCACATCAAACGCATGTGATGTTAGAAGTGGATCGAACCTTGCGTTCAGATCAGCTATTGACAATGACACTTCCAAATCAGCAATTAGATGTGGATCAAGTGACGCAACAAATTCGCCGTTTGTTAAAAATAGGATAATCTATATCATCGATGCCTCCCATAATTATTGGGAGGTTTTAATGTCATATAACTGTCATCTTTTGTTCTTAAGATGACAGTATGAAAATAAAAACAAATCAGGAAGAACAGACTTCCAATATGCTTGATGCATTACTCAAATTAAAACGCCAGCAACCTACGATCAAAACACGCTGGATCATGTTACCCATCTTAGTCTTATTGGTCATGTATAGCTGGCAACAGCAATTTTTTACGGCTTGGGTGCTAATTCCGTTCATTTGGACAGTGATTGTTGTGAATCAAGCGTTGATTGCTCGAACGAGACGAGACAAATTAGAGAGGATTGAGCAATTCAAAATTGATCCGATGTTTTGGAATAAATTAAAACAACAATATCCCGAACTGAGCTTAAAACAACGTCGACTGATTGAACTTGGATTTAAAGATTACTTAGCATTACATGTGATGCAAAAACAAGCCTATGCCATGCCATCACATGCAGTCGATGCTTTATGGCATGTGATGTTGCAATATCCGATCCAATATCAGCAATTATGTGAACAAACCATAGGTCGAACGTTGAATCATAGCCTTTATGACGGAACAACGAGAGCAGAAGAACAAGCAAAGCAATTATTTGAAGCTTGGAAATATAGCTGTATGTTACATGGATATAATCCAAGCAATACGATGCAATTGCCACGACTATTTGCGGTTGATCAGGTGTTGGGTTGGGAAAATGGACAATCGTTTGAACTGGCGCAAATGACTAAAGATTTTGCAAAATATATGCAATCTCAATCATCTTCATCCAGTTGTGGCAGTAGCTGTAGCAGTTGTGGCGGAGGTGGTGACTAACTTAGTTTTAGCTAGCCTAGCCAAGTTGCATCATATTAATTAATTCTTCCGCCGCTTTAGATTGAATCCGTGCAGGATGCCACACCATACCCAGTTGACGTTGCATATCGAGATTCAGATCAAGTTGTTTTAAATCTTGATTCACCAATGTTTTAGGTAATACCGACCAACCTAAACCAATAGAAACTAACATCCTGATTGATTCTAAAGGATTGTTGCTCATACTGATTTTAGGTTTTAAGCCTTTCTTTTCAAATTCAGCCAATGTGATCTGACTGGTATAGGTATGTGCAGCGGGTAAGAGGCTTGGATAAGCGATTAAATCTTCTAATGTGAGTTGTGTTTGTTGAGCCAATGGATGAAAGGGTGATGCGACAAAAACCAAAGGATCATTCCACATTGTCAAATAGTTGAGGCGATCATCGCCAATCGGCGGTAACGTTAAGAATGCTAACTCTAATTCACCTGCTAAAACTTGTTCATGGGCTTGCTCTGAATCAACAAAATGAACATCTAACCTGACTTGTGGAAAACATTGCACAAAGTTCTTCAATGGTTCTCCCAAATGATGCAGTCCGATATGGTGACTGGTGCCAATTTTTAAACGACCTTGAACCTGAGTTTGCTCATGGCTGAGTGTATGGTGAATTTCGCCCAGTTCATTGAGCCATGTTCTCACTTTGGGTAATAAAGAGTGTGCAGCATGGGTCGGTTGGATACCTCGTCCTGCGGATTCAAACAGTTTTACCCCAAAATAATCTTCAAGGCTGTGGATTCGTTTGGTTACCGCAGGTTGAGTAATAAAAAGTTGTTCAGCTGCTAAAGAAATTGAACTGGTTTCCATGACTTTGACAAATGCTTCAAAAGCAGCGAGATTCATATTGATTTATCCAAGAGCATTCTAAAATTTAAGGTAAGTCGTTATTGAGTGAGATTCAACTAAAAACGATTCCAAATCTTTTCATGGAAGAAAAAAGCAAATGCCTGTACGGTCGGTTCAAGTAAGCTCAAGGTTGCAGACATGAGCAAGTTTCCTGTAATGGCATAGGCGACCAACATGGCAACACTAATATGGAGAATATAGTAACTCAAGGTTTTCTTTAACGTTCGTTGATTGTTGAGTACAAATTGCTGGATGTTTGACATGGTGCTCACCAAATAAATTTTATTTATATAAATAATAATCATTATCATTTGAAAAGTAAAAAGGAAATTTTGATTGATGATGATTGGATTTGAAGATGATAGGTTTAACTTGCTCAATTGCTGTGGGATTCAAAATGTTAGGATTATCTAAAACGACTTTGAGCTAGTGTTGCACAAGGTAAGTTCAGCGACCAAGTGCAACAGAACCATTTTTGCGTTAAAACTAATCTTAAGTAGCGAGTAGTTTCAGTTTGCGTAGCAAAATGCCTACTTCGTCTGGGCTGTCCTCTTGAGTAGTATCTTGACGGTTTTGTTCGAATTTCTCTTCTAAAGTTTGATCTTCCGCCACACCAAAAAGTTGTTTCATCAACAGCATAGATTGTTGTAACTCTAGCTCAGCTTCATCATTCGTTAAGCCTAACGTAGTCATTTCTGTTTTACTCTGAGCTAAAATTTCATCTATGTTTGAAGCAGGTTGATCTTCATCTATATCAATATCCTGAGCATATTCCAACTCAAGTTTTTCGATAATGGTTTTTATATCTGATTTTAAATCAATACCTTGTTCTGTGAGGTATATTAAAATAGGTAAAATATCTTCAACTAGGTCGTCATAAAATTCGAAATCCAGATAGTCTGTTAGTGCCTGTTTGAAGATAGATTCAAATTGTTTGAGATGAATAACGTCTATTGATTTTACCAGTGTAAAAAAATGATCTGCTTTACCTTGAAAATTTGGATCAAATCGACCTTCAAATAGTCCATATTTAATGAGTCGCCCTGTAAGTGGGGTAGGAATGTGATTAATGTTGTCTATTGCTAGTAGTGCAGCATAGGCAGTGTAATGATATCTTTCGTGAGGATGGTCAAGAAAATAGCTAATGTCATCAGTGTATGTTTCGGCATCATAATGGGTTAAGAAATAAACCAATGACTCATCCCAAAAACTTGCACTTTCTTCACGTTCTTGTGCTAAAACCTGCATCGCAAAATCAATCACGAAAGGAGGAAAAGCACCTGTATGCTGACAAAGGCTGGCAAAAGTGTGGAGCAGTTGGGGTGTTCTTTCAATAGAGGGATAGCATTGATAAAAATCAATTAATGCAGTCAGAATTTGTGTTGCACTATGTTGTGGTGCATATTCTGCAATATCTAAATAATGATCTAAGATTTCTGCATCTCTATTATTTTCAAGAGAATAATAATCACACCATTGCAATATACGAGCAGGTGTATTGATATGTTGTGCAAATTTTTGAAAGTTCCCTGTGTTGCAAGAATCTCTAAACTCCTCCAAACAGGCTTGATACGTTGTATCGGTTATTTGTGGCATTTTAGCGAGGGTTTGTTTGATCAAATCACCCACATGAGAGGCTAGATTTGGCAACATATCGATGAGTTGTTGCTGTAATGGTTCAAGTTCATCCGTCAAATTAACAATAAAGTGAATGGGGGTAAATGGACTACTTAGCCAGTCAATTTGAAGTTTCTCATCATTTTCATCCAATGGAAAATGCTTTTCTAGATCTTGTTTGCGCCAACTTTCACAGGTTGCACGATCAATACATGCTTGATAAAAAGCATTAATATGACGACTAGATGCAGCCTTATATTTTGCTTCTAAATTTGTAACGTGTGACCAAAATGATAAAATAGCAGTCAAATAAAGGTTCTTTTGTTCACCTAATTCTAGTAGCCATTCTTGAAGTTGTTGTTTGGTTTCAATAGCGAGATCATCTTCGTAACTATAGTATTCGGAACAGGCTTTTGCGGCTTGTTGACGTTGTTGCCATGTTGGGGCAAGAAGCTGTTTAAAGATATTTTGCATTGAATTGTTCCATGAGTTCAGGTTTTTTAGGATTTATGCACTGATGACACTGAACATGTGACATAAAAGGTTGCGTATTGTAAAAATTGCTTTTGAAAATCTTTATTTTTGCTGATGAATAAACTGTTATATATTTTTCTCAGTGTTGATTATTCTATATAACTATATTTAATAATGGAACGAAATAAAATTATTTTTTAATAATAATCAAAATATTATAGTTTATTTTGTTTGCTTTTCTTAAGTGCTCTATAAATATATTTAAAATGCTCTTGCTGATAAATTATTCCTAAAAGTTTTGCAACCAATAAAAATGATAAATTAGATTTATGTGAAACGATTGTTATAATAAATCAATATTAAGATTACCCAGTCCTATGACAAGCACGTTGGAGAGCGACGACATGGCAGGCAAGACATTATATGACAAATTGTGGGATGACCATTTAGTTAAGCAACGTGATGATGGTTCAAGCTTGATTTATATTGATCGTCATTTATTACATGAAGTGACCAGTCCCCAAGCATTTGAAGGTTTACAACTTGCTAATCGCCAACCTTGGCGTTTAAGTGCCAATGTCGCAACACCTGACCATAACGTTCCAACCTCGAAAAAAGAGCGTGAACAAGGCATTGCAGGGATCGAAGATGATACGTCTCGTATCCAAGTTCAAACTTTAGATGATAACTGTAAGACCTTTAATATCACTGAATTTGGTATTAATGATATTCGTCAAGGGATTGCGCATGTGGTTGGTCCAGAGCAAGGTTTAACTTTGCCGGGTATGACCGTGGTATGTGGCGATTCACACACTGCGACACATGGTGCTTTTGGTTGTTTAGCGCATGGTATTGGAACTTCTGAAGTTGAGCATGTGTTGGCAACTCAGTGTTTAGTACAGAAAAAATCAAAAAACATGTTGGTTCGTGTTGATGGCGTGTTAGGCAATGGCGTGACATCGAAAGATGTAGTGTTGGCGATTATTGGCAAGATTGGAACAGCTGGTGGTACAGGTTATGCCATCGAGTTTGGCGGTCAAGTGTTCCGTGATATGTCGATTGAAGGTCGTATGACCGTATGTAATATGGCAATCGAGGCTGGCGCGCGCGTGGGTATGGTTGCTGTAGATGATAAAACCATTGCTTATGTAAAAGATCGTAATTATGCACCGAAAGGCGAACAGTGGGATCAAGCAATCGCTTATTGGGATACCTTGCATTCGGATGAAGATGCAGTATTTGATGCGGTTGTTGTCTTAAATGGTGCAGAGATTGAACCACAAGTGTCTTGGGGGACTTCTCCAGAAATGGTGATTCCAGTTTCACAGGCTGTACCAACTTTAGAACAAGCCAAAGATGATGTGCAACGTAATGACTGGAGTCGTGCTTATCAATATATGGGTTTGACTGCTGGTCAAGCTTTGTCTGATATTCAGTTAGATCGCGTGTTCATTGGTTCATGCACCAATTCTCGTATCGAAGATATTCGTGCCGCAGCAGATGTGGTTAAAGGGCGTAAAGTTGCTTCGAGTATTAAACAGGCGATGATTGTGCCTGGTTCTGGTTTAGTGAAGCAGCAAGCTGAACAAGAAGGCTTAGATCAAATTTTCTTGGAAGCGGGTTTTGAATGGCGTGAACCAGGTTGTTCAATGTGCTTAGCCATGAATGCTGATAAGTTACAACCGGGTGAGCATTGTGCTTCGACCTCAAATCGTAACTTTGAAGGTCGTCAAGGGAACGGTGGTCGTACCCATTTGGTGAGTCCAGCAATGGCAGCAGCAGCAGCAATCGCAGGTCATTTTGTTGACGTACGTAGTTTCTAAAATCTCCCTCAGCCTCTCTTTTTAGTAAAGA
This sequence comes from Acinetobacter tjernbergiae DSM 14971 = CIP 107465, assembly GCF_000374425.1. Taxonomy (GTDB): domain Bacteria; phylum Pseudomonadota; class Gammaproteobacteria; order Pseudomonadales; family Moraxellaceae; genus Acinetobacter; species Acinetobacter tjernbergiae. The sequence continues at coordinate 55,402 of NZ_KB894355.1, read as the reverse complement.
GGGGAAAAGTCCCTCTTTCATAAAGGGGGATTTAGGGAGATTAATCAGTTAATTGGAAGTTTTAAAATGAAAAAATACACTGTAGAACAAGGTATCGTTGCACCATTAGACCGTGCCAATGTCGATACCGATTTGATTATTCCGAAGCAGTTTTTGAAATCTATTAAACGTACTGGGTTTGGTGATAACTTATTTGATGAATTGCGCTATTTAGATGAAGGTTATTTGGGTCAAGATATTAGTAAGCGTCCAATTAACCCTGAGTTTGTGTTGAATAAACCGCGCTATCAAGGCTCAATTATTTTGTTGGCACGAACTAATTTTGGCTGTGGTTCAAGCCGTGAACATGCACCTTGGGCTTTAAATGAGTATGGTTTCCGTACCGTGATTGCACCAAGTTTTGCTGATATTTTCTTTAATAACTGCTTTAAAAATGGCATGTTGCCTGTGATCCTATCTGAAGAGATCGTGGATCAGTTATTCAAAGAATGTGCTGAAGAAGGCTATCAGCTTACGATTGATTTAGAAGCACAAGAAGTACGTACACCAAAAGGTGACGCATTTAAATTTGAGATTGAGCCATTTCGCAAACATTGTTTATTGAATGGTTTGGATGATATTGGTTTAACTTTACAAGTTGCGGATGATATTCGTGCTTTTGAAGAAAAAGCCAAACAAGTACGTCCTTGGGTATTTCAAGATATACAAGCCTAGGTTTTATTTATATTTTATCAATATAAACATGGCTTAATGTCTTGGGAGATTTTAAACATAGCCATAGCACAGACATTGAACTCTTGTTAACATGCGAGTAAATCTATTTGCTTGCATGTTTACATGATATGAGGACTGGGCCTGAATAATGAAAACAAGACTCGCTTGCAGTATTTTACTGTGTTTAGGTGTTGGTACGTTGTTAACCGCATGTCAGAATACTCCGAATGTGGTTGATCAAGTTCGTATCGCACAAACGACATTAGAAAATAAAGCGGATAATGTAACTTTATATTGTTCAGGGGTCGAAAATTGCGAGTTTGAAAGAATAGGTGATCTTGCTGTAATTGATGCAAAGTCGCATCGCATTAGCCAACAGGCAATGGAGCGAGGAATCGTCAGATTACAAGGTTCAGTTTTTAGTAGAAAACAACAAGTCTACTTAAATGTACCTGCCAAGCAATATGAGGTCGTTATTCGATTCTATCCGATTTCGCCTGATCGAGCTGAAACCTTCCATGTCATTCATGCGTTCAAGCCCCACCAAAGCTATACCTTTAAAATGTACCGAGACCGAGCATATCGTTCAGGTAGTTTACTCAATGTTTCTGTACCTGAGCCATTATGTGTTGATTTACAGCAAGCGCAACATACGATTCGTCGATTCTGTCGCCCATTTGATGTGAGTACAGGTTTAGGCGAGTTTATTGAGAAAAAGATTTAATTGGTTTGCAGTCGTAACTGCTGTACATAGGAAATTGGAAAATAAATGTCTAAACATATTTTAATTTTAGCGGGTGATGGTATCGGTCCTGAGATTGTTGGTGCTGCTGAAAAAGTACTAACAACGGTCAATCAAAAATTTAATTTAGGTTTGACATGGGAGCAAGGTTTACTGGGTGGTGCCGCGATTGATGCACATGGTGAACCGTATCCTGCTGTGACGAGTGAACAAGCAAAAAATGCAGATGCTATTTTATTGGGGGCAGTTGGTGGTCCGAAGTGGGATACGATTGAACGTTCGATTCGTCCAGAACGTGGTTTATTGAAAATTCGTAGTGAATTGAATTTGTTCGCTAATTTACGTCCTGCGATTCTTTATCCGCAATTGGCAGATGCTTCAAGTTTGAAACCTGAAATTGTTGCAGGTTTAGATATTTTGATTGTTCGTGAGCTGACGGGTGGGATCTATTTTGGTCAACCACGCGGTATTCGTGAATTAGAGAATGGTGAGAAACAAGGCTATAACACCGACGTTTATTCTGAAAGTGAAATCAAACGTATTGCTAAAGTTGCTTTTGAACTTGCTGGCTTACGTGGTGGTAAGGTTTGCTCTGTCGATAAAGCTAACGTATTAGAAGTCACGGAATTATGGAAGCAAACGGTCACTGATTTGCAGCAAGCTCAGTATTCAAATATCCAATTGTCACATATGTATGTTGATAACGCAGCAATGCAGTTAGTACGTGCGCCAAAACAATTTGATGTGATTGTGACGGGTAACTTATTTGGCGATATTTTATCTGATGAAGCTGCAATGTTAACAGGTTCTATTGGTATGTTGCCTTCTGCATCTTTAGATGAGAATGGTAAAGGCATGTATGAGCCATGTCATGGTTCTGCACCCGATATCGCAGGTCAGAATGTCGCGAATCCACTTGCAACGATTCTTTCTGTCGCAATGATGTTGCGTTACACTTTCCGTGAAGAAGTTGCCGCGAAAGCGATTGAAGATGCAGTAGGTCAAGTTTTGGATCAAGGTTTACGTACAGCTGACATCATGTCTGAAGGCATGACAAAAGTTGGTACAGATGCCATGGGTGAAGCTGTGGTTTCAGCACTTAACTAAAAGTTATAGCCAATCAAAAACGCAGCTTAAGCTGCGTTTTTTTATAACTTAATGTATATAGGCGAACTAACAAGCCTTGCCTTCATAACGAATCGAGCGAGCGATTTGTTGTTGATCGAGTTCAAAGATAATATGACAGTAAAAATTGATGTCATAAGATTGACTATAAGTTGTGCTCGTGGAAAGACGAGAGCCATCTGAAATTCCCATATTCATAGGTATAGGGATATTCATAGGTCGAAGTACTGTAAAAACTAAATTTTGATTGGTCTTTTGAGGTTGTTTTAATGTTTGATAGCCTAGGCTTCTCAGATTAAGATTTTGTTGAATATTATCGGCTGATTGACCAATATAAGGTTGTAAGTAGTCTTGGAGTTTAACAGATTGCCATCCAGGCGTTGCACAACCTTGTAGAATGAGAAAAAAAGCAAATATAAAATATTTAGAATTCATCCTGATAATTTCCTTATATTGATATGAAATATTTAAATTTTATGTATTGTATTGCTTAAATCAAATAAAGACAAAAATATACAAACTTGTCTATCCTTGGGCAATATTCAATTCAAATAAAATATGCTTAGATATGTTGCATAATGAAGCGATTGGGAAAACTTGATGCGCAAGATAATATTTGGACTTATATGTGGAGCTTTAGCGCCATTAAGCTATGCAGATAATTGTGATAAGGCTCGTAATACCTATGATGATATTTATTGTACCAATAAAATTTATGCCAGCGCTGATGCCGATTTAAATAAAAACTATCAGCAATTAAGACATCAACTTAATGATACACAACAAAAAATCCTTAAAAAGTCACAGCTCGCATGGATTCGTCATCGTGATGCTCAGTGTACTGATGATCAGCAAAATAGTGTAAATGTGCAATGCCGACTGAGTACGACACAAGAACGTAATCATTGGTTAGTGGAACGGTTACGCGAGTGTCAAACCATTGGATGTAAGACAACACGGTTAAGTGAATAAGTAACAGGAATTAAGCATAGAAAAAAAGCCACAAAAATGTGGCTTTTTTGCATTCACGAATTTCTTAGCGCGCGCGGTAAGTGATACGACCCTTTGTTAAGTCATAAGGTGTCATTTCGACTTTTACACTGTCGCCCGTCAAAATACGGATATAGTGTTTACGCATTTTACCAGAAATGTGAGCAATAACTTCGTGACCGTTTTCTAAACGTACACGGAACATCGTATTAGGAAGCGTTTCGGTGACAACGCCTTCGAACTCAATGAGTTCCTCTTTATTGGCCATAGCCTACCTGATGATCAAATTGGAAAGGGGCAAATTATAGTCAATTTATTTGAATTTTACAAGGTTAACTCGCAGCAAACCTTTTAGATGTTTATTGATGAAAACTGTCAGACAATTGACAATTTTTTTTAACAAAAGTAGCAGAATATTGTTGTCAGTTTGGTCAATCAACGTTAATCTAAAATTATTGCTATTGTCATAATAAAGTATCTACAGGGAAGGGCGCTGCGTGGGTCAGTTAACAGATGCATCAGTTGTATTGCGCTTTGGTTATCAGGCAATTCGTAAAGCAGGATTGCCAACTGAAGAGATTCTAACAAAAGCAGGAGTGGCACTTAATCAAATTGATACCAATGCACGAACACCATTGAATGCACAAAATGCTTTTTGGATTGCAGCACAGGATGTCAGCCATGATCCAGATATTGGATTACATTTAGGTGAGTATTTACCGCTTTATCGTGGTCAAGTGATTGAACATTTATTTATCAGTAGTGAAACCTTTGGTGAAGGCTTAAAACGAGCTTTGGCTTATCAACGCCTGATTAGTGATGCCTTTGATGCAAAGCTAATAGTGGAAGATGGTCGTTGTTATTTAACCAATGGCGAACAATTTTGGTCTGATAACCTAGTCAATCGCCATTTTTCTGAATGTGCCATGTCAGGTATTTTGCGTTTCTTTAAATTTATTACTGAAGGTCAATTTCAGCCGATTTATATTGATTTTAATTTTAATGATGGCGCAAATGATGATGAATATTTCAGAGTATATGGTTGTCCTGTCAGTTTAGGACAAAAAGCAACACGCTTATATTTTGATGCGGCTGTACTTGATTATCCATTGTGGCAAGCTGAACCAGAATTACTGCAACTGCATGAACAACTCGCCATTGAGAAGTTACAAGAATTAGCGCGTTATGATTTAGTGGGTGAAGTTCGCCGTGCCATTGGTTCAACTTTAGAAAGTGGTGAAACAACCTTAGAAACAGTTGCTGCTCAGTTGAGCATCACACCACGTCGCTTAAGAACACAACTTAGTGAGGCGAATACGAGTTTTCAGCAGATTCTTTCAGATTATCGTTGTCGTTTAGCGAAAAAACTATTGGCGAATACCAATGAAAGTGTAGAACGGATTGTGTACCTCACTGGTTTTTCTGAACCAAGTACTTTCTATCGTGCCTTTAAACGCTGGACCAATGAAACGCCTGTCGAATATCGTAAGCGTAAGCAGCGTTGATTGTTACACAAGAAAAAGCCTTATCTGACGATAAGGCTTTTTTTATTCTGGTAGATTCAACCATTGTGGCCCTAAAGGCAACTGCGGCAGATCAAACTCATCTGGATAATAGGCTTGGATAAAGTACAGACCATCAGAAGGAGCGGTAATACCCGCAGCGGTACGGTCTTCTGCGGCAAACATGGTATCAATATGATCAATCTCATACAGACCTTGTCCGATTTCCAACAAACATCCCATGATATTCCGCACCATGTGGTGCAAGAAGCCATCGGCTTGAATATCTAAGACCAGATATCGACCATGTTCAAATAAACGACAATGTTTGATATTGCGTATAGGTTGATTGGACTGGCATGCTGCTGCACGGAACGTTTCAAAATTATGAGTTCCTTCGAATTTTGTTGCAGCGGTAATCATCTTCTGTATGTCTAAGGTTTGATAGAGATGAGTCACTTGCTTATACAATAAGGCGGGGCGAGTGGGGGCGTTATACACCACATAACGATAACGTCGTGCCACGGCTTTAAAACGAGCATGGAAATTTTCATCCATGCATTTAATCCACTGGATTGAAATATCTTTGGGAAGTTGACTGTTAGCCCCGCGAATCCAGCCGAGTTCAGGGCGGATTGCGTCAGTGTCGAAATGCGCCACCATGTTGGTTGCATGCACACCCGCATCCGTACGACCCGCACCATGCAATACAATCGGTTCATTGGCAATGCTACTTAGAACTTTTTCTATGCTTTCTTGAACAGTGATAACGCCAGCCTGTTGGGTTTGCCAACCACGGTATTGAGTACCGCAAAATTCAATACCAATTGCATAACGTTGCATGTTCTAACCTCACTATTAGTGTTGATGCCAATGTTCGAACCATTGTTCGTGGGTTGGGTATTTTAAATACATTTGCAGTGCTTTTGCATATAAATCGGCATGGCTATGGCAATCATTGACTAAAACTTTGGCAGTTTGAATCCATGAGCTTACCGCATAACGTTGATCTAGTTGCCCAAAGGTGACTTGGGTACTCACAATCGGCAGGCATTGTCGTTGATACAATTGCTCAAATAAGCCCAGAATTTCATCATTGATGGCAATATTGCCTGTACCAAAACCTTGAAAAACTAGAAAGTGAGGTGGGGCAATCAGTATGCTTTTTAACTGTAAAATCAATTGTTCTTTTGCAATCGGCTGCAACATCAAATTGAGCAGGCTGAGTTGATCTGCTTGCTTAATCTGTTCATCTTTTACAATAAAATAAGCAGATGTGGTTTTGCAAGATTGTTCTGCTTTGACACCAACGAAAGCATCAAGTTCTGTGGTATGTGCTTTTAATGTGGTTTGTGCATGAAAAACTTGCTGATGGAAAGCAAGATAAGTACCGCTAGGTAAGCTAAGCACCTGTTCGAGGGCGAAATATAGATTTCCAATCGCATCAGTGAATTCGCGGGTATTGTTACCTTCAATATTGAGTAAAGGATATTGGCTACCTGTAATAATGGCATGACAGGAGTGCCCCAAGAAGCGGGCGAGTGTTGCCGCAGCATAGCTCAGCGTATCTGTTCCATGAATAATGACAAAGTGTTGGAAACCAGTGCGTTGTAATTGCTGGATTTGTTGTACTAATTTCAGCCAGTCTGTTGCAGTGCAAGCACTACTGTCTTTAATACTTGGTGCAGCAAAACATTCGACTGATAAATGAGAGGGAATCACCTTGGTTAATAAAGGTAAAAATTCCTGTTGAGGCATTGGCATGAGTGGTTCACCAATACAACCAAATGTCCCACCCATATAGATTAAAGCAATTTTTTTCATCATAAAAAAAGCAGTCTGAGAGACTGCTTATATTAGACTGATCAAATTCAGGAAGCTATTTGATTCAGTAAATTTTGTGAGCGTTGTTGTTGCTCCGCATTTAAAAGTGCTTGGCTGCTTTTTAATAATTCGCGTGCAGACTCATAGGCACCTAGCTCAATATATTGTTCAACGAGGTCTAAATTAAGTTCTGCTTCATCTAACTGCTGTAGGTCAGGAAATGATTGTACTAAAGGATCATGAGCGGCAACTGATACAGTTTCAGCAATTGCTTCGATAGGCTCGACTTGAACAAATGATTCAGTAGCAGTTTCAGTAACTTCAACTTGCTTATCTGCTTTTGACTCAAAGGTGAAATCTAAAGTGGGAGTTGTTTCTATTTTCTGTTCTGTAACTTCTAAATTGGAAAAACTAAAATCTAGTTCAGCTTTTGTTTCTTCAACGTTAGGAACAGTGGGAGTAGAGTCTAAATTAAATGAAAATTCTAAAGGTGCAGCTTCTTTGATTTCTGGTGATTCAATTATCGCTGGCGCAGCTTCAACTGATTCTTTTTTCTCAAATGAAAAATTAAAGTCTAAGGGTTGAACTTCAGGCACAGGTTCAACTGATTTGACTTCTTCTACTGTTGGAACAGGGCTATAGTCTGATTGTAAATCATCAAAAGATTGGCTCGTTTGTGACTGAGCTAATGCATCAAAATCGGCATTATTATTTTGAATCGGTGTTTGAACCGTTGTATGCGGTTGTTGATGAAAATTATTTGCTGAGCTAGAACTATATTCAATTGCATCGGGTTGTTTGTTTTTCTCATATTCACGTTGTTTCGCTTCAGCTGCTTGAGCGATATCTTCTAATTTTAGTGCATGAATGTGTTTGATCAATTGATCAATCGCAAAATCATCTTTTTGCGCCAAATGAATATCAAGTAAGAATAAATATAATTCATGCTGGGAATTATCTTGTTTTAATACTTGATTGATTTGAGCTTCAGCTGTTTGATACTGACCACTTTGAATCTGTTGTTCGATTTTTTGGCGTAAGGCATCTGAAATCGCAGTCGTTGCGGGTGGGGCAGATTCTTGTTCTTCACGTGCTAAACTCGTACGTGAAGTTTTTTTTGTAGCTGCTTTCTTTGTTGCTTTGCCTGTAGCACCTTTTTTAGGTGTTGCAGCACTTTGGTTGTCACTGCGTTTTTTTAAAACGATTGCAACAACTAATACAACGATTAGCAGTACAATTATTATAGTTGACATGATCTATACCCCTTGAAGATAGAGCCGCTTTGGTGCAAATTTATGAGAATCTTCTCGTAACTTAGCGTGTTGGCTTTTTAGTTTCCTGCTGTGCTTTCAACTGATCTTGTAGCTCGGCAAGTCGAGCATTCAGTAGCTGAATACGTTGTTCCTTGTTACGTAATGCCAATTCTAACTGTGTTACGTTTCTTTGTAATGTAACGGTTTTTTCTCGTGCTGTCATAACTTTTAATGATAAATCTGCACTGGTTTTTTGCTGTAATGTGTCTTTTTTCGCACTTCCTGTACTTGAATCTTGATTGCTTTCAGCGACAAGCGACATTTCTGCTTGTTGTAAGCGGTATTTGGCTTTTCCAGATGTTGGACGTGTTATTTGCGCAGCCGTTTGATTTGTTGTTTGGTTTTGGCGGGGTGGTGTCGTATTTAGGTTGAAATTTAAATGTGAACCTTGTCTAAGTCGATTTGCATTACCTCCGATAAAGGCATGTTCATTTTGTGCTTTGATTTGAGTCATAACTTTAGCAACAGGCTGTTGTGTTTGTGCTGCGATTTGTTGAGCGATGCTCCACAGAGATTCATTACGTTGTACAACATGTTGTTGTGAAGTTTGTACTTCAGGCACCATCGTTGATTTCGGTGGAAGTATTTTCTTTTTTATATCCGATGCCATCTTTTTGGCTTGATACTGAGTTTTTTCTTTTTGTTCATTTATTTTTGTTTCAGTACTTTTTAAATCTTTTTCAACTGTAGGCGTAACCTTTGCATTCGCAGTAGGATTTATTGACTGATTATTTTCTTGTATTACTGGTATTACGTTCTGTTTAGATTCGGTTTTTGTGGTGATTGTATCAATGGTTTTCGGTGGGATACTTTCTATTATTGATGGCTCAACTTTATTTGGTGTGATGATGGATACCGTAGTCGCAACTGAGTTTTTTGATTCAGATACATTCAAGGTTGGTGGAAGTGTAAAAGGTGCATTTAAGAGTCTTTCTTGCTTTAGGTCGGGTTCTTTGGCACTTGTTGTGCTGAAGTGCGCACTGACAGGTAGATTTAAAGCAATATCTTTCTCGCTCACAATAAATTTTGGTGCAAGTGATTTTTCATTACTTGTTTTTGCAATGGTGTTTTTATTATTTTGGCGAATCGGTTGTTTGATATGTTTTAAATGAGATGATCCACTTTCTTGAATTTTAAGAATAATATTAAGTTCAGCATCATTGATTGGTCGCGATGAAGTAATAACAATAACACCTTCACCTTGATTATTACGGCGTGTAAAAAAATTAAGGTTTGCAGGTGGTTGATGTGCCGCACCAATCATCATTAAATCTTCAGGTGTTGCCAAACTGACATCTAGTTTAGAGCTTGTATCTGCTTGGTGAAAACTCATTTCTGCATAGAGTAATTCACCTGGCGTGGACTGAATCTGTAGTGGATCAAGCGTAATCGCATAAAGATGCTGCGAAGAAAATATGGCTAAAATGGCAATTTTTAATTTGTTATAAACAGTCATCTCGATCCATGAAAAAGTGATGTTTTAGTCAATTCAAAAGTATACATTACCGTGATGTAAATGAATTGTAAAATATTCATCTTTCATAAAAAACAAAAGCCGATCAAATGTGATCGGCTTTTGTTTTTTAAATGTTTTTGCTTAAGCGTTCTTGTATTCAACTAAAATGCGAAGCATACGACGTAATGGCTCAGCAGCGCCCCAAAGTAGCTGATCGCCCACTGTGAACGCGCCTAGATATTCTTTACCCATATTGAGTTTACGTAAACGACCGACTGGAACAGTTAAAGTACCAGTCACCGCAACAGGGGTAAGATCAGTCATTGATGCTTCACGTGTATTCGGAACGACTTTCGCCCATTGGCTTGATTGACGAATCATGTCTTCGATTTCATCAAGCGCAACATCTTTTTTCAATTTCAAAGTGATGGCTTGAGAGTGACAACGCATTGCACCAATACGAACGCAGTGACCATCAATCGGAACGATTTGTTGATTACCTAGAATCTTGTTGGTTTCAACTTGACCTTTCCATTCTTCTTTCGATTGACCGCTTTCGAGTTGTTTGTCGATATAAGGGATCAATGAACCTGCTAATGGCACACCAAAGTTAGATTTCGGAAAACCTTCGCCACGTTGTAATTCAGCAATTTGACGGTCAATGTCAAGAATTGCAGATTTTGGATCATCTAATAAGGTTTTGGTGTTGTTGTACAAATAGCCCATACCAGTGATCAGTTCACGCATGTTTTGCGCGCCAGCACCAGAAGCAGCTTGATAAGTCATCGAAGTTGCCCATTCCACTAAATTATTTTGGAATAGAGAACCCAAGCCCATCAACATTAAAGAAACGGTGCAGTTACCACCTACAAATGTTTTAGTACCATTGACTAAACCATCTTTGATCACGTTTAAGTTAACTGGATCAAGTACGATGATTGCATCATCAGCCATACGTAGTGTAGACGCAGCATCAATCCAGTAACCATCCCAACCTTCAGCTTTCAGCTTAGGGAAAACCTCAGAGGTATAATCACCACCTTGACAGGTTAAAATGACATCCATTTGCTTCAGACTATTAATGTCTGATGCATCCATAAGTGCTGGGGCAGTCTTACCACCAAATGAAGGCGCTTCGCCACCTGCATTACTGGTAGAAAAATAGAATGGCTCAATATGAGCAAAATCATTCTCTTCAACCATACGTTGCATCAGGACAGAACCAACCATCCCACGCCAACCGACCAGACCTACTTTCATGTCATTTTGCCTCGGTATGTAAAAAACTTTAAAGGGGTTAGAGTGTATCAAAAGCGACCACAACTGCAAGCTTTACGTAAATAAAACGATAATTTTGTTGAGTGGAATAACTTGTTTGTATTAGATAGAAAATTGATAAAGCTATAACTTTATTCAGGAATCTCAAATAATCCTAAGGGTACAATTAACATGATATGGATTGAATTTTGTGCAGTATTGGTTATTTGGCTAAGCCTGTGGTCTTTGATACCCCGTGATGAGTGGTGGTTTCGAGGAGCTGACTTTCCACGATTGCAAATTTTAGCGATAGGTCTTGTGACGTTAGTTGGTTTGTTATTTATACAAACTGAATGGAGTTTGCGTAGAGAGTTGTTCTTGCTAGGAGTAATTGCAGCGGTCGCTTTTCAATTGAAAATGATATTGCCTTATACACCTATATGGAAAAAACAAGTTCAGCAAGTTCGGCATGAGCAATTAAATACAGCGCAACAACTTTCGGTGTTAGTGGCAAATGTCTTAACCCCCAATAATAAATATCATTTACTTCAACAGCATATTCATGCCTTACAGCCAGATATTATTTTAACACTTGAATCTGATCAGATTTGGCAAAAGGCATTAGAACCGATAGAGCAAGATTATCCGTATCGTGTTGCTGTGCCTTTAGATAATTTATATGGTATGCATTTATATAGTCGTCTAGCTTTAATTGAGCCTGAGATTAAGTTTATTTTAAGTGATGAGATTCCATCGATACATGCTTCGGTCAAATTGCGCTCAGGCATCCATGTCCAATTATATTGTTTACACCCCAAACCACCAAGCCCAACTGAAGCTAAAGATTCAACTTTAAGAGATGCTGAACTTTTAATGGTTGGTGATCGAATTAAAGATTTAGATCAAAGTTGTATCGTCATGGGTGATTTAAATGATGTGGCATGGTCAAGAACAACCCGTTTATTCCAACGTATAAGCGGCTTGCTTGATCCTCGAGTGGGGCGATATTTCATGAATACCTTTCATGCGGACTATCGATTCTTACGTTGGTCTTTGGATCATATTTTTCATAGTACTGATTTTGGCTTGGTTGAGATGAAACGGTTGTCTCATATTGGTTCAGATCATTTTCCGATTTATGTGGTTTTACAAACGGGGCGTATTTTTGAACAACAGCAAGAAGAGTTAGAACAAACGGTTGACGATGAACAAGAAGCAGAACAGGCGATTCAAGAGGGAATAAAAAAGGCTGAGCAAGAGGAAAAACAAGTTGTAGATGAATTAGCTCAACCACATAAATAGATCAATGAGTGAAATCTAAATATAGCGTGGTGTAAGCAATATCGTACAGTGATTTAGGTCGACAGCGAATAGTCGAGTGCTATTAAAAGGTTTATTCTAAATACATCAGCACAGGGACGCAGGAATGGATTTCCGATTAAGGATAGCGACGCTGAAATGGAAAAACGCATTATGGATATGATGCATGCGATGGAAGCAAGATAATAAAAAATGATGTGAAAGCACAACCTCATTTACCCGAGTTTTGCAGGATGCGAAACTCGGGTTTTAATTTATTTATAAATATTCTCGTAGCCTTCAGCTCTAGTTTTAAAACGACGATGGAACCACATCCACTGCGTTGGAGCAATTCGTAGCTGTGCTTCTATAATTTTATTGACACGTATTGCATCGTTGAGTTCATCTTCACTTGGAATGCCTTCAACTTCCGCTTCAAGTCGAACTTTATATTGTGGATTTCGAATATCGCCATATCGGTAAAAATATAAAGGAATAGCAGCTGCGTTTGCCATCTTCATTAAGCGACGATGGGCGGTAACGGTTGCTGCTGGGACACCAAAAAAAGGTGCCATGATGCCTTGTTTTAAACCAAAATCTTGATCTGGGCTATACCAAATGGCATCACCTTGTTTAAGCTGACGAATAAGTCCACGCATATTGTCATGATCAATCTGATGGCTATAAATCGGTGCACGACAGCGATAGACCAGCATGTCGAGCATTGGATTGTTCTGTGGGCGATACACAACGTCCAGTGGAAAATAGCGTGAACATAGATAGCCGCCTGCATCAAGTAAGGTACTATGTGTGCCTAAACATAAAACACCTTTGCCTTTAGCTTGAGCATTGGTGAGATGTTCTAAACCTTCAACACTAGAACGATGATCAAACCATTTTGGGCAATACCACGCATTTAGAGTTTCAAAGACCCCCACCATCATATCCACAAAGACCTGTTTGGCTTGGGTTTCGACTTCTGCGGGCGACCATTCAGGAAAACAAACTTCCAAATTTCGTAGCGTTGTTTTGCGACGTGATTTAAGTAAGTGCCAACATAAATATGCTAAACCATGTGCCAATCGCCATTGTATTGCCCAAGGAAGAATGGCTAATAGCATCAAGAACGTGATAGCGATCCAAATTTTCCAATATTTTGGTAATAGAAATTCCCATTGAAATTCGCCAGGTTTATAAGGCTGCTTTTGACTCATAGAACTTAGATATGTGAATTAAATTGAATTTGCAAACAGTGTAACATGAACTGAGTTTTGCAACTTTAACTGTAAGGTAAAACCAGATTGATTTTATGATCACTGACTGAATAAGGAGAGTATTTTGAAAACGATAAGTATTATAAAGGGAGATATTACTCAAATCGCTGTTGCTGCGATTGTTAATGCCGCAAATACGTCACTTCTAGGCGGTGGTGGTGTGGATGGTGCAATTCATCGCCGTGGTGGGGCGGAGATTTTGGCAGATTGTCAGAAGATTCGTGCAAAGCAAGGTGGTTGTAAGGTCGGTGAGGCTGTTGTAACAACGGCGGGACATTTGCCTGCTCAATATGTCATTCATACCGTTGGACCAACATGGGTTGATGGTCAGCATAACGAAATAAATTTATTAGAAAATGCTTATCGGAATAGTTTTAGACTTGCTGAAAGTTTGGAGCTGAAATCTATTGCATTTCCAAATATTTCAACTGGAATTTACCATTTTCCAAAACAGCTCGCGGCTGAAATTGCTTTAAAAACCATTCAAGCAGAGTTGAACCAAGGGCATTGGGTGCAAGAAGTGACTTTTGTCTGTTTTGATGATGAAAATTTTAATATTTACCAATTGCTTAAAGCTGATTTTTAACTCAGTTGACTAAGCTCTTGAAATGAAGTGACTATCCCCGAAAGGATAGTCACTTTGTAGATATTAGTTGCCTTTCGACATATTTTCTAAGATGTCCCAACGTTCCAATTTTTCAAGCAGAGCTTCTTCAATCTCGGCAAGGCGTTGGCTCGCTAACGTTGCTGCATTGGCATCACTCACAAACCAAGAACCATCTGCAAGTTTTGCTGAAAGTTCAGCTTGTTCTTTTTCTAGCTTTTCCATCTCAGCAGGGAGTTGTTCTAACTCACGCTGATCTTTATAGCTGAGTTTTACTTTCTTCTGTGCAGCAGCTTCGGCTTTTGCTTGCGCTTTTTTGACGTCACTTTTTTGATCGACGACTTTGTCATCTGGGCGCTGTTCTAGATAATCTTGATAACCACCAATGTATTCATCAATATTACCTTTACCATCAAAGACCCATGTTGACGTGACAACATTGTCCATAAAGGCACGGTCATGCGAGATTAGCAATAGCGTACCTTTATAGTCAGACAGCATTTCTTCAAGTAACTCTAGCGTCACCATATCCAAGTCATTGGTTGGCTCATCCATGACGATTAAGTTTGATGGTTTCAGCAACAGTTTTGCCAATAAGATACGGTTACGTTCACCGCCTGATAATGCTTTTACTGGTGTACGAGCACGTTCTGGCGAGAATAAGAAGTCTTGTAAATAGCTATAAATATGACGGCGACCACCATTCACATCGACAAAGTCAGAGCCTTCAGACACGTTTGCCATCACTGTTTTTTCGAGGTCTAAAGCGTTACGTAGCTGGTCAAAATAGGCAACTTCCAGTTGAGTACCGGTTTTAACTGAACCACCATGCTCGATTTCACCTAAAATAGCTTTGATCAGGGTCGTTTTACCGACACCATTGTCACCGACTAAACCAATACGATCACCACGCATAACCAATGCAGAGAAGCCTTTAATAATCGGTGCATTATCACCAAAGGTGACACTTAAGTGCTCAATATCAAATACCAATTTGCCAGAACGATTCGCATCTTGAGTCGCCATGCTGACTTTGCCCTGTTGCGAGCGACGTGCTTTAGATTGTTCACGTAAGTCTTTTAATGCGCGGACACGGCCTTCATTACGGGTACGGCGTGCTTTGATGCCTTGACGAATCCAAGCTTCTTCTTCAGCTAATTTTTTATCAAATAAAGCATTTTGTTTTTCTTCTGCTTCCATTTGTTGTGCTTTAAGATCTAAATAACGTGAATAGTTACCTTCATAGCTACGTAAAATACCACGATCAAGCTCAACAATACGAGTTGCAATGCTATCTACAAATGAACGGTCATGCGAGATAAATAACAAGGTCAAATTGTTTTGATCGAGTAAGAATTTCTCTAACCATTCAATACTTTCTACATCTAAATGGTTGGTAGGTTCATCGAGTAATAGCACATCTGGTTGAGTCAGTAATGCACGTGCCAATAATACACGACGCTTACGACCGCCTGATAAATCGGCTAGATCGGCATTCGGATCAAGTCCCATTTTACTGAGAATAGAGTTCACTTTATTTTCGAGTGCCCAACCATCAAGCTGATCCAGCTTGTGTTGTAACATGCCCATATGATCACAGGCTTCCATATCACCCAACACACAGGCATCACTTGCTTCATGATAAGCTTTGAGTACAGCAGCAGCTTCACCCGCACCATCTGCCACAATATCAGCCACTTTGCCTGAGTCCATTGGAACGTCTTGGGCTAACATTGAAACAGTTAAACCATTTTGAATCGAAACTTCACCTGTATCAGGTAATAAGCTTCCCTCAATCAGTTTAAGTAAAGTAGACTTGCCTTCACCATTACGACCGATTAAACAGACTCGTTCGCCACGTTCTAGGTTAAAGTGTGCGCCATCGAGTAGGGCAGGCCCACCAAATGCGAGGTGGACATCCCTTAAAGTAATATAGGCCATAATGTTTCCTAAAAGCTCAGATGAGGTCTGAAATGACTAAACAACAAAATTGTGATGATCACGCGTCATTGTCCGCACCCATTGAAGATTTGCAAGTCCGAATTGCATTTTTAGACGATTTAGTTGAACAATTGAATGAACAGCTTGCGATTCAGACTCAAGAAATCGCAATTTTAAAAAAACAAATGCAACTTTTATATCGTCGAGTTGAATCATCAGATTTATCAGAAGGGATTGCACCTTTTGATCCGATGAGTGATAAACCACCGCATTATTGATCATATAGATGTTGAATAATAAGGATTTGAGTTAAAACTTAGTCATACTTTTAGGGAATAATATTTTTAAATTTCAGAATAATAACGTTAAATTACGATGATATCGTCAGGTTTAAGTTCTTATTCTGAATAGAATAGCAAGGAAAACTTGCGTTTTTGATTCAAGTTATGTAACGCTAATAAAAGGAAGTTTTGGGCTACATTATGAGTAACGTTGGAATTTGGATCACGGTTGCGATAGTACTATTTGTATTAGGCTCGATTTTTGGTCTACGTGTGAGTCCTCGAGAAAAAGCATTGGGGATGATGCGAGATCAAGCTCGGAAGATGGGATTACATCCACGCTTAATCGTTGCACCTGAGTGGACAAAAGTTCCAATGGCTTCTGAAAAACGTGCCAGTATGGTGGCTTATTATAGTGTGCTCATTCCTGATGCTCGTTTGGCACTCATGCGAGCAAGAGCCGTTGATGGCAAACTTCAAGTGGTGCAAGGTGATCAGAAATTTAATGACTTACCCATTGCATTAAAAGGAGTTTATGCTATTGATATGCAGGCAAACTGCGTTGGGCTGTATTGGGATGAAGAAACTGACCTAAGAGCCACGCAACTTGAAGATATGAAAGCTTATTTACATGAATTGGCACAACGCTAATTATTTGATTGATTATAGGAAAAACGATTTATTATGGCGAATACTCCACGCTCTGCTTCAAAAAGCACAGCAGCTCCAGCCTCTGCTGCAACTAAACGTGCCTTAGTGATTGTGGAGTCGCCTGCAAAAGCGAAAACCATTAATAAATATTTAGGCTCACAATTTATTGTGAAATCGTCTGTCGGTCATGTTCGTGATTTACCGACAGGTGGTGGGGCAAAATCAACAGAAAAAAAGCCTGCTACACGAACAAAGCTAACTGATGAACAAAAAGCTGAAAAATCACAATCTGCATTGATCAATCGGATGGGGGTTGACCCAGAACATGATTGGATTGCACATTATGAAGTGCTACCAGGTAAAGAGCATGTCGTTGCTGAACTGAAAAAACTCGCCAAAGATGCAGATGCAATCTATCTCGCAACGGACTTGGATAGAGAAGGGGAAGCGATTGCGTGGCACTTGAGAGAAGTCATTGGTGGCGATGACAGCCGTTTTCATCGTGTAGTCTTTAATGAAATTACCAAGAACGCTATCCAAGAAGCATTTAAGCAACCAACACGGTTAGATATTAATCGTGTCAATGCTCAACAAGCACGTCGTTTCCTTGACCGTGTTGTGGGCTTTATGGTTTCACCATTACTCTGGGAAAAAATTGCTCGTGGTTTATCGGCAGGTCGTGTGCAATCTGTTGCAGTAAAATTGGTGGTTGAGCGTGAACGTGAAATTCGTGCTTTTATCCCAGAAGAATATTGGCAGGTTTTTGCAGATATCGTTTCTAAAAAAGATGACATTCGTTTAGAAGCTGTGAGACAGGCGGGTAAAACGCTTAAACTCAAAAATAAAGCTGAAACCGATGCATTATTAAATGTCTTAAAAGATGCTGAATATAAAGTCGCATTACGTGAAGATAAACCGACGAAGGTGAATCCGAGTGCGCCGTATATTACATCAACGCTTCAACAGGCAGCCAGTACACGCTTAGGTTTCTCTGTAAAGAAAACCATGATGCTGGCGCAGCGTTTGTATGAAGGTGGTTTCATTACCTATATGCGTACCGACTCAACCTTTTTGAGTGATGACGCTGTAAATATGGTGCGTAACCATATCCAACAAAATTTTGGTGATAAATATATACCCGCCAAGCCAAATCGTTATGGCAATAAAGCAGGTGCACAAGAAGCCCATGAAGCCATTCGTCCATCTGATGTAGGATTGACCGGTGATAAGCTTGCGGGTGTAGAGCGTGATGCTCAGCGTTTATACGACCTAATTTGGCGTCAATTTGTTGCTTGTCAGATGACACCTGCTGAATATTTATCTTCAACGCTAACGGTTGAAGCATCAAATGTTGAGTTAAAAGCCAAAGGTCGTACTTTAGTGTTTGATGGCTTTACCCGAGTTCGTGGTGCCAATAAATCAGATGATGATATTTTATTACCTGCAGTGAAAGTCGGTGAAGTACTCAAGTTAGAAAAGCTTGACCCAAGCCAACATTTTACTAAACCGCCTGCGCGTTTTACCGAAGCCTCTTTGGTGAAAGAGTTAGAGAAGAAAGGTATTGGTCGTCCGTCAACTTACGCGGCGATTATTTCGACCATTCAAGAGCGTGGTTATGTCAAGCTAGAAAACCGTCGTCTCTTTGCTGAGAAGATGGGCGAGATTGTTACCGACCGCCTTGATGAAAGTTTTAATAACTTGATGAACTATGCCTTTACCGCAGATTTAGAAGGTCAATTAGACCGTGTTGCGACAGGTGAGCGTAACTGGAAAGAGTTACTCGATACGTTCTATGGTGACTTTAAAAAGCGTTTGACCAATGCACAAGGTGAGAGCGGGATGCGCCGTAATCAACCTGTAGAAGTGCCTGATGTGCCATGTCCTGAATGTGCTCGTCCAATGCAAGTGCGTACAGGAACGACAGGCGTATTCTTAGGTTGTTCAGGTTATAACTTACCACCGAAAGAACGTTGTAAAGGTACCTTGAACTTAACACCAGTCGAATCTTTGGCTGCATTGTCGGACGATGATGGTGCTGAAACTGCTGACTTGATGTCGAAACATCGTTGTCCTAAATGTAGTACCGCAATGGATAGCTATGTGGTGGATGGTGGGCGCAAATTGCATGTCTGTGGTAATAACCCTGATTGTGATGGTTACGAAGTCGAAGAAGGCGAGTTCAAGATCAAGGGCTATGATGGCCCAACCATTCCATGTGATAAATGTGATGGTGAGATGCAGTTAAAAACAGGTCGTTTTGGCCCGTACTTCGCATGTTCAAGCTGTGACAATACCCGTAAAGTATTAAAGAGTGGTCAGCCTGCCCCACCACGTGTAGACCCAATCAAAATGGAACACTTGCGTTCAACTAAACATGACGACTTTTTTGTGTTACGTGATGGCGCAGCAGGTTTATTCTTGGCAGCAAGCAAGTTCCCTAAAATCCGTGAAACGCGTGCGCCCAAAGTTGCTGAATTACGAAGTGTAGCGGATCAACTTGATCCAAAATACCAGTTCTTGTTGCAAGCACCAGATGTCGACCCTGAAGGTAATCCAACGGTAGTGAAATTCAGTCGTAAGAATCAAGAGCAATACGTGGGTTCAGAGACGCTTGAAGGAAAACAAACCAAGTGGAGTCTTGTTTTCAAGAATGGGAAATGGGTTGAAGCTTAGCGTTTTGTAGAATAAGAAATGCTGGCGATTTGCTGGCATTTTTTATTGATGTTCGACCAGTGAATTAAAAAAAAGAGCATCTGCATTTTATTGGGGCGATTTCTATGTGGAAAAATATTCGAGTTGCGTGTTTATTGATAGTGCTATTGATTGTTGCAGTCAATGCCTATCGTGACCAGAATCAGGATTGGAATAAGCCGATCAATATTCTTCTACATCCAATCAATGCGGATGGTTTAGCGAGCACTCAACAATATATTCAACAATTACAATACAGTGATTTTGCAGTTGTAAAACAATATTTGGAGGAAAACAGCCAAAAATATCGAGGAAAAAGTAGCTATTTCATTGTTCAGGTCGGACGTGAATTACATCAAATACCCCCGAAGATGTCCGAGCAACCAAGTCTCCTGAATAATATTTTGTGGAGTCTGAAGTTTCGATTTTATGCGTGGAAACAGCATCAATCTATAGATGGTACACCAGCTTTAACCTTATATTTAAATTTTTATGATCCTAAGCAAACTAAAGAGCTCAAACATTCAACAGCACTAGAGCGAGGGCGAATCGGGTCAGTGAATTTATTTGCTTCACAAAAACAAGCAGCACAGAATAATGTGGTACTCACACATGAGTTATTGCATGGTTTCGGGGCGACAGATAAATATAGCTTAAATACTGGAGAACCTATTTTTCCGATTGGTTATGCAGATGCAGATCAACACCCTTTATACCCTCAAACCGAGGCTGAAATTATGGGCGGGCGTATTCCGCTGTCAGAACATAAAAGTAAAATGCCAAATGATTTAGAGCAAACCGTCATTCGTCAGCTTACAGCACAAGAAATTGGCTGGATGAAATAAATTGTGGATAAGTTTTGACTTATCCATACCGTTAAAATGCTAATCAGAATAAAAAATATGAAATAAAACACCAATTTTCTGACATTCTGTCATTAATTCTCAACATGCTTTATACAGAATTTAGCGACAAATACGCCCAATATAGACGTATAACATTGATGATAAAAGAGTAATAATGATGAAAACAGTGGGTAATGATCTGATTCGTAATCAACTCCACACTGATCGCAAATGGTATCTGTTATTAGGTACGCTATTGGTTATTTTTGGTTTGGTTCTTTTAGCTGCTTTACCATTTGCAACATTATCCGCCGTATTGTTGTTTGGTGTTTTAATGATGTTGGGTGGTGTTCTACATTTTGTTGCGGCATTCATGGTCTTTAAGGGCGGAACACGCTGGCTCTGGGCATTGTTTGGTGTACTGTATTTAGCAGCAGGCTATTTTGCCTTTACCACACCTGTGATTACTGCGGTGGTCTTAACCAGCTTCTTAGCGATTGCGCTTATTATTGCAGGGGTGATCCGAACTGCAAATGCATTTATTCTTAGACCGATTTCTGGTTGGGGCTGGGTACTGTTTTCAGGCATCTTGACTTTATTAACTGGGGTTCTGATTTTATCATCACCTGATTCTCCGTTTTGGGTATTGGGGATGTTCCTTGCGATTGATATTCTATTCCAAGGGATTAACTACCTAACACTGGCAAGTGCGATCAAACAATTGCCACATAGTTCCACAACGGTTTAAAGTGTGAATCCAAAAGCGAGAGCATGTATTTTTACATGCTTTTTTGTTTTTGTAGTGGGAAATCTTTCGATTGCCAGAGTCTGTTAAAATAGCAGTTCATTTTTAATTGATCGATTGTATGACGCTTGCCAAGCTAATTGATGAACTGAATCCACAACAAAAACGAGCAGCCACCACAACTGCACAAAACTGCTTGGTTTTGGCAGGGGCAGGTTGTGGAAAAACCAAAACGATTGTGGCGAGAGCAGCATATTTAATTGATCAGGGTTTGCCCGCGCAGCAGATTCAAATTCTGACCTTTACTCGCCGAGCTGCCAGTGAAATAGTTACGCGTGTTGAGCAGCACATGGGTGGGCAGGTGAAAGGTTTACGTGCTTCAACATTCCACACTTTTTGTATGTATTTATTGCGTCGTAATCCTCGCGCTTTTGGTCTGACCCAGTTCAGTATTATTGACCGAGATGATCAATTGCTAATGTTCCGTCTATTACGTGGCAAAGATAAAGGAAATGTATTGCCGAAGGCGGCAGAGTTATGTGATTTATATTCTTATGCACGTAATACTAAAAGCAAACTTTCAGATGCTTTGGTTGAACAGTTACCCCAAGCGATTGAGTATAAGGCACAAATTACTGAGTTAATGAAAGCGTATGAACAGCGCAAGCAAGAACGAAATTTTCTCGATTATGATGATATTTTAGCGATCGTTGCAGTACATTTGCAAAACTCACCTGAGCTGGTGGAGTGGGTGATTGGGTTTTGTTCGGCACTGTTGGTTGATGAAATGCAGGACACGAATCCTTTGCAATGGGCGTTGCTGCAACCCTTGATTGGCAAGGTTAAACTCTTTTGTGTTGGCGATGATGCCCAGTCGATTTATGGCTTTCGTGGTGCCGATTTTGAAAATATTCACCACTTTAAAGAACGTGTACCTGATGCTGAGGTACTGACTTTAGACATGAATTATCGTTCTACACAAGGCATTTTGGATTTATCAAATTGGTTGTTGGAACAAAGCCAAATTGGATATGACAAGCATTTACAGGCTTATCGCGGTAAAGGTTTAAAGCCACAATTGCATATCTTGAGCAATGAGTTTGAAGAAGCCAATTGGATCGTTCAAGATTTGAATCGCCGTCATAGGCAAGGGGCGGCATGGGCAGCGCATATGGTGCTGCTTCGCTCAGGTTTTAGCGGTCGTTATCTAGAAGGGGCATTAATTGCTGCTAACATTCCTTATCGTTTCATTGGTGGGGTAAAGTTGCTTGAATCCGCACATGTTAAAGATGTTTTAAGTCTGCTTCGGGTTAGTGTTAATCCACAGGATGATTTGGCTTGGATGCGCTTTCTGACCCTGTGGGATGGCGTGGGTGATGTCGGTGCCAGTAAGTTGGCGCAGGAGTTGATTCAACTTCCCGATATTGAAGCACGGTGTCAGCGCTTAGAGCGACACGGCAAAGTACCACAACAAGCGATTCTGATTTTGATGCAGTTGGATGTATTACAACAGCAAGTGGAAGCTTGTATTGGTTTAGCACTGGATGCCCTGAATGAACAGTTGCAAAATAATTATAAAACCAAAGACTGGACACGCCGTGTCAAAGACTTTGATTTGGTCAAGCAACTGGCACGTAAGCATAGTTCACTTGGAGAATTCTTGGAGGAGTATGTACTTGATCCCATTTCAGTTTCAGAAATAGATAAAACACCTGATCAAGATCTAGTAACACTTATCACGATTCACTCTGCTAAGGGGGCGGAACAAAAAGTCTGTTATGTGCCACATGTTTCCCCGACTCAATATCCACATGCACGTGCGCAAGGTGATTTTGATGATGTGGAAGAGGAACGTCGTGTACTTTATGTTGCATTAACGCGTGCTGAAAATGAATTGATTTTGACCAAACAGAATTTAAATTTATGGTCGCAAGATCAATATGATGAGTTAGGTCGAAAAGTAGAAAGCTATTTCCTTAATGATTTACCTCAACATTTAGTTGATATTCAGATTCATCGCCAAGTTGCTTCAGCATTTAATCAAAGTAAATGGCAACGGAACCCTGCAATAAGTTTAGGTTTTGGTATTGATCTCGATTAAACTAGATCTATTCAATTTATTTTGATTCATTATCTTGAATGATGAATCATTTTTCGGGTTTTAGCATGAAAATTTTAGTTCGTAATTTAGATCGTTTGGTTACAGATGCAGAAGTCCTCGACTTATTCAAAGCGTATGGAAAAGTGGACTCTTGTGTTGTAGTGAAGGATGCTAAAACAGGAAAATCAAAAGGTTTTGGTTTTGTTGAAATGTCTAATCCACGTGAAGCAATTAAGGCAGTTAAAGGACTAAATACTTTAAAAGTCAAAGGTTCTGGCATTAAAGTAAAAGTAGCAGAAGATAAAGCTTAATTCTGAATACTAAAGCAATATCAAGCTTTATCGATTGTTGTTCCAAATGCAGAGCGAATTGTACAGGGGGTAAAGACCCTTAATGTTCGCTCTTGGCAGCCCGAAACTTTGCCACTCGATACAATAGCAAAGCGTAAACTTTATCGTATTGAATTGATGTTATGAGTGCTATTTGTTTCAGCATCAATTCGCTTTACAATCAGTCCTGATTTAAATGAAATGAAAATAGGGATTTCTTATGTCTCGTGTTGCTCGCTACCATGCTGATCGTACCAATCAAAAATTGTATTTTGCCCGACTTGCATGTCAACAAGCTGAGCAAACTGACCATATTCAACAAGCACAGGCACATCGTGAGTCAGCCGTATTTCATTTACATGGTGCGATTTTAGCGTTCTTGCAAGAATTAGTACGTTATTATCGTTTAAATGATTTGCAGCCGATGTTTAAATCGATTGAAGAACAGATGGCGGATAAAGGGCAAGTTTCCCCAGAAGTCGCTGTATTACAGCAATTGGCTAAAGATGGATTTATTGCAGAATTAAAACGTGCCTATCGTTTGTGTCAATATGCACCAGAACCAACTGCACCAGAACCTGAAAATGAGACCTCATCTAATCTGATTATTAAAGTGACTCAAAGCTCGCAAGCATGGTTGCCCGATGCGAAAATTTTACGTGAATGGCATCGAGAGTTAACGCATTTGATTGATGGTTTCCGTAATGAAATGGTTGAGTTTTAAGTCGAATAAAACATAGACTTGAAATATGAGTAAATAGTACCTATATAAATAAGACGTGAGATTGCAAAGTACAACAGTGCTTTGCCACCATGTAGAAACATGGAGTAATTGTATGTCAATGCAACAGTTAAAAGAGTTATTTGGTAGTCAAGAAGCAGTTCTTGAGTTGGTGCAACTCGAAGGCGGTGAGCTTGCTTTGCGTAATGCGGGGTCTGAAGCAGAACCTTTAGTCAAAATCCAGTTTAGTGAAGATGTAAAAAAGATCTTAGGTGATCAGACACCAGCCGTTGCACAGCATATGATTCAGGCTGCTTTATTTGGCTTGTTAGAAAAACAGATGAATCAGCTTCAAGCAGAAGTGATTGATGAGCAGCCACAGCATTTTAGTTAAAAGAATTGGAATAGATAGTTTGATATAAACGCACCCTTGGGTGCGTTTTTTATGCGATTAAGCAGTAAACACTAATGTGACGTGCTTTGATGAGCAAGTTTGATTTGACTCAGGATATGATGACTCATATTCTTTGCCATTTCTTCTTTTGCATAGAAGACTTCACCGATATTTTCATCACGGATGACAGCAGCTTCTTCCTTACTTTCAGCACAGATCAAAACCTGAATATTGGGATTTAATTGCTTTGCAATATCGACAATACGATGAATATCTAAAATATCCATCGGGGAAATGACCAATAAGCGCGCATGCTGAATATGGGCTTGAATCAGTACATAAGGTTCTGTTGCTTCACCACTTACGGCAGCTATTCCTTGTTCACGCAGTTTCTCGACAATCTCGCGATTTTCTTCAGCAATCACTACTTTGATGTTCTGTTGCATCAGATTTTCACTAATGCGTCGTCCTACACCACCATAACCAATAATCACCACCTGATCACGTAAATAAGCTTGATCGACTTCATCAGGAAGCATGGCAAGCGGGTCGCCACTACGCTCTAATAAGCGAGCTAAATGTGAGCGTTCACGTATCCAGCGTTGTGCCGGTTCAATGGCGGAGAAAACGAATGAATTGAGTGTAATTGAAAATAATGCACCTGCAAGAATCAGGTTTTGTGCATCTTGAGTGAGTAAGCCGAGTGATAGACCGAGTGTCGCTAGGATGAACGAGAACTCTCCAATTTGAGCTAAACTTGCACCGACAGTTAACGCTGTATTAATTGGATAGCGGAAGAATAAAACCAAAGCCATGGCAGCTAAAGTTTTACCGATCATAATAATGGCAACAACGGCTAGAATATGTAAGGGTTGTTCCACTAAAATTTTTGGATCGAATAACATTCCAACTGAAACAAAAAACAAGATCGCGAAGATTTCACGTAATGAAAGCGTTTCTTCTTCAGCACGATGGCTAAAGTCAGATTCTTTCACTACCATGCCCGCAAAGAATGCACCTAGTGCCATAGAAACACCGAAAACTGCATAAGAACCATAAGCAACTGAAACAGCCGATGCAACGACTGTGAGTGTGAACAACTCGCGTGAACCTAAACGAGCAACGCGTTGCATAATCATTGGTATGAGACGTTTACCAATAATCAGCATGAAGGCAATAAAGCCTGTTACTTTCAGTAATGTCAGTCCAATGGTGATCCAAATATTTTGAGATGGATCAGTCCCAGCTAAAGGATGTCCGCCAAGTAAAACGGCTGTTGCAGGTAATAGTACTAAGACCAAGACCATAACAAGATCTTCAACCAATAGCCAACCTACTGCAATTTTGCCATTTACAGAGTCGAGTAAGCCGCGATCACTAAGTGCTTTGAGTAATACCACGGTACTGGCACAAGAGAGACTCAAACCAAAAATGAGTGCTGAACCAAAACTCCAGCCCCAAAACATGGATACGGCAACGCCTAATAGTGTTGCGACTGCAATTTGTAAAATAGCACCTGGTAGTGCAATACGGCGAACTTGTAATAAATCATTGAGGGAAAAATGCATCCCTACGCCAAACATTAAGAACATCACTCCAAGTTCGGCGAGTTGGTTAGCAAGGTGTATGTCAGCGACGATACCTGGTGTATTGGGGCTAATAATAATCCCAGCAACTAAATAACCAATCAAAGGGGGTAAACGTAAACGTGCTGCGATATAGCCAAAAATAAGCGCTATACCAAAACCAACAGCAAGCAAAATAATTAAATCAACATCATGTGGCATTGAAACTCCTTAATCATTGCGGTTAAGGTAGAAATAAATCGGCATAAAACATGCCAAGAAAAGATCGAATAAATTGTAACAAGTAAAATCGAATTTGTTGATGGTAATTTTTTTAATTATCAAAAAAAATCATAATTTTTTATCCATTTCTTTTAAGCAAAAAAAACGACTTCAAAAGAAGTCGTTTTTTAAAGAAGCTAAAATTATTTAATCTTAGCTTCTTTGAAGATTACGTGTTGACGGATTTTTGGATCAAATTTTTTGATTTCCATTTTTTCCGGCATAGTACGTTTGTTCTTAGTAGTGGTATAAAAATAACCAGTACCAGCTGTAGAAACGAGACGAATCTTATCACGCATTGCTCAGACTCCTTAGATCTTTTGACCTTGAGCACGAAGATCAGAAACAACCTTCTCAATGCCCAATTTATCAATAATACGCATACCTTTAGTGGTTAAACGAAGACGTACAAAACGCTTTTCGCTTTCTAACCAAAAACGGTGGTGGTGCAGGTTCGGCTCGAACCGGCGTTTGGTTTTGTTGTTTGCGTGCGACACGTTGTTACCAACGATAGGACGCTTGCCGGTAACTTGGCAAACCTTAGACATGGTGAACTCCATTGCTAGCTTATACAGCACAAATTCGTGCAACTAGCCATTCAAGTAAACAGATGAAATCATTCAAGGGGCGTTTTATACCAAAAATACGATTAAAAGACAAGCGAATTTGGTAAAAACTAGGCATGATTTAGTGTGATAGATCATGCCTTGATCAGCTTAGCGGAATAGTGTTTTCAAAAGCAGTTTATGTGTTGGTTTGTTATACGGGGGTAGAATGAATTTTAAACTATAGAGTTTAGGGCTTACAGGGTTTGACATCATTGAGCGTTCATGAGAGAAACTAAAGAAACCTTCTTTACCATGGTATTTACCCATACCCGATGCACCAATACCTCCAAATGGTAGGTCATCTTGTGCAACATGTGTGAGGGTTTGGTTAATACCAAAATGCCCAGAATGGGTACGTCCTGCAACATAATCAGCACGAGCCATATCAATATCAAAATAGTAGAATGCCAGTGGGCGTGGGCGACTATTAATGAATTGAAGTGCATCTTCAATATGTTCATATTCTAGAATAGGAAGAATTGGACCAAAGATCTCATTCTTCATGATTTCCATTTCTGTGGTCACACCTGTGAGTAAGGTTGGTGCAATTTTACGAACTTCTTGTAATGATTCTTTCTTGTTATTTAACTCTACAATCGTCGCACCTTGGTCACGTGCATCTTCTAAATAGCCTTGAAGGCGATTGTATTGCTTGTCATTCACAATTGAGGTGTAGTCATTGTTATCACGTAGGGTTGGGTACATGGTATTCACAAAGTCATTATAGTGCTTGGTGAACTCTGCTGTCTTACCCTTCGGAATAAACATATAGTCTGGCGCAACACACGTTTGACCTGCATTCCAAAGTTTACCGACTGCAATGCGCTGTGCTACATCACGAATATTCATTGCAGAATGTACAAGAGCAGGTGATTTGCCTCCTAACTCTAAAATAACAGGAACCAGATTTTTTGCAGCAGCGGCCATGACTGTTTTGCCGACTGACGTTGAACCTGTAAAAATTAATTTATCGAATGCTAAGTGGCTGAATGCATCTGAAATTGCGCCACCACCATTGACAACTGTAACCAGTTCTTGAGGGAACACTTCAGCAAGTGCATTTTCCAATACAGCACCAAACTGAGAAGATGCACTCGAAATCTTGATCATGGCATGATTACCCGCAGCTAATGCGCAGATCAGTGGGCCAACAGAGAGCAATAATGGATAGTTCCACGGAGCAATGACTCCGATGACACCCAATGGTTGATATTGTACCCAGCCTTTTGCAGGTTGGTGTAACATGCTGATATGACGCTTAGAGGGCTTCATCCACTCAGTTAAATTCTTGCTATAGTATTTGATATGCTCTAAACACGTTAAAACTTCGCCAATTTTGGTTTCCATAATGGCACGATTGCCATAATCTTGACTAATTGCGTTAGCAAATTGATCTTGATATTTTACCAAGACATTTTTAAGTCGAGCTAAGCGCTCAATACGTTCTTTGGCGCTTGGAACTGGATGGCGTTGGTACGCTGCTTGTTGCTGTTCAAGCAAATCTTGTAACCGTTTCACATCAGCATGAGGTGTCATTGCGGTTGTTTTTGTTTGACTGTTCATAGGAGTGGACCAAAAAAGCTTATTATTTTTTAATTTTTAGAGTAAATACTCTAAAGTGTCAAGTCACTTTATGGGTTTGCTTTATAACCTATTGATAATGTTATAGATGGTTAAAATCAATGTCGCACATTAAACCGAACAAAACGAAAGATCGAATTTTGCAAATCAGTTTGCAGTTGTTTAATGAGCGTGGCGAACGTTCAGTAACAACCAATCACATTGCGGCTGAACTTGGTATTAGTCCTGGCAATTTGTATTATCATTTTCGAAATAAACAAGAAATTATTAAAGAATTGGCTCAGCAGTATCAGGCAGAGACTTTGGAAATGTTGGCATTGCCGACAGATCGTCCACTGAATGCCAATGATAAAATTAGCTATTTTCAAGTGTTAAGCAATCAATTATGGGCTTATCGGTTTATTCATCGTGATGTTTATCACCTTGTTGAAAATAACGAAGATTTTAGAAAGATTTATCCGCGGTTTGCTGGGCAAGTGATGCAACAAGGGCAAAGAATTTATCGTGCCTTTGTAGATGCTGGTTTGATGAAAATGACCGATTCGGAAATTGAAGCGTTGATTATCAACTTGTGGATTGTACTCACCAACTGGACTAACTTTTTGTATATGTCAGGTCATATCAGTGACAACAACCATTTGGAAGAAAAATGGGTATGGCAAGCTTTACGACAAATGGTGTTCTTGGAAGGCCCGTATTTAATGGGTGAAAGTCGTCAAACGTATGAACAATTATTAAAGTCTTTAGGCCCATCTGACTTGTTTGCGAGTTTATCTAATCTGAAAAATGATAGTGATGAATAAGTGATAGGTATTTAGTCACAAGCAAAAAAGAGCTAGAATGCTCGGCTTGATTTTAACTTTGATTCGAATAAGTGATATTAACCACATGAACACGACGACCGCCCATACCGCACGATTACTGATTACTTGCGAAGACAAGCCTGGAATCGTGCAAGCTGTATCGAGCTTTTTGTATCATCAGGGAGCAAATATTACCGCACTTGATCAGTACGCAACAGAAGCTCAAGGCGGGCGTTATTTTATGCGTGTTGAGTTTGAACTTGATCATTTACATTCTCGTAAAGAAGCATTGATGCAAACATTTGCTACCAATGTTGCTGAACGTTATGAAATGCAATGGAAATTGACTTTTGTTGGTGAACTAAAGAAAGTGGGTATCCTCGTTTCTAAAGTGGATCATGCTTTATTAGAGCTTTTATGGCGTCATGCACGTGGTTCATTGCCATGTGAAATTACTCAAGTGATTTCAAATCATGAAGCGTTACGTGAGTCTGTTGAAAACTTCGGTATTCCATTCCATGTTGTGCCTGTGAATAAAGACAATAAAGTTGAAGCTTATGCACAAATTAATGACATGATGCAAGGCAATGATTTATTGATCTTAGCGCGTTATATGCAGATTCTGAGTGAAGATTTTGTTGCACAATGGGAAATGAAGATTATCAATATTCACCATTCATTCTTGCCTGCTTTCGTTGGTGCAAATCCATATAAGCAAGCCTATGAGAAAGGGGTGAAGTTAATTGGCGCAACAGCGCATTATGTCACTGCTGATTTGGATCAAGGTCCAATCATTGAGCAAGATGTTGAACGTGTCAGCCATGACTATAATGTAGAGCAGTTACGTGAGTTAGGTGAAGATGTTGAGCGTAACGTATTGGCACGTGCGGTCAAATGGCATTTGGAAGATCGTATTATTGTTGATGGCAATAAAACTGTTGTTTTCTAACTAAAACTAAATTTTCTAAAAGCATGCTGATTCGCATGCTTTTTTTATGCTATTATATGTTATGTTATAACATTTGATTTTATTAAGTGTAGTTTGATCAATGGGTTGTATACGATTCACAAAAAACCAGTTGCAAATGAAAACACTTCTCATTTATTATTGTGCCACTTTTATTGTTCTATCTGATGTGTGAAATCGTTTTTTACTTTGTAAAACGTCACCATCTATATCGGTACTTAGATTCTTATGAGTCAATCTCCTGCGATATTCAACATGCCACACTCGATGAAAAAGAAAATCATCACTGCCTTAGTTGCGGTTGTGATTGGACATGTAGGTGCTTTGTGGGCTGTTAGCCACATGAAACCGATTAAGTTGAAACCAATTGAGAAAGAACCACTTAAGGTCAAGTTCGTTAAAATTCAAGAACCACCTAAACCAGAATTACCTAAACCGAAGGAAAAACCAAAGCCTGAACCTAAAAAGGAAGTGAAAGAGGTTAAAATTGTTGAAAAACAGCTCCCTCCGCCACCAAAGAAAATTGAAAAAGTACAACAGGTAAAAACTGAAGTACCGAAACAAGTCGTTCAGAAAGTTGAACCTAAGGTTGAGTCTAAAGTCGAGACTAAAGTCATTAGTACGACTGTGACTGAAAAAGTATCTGATAAACAGCAACCAGTTCCAGAAGCTCCTAAAGCTCAACCAGTTGCAGATCCATCACCGAAGCGAGTTTCAATTGGTGGGTCAGGTATTCAGTGGAGTCGATCTCCAAAAGTATCATTTACACCCAAAGATTTAGAGAATCAAACTCGTTTAATTAGTGTGTATATTGAGGCTGATGAGAAAGGAAAAATCACGAATGTACGTATTACACGTAGTAGTGGTTTGCCTAATATTGATGAAAAAACTTTGCGTGCGATACGAAGTTCAAAATTTAAACCGTATATGGAAAATGGTATTGCTTATCCAATCAAAACAGAGCAGCCGTTTGAGTTTAATCCTTAATAAATTTGCGTCCTAGTGACAGATTAAATCAGGAGTTCGTATATGAACTTTTCAGTTTATTGGCAACATGCAGATGCAGTAAGTAAAACGCTGTATTTCATCCTTTTAGCAATGTCGATTGCAACGTGGACGATTTTTATTCTACGCATATTAGGAACACGCCAATTAAAACAACAGGCTTATGCTCAACTTGTTCAAGCTTTGGCTGCACTTAAATCTAAACTGCAACCTTTGACTTTTGAGCAACGTAAAGCTGTTGCAGAACAAGCATTACTTCGTCAAATTTCGGCAGAAAAATCTCAAGCAGAAAAAGGTATCTCTGTGCTTGGAACGATTGCTTCGCTTGCGCCATTTGTGGGTTTGTTCGGTACAGTTTGGGGCATTTTCCATGCACTGATTGCTGTCGGTACGGAAGGTCAGGCTGGTTTAGCCCAAGTTGCAATACCTGTTGGTGAATCATTGATCATGACAGGTTTAGGTTTATCTGTTGCGATTCCTGCGGTACTGGCTTACAACATTTGTGTACGTTTCAATCGTGGGCTAGCGCATGACCTACAAGATCAAGCACATGGCTTGTTAATTGATACGATGTTGCAGCAAGAGACAGCAGTAAAGACAGAAACTAAAGCGACTCAACAAAGTTTAGTTGGAGGTCAAGCTTAAGATGGGCTTTCAATTGGGTGAAGACCACGACAGTGGCATGAATGAGATGAATCTCATTCCTCTGATCGATATTATGTTGGTATTGATGATTATCTTTTTAGTCACAGCAACGGTTGCTAACCCATCAATTCCATTAGCTTTACCAAAAACAGCGGCAGAGGTTGTAGATGCACCGCCTAAGACGATAACCATTAGTATTAATGATAAGGGTGAAGTCGCTTGGGATGCGAAAATCATTAGCTTAGATGAGTTGCAGAAGCGTTTTAAAGAAGAGAGTCAAGCTGCACAAAAACCAACTGTACAATTACGTGCAGACAAAGAATCAAAATATGATACGGTTGCACAAGTGATGTCTCGTGCAAGCGAAGCAGGTCTAAGTGATATTGCATTTGTCAGTGAAAATTAAGACTGTTTGATGTGAAAAAAAGCAACCCGATTGAGAGTTGCTTTTTTTATGCTTATTCAGGTTTCAGCAATTCTAGATATTTGGAACGTAATTTTGACAGTTTCGGGGGAATGCTAAAATTGCAGTAACCTTGTGATGGATTACGTGCATAGAAATTTTGGTGGTATTCTTCTGCAGGATAAAAAATTGGAGCAGGGCTTAGTTCTGTGACAATAGTTAAATTTTCATCATCTAAATCTTGGATAATGTGTTCAGCTTGTTGCTTTTGTTCATCATTAAAATAATAAATAACAGAACGGTATTGAGTACCTATATCATTCCCTTGACGGTTTAAAGTCGTTGGGTCATGTGTCGCAAAGAATACATTTAAGAGTTGTATAAAACTAATTTGCTGTTCATCAAAGTCAATCAATACCACCTCAGCATGTTGTGTATTACCTTGACAGACTTGTTCATAATTTGGATTTTGTACAATACCGCCTGCATAACCACTCACAACTTTGTCGACACCTTTGAGTTGTAGAAAGACCGCTTCTACGCACCAAAAACAACCACCACCAAGTAATGCTTGTTGCATGAAATTCCCCAATTTTTTAATTCTAAGAATACTACTAAAGTATACGAAGTCACCCAAAAGTAAAAGCCCACTCTGAATCAGCGTTCTTCACTTTTTATGATATCAAATCAATGAAGTGACCAAGTTTATATCATAAAATTCATAAGAATCTCCTTAGCTTGATTTACAAACTTAAGTCTATTTTCTATCAGCTCATCCTATCCTATTTTCATAAATGCCCTTCGTCTGATTAGGCTCTGACGATTTGTGATCTACAGTGATGATGATATGAAATACCCGTTGATCTATCTTGATTTAAATAGATCAAGATGAATTCGATAAGGAGATTGAGTATGGTTTTGTTAAAGGGGGGCTGTTAATCGGCTTTTGGTAATCCAAGTCGAATGACTTTTGAAAAGTATTCACTGGATTGATTATCTTGCTGTTCATATTTTTTAGCACGGGTATTAATCTGCGCTAATTGATACCACTCTTTCATACTATAATTTTGATTAAGTGCTTTTAAATCATATAAATAGTTGGGTAAATAACCCGAAGCGAATAAGCGATAATCTTTAGGTAAGGTTTGTGGATTGATTGCTTGGATCATGTCAAAAACCAATGTCGTACAGTTACTCGTCAGCGTGTTATACCATTTTGCTTCAGCACGTAATTCATCTGCTTTATGGAGATATTCTATGAATAGGGCTTTACGCTCGGTTTGAGGCATTCGGATTGGAAATAAGTAAACTTGTTCATTGCGGATATTGCTTCGCGTATAAATCAGATCTTTTTCATCAGAAGCCACTAAGCTAAGTTCATATTTACGGAAGAAGCCACCAATAGCAGAAAATTCCTCACCATTTTCTTTACGAATTTCGATAGAAAAAACCAAAGGCTTTTGATCTGAGAAATCAAAACTGACTAAGGTATGTGCAATCTGAGGTCCCATCCAGTAGGAGGTGATGACATTGACCCCTGTAATTTTATTCAGGTCGATCGTACGATTTTCCCAATGAATGTCATAACTGCCGTTCTTATGCCAATTAAAATTACGCACATTATGGAGTTGTACCAAGTTACCTTGCTTTTGATAAGAAAGTTGCTCAGCGACTTCGGGATTCCAGTCGCGATCTTGTCGCGCTTCTAAGGAAAAATACCAAACCAGTGAGCAGGCAAAAGCTACACCATAAATTAAAAGATCAGTGCGGCGGCTAAAAATATGTCCACTAACATAAACACCAAGCAAGCTGAGCGCAAACAATCCCCAAAGTATGATGATGGTTCGGCTAATGATTATTCCAAGAGGCTGTTGAATCCATAAAGCAAAGCATAACCATATACTTGAGAGGATCACAAATAAGGCAAAGCAACTGTGTAACAGTCCAATGCCTAGAGCAAGTAAAAACTCACGTGACCCAATATTATGCATGATGATGTGCGATCCATTTTATTTTTGGTAGGTCGCAAACTCGAAGGCTATATTTGATTTTTCATCAATGTGTTGTTCTGAGTTTACTTTACGAAAATCCTCAGAGATTTTTGGATAATGTGCATCGCCTTGTACATCTAAATCAACATGCGTTAATTCAAGACGATCGGCAATCGCAAGGGTTTGAGTAAAAATCTCTCCACCCCCAATAATAAATAAAGATGCTTTTTCAGAGTGTTGTACGTCTGTAAGTGCATGAGTCAAAGCATCTTCAATGCTATGTGCTACTTTAACGCCCTCAAATTGCCAATCTAAATCACGCGTGATGACCCAATTCACACGATTTGGAAGTGCGCGTCCCATTGACTCTAAGGTTTTACGCCCCATGATCACAACACCACCTTGGGTAATTGCCTTAAAGTGTTTTAGATCGGCTGAGATATGCCACGGCAAAGCATTGCCCTTGCCAATACAGTTATTTTTATCCATTGCCACAACGTGTACAACTTCAAGACCTTGCCATGCCATTTTATATTCTCTCTGATCTATTTAAACTGCAACGGGTGCTTTGATTGCAGGGTGTGACTCATAACCGACTATATCAATATCTTCAAATTTAAAATCGAAAATATCGGTGATCTCAGGATTGAGCTTTAATTGACACAAAGGCAGAGGCTCACGGGTAAGTTGTAATTGTGCTTGCTCAAAGTGGTTGCTATATAAATGAGTATCACCACCCGTCCAAACAAAGTCCCCAACACCTAAACCGCAAACTTGAGCAACCATATGCGTAAGTAGTGCATAGCTAGCGATATTGAAGGGCACACCTAAGAACACGTCAGCACTACGCTGATACAATTGGCATGATAGTTTGTTGTCTTGTACAAAGAATTGGAACAGGGTATGACACGGTGGTAAAGCCACTTTCCCTGCTTCATTTGGGTTCCAACCTGAAACGATCAAACGACGTGAATTTGGATTGGTCTTGATTTCATTTATAAGCCATTGGATTTGATCAAAACCATTTTGCTGATAGCTACCATCTTCATTTTGGGTTGCGCCAAAGTTGCGCCATTGATGTCCATAAACAGGACCAAGTTCACCCTCAGGGCGACCAAAACGTACAGTTTGTTCTGCGGTTGCCCATTCATCCCAAATGCTGACTTTATTGTCTTTGAGATATTGAACATTGGTATCCCCTTTGAGAAACCATAATAGTTCAATCACGATAGAGCGGAAGTGTACTTTCTTTGTCGTTAATAGTGGAAAGCCTTTAGAAAGATCAAAGCGCATTTGATGACCAAATACTGAACGTGTACCTGTGCCAGTACGGTCGCCTTTGTCGCCGCCATTGTCGAGGATATGTTGTAAAAGGTCTAAGTAAGTGCGCATCGTGATTCCTAATCGCAAATTTTTATCGCGCTGATTTTATCAGAATTATGTAATAAATATCTTTTGAATTTGGCGACATTGATTGTCGCAGTCGAATCTTTATGCTCTGTTCCAGTATAGCCGATTGTTTTATATTAGATTCTATAAATAACGACATGGGTAATGAATACAATGAATTTTAAACCAGAAAGTTTGCCGAACAGTTTGCAGCCATTCTTAGAAAAAATATCGGCTACTATTTTGCCAACAGTCAGTATGCAACTCACGCCTAATGATAGATTAACTGTATGGCAGAGTAAGGTGGGCGGAAAACCGTATTTACCTTTAGATGTTGCTTATCCTTTAGATTCTCATGGCAACCCTCTAGCTTTATTGGCCCAGTTTAATTTTGCTGAAATTCCAAGTTTACCTAATTTCCCAGACAAGGGGATTTTGCAATTTTATATTGCAGCTGATGATTCATTTGGTATGAATTATGACAATAAGCAAAAGCAATCAGATTTTCGGATTTTGTATTTTGAGCATGTGATTGATGATATTCAGCAGCTTAAACAGGATTTTTCTGATATTGAAATCGAGGAAGATGATCTTGATTATTTACCTTTTGATGGACAATACGCAGTTGAATTTAAACTTGAGCAGCAGCCAATCAGTATTGATGACCATGGTTTTAATATTGGAACAGGTGAAAATGACTTCTATGTAGCATATAGTGAGACATTGTCTGCAATGGGACATCGCTTAGGCGGTTATCCGTATTTTACTCAATCTGATCCACGAGACTATAACAAAAATATTATGGATTATACCTTACTATTTCAGGTCGATACTGATGATAGTAAAGGAGTCAATATTATGTGGGGTGATTGTGGTGTGGCAAATTTCTTTATTCATCCTGAAGACTTAAAGAAACGTGACTTTTCCAAAGTCTTGTATAACTGGGATTGTTGCTAATATAAAAAAGCGGATGAAGATTCATCCGCTTTTTTATTCAATGTTGAATCTTATTCTGTGACAAAAATAACTTTGCCATTAGTTAAAGACTCAACACGTGCTAAAGACTCAACACGATAGCCTT
The DNA here is from genome assembly GCF_000374425.1 of Acinetobacter tjernbergiae DSM 14971 = CIP 107465. Classification (GTDB taxonomy): domain Bacteria; phylum Pseudomonadota; class Gammaproteobacteria; order Pseudomonadales; family Moraxellaceae; genus Acinetobacter; species Acinetobacter tjernbergiae. The sequence continues at coordinate 18,283 of NZ_KB894355.1, read as the reverse complement.
TTTCAAGTAATACATCACGACCAGGTTGGAATGACTTTTCAATCACGATACCTACACCAACAACTTCAGCATTTGCCTGATGAATCAAGTCGATTAAACCTAATGCTGCTTGACCATTTGCCAAGAAATCATCAATCACGAGTGCTTTATCACTTGAATTGATGTGCTTGTTTGAAATCGCAATGGTACTTTCAGTTTGTTTGGTGAACGAGAACACTTTAGAACGGTAAAGATCATCTTTGAGCGTTAATGACTGGTATTTTCGAGCAAAAATCACAGGAACACCGAGTTCTAAACCTGTCATGATCGCAGGTGCGATCCCTGATGCTTCGATGGTAATAATTTTAGTAATGCCAGCATCTTTAAAGCGGGCAGCAAACTCTTTACCAATCTGTTGCATTAACACAGGGTCAATTTGGTGATTTAAGAAAGCATCGACTTTCAAAACCTGATCAGATAGAACGATACCTTCATTTAAGATTTTCTGTTCTAAAGCGTACACGGGAGAATCCTCTAAACGGATGCTTATTCAAGCAAAGGCATATTTTAAAAAGCATCTAAAAAATTGCAAGTTAAAATTGACCAAATGGTTAGTTGGTCTTACCTGAATAGCCTGTTAATAATAAGCCATAAGACGATTTACCATCGTTATGTGCCATTTTGACAGGTAGATAATCGAGTTTTGGCGCTAACCAAAATACGGTGTTACGCTCAGGTCGATCATGTTGCATGACCACTTTAATGGTGCTGAACGTCCCATAATTTGTTTTAACTGTTTCCGTACCTTGTTTGACAAAGCGACGATCGTCTAATGCTTTTGCATCAGCAATTAAATATTTGGTTTTTAAAGAATTACTTTTTAAATCCTCACGAATTTGCAATTCAGCATTGAGTTCATCCAATGCACCTGCTTGCCATGCAAATGAACGTGCAGTGTCATCTTTTTTGGTGTTGATGATTTTACTATTCGGATTGAAGTTAATACTCATCGTGTTGCTGTGAATCAAAATTTTACTGCTACGGCTAAATTTTTGCGAAGTGATCTTATTCTCTGCAAAACTAAATTGGCTGGTTTCAGAAGCAGACGCAATTCCACCCGCTTTTGCACTAAATTGATAAGTCCAGTTATTACCTTGTTGGGAAAGTGTGCGTGTTGCTGAGCCGAGGTTTTTATTGTTATAGCTGAATTGATAGCTTGCTTGGAATGGAGTCATGGCTAATGCGTGACTAGATAAGCTCACACTTAGAATGGTAGCTGAAGTAATACCAACTACTTTCAATAATTTCTTTGTCATCACAGTATATATCCTTGGAATGATTACAGATAACGAAATCACTCTTTATCATTACGATTTGTCGTTATTATGCCTGTAGATTATGAAGAAAAAATCAGGTTTTTTATTAAATGCTTGTTAATTTTTCGTATGTATCATGAAGATATTTATTTTAGCGGCATGCACTGGAACAGCCCATGCCACACAGATGTCATTTGATTATTTTCTCACATCTTTTTGCTGAATTGGCGTAACTTCTGTGTCCTCTAACCCATCTTCATCAAAGTCATCGTCATTCGGCGGGTACAAAATAGCAGCTAAATTAACATTGCCCCAAACAATTAACTCAGCAGGGCGAACTCTCGCGCGGTTCACATGAACTTTACTTAGTGTTTCAATAATACTTGCTTTCTTTTTAAACCAGCGATTTAAATCCAAATAAAGTAATTCATCTTGGACTGAAACAACTTCAAAATGTTCTAAAATTTTACCGAGTGGGTCTTCATCACGAAATTTTTGATAATACCAAATCGCAACATAGAAGCCCCATTTCTGGAAAATATTTTTAAAACTAGCTTCGATCACTTGAGTATTGCTGATTTGTTCAAATACCATGAGTTGCACATCTTTATTCATTTCCATCTGAATAAGCTTTAAGTCAACAGACAAGGTGGTATGTAAACCTTTCACATCAATGGTGGCATATAAACGTAGCCATCCATCATATAGATCGGCATGAAGATCTTTAATGATTGCTACTTTTTCTGTGACGTAGCGTTCCATTGTCGCATTGACAAAAACTTGTGAGAGTGAAAACTCTCTTTCCTCTTCAATGAATTCTTCGGCTTTTTGGTAAACTTTACGTAGACGTTTAACAACGGATGAAATTAGCGTTTGCATAAAAGTTGTTCCAGAAAGTGAATTGATAGGGATAGCAATGCCACGATCTTTGCATTCAATAAAAAATAAAAATAAATTTCTGACTTGCAGTGTAGCAAAATTAATTGCTACATTTTCATAAAATGATGGTATCAAAACACTCTAGCCATAAGTGGATCACATTTTTGTAAAATTTTGAATATTGGTTGGGTTTTTATACGGTTATCACCGTTGGGGATAAGGCATTTTTGCCGCTTAATACCATGCTAAAGAATATAAATCTTCAATCTAAATTGCCTACATTCTGGTGGCAAGATCCAATTTTTGTTGGGGCCGTTACTTTAGCGATGCTTCTGCATGGCGCTGTGCTCGCAATTCAGTTTGCAATGCCGTCACCGACCGATACCTCAACTAAAGAAATCGCCGTCACGGTTCGCCCAAGCCAAGATAAGGTCAAAGATGCAGATTTTTTAGCACAAGCTGATCAAAAAGGTTCAGGTGATTTTCGTGAAGCACATCGTATGTCGAGTGATATGCCTGCACCGATGAAAGCAGATGCGACAACAGGGGAGTCTGAGTTAGAAAGCTTAGAAAAGATTCAGCAAAAACGAGAGTTAAAATTTGAAGAAAAAGTCTTAATGACGATTCTAAGTTGGCAAAAACAAGCAGAACAAAGTGAACGTAAAAAAACCTTAGATGAGTTACAAAGTCAATTTCAGGCAAAAGCTGCGATGGTGGCGAGCCTAGAAGCACAATATTTACAGCGACAGCAAGATTTCAGCCGTAAACAACGGATTAAAACCATCGATGGGATTCAGGCAAAACAGGATGCATCTGCGGCTTATCTCGACAAGTTCCGTCAGAAAGTTGAATTGTATGGTAACCGTTATTATCCAGATGAAGCAAAACAACAACGCTTAGCAGGTGAAGTTCGTTTGATGGTGATTTTGAATACAGAAGGCGGAATCCGTGCAATTCGTTTAATTGAGAGTTCTGGGCATGCCATTTTAGATGAAGCGGCAAAAGCATCGGTTCGCCGTGGTGCGCCATTTGGAGCATTCGATGCCAATATGAAAAAAGATATTTCTGAGTTACGCATTATTCGGACATGGCGTTTTGACCCTGTAGATGCGGAGTTCGAGGTACATTGAACTCATATCTCAGCTCGATAGAAATTTGTGATCATAAAAAATCAATTAAAAATTTCATAAAAATCAAAATATTAATTTTTAGCAAGTTTTAACCCTATTTTTAATTAAATAAAAACAGACAATTAAATTCACCTTAATAAATTTGAAATAATAATAAAAACAATTATCATTCGCTGTATATTTTAGATTATCTTTAATTTTGAAATGCGTGCATCCTTTTTAAGTATTGCTGTGGGGTAGGCGTGCATGTTTTCAAATGTTCCATACGATCAAGGGCATTCTTCCATGTATCAATATACATTGTTAAAAACTTTCAAAGCACATCCACTGATGCTCGCTATGGCGGTGCTTTTACCATCATTTGCTTACGCTGAATCAACAACTGAAAATGTTGTGCTACCGACCATTACTGTAAATGCAGAGAAGGAAAATACAGCAACCACAGAAGGGACAAAAAGTTATACAGCAAAGAGTACTAATACTTCTACAAAGCTGAATTTGTCTCTACGTGAAACACCGCAATCAGTTAAAGTGATTAGCCGTGAATATTTGGATGATGCCAATATCAATTCTTTTCAGGAATTACTGAAGAATGTAACAGGTGTTACTGTAAACCAGTGGGATGAGCGCCAATATCCAACGGCTCGTGGTTTTGATGTCGATTATTACTTGTTTGATGGTGTGCCAAGCACTTCAGATTTTGATAATGCGGGCGATCCAGATTTAAGTCTATATGATCGGGTAGAATTGGTAAAAGGGGCGAATGGTCTGATGACAGGTGCAGGAAACCCTGCCATTGCGATTAATATGGTTAGAAAACATGCAAATTCTAAAGAGTTGACAGGAAATGTTAGTACTTCTTTAGGTTCATGGAATGCATGGAGTAGTACTGCCGATGTTTCTACGCCATTAAACTCGGATGGCAGTGTTCGTGGTCGTGTGGTGGTAAAACACGAGCAAATGGATTCCTTTGCTGATCACTATAATAAAGACAATAATCTGGTTTATGGTGTGATTGATGCAGACTTAACCGATAGTACCTATTTATCAGTAGGTGCAAGTTATCAGAATCTTGAACGAAATGGGATTAAATGGGGTGGTTTGCCAGCATTTTATAGCGATGGTACACGTACTAATTTCGACCGTTCTAAAACAGTTACTTCTGACTGGACATACTGGAATGCGGATACAACTTCTGCGTTTGCCACATTTAAACAAAAATTATGGAATGACATTAGCCTAAATGTCAATTATGACTATCGTCAATTAAAAGGCGAAACTGCTTTATTGTATATATGGGATCTGAATGGTGCAGACAAGGCGACCAATAGTGCATCGGATTTATATCCTTATACGAGTGAATCTACATTTACCCAGAATAATGTGGATGCTTCAGTTTCAGCCCCATTTACCATTGCTGGTTTAAAGCAGGAAGTGATCGCAGGCTTTATGTATAACCAGAGCAAAAAAACGGATGCCGCTTATGGTAATCCATTGCTTGATGATTATGTAATTGACTTTGATGAAGCCGCAAATTCAAGACTTCTGGGTTCAATCAATAACAACAATAAAATGCCATCCAATAAAACGACTCAAACAGGCGCTTATGTCGCAGGTAAATTTACCCTGTTAGAACCTTTAAAACTGGTAACAGGCGTACGTTTATCTAACTGGAAATATGAAAGTGAAGATGGTGATGGTAATCGGGAGTTTAATAACGAGGTTACTCCTTATGCAGGTCTAATCTTTGATTTTCTGGATAATTATTCATGGTATGCCAGTTATACAGGTATCTTTAAGCCAGAAGATAAACGAGGTCTGGATGGTAAATATTTGGATCCCCGTGAAGGTAAAAATTATGAAACAGGCTTAAAAGGTGAATTCTATGAGGGCAAATTAAATGCCGCATTTACAGTATTCCAGACCCAGCAGGATAATGTTGCAGAGATCACAGGAGAGAAAATTACGGTGAATGGTCAACCTGTTGATGCTTATCGTAGTGTAGATGGAGTAAAGAGCAAAGGCGTTGAATTTGAACTAGATGGCGAGATTTTACCAAACTGGAATATGAGCTTTGGTGTCGCTCATTTCAATGCTAAAGATGCGAATGATAAAGAAGTACAAACGACATCAGCACGCACCACTGCTAATCTATTTACCAAATATAAATTGGATAAATGGAGCGTGGGCGGTGGTTTAAATTATAAGAGCAAGACTTACGTAGATGAAAGTTTAGGTCAAATTACACAGGATGCCTATGTATTGACTAATTTAATGGTCGGCTATGATTTTGATCAGAATATCAAGGCACAATTGAACCTAAATAATATATTTGATGAAAAATATTATGAAGGTCTTGGTATGAATGGCATGGTCTATGGCGCTCCACGTAATGCAACATTGACCTTACGTTATCAATTCTAAAAAATAAATAATAAAAAAACGGCTGAATTCAGCCGTTTTTTTATTACACATGTGGATAAGTCGCGTGTTATTCACAAGCCATTTTGACTTGAATAAGCACGTTCAACTTTGCAGATCTCCACACTAAAGTCCTGATACCACTTTTCTTTGCCTAAGCGTTGCGCAACTTGATGTTCTGCATCTTGTTGCCAATGTTTAATATCTTCAAGACTATGCCAATAAGACAGTGCAATTTCAAAACCATTTTCACTACATGCTTCGAACTTGGCGCAGTTAAATTGGCTTAATGCTCTATTCCTCAGTTTTTGTGCCATTTCTGAGTAGGTCGAATCAAGTTGTTTGATCTTGGCTTTAAAAATGACGATATACATAGGAGCTTGATTAAATCTCATCTGCTTGGTACGGATTGGTGATCCCTAGTTTTTTGAGAATTTCAATTTCTAAAGCTTCCATTTCTTCTGCTTCAGCTTCACTGGTTTCATGATCATAGCCAAGTAAATGTAAAACGCCATGAACCAGTAAATGGGTGAAATGATCGCTTGGCGTCTTTTGTTGTTCAGTTGCTTCTTGTAAAACCACAGGAATACAAATCACCAAGTCACCTAGAGGTTCTGCATCCAGTAAGCTGAGCATTTCTTCTGGGATGTCGCTTGGAAAAGACAGCACATTGGTGGGTTTATCTTTTTCACGATATTGCAGATTCAGCTCATGGCTTTCTGCAAGATCAACACAGGCAATCCCTATTTCACAGTCCACATCGAAACCGACATGGCGTAGTGTAGTTTCAATCTGCTTTTTCATTTGACCACGTTTAAGTGGTAATTCAGTTGCTTGAAAGTCTTGTTGAAGGCTTAAGTTGATTTTCAAAATAGATCCTTAATCATCTCTCCCGACCTCCTTTTTTAAAGGAAGGCATTTCACGAATGTAAGTATTTCCTTTATTTCGTGGAAAGTCCCCCTTTTATTAAAGGGGGACTTAGCGGGATTTTTCTAAACAGAGGGTTAGAGGGTTGTTCTAAATGTGTTGTGCATCTGCCGCAGAGTCATTTTCTGCAGTCAGTGCTTCTTGTCGAGCTTTACGTTCGGCACGAGCTTCAGCAGATAAGCGTTGTTGTTCACAATCCCAGCCCTCATATGCTTCGACAATTTTTTGTACCAGTTGATGACGCACAATATCTCGAGAGTGAAAACGAGTGATATGGATTTCATCTATATTTTCAAGTACACGTAACGCCTGTGCCAAGCCAGATTGTTGCCCACGAGGTAAGTCGACTTGAGTGACGTCACCTGTGATGACTGCACGAGAACCAAACCCTAAACGTGTTAAAAACATTTTCATTTGTTCAGGTGTGGTGTTTTGTGCTTCATCCAAGATGACAAAGGAATGATTTAACGTTCGTCCGCGCATATAGGCCAGTGGGGCAACTTCGATGACTTGACGTTCAATCAGTTTGGCAACTTTATCAAAGCCCAGCATTTCATAGAGTGCATCATAAAGTGGGCGTAGGTAGGGGTCAATTTTCTGGGTTAAATCACCTGGTAAAAAGCCCAGTTTTTCACCCGCTTCAACCGCAGGACGAACCAATAGGATACGTTGAATTTCGTTACGTTCAAGCATATCTACTGCGGCAGCAACCGCAAGGTAGGTTTTACCTGTCCCTGCTGGGCCAATACCGAATGAAATATCACTTTGTAAGATACGTTGCACATAGCGTTTTTGGTTCGCACCACGTGGGTTAATTCGCCCTTTACGGGTCTGTAACCAAACGTTATCTAAGCCCGTATGTTCTTGATCTGCATCTTCTATAAGTTCACGGTCTGTCTGTGAACCTTGAATCATTAAATGAAGAACATCGGCGCTGATTTGAGGGGAAAGTTCTGATTCTTGATAGAGCCGTTGCAATAATGCTTCGGCTCTTTCGACCGTTTCGATACTACCATCAAGATAGAAAGCATCGCCTCGGTGACTAATTTTGACATCCAAACGTTGTTCGATTTGCTTTATATGCCCGTTATACGCACCGAGCATGCTTTTCAAACGTTCCATTGAAATTTCTGGGAACATTACTGTACGTTGAATCGCTGCAGTCAAGAGAAACCCTTTTTGTCGATTTGTAAGAGTACCCCTTACATTACGCCACGTCAGGTTCAAGATTCAAGAGTTCACCATAAACTAAATTTAAAGTTTTAATTTCAGTGATCTCAATTTCTGCAAAGCGTCCAACCCATGTTGCATCACCAATGAAGGTGACTAAACGGGTATTATCCGCAGTGCCCATTAAGACATTCGGATCTTTATCTGATACTTTCTCAATCAAGACGCGTTCAACTTTACCCAGCATTGCATCTGTTTTATCAATACTCGATTGTTTAATCACTTGCTGAACTTGAGCGAGACGATCTTTCTTGACTTGCTCAGGCGTACTATCTGGTAAGTCTGATGCAGGCGTACCCGGACGTTTTGAGTACACAAAACTATAAGAATGATCGAAATCTAAATCTTTAATGAACTGTAGGGTTTCAGCAAAATGCTGATCTGTTTCACCTGGGAAACCGATAATAAAGTCGCTCGATAAATGCATATCTGGGCGTACTTTTCGTAGCTTGGCAATTTTATCGATATAGACATCAATGGTGTGATTACGCTTCATGGCTTGCAATACATCGTTCGAACCACTTTGTACTGGTAAATGTAAATGCGAAACCATTTGCGGTAAATCACGATAGCATTGAATTAAATCATCAGAAAATTCAAGTGGGTGAGAGGTGGTATAGCGTAAACGACCAATCCCTGGAATTTCAGCCACTAAACGAAGTAGTTCAGGGAAGGTGCAAATTTCGCCTTCAAAGGTCTCACCACGATAGCCATTCACGTTTTGACCAAGTAAACTGATCTCACGTACGCCTTTTTCAGCTAAACCTGCAATTTCAGCCAATACATCATCCAGTGGACGAGAAACTTCTTCACCACGGGTATAAGGTACAACACAGAATGAACAGTATTTAGAACAGCCTTCCATAATTGAAACGAATGCTTTAAAGCCTTCAACACGTGGCTCGGGCAGAAAGTCAAATTTCTCAATATCTGGGAAAGAAATATCAACCAATTTGATCTTTTCTTTCTTTGGTTTTTCGATCTGTGCTTGATGCTGATCTAGCATTTGTGGCAAACGGTGCAAGGTTTGTGGACCAAATACCATATCGACATAAGGCGCACGTTTTTGAATATTGTCACCTTCTTGAGAGGCAACACAACCGCCAACACCAATCACGAGATCAGGGTTCTGTTCTTTGAGTTTGCGCCAACGACCTAAACCACTGAAGACCTTCTCTTGTGCTTTTTCACGAATCGAACAGGTATTCATCAGCAGAATGTCTGCGTCGTTTGGATTGTCAGTCAGCACATAACCGTGCGAATCACCCAATAAGTCTGCCATACGATGACTGTCATACTCATTCATCTGACACCCTTGCGTTTCAATAAATAATTTTTTAATTGAAACATCAGCGGTGTGCGTTGGCTGGGTAACAGTGTTTTCTGAAGCAGCTTTTACAGCACTTGGAATGAATGTTTGAACCGTCATGCAGGCTCCTAAACAAGGTGGATTTAAACAAACCGCGGATTATAACAGCATTTTTGCCTGAACGCAGAGAATAAAAAACTGACAAAAATGGACAGTTTGTGAATAAAAATGGATAAATTTTAATGAATATGAATCAGTAAGTTACATAACACAACAATAGTTGGAACTTAGACTTATTACACTATAATGGCGGGAAAAATTGAGCAAACGTATTGATGAAGATGAATAAGCAACACCAATTTATAACAACCGTTAGTCATAAAGTGAATAACAAGAAAAACTTCCGTCAGCTGATTGCGATGGGCGGTATGGTTATATGTTCATCTGTATATGCTTTGGACGAGCAATTTAATGATGCATTACCTGCTGCGAGTTCAGGCAATCTTGCTTTACTCGATCAATACCAATATGAAATGCAAAATGATGCACTAGGCTATTATCCAGAATATTGGAAACTCAATAACAATCTTGGGTTACAACCCGCATCTTCAATTATTAGTTTTGCGCAACGTTATCCTCAATCCGCGATGGCAGAAAAATTGGCGGCAGATTATGTTGAGGAAAAAGTAAAACAAGCCAGTTTTACCGAAGCAAAACCTGTACTCAGTTATGTGACGAACCCCGACCAAGAAGAGAGTTGTGCGGTTGCACAAGTTCGCGCCAAAACAGGCGATAGTCTGGTTTTTGCGGAATACAAAGATATTTGGTTAACCACAAATACCCAACCTGAATCATGTAATGGTTTAGGTCGACTTATGTTATCTAGCCCATTGATGACTGCTCAAGATCGCCAACAACGACTTTGGGGACAACTCCGTGCGGGGCAATCTGGTTTAGCGATTGCGACAGCACAAACTATAGGTCTGGATTTGTCCTTAGCTCAGTTGAATCAAATTCAAGCCAATCCATTAGCATATTTGTGGACCGCTCCGAAAGCCAATGATGCTGATTATGCCTATTTAATTTTTGCATTAGGTCGTGTTGCAGACAGTGATTTCACCAATGCTTTGGGTAATCTTCAAAAAGTTGCTCAAGATACACCGCAGCCTGTACAGAAATATTTGTATCGCACGATCGGTTATATCGGTGGTACAACGGTGATGAAGAATGGCTTTAATCGTGAAGTGTTAAATGCTTATGATCAAAGTTATGGTTATCCATTCAGCCCAGAAGAAGCTGAAATTTACGCACGTCAAGCCATTCGATTTGGCGCATGGGAAAGTTTGATTCGCGCGATTGATGCCATGTCAATTACGCAGAAACAAGAAGATCGTTGGCAATATTGGTTAGCGCGTGCATCTGAGCAACGCTCGGATACTGCTTCAAAGCAAGCAGCACAACAGATTTACCGCAAGCTGGCACAAGCTGGTGATGATTACCATAACTTGTTGGCGAAGGATCGCTTAGGTGAGCGCTATAACCACCAACCTTATAATGAACAGCCAAGTTCACAAGATATTCAACGCCTAAATCAAAATATTCATTTTAAACGGGCATTTGCCTTAAAAAATGTAGATGCTCCAGCAAATTATATTAATCGTGAATGGAACTGGGCAGTTCGCCAAGCCTATTTGCAACATGATGATGGCTTGCTTTTAGCTGCGGCTAAGCAAGCACATGATATGGGTTGGTATGATCGTGCAATTTATGCGGCTGATCGTACAACATCTCGGCATAATGATACTTATCGCTATGTAACACCACATCGTAGCAATGTGACCAGTCACAGTTACAATGCTGGTATTGATCCTGCTTGGGCATATGGTTTAATGCGCCAAGAAAGCCGCTTTGTCACGTCTGCACGTTCTCATGTTGGTGCGGGTGGCTTAATGCAAATCATGCCAAATACGGCAAAACTGGTGGCTCGCCAAATGGGTGAAACCTATAACCCAGCAGCTTTGAGTGAAATGAATACCAATATTCGTTATGGTACTTATTATCTTTCAATGATTCAGAGCCAACTGAGCGGTAATGCAGTATTAGCAACGGCAGGTTATAACGCAGGGCCGAATCGAGCGAGACGTTGGCAGCCTGATTTCCAAATCATGGCAGCTGATCAATACACGGAAACCATTCCTTTGTTGGAAACACGCGACTATGTAAAACATGTCATGACCAATGCAACCCATTATGGTGTCGTGTTAGGGCAGGGTGCGCAATCATTAGAACAGCGCATGAGTACGATTCCAGTACGTAATGAACCCTAAAAGACACAATAATGTTTAATTTGAAATAATGAAGTTCTTATATTTGATGAAATCTATGAATTTATTCAAGGGACGGTTAATGAGATGGGTGCAGGCTTTAGTCTGTTACTTTGTCTTGTCAGTTGGTTCGCCATTATATGCAGCTGATAGTCAGGATATCGCAGGCTATGTGATGCACGTGCAAATGACACCTGCTGCCTGTTCATTTGATTCATCAAGACAAAAACAGCGAAAGTGTTTAGAAGGGTATTCCCTCACAATTTCTAGTCTATTGCCCGAAGTCCCTGCTGGGCGCGATTGTGAAACGAAAACGTCTGCCAAATTGACACCTTTACAAGCGAAAGTTGTTGCACGAGTGATGCCTGATGAAAATGCGCGAGTGCAACTCTGGCAAAATGTGGGTGGATGTGTACCGATGAATGCCAGTCAATATTTCAGAACAGTGATTAATTTCGCTGAGCGCCTGAAAGTCCCTGCGGATTTGACCAGTCCAAACACGATTGAAGTGCAAAAAGAAAATCTTAGACAACAATTTACCAAATTAAATCCGTCATTACCGCCGAATGGTATTCGTTTTACTTGTCAGTCTTCAAAGTTTGATTCTATTTTGACTGAGATTCGGGTGTGTTATCAAAAAAATGGTCAGTACAAACAATGTGCAAGCCATATTGTAACGGGTTGCCCGAATGAATTTACAATTAAAGGAAGTTATTAAATATTTCCCTGACTTAATTTGTATTTTCTATCAGACTTTTGTTGAAATTCATTCTCTTTTACATGCATCTGTGTTCGCTTTAGAGTACAATCTTTGCCGTTTATGATAATTCGATTGAACCACCATAGCGTTCAATCGTGCAAACGCATCTCATTGGAGAATATCACATGAAGCAACCCGTTCGTGTTGCCGTTACAGGCGCTGCTGGTCAAATTGGTTATAGCTTATTATTCCGTATCGCAAGCGGTGAAATGTTAGGTAAAGATCAACCAGTAATTTTACAATTGCTTGAAGTTCCTTTTGAGAAAGCTCAACAAGCGCTTAAAGGCGTGATGATGGAACTTGATGACTGTGCTTTCCCATTATTGGCGGGCATGATCGGGACTGATGATCCTAAAGTTGCATTTAAAGATGCTGACTATGCTTTATTAGTTGGTTCACGTCCACGTGGTCCTGGTATGGAACGTGCTGACTTGTTAAAAGTGAATGGCGAGATCTTCATCGGTCAAGGTCAAGCACTCAACGAAGTTGCGAGCCGTGACGTTAAAGTATTGGTTGTAGGTAACCCTGCAAATACCAATGCTTATATCGCAATGAAATCTGCTCCAGATCTTCCAGCGAAAAACTTTACAGCAATGTTACGTCTTGACCACAACCGTGCCTTGACTCAAATTGCTCAAAAAGCTGGTGTTGCTGTTTCTGATATCGAAAAATTAACGGTTTGGGGTAACCACTCTCCAACAATGTATGCTGACTACCGTTTTGCAACTGCAAATGGCGAAGGCTTAAAAGACAAGATCAACGATGCAGAATGGAACAAAGATGTGTTCCTTCCAACTGTTGGTAAACGTGGTGCTGCGATCATCGAAGCACGTGGTTTGTCTTCTGCTGCTTCTGCTGCAAATGCTGCAATCGACCATATGCGTGATTGGGCGTTGGGTACAAACGGCAAATGGGTAACTATGGGTATCCCTTCAGACGGTTCTTATGGTATTCCAGAAGGCGTAATGTACGGTGTGCCAGTAACTTGTGAAAATGGCGAATACACACGTGTTGAAGGTCTTGAAATTGATGAGTTCAGCCGTGAGCGTATGAACATCACACTTCAAGAACTTGAAGATGAACGTGCTGCAATTGCGGACATGTTAAACTAATTTATCATTTTGATAAGTTGAAAAGCACTCCTTTCTGAGGGGTGCTTTTTTTATGTATAAACACAAAAAACAACAAGAAAATATAGGCATGCATATGCTGACACTATGTATTTACTGTTAGATTATTTCTATAAGGTAAATCGTTTGGAGAATAATAATGTTTGAACAACAACCGACACTTGAACTGTTATTTGAACAGCTTGGATTGAGTGCTGATGAAGCAGCAATTGAAACTTTTGTAAAAGAACATCAACTCAATGCGGATCAAAAATTACATGAAGCCGTATTTTGGAGTGCGGGTCAGCGAGATTTTTTAAAAAGTCATATTGAGAAAGATGATGAATGGGCAATCGTGATTGATGAGTTGAATCAGCAGTTACATGTCGATAGTACCCACTGATCCCATCCTTAGTAAAAGCAAAGCTCGTTTAGTGAGCTTTGCTTTGAATTAGCAGTTTAAACCAGTCTTCTTGACGAGCAATTGCGAAAGCAGGGTGCGCTTGTAATAATTCTAAATCATGGTCTAAGCAAGACACATATTTTTTCAACCAATGTCGTGTTAATGCTGGTTCTTGTTTCGCTGCTGAAGCGTAAGCCAAGAAAAAATAAATATCTAAGTGATCGTTATATGCCAGAGGTTTAAGAATTTGCTGTGTAATTAAGGCGAAACGCTGCTCTTTGCTTAGCTCAAAGTAAATCATATAGGCTTTGGCGAGATATAAAGATAAATTCAAATATAAATCGAGAGGCATTTCCTCATATTCAATACGTGCTTGTTCGAGGAGCACGATTGCTTCTTGGAGAAAGTGCAGTTGTTCCTGACGAATATGGCTCAAAACGACCAACTGCAAGCGCAGATCAGCGCGTTCTAAAGCAAGTTCAGGCGTATTGTTGCTTAAAAAGAGTTGGTCGGTTTCACCAATTCGAGCAATGACTTGTTGAGTTTCAGTAGACATTCATTGATCCAAAATCATCAGTTATGAGAAACTATATCGGGCTGTTTTCAGGAATTTAAAGGTTTAGCCGTGCCAAATCGAATGACCACTGCGCAGCCATGCGGTAATGGATAAACGTTGCTGTTTAGATAGAAGTACTTCGTGTAATAAATCACTTTGAAAGATAGCGAGACGGTTCGCTAAGGGTTGGATGATATGCCACTGACCATTTTTATCCTGCAAACGTAATTGACCACCCCAATCGTCTTGCCAGTGTTCATGCAAATAGAAAACGGTTGAAATCATTCGGTCATTTTTCTGTTGCGGATTATCGCGATGTAATGCATAAAACTCACCTGCATTATAACAAGCGAAATGAGCTTCTACTTCTTTAATACCCAGATAAAAAGCCTGATTTAAAGCTTGAGATAGATGTTCTAAAGTTTGAATATGTTGTTGTGCAAGTGGAAGTTGACCATTAATCCATAAAATATGATCACTGCGAATATGGCTGACGACACCATTTTGAACGCCTGCTGCTCTGAATTCCGCAAGATGAGACGTACATTCATGTGCAAGAGTTCGTACATAGTCATTTGAGTAGACATCATCAATCAAGGCAAAGCCAAACTCATTTAAATCATCCAAAACTTGGTCTAAGTTCCATGGGTGAAGATTTAAAGCCTGAGAGAGTAGGGGGTCTTGCATAGCGCTCCACTGAATATTCATCTGATTACAGTACAATTTTAGACGATCACATCAACGCTAAAGAATACTTTTTTCTTTCATGTTAAACTATCCTCTGAATTGAGGAATAATTGTCAACATGAATTACCGTCACCATTTCCATGCAGGTAACTTTGCCGATGTTATGAAGCATGTGCTTTTGCTTCAACTGCTTGCTCGTTTAAATGCTAAAGATAAACCTTATCGATATATAGATACACATGGTGGTGCAGGTAAATATGATTTATCTACTTCTGAAGCACAAAAATCAGGTGAGTTCTTAACGGGTATACACCGTTTGGTCAAGCTTGATGAGTCGATTAAACGTAATGCACCTGAAGGTATAAAACAATATCTTAAAGTTGTTGAAGATATGCGTGCAGGCTCTGGTAAAGGCGCTTACCCAGGTTCACCTTGGTTTGCACTTGAAGGCATGCGTGATATTGATAAAGCGACTATTTTTGAAATGCAACGTGATGTGTTTCAACAATTGTATTTTAACATTCGTGATAAACGTGCAGGCTTACATGAGCGTGATGCTTATGAAGGTCTTTTGGGTGTAATTCCACCAAAAGAAAAGCGTGGATTGGTCATGATTGACCCACCTTATGAAATTGAGCGTAAAGATTTCCCACAATTGGTTGAATTGCTGCAAGCTGCCCATAAAAAATGGCCAACAGGCGTATTCGCAGTTTGGTATCCAATTAAAGACCGCGCGATGATTGAACGTTTTGAAAAGAAAATGTTTAAAACGGGAATTCGCCGTCAGCTCATTTGTGAAATTTGTGTATGGCCAGACGACACGCCAGTTGGATTGAATGGCTGTGGTTTACTTGTGATTAATCCACCTTGGAAATTCTCAGAAGATGCAGATCAAGCATTACAATGGCTATTTCCACATTTACGCATGAGTGAAAATGGTGGTCATGCTGCTGTGCGTTGGTTGGTGGGTGAATAACCCATCAGCGTCAAAATATTCTCGAGGAATTGAAAATAATGACAAATTCTCTTAAACCTGATGCTGACTTAAATAAAGATGATCATTCTTTTGATGGCATCACCTTTGAAGTTGAAGAAGAAGAACAAACGCATGAAGGGCAAAAAGTGAAACGTCGTGGTATTTATTTATGGCCTAATCTAATAACTACTGCGGCACTACTCTCTGGTTTTTATTCGATTATTGCCAGTATGAATGGCAACTTTAATCAAGCAATTTATGCCATATTTTTAGCTGCGTTGCTTGATGGTTTAGATGGGAGAGTTGCACGAGCGATTGGTGCGCAAAGTGCATTTGGTGAACAATATGATTCACTTTCTGACTTACTTGCTTTTGGTGTCGCACCTGCAATTTTGATGTATAGCTGGAGTTTGCATGATCTGGGGCGTATTGGCTTAGCATGTTGTTTTATTTATACCGCCTGTGCTGCATTTCGTTTAGCTCGTTTTAATGTGCAAATCGGTGTTGTAGATAAACGTTACTTTATTGGAATCGCGAGTCCACTTGCAGCAGTCACGGTCATTTCTTTAGTTTGGGTTGGTCGTGATTATCCATTTGTTTTTGATCTGAAAGATATTGTGATTCAGGTGATTAACTGTATTGTAATGATCGTGGTTGGGTTGCTGATGATTTCAAATATCAAATACTACTCGTTTAAACAAATGGATCGTAAACGTGTACCTTTTGTTGTGATGTTGCCTGTAGTCTTGATTTTTGCTGCAATCACGTACAACATTCCAGTAGGAATCTTAGTTGTGTGTATTATTTATGCACTCTCAGGATTTGTAACGACCTTGTTTGCTAAAAAGAATGATTCAAAAATAACAACTTAAAATATGGAGGTTCAGTATGCCATTGATGAGTAATAATCAATTAAAGCAGCTGAACCTCAATAAGTCAGATGCTTTAACCTTCTACCCGCCCAAAGGCTTATTTAAGATTGTTTATCAGGCACTTATTCTGCCGAATTTACCTGAGCCTTTTCATTATTTAAATTTTATTAGTCTGATCGGGCAACCGCGTATTCCCATTTGCTATAATGCAAGTGCCATTACTACAACAGCAATTGATACCGCTACCGTTCTGGTCACCAGTGGTTTGTCTACAGTAGGGCACCTTAAAAGTTACAGTGCAAAAGAACAATGTCAATTAGAGCAAGATCGTTATCAATTTTTAGATGTTGATCAAATACAAGTTGATTTTCCTAATTATTATTTTAAGCGCATAGATGAAGAATTAAGTTGTCAACTTACCGTGAATATTCGTGCTGACATCGAAAATCATTCAGCTTTACATTGGGGAGTGGGGGATTATTGGTACGCCCGTTGTCAATGCGAAGGTGAAATCACATATAAAAAACAAAAATATCAAATTGAAGCACAAGGAATATTGAAACACGCGCGAGCGATTTACTTCCCCTTTATTGCCTTTCATTTTTTTACGTATCAAGTCATACAAGTGAGTGCAAACTTGCAAATCATCTTGTCTGAATTAAGAAACCAATGGAACAATATTGTTTTTTCAAGAATTGAAATACAGTCGAATGAACAGAGATCAATTCTTTATGATCATCAAGTCATCCTTGATATCACGCGTGTTTATCCTAAAGTTCAAACACCAGATGGACGTGAAATGTATTTGGCACGAGAATTTATGTGGCAATACCAAGAAAAGAACCAAATTATATTTCAACTCAAAGCTCAAAGCCGAGGAGATTATAAATTTGGGTTAGGGGCGGGTTATGTTGGTAGCTTTCATTATGAATTGATATGGAATAATGAAAATCACAAAGGTTCAGGATATTGTGAATATATCGATTGCAGACCATTACATTGGCAAGAAAAAAATAAATCTGAACAAATAATGGACCAAATTCCGCATTTTCAGCCTTATTTGTGTAAAAAATAGGCGCTTGATTTAATAATTTAAATAAATTTGAGTAAAGCACTTGCAAGCGATCTGAAATACTGTAGAATGCACATCCATCGGCGGTGATGCAGATAAAAACTTGTTGAGAAACAAGGATTTGGCTTAAAGGTTGGATTCTTGGAAAGATTGGTAGGTTTTGAAAATATCTAAATTACCTGTTGACTTTAGTTGAAATTAGAGTAACATAGCCGACCTAGCTTGATGATGACGAATCATCGAGAAGATCATTAAGAGAATAGAAGAACAACTTGTGTGGATTTTTACTGATTGATCGATCGAAAATATTTCATTGATTGAATGGTAAAAAT
>NZ_KB894354.1 GCF_000374425.1 Acinetobacter tjernbergiae DSM 14971 = CIP 107465 | reverse complement strand
GGGCATAAAAAAAGCCACATCTGGAAATGTGGCTAAAGGTGTTGCTGTGCTTGTACGGTGTTACCGTATGCTTAGGCTAATGTAGAAGGCTTAACTGAAACTGAATTTAGGCAATCATTCGAAGTGCTTGTTCTAAACCACGTTGCTTAATGGATGCGCCTGCTCCAAACCATGCTGAATCGAGTCGATGATCGGTACTCATGGCTCGACGTTCGTGGTCACAAAATTCGGTGATTGAGCACAGTAATCCATACGCCGTATCTTTGGCTGAACTGAGTTCTGCCCCTCGTCCATGTCCGTTAAACATAGTCATGACTTTCGACATGGCACGTCCATTCGGTTCGGTTTTATTGTCTGGTCGAGATGAATTGCTTTGATTTGGCATGGCTGCATTGCGATAGAACTGAATAATACTTTCATCCTGTTCGGCCACACTAAGACTAGTATTATTAAATACCGCATCAAAGTAAGCAGCGGCTTCCTGCTGTGTCACTTTAAGCTGACTCAGTTGCTTCATTTCATACATATGTTCATCCCATGCACGAACTGAAATACCGAGTTGATGTTTGACTTTCTCAGCATCGAATCGGGTGCTATGCGGCACTTTCACCACACCTGCACTATTATTCTGTCCTTTGAGCGCAATCGCCAAAGTATTGTTACATACCACCCGAATACTGGTGAATTGTGCTGTGGTGGCAAGTGTGCCATCACAAGCGGTAGCCAGAAGAATATAGCCATTACTGACATCTTTACCTTTAAGTGCTGAGCTTTGTCCTGTCTTAGCCAATGCCCAGAATTTCTTACCACCTTTGAGCACCCCTGCGGTTTCCAGTTCAAAGCCTGATTGTTCAGTCAGGTCTTTGTAGAAGTGTAGGATTTCCATCGGCTGGACTTCCTGAAAGCGTTGGCTGACCACAGATAACGGTGCGTGAGTATCAGAACGGTAAAGTACACGCTGTTCCTCAAAAGGCATGATGATGCTTTGTCCCTTTTCATTCTGTGCCATGTAACTGACATCGGAGGATTCAATCCGCCAGTTCATACCTGCCTGCTGCGCCCATATCTCAATGGGTTGGTTTGGAGTAAGTTCATTGCCTAAACCATGCCAAGGGGTTTGTCCTACGAATGCCATTGTTTCAACTAAATGTGCCATAAGAATAATTCCTGTATCAATTTTAAAATGGGTATAAGGTTCGATTTGTGAATTTTGTTGAATGCTTAATTGCGTAAATTTGGACTAAAGCTGCGGTCACAGTTGTTGCAGTAATACTGTCTGCGATAAGTTGGGTGTAGCGGTTGTTGCTGTTCATCTTCAGTGATTAACATCCAGATACCGCCGATCAGTACCCCAACGATTGCGCCTGCAATGGGTGGAATGTTCAGGCTTTTAGAAACACTCACTCCTAAAGTGGCAAGTGCCATCGGTGACATCACGCTATTGGCAATAGGGTTATTGGTTGAGGTACTGGGTAAATGTTGGGGGGATTGCAGTTGTATCGTCTCTCTGGACTGGCAATAAGGACATGGCAAACTCATTGTGGTAGTTCCTGTAAATGAATAAAAAAAGCCTGCTGAGGGAAGCAGGCAAAATGATTGCGATGTAGTTGAAGCATGTATTGGTGCGGTCTCGAATGGAGAAACACCCTTCTCATTTAGATGTTATGTATTTGTATTTTTTTAGAATGCGTTTTTATCATCAGTTTTAGGCAATTTTTGAATGATGCTTAAACAGATCAATTGACCTGTTTTTTATCAGCGATTATGATGCAAGGGCTGACCTACATTGTCAGTCGGTTTTGACAGACCGCAGATCCAGCACGATATATGAAAGTAATTTTGTATATTGTGGGAACCCTCGCGTCCCCCTTTTTTCTATGGTAGGGCGAGAGGGGGACGCCTCGTGCGTGCTGGTTCCTTGGATCCCAGTCTGTCAACCCCCTTTCGTTCTGCCACCATAATCAATTGACAGTGATTCGGCAGAACTTCTTGTAATTCCAAGGAGTCAACCATGACACATTTTACTGTGCTTTATTCCCCTGCACTTTCTCCGCCTCTTCGGCATTTCATTCCAATTCACTTATCACACGCTTTCGCTGTGTCCTGATTGATTCAAGGCATTCATTAACTACTGCATCCATTTTGGTCAGTGGTGTTTTGTGCTGGATAAAAATCATGGAATTCGTCGCACAGCTAATTTGGCGTGTCCTTATTGTGCTCAGTAACAGCATAGCTAGAGCCTCTGACAGCCAAGCAAAATGTATTTGAAATTACAGTCAATTTCATAATTCATTTTAAAAACTTTAAAAATATTGGATGGGGAAATAATAGGATGAAATACGTTTCAATTGCGCTGCTCACCAGCCTTGCATTGGTCGGCTGCTCAAAACCACAACAAGATGATGTAGAGAATAAAGAACTTACTCAAAAGATTGAAAAAATATCATTGAATGATAATGCCCCTGCACAGGCTACTTCTTCTCCTTTAATTATCGCTCGCAATAAAATTACACCTCCACTAACAAAGACGGGAGAAGACTTTCAGGAACTCATCAAAGATGAGGGGTATTTTTCCTTTTATCCGCCCTATAAAACCATCTCTGGTTTGCAGATGTTTGCTGAAAATGATGATGTTGCAGATTATTGTGCAAACTGCGTGCATTTCCAGTCCATTCTCAATGATTTAAGAAATGTGCTGGCTTTAAAAAACAATCAAGTTTTAGTGATTGGACATACAGGTCAACAATTTCCTGCATTCACTTTTGCTTTAGGTGATGACTATTCTTTGCGTGCAGCGCATGATACAGCCATCAATTATATAAGATCGACGATGCAGGTGATTCCACCACAAAAAGATCAATTTGAAAGTACAGAACAATATCAACAACGTATTCAGACACTTCAAAAAGAACTAGATAGTAAAAATACCCATCTAAATTATGACCTGAAGCTTTTAGAAATCAGTCTAAATGCGACCTCTTCACAAAGTCAGTTCATGCCGAGCAGCTACACACCCAATGATCGACCAAGTGGTCCGATTGATAACTTTGTTTACTACGATGCTGACTCGAAACAATTACATTTTGAAAATATGAATTTCGCATCTGATCTGATCGTGAATTTCACTGCACCATCCACGCCAGAGTTAGCACAAAATATCATTACGGCTGGTGGACAAAAGTATGTCGGTTACATTTTTAACTTCAATAACCATAAGTTGGAATTAGATAGCTTAGTCATTTATCAAGCCAACAACACTCAAGCTGATTCTGCAAATGAGCCAATCGCAATCCTTGAACCGAGCACCATGTCCTTTCAACGCAAACATTTCAACGGTATAGAAAATGCCCGATTAAAGAAATTTGATGTGCCACTGAAAAAGCCAATTCCTTTTGATTTCACTCTGGATAACTACACGCCGATCGAGAAGGTATTTAAAAAGATCGATGAGTAATTCCCACTTTTATAAAAAGTAAAAAATTGATTGACCAAACAATTAAATACACAGAGTTGGGCTTTCACCCAACCCTGTAGATCACAATATTCGATTAAATATAGGCATGTGTAATGAATTTTATTCCATCTATTGTTTTATCCAGTATGTTGCTACTGACTTTAACCGCATGTAATTCAGACAACAATGCACCAAAGCCCAAAGATACTCAAACAAGCGAGAATAGCACTGCCGATGCTTCTGAAACGACACATCAATCTGAAGATGATTTTCCAGCCGTTGATAAATCCTTTCTGGAAGATGGATCATACAATGCTGAGGAAGTGGCTGAACCCACTGTACAAGAACAGTTTGAGGTACGTGTCCGTCGTGAAGAATCACAATACTCCATGACAGGCTATACCGATTTACTGAATATCATGTCATTGAATGATGCGCCAACCACTATCACAGGTGTTTTAATCAATCGTGGCAATTGTAGAAGCAAAGGCACTTACGATTACCAAAATATGCGTTATGGCTCAGTGGCAAAAGTTTACTTAGGCTGTTCGGCTGAATATGTGCGTGAAGTGACGGTCACCACCAACAGCGGTTTGACTTATACCTATAATTTTTAGGTATTCAACTCCTAGATCAAGTGGCGTATTTTTCCACTGAAATTAATAATGGTCTAAGCGGATTCATTCTTAGACCATTATTCGATGACAACTCTATCGATTTTACTAAATAAAGCTACTTCAGCTTTAAAGGGATGCGTTCACAATTAAAAGTTTTGCCGCGAGTTAGCATCACCCTTAAATAATGATTTTTACTATTCGCATTGAAATCACTCTTCAGCAATTGCAGGATCCGTTGAATCTGCCTGTCATCTTGGCAATTCACTGACCATCCTTTTTTAGCTTGCTCTTCAATGTAGACTTCACCAAAACCATTACTGAGTTCCTCACACTTTGCTATCAGTTTATTGGCATGGTCAGATAAAGTCGTGTCCTGTGCCTGTCCAGCATAAATAAAGTAGATCTGGAGGTAGTAGCCCTGTTCAGGATGATGTTTTATCTTCCAAATCACTGAATGGATGCAACGGAATACATTGGTCTCCCTTGCCCTGACCTCTCTTAATATGGCATTGACATAACACTCAAAACCGTTAAATCCTAATGACGATACACCTTCCCTGATACCAAATCGCATTGGAAAGATCATTAAGCAATCTGTGTATTGCATGGTATTCAATAAGAAGCGTTCGACCTTCTTCGTTTCAGCCTTATTCTTTTTTTGGTCGTATTGATGACCGTCCTGTATCCGTTCAAATTGCGACTGGATATCAGCAATCATCGACTCAATCACATGATCGGGCAGATCATAAATATTTTCATACAATCTATATTTATTTGCTTGAAACAAGGCTCGTTCAATCAGCTTAAAAATAATGATGGAATCAACATAGTCATAACCAGCAATAAAGAAACGTCTAGACTTGATGATTAAAGGAACAATTTGTTGCTTGAATTGTTCACAACTGATTTGGTCATCCACCACCTCCTTGATAAATTTTTCAATTTCACAAAAGGTTTGAGCTTCATTGTAGGTCGTCATGAGAAAACACATCCTAGGTTATTGGTTCATATCACTAGGAGTGCCGTAGTTTTTTAATCGTTGTTTGACTTAAATCCACATCGCTGCAAGGTTTGGGCAACACCTCTACGCCAATGCACTTCAAATTGACCTGTACCAAAGCTACGCATATACGGTATCTTTGCTCGTAGATGCTGTGCATACTTTTCAGGATTGACCAGATACATGGCAGCATTCAAGGCGTTACTTACTTCCACGGGATTACTGCACCGAATAGGTCCTACCCCTAAGCGATCATTCCGCATAAACTGCTGCTTATATTCCGTAGTATTACAATTAAAGTGCACGCCAGTATTACCCGTAATACTATTCCACATTTGCCAAACCTGATCAGCGAGATACCAGTCATTCTGTCGTTTTGATGGATCATAGATCAGCAATAAGTGGCAATGATAGCCTTTATTTTCACCCTGCTCTAATGCCCATGCATATCCTTGTAATCCCATGAAACATCCATCTTGATTTGCGATACGATTTCTTAAAATGCTCATATGTTGTTGAACATTCTCGATACCCATATAAACCTGTTGCTCTTTGAGATAGCCCAAATCCACACGTACAAACAACAGTTCAGAATAATGTGTAAAGAGTTTAGTCAGATACTGATGTAGTGAAATTCGATTCTGCTCTTCTTGCTGAATAAAGCGAGCATGTTCATTCCAATAATCATATTTATATTGGCTGAGTACACAGCATAGGGTTTGAACCTGTTGAATATTAAAATTCAAGATATGTGATGCAGATAGGCCATTCAGAAAATGATCAATCCAATACTTACACTGAATAAAATACTGGATGGAGTCAGCGTAGTGAAGCTGTGCTGAATAGAAATGCTGAAAAGCTTCATATAATGTACTCAATGTTTGTTTGAATTGTTGTTCATCCATCTGTTCAAAACAGACATCATAAACAAAGTCTTCAATCGCAGTACAAATACTGGATTCATTCCAAAGAACTGTAGTCAAATTCATGTCGTGATACTCATCATGTTAGGATTCATATCACAGTCATGTCTGTAGTTCTTTACTTGTTTACCCATATATATGAGTAAAGAATCAATCGATAGTAAAATAAAATTTTGATAAGTATATAATTAATAATAGATATAATAACTTTAATAACCCGCTAAGGCCAATCTACAACTCGACAGCAAATCGGTTAGACCGCCTGAGCATAAATCACATGGCTTAACCTAACCGAGTCAAGCTAAAGTTAATTTTTTTGACTACGACTATTATCATTTTTTATCTTAGATCCTTTGATCAGTACCTTTGGCACATCTTTTTGGCTAGCAAGCTGAAACAGATCACGATACACAATAAATTTGATTAGAGTTTCCAAAATGAATTTATGGGCATGTTTATCTTTAACCTGAATCAATAAAACACTTTCAACGTATTCAGATCTGGAACGATATATGGGCAGCAACTCAATTGATGCATGTCTGATATTTGTACTCGGTACACCTAAGAAATTTATGCACTTTTCTTTAATAAAATTATTCCAATATTCTGATAGCAATTGTTCAATATGACTCACCTGTTTCTCACAGCCTTTTTCAAGAAACATGTATATATCCACATATGGATTATTATGAGCATCTAATTGCCATAAGCCCAAGTAACCTAACAACCATTTGAGAGGTTTAGCACGTTTTCCCATTCTTAAAAAACTAGTAAATACTTTTGAGAAATTGTCTTGGTTCAACACACCACTGTTCAATTCACAACTTAGCTTCACATGCACTAAATAAATGTCTTCTGTTAAAAGCTGCTGAATATATTTTTGTGAACTCGCTAAACGCTTATTACAGACCTTCCGCTTGTGATCAAGATATAAACTTAATGTGTCCGAATTGTTCTCAAGACACATTTTAAAATCAGTATTATGTTCAGATGTTAAAAAAATGCTGTTCATCGGCTTATGTTGGAGTTCATACAAAAAGACTGCAAATTTATTAATATATTTAGCAATATCAATAGTTAATAATTCATGAAGGATTAGTGTATTTGTGGAAAAGTTCAAATTTTCAAACATTAATAGTGCATTCAAACTGACATTTCGTTTTTTATCGTCCAGTGACAATTGGTTCAGTAAGCTACTACGTTTCAACAACGACAATAGCCGCTTACCAGTCAGACTCAAACATTTCCGAAGCGCTTTGTCAGTTAACGTCTGATCTGATGGCAATATAGGGATTAAAAATGGCTGCTCAAAACTCTGCTGCAACATTGCAGCCATAATTTCAAAATCCAGTAAATATTGTTTTAAACATTGGTTATCAGCAAATCGCTCACTGTAATACAATTCAGCCAACTCTATGTGTATTTTGATTTTCTTTGACAATTGGCGAGTAGACCAAATTTTCTTTTCATCTGTTTGTGTGACTAATTGTTGAAATTTAAGTGCTGGTTTAGGATCAACTACAATCACATCCATAACTTGAGGTATAGCACAATTCAACACATCCAAATTAAAATTAATTTCGTAAGGTTGTCCATCTGTATCATTAATACACTCCAACTTGATATAGCGATCCACTGAAGCAAAATAACTCAAAATCCAATACTTAAAATGCTCAATCTTGCCCTGATTCGCCTTACCTATATGTCCAACTGCTTTATTTGAAAAGTTTCTACGAACAACTTCATTCCAGTTCCGTACCTGTATGTAAAATTGGTTTCTAAAGTATAAATCAAACAGATATTGCAACTGATCAACCAAACCTTGTTCATCAAATTTCGGAGAATGCTTAAAAATGAGAATACAATGCAAATTCACGCCTAAATGAAAATCATGCTCAAATTTTGTATTTGCACGAACAAAGTTGGGTAAGCATTGTAAAATATTACCTATCAATTGAGTCTGTTGATAAATGAGACTAAAAAAATTCTCGAAGTTATAGGTATTGCGGTTTTGATAAGAATTGATAAATCGAACATCTACACAAAGAACATACACACTGCCTAGTTGTTCAAGCAAAAAATCAAATGATTGATACATCTTCCCTAAATGATCCAGTCTTTCTTTTCTTTTTTCCCCTCTAGAAATGTAATTGTGCTCGTCTTGCTCTTGAATTTTAGATATACCATCAAAGCACTTTTCTTTAGGAAAACTGTCTACATTCCAATTTCTATCGATTGCAATATTAATGTCATCAATTTGAAAAAATGACTGGTTAAGTAAGTGCAACTCTTCCAGATCAGTCACTCCTGCCATCCAAAGTCGTTGCTGTAATTTTTTTGGGATTTCTGGATTTATGTAGATTTTTTTAAAAATATTAAAATTATCACTAAATCGTACATTCGGTAATTTCATCATATTGCGATGAAAACGTAATGTACTGAAAGTTGCATGTATCTTATCAAGCCGCTTTTGATCATTATTTTTGACTGCCTCTTCATAGATACTAAGGCTTGTTATCACGCGATCAAAGATGTTATCAACAAAAAATTCTATGTTTTTCAGGACCTGAACTGATTCGTGGAAAAATAACGATTGATCGAAATTCTCATCTTTCAGATTTCTCACTGACCGTTGAGCACGCTGACTTAAAATTTTAAAAATATCCTCTTTTTTTATTTCTATTATTTTCATAATCTATGCTCTAAACAAGTAAAATCAGCCATTACAGTATATAAATTATATCCAAAAAGTTACTATTAATCACATTTTTTCAAAACCATTATTTTTTCAAAAAAACGACTAAGCAAACAAAATATCAACTAAAAAATAATTCATATTTGTGTTGATAATGTTGAGACAAATAAGATGAAAATATTCTCTCATGCCTTTTCAATATTCAGCTAATGAGGGTCAGTGAAAATTAATTAAGATTGAATCTAAAGCCTGTGTTTAATTTCAAGGAAACAGTTACAACCAAGTAATTATTAAGAATATCTAAATAAAAATTTTAAAGGTTTGAATCCTGATATAGCTTTTTAATGATTGATTTTCATGATGCTATCCAAGTAATTCGCCCATTTCTGCAACCACTCCGCACATTCCGCTTCATAATTATGCAGGTTGTACGTTCCCTCAATTCCCTTTTTGGAATGCCCTAGAACTGCTTCTGCAATATCTGTAGGACAGCCTAACCTAGACAATCCTGTTCTAACCGTCCGCCGTAAATCATGTGGATTCCAATCATCCATATTTTCTAACCAAAGTTGCTCAGCACGATATTTCGTTTGAACTTTCTCTGGATTCTTCAGTTGCCATTTCATTTCACTCAAAGACTTTTGCTGAATAGGAAGCCCTGTTCGACTCGAAGCGAATAAATATTTCTGATCAGGTTTGTAGAATGAGTATAAGAAATTAAGGCATTGGGTTGATAACTGAACATAACGCTCAGTGCTATTTTTTGAAGCTTTTAGATGCCATATACCTCGATCTAAATCAAAATCGCTCCATTGTGCATCACACAATTCTCCAGTACGGCAACCTGTCCACAACGTTAAATAAAGGATATGTTTTTGATGTGTTGTAAATCCTGATGTTGGCAACCAAGCCAATACACGTTTTAATTCCTGATCATTTAAAACTCGTGTACCCTTTTTACAGGTTACTTTTAGCCTTGATTGCTTGATACTCATTTTGGCTAATAAGGCAGGATTGGCAAAATTGGCAGGGAATCGCTCTAACCCGATGGTATATTCATAAGCCAACGTTAACTCGGACAATACCCGTCCAGCCTGCACATTGGAACCACGATCAATAATTTCTTTGGTTAAAGCTACCACATCTTTTCGAGTTACTTCCAAAGCAACTCGATTTCCCAAAACCCGTACCGCATCTCCATACAAGGTTCGCCGTGTTTCAGCTTGACCTTTGGGCTTACGCACACCCAAGACCTTTTTCCTTTCCCCTGTTCGAGGGTCAGTAATCCAGTGATCTTCAATTACTTCGGTCAAGTACATCTCAATCATGTCATGTACAGTAAGTTGAGATATATCTTTCTGTACATGCTCTTGCTCAAGCTGTTGTTGAAGCTTTTCCTGTTCTTTTTTATGTTTTGGACAAATCCCCTGATTCCTTTCAGCTTTTAAACGAATCAGTTCTATCCTTGCTTCCGCCAATGTAACTTGAGGGAAATTTCCGATCTTATATTGTTTGATCGAGTCATCCACAGGACTACGATAACGGTAGAAAAAGGTCTTCATTCCCGTTTTGCCGCAATGCACCCGCAGCCCCACATATTCCCCAATATCAGATTTATCAGGATCACCCACCTTCATCTTCTCTATCGCCTTAGCTGAAAGTGCTTTTTTAATTGTTGTTTGTTGCTCTATTGAACGAACCACTTTAATCCTCACAGAAAGACTGAATTATTTGTTATCCTTTCAAGCTGTCCATTTTCCAATTATTGATAAGGAATGATGGCTAGTTTAAACTAAAACAACCTACACTAAAACCTACACTAATGTTTTGGCTTAGGCTGTATTTGCTTAGATTTTCTCCTACACCTTCGGATATTCTGTTTATGTTAAACACTATTAAATACATTGAAAATAAAGGACTTAACAACAATGAATGATAATAATAGCATAGCAGACCTTTCAAACCACACCCCAATGATGCAGCAATATCTTAAAGTCAAAACTGAGTATCAACATGCTTTGCTGTTCTACCGTATGGGCGATTTTTATGAACTTTTCTTTGAAGATGCTCATCAAGCTGCCAAACTTTTAGGGATTACCCTCACCCATCGAGGTAAAGCCAATGGACAACCAATTCCAATGGCGGGCGTGCCCTATCATGCAGCGGAAGGCTACCTTGCTCGTTTGGTTAAGTCTGGTCGTACTGTTGCTATTTGTGAACAAGTCGGAGAAGTAACAGGAAAAGGGCCTGTCGACCGTAAAGTCGTTCGCATCTTAACGCCAGGGACATTAACAGATGATGCACTACTCACCAGTTATCAATCTTCAAATTTGGTTGCGTTATGTATTCAACAGAACCAAATTGGTTTTGCATTACTTGATTTAAGTGCTGGTATTTTTAAAGTTCAACAACAAGACTATAAACCTGAACAATTGGCAATTGAACTGGCTCGTTTGATGCCAAGCGAGATTTTGATTGATGAAGATCTGATTGATAAAAATATTATTGAGCAGATTAAGAAGAATCTAGACTGCCCGATTACCAAACGTCCAAATGTTGATTTTAATTTAAATAATGCGCAAAAGACCTTGTGTGATCAGTTTGCAGTTTCAACTTTATCAGGCTTTGGTTTAGATCCACTGCCTTTGGCAAAAGCGGCAGCAGCAGCTTTGATTCATTATGCCAAAGAAACACAAAAGACGGCTCTACCACATATTCGTTCAATTCAGATTGAGCAAAGTACCGACTTTATTGCACTCGACCCCATTACTCGCCGTAATTTAGAAATTATTGAACCGTTATTTGATCATGGTACATCCTTGTTTCAACTAATTAATGATTGTCAAACGGCAATGGGTGGACGTTTACTGAGTCGAACACTCATGCAGCCGATTCGTGACACTGCGATTTTGGATGCTCGTTTGGATGCTTCAGAGCAGTTATTAAAAGGCTATCATGAATCTCCTGTACGTTTAGTGCTCAAAGAAATTGGTGATATCGAACGTGTATTGAGTCGTGTTGCTTTGGGGAGTGCCCGTCCGCGTGATTTAGTTCAACTTCGTCAAGCATGTGCACAAATTCCATTTTTACGTCATGCACTAGCCCCTGTGCTAAAAACACAACAATCTAAGTTATTAAACCGACTAGACCATGAATTAGGTGATTTCAAGAGCCTTCATCAACACCTAATGGATGCAATTGTTGAAAGTCCACCTGTGCTGTTACGTGATGGTAATGTCATCGCAGAAGGTTATGATGATGAACTCGATGAACTACGTAAAATTCGTGATCATGCCGGGCAATTCCTGATTGATCTGGAAATTAAAGAGCGTCAACGTACTGGCATTAATACCCTTAAAATTGGTTATAACCGTGTCAGTGGTTATTATATTGAGTTAACACGTTCGCAAGCAGAGCAAGCTCCAGCCGATTATATACGTCGCCAAACGCTCAAAAATGCTGAACGCTATATCACACCTGAACTCAAAAGCTTTGAAGATAAAGTCCTTTCGAGTGAATCACGTGCGCTTGCCCGTGAAAAACTGTTGTTTGAATCACTTCTGGATGAGTTACGCCAAAACATTGCCCATTTACAAATGATGAGTGCTGCAATTGCTCATATTGATGTACTTGCCAATTTTGCCCATCAAGCGAGATTAAACAATTGGGCAAGACCTGAATTTACCGCTGAAACTAGTATCAAAATTCAAGCAGGTCGTCATCCAGTGGTAGAAGCTTTAAATAAAGCACCTTTCACTCCGAATGATACCTTCTTAGACCCACAACATCGCATGGCGATTATTACTGGTCCAAACATGGGTGGTAAATCGACGTTTATGCGTCAGACTGCATTAATCAGTTTACTTGCTTACTGTGGTAGTTTTGTCCCCGCAAAATCGGCAAAGTTGGGGTCGATTGATCGTATCTTTACCCGTATTGGTTCTGCTGATGACTTATCAACAGGCAAATCGACATTTATGGTGGAAATGACTGAAACCTCACAAATTTTACATCATGCAACCAGTCAGTCTTTAGTGCTGATGGATGAAGTGGGTCGTGGTACGAGTACCTACGATGGTCTTTCTTTGGCTTGGGCATGTGTTGTCGATTTAACCAAGCGGGTGAAATGCCTCTGTCTTTTTGCAACACACTATTTTGAATTAACTGAATTGGGCGGTGAAGTTGGCATTGATAATTATCATGTCACTGCGCAGGAATTGAATGGTAATTTAATTTTATTGCACAAAGTACAACACGGCCCTGCAAGCCAAAGCCACGGCTTACAAGTTGCAAAACTGGCAGGTATTCCCGCAAGTGTAATTAAAGAAGCACAGAAACGTTTGAAAATTCTGGAAAAGCAACAGCATCAACATTTGCAAAATACAGTTCAGAATGATTTATTCAGCTCGCTTGAGCATGAAATTGAAACTCAAGTTGTTGAGAAAATTGTTGAAGTGGAAGCTCAATCCCCTGCTCTTGAGTTGTTGGATAAAATTGATGTAGATGATCTAACTCCACGTCAGGCACTTGAACAACTTTATCAGCTCAAAGCCTTGTTTAAATCCAGTCAAACCCTCGAAAATTAAGACTAGATCATCAGCTCTAGCATTTAGTTAGAGCTGATTTAAATCAATAACCACTTTAAATATCTCTGTTGTATCAATTGGCAAACGATTTTTCAGAGGATCATTCTTGAATTTAGTAGGTTATTGAGACTTATTATCAATAAAAGTCATATAAATAAGCCCATTTCATTGATACGAATAATAAATATCAATAAAAGGAATTGTTTCTATCGGTATTTTTTGCCTAAAATACACTATGCAAAATGAAAACCATATTTTTTAGGTAGCTGCCGCCATGACCTTTGTTGTCACCGAAAATTGTATTAAATGTAAATATCAAGACTGTGTTGAAGTTTGTCCTGTAGATTGTTTCTATGAAGGTCCAAACTTCCTCGTGATCAATCCAGATGAATGTATTGACTGCGCACTGTGTGAACCTGAATGCCCAGCAAATGCTATTTTCTCTGAAGATGAGCTACCAGAAGGTCAAGAAGTTTTTATTGAACTCAATACTGAACTTTCTGAAAAATGGGCAGGTAATAACATCACTCAAATTGGTGAACAGCCTGCTGATCGTGAAGAATGGAACGGCAAACCAAATAAATTGCAATATTTAGAAAAATAATCATAAAAAAGACCAGTACAGACTGGTCTTTTTTTATACTCGAATCACACATTTCTTTGCAATTGCACCATTATCTGTGCGTTATTTTGCATTAAAATAATCCATCTATCACCTATAGATTGTGAACCACCTTTTTATGATGCGAAATAAATTACAGGGTCTCTTATCATTTTGTATCATCCCTGTGATGATGGTCGGTTGTGTCAGTTCAGCCACTAAAGTGAATCAAAATCAAGGTAAAAGAATTTATATTCCTGAAGAACAAATCACTTTTACTCGCCCAATTCCCAATAAAGTTGAACCTACGTCTTACCGTCAATGGCTCAATCAAGGTGAAAACTATGCACGTGTTCGTGAATACGAGCAGTTTTTAAATCGTAATAATGTTGCACATATTATTCCAAGTTTTGAATTATTACGTACTGCACGAGATTGGCAAAAATGTGGTCGTTCGGAATATATGGTGCCAAATCGTGAGCTATGGAATAACTCACTTTCAACCTTACGCGTCTTTAAATATCTGATTGCTGCTAAAGTTCTCACCGATTTCGAAGTAACCTCCGTTTATCGTGATTTGCCATTAAACCAATGTGCAGGTGGTGCGGGTTCTTCTAAACATTTATTTAATTCAGCCATCGATTTCCGTATTGGCCCTGAAGTGCCACAACCGCAAGACTACGCTTATATTGAACAAACTAAATTTAAATTATGCCAATTCTGGATACAGCATGGTCAAAGCTTAGATCTCGGAATCGGTTTATATAGTTCTGGTCAAATTCATATTGATACTCAAGGTTATCGAACTTGGGGACCTGACCTCACTCGTAATAGTTCAATGTGTAACTTCTAATTTAAATAGACTTAAACCCAAAAGAGATCGAGATGATCTCTTTTTCATTTCAATGACACTGATTAATTCAGTAATCAAATTGCACTCTGAGCATAAATGTTTAAAATGCAGCTAACAGATTCGTAGGTAAACTTGATTATGCAACAGATGTGGACCGACATTGATGACTATATCAATTCACATTTAATTCCCACAGACCCAAGACTTCAACATGCATTAGACAATACCGATACGCAGGGATTTTCTAATCATTTGGCTGTTGCGCCTAATCAAGGCATGTTTTTGCAAATGTTGATTCAGATGAACCAATGCAAACGGGTACTGGAACTGGGAACTTTTGGTGCCTATAGTACCATTTGGCTTGCAAAAGCATTACCTGAAGATGGCTATCTACTCACGGTAGAAGGTCGAGATACCCACGTCATTATTGCTCAGGAAAATATTGATTTTGCCAAGATGCCAACCAATATCGAGCTAAAGAAAGGTCGTGGTGCAGATATTATGAAGCAACTCATTGCTGAAGGCAGTGAACCCTTTGATTTGATTTTTATTGATGCCGATAAGCAAAGTTATCGTGAATACTTTGAATTAAGCTTGCAACTTTCTCATTCAGGAACGATTATTGTGCTTGATAACGTCATTCGTGCAGGTGCGATCTTAGATGAAAATAATAAGAAGCCTAGTATTGAAGGCATTCGTGAAGCATTCACAGCATTAAAAGATCATCCTCAACTTTTGTCTTGCACCGCATTACAAACAGTTGGCTCAAAGGGACATGATGGCTTTGCAATTGCGATTGTGAAATAAAGATCAAAAAACAATCTAAAAAAATTAGTTGTTTAATATCAATGTATTATATTTATCCACAGTGCTTTTCCATATAGTTATCCACAGTAATTGCGGATAACTATATGGAATAAAATGAATCACTTAGCAACGAGTAAGGGTACATTGGCATTTCGGAAGATCGTTGTGGTGATACTCCCCAAGAAAAATTGATGAATTTTACTATGGCTAAAAGCACCTAAAACAATCAGTTGAATATCATGTTCTCTTTGATATTCAAGAATATTTTGTGCAACATCACCATAACGATAAACGGGTATAACATCTAAACCCGCATTTTTTAAATATTTTTCAGGCTCAGCCAACATTTCAGGATGATCACCCACATACAGCAAATGGCATTGTAATTTTTTCAATAAGTCACTTTGAGCTATACGTTGCATCATCTTTTGACAGGTCGGTGAATATTCATAAGCGAAAATAAAGCGTTTCGGTGGTTCAAAATGCTCACCCACGGTAATCACTGTACAGTTTGCACCACGAATAAAGTTTTCAACATTGCTGCCTATGGGCTTATTCTTTTCTGCTGCTCGCTCACCAACACGACCAATAATCACAACATCATTTTCTTTCAAGATGTTAAAACTTTGTTCAAGAAAATCGCCCTTTTCTTGAATCTTGGTACTGGTTAAATCGTATTGTTTCTCTATGAGTTCTGAAATATGCTTGAGTAAATTGTTACTATAATCAAGCGCGAGTTCACTTTGCTTTTGCTCTAGTTCGGCTAGCTCTTTCAGTAACATCGCATTACTTTCAAAACCAATCACACCACTAATTTCACCTAAATGATAGCTTGCAGGATAATAATCCAAGATTTGCAACAGTACTAATTCTCTTTGGGTTTGTTTTGCAACCCAAACCGCCGCTTCTGCAACAGCATCAATACAGGGTGAAGAATCGATACATGCAATTACACGGTTCATTTTCGCCTCTCTTTAGGTATATACCTTAGGTCTTCTACTTATTTTTAACTTATCACAGATCAAAGCATGGTGGGTTAAATTTATGTATAGAATCTAATGAGCTTTTAATTGATTTTATTCAGTGCGATAACGAATGAATTGAGCTGGATTACCAGCAACAATTGCAAAATCTTCAATATCTTTTGTGACCATACTATTCATTCCAACAACAGCATGATGCCCTATTTTCACACCATCTTTTATACCAACATGAGCACCTAACCAAACATCTCGTCCAATCTCAATCCCTTTGGACGTGACAGGCTGCTGGTATAGCGGTCGGTCTAAACCCATGCCATGATCAAATGCATATAAATGACTATAAGCTGCAATTCTGACTTGATCATGTAATTTAATCCCTGCCCGCCCACCATCTAAAATACAATGATGGTTAATCGCAACCTCGTTACCAATCTCTAAAGGGCCATGTAAAGTACAATCGGCTGCAATAAAGGTATTATCTCCAATCGTGATCTTACGGCCACGTTCAGCAAAAATATGCGCTAAAGGGGAAATAAAACAATTTTTACCAATCTCGATCGTTTCCATTTCCATCAAATAAGCTTGATATTCAGCTTGCCATGCTTCGGCCCATTCTCGATGCTTCGCCTTAAGCGACCAGTACAACCAAGGCATATAATTCAAACGATGCTTATGTTGTTCTCGATACTTTAATAAAGGATCAGTTGTCATCTTCTTGTTCCTCTATCACCTTGAGCGATTCACGTCCACGTGTAACATCTTGGAGCTTATGCCTTAAAGGCTCAATTTGATGTACTTGTACTCGTGCTTCAATAAGAACACCTGTTTCAGTGTAACTTTCTTGATATTCAATTTGTTGTTGCATCAACTCATATTGAATAATTGCCCATTCATTAAATAGGCAGGCAAATTGAATCTGTTTTTTCTCAATCAACTCAATTTTTTCAGCCAATAATAAACATTGACCTGCACATCCACCATAGGCACGAACTAAACCACCTGTACCAAGCTTAATACCGCCATACCAACGGTTCACCAAGACGATGACATTGGTTAAGTCATTGCCTTCGATTGTCGCTAGAATGGGACGACCTGCTGTGCCAGAGGGTTCACCATCATCATTAAACCGAACATGATGTCCAATTTTCCATGCCCAACATTGATGTGTCGTTGAAATATCTTTGCGTTGTTCTAAAAAAGTTTTAACTTGCTGCTCATTTTCAACAATTGCAGCAATCGCTTGGAAGCGACTTTTTTTAATGTCTTCTTCAAAAGTTACCGTATTGGCAATGGTGAAAGGCATAAACATAAATACAAACTTAAAAAGGAATTATAACTTTTCACACCAAAATAAAAAACCTCGCATCAAGCGAGGTTTGGGCTACATCATAATTAACGTTCGCGTAAGGCTTCTTTTGCTTTATTGAAGGGTTTTAATAAATAGTCCATTACTGTTTTCTCCCCCGTACGAATATCAACAGTCGCTACCATACCAGGAGTAATACCAAATGCCTTACCGATTTTATTATGAAGTTTATCAGAATCTGTGCGGATATAGACCCGATAGTAAAATTGATCTTGCTTGACTTCATCTCGAATTGTATCAGGTGAAATAACCGTCACTTTGCCTTTTAAACCACCATAAATTGAATAGTCATAGGCTGTAATTTTTACTAATGCTTCTTGTCCTGGGCGAATGAATGCAATATCTCTTGGGGAAATACGTGCCTCAATTAATAATTTATCTTCTAAAGGTACAATGGTCATTAACTTACCATTTTGTGGAATGACTCCACCTAAAGTTGTGACATCAATTTCTTTTACAATACCTCTAACAGGTGCTTTGAAAACAGCTCTATGTAAACTATCACTCCGTCCCATCACCACTTGTTGTTGTGTTTGAATATCAGTATTAGATTTAGAAAGCTCCTCTCTAGCCTTAACGTAATACTGGTTACGTGTATCATTCATTTTATTCTGTAGATCATTTGCTTCACGTTTCAACCTAAGAACTTCAACTTCACTTGCTGCACCTTTGGCAACCAAAGGTTCAGTCATAACCAACTCTTGTTGTACAAGTTTGAGTGCTTGTTGGAAACCTGCTAATGATTCTTCAAGATTTTCACGGCGTGAATAATATAGTGCTGTTTCTTCTTGCGCTAATTTTGGCTCTTTTAAAACCTCTTCAGGAAAAACTAGAGGTGTACCATTCACTTCAGCACGTAAACGAGCTGCTGTGGCTTGAGCCGAAACTAGCAAGGACTTTGATTCGCCAACGTTTGAAGCAAACCGAGTTGGATCAAGTTGTGCAAGAACCTCCCCTTTTTGCACAATATCACCTTCTTGTACATCTAATTTCGTCAGAATCCCACCCTCAAGCGATTGAATAATTTGCTCTTTAGAGGATGGAATAACTTTACCCGTACCCGTAGAAACTTCTTCTAAATTAAACACCCAAGCCCAAATTAAAAGAACAAGTAAACCGATACCAACAATCCAGATCACGAAGCTAGAGCGTGGTAACTTTGGTTCTTTATAGGAAACATTCATTGAACGGCTATTCACTTGTTGTTCGCTCATGAATCTTCCCCTTGCTTAATTTGTTTTTGTTGTACAGCAGACTGGTTTAATACTTGATCACGTGGACCATCCATAACCACTTTACCATCGCTCATCACAATTATGCGATCAACCAATTCCAAAACGGCCCGACGATGTGTTGCAACGACTAATGTTCGATTTGCAAGCCATCCTTTAAGATGATCAATTAGTTGTTTTTCAGCTACATCGTC
Source organism: Acinetobacter tjernbergiae DSM 14971 = CIP 107465 (assembly GCF_000374425.1). Lineage (GTDB taxonomy): Bacteria > Pseudomonadota > Gammaproteobacteria > Pseudomonadales > Moraxellaceae > Acinetobacter > Acinetobacter tjernbergiae. The sequence goes on along the minus strand of NZ_KB894354.1, from coordinate 248,650 downwards.
AATTGCAGCAGTTGGCTCATCTAAGAGCAAAATATTCGGTTGACGAATGAGTAAGCGAGCCAATAACAAAGCTTGTCGTTGCCCACCAGAAAAACCAACACCACCTTCTAATACCAAATGATCCAAACCTTCTTTTTTTTCTTGTACAAAAGCTAAGGCCCCTGTCACTTTTAGTACTTTTAGAATATCTTCATCACGTGATAAAGGCGCACCAAGGGTTAAATTTTCACGAATTGTGCCATAAAATAAATGTGCATTTTGATTTAACAATCCCATATCACGACGAACGTCTGCAGGATCAATTAAGCTAATATCTAATCCATCAAGATGGACTGAACCATTCGTTGGAAATTGCATAGCTGAGAGGATTTGTAATAACGTAGACTTTCCAGCCCCATTACGCCCCAATATCGCAATTTTTTCGCCTGCTTTAATCTTTAACTGGCGCACAGCAAGGCTTGGACGTGGATCGTCTTCTGTATATTGGAACATCACATTTTTAAGTTCATAATCCCCGTTTAGAACCTCTTTATGAACTAAATGAGCCTGATCAGCCTGATCAACAGATTTTTGCATGAGTTCATCAAGACTTTTCTTAGCAACTTTTGCCTGTTGTAAACGTCCCAAAATACCCGTAATCTGAGATATTGGAGCAAGCATTCGTGACGATAAAATCGAACAAGCAACTAAAGCACCTGTTGTCATCTCACCATCCATCACGGCAAAACAACCTACCAAAATTACAGCTGCATAGGTTAAACCTTGAATTTTTTGTGTCCACGCTGTTAGTACGCCAACGATTTTACGTTGCTGCATACTAATATCTGCCGACACTTCATTCATATGATTCCACTGGTTTTGGAACCGAGACTCTGCTCGTAATAGCTTAATATCTTCAATTCCTTGTACAGCCTCAACTAGAATTGCATTACGAATTGAAGATTCACGCATACCTTCTTGCGCAAGTTGTGCTAATTTTTTTTGTACCAAAATACCAGGTAGAATCATCAAAGGTACAACAAGCAACATTACCCAAAATAAGTTTCCACCAATAATCGCAAAGATAACCAGAAACAAAAAGAAGAATGGCAAATCAGCAATTGCCCCCATTGTCGTAGAAGTAACAAGATCGCGAACCCCCTCAAGCTCACGAATTTGCGAAATGAATGTACCTGTTGATTTGGAACGTTCACTATTTTTTATTCTTAAAGCATGGCCAAATACACGATCTGAAACACGTAAATCTGCACGTTTCCCAATAATATCAGATAAATAAACACGGGCAACACGAAGTACAAATTCAAAGATTGCAGCAATAAATACTCCACCCGCAAGTACCCATAGCGTAGGAATGGATTGTGATGGAACAACTCGGTCATAGACTTGCATTGAGAAAATAATCGTTGCTAAAGCCAAAATATTTGCCATTAATGAGGCAAACATAATATCGATATAACGTTTCCAATCTTGCAATACAATCGACCAAAACCAACTGGCTTCATAAGGCTTAATGTATTCATCAATACGCGCATCAGGAACTGATTTTTCTGGGCGAAGCACATAAATATTTTTGACAATATGCTTAAGTGAATCTACTACAAATTTTTGTGACAGCCCCTGATCACCACTTAGTTGAATACTGACATTACCATCAGTATCCGCTTTATCAATCACACCCACTTGACCATCATTAAATTCAACAATCACTGGTAATCGCCAAGGATTTACAACTTCATCGCTAAATTTAACTTTCCGTAAGTTAAGTCCGACCTGCCGACTCATTAATAATAAGATTTCGTCTAAATTTTGGTTCTGATTCCAATCAAGTTGTAAACGAACTCTTTCTTCAGAGGGCTCTATTCGATAATGCTTTGCAATCGTTAATACCGCTTGTAACCAAGGCTGATAGTTTATTTTTGTCATCATGGCTGAACTTCAAACCCCTGAATTTGAATATTATTTAAGTCGTAGGCTTGACGCGAACGCCCTGTGGTCGCTATATACTGAGCAATACTGTTATAAATATCATAACGTGCAGTTTCTAATTCCGAATTTGCACCATGAATCGCTTGTTCAGCATTTAATAAATCTACAAGTGATCGGGTTCCTAATTTATATTGTTCTTGATAAAGCTCTTTCGTTCTCACTGTTGTTGCTTGGCGACTCATGAGAACTTGCATTTGTCTTTGTCTATTTTCAATTTGTTCTCGACTCGTACGAATTTGGTCAAGTACTTTTAGATAAACCGCATTTACTTGTGCTTTCGCTGCTTCTTCTGCAAAACTAGCTGCCTTTATTTGTGAAGAAGTCGCTCCACCTTGATAAAATTGACTACTTGCCTCAAACATAATCGCACTGTCAAAACCACCTTCTTTATCATTATTGGGATTTTTACCATGTAAAGCTTGGCTTAATTCTCCCTTAACAGATAAGGTTGGATAACGGCTTAATTGTGTTTGCTGTTTTTGCGAACGAGCCACAGCAATGCCTGCTTGTGCAGCAATCATTTGTGGAACGATATTAAATTGTGGTGCAGCATATAAATCTGATTGTTGGACTAAATCTTCAGGAACAGCCCATTGAGTTGCACTAGCATCAAAACCTAAAATAGTATGTAAATGCTGTTGATATTGTCCCAATAAGGACTGCTGAGCAATCAATGCTGATTGAGCTGATTGTAAATAAGATTGCGCTTGAACTGGATCTGCTTGACTACTAATCCCGGCTTTAGCTCTTAAATTTGCCATTTCCTGAATACGCGTAATACCAACTATTTGTTGGTTCGCAATTTTTATAAGTTTTTGATATCGCTGAATGTTAATAATTGTCTGTGCAACATCCAATGCAATATCATCAATTTTGACTAAAACATTTGCTTGTTCAACAATTAATTTCGCTTGTTCAGTATTCACATTGGACTTAACTTTACCAAAGTCATAAAGCATTTGTGTTGCATTTAAAGCCAGTATTTGCCGACCACGTTCGCCTTTTCGTGTCAAATCACCAGTATTCACCCCTCCAGTAATCTGCGGATAATACCCCGCTTTCGCAACATCAATATTTGCATTCTGCGCTGCTAAAGTTGCTAAAGTTTGAGAAATTTCAGGATTTCTTTGAACCGCAATTTTTACCGCATCTTTTAATAATTTAATCTGGCTTTGCCATAATGCTGCTGGAATAACATCCACGGGGTGCCCTGAACCAACAACAGGTAAATCAGTGATTGATGAATCCACAGAAAAGTTACTTAATTGTTGCATATATGCAGTTTTAAATTCGTCACTACTTTTAGGCGCAAATAGCTGAGATAAATTGTTTTTTAAAGTGTGGTATTGTTCACTAGGTGTGTTTGCATACACAGTTTGTGCAGACAAAGCCACAATACACACTAACAATTTGAAATCTTTGCATATTTCAAGAAATCCATTGTCTACCTTTCTATCGTTCTTGACACTCATATTCTTTTCATATTGTTATGATTAAAAAGCCAATTCATTCTACTCACTTTTTTAGAAAAAACACTATGCTCTAAATATTAATTCACACGCTTATAATCAGTTATTTTTATAAAATATTTAAACACTAATCACAAAAAATACAGAATAAATAAAATAAAAAATAATAAAATTCAATAATATAAAAAATAATAAACATAAAAAACAAATAAAATATTAATTATTTTTACAGTTTTAAAAATAAAAAAAGAGCTGAACAAGCTCTTTTCCACAAACGATTGATCAAGTTTTAAACCACAAAATCATCACCTAGATAGACTTTACGCACTTGCTCATTATCTAAAATTTCTTGCGGAGTTCCTTCTGCAATCACAGAACCTTCACTGACAATATAAGCTTTTTCACAAATGGCCAAGGTTTCTCGAACATTATGGTCAGTGATTAAAACACCAATTCCTCGACTCTTTAACGTTTGAATAATATCTTTAATATCACCCACAGAAATTGGATCCACACCTGCAAATGGTTCATCTAATAACATAAATTTCGGATCAGCAGCTAAAGCTCTTGCGATTTCTGCACGGCGACGTTCACCACCAGAAACACTCATCCCCAATGAATCTTTAATATGATTAATTTTGAAATCATTGAGTAATTCATTAAGTCGCTGTTGGCGTTGTTGCTTATTCAGATCTTTACGCGTTTCCAAAATTGCCATAATATTTTCAGCAATTGTTAGTTTTCTAAAAATCGAGGCTTCTTGTGGTAAATAACCAATGCCTTTACGAGCACGTTCATGCATAGCAAGATCAGACAAGTCTAAATTATCTAAGTGAATTTCACCTTTATCCATACGAACTAGCCCAACAACCATATAGAAACTTGTCGTTTTACCAGCACCATTTGGCCCAAGCAAACCCACAATTTGTCCACTTTGCATAGTAAAAGAAACATCTTTAACTACCCAACGTTTACTATAATTTTTAGCTAACTGTTTAATGCATAAGATTTGCGGCTGTTGCTCTGACTGTTCCATTAATCACGTGCCCCTGGAAAACTTTTTGAGCTTGATGGTGGAATAATAATTTGAACTCGATTTGATGAAGAACCTTGAGCTTCAACATCACCCTTATTCATACTATATTTCAGACTATTACCACGAATACTAGAACCGCCTTGGTAAAGATATGCTTTACCAGTCAATGTCAAAATACCTGTTTCTGCATTATAAACAATTGTCTGAGCCTCACCTCGTGCCAAGCCTTTATTGGCATCTATTTGTTGTTGGAACTTAGCTAATTGCCCTTTGGCAGTAATGGTTTGTATTTCTTTTTTAGTGTTTAATGTCGCAATAATTGAATCGGCTTGTAGCTTCATTGTACCTTGCTCGATCACAACATTACCGGTGTAAGTTGTCATACCTGTTTTATCATTATATGTCGCACGGTCAGCAACCAAAGAGAGCTGTTGATTACGGTCTGATGGTAAAGCAAAACTGGAAACAGAAGATAAAGCAACAGCAGCAATACAGGTGGCTTGTTTTAGGAAAGTGAAACGAGATTTAGAATTAAGAGCTTGGTGCATACTTTCCTCGAATTTTATAGAACTCATATTGACCATTATTCAAATTTGCTTTGAGACCTTGGCTCACAAATTCAGCATTTTGCGATTGAACAATCACCGAATGTTGCGTTTCTAGCTCTCTTGTTTTTGGATACCCTATAAGCTCATCCGTATGAAATTCCATTTTACCTTGATCGGATAAAGTTGTAGCAACCACATCACCAGAGAGTATAACTTTACTATTGTCATTATACGCATTTGCTTGTTTTGCATAAAAAGTTGCATCGGGTTTCCCCTGCTTGTACATCACAGCATTTAATTGATCAAGCTGGGAGGTTTTTTGTTGCATATTTTGCTGTAACTGTTTCACTTCAGCCCGAATATACAAATTACCTTGCTCATCAGTTTGTGTTAAATGAACACCCTGTGCTGAATAAGTCATATTCTTCACAGAATCAACATCCAACTTTTTTGCTTTGCCACTGTAATAATAGTACCCACCGCTTAAAGCGGCAATCAAAACAGCAACAACATATAAAACTTTGGTATCCATAAACAGGGTTACCTGACCTTTAGGTAATTCACGCTACTATTAATGTGGTACAGCTAGATATTTTGCAAGTAGCTCTTGGTAAATGCCTTTTGAAAATAGTAGCATATCGCATACTTCTCGAACTGCGCCACGTCCACCCATCGCTTGTGTGACTAAATTTGCACGACGACGAACTTCTTCATGCCCATTTGGAACAGTAATACTCATTCCTGCAATCGCAAATGCAGATAAATCAGGCCAGTCATCACCCATATACAAACAGTCTTCAGGTAGAATATTCAACTGAGCACATGCTTCACGTAGTGCTACACCTTTATCTTCTCGTCCTTGAAAAATAAGATCAACACCTAAATCTGCCATTCTTTTTTCAACAATATTACTCTTGCGTCCAGTGATAATAATCACTTTCATTCCTGCTTTTTGAACCAATTTCATACCTAAACCATCACGAATATCAAATGATTTAAGCTCATCGCCTGAATTGGTTAAAGTTACAAAGCCATCGCTTAAGATTCCATCCACATCAAGCACTAATGCTTGTAAATGACGTGCTTGTTCTTGTAAAGCATAAGATGCCATGGCTTAATTTACTCCTGCCTGAATAAGGTCATGCATACTAATCACACCAATCACTTTATTGGTGCGATCAACAACTACAAATTGATTAATTTTTCTCTCATGCATTTTTTCCAATGCCTCCACCGCACGGGCTTCTTGAGAAATAGTAAGTGGGTTTTTGGTCATGACTTCAGCAACGGGTAGATTTACATCAAAACCTTGTTGCTGATCAATCATTCGACGCAAATCACCATCGGTAAAAATACCTAGTAAGATATCGTTCTCATCAACAACCGTGGTAAGACCCAAACGTTTATCCGAGATTTCATATAACACCTTATTCATCGGTGTATTGGGTTTAACTTTAGGTAATTCAGTCCCTGTATGCATCAAATGTTTTACATGCAAAAGTAAACGTTTACCTAACGCCCCTGCTGGATGCGAACGAGCAAAATCATCCGCGGTAAAACCACGTGCTTCCAACAATGCAACGGCTAATGCATCACCTAAAACAAGTGTTGCAGTCGTACTAGAGGTTGGTGCTAAACCGAGAGGACAAGCCTCATCCGCTTCACCTAATGTCAGTGCAACATCTGCATTCTGTGGCATTGGTCCTTTATCATCACGACTGATGGTAATTAATGGCACACCTAAATGCTTGATTAACGGCATAAGCATCATGATTTCATCACTCTTGCCAGAGTTTGAAATGGCAATCAGAACATCACCACGCACCAACATACCCAAATCACCATGCCCCGCTTCACCTGGGTGCATAAAAAATGATGGTGTCCCAGTCGATGCAAAGGTCGCTGCCATCTTCCGACCGATATGACCAGATTTGCCCATACCCGTCACAACAACTCGCCCTTTACACTGCAAAAGGATTTCACAGGCACAATCAAAACTTTCATTAATTTGTGTCGCAAGAACCTCTAGGGCTTGTTGCTCGATTCGTAGAGTCTCTAATGCGCTTCTTTGAAAATTTATGGCTTGTGACATATGAGTTTGACCCAAAATAATACGCTATCCACCTGAAGGTAGATGATTTTAATCAAAAGAATGAGGCTGATTCTAGCATAATTGAAAAATATGCACGTTTCTAAATGTAGTAGTTTTTATTAAAATGGAGAAAAATTGAGCTTGTTATCTCATCCAACGCTAAGACGTACACAGATTTTGAGAACATACTATGACACAAGCAAATTAAAACATTTATAAACAAATATTTAGCAAAAATATTAAAAACTCTCAAACACTTTTAATAATTAAATAGAAAATACATAAGATTAAACATATTAAAAAATAAAACGAGAACGTTGCTCAATTATCGTTCTATGCAATACCTCATCAATAATCTTAGGCTCATCATATTCAACATAGTCGCAAAATATAAACTCGTTATCTATAACATCGAAAATAGATAATGCATATCGTCCACCAAAGCACTGCATTTCTTTATTCAAGCACAAGATATAATGGTTATTATAATTTAGAAATCGAACAACATACATCTTATATGATTTAGATGGGAAAGCATACTTCTTTATGCTTTTACCACAGAATACAGCCAAGTAATTAGGCCGCGATGAAAAATCAGTTCCAAAAAAATAGTGCTGATCTATTTTGATGATTGCAGTATATCCTGCTAATAAATTCTTAATTCTTTTAACAAACTTAAGATTACAAAAATCCAAATCCCATAAATCAAGATATTTTGCAGTATCACCTGTTGAAACTAATATTAAACCTTCCTCTGTTGCACTGCATATTACATGAATATGCTTTACAGAATCATCGGCATCATAATATTTATTAATCAAACATGATGTTTTAGACACTATGGCTATTCTTTTTCCTGGATTCCCATATTCACCAATAATCAAAAAATCTTCATAAAGTACTATACTCTCTATTCTTGCTCTATAAAAATCACATGGAAGATCGTCCACTGCATAATCAGCACCAAATAAACAAATTAGTTCTTCTCGTGACAGATTAGCTTTAATACAAAAAATTTTATCTTTCAAATTATCATTCAAATAAAAAAATGATTTTAAATCTATTTTATGATTAATATCAGATGGAGGAATACGAATATGACAATATACTCCATAAGCTGCTTCAAATAGTCTTCTTTGGGAAACTATCAAATAGAATGCTTTAATCAAATTCCACGGATTCCAAGTCTTTTTAAATAGGGCAATATATTCAGATATAGTGAGTATTTTTTTCATATAGATAAATTATCTTAATTTTTTATAGTAAATGGCTGCAAACCAAGCAGTTTTATTTAAAACAGGAATTAAAAGTAGTAAAAAATTATCAAGACTCGAAAGTAATTTGTCTAATATTCTCACAACTTTGCTAGAAGAGGGATTCTTAACAAACAAAGTAAGATAAATAGAAATAATACGAAAAAGATGAAAAAATTTTTGATCTTTATAATCAAATCTATCACCTAAACGATTAATATCATTAAAGTCAATGTACCCCTTAATAGATTTAACATATTCTTTTTGATCTTTTGTTCTAGCAGTCAAATACCGAAAAAACCTATAAATATTAATTAATGGGCTATATGGAAGATTTTCTATTAATGCCAAGCCACCATCAGGTTTTAAAATTCTGAAATATTCTTCAAATACTTTATCTCGCTCCATATATTGAAGCGCACTTCTAGAAAATACAATATCAATCGAATCTGAATCAATTGGGCATTCTTCAGAATTTGCCATCAGAAAAAAACAATTATTATTGACACCGAATGAGGTTGCCAAGTCTACAGCTTTCGCTAACTGCCTAGAGTCTCTGTCTATTCCAATAACAGTAGCACCTTGTAGTGCAAAAAAGACACTCATCACTCCTGCACCACATCCACTATCAAAGATTACTTTACCGCGCATATCTCCCAATTTACTCAAAATAAATCTTACAGCATCTCCAAAAAATGGATCTGTAATGATTTCTTTTTTAAATTGCTCTTCATCTATGAGTGCCACAGCACACTCCCCTATTTTATAGCTAAACTAGTAGAAAATTAAATCTCTCATTCTAATCACATTTACTTTATGTTTAGGCTAAATTCCATTATTTTCATTACAAATAAATAATTTAAAAACTTATTTTAATCTAAATCATAGAGAAGAAATTAACTTGAAAAAGAAAAGGACGAGAACCATAAGTTGAATCACCACACCAAGCTCACAGCTCTAGCCTTTATATTCGATAGTACATAATTAACTGTGTTCTTTCCAATCACATGTCTCATTTGATTGAGATACAATCGAATCCCACCCCAAATTAAATTTTCCCTACGCTAGAAAAATACATTTACGCATCATATTTTTTCTACTGATAACTTTATGAAATACAATGCATACGTTATGATGAATCACGATTTTTGTAGAGTGTTTGAAAACCCTTATGCAACCTTTTGTTCTATATAATTCTGAGCAACGTAAAAAAGTTGAATTTGTCCCACGCCAAGAAGGTCAAATCGATATCTATGTCTGTGGTATGACCGTTTACGATTACTGTCATATTGGACACGCTCGAGTTATGGTTGCATTTGACTACATCATCCGCTTCCTACGTAGCCAAGGCTGGAAAGTTCGCTATATCCGCAACATTACCGATATTGATGACAAAATCATTGCGCGTGCCAATGAAAATGGTGAAAGCATTCAACAACTCACGGCGCGTTTTATTGATGCAATGAATGAAGATGCAGCAAACTTAGGCTGTGCTGCACCAGACGAGGCACCAAAAGCAACTGAATATATTGATCAAATGCAAAACATGATCAACACACTGGTTGATAAAGGTGCTGCCTACCCTGCTGCAAATGGCGATGTGTATTTTGAAGTCACTAAATTTGATAAATATGGTCGCTTATCAGGTCGTAAATTGGATGATATGCAAGCTGGCGCATCAGAACGTGTAGATGTCGAAGTAGACAAGAAGCACCCTTTTGACTTTGTACTTTGGAAACATGCCAAAGAAAATGAACCTGCATGGGCTTCACCATGGGGGAATGGTCGTCCGGGTTGGCATATTGAATGTTCTGCAATGTCGACGTGCTGCTTAGGTAATCATTTCGATATTCATGGTGGTGGTTCGGATCTCATGTTCCCACACCATGAAAATGAAATCGCACAAAGCGAAGCCTCTACAGGCGAACAATATGTGAACTATTGGATGCATGTTGGTTTCATCAATGTTGATGGTGAGAAAATGTCTAAATCATTAGGCAATTTCTTTACCATTCGTGATGTCATGGATAAATTCCATCCAGAAGTCATTCGCTACTTTATTGTGTCATCACATTATCGTAGTCCAGTGAACTTTTCGGATTTCGCATTAAAAGAAGCGAAGGCAACGTTAAGTCGTTTCTATCATTCTTTTAAAGCCTATCAACAAATTTATGGGCAAAAAACAGTTGAAACCTTAGAACAAGATTTTGTTGAACGTTTTAATAGTGCAATGCGTGATGACTTCAACACAGCTGAAGCAATTGCAGTATTATTTGAGCTGAATAAAGAATTAAATCGTGCTGTTAAAGAAGAACAAGCTGAGCAAGCAACTGTTCTTTATTCAACGCTACGTCATTTAATGAACATTCTTGGTTTGGTGCAACATGATGTCGAAGAGTTTTTAAAATCTGATATTGGACAGGAAGCACTTACTCTGTCTGATACGGAGATTGAAAGTTTTATTCAACAACGTGTCGATGCGAAGAAAGCGAAAGATTTTACGAAAGCGGATGATATTCGCCAATCATTATTAGCTCAAGGAATTGTTCTTGAGGATACTCGTCAAGGAACCACTTGGCGACGTGCTGATTAATTGAGCACTTAGCATGATAGAGAGTTGACAGTTTGATGAAATTCTCTATAATGCGTCCTATTGCGGGAATAGCTCAGTTGGTAGAGCATAACCTTGCCAAGGTTGGGGTCGGGAGTTCGAGTCTCCTTTCCCGCTCCAGATTCAAAAAAAAGCACTTATCGAAAGATAAGTGCTTTTTTCTTATCAAGAACTTATGATTATCAAATGCCAAAATTCTGATTATTAATACAACGTAAATGGAAAGAATCTCAATTAAAGCAATAGATCAATTTACTAAAGGTTAAATAACTCTTACATACTGTCACTACCCTTTTTCTTTGAAATTTCATAGCTTAGATGACAATATTTTCAAAAAGGTCAAATCAAAAATGAAAAAATCCATTCTTGCACTTTCGCTAGCCTCTCTTGTTTTAGTAGCTTGTAGCAAAACTGAAAATAAAAAAACAGAAGAGCAGCAAACACCTCCACCCACTACGACAACTGAAGCAGTATCAGAGACTGCGATAGCGGATACAGCACACACCGCTGAAAACTCATTAGATTGGAATGGTACTTACAAAGGCGTGCTCCCTTGTGCAGATTGTGAAGGGATTGAAACCGAGTTAAAACTCAATCTAGATAAAACCTATGAAATAAAAGAAACCTATCTCGGTAAAAGTGATGGTAAAGCATTTGAAAGCAAAGGTAGCTTCCAATTCGACAGTAAAAATTCATCTATTATTGCGTTAGATAAAGCTGGCGATAATCGCAAATATTTTGTTGCTGAAGGTCATCTAAAAGCACTAGATTTAGAAGGCAATCAGATTACAGGCGCTTTAGCAGATAAATACCAACTAAAAAAAGAAGTTAAATAAGTAGTCCCTTCTTATTGGTTTTATAGAAACCAATAGCAAGAAACCCTGCATATGCAGGGTTTCTTTATTGAATCAAGTCAAAGCTTAGTGAGCTGAGAATTGGTTCATTGTGTTTTTAGCATCATCGTGCGCTTTAAGAGCGTTGTCACCAGAGAAGATTTCTTTGTGATCATCACCGATGTCAGAACCAGCCATTGCTTGGTGTTTAACACAAGCGATACCACCACGGATTTCTTTACGTTGTACGCCAGCAACATAAGCCAACATACCTTCAGAACCGAAGTAACCTTGTGCAAGCTCATGAGTAGAAAGAGCAGCAGTGTGGTAAGTAGGAAGTGTGATCAAGTGATGGAACACACCCGCTTCACGAGAAGCATCTGCTTGGAATGTACGGATCTTAGCATCAGCATCAGCAGCTAATTCAGTTGCATCGTACTCAGCGCTCATTAATTTAGCACGGTCGTAAGCAGAAACGTCTTTACCTTCAGCAACCCAACGGTCATAAGACTGTTGACGGAAGTTTAAAGTCCAGTTGAATGATGGGCTGTTGTTATAAACAAGCTTAGCATTTGGAATCGTTTCTTTAACACGGTTAACCATGTGTGCGATTTCTTCTACGTTTGGAGTCGCAGTTTCGATCCAAAGAAGATCCGCACCATTTTGAAGGCTAGATACACAGTCAAGTACAACACGGTCAATTTGAGTGTCAGCACGGAACTGATATAAACCAGAAGCTAAACGCTTAGGACGGTGTAATTTACCACCGCGCTTGATTAAGATTTCATCTTCTTCAGCATCAGCGATGTCAATTTCAGTTGTGTCTAAGTAGCTGATGTATTGAGAAGCGATGTCACCTGGCTCTTTAACCACTGGGATTTTTTGAGTTAAGTCAGCACCTTCAGAGTCAGTACGAGCAACGATGATACCATCATCAAGACCCATTTCTAAGAATGCATAACGTAATGCATGGATTTTAGAGATGAAGTCTTCGTGTGGAACAGTTACTTTACCAGCTTGGTGACCACATTGTTTAGCATCAGATACTTGGTTTTCGATTTGAAGCGCACAAGCACCAGCTTCGATCATTTTACGAGCAAGTAAATAAGTCGCTTCTTCGTTACCGAAACCAGCATCGATGTCCGCAATAATTGGCACAACGTGAGTTTGGAAACCATCGATTTGAGCAGTGATTTCAGCAGCTTTAGCAGCATCACCAGCTTCGTTTGCTTTTTTAAGCGCACGGAATAAATCGTTAAGTTCTTTCGCATCAGCTTGACGTAAGAAAGTGTAGATTTCTTCGATCAAAGCAGGTACTGAAGTTTTTTCGTGCATAGATTGGTCAGGAAGTGGACCAAATTCTGAACGAAGTGCAGCAACCATCCAACCAGAAAGGTAGATATAGCGACGTTCAGTAGTACCGAAGTATTTTTTGTTCGCGATCATTTTTTGTTGCGCGATAAAACCGTGCCAGCAACCTAATGATTGAGTGTATTTGCTAGAATCAGCATCATAAGCAGCCATATCACGACGCATAATCGCAGCTGTATATTTAGCAATGTCTAAACCAGTTTTGAATTGGTTTTGCATTTGCATACGCGCAGCATCTTCTGCGCTGATATCGCGCCAAGTGTCGCCAAATTTTGCTTTTAATTCGCGGATTGCATCAATCGCTGTTTGATATGTACTCATGATATATTCCTTTTGAGGATAGGCATCAAATGATCGCTAAAAATCATGCTTTTATATAGTCTAGATTTCAAGCACTTCATCAACATGTTGCACAGCTTAGACCCTACAAACAAATTTATCCAATATTCTAGGTTAATTTTCAGTATTTATTTATGAAATACATAAAACAGCATGATGCAATTACAGCTATAAACAAAATAAACACTTGTTATTAAAAAGATTTAATAAAAATTAAAGCTTTAAAAATTTATAAGAACCTATTGATTTGTATTATTTTTATACACTTCAAATTAAAAACCATACAAAATAAAAACCTGTGAAATAATAAATTTCTGCACGAAAATAGAAATTTATTTTACGGCATTCATCAAAAGTATAAACTGCTGATTATTATTCTCTATTTCCTTATAAACCCAATATGCGCCCAAAAAGCCTTCTTCTTTCAACTCTCACTCTTACTCTCACTTTTATATCGTATTAACGTACACAAATGGCTTTAGATATGCGATAATTCAGGACAATTCAAAAATTTTATTCTCGGTATTTTTTTTATGAATCTGGAGCGAGTTGATCTCAATTTATTAATTTATCTTGATGTACTTCTTCGTGAAAAAAATGTCACACGTGCAGCAGAGCAATTGGGTGTTACCCAACCTGCAATGAGTAATATTTTACGTCGTTTACGTAACTTATTTAACGATCCTCTCTTGATTCGTTCTTCTGAAGGCATGACGCCTACTGAACGTGCATTAGAATTACAGCCTCGTATTCGTGACGCGTTGTCAGATTTGTCAATGATTCTAGAACCACGTACCGAATTTAGACCTTATACAAGCACCCGTGTTTTCCGTATTATGACATCGGATTATGCTGAAGCAACACTTGTTCCTCGTTTAGTCAAAGCATTACGCTCAGAAGCACCGAATGTTGTACTCGACTTCTTAACCCCAAGTGATGTGTCTTATCGAGACATGGAACAAGGGAAAGTTGATCTAGCAATTAATCGCTTTAACGAAATTCCGCAAAGTTTCCACCAAGTTTTGGTGTGGCGTGATAGTTTTAGCTGTATTTTAAATGATAAGCACCCTGCCGTAACTCACCTCAACCTTAAAAGTTATTTAGATGCCCAGCATATTTGGGTATCTAAAACAGGAATGGGTGTTGGTTTTGGCGTAAACCCAGACAAACAAGCAGGACTTGGTTGGATTGATCAAGCCTTAGAACGTATTGGTCAACGTCGTAAAATTTCAGTATTTACACGCCATTATCAAATGCCTGCGCTTTTAGCGCAGAATGTTGATCTGATTGCAACATTACCAACACGCATGGCACGCCTACAAGCACAAAATCCTCGACTCCTAATCAAAGATCCTCCTTTCTATATTCCAGAATTTGAGCTAAAAATGGCTTGGTGTCCACTATTACACCACCATCCAGCTCATCGTTGGTTGAGACAGTTGATTCTGTTTGTTGCGCGTCAAATGATTGAAGAGGAAAATCGTGAATTCTTTTTAAATAATTCACAATTTTCACAATATTAAAATATTGCTTTGTAACAATACTAACTCCTCTACGGATATACTTGTTTCATAAGCAAAATTGTTATACTGAGGTAATACCTAATTACCTCTCTTCTTTTTTATGTTACAACATATTCATAATAAATGATGAACCACAGGTGATGTGTGAGTCTCTTCCAAAATATTATTATCATTATTGTGCTGATTATTGCAGCAGGATTTCTCTCACTCACTGAAATCGCACTTGCTGGTGCACGAAAAGTTAAATTAAAGATATTGGCAGAATCTGGTGAAATCCGTGCGCAAAAAGTTCTAGACTTACAAGCACAATCTGCTGACTTTTTTGCAGCCTCGCAAATAGGACTAAATGCCGTTGCAATCTTAGGTGGTATTCTAGGTGAAGCCGCTTTCCGTCCGTTTTTTGTAGAAATGCTGAAGCAATTTTATGTGGGTCCTTGGTTAGAAACCATTGGCTTTGCCTTATCATTTACCCTAGTGACCTCCCTATTTATTCTATTTGCTGATTTAATGCCAAAACGTTTGGCAATGATCGCTCCAGAAAAAATTGCGATTAGCGTCATTGAACCGATTCAAGTTTTTATTAAAGTCTGCAAACCGTTGGCTTGGGGAATCAATGCCATTGCCAATCTGCTATTCCGTTTGTTTAAAGTGAATACCATTCGTGATGACAACATTACCTTTGATGATATTTCAGCCGTTATGGATGCTGGAGCTCAAGCTGGGGTACTACAAAAACAAGAACATCATTTTATTGAAAATGTTTTTGAACTTGAAGAACGTACCGTCCCATCAAGTATGACCACACGTGAAAATGTGGTTTATTTCACCTTAAAAGAAAATGAAAATAGTATTCGTCAAAAGTTAGCAGAATACCCCTACTCGAAGTTTTTAGTCTGTAATGAACACATTGATCAAGTTATTGGTTATGTCGATACCAAAGATATTTTAGTGCGTATATTAAACAATCAATCTCTACTTCAGCTTAATGAATCCACCATTCGTACTGTTCTAATCATTCCTGATACGCTGACTTTATCTGAAGTACTTGATCGTTTTCGCTCAACCAAAGAAAAATTTGCAGTTGTGATTAATGAATATGCTCTAGTTGTCGGTGTAATTACATTAAGCGATATTATGATTACAGTGATGGGTGATTGGGTTACACCAATGGAAGAAGACCTACAAATCATTAAACGTGATAATCATTCATGGCTAATTGATGGTAGTACACCTATTGAAGATGTGAAGCATGTACTCGGAATTGAAGAATTTCCTGAAAATGAAAACTATGAAACCATCGCTGGTTTTATCATATATCGTTTACGCAAAATCCCACGTCCTGCTGATGCGGTAGAATATGCTGGTTTTAAGTTTGAAGTGGTTGATATTGATCATTATAAAATTGATCAATTACTGGTCACCCAAATTATTCCAAGCTTAGAAAATGAACCGCCTACATCACCAATAGAATAACGCATCATAAAATAGAGCCCATTTCTTGGGCTTAATTTTATTTCATCATTAACCAAGCTAAAATGATGAATACAATAAGAATCAGAATAAAGATTTTAACACCACCACGA
The DNA here is from genome assembly GCF_000374425.1 of Acinetobacter tjernbergiae DSM 14971 = CIP 107465. GTDB lineage: Bacteria > Pseudomonadota > Gammaproteobacteria > Pseudomonadales > Moraxellaceae > Acinetobacter > Acinetobacter tjernbergiae. The sequence continues at coordinate 232,006 of NZ_KB894354.1, read as the reverse complement.
CTACGTTGAGCTAATTGCTCTTGAATAAGTGCTTGCTCTTGTGGATGATCTTTTAAATATTGTTCAATCAAGTCTTTCGATTCTTTCAACCCAAGACCTGTTTTCTCACGCGTAATTTTAATTGCATCAATCAGCTGCCCTGCTCTTAATGCTTGTAAAGCTTCATGCGGAATCTCTAAATTCGAGTTCATAAAATTAACATCCTTGTTATTTTTAATGATTTATTCCATTTTGCAAAAATCTTATTGGATCTTAATTTCCACCATACAATGAAATTAATTGATCTAAAGTCGCTTGGTAATGAATCGCGATGTCTTCAGATAAAATTTTATATGCATTATCAAACTGAACCATTGGCCAGCCTTCTTTCCAAAATGGAAAAATATTATGTAAACCTTCAGTCACAATCGCATCTTCGCGGCTGATTGCCTGTGCAACCTGAGATAAAACCTGAGCCGTTTCCGCACCATCAATCGCAAGATAATCAATACCACGTACTTTTAAAATACGGATACGGTCTTTTTTATAACGGATTTTTTTAGCCTGCCCTGCATTTAAACCCAATGCAAGTGTCACTGCTTCTACAAATTTTTCTTCAAAACTTGTATTCAAAGCCACCAATGCTTGTTTATGTGCTTCTTGACGCCCAGCCTTTCCCCCATTACGGATGATCTCATTTGCTTCAACATCAAGCTCATCTTTTTTCATAGACTGTAAAACGTCTAAAATTTCGATATCGCTTAAATATTCAGGAGATTGTTCAGTCATGGGAGTCCTTAGACAATAATTTAAAGAACTATTGTCTCATAAAAGACATTTCAAAACAGAATAAAAATATCAGCTCGATCTATTTACTCATCTTTTAGATCACAGTTCAAAATCAGTAATTTCTAAAGCTAGAATCTAACCTCTATAAAATAAACAAGCCCGCTTCATAAAGCGGGCTTGTTTAAATCAGTTCAATCGCTTATAGACGAACTAATTCAATGATTTGCTCAGCTGCCTCTTCAACAGTGTCAGCAGTGATATCCGTATCAGTACCATCAACAACGGTTGTGATCACAACCACACCTGTTTCACGTAACAGCGTAATTTGCGCAGTCGTTAAACCAACTTTTGCTATCGCAACCACACCTTGTTGAATCAACAAACTTTCTAGAACTTGTGCATTCTCGATTAACTGCGCAGAAACACCAATCACAGCAGGTTTCTGACCTAGACGAGCAGCACGATCTTCCGCTGTCACAGGATTACTATGCGCAGTCCATTCTACTGCGGCTTCAATCATCCCCGCACCAACAGTCACGTTGCTCAAACGGTCAATAAAGATCAACGAACCTGTATAACGGCTGTCTTGATATTGGTCAAATACCACTGGAGCATCAAACTCAATCACAAGATCTGCAATCGCATTTAACTCAATTTCTTCAACCTGAGTATGTTCAAGTGTATTTACGTTGACACGGTAATTGATCGCACTGACTTTTGCAGGAACAGTTTGCGTACCGATTTTAACGTTATACAATTTACCTTTCACTAAAGGATGCTCATTCATCCATACAACAGATGCACGAACACTACGTGAAATAAGTGGTTGCTCACCTGCGCGAACCAAAACGTTACCACGAGAAATATCAATTTCATCATTTAACGTTAAAGTAACCGCTTGACCTGCAATTGCTTGTTCAAGATTTCCATCAAAGGTCACGATTTCTTTAACCGTTGATTTTTTACCTGAAGGTAAGGCAACGATTTCATCACCAACGTTGATTTCACCAAGCGCAATCGTACCCGCAAAACCACGGAAATCAAGGTTTGGACGATTTACATACTGAACAGGGAAACGGAATTCATTTTTATTTGATTCGCGTTTAATTTCCACCGACTCAAGAATGCTCATCAAGGTTTGACCCTTGTACCACGGCGTACTTACAGATGGATTAACGACGTTATCGCCATTCAATGCCGAAATCGGAACGAATAAAATATTCTCTGGACGACGTTCACCAAGCTGACTTAAGAATGCATCATATTCAACTTGAATTTCATTAAAACGCGCTTCAGAAAACTCAACCAAGTCCATTTTATTGATCGCAACAACGATATTTTTAATACCGAGCAAGCTTGCAATAAAAGTATGACGACGAGTTTGTGTTTGTACGCCATAACGCGCATCAATCAAAATAATGGCAAGATCAGCTGTTGATGCACCCGTTGCCATGTTACGTGTGTATTGTTCATGTCCTGGTGTATCTGCAATGATGAACTTACGCTTTTCAGTTGAGAAATAACGATAGGCTACATCAATGGTAATCCCCTGTTCACGTTCAGCTTGTAAACCATCGACAAGTAAAGCAAGGTCAGGTGCATCACCTGTTGTCCCCACTTTTTTACTGTCACGTGTTACCGCTTGTAATTGATCTTCATAGATCAACTTTGAATCATAAAGCAAACGACCAATAAGTGTTGATTTACCATCATCGACGTTACCACAGGTCAAAAAACGCAGTAGGTCTTTATTTTCGTGCTGTTTTAAATATGCCAAGATATCTTGGCTAATAAGATCTGATTGATGAGACATTGCTCAAAACTCCACATATTCTTTAGAAATCGGTTTTAATCTCCCTAAATCCCTCTTTTAAAAGAGGGATTTGATGAAGGAAATTAGAAATAACCTTCTTGCTTTTTCTTTTCCATCGAACCCGCTTCATCATGGTCAATCATACGACCTTGACGTTCTGAACTGGTAGCCAAAAGCATTTCTTGGATAATTTCAGGCAATGTATCCGCTTCTGATTCAACTGCACCTGTTAATGGGTAACAGCCGAGTGTACGGAAACGTACCGATTTCATTTGAGGAACCTCTCCCTCTTTTAAACGCATACGCTCATCATCGACCATGATTAACGTGCCACTGCGCTCTACAACCGGACGTACAGCTGAGAAATAAAGAGGAACAAGTTGAATATTTTCTAAATAAATATATTGCCAAATATCTAACTCAGTCCAGTTAGATAAAGGGAAAACACGAATACTTTCGCCTTTGTTCACTTTACCATTGTAAAGATTCCAGAGTTCTGGACGTTGGTTTTTTGGATCCCAACGATGCTTAGTATCACGGAATGAATAGACGCGTTCTTTCGCACGTGATTTTTCTTCATCACGACGTGCCCCACCAAATGCAGCATCGAACTGATATTTATCTAATGCTTGTTTTAAACCCTGAGTTTTCATGATGTCGGTATATTTTGAACTACCATGATCAAATGGGTTAATTCCTGCATCACGACCTTCTTTATTTTGATGTACGATCAAATCAAAGCCATGTGTTTTTGCCATGTTGTCACGGAATGTGATCATGTCTTTAAACTTCCAACCTGTATCTACATGCAGGAGTGGAAACGGAAGTTTTGCAGGGTAAAATGCTTTCATTGCAAGATGTAGCATTACAGCTGAATCTTTACCAATAGAATAAAGCATGACAGGGTTTTCAAATTCAGCAGCAACTTCACGAATAATATGAATACTCTCAGCCTCAAGTTGCTTGAGGTGAGTTAATCTATTTTCAGTCATGTACATATCCCCCTTTATCCATGTTACCCATAAAATCTATAAGTGGTATTAAACCACCACTTGGAAGACCGTGTGGAGGAACGAGTACCATAACAACTCCAATTTTTCGTGATATCGATATTCTTACTAGTGAACAAATCAGCAATCTAGTAAAGGTTATCCATTATAATAATTTAGATCGGCTTCTTTAGCTTGTTTTTTCATATCAATATGCAAAATTGTGATATGTATAGATGTAAAATAGAAGAATATCATTCAAAATATGCTGAAAATTTATTCAAATAAAAAAGAAGCCTTTAACAGGCTTCTTTTCAGCAGTAATGCTTAGAAACGGAACATATTTTTTTCTAACGGAATCTCAACACCTACTGAAAGACCACCATCATTACCATTACGATCAGAATCACTGACCCAACCATTAATTTTCAGTGGAATTGTTGGTTTTAAATAATGTGTCCAAGTCAAATCAATCCCCTTAACTGTATCTTCTTTCGAAAATGCTGTATTAATTGCTAAATTCGATTGATTTACTTTTGCATATAAAACACGCCCACTTAGACGATTCATCACATCAAAACGAATATCACCACCAACTGAATACATTTGCCCATCACCGCCAATTGAGTGACCTAATGGAAAACCATGTTGATAATAGCCATCCTTATAAATAGTATGTGCATAAGAAATACTCCTCACCTCGCCATTGGTACGTGTATCTACCCATTCAGCATAAAGTTGGTAAGGCATATTGTTATAACTTGAAGAAAAGTCTGCCCCCCCTAGATACATATATTTAGCAGGTAAACCGCCTGCCTCATCTTCCCCAATAAATTGACCATACAAGCTCACGGGAATATTAAAAAGAGGTTGTAACAATAATCGACCATCAAAGCCAGCGATCTGATTAGATGGATCAGCTTTGCCCGTTCCACCATTATCTTTTGTACCAGTAAATGCATCCCACAATGAGCTTAGACTCTCAGGTCGACCATCACCTCCCCATTGAAGTGCTCGAGACGCACCTATTTCCAATGCTGGAAATGGGCGAGCAGTCAAACGTAACCCAATTAATTTTGCATCTGGAATAGCCTTATAATCATCTAGTTGACCAGCAAAAGCCTGATATTGCCAAGGACCAATCCAAGATAACCATTTTGTTTCAAAAGCATTTTGAACAGCACGTTGCGCTGTAACTCCATACACAGGGCGACTTGCATCTCCACGAATCAAACTACCATCATGCCCAGGTCCCCAGTAAGTTGGAATTTGACCAGCAACGATCCATTGATTCCAAAGCTTGCCTGCAATATAAGAGCCTTCAACATTTACATCATGACCATGATCAATTAGCGGGTCTTTCTCAGCATTGATCCGAAGCTTAGCATCCCAGTTCTCAGCACCTGCATTAAATTCGACCGATGCCTGATATTGTGATTTTTGATTATCAGCAAATGTTTGAGGAATTTTTTTAAGATCTGTGTCTGCATGCAAACCAAGTTTTACTGTTTCATTATCGATCTGGAGTGCATTTATTACAGAATTGATCACTTTTTGCTGTGCGTTATCACTCACTTTGGCTTGGGATAATGCGCGTTGAATTTCATCGCCACTTAAAGGCCATGTTGAAGTACTAATTTGAATAACACCTTGCTGATTTAACCAATTTAAATCAGTGCGTAGATTTTCATCATTAAGAACTAAGCCCTGAGCAAATGCTACAGATGAAATAGACGCAAATAATGCGATATAAAGCGATTTTTTTAAAAACATATCGAAACTGTTCTCACGTTTATTTATGAACACATCATCGTTTTTTTATAGGTACTTTTCAATCATCAAACAAAACAATTACATTTCTTAACATGCAATAAGAAATTGACAATAAAAGAGATGACTCAGTACCATTCATGCTTTCTATCGCAACATTGAAACTAAATAATGAGAAAATTTATTCTAACCCTTATCATGGGCGCAGCGATTTCTATGCCTACTTTTGCTCAACAAGCATCAAAAAAATCAGTAAAAGAGCTCTTAAAAGTCACCAAATCCGAACAATTAATTGATCAATCAAACCAATACGTCCACCAAATTATGGCTTCAAGTATTGAACAAGCCACTCAAGGGCAAGAACTCAATGCCAAACAAAAGAAAGCGATTGAGAATTTTAATCAAGACATTGCAAACATTGTAAAACAGGATTTTACTTGGGCTAAATTAGAGCCTGAAATGATTCAACTCTATGTTGAAGAATTTACCCAAGAAGAAATCAACGGCATGCTTGAATTTTATAAAACACCTGTTGGTCAATCGACAATTAATAAATTACCTACTGTAATGGAAAAAAGCATGAAAATTGGTCAACAGCAAATGGGGCAATTAACACCTAAAATCATGCAAGCCGCTGAAAAACTCGCAAAAGAACTGCAAACAAAATAATCAATAAAGTACAGATAAAAAAATAGCCACAAATCAGATGTGGCTATTTTTATTTAACTTAAAATTAATCTTTACGACGCATGTGTGGGAACAATAATACATCACGAATACTTGGTGCATTGGCAAATAGCATGACTAAACGATCAATACCAATCCCTTGACCTGCTGTAGGCGGTAAACCATATTCTAATGCTTCAATAAAGTCTGCATCATAATGCATCGCTTCATCATCACCTGCGTCTTTTTCCTCAACCTGTGCTTGGAAACGTTCCGCTTGATCAATCGGGTCATTTAACTCAGAGAAACCATTAGCCAATTCACGACCGCCAATAAAGAACTCAAAACGATCTGTAATATGAGGATTATCATCATTACGGCGCGCAAGCGGTGAAGTTTCCGCAGGGTATTCTGTAATGAATGTCGGCTGACGTAGCTTCGTTTCTACCGTTTCTTCGAAGACAATCGTCTGCAACTTACCTAAACCGAAACCTGGCTTCACTTTTTCTTTCAACACATCTTGAGTAAATTTAGCCAAGAACTCACGATCATTCACATTTTCAGGTGTGAAGTCAGGATTATGTTCAAGAATAGCATCAAACATTGAAATTTTCTTGAATGGCCCTTTGAAGCTATACACTTCATCACCATAAGGCAAATCAGTAGAACCTAAAATGTCGATCGCCAATTTCTCAAGCATGTTTTCAGTCAATGCCATCAAATCTTTATAATCAGCATAAGCTTGATAAAACTCGATCATGGTAAATTCAGGGTTATGACGTGTTGACACCCCTTCATTACGGAAGTTACGGTTAATTTCAAACACACGCTCAAAACCACCCACTACAAGGCGCTTTAAATAGAGCTCTGGCGCGATACGCAAATAGAGTTCCATATCCAAAGCATTATGATGCGTTACGAATGGTCTAGCCGATGCGCCACCCGGAATGATATGCATCATTGGCGTTTCAACTTCCATGAAACGTTCATTGGTCAAGAATGCACGAATACCCGCAACGACTTTGGCACGAATTTCAAAGGTTTTACGTGTTTCTTCGTTGACGATCAAATCTAAATAACGCTTGCGATATTTCGCTTCAGTATCCGTTAAACCGTGGAATTTATCTGGAAGTGGGCGAAGTGATTTGGTTAATAATTCAAAACCTTCAAGGTGTACATATAAATCACCTTTACCAGAACGACCAATATAACCTTCAGCAGCAATAATATCGCCAAGGTCTAAGCTTTTAATGGTTTCTAAAATGTCAGCTGGTAAACCTTTACGATCCACATAAAGTTGGATACGACCTGTCATGTCTTGGATCACAATAAATGACCCACGGTTCAACATGACACGACCCGCAACTTTTACATAAACTTTTTCAGCACCTTCGATTTGTGCTTTATCTTGATCTTTAAATTGTTCTTGTAAGTCACCCGTATAGTGCTCACGTTTAAACGTATTCGGCCAAGGACTCTTACCTGTTTGTTTGGCAGTCTCTTGGATTTGCTTTAATTTGGCATGACGCTGTGCGATTAAATCGTTTTCGGAAAGTGTTTGTTCAGAAGTCGATTGAGCGTTTTGTTGCGTCATCTCTGCCTCGATCTAAGTAAAATTGAAGTGGCATAGGATAGCAGATCACAGCCCATTTTCGCATCATTTCAGTACCACAAAGGTGAAAAAAGCAAAGATTTATCCATTTCCAAGCACAAATAGTACGCTGATCTTGCAATAAATGTACGGCAAAAGTGATTTTATTGCTCAGCGAGTTGTTTAACCAAAGCCAACCCTTTTTCAAATCCTTGATTCATCATTTCAATATATTCGGGTTGAATATCCACTTCCACATAGAGTTGAGTAACGTCATCCAAATCAAATAACATGTACTTTTCTAATGCACCTGCCCAAGATTTTACATCGTCACTTTCAGTATCTTGCTCTCCATCTTGAATCATTCCAATATGTTTAAAAATAATCACATTAGGTTCATCTAAACGTTCGATTGTTGAAATCATGCCATCTCCCTTATCATCATAGAAATAGGTTTTACCGCCTACTTTCCAGTCTGATTGCATGGTCGAGTTGCAAGAAAAAAATTGCGTCCACGCTTGATAAGTTTCTTTTTGCCATAAAATCTCCCAAACTTTTTGTTTAGAAGCATGAATTTCAATTTCATAAGATAAGGTTTGCATTTTTATTTTCCTCATAATTATGGTGATATTTTGATCTTTTAATTTTAAATGGTTATTTTTCACCCACCCTATATTTATACTTTTACTATTTTTAAAATACTATAAACATATACATATCTATAAAAATTAGAGTAATTGCTCAAATAACAAGACTTTCAGAACAAATTGCCATTCCACTTTCTACATAAATGATTAAACTCTTGCATTTGCTTTACTTAAATGGCGTTCTGCGTAAAAATCTAACTCCTGATCAACACAAGTTTGTTGTATTGCAGCGATCGTAGCGACATTATGGAATAGTTTTACTGAAAGGCAACTTGAGCATACCTATCAGTTTGGAGAGTCACATGAAAAAATATCAATGTATCGTTTGTGGGTGGATTTACGACGAAGCAGATGGTTGGCCACAAGACGGCATTGCAGCAGGTACCAAATGGGAAGATATCCCTGATGATTGGACTTGCCCAGATTGCGGCGTTTCAAAAGCTGATTTTGAAATGATTGAAATCTAAATAGATCTAAAAGACCGTGATCATGATCATGGTCTTTTTTTTCCTATCATTTGTTTTTTATTGAAAAAATACTGGAGAATATAATGCATCCTATCGTCATCATCGGATCGGGCATGGCAGGCTATACTGTTGCACGAGAATTTCGCAAACTAAGCCCTGAACAAGAACTGGTTATGATCTGCGCAGATGATGCGGTAAATTATGCAAAACCAACATTATCTAATGCCTTTGCAGGCAATAAAGCACCTGAACAAATTGCTCTAGGCGATGCAGCTAAAATGACAGCTCAGCTCAATATGCGTATTGAAGCTGAAACCTTGGTGAAAGAGATTAATGCTGAAAATCATGAAATCACCTTAGAAAAAAATGGTGAAAGCATAACTCAACCTTATTCAAAACTTGTGCTTGCCGTTGGCGCAAATCCAATTCGTTTAGCCATTACTGGTGATGGTAGCGATGATATTCATGTGGTGAACTCACTCAGTGACTATCGTACATTCCGTGAAAATTTAGCAAACCGCAAAGATAAACGGGTTGTGATTTTAGGTGCGGGTTTAATTGGCTGCGAATTTGCCAACGATTTACTTCATAGTAACTATGATGTCACTGTGATTGATCTTGCACCACAACCGCTCGGTCGTTTACTCCCAAACCATGTTGCAGATGCATTTAAAACCAATTTAGAACAAGCAGGTATTAAATTTGCACTTTCAACTACGGTAGAGAAAGTAACAAAAACGAATAATGGCGAAGACTATGCAGTTACACTTGCAAATGGTCAAACCCTTATTGCCGATATCGTCCTTTCAGCAATTGGTTTACAGCCAAATACAAGCTTGGCAAAAGCTGCAAATATTCAAACCAGTCGCGGTATCGTGACCAATACCTTATTGGAAACCAATCAAGCAGATATCTATGCGGTGGGTGACTGTGCTGAAGTCAATGGAACATTATTGCCATTTGTGATGCCAATCATGCAACAAGCACGTGCCTTAGCCAAAACCCTGAGTGGTCAAAGCACTGCGGTACACTACCCTGCTATGCCTGTTGCAGTAAAAACACCTGCTGCGCCATTAACTGTTTTACCTGCACCAATCGGTATTGATGTAAGTTGGGAAACAGAAGAATTTGATGATGGTATGCTTGCAAAAGCTGCGGATAGTGAAGGAACATTACGAGGCTTTGTACTGTTAGGTGCAACAGCAAGTAAACAACGTTTAAGCTTAACCAAACTGGTTCCTGACTTGATTCCAGCACAAGTTTAAGGTTTAAATTAGGGTCTGTTGAGAAAGGAATTTCCAACAGACTTTAATTCGATAAAAAGAATTCAACTCGGAATGAATGCCATGAACAGCGCCTTACAATTTAATGTGTCACCTTACGCCCCATTTATGCAAGAAACCAAAGTCACTTTAGGCAATGGTATTCAACTGCATGTTGAAATTGGGGGAAACCCAGAACACCCAACAATTTTATTGGTGATGGGTTTAGGTGCTCAGATGTTGTTTTGGCCTGACTTTTTTTGTAAATCATTAATTGACCAAGGCTTTCGTGTTATTCGATTTGACAATCGAGATATTGGTTTATCTTCAAAAATTCGTGAAAAAAGAAAACGACTCAATACCATGAAATTAATGGGTCGCTTTATCATGGGGCTTGGCAATGAAGGCGCACCCTATACGCTTTATGATATGGCTGAAGATGTCTCAATGCTAATCGACCAATTAGGGCTAGAAAAAACCTATCTCCTAGGTGCGTCAATGGGTGGCATGATTTCTCAAATTGTAGCTGCAAAATATCCAGAAAAAGTTGAAAAAATTGGATTGCTATTTACCAGTAACAATCAGCCCTTCCTTCCGCCACCATTTCCAAAACAACTTCTCAGTTTAATTGGTAAGCCTGAAGCACATGATGAAGAAGCGATTGTTAATCACAGTTTAAAGGTCTTTCACATCATTGGTTCTCCAGGGTATGTAAATCAAGTTGAAGCAATTCAAACAATTCGCAAACTATATCGTCGTAGTTTCTATCCAGCGGGTGTACTTCAACAGTTTTTAGCAATATTATGTACAGGTTCGCTATTACCATTGAACAAAGATATTACCCAACCGACTTTGGTTGTACATGGCTCAAAAGATCGTTTATTACCGCCAAGTCATGGGAAAGCCGTTGCAAAGGCAATTTCGGGTGCTAAATTTGAATTAATTCAAGGAATGGGGCATGATATTCCTGCTCATTTCATTCCACAACTTAGCGGTTTGTTTGCTCACCACTTTAGATCATCACACTAGGACTCTATGGCTGCATTACCCTCATTAAGACAGCTATCGTATTTAGTTACGTTGTCAGAAACTTTACATTTTACTGAAGCTGCACGTCGTTCATTTGTTACTCAGTCCACCTTATCGGGTGGCATCATGGAGTTGGAACGTCTCTTAGGTGGCGTCCTAGTTGAGCGTGATCGTCAAAATGTTCGTTTAACCCCTTTAGGCGAACAAGTTGTCGAACGTGCGCGTGTATTACTTGCAGATGCGCAAGACTTGATGCGTTTAAGTCGAGAAATGAGTGAACCACTAACGGGTGATTTACACCTTGGGATTATCCCAACGATCGCACCATTTATCTTGACCCAACTTCTTGATGAAGTGCATCAGCAATTACCAAAGATTCAACTTCACTTACATGAAGCTCAAAGCGAAAAAATCGTAGAAAAATTAGAACATGGCAATCTGGATATGATTGTGCTTGCGCTTCCTTTCGATACGCGTGGGTTAAAAGTTGCTGAAATCACAAAAGAAAACTTATTCGTTGTCTACAATAAAAATGACAAGAATGCTGAGAATGCAAACTCACTAGATGATTTGGATTTATCACGTCTAATGTTGCTAGAGGAAGGGCATTGCTTACGTGATCATGCTTTAAGTGCTTGTCCTGTAGGTGAGCGTAAAAATGATCATCGTTTGAAAGCAAGCTCTCTTCCAACACTCATCGAAATGGTTTCATCTGATCTTGGCTTTACGCTTCTACCTGAAATTGCATTGAAAAACAGTATGATTCATTTCAATGAAGAAATTGCCGTTAAATCAATTGAAGCTGCGCCGAGCCGTACCTTAGCTTTGGTGACACGAAAAAGCACACCATTGCAAAGTGAATTTGATGTGATCTTGCAAATTTTGCAAAAAATCACTGCGCATTTGGAATAATAAAAAAACCCTGTAATGATCATTACAGGGTTTTTAAAACCACTGAAAACAACACAACTATTTAATTTCTAACAAATTGACTTGTTCAACTTGCACATCACTCATACGCTGCCCTAGATCAAGCAATTGATCAAAATATGCTTCTACAACCTTTGCCTGATCAGCAGTATTCTCTACTTTATACATACTTTGGCGAAACTCATTACTCGAACGCAAGCCTTTGGTGTACCAAGCAATATGCTTGCGTGCAATACGACAACCTGAGTATTCACCATAGAATTGATAGAGTTCAGCCAAATGCCCTAACAATACAGTTCTCACTTCAGCAATATCAGGTGCTGCCAAATGTTCGCCTGTTTTCAAATAATGTGCAATTTCTCTAAAGATCCAAGGTCGCCCCTGTGCTGCACGCCCAATCATAATGGCATCTGCGCCTGTATAATCTAAAACATATTTGGCTTTCTCAGGACTATCAATATCTCCATTCGCAATCAAAGGAATATCAATCAATTCTTTAACCTGTTTAATCAGATCATACCGTGCTGTATTCAAATACATATCTTCACGGGTACGACCATGCAACGCTAGAGCAGCAACTCCCGATTCTTCCGCGCGTTTTGCAACACGTAAAATATTTTCATGTCCATTTAAAAAACCCAATCGAGTCTTTAAAGTCACAGGCACATCAACCGCAGCCACCACGGCATCTAAAATACGAGCAACTAAGTCTTCATCTTGTAACAAAGCGGAACCTGCAAGTTTGTTACAGACTTTTTTGGCTGGGCAACCCATATTAATATCAACAATTTGCGCACCATTTGCCACTTGATAACGCGCAGCTTCAGCAAGCTGTTCAGGGTCAGAACCTGCAATTTGTGCTGATATGGGTGCTAGTTCACCCTCAAAATTTGCCCGATATAAACTCTTTTTACTCATACGCAGGGTTTTATCAGCCGTCATCATTTCACTGACAGCATGACCTGCGCCAAAGTATTTACACAGTGTCCTAAAGGGTCTATCCGTTACACCTGCCATAGGTGCAACAATCAAATTATTTGACAGTTGATATGAACCAATATACATATATATTCTTACAAATTCTGAGCAACATAGTATACTTCATTCGCCCATTTGACTCATCTTTATTATGTGGTGTTGTTCTGATTATGAATAAATCATTCCCGACTCGTCCTTTATTAAAAATTGTTAGCATCATTACTGCATGTCTCAGCTTATCAGCTTGTGGAGATAAAGCATGGTGGTCTAATGGTAAAGAGCCAGAAATGGAAGCAGAACAGATTAAGAAGGTCATTCCTCCCCGTGTAAACGATCGTCAATCGTGGGCAAAAGATATCTTTGATATCATGCAACAACTTGATATTCCTAAAACGAAGCAGAATGTGTGCAGTATCGTTGCAGTCGTTGATCAGGAATCAAATTTTGTTGCTGACCCTGCCGTACCTGGACTTGGGGAAAAAGCAGTACAAGAGATTAATACCCGACTCAAAGAAAAATTTGAAGCAAAGTTGGGCGAAACGATAGGTGGAACAGTCGCAGGCTATTTTGAGGATGTACTGAAGAATCAACCATCTCCTGAAAATAATTACATGAGCCAAATGCGCAAAGTCAGAACGGAACGTGAACTCGATTTACTCTACCGTGAAATTTTCGATTACATGTCAAAGCATTACCATGTTAGTGCATTAACAGGTGCAGCTAAACTTGTTGGGCAAGACATTGGCGAAAAAATGAATCCAATTACCACTTTAGGTTCAATGCAAGTTCATATTAACTATGCAAAAGAACATAAACGCCAAAGTGGTAGCATTGCCGAGCTACGCAATGATCTGTATACCCAATATGGTGGATTATATTATGGTATTCATCGTTTAATGGAATACCCAGCTGATTATGATAAGGCAATCTATCGTTTTGCAGACTACAACTCAGGTGTTTATTCGAGCCGTAACGCAGCATTCCAAACCATGTTAAATGCACTCACGAAAACTGAAATTAGCCTAGATGGTGACCTATTACTTTATAGTAAAGATGGCGATATCAAAGCAACGCAAAGCCAAACTGAAAAAGAGTTAATTGCTATTTTTTCACAAAACAATATTCTTGTAACACCACGTCAAATTCGTGCTGATTTAAAAAAAGAAAAAGAGAAAAATTTCGAAGATACTCAAACCTATTTAGCAGTACAAAAGCTTTATCAAAATAAAACTAAAAAAGAACCAATCTACGCTGTCATGCCACAAGTCGTTATTTCAGGACCTAAACTGAGTCGTGATTATAATACCAATTGGTTTGCAAGCCGTGTAAATGGACGATATGAGACATGCATGCAAAGAGCGAAACGCATAAAACTATAAATCTTGCCTTATTTGACTTTGATGGCACACTCTATCCTAAAGATAGTTTTACGGGGTTCATTTTCTTTACTCTATCAAAGCGTCACATCGTCAAAAAAGGCTTAACGATATTACCTTGGATACAAGCCTATTATTTACGCTTGTATCCAGCGCATGCGATGAGACCTCGTTTATTTCAAACTATGTTTGGGGGAATCTCAGCAGATGTTGTAGAAAATTTAGTATATGAATATGCGAAACAACTCGTTAAAAAGTTAGATCCCGATTTACTACAACAACTCTATCTACACCAAGAACGTGGTGATCATATCGTTCTTGTTTCTGCATCAGTCGATTTGTATTTAGCACCAATCTGCGAACTGCTCAATATTGAGTTGATTTGTACAGAAACAGAAATTAGACATGGTATTTTAACGGGTCGTTATAGCTCTCAGGATTGTAGCCGTGAACAGAAAAAATTACGGATTTTGCAACGATATAATTTAGAAGATTATCAACATATTTATGCTTATGGAAATAGCGAAGAAGATCTAGACATGCTCTCACTCGCTGACCATCCCTACATGATGGGTCAGAGAAAGTCATTACCTGAGCTAAAACCCAGAGAGATAGGTCTTTATCAAAGCCCCAAACGGGCATAAAAAAACTCGCCTAAGCGAGTTTCTTATAAACAAATTTAGTAAATTGCCATGTGGTCACGGTGAATCATTTCTAAAGAACGTGCTTCACCTAAAACTTGGTAAACCTTTTCAGAAGGCAAGCCTTTAACCATTTCTGCCGAACGAGAACTAAAGTTCACACGCCCTACAGCAATACGAGCACCTGTTTTATCAACACATTCAACTACATCACCACGATCAAAATGCCCTTCAATCGCTTTTACACCCACAGGCAATAAGCTGCGATGCTTGAGTTTAATCGCTTCAACAGCACCATCATCAATCACTAAACGACCCGCTGTTTGCAAATGAGCCGCCAACCATTGCTGATGTGCTGTCATACGATCATTATCGGTTGTGAATAAGGTACCCAACATTTCACCCGCCATTAAACGAGCCAAAACATGGTCACTTTCACCACTTGCAATTAAAGTAGGACAACCAGACTTCGCCGCAAGACGTGCAGCACGAACCTTAGTCACCATACCACCACGACCTAAGACTCCACCGCCGCCCGCCATTTCAAATAACGTATCATCTAAGGCACGCACTGAAGAAAATAGCTTGGCATTCGGATTACTGCGTGGATCTGAATCAAACATACCTTGCTGATCCGTCAAAATGATCAGCAACTCAGCTTGAACCTGTCCTGCTACCATTGCAGCTAAAGTGTCATTATCTCCAAAACGGATTTCATCGGTCGAGACTGTATCATTTTCATTAATAACAGGAATCACACGCCAATCAATCAAGTTCTGCAAAGCATCACAAGAGTTGAGATAACGACGACGATCTGCAAGATCATCATGCGTGAGTAAGACTTGTGCTGTTTGAATACCATGCTGATCTAATACACTCGACCATGTATGAATCAAACCCATTTGACCAATAGCAGCACAAGCTTGCAAACTGGGTAAATCAGTGGGTCGACTCGCAAGTTTCATGCGTACCATCCCTTCTGCAACTGCACCTGAAGAC
Source organism: Acinetobacter tjernbergiae DSM 14971 = CIP 107465 (assembly GCF_000374425.1). Classification (GTDB taxonomy): domain Bacteria; phylum Pseudomonadota; class Gammaproteobacteria; order Pseudomonadales; family Moraxellaceae; genus Acinetobacter; species Acinetobacter tjernbergiae. The sequence continues at coordinate 216,080 of NZ_KB894354.1, read as the reverse complement.
ACCAGAATAATCTCATGTCCAGCCTTGTGTAGATCTGCAATTTGTTTCGCCCAATGCGAAATTGCATTTAAATCTAAACCTTGCCCATTTGCAGTCAGTAAAGATGATCCGATTTTAACAACGATTCGTTTACACGCATTGAGCTGACGTTGCCCATCGACCACTTCTATCATTTTTTCCTCGGTTCACTAATCACGAACGTAAATACTTTCTACGTCGCCTTCGTCCTCATCGTCCTCAAAGTCATCTTCATCGTCTTCCAAGCCCGCTTCACGCTGAGCCTTACGCATAGCACGATAAGCTTCTTTTGCTGCGATGGTTTGTTCACGTGTCTCAGCTTCAAGCTGTTCACGGAATGCTTTCATCTCTGCGGCATACTCAGGATCTTCGAGTTCACGCTCACGCTGTTGCTCGATTTGATCCATTAAGTAATACACCACTTCTTTCGTCCCTTCTGACATCAGACCAGAAGTTTTAAAGACAGGACCTTTCCACTGTAATTCATCAAGAATATGTTGGCACCACTCGTCTCTTGACTCATCTTCAATTTGATCAAGTTTATTAAGTACTAGAACAATTGGAAGTTTTGCCAATGTTGGAGAGAATTTATCCAACTCACCCAAAATTGCTTTGGCATTGTGCGCTGGATCAGAACCATCAATTGGCTGAACATCAACGATATGCAACAGGATACGTGTACGTGCCAAATGCTTCAGGAAACGAATCCCAAGACCTGCACCTTCTGCTGCGCCTTCGATCAAACCAGGAATATCTGCCATGACGAAAGAACGATGACGATCAGCATCAACTACGCCTAAGTTCGGGATCATGGTTGTAAATGGATAATCTGCAACTTTTGGTTTTGCCGCACTCACCGCACGAATAAAGGTTGATTTACCCGCATTTGGCATGCCTAACAAACCAACATCAGCCAGCACTTTTAACTCTAAACGTACTTCGCGGTATTCACCTTTAATACCATGGGTACATTTACGTGGTGAACGGTTGGTTGAAGATTTAAAGTGAGTATTACCTAGACCACCATCACCACCATTGGCAACTTTGACACGTTGACCATCGGCAACTAAGTCACCAATAATGTCACCTGATTCAGTATCGACAATGGTTGTACCCACAGGTACTTTTAGAATAATCTCTTCACCACCACGACCTGAACAGTTCGCACCACGACCATTTTTACCACGTTCAGCGCGGAATCGACGTGTATAACGATAATCTACGAGCGTACCTGTGTCATCATCGGCTTGGATATAAACACTTCCACCACGTCCCCCATCTCCACCATCTGGACCACCAAAAGGGACAAACTTTTCACGGCGAAAACTGGCTACGCCATTGCCACCGTCGCCAGCCTCTACGGTTATGACTGCTTCATCAACAAAGCGCATGTGCCAATCCTATAAATTCTTAAAAGCGGACTATTTTGCCACATTTTAATAAATTTCTCGAATAGAATTACTCAGCTAAACATGAATTTTATTAAGCAATCAATCAACTTGTTTAAAAAACTCAAATAAATCTGATTTTTAATTATTTTTCACATAATTTCTAATGCTCAACTTACCAACTTAAATTCCAGATTCAATACTAAAATTTAGCTTTGCAAAACCGAAGATTTTTTATTTTTATATAACTATATTTTTCTTAATTAAGTAAAATATAGAAATAAAAGGTATACACCAAAACGATATAGAAAATTCATGCAGCAAAATCAAATACGAATAGAACGACTCGAAAGCTCAATTTTAGCAATTTCACCAATTCAGCAAACAAATGCTCTCATCATCTTAACTGAACAAGCACACTTATATCATTATGAAGTTGAACTTCAGCAACTCAAGCATATTGCCCTGATTAAACTCCCTGACTTAGTCAATGAAAAAAAGGATGGCTACAAACAATCTGAATACCGACTTCATAGCTCGATGAATGGTTTATATGTAGCAGTCGTTGTTGATTATGGACAATTTGGCATCATTCTAAATACAGAAACAGGCAATATTATTTTGCGCTTAGATGGAAAAAACTATCACAAAGATACAGTTCCCTTTTCAATCGCTTTTACTCGAATCCAAGATGAGGATATTGTTATTTATCGCTCTGACTGGAATAGACTCGAAACCTTTAACCTGACAAACAATAAGAGTACAACACATCGGAACATTGCATCTCATGATGAACAAAATGAACCTGAACATTATTTAGATTATTTTCATGGTGCATTGTATGTAAGTCCCAATGGGCTACATATTCTAGATGATGGTTGGATATGGCATCCAATTGGTATACCTCGTACATGGTCACTTTCTGAATGGTTAAATAAAAATGCATTTGAAAGTGAAGATGGGGCTAGTTTACAAAAACTTTGTTATAGAGAAAATTGGGACTTACCTCTTTGCTGGCTAGACAATGACACTATCGCCTTATGGCATATTGAACTTTGAGACGATGAAGAATATGAATCCATCAATAAATTAGGAGTCCATATACGATCACTTAAGAAAGGAAATCCAGATTTACTTTGGGAAATGCCTGAACAAAGACAAGAAATATTTCATATTTATGCGACTGATAAACATTTGATAGTAGTGGGGAGCGAAAATATTTCTTTTTATAATATTGCAAGCAAAAACCTAACATCACAACTTAAAAATCATCGAAAGCAAAAACAACATTTAGCTCGTCAGGGCCTATTCTCTTTTGAGGGGAAAACCCTTTACGAAATAAATTATTTTATATCATAAACATATAGGATTTTATTAATCAAGGTTTGACATTCTTCAATGGCAAATCCATTTGCATATCTAAATTTGCTTTGGTCTGTTGAACCGAATTAAACATAAGTGCATTAAAAGATGAAATATTGCTCATATTAATCGCATCATTCATATAAAAATTCGTTTTAAACTCATGTTTAATCGGCAAATTTACTGATTCATCAAATGCAAAGTAAACAGGTCGATTAAATACTATTTTTACAGGAATGGTATAACTACGTTTAAGTTGAAATGGAATATCCAATTTCACAGGCACATCTAGATTTAGGGGAAATTTTGGCAATAATTTGCTCTGATAAATTAAATCCGTCGTGGTCTGAACAGGCATCACCTCATCAACTTTTAACATCGTTTCATAATTGATGTTCACGGTAATCGGTGTTTCTACTTCAAAACTTAAGTCAGCCAAATATTTACCTCTTAAAGGCAACTGTAAATTTCGATCAATAGCAACAGCAGTTTTTAACATCCCTTCGGATCGGACACGTAAATGCTCACCGACTTGAATTTTAGTGGCAAGAGACGCTGGCAAACGAATATCAGTTTGCTGAGCAGAAACAATCAGCGATGCTTGGATATTAAGATAAAACCAAAACAAGATTGCAACCAAAGTCGTGAGTATGACAAAGCTAATCAATAAACTCTTCATAGATTTCATCATCAGCATCATTCACCTTTAATAGGTTGCTGTGTATTAGGTACTCCTGCGTGCTGGTCTTCAATCCGATTTAAACGCATTGTTGATAAAGGAATTTTCAGCTCTCCCTTCGCGATTTTTACTGGCAACGTATTTTTTACATCTACCGAAGCATTAAGTTCCGATGTAATCGGGACATTTAATTTTCCTTGAATTGGAATATTGGCATTTAGCTGAGCTTTCAAAGGAATATTTAAGTTTTCCTTCAAAACAGTGCGAACAGGTGCATCGAATTTTAAATGTACTTTCTGTTGTAATGGTACTTGAATATCAATTGGAACATCTAAGTTTAAAGGAATCGAACCCTTTAAAGGTAAAGTGACCTCCTGACCCAAAATCTTGACTTGAACCTTGGTATCAATCGGTAAACTTTGATTTACTTTAATGGTTTCTTTTACAGGAATTGTAGTACTAATTGGAACTAAGTTATCGAAATAAACTCGGGGGGTGAGTGTTTGAGTTAAAGGAACATTGAGCTGCTCATCAATTGGAATTTTTGCATCAACGCGCCCATTTACATCGACATTTAAAGCATCTTTGACCTTTACGCTTACTTGTAGGGGTTCCTGTAAATCAATCGCGACATCTTGATTTTTCAATGGAATATAAATATTAAAATGTTTAAATACCCACATGGCAATATATACACCACATAAGTTTGCGACAACAATAAGAGCAAAAACTACAAATAAACGCTTCAACTGCAACAATGACATATCCTTATCGAACTATTTTCCTATGCAGTTATTTTCATTCATTTATCTATGTTGTTCAGCCCTTATTTTGTACGATTAAGATTAATAAGGAGTATTCGTGTTTCTAAATACCCCCACAGACGGTATCTAGTTTTTTTGATCTGTCCAAGAGCAATATACAGATGTCATATTCCCCTCTTTGGTAATATCTAGGCTTGCATCTGCTTTAGTTTGCTTACGCTTAAATTGAATTTTACTAAAGCTCTGTTTCGCTTTTGCGGTTGAAAGATCGAAATATAGAGCTTGATTCATTTGTTTAGCTAGATTCCCATACGAGAACTCTATCTTAGTAACGGGTACACCCCGATATTCCACATTTTTCAATATAAAAACATTACTAACAAAGGCAGGTTCTTCCTCCAATTCATTCTTGACTACATAGGCTTGTAGTTTTTTCGAAATATCAGGAAATTTATATAAGTCATAATCAAAGCGAACTGCACAATCTTTTTCATAACGATCTTGTAAAACTGGCGTTAAATCAAAAGTTTGAGGATTTGCATGTATATGCATGCTGATACTTGCAACTAAAATAGTGAATATATATTTTTTCATTATGAAACACTTTTATTTATTAGAAACATAATTAAACATACGATAAATTAAAACACAATGACTTAGATTCAAATAGATATAAAAAAGGAGCTTAATATAAGCTCCTTTTTACCGCTCTTACAAATTACGCATTTGTTTCAGCTGGAATTTTTGTATAACTTACGCCACACATTTGTTCAGCGATACGTAATACTTGGCAGCTATAACCCACTTCGTTATCGTACCAAACATATGCTGTTAAACGTGTACCAGAAGTGATTGTTGCTTGCGCATCAAACACACCTGCAGTACGTGAACCAATAAAGTCACTTGATACAACTTCAGTCGAGTTTGTATAACCAATTTGACCTTGTAGGCTAGAATTAATCGAGATTTGACGAATGTATTCGTTCACTTCTTCACGATCAACTTCTTTCTCTAAGTTTAAGTTCAAGATCGCAAGTGAAACGTTTGGTGTAGGAACACGTACAGAGTTACCTGTTAACTTACCTTTAAGACCTGGTAATGCTTTAGCAACCGCTTTAGCAGCACCAGTTTCAGTAATTACCATGTTCAATGTTGCAGCACGGCCACGACGGTCAGCCTTGTGATAGTTATCAATTAAGTTCTGGTCATTGGTGAATGAGTGAACTGTTTCAACATGACCATTTAATACTTTGTACTTGTCATCTAAAACTTTTAATACAGGTGTAATTGCATTAGTCGTACAGCTTGCAGCAGAGATAATTTTGTCTTCATCTAAGATGTCTGAGTTGTTTACGCCAAATACAACGTTTTTCATCTCGCCTTTACTTGGTGCAGTCAATACTACACGTGCAACACCTGCACATTTCAAGTGTTGGCTTAGACCTTCAGCATCACGCCATTTACCTGTATTGTCGATCAAAAGCGCATTTTCAATACCGTAAGCGGTGTAATCCACTTCGCTTGGGCTTGAAGCATAAATTACTTTAATGAATTGACCGTTTGCAATGATTGCTTCATTTTCTTCATCAACAGAAATCGTACCATCAAAAGTACCGTGAATAGAGTCACGACGTAATAATGAAGCACGTTTCGCCAAGTCACCGTCAGATGATTTACGAACTACAATCGCTTTAAGGCTTAAACCACGACCTAAACCAGATTGGCTGATGATTAAGCGCGCTAAGATACGACCGATACGACCAAAACCGTAAAGAACGACATCTTTAGGTTGTTCTGTTTTAGCTTTACCTTCAATTGATTCAACTGCTTTTGCAACAAAAGCGTCTACATCACCACCTTGGTTTTTATATTCAACAGCAAGTTTACCGATATCAACTTCAGCAGAACCAATGTTTTCAATTTTCATTAACGCTTCCAAAATAGGGAAGGTATGAACAACTGAAAGTTCTACATCAAGCATACGTGTACGGCGATGTGATTTTAAAATTTGAATCACTGAACGGTTTATTAAAGAACGACCGTAAACAGAAACAACAATATTTTTCTCACGGTATAATTGACCAATCAAAGCAATCATGCGTTCCGCGATTTCTTCACGGTTTTTCCAACGGCCTTGATGTTCTGCGTGTAGGGCAACGATAGTGTCTTTGCTCACAGTTACGTCCTCTAATTTAATATCTATACTGGGCGTGAATTTTTAAAACGCCATAATTGTAATGGAATTATCATCAAGATTGAATCAAAAGCTGTTAATTGAGCTAAGATTTTGTCCTAATTGACTATAAATTCATAAAATACCTATAATTATTTTTGTGATTTTAGGGAAACCCTTTTGCAATCATCTAAATGCATGCTGTTTGTTTAACTTTAATAACAGTTTTACTGATAACTTAATGCTATCGTTGTTTGATCCAAAGAGTATACTAAGAATAAGCAAAAACTGAAGCGATACATGACAAATCATTTAGCGAGAGAAATCGTATAAATTAATGTAAAAACATGAAATAAAAAGAATAAAGTATTTAGAATAATCTCTAATTATCTACAACACATAAACAGCTAAAATGAATTTTAAATTATGGTTATTACTCATCAGCATCCCCCTTGCTTGCGAAGTATCGATGGGTGTTATTGGCATGACCAGATTAGTTCTGACAAATATTGCCTATTCTTGGTTTGGAGAACCATTCTTCAATTGTAATGGCGAAGTAGGCTGCCTACCTAAAGAATATGGTCGTATCTTAATGTTTCTACTCATAAACTTAAGCTATTATTGATATTCAAAATTAAAACAAGAAAAACCAGTTTAACTGGTTTATTCAGCGCCCAATCTCTTCATCATCACCTAAACGCTTGGAATACTGTTTGATATTCAACTCCAACTGTTGTTTTCGTTGTCTTTGTTTTAAGAGGTGTAATGCCCCTTCTATCACCAACACCAATACGGCCAACCAAATAGGAATATAGGTCAACCATTCACCTTCACCAATTTTTTCACCGAGCATCAATGAAGCCAATGCCAATAAAACGGGTTCTAAATAGCCCAATAAGCCAAAAATAATCAGCGGCAAATAACGACTCGCTAAAATATAACTTCCCAAACCAATTGCACTGAATAAGCCAAGACCTAAAACGACCAGTCCTAGACTTGGATGCTCTACAAATTTTAAATAGGGTGTATCCCCCGTTTGAGTGAAGAAAATCGCAATTGGCAAGATCAGGAATAAATCCCACCAAAAACCACCTAAGTGATCAGTTTGAATTTTTTTACGAAGAATGAAATAAGCTGCATAGCCTAAAGCAACAAAAGCTGTCTCCCATGCGATTGTCCCTAAACGCCAAATCTCATGCCCAACACCAAACACTGCAAAAAATACTGCGAGATACTGTAACTTAGATAATTTCTCACCATATAAAAAGCTTCCAGCAAGCACAAGAACCAAAGGCAACAAGAAATATCCCAAAGAGACTTGTAACCCACGACCATGCATAGGTCCCCATAAAAACAACCATAATTGCGCTGAGGTCAGCAGCGAAGTTGTCATTAAAAGCAGTAATAAACTTGGTTTGGCTAAAATTCGCTTCAATATGGTTTTGATATGAGTCAAATCGCCACTAAACCACATAAACAGCGTTAAAAATGGCAAAGTCGCAATGATACGCCAACCAAAAGTTTGTTCACTATCCAATGCACCAAGCAGTTGCGTATAAAAATACAAAACACCAAACGTCACCGATGCCAGAACTGAATAAGCAATGCCTTTAAACATTTTAAGCCTTTGTGATTGGGAGATTATGTTAACAAAAACGTGAATTATCTACTATATAGAAATAAAAAAACCATGCATGCATGGTTTCCAACAAGCCTAACTGATTTAACGATGTTCAGGGTAAATCACATCACTAATATCATAGCCTAATGATTTGGCATAATTTAGATATTCATGAATAATTTCTTTTTTCGGCTGAGGTGTACGTGACAACACCCATAAATATTTACGGCGTGGCTCACCCACAAGCACGGTTTGATAATCATTGTCTAACTTTAATATCCAATAATCACCTCTCGCCACAGGAATCCAACGTACGCCTTCTGGTAAAAAACTAACACGAAGTTTAGTATTAAATGGTGCATTTTCAACAAATGCTTCACCTAAACTTCGCTGTAAATTTCCTTCGCTGTCATAACATTTATTATCAACAACAACATTGCCATTTTCATTTAAAGTATAAGTGGCTGTAACGTTATAGGCACATTTACGTTCAAAAAACATCGGTTTACGTGCAACCTCATACCAAACACCCAAATACTTATCGAGTTCAATTTTATCTACTGTCGGTAACGGTTTTGCTTGTGCATAAGCAATGGTTCCAACAGCCAACCCAGTTAAGACAGCCCCACCAATCGCAATCTTTGCAAGGCGCCAACTCGCTTTTGGGAAATTTTTAATAAAAGGCATGGGAAATCCTCAAAACAGAAATTTGTTATCAATAGTCATATATTTAGCTCTTAAACATAGCCTACTTTATAAACAAAAACTGTTGCGATATGTATCACTTTTGAGGACTTTCACCTGAGATTATGATTGCAACATATATGCTTTTAAGCGAACAATTTCATCTCGTAATCTTGCTGCTTGTTCAAATTGCAACTCTTTAGAGGCTTTTAACATCTCTTTTTCAAGTTTGGTAATATGCTTCGCAAATAACTTTGGATCAGATAAAAGATGTTGTTCATCTGCACTCATAGCCTGAGCTTGCTGCAATATACTTTCATCAATTTGGTCGTCAGTCAGAATCTCTCCTGTATCGATTTCCTTAACAATTTGACGAACCGTACTCCGCGGTATAATGCCATGCAACTGGTTAAATTCGATTTGCTTATTACGACGGCGATCTGTTTCCTCCATCGCCTTACGCATCGAATCGGTGATACGGTCAGCATACAAAATCGCTTTCCCTTTCACATTACGAGCCGCTCGACCAATGGTTTGAATCAATGACCGTTCTGAACGCAAGAAACCTTCTTTGTCTGCATCCAAAATCGCAACCAAAGAAACCTCTGGCATATCGAGACCTTCACGCAGTAAGTTAATTCCAACCAACACATCATGAACACCTGAACGCAACTCGTGGATAATCTTCACTCGCTCCACCGTATCAATATCAGAATGCAGATAAGCAACTTTGACACCGTATTCTTTGAGATAAGACGTTAGATCTTCCGCCATGCGTTTGGTTAAAGTCGTCACGAGAACCCGTTCATTTAAATGCTTACGAATATTAATCTCTGACAGCACATCATCGACTTGTGTAAGCACTGGACGCACTTCAATTTCAGGATCAATCAAACCAGTTGGTCGTACCACTTGTTCAACAATTTGCTCTGATCTTTCCAGTTCATAATGTGCGGGAGTTGCGCTCACAAAGACTGTCGTCGGAACAATTCGCTCCCACTCTTCAAATTTCATGGGACGGTTATCCAAGGCACTTGGTAAACGGAAACCATAATTGACCAAATTTTCTTTACGCGAACGGTCACCTTTATACATTGCACCAATTTGCGGAACAGTCACATGTGATTCATCAATAATCAGCAAAGCATCTTCTGGGATATAATCAAATAAGGTTGGCGGTGCTTCACCAGCTGTACGCCCAGAAAGATGACGTGAATAGTTTTCAATCCCATTGGTATAACCCAACTGCTGCATCATTTCTAAATCATAGCGAGTTCGTTGTTCAATACGTTGCGCTTCTAATAATTTGTCATGATCTTTAAAAAATTTGAGTTGGTCTTTTAACTCATCTTTAATGGTATCAATCGCACGAGTTAAATGATCTTTTGGCGTAACGTAGTGGCTTTTTGGATAAATCGTCACACGCGGAACCTTACGCACCAATTTACCAGTTAAAGGGTCGAACCAACGAATCGAGTCAACCTCATCATCAAACAACTCAACCCGAATTGCATCCTTATCCGATTCTGCAGGGAAAATATCAATAATTTCACCACGAATACGATAGGTACCGCGCAAGAACTCCAGTTCATTACGGGTATATTGCATCTCAACCAAACGACGAATAATCTCATCACGACTGATTCGATCACCTTGCACAATATGCAAAAGCATTTGCATATAAGCATTTGGATCACCCAAACCATAAATTGCAGAAACGGATGCCACAATAATGGCATCTCGACGTTCTAATAACGAACGCGTGGCAGATAGTCGCATCTGATCGATATGATCATTAATCGCCGAGTCTTTTTCGATAAAAGTATCTGATGATGGAACATATGCTTCTGGTTGATAGTAATCGTAATAACTGACGAAATACTCAACCGCATTATTTGGGAAAAATGCTTTAAATTCCCCATATAGTTGTGCTGCTAATGTTTTATTATGCGCCATGACGATGGTTGGTCTTTGCGTTTGAGCAATAACATTTGCCATGGTGTAGGTCTTTCCCGACCCTGTCACGCCAAGTAGCAATTGCTTACGAAAACCTTGGTCAATACCACTGACCAGTTTTTCAATCGCCTGTGGTTGATCACCCGCAGGTTGATAATTGGTGACTAAATCAAAAGGTTGGTTTTCGCTCACAAGAATACTCTTTTCAAAATATGCCTTATTCATGGAGGCAATTTTCTCAATTTACAATTATTTTTCTATATTTAGTCGTAAAATATTACGGTTCATATACGCTATAACCATAAATATTTATCAAAGACTCATATTAGGCTTAAAATTCTAGAGTTTTTACTTAACTTTTTTTGAATTTTTAGCTATGTATATTGAATTTTCATATAAAAGCACATTAATCTACACCATCAAAAATACCAAGAATTTAGAAAAATTGCTGTGAATTCACTTAATGCGCAATATTTTATATTAATTGTCCCCAGCTGCCTATTTTTTATCGGTTTGGCATTTACATGTTGTCGTTTATTTTTTAGGGCAGATATTTTCTTATTGTGGATAGGGTTAGCATATACCATTCCCTCTATTGCATTGTTTGCGCAATGCCTAATGTCCAATCCTCAACTCACACTTGCTGCACCTTTTACTGCTATTCTTTACTTGCTAGGTAGTTGGCTTGGCGCATATGCAATTAGTTTAAAACTAAATACAGTATTCCAACATAAGCTAGCTTTTTGGATTATTTTTTTTGCGGTTTTAGCATTAACCTACTATTCATATGTTGAACCGCAAATTTGGTTTCGCCTGATTATTCTTAATTTAGCACTAGGTAGTGTTGGATTACTAGTTATCCCAACGTTATTACGCCAATTACCTCAAACGCGTTCTTTTGATCGTTGGGTATCCATTTTTTATTTTCTGAACGTATTGTACTCATTTGTCAGAGCAACTATTAATTTCTTATTTTTAGAAAATATTGATCATGATCACTTTACATTAACCTCCTCAACATGGTGGTTATTAGGAATGTCTGTCAATATTATTTTAAATATCTTATTTGCAATTGTGCTAAGCGGTTGTGTAATTAAAGATGTGATTCAACATCTCAACAATGAACGCTTACACGATCCATTAACGCATTTGTTAAACCGTCGTGGTTTTTTTGAAAAAAGTGCCACGCTTCCAGTGACATCTCAATCCTATTTCCTAGTTAGCCTAGATCTAGATCATTTCAAAACAATTAATGACACATGGGGACATTATATTGGTGATCAAATCTTGTATGGCGTCAGCCAAATGATGTTACAGGATAAGCAACCAAATGATCTTATTGCTCGTTTTGGTGGTGAAGAATTTATTTGTCTCTTTTTAGCAGAAGATGCGGCAGCAGCGTTAGTACGAATAGAACACTATAAAATGTTACTTGAACAAACGAGCTTTACCCATTACCAAATTAAAATGACGGCGAGTTATGGACTCACACATATCCACAATGTGCATGACATTGAATATGCATTACAACGCGCAGATGATTTGCTTTACCAAGCAAAAACCAATGGTCGAAATCAGATCTCTTTTGATTTGATGCTCTAATCGCATTCCGCTCAAACTTTCGTTTCTTTTCCAATATTTATCCATCAATTTTCGCTTAAACCATCACATCATAGCAAACTCAAGCAGCAATACTAAAATCATCACAAAGAAATATCGAAAGCACTATTGACCCCTCATTCAATCAGTTGCAACATGAGATCAATATACATTTGAATGATAAAAAATATGTCTTATCAATATCACGATGAAAGCATTGTTACCGAACTTCCAGAAGATACCGTATTTGTATTTGGCAGTAATTTGGCTGGAATACATGATAGCGGTGCAGCACGTGTCGCCGCACAACATTTTGCTGCGGTCAAAGGTGTTGGACGTGGATGGGCTGGGCAAAGTTTTGCCATTCCAACATTAAATGAACATATCCAACAAATGCCACTTTCTCAAATTGAGCACTATGTCGATGATTTTAAGGTCTACGCTAAACATCATCCAAAGATGAAATACTTTTTAACAGCGCTTGGCTGTGGCATTGCTGGATACAAAGTTTCTGAGATCGCACCTTTATTTAAAGGCATTCACCCAAATGTGATTTTTCCAGAATCTTTTCGACCTTATATAGAAGCAGATGCCATTTCTCAATTTCCAGATTTAACGGCAGAAATGGTGCATAGCTTTATCTGTGATGAAGTTATTTTTTATTTTAATCACGGCTATGAATCTTTTGAAGAAGCATTAGAGCAAACTCAATTATCGACTGCCGAAAAAGCAATCGCCTTAATTGTGTTGAATGAAGAGCTGTACCCTCGTGACCGTTATGGGCGTGGACGAGAGCATGAAATTAACGATATCTTAGCCAAGTTAAATGGCAAAATATTTGATTTTCATGACAATTCTGAAGGTCCTATGATCTTTGTTAGTGCAATTATTGCATTAATGGAGCTCTATGATTTCGATGAGCAAGACTTTATTGCTTTATGGCAGGGCAAAATCAACATTCAGCATCCTCTTCACCGCACCGTAAAAAAACATTAACTCACTTGATGGTGAATCAGGTTTTATCCTTCAAGCATAAAACTTGATTCTTCCAATAATTACAATTTGGTTACACTATTAAAAACACGCACGTCTAAAACAATAAGACACTGATATTTAAATAATTTAATAAAAAATAAATAAAAATCGTCATAAAAGCCATAACCCCCCAAATCCACACAAGTGTATAAAATTAAAGCAATATCAATGACTTACATAAAACAACAATAATGGTATGTTTTTTGCTTTGTACCTATTGATGTTTATTATTGACGGGGAATTAAATGAGAAAAGTATTTTTTAATAAGGCATTCATCATATCTTCTATGGCGAGCCTTCTTTTATTAGTAACTGGTTGCCATCCATCCCCTGATAGTAATGCAGTTCAATCAGCCACAGAGAAAACAACACTAAAAATTGGTTTTGTTAAACTAACCGATATGGCCCCTTTAGCAGTTGCTGTTGAAAAAGGTTTTTTTAAAGATGAAGGACTATTAGTCCAACTCGAAGTACAACCCAACTGGAAGCTGTTATATACACGTGTACAAAAAGGTGAATTAGACGGTGCGCAAATGCTTGCCGCAATGCCACTTGCGTCCATGACTGCAAAACCAAGCGGTACAGAAATTATCACGCCATTTACCATGTCTTACAATGGCGCGGGGATCACCGTTTCAAATGCGATATGGTCAGAAATGAAAAATAATATTCCACTAGAAGACGGTAAACCGCAGCATCCGATTAGCGCATCGGCACTTAAACCGATTGTGGATCAATACAAACAACAACATAAGCCTTTTAATTTAGGCATGACTTTTCCAACAGGCACACATAATTATATGTTGCGCTATTGGTTAGCTGCTGGCGGTATCAACCCTGGTATGTACGATCCAAATAAAAATGATTTGAGTGGCAATATTGGTGCCGATGTAACCCTTTCAGTTGTACCACCACCAGAAATGATGGCAAAAATGGTAACAGGAACAACCTTAGGATACTCAGTCGGTGAACCATGGAATCAAAAAGCAGTGAAAAAAGGCTTTGGTGTTCCCGTCATTACATCTGATGTGTTATGGGATAATGGTGCTGATAAAGTATTTGGAGTTACAACATCTTTTGCTGAACAGAATCCAAACACCACCGTAAAAGTTGTGAAAGCACTTATTCGTGCATCAAGCTGGTTAGATGAAAATGATTATGCGCATCGTAAAGAAGCCGCTAAACTCATCGCTCAGTCAAACTATGTTGGTGTCGATGAAGATATTATTTTAAATAGCATGACCGGTGTTTTTGAATACGAAAAAGGAGATGTTCGTCCTTTAAAATCATTTAATACCTTCTTTACAGGACAGTACGGTATTCCTTACTATTCAGATGCAATTTGGTGGTTAACTCAAATGCGCCGTTGGGGACAAATTGCGGAGACCAAACCAAATAATTGGTATCTTGAAACCGCTCAAAAAGCCTATCGCCCCGACATCTACACAAAGGCTGCAAATAGTTTAATCGCTGAAGGTAAAATGAAAAAAGAACAATTTCCAAACCTTGCAACAGCAACATTCATAAAACCACCACAAACCAGCCGTTTAGACGGAGTTGTGTTTGATGCCAATAAACCGACCGCATTCTTAGCAGCGTTTAAGATTGGTAATAAATAAAAATTAATCAAATAAAAAAAAGCCAATGATACGTTTATATAAACATGTCATTGGCTTTTTTATCGACTCATCTTTTAGGAAGCTACTGCGAAAGTATCCTCCATCAAAAACTATCGTTTCCCCATCGAACGACGCGTTCCACGAGGTGGCATCCAAGTTCGATCCGCATATTGCTCAGGTTTTGGTCGCACCTGATTATGCGTTGCTTGTTCATCCGAATCATCTTGGGTCGATGGTAAAGGGAATGGTAATTTCACCAAAGCTTTTTTGGCTTTTGGTTGTTGCGCAGTCATTGGAATTCTCTCGAAATCTACATTTCTAGCGCCCATTGTAATAGATTTTTGCTATTTTGATAAAAATAAAATATGTAAAAAAATCTCAATCACACCAAGACCTATAATTTGGTAACTTTTTATTCAATCAAGGTAAGTTTCAGCCACAATCCAATCGATTTAGGCTAAAATGGCGTGCTTTTTTATTTTCTAATCCCATAAGAAGGAATAATGCCGTGGACGTACGTCTCTCTGATCGTGTCAATGCCATCAAACCGTCCCCTACACTTGCAGTAACCAATAAAGCTGCTGAGCTTAAAGCTGCGGGTAAAAACGTGATTGGTTTAGGTGCAGGCGAACCAGACTTTGATACCCCTCAACATATCAAAGATGCTGCAATTGAAGCGATTAATAAAGGCTTTACAAAATATACAGCTGTAGACGGCACTCCAAGCTTGAAAAAAGCAATTATTGCAAAATTAAAGCGCGATAATAATTTAGATTATCAAGCAAACCAAATCTTGGTTTCTTGCGGTGGTAAACAAAGTTTCTTTAACTTAGCACTTGCTTTACTAAACAAAGGTGATGAAGTCATTATTCCTGCGCCATTCTGGGTAAGCTATCCAGATATGGTCATCATTGCTGAAGGTACGCCAGTTATTGTGAAATGTGGTGAAGAACAGCGTTTCAAAATCACACCTGAACAATTAGAAGCAGCAATTACTGCAAATACACGTTTAGTGGTATTAAATAGCCCATCAAACCCAACAGGTATGATCTATACCAAAGCTGAATTAGAAGCATTGGCTGATGTTCTTCGCCGTCACCCACAAGTTCTGATTGCTTCTGATGATATGTATGAACCAATCCGCTGGGAAGATGAGTTCTACAATATCGCAACAATTGCACCTGATTTATATGACCGTACCATTGTGTTGAATGGTGTATCAAAAGCCTACGCAATGACAGGCTGGCGTATTGGTTATGCAGCCGGCCCTGCAAAACTGATTGGTGCGATGAAAAACATCCAATCTCAATCAACGTCTAACCCAACGTCAATTTCACAAGTTGCGGCTGAAGCGGCATTAAATGGCCCACAAGATGTACTTCAACCAATGATTGAGGCATTTAAACGCCGTCATGATTTAGTTGTAAATGGTTTAAACGAAATCAACGGTATCTCTTGCTTACCTGCTGACGGTGCATTCTATGCCTATGCAAACATCCGTCCATTGATTCGTGCCAAAGGTTTAAAATCTTGCACAGAGTTCTCTGAATGGTTACTTGAAGAAACTGGTGTAGCTGTTGTACCAGGCGATGCATTTGGTTTAGGTGGCTTTATGCGTATTTCTTATGCGACTGCTGACGAAGTGTTAGTTGATGCTTTAGCACGTATTAAAAAAGCAGCTGATTCAATTGATGGTGTAGATGCTGCAATCGCATCTATCGAAGCTGAAAAAGCAGCTCAATAATTTTTTAATAAAAAGAAGCTTCCCATGAAGCTTCTTTTTTTACGCCTTTATTTAATCCATTCAACTCATTCCGCTGATACACCATTAAACAAAGCGACCACATCCGCTTCAGTCAATTTTTTGGTTGAGTTTTGAAAAGCATAAAATTCAGGTTTACTATCAATATAAATTTCCATATCAAAATTTAAATCATTCGGCTGTTCATTTAACGAAAATGCATTGATATTGCAATAGCTCTGATCTTTAGTCCGCCAAAATAAGGTCGTACCACAGGCATTACAAAAACCTCGCTCCCCCCAAGCAGAAGAATTATAAATTGAGAGATGCGCTTGCTTTAAAAACTTTAGACTTCCCTGCTCTACATCAATGGTCATAATCACACCACTAGTCTGCCTACGACAAATTGAACAGTGGCAAGCATGAACATCATGATTTCTTAATTCAACTTCAAACGTGGTTTCACCACAAACACATTGTCCGTTCATTATTCATTTACCTTTTATTCAAAATTGTTATCAATACGGTTTTAAAGAGCATAAAACAAAGCCTATATTTAGCAACGAACAATTTGTAAAACATCATGTTAGTGAATAAGAACCTTGACACCTTTACATACACCGATTATTTTAAATATTAAGTTCCATATTGGAACTTAATAAAGGAATCTAAAGATGAAGCACCCTAAAGAAATGAATGGACTTGAGTTTTTAACTGCGATGTGTGAAGGCAACATTCCACCTGCCAGTATCAGTGAGACCATTCCCATGCAGCCAATAGAAGTTGCCGAAGGATATATCAAATTTGAAGTTCAAGCCGACCATCGACACCTCAATCCACTAGGTGGCATACATGGTGGCTTTGCTGCAACTGTACTGGATTCAGTAACAGGCTGTGCCATTCATACTCTTTTAGAAGTAGGTGTAGGATATGGCACAATTGATCTCAATATTAAAATGTGCCGCCCTATTCCTAAAAACCAAAAGCTCACAGCAATAGGTAACATTATTAACATCAGCAAAAATTTAGGGATTTCTGAAGGAAAAATCGTTGATGCTGATGGAAAATTGTATGCACATGCAACTGCAACCTGCATGATTATTCGACCATCATGATATGGCAAAGGGACTATTCAGCCCTATGCAATTGCTTTATTTTCCTTAAATACTTTCGGTCGAGTACATAGGTGGCTAAATACCGCATATTGCCAAATACTTTTCACCTGCACTGATACAATTCTCTCTTCCGCAACTGACCAAGCCAATGCCGTATTTGCACCTAGAATAAGCTCACCACCCAACTGAAATAAATACAAAGGTGAATTTTGATTAATCGTCAATGTATTCTTTGCGATTAATAAATTTTCATAATTTTGAATTTTCCATTTATGACCAAACCAAAGTTGCAATAAATCACCTAAAAATAAGGTTTGTTGCTTAAATGGAAAAGTATTTAAAAATGAATGTTCTACTGGCGTGTAATATTGCTCAGAACTTTGGATAATTTCGAGATAGTGTTCTTGATAAAAACACAAATTAGCAAAAATAGATTGAATACGAAGAGTAGTCATTTTGACCTCCGATTTAGCCATTTTAGTGCTGGCAAGTAGGGTTAAATCCACACTGTTTAGATAAATATCTAAACGTTTTTCTCATTTGAATCTAACAACAGCCTACTCAAAGTTCAAGTTATTTTTCTCAACTCATCATAATTGTGCAAATAAAAAGCATACAACCTAAAAATGAAGAAAACATGACATTTTCAACTTGACCAATTTTAAAAGCTGCCTATAATGGCACTCAGATTCTCCCATAGCTCAGTCGGTAGAGCGACGGACTGTTAATCCGCAGGTCCCTGGTTCGAGCCCAGGTGGGAGAGCCAAGATTCTAAAAACCCATATCATTGATATGGGTTTTTTATATTAAGCACAATGCATACCTTCAATAAAACACTGCTTGACAGTTGCTCAAATATAAAAATATGATCGATACAATTAAAAATATATGGTCTTATCATAATGCGTCTTATATCGCCAGAAACTGCACCAAAATTTCAACTTATAGATAGCCATGGCAGAGTAGTTCGACTAGACTCAGGTAAACGCACTTTACTCGCATTTTTTCGTGATACAAACTGTCCTTTTTGTAATTTTAGAATTTTCCAATTAACACAACATTATAAAAAACTTTCGGATGAAGGCTTAGAAATCATTGCATTTTTTTCATCAACACATGAAGAAGTCAATGAATTTGTAAGAAAACGCCCTCGCCCTTTTACGATCGTCGCCGATCCTGAAAATATCGCCTATCAGGCTTATGGTATTGAACGATCAATGGCACGCTCTGCTTATAGCGTTTTTCGACATTTCGTCTCATGGGTTTTAGGCATCAAAATAATTGGGGCTGAAGGTTTAAAAAAGAATCTACAAAATCCAAGTGATATTATGCCAGCAGATTTTTTAATTGATGAGCAAGGTTATATTATTGAAACATATTACGGTTCTGATGCTAGCGACCACATTCCATTTGAAAATATTTATGAATTTTTAAATGCTGATCAGAACCCTAAGAAGTCTACAACACCTCGTGTTTAATTGATTTATGCAAAAATGGCGTGTTTAGCGACTAGGCACACCACTATGAAAGCGGAAAGTATCATCAAGGCTGAGGATCAGATTTTTTTCTACTTCACGAATATATTCAATTCGTTTCTGTATATCTTCTTCTGGATCTTTGAGCTTCGCTGTTTTTGCAACATCCAAAGCCAGTGCCAAATAATCTTCAAAATGGCGAGATTCCGATTTAAGTAAGTAACGATAATAACGTCCCAACTCATCATCCACTATCGGTGCAAGCGAATAAAAACGTTCACAAGAACGCGCTTCTACAAATGCACCGATAATCATGACATCAATCAAAGCCTCAGGCTCATAAGTACGGATTTCTTTACGCAATTCACCTGCATAACGCCCTGCACTCAAACCCTTCCACTCTTGACCACGCTTGGTCATGAATTCTAAAACCTGTTCATAATGCAGCATTTCTTCACGTACCAGTTGTGCCAACTTCACCTGTAAGTCAGTAAAGAAACTGTAGCGGAACATCAAGTTCATCGCTGTACCCGCTGCTTTCTTTTCACAATTGGCATGGTCTTGCATTAAAATATCAAGATTATTTACTGCTTCATCTAACCATGCTTGAGGAGTACTACAACCCAAAAACTCGATTACAGGCTGCATCAACGCATCATAATTTACACTACTCATCAACTTATCTCGCAGCAGCCTGAATTGCTGCTTTCATCTCTTTGACCGCTTGAGCTAGACCAACAAATACACTATCAGCAATAATTGAATGCCCAATGTTTAATTCATGGATGTGTGGAATCGCAGCAATCGCAGCAACATTACCCAAATGCAAACCATGCCCAGCATTCACAATTAAACCTTTGGCAGCCGCATATTCAACACCTTTAATAATACGGGCTAATTCTGCTTGTTGCTGCTGATCAGTCTCGGCATCAGCATAAGCACCTGTATGAATTTCAATGGTCGGCGCACCACAAGCAACTGCGGCATCAATTTGTGCAAAGTCTGCATCAATAAATAATGATACATCACTACCAATTGCCTTAAGTGCTTCGGTTGCCGCTTTGACTTTGTCAAAATTACCAACCACATCTAACCCACCTTCGGTGGTCACTTCTTGACGACGTTCAGGGACAAAACACACATGCTGTGGCTGAATTTCTTTGGCAAACTCGACCATTTCATCGGTTACAGCCAATTCAAGATTCATACGTGTTTTCAAGAGTGGACGCATGCGGCGTACATCATCATCTTGGATATGGCGGCGATCTTCACGCAAATGCAAAGTAATTCCCTCTGCGCCTGCCTCTTCACAGACCAAAGCAGCCTGAACTGGATCAGGGTAAGTTGTACCACGTGCTTGTCTTAATGTTGCAACATGATCAATGTTTACACCTAAGATTGCAGCCATAAAAATATCCTATCGGTTTAGCCCTGAATAATTATTTTCAATACATCAGGAATATCAATTTTGTGTACTTTGAATCCAAAGTTGCCGGCTTTTCAGCGGCCGATCACCCAACAAAGAGCTAATCATTTGGCGGTATAGTTTACCCAATAATTGCAACTGTTCGTGAGAAAAATCCTGCCCATCTTGATAAGTTTGCATAGTCGCAATCAAACTACCCGCAATTGTTGAGCGTGAAGCTTGTGCAACGGGGATGAAACCATCATTCAACTGAAATTGATAATGCTGAAGTGGTAGAATCTCTTGTTGACTTGCATCAACCGAGAAATCAATCGCATATCCTAATTCTTGTAATAATACATGCTCAAATTGACGTAAGATTTGCCGCAAAAATAAAGCCGCGGATTCATGTGAAGCGAGTTGCTGTAATTGCAATAAAGTCAGTTGATATTGCTCAAAAGTACGCAGCATCGCTTCTTCAAGGGGGCATAGTCGCAATAGAATTTCATTTAAATAAAAACCAGCAAAAAATGCATCACCATGAAAGAATACAGGCTGATTTAGAATTTCTAATTTGGTGAAATTTTTAAGTTCAGATTTGCCTGAAGCTTGTAGACGAATCGGTTGATATTGCGGTGGAGGGATTTGTCTTATAATGCCATCTACTCGACCATATTCTTGCGTATATAAATGCACAATATGGCTTTTTTCGCGATATTTACGGTGATGAATTAAATAGCCATGTAGGACTTCGTTACGCATCATAGAATGATACTAGTCCTTTTGTTTTTCACTCTTATGCTCTTCATCATCGCTATCAGGAATCACTGCACCAACAACAGCAGCAGTTCCTTTAACAACACCTTTTGTGGTTTTATAAGCAATTTTAACTGGTACGGTCACAACTTTATAAATACATCCTTGTAACATCCATACACATGTCACAAGAGTAAAGAATCTAACAATTGTGTTCATACCAGTCTTCATTTTCTTAAATATCGCTATAACCCAAGCTTTTCAGCGCACGCTCATCATCAGACCAACCACCTTTGACTTTCACCCAAAGTGTCAACATAATTTTTTGTTCGAACATTTTTTCCATGTCTGCACGTGCATCCATACCAATACTTTTCAGCTTCGCACCCTTATCACCAATTACAATCGCTTTTTGCCCTTGGCGTTCAACAAAAATCGTTGCATCAATATAAGTACAAGGTGGTTTTAAACGACCTGTTTTTTCATTAACAACGGCTTCTTCTGTTTTAAATGATTCAATTTGCACAGTTAAGTCATATGGAAGCTCTTCACCCAACTGACGCATAATTTTCTCACGAATGATTTCACTCGCAAGGAAACGCTCAGAACGATCGGTAATTTGATCTAATGAATATAAAGGTGGTTGGTATGGCAGATATTTTTCAATCGTGTCGCGTAAATGATCTAGATTTGCACCACGTAATGCTGATACTGGAACAATTTCAGCAAAATTCATTAACTTGGCACGCTCACGAATCAATGGCAATGCCTCATTTTTATTTTCAAAAGTATCTAACTTGTTGATCACAAGAATGACTGGCATTTCTGCATTTTTAAGCTTTTCCAAAACCAATTCATCGTTTTGAGTCCACTTCTGCGCATCTACTACAAACAACACCAAATTCACGTCACGCAATGCTGAGTGTGCAGCACGGTTCATCATTTTATTGATGGCACGCACTTCTTTTTTATGCATCCCAGGCGTATCCACAAATACTGCTTGTGATTTTTCACGCGAATCAATACCAACAATTTTGTGGCGTGTAGTTTGTGGTTTACGTGAGGTAATTGATAGTTTTTGACCCAAGATATGGTTCATTAAAGTGGACTTACCCACGTTTGGACGACCAACAATTGCAACAAAACCGCTTTTAAAATCTGAAGGAATTGTTGTTCCTTGAGAACTAAAAAATTGATCAACTAGATTATTGCCAGCTTGCTGTTCAGTTGCTTCTGGCTTATTTTCTTCTGAATGTGACATCAGGTTATTGCTCCAATAATTTTAAAATTTCTGCCGCTGCTGTTTGTTCAGCAAAACGACGACTTGAGCCCTCGCCTATAATTTTTGGCAATCCCAGTACATCACATTCCACTTTGAAATGTTGATTAGGGGCATCACCCTGAATATCTACAACCTCGTAAACTGGGAGAGGTTTTTTACGTGCTTGTAAATACTCTTGCAAACGTGATTTCGGGTCTTTCAGTTGATCTGTCGGTTCGATATGATCAAGATATGGTTCATACCATTTTAACACAATGCGCTCTAGCAAGTTGAGATCATTACTGTCTAAATAAATAGCACCAATAATCGCTTCTACAGTATCCGCAAGAATGGACTCTCGATGATGTCCACCTGATTTCAATTCGCCTGTACTCAAAATGAGTGACCGACTCAGTTGTAAATCATTTGCAATCTTTCCTAAAGCCTCTTGTCGAACCAAGGTCGCACGCATCCGCGTTAAACGCCCCTCATTCTCTAAGGGATAGGTATTATACAAATAGTTTGCAACAATCATTCCCAATAAGGAATCGCCTAGAAATTCTAGGCGTTCGTAATTGTGCTTATGACTCACAGAACGATGGGTCAAAGCCAATTTCAACAAATCAGCTTGCTGAAATTGGTGACCTATTCGTACTTGCAGCCGAGTATCATTGAGCTTGTTTTGCAGATTTTTTGTCAAAAGTCTTCTCAAAATTCATCACTAAACTAATATTCAGCATGAAAGGCTTACGCACTTCATACTTTTTCTTTACAACTAAATCATCTACGTATGTAACTTGAGCAATATCTGAAAATCGCAAGTCTCTTACATTATTCATTTCCATTCGCTGCTCCATTTGAGCAGCAAATTTTGCTGGTGTTACATTATCAGGGCTTTCTTTTAGTAATTCCTGAATTTGTGTATCAACAATTTTATCATCCCAATAGGCAGGCCAAATCGCGACTGCTGCTTTCACAGCGATTGCAAATAAAATAACCCCAAATAATATTGCGATATATGATGCACCTTGTTGAGATTTACGCATCTTCATACTCCCTATGTATTTTTATTAGTTAATCTTACCATTTCGGTTAAAACTTGGCAGGTTAAAACCAGGCTCTTTATGCATCCAAATATAAAAAGCTCGCCCCGTCAAATTGGCTTCAGGTACAAATCCCCAAAAACGGCTATCTGCACTCTGATCTCTATTATCACCCATTGCGAAATATTGCCCTTTTGGAACGGTTACTTCCCAATCTTGCCCATTACTCTGAATAAATACATTATTCTCTTTGGCAACAAACGGAACTAATGCTTCTGCTCCACGTAACTTTGCAAACTGGAATTGTTCCGCTAGAGGATTACGGCCATCCAAATAACGAATCAAATGTTGGTGTTCACCTAATGTTTCTTTAAAGTAATAAACCGTTGGTGTTTCCAATTGATCTTTTTCACGTTTAAATTCAGTTGCAACTTTAGCAATTTGCTGTCCATTAATAATCAACTGACCCGATTTAAACTGAATATGATCACCAGGCAAACCCACCACACGCTTAATATAACTAATCGTTGGCTGTGGTGGATAACGAAATACAATGACTTCACCACGTTTTGGCGCGCCAACATCAATAACTTTAGCGTTCACAATCGGTAAGCGCACACCATAATCAAATTTATTTACTAAGATAAAATCACCTGTTTCTAAGGTTGGCACCATAGAATCAGATGGAATATTAAACGGTTCATATAAGAAAGAACGGAGGATTAAAACGACAGCCAATACAGGCCAAAAATCATATGCCCATGTAACGACAAAATTTTCCTGATCACGCCCTTTGTTTGCACGTTGTTTTAGTACAAATTTATCAAGCAGCCACACCAGAAAAAAAATCAGTGTAACAGGTACCAGAATCAAATTAAAATCAAAATCCACACGACCTCTCCCGCAGTCTAGCTGCTCGTCTTGCGGCTAGGTAAATACGTTTACCTAGCCTCTCTTTTTTTATCTATCAACTTTCAATACAGCTAAGAACGCTTCTTGAGGAATTTCAACACTTCCTACTTGTTTCATACGTTTCTTACCTTCTTTTTGCTTTGAAAGAAGTTTTTTCTTACGTGACACATCACCACCGTAACATTTTGCCAATACGTTCTTACGCATTGCTTTTACAGTAGAACGTGCAATGATTTGTGCGCCAATCGCCGCTTGAATTGCGACATCATACATTTGGCGAGGAATGAGGTCTTTCATTTTCTCAACCAATGCGATACCACGATGACGTGCATCTTGACGGTGACAAATCATAGCCAAGGCATCAACCTTTTCACCATTAATTAACACATCAACCTTAACTAAAGATGAACTTTCAAAACGTACAAAGTTGTAATCCAAAGATGCAAAACCACGTGAACAAGATTTCAACTTATCAAAGAAATCCATCACCACTTCTGCTAGAGGAATTTCAAAAGTGATCGACACTTGGTTACCCAAAAACTTCATGTCTTTTTGAATGCCACGACGCTCAATACATAAAGTCATCACATTACCTAAATATTCCTGTGGCACAAGAATATGACATTCAGCAATTGGTTCACGTAAATCTTCAACTGTTGAACCATCTGGCATTTTCGACGGACTGTCGATATAAATGATGTCACCTTTTTTGGTGAGCGCTTCATAGATTACTGTCGGTGCAGAGCTAATCAAATCAAGATCATACTCACGCTCTAAACGCTCTTGTACGATTTCCATATGTAGCATGCCTAAGAATCCACAACGGAAACCGAAGCCTAAAGCATCTGAACTTTCTGGTTCAAAGAATAATGCTGAATCGTTAATTTGTAATTTTTGTAGTGCTTCACGGAATGGTTCAAAGTCACTTGAATCAATTGGGAAAAGACCAGCATAGACCTGTGGTTTAACCTTTTTAAAACCTGGTAAAATAGCAACATCTGGCGTGTTCGACAAAGTAATCGTGTCGCCTACAGGCGCACCAAAAATATCTTTAATCCCAGCAATAACGAAGCCAACTTCACCAGCTTCCAAAATATCAGTTTCAGTATGTTTAGGGTTGAATACACCCACAGACGTTACAGGATGCGCTTGTCCTGTAGACTTCACCAACATTTTATCGCCCTTACGGATACGACCTTGCTTGATACGGACGAGAGAAACAACACCGAGGTAGTTATCAAACCATGAATCGATAATTAACGCTTGTAATGGCGCATCACGATCACCTTCTGGTGCAGGAATGACATCGACTAAACGCTCTAATACACCTTCAACACCTAAACCTGTTTTCGCTGAACACGTCGGCGCATCTGTTGCTTCAATCCCGATAATTTCTTCAATTTCGTGGATCACACGCTCAGGTTCAGCTTGAGGTAAATCAATCTTATTTAAGATGGGTAAAACTTCTAGACCTTGCTCAATTGCCGTATAGCAATTTGCTACTGACTGTGCCTCAACACCTTGTGCAGCATCAACAACCAATAAAGCACCTTCGCATGCAGCCAAAGAACGTGACACTTCATAAGAAAAGTCGACGTGCCCTGGAGTATCAATAAAGTTTAATTGATATTCTTGACCATTTGGATGCGTGTAATACAAAGTAACGGATGCCGCTTTAATGGTAATCCCTCGCTCACGCTCAATCTCCATAGAGTCTAATACTTGAGCTTGCATCTCACGATCTTGTAAGCCACCGCACATTTGAATAAAACGGTCAGCCAAAGTGGACTTACCATGGTCAATATGAGCAATGATCGAGAAGTTGCGTATATTTTTGATATCTACGGATTTTTTAGCTTGCGCCATGGGTTACCTTGAGAAAATAGAATGCCCTATACTTTTAAAAAGTTATGAGCCAAAGCGGTTAAATAAAATTGTTGCCGATTATAACAGAACAGCTTTTCAATGTATTCAAAATAATTATTCCCTTGAAGCCACTAGGTAAGAATCTCAACCATTCGATTTACCCATATAACATTGAAAAATCCATCGGGTTTAAATCAGCAGCGATGGGCTGATAAGCATGGGTAAAACTGGGTGACATACGTTTCGGACGACCTGTTGCGATCTCGATACACGCCCATTTGGTATTCCCTACAAATAAAATACTTTGATCTTTGGGACGGTAAAATGCGTACTGACGAAAAGAATAGAGTGCATTAATATCATCTAACCATGTCCGCAAGATGACTTCTTCTCCTTCAAGTGCAGCTTTTCGATACTGAACATGATGTTCAACCGCCACCATCGCATGTCTGAGCTCTAAGTATTGAGCTAGACCCAAACCTAATGTTTCGATATGGGCTGCTGCTACATCTTGCATCCACTGAATATACATGACGTTATTGACATGACCTAAAACATCAATATGTTCAGGTTGTACTGTTATTCTTAAATCAAAAATAGTACTCATAAATCTTACTTATTTCATCAATCCATGCTCGACTGCATACACTAGTCTAAACACTTGTGTATTACAAAATAAAAACCACCCTATTTCAGAGTGGTTTTAGAATATTTAGGAGCGATTACGGTAAACGCAAACCTAAAATTGCACGCTGCCCTTGGCGAATAATTGCGATACGCGCAACACTATTTTTTGGTAACGCCGCAACAGTTTTTGCAAACATTTGGCTGTTTGAAATTGCTGTGCCATTTACTTGAAGAATAACATCACCTGCAACAATATTTGATAACGAGGCTAAGCCACCACGTTTAACATCTTGTACTAAAATCCCCCCACGAACATCCAATTTTGCTTGCTCTTCAGGAGTTAAATTACGAATACTCATTCCCAAACCACTGGTTGGATTATTCTTATCCTCAGCGGCTGGCGTATCATCTGGTGCAGTACCTAGAGTAGCTGAAATAGTGCGTACTTTGTCGTCACGCAACACTTCTAATTGAACAGTTTGGCTCGGCGCTACACGGTTTAATACATTCAGCAAATCACTGGTACGTGAAATAGAAGAACCATTAATTTTTAAAATCACATCACCCGATTTTAAACCTGCTTTTTCAGCAGGAGACTTTGGCGTAACTTGATTGATTAGTGAACCTTCTGGTTTTGGTAGTTTGTACGCTTCTGCAAGGTTGCGATCAATATCTTGCAACATCACACCAAGATAAGAACGAGTCACTTTACCATTGGTTTTCAGCTGTTGTACCACATCCATCGCTACATCAATCGGAATCGAGAATGACAAGCCCATATAACCACCTGTACCACTAAAGATACGTGAGTTCACACCGACAACCTCGCCTCGTTGGTTGAATAGTGGGCCACCTGAGTTACCAGGATTTAAAGCTGCATCAGTTTGAATAAATGGAACAGAGGTTTCACCACTCATATTCCGTGATTTAGCACTGACAATTCCTGCAGAAGCAGAATAATCAAAACCAAAAGGTGAACCAATCGCTAAAATAGGCTCACCGACTTTAAGCTGGCTTACATTACCAACTTTTAATTCTGGAAAATTTGTGCCATTTACTTTGAGTACAGCAACATCTGTACGCTCATCACTTCCCACTAAAGTTGCATCAAGTTCACGTCGATCATTTAAGGTAATACTGATACGCGACGCATCCGCAATCACATGATGATTTGTAACCAAGTAGCCATCTTTACTAATAAAAAATGCACTACCGTATGCCGTCTTTTCTTGTGGCCCCTGCTGTTGAGGGATAATGACTTGGTTACCAAAGAAACGGCGTAGAATTTCTGGAACTTGTTGTTGTAATAACTCTTCCTGAGTCATTTTTTTCACAACATTCACACTCACAACAGCAGGGCTTACCTGCTCTACGAGATTCGAAAAATCTACTGGTGAGGCTGCGTTAACTTGTACAGCTGCTACCGTAAATACCGCAGCATACATTCCTTGTTGTAAATAGCGACTTTTCATGAAGTGAGAACCTGCGAGCGAATAATCTGTAAAATATTAAGATTATGTTTTTATCATAACCCAAGCTAAGATTTCGTAAAAATATGTTTATATTTTCAATGCATACAATGATCTAGCGTGATGAATTGTGAATAAATTATGGAGTTTGTATCCATGAGTTATTCTATATTGTGAATATTATATAAACAGCTTAAACCCAGATTAAAACAATGTATTAATCATGATCATTTAATGACTCAAGGTTATTGATAATTGATATCAACAAAATTTGTGAACATTCGCTAAAAAATCGTTCAATTCTAAGCAGATTGGCACTTGCCTTTTTTGTAAAAAAGCGTTGTCATTAGCGAACGTTTAAAACTGAAGCAGATCGACATGCCTGATTTAAAAACAATTCACCATTTTGATGTGATTATTGTGGGCAGTGGCGGTGCAGGTTTAAGTCTTGCACTCTCTTTACCGAGTCATTACAACATTGCCATTTTAGCAAAAGCAGAGCTCACAGAAGCCAGTACTTTTTATGCGCAAGGTGGTGTTGCTGCGGTCTTAGACGAGACTGATTCAATTCAACAACATATTAATGACACTATGATTGCAGGTGGACATCTTTGTGAATTAGATGCAGTCAAACATACGGTCGAAGGCGGTAAGCCTTCTGTTGATTTCTTATTAAACCAAGGTGTCCAATTCACCTTAGACGATGATGAGCAATTACACCTCACCCGTGAAGGTGGTCACTCACAACGCCGTATTATCCATTCAGCCGATGCAACAGGCAAAGCAATTTCAACCACGCTTGTTGAACGTGCTAAAGAACGAAAAAATATTACAATTTTTGAAAATTACATTGCGATTGACCTCATCACATTACATAAACTTGGTCATCAAGACAAAAATAATCGTGCTATTGGTTTATATGCATTAAATGAAAAGAGTGAACAAGTCCATACATTCTTAGCCCCTTTCACAGCATTGGCCTGTGGTGGCGCAATGAAAGCTTATCTCTATACTTCCAACCCTGACATTGCAACGGGTGATGGTATTGCAATGGCGTATCGTGCAGGTTGTCGTGTTGCAAATATGGAGTTTAACCAATTCCATCCAACTTGCTTATACCATCCTCAGGCTCGTTCTTTCTTGATTACAGAAGCCATGCGTGGCGAAGGTGCTTATTTACGTTTGCCTGACGGTGAGCGTTTTATGTTACGTCTTGATGAACGTGCTGAACTTGCGCCACGTGATATTGTTGCGCGTGCGATTGACTATGAAATCAAACGTCTTGGTATTCGTCATGTTTGGTTAGACATCACACATAAATCACCAGAATTTATCACCGAGCACTTTCCTACTCTTTATGCACGCTTGCTCGAACTTGGGATTGATATTACAAAAGATATGATTCCTGTTGTTCCAGCAGCACACTATACCTGCGGCGGTGTCGTTGTAGATGAGCATAGCCAAACTGACTTAGATGGTTTATATGCCATTGGCGAAACTTCATATACAGGTTTACACGGTGCTAACCGTATGGCAAGCAACTCACTGCTTGAATGTTTCGTGTATGGCATGAGTGCAGCAGAAGATATTCAAAGCAAACATAATGTTAGCTTTGAATTTCCAGATGTACCCTCTTGGGATGAATCTCAAGTGACTGATGCAGATGAAGATGTTGTGATTCTACAAAACTGGGATGAATTACGCTCAACTATGTGGAACTATGTGGGTATTGTTCGCACCACTAAACGTTTACAACGTGCCTTACACCGCATCGAAATGCTGAAACGTGAAATTAACGAATATTATCAAGGCTATCGTGTTAGTAAAAACTTGATCGAGCTACGCAACTTAGTTTTAGTTTCTGAAATGATTGTACGTTGTGCGATGGAGCGTAAAGAATCACGTGGTTTGCATTACACACTGGATTATCCAGAACTCTCGAATGAGATTCGCAAGACGGTTTTAACGCCACCGAATTTTAAGGTAGAACAGTTGTTGGTGAATGAGTGATAAAATAAACATTAGTAGTTGGGCTGCATTATATAAAATGAATGTTAGCCCAACAAAACAATTAGTTACTTATAAGGAACTGCACAAAAGAAAGTAATATCTTCTGATGTCTTACGCTCTAAATTATATAAATAATTATAAACTAGTATTATTGAGTTAATAGGAAAATCCAGCTTTAAATTTATTTCTTTTATTATCTTTTCACAATAAGAAAAACCATCTAAAACCACACCTAAATCACTACTCAAACTAAAGAAACTCTTTTCAATAAGATCATCATCAACGAAATCAATTTCAAATTTATTTGAGAAAGTAGAACCTTCACACTCACCATCTAAGGAATAATTATTAAAGGTATAATTATCTAATGAATTGCTAGAATCTAATACTCCAACCCAAATAGAAACATAATTATCTTTTTGCATCAATCTTCACCTAATCCCACATAAATCATCTAGTTAAAAGTTACTAAATTTTGATCTTTTTTCTAAAAATTCTAAATGTTTAGAATCATCTTCCATAAAATATTTAAGCTACTTCCATATAAATTTATAAAAACTCATCTTGAGAATTTCTTAGATTTCCCTCACCAAAAAAAGTTACCCAAACCTTTTAAAGATTACAAATGCATAATAACAGATTGACCAACAATACTATTTCCTACCAATCCCTCTATGAATAAATTTGGAGTTCTAATACTCAATACTGCAAATAGATAATCAGTGTAAATAAATAGAGAACCTATTTTATTGTACTTCGTATCGGTATTCATCATTAAGCTTGAATTTACTTTCATAATAAGAAATAACATTCTCACCATGACTATCTTTTGCAATGTACTCCATAGATACACCTAAACTATCACCATTAACAGTTATAATCACTGTTTTAGGTACAAATGAATCTTTATTAACTAATTGCGCTCTTATTTTATAAGCAGTGTAATTAACTTTTGAAGCAACAGTATATTCACTTAAAGGTTTATCTGGCTCATTTTCAAAGTTAATATGCACTTTAATTGTAGTGCTTTCACTAACCCCCTGTATTATATTAATAACAGGAGAGTCACCTTTTTTAATAATATTACTCTTGTCTTTTGCTACTACTTGTGTCTTTTTATTTATTAACTGCTCTGTATTTTCTACTTCTGAATTAGCTAAAATTTCAGTATGAGCAGAACAAGTAAGAAAAAAAAATAGAAGCATTTTTCTCATGTATAAACCTTTATTGATTGTAATTAATTTATAGGATATATCAGCAGACTAAAAATTTACAATCAGAAAACAGCATTTAAGTGAATTATTGTAAAAAGTTCAGCACCTCCCAATTAATCTTTGATATTGATCCTCTACGAAGCAAGTAGTATGAAACAAATAACAAAAGGATAACATTCTAAAAGGCATAATTTTTATACTTATGCATGATATTCCACTGTTATACAGTGGAATATCAGAGTAGAGTCTTATTTAGAACAATATTTAACTGCAGATGCTGCAACTGTAGGTTCAGCACTTAACCACTGTTTTGTTGGTATTACAGTCACATCACAATTTTCAGCAACTTTAATCTTAAATGCACTCCAGTAAAAGCTTTCACCAGAACCAATCGTTGGTGTAAAAATCTGAGTTCCTTTTAAAGAGTTTAACTCTACTTTTATTGGAGAACCTAGAATCCCAGGATTTGATGTTCCTGAATAATTATGGACAAAATAATGATATTCACCAACCATCAATTTACTTAATGTCACGATTTCTGGCCCATAACTATCAGTATCATCCACATCTAAATTTAGGAATGGATGTTGTAATAATGCACCTTCATTTTGATAATAAATATGACTTCCATCAGGTGCAATCATATGTGAATCAATATCTTGAGGATTTTGTCCCCAAGATAATCTCACCGTAATATTTTGACTTGGCTCAGTTAAAGTAAGACATTCATTTAAAGTTGTATTTGCAGTTAATACTGTATGTTCAACTGTATTACTACGCAAATTATTATTTTGCCCATTAATTAGCACAATCGAATTTTGTTTCGCCAAGATGGTGAATTCACCATTTGCATTTGTTTTAACTGTGCTATAACCAGAATAGTTCTTTCCTTCTAATAGAATTTGAGCATTCGCAACACGCTTACCATTTGCTTCAGCCAAACAGCCTGTAACATTTGTGGTTTGATATGGAACGTCCGCATTCACCGTATCCAGTGTTGTTGAACTACCTGTATAGAATCTATTTCCATTAGTATCTGATTGCAGTGTAAGCACCCTTGTACCATCCTGTAACCACTCCCCACGCTGTGAATCAAAATAATAAAGAGGTATTGTCGACGGCGGTGTTCCCCTCGCCATTAATGGAATACGGATATTTGCCAGTTGATTTGCAATCAGTTCAACTTTTGCGCCTGTACTATCTCGCAAATCCACAATCATTGCCCCAAAACTCTCAAGAGGTGATCGCACATTATTAATTTGCGTTGATAAATCACCTGGCATATTGCGAATTTCTTGTGCAGTGTTAATTAAAGCAAAGCTTACAGAAACATTGCCTTGAATCGCTTGCCCATCAGTACGTTTAAGGCTGTTTGGTGAAATAATAACTTGTGCAGTGCTCCCCGTCAGTGTCACTGTTCCACCCGTCGCAGCAGATACAGTACCACCTAATTGTAGGGGAATGAGTTGTACCAAAAGCCCAGATAATTCCTGTTTATCAACTAAATCAACGGTAATAAACTGGTCTGCATATCCGGCCTTACTAATTTTAAGAACGGTACGCCCAATGGTCACCTTTTTTAATTCAGCTTTACCCTCTGCATCGGTGTCTGCTGATAAGGCTGTATTAAGCACACTTACTTTTGCTGTCGTAAGCTGTATTCCAGTGCTGTTATCAAATACTTGTAAGGCTATACTCGCTGATGGTGTCACTACTGGTGTTTGTACTACATTTTTTTGATCTTGATCATTATTACTATCGTTACATGCAACCAGACTCATACTTAATGCAATAACCAACGATAATTGTTTAAAATTTTTTAAATAAGCCATAGCACCCTCTCACTATTAATTATAAGTTTATATAAATAAAAAATATTAAGTAAAAATAAATAATTAAACTAAAAACACCCCTGTATTTAAAACAAAGCCAATATATACAAAAGTTAAAATTAAATCAAAAATAATATTAATAAAAAATAAATTCACTTATAAATAAAAAACATCTAACCATTCAATTTATTTTATTTAAACATTTCCAAAAATATCAATAGTTTATTTTATTAAGTTTTAAATTAATATACAGACTCCAACCATAAAGACTGAATAATTTTCAAAAAACAATATCTGTGCTAAAAATAACAGTTAGACCTTATATTCTTAACACAGATAATTACTCATAAATCCGAGCAGCCATAAGAATTTCTGCGAAAGTTTTCCAATCAGGCTGATCTAAACGCTCACTCTGATCTGTATTTTTATAATATCCATCTATATCTTCAGTCCATGCAGCTAAAGCGGCAAGGAAATCAGCTAAATTAATATTCTCCCAATTGTTTGGATCATCTATAAAATTCTGATGTAATTTTTTAATAAAAACAGCGAGTTCAGTATGACTAGATATCGCATCAATTGCCTTATCTAAATGATAGCTATCATGATCTTTATTCATTAGAACTGGCCTATTTCAAATATTGCAAAGCCTCTTCAAACACCACATCCGCATTCTGCGTTGCATCCAATCGCTTCATCCGTTCAGGCTCTGCTTGCCACAAGGTTGCATAACCCTCACGAACTTTCGCAAAAAAACTTAATTTTTCTTGTTCAAAACGATCCAATGCTCCACGCTCTCGAGCGCGGGTCATGCCTAACTCTATCGGGGCATCCAACCAAAAGGTAATATTTGGCATTTTCGCAACAAACGTTTGATTTAACAATTGCAACTTTTCCTGACTTAAACCACGTCCAGAACATTGATAAGCAAAACTTGCATCAGTAAAACGATCACTTAAAACGATCTTGCCTGCATTTAAAGCAGGGATAATGACTTGTTGTAAATGTTGCGCACGTGCTGCATAAATCAATAATAGCTCAGTATCATGACTCATTTGCTCTTCATGATTCACCGCCAACAATAAGGAGCGAATCTGTTCAGCTAACGGCGTTCCACCCGGCTCACGGGTCAAAACGACTTCTTTACCTTGTTGTTCAAAGTACTGATGAATTTTACGAATGAGTGTCGTTTTCCCTACACCTTCCGTACCTTCAAAACTAATAAACATCATTCATCCTACTTTTGCTTTGCACGTAACGCAGTTAAATATTCTTGAACTGCACGATTATGATCTTCTAGAGAGGCCGTAAATTTATGCCCACCATTGCCTGTCGCAACAAAATAAATATTCTGAGCATCATCAGGATGCATCGCTGCTTCAATTGCTTTTTTACTTGGTAATGCAATCGGAGTTGGCGGCAAACCATTGATCGTATATGTATTATAAGGTGTTGGCGTCCGTAAATCATTACGCGTGATATTACCCTTATAATTATCACCCATCCCATAAATCACGGTTGGGTCTGTTTGTAAGCGCATACCTATTTTTAAACGACGCACAAACACACCTGAAACTTGTTCTAACTCACTATCTAAACTGGTTTCTTTTTCAATAATCGAAGCCATGATTAAAGCTTGATATTTATCGTTATAAGGTAAATTAGGTGCTTTCTTTGCCCAAGCTTCATCCAATGATTTCATTTGACGGCGATATAAATCTGTTAAGATTTTTTTATCCGTTTCACCCTTAGCAAAGAAATAAGTATCTGGTGCAAATAACCCTTCAGGATGTGAATAAGGAATATCTAAAGCTTTTAATAATTGATCTTGTGGTAGATCTAAAATGGTCTTGCTGACATTCGGATCTTTCTTTAAATTTTGCAGCAATTGTTTAAATGTTGTCCCTTCGATCAGTAAAATACGATTCATTTGTGCATTTTCAGCATCAGATAACATTTCGAGTACTTGACGAACACTCATGCCTTTATTGACTTCATACACGCCAGCTTTCAAGCTATCATGAATCATAAACTTTTGGTAAAGCTTTAAAATAATAGGAAAATTGATTTTATTTTCTTTAGATAAATGATCAATAAATTTTGAGTAAGTATCACCCGAAGAGATGACTAAAACTTGTTTCTTCCCTTCGATCGGATAATTCTTAAATAGACTTGCCCATAAAACACCGAAGGTCAGCAATATAAAAACACTCATTACAATCAACAAGGTTTTCATAGAAAATCTAGACTGCTGTTTAGCTTTTGGTTTTTTCTTACTTTTCGTTGAGCTTGGCGGCTTTGGCATATTCATCAATCTGGCTAAGTTTTAAAGTTTCAAATAAATCAAGGTA
This sequence comes from Acinetobacter tjernbergiae DSM 14971 = CIP 107465, assembly GCF_000374425.1. GTDB lineage: Bacteria > Pseudomonadota > Gammaproteobacteria > Pseudomonadales > Moraxellaceae > Acinetobacter > Acinetobacter tjernbergiae. The sequence goes on along the minus strand of NZ_KB894354.1, from coordinate 180,105 downwards.
GGGTTGCTGTTCAAAAGCCCGACCATTAAATCGGACCACTGCTTTCATCGGATGCAAAGCATTACAGAAAAATAGGCTCTGAATACGTCCAATATCACTAATTTCTACACAGCCTTGCTCACACTCAATGTTGTTTTGTTGCATTCGAGACAAAATCTTGGCGCGCATGACACCGTGGACGCCATTATAACGAAGTTCAGGGGTAATCCATCGATCATTTATACGAATAAAACAATTACTGCTCACCCCTTCAACAATATAACCCTGTACATCGCTCACCAGTGCTTCAAGCCAACCTTGCTTGTCTACTTCTTGCTTCAATACAACTTGTTCTAGGCGATTCAATGTTTTCAAACCCACTAAATGTGGCATGTTTAAACCTAGAGCATGGTTTAACACCCCACTCTCAATCCATTCAGGTTGAAAAGCTTGCATGACTTTAGGGTAATACCAGACATAAACATCGGCAGCATGTAGCGGCAGACTATATCCTCGATCTCCCTCGCCCCGACTAATCACGATTTTTAACGTGCCGTTTAGAGTAAAGTGCTGTTGTTGTAGCTGAGCCAGTGCAGTGTCGATCAAGGATAAATCAGCATCAAGGTTTAAACGTTGGCAGGCTAATGTTAGACGTGCAAAGTGAAGTTGTTTGAGTTCAAAACGATCTTGAAAAATTCGTGCAGTGGTAAAGCAACCATCTCCATAATGGAAGGCTCGATCTAACAATGGGATCGAATCAATCAATTGTCCATTTTTATAACACTGCATGATCGAGAGTTCAGTCTAAAGTCTGTCCTCATCATACCTTGAAACATAATCTTCGGAAAAGCCAGATCACAGAAACCTCGCCAGATTTATTATGAGTGAGAATCTTATGGTTTATAAACAACTCAAATAAGTAGAGGTATGCAAAACAACTCCCCCCCCCCAATCGACCTCAACTAATTTTTTAAATAAGCATTCAAAACCAAATGCTTTTAACATAATGATTTTATAGCTATAAACCAATCTATTATCAAAAAATCAGCATAACTTATCTCTTTTTTATATTTCTTTTTTATTCATATTAAATTCGATTTTAATTATTTTTTTTGCAAAAAAACTGACGTTATGCTGCATCCATATTCCAAACAATGATTGAAGGTCTGCTGATAACAGATCGATTTAAGGGGTTCTCATGCGTTTTTCTCAAGTTAAAGTCGGTGTTATTGCCGCATTACTCTCAGTTTCTTCATTTGCAGCACAAGAATTTTTAAATGTGTCTTATGATCCAACTCGCGAACTGTATACAGATTTCAACAAACAATTTGGTGCTTTTTGGAAACAACGCACTGGTCAGGATATTGATTTTAAGCAATCTCATGGTGGTTCAGGCAAACAAGCTCGTGCTGTCATTGATGGTTTAAATGCTGATGTCGTAACACTAGCACTTGCTGCGGACATTGATGAAATTGCAGAAAATGCAAAGTTACTTCCAGCAGATTGGCAGAAGAAACTTCCGCAAAATGCAACGCCATATACTTCAACCATTGTTTTCCTTGTGCGTAAAGGCAACCCAAAACAAATCAAAGACTGGGGTGATTTAGTTAAACCAGGTGTAGAAATTATTACGCCAAACCCGAAAACATCGGGTGGCGCACGTTGGAACTACTTAGGTGCTTGGGCATGGGCAAAACACCAAAAAGGTGGTAACGATGCTAAGGCACAAGAATTTGTTCGCCAAATTTATAAACAAACCAAAGTACTTGATTCAGGTGCGCGTGGTGCAACCACAACATTTGCTGAACGTGGTATTGGTGATGTGTTACTGGCTTGGGAAAATGAAGCTTTCCTCGCAGTACGTGAACAACCGGGTAAATTTGAGATTGTTACACCTTCACTTTCAATTCTCGCTGAGCCACCCGTTGCAGTAGTAGAAAAGAATGCTGAGAAAAAAGGCAATTTACAAATCGCTCGTGGCTATTTGAACTACTTATATTCTCCAGCGGGTCAAGAAATTGCAGCACGTAACTTCTATCGTCCTCGCAACGCAGCTGTTTTAAAGAAATACAGCACCACATTTAAACCTCTTAAGCTTGTCACGATCGATAAAGAGTTTGGTGGTTGGACAAAAGTACAAAAAACTCATTTTGATAATGGCGGTATTTTCGATCAAATCGTCAAGATCAACAGCACCACAAAATAATTTACTAATTAGGTAAATAAGGAGAGCGGACATGATTCATACCGTAATTGTTCCCGGTGTTGGCGGTAGCGAAGCACAGCATTGGCAGTCTTGGTTACAACAACAACTCGTGTCTAGCTCTCGCGTTCAACAGAAAAATTGGGATCGTCCAGTATTAAGTGAATGGGTTGCCCAATTTGTCAAAACCGTTGCAGCTGTTAAAGCACCCATACAAATCGTTGCGCATAGCTTTGGCTGTTTAACCAGTGTTGCTGCACTTGCAGAACATCCAGAATTAAGCGCAAAGGTAAAGAACTTAGTTTTGGTTGCCCCTGCAAATCCTGCACGTTTTGGCGAAGCTGGCTTTGCTCGTCACAGTTTGACTGACTATAAACAATATTTTCATCAGCTCAATATTGATGTGCCAACCACCTTATTGATTAGTGAAAATGATCCTTGGTTAGGCTATTTCGATGCTTTACAACTGGCACAAGCGTGGAAACTGACACCCATCAATTTGGGGCAAGTAGGTCATATTAATGTGGCATCTGGGTTTGGCCCTTTTCCAGACATCCTTAATTACATGTTGCCTGAAAAAAAACTGCAACCTGTAAATCGAATGCGTCAGGCAAATTTTAATTTGAAATTTGCCTAGATTCCGCTCTCAGTATTTTTTGGTTTTAGTGTTATTTATTTGCTGGTTTTAGCAAATATTTCTCTTTGAGGAAATATCATGTCGCAGCGTTCCCGAGTGCTGCCTGGGTTTGGTCTGTCTTTGGGCTTCACCCTCGCTTATGTGTCTTTTATCGTACTTATTCCTTTATCAGCTGTATTTATCAAATCTTTAGGGATTGGATGGGATGGATTATGGGAAATTTTAACTTCAGAACGAATTTTAAAATCGTTACAACTCAGCTTTAGTGCCGCATTGATTGCGTCTTTAGTCAATGTAATCTTTGGCATACTACTGGCTTGGTGCTTGGTTCGTTATAATTTTCCAGGTAAAAGAATTGTCGATGCTTTAGTCGACTTACCTTTTGCTTTGCCCACTGCAGTGGCAGGGATTGCATTGACCTCTTTATATGCGCCTACAGGTTGGATCGGACAATATCTTGAACCACTTGGTATCCAAGTTGCCTATACACCAATTGGGATTACGCTTGCCTTAATCTTTATTGGCTTGCCATTTGTGGTGCGTACTGTACAACCTGTTTTGAGTGACATTGAAACTGAATTAGAAGAAGCAGCTTCTGCACTCGGTGCAAATCGCTGGCAGACCATTACTAAAATCATTTTACCCATCCTATTCCCTGCACTATTAACAGGTTTTGCCTTGGCATTTGCTCGTGGTGTCGGTGAATATGGTTCCGTTATTTTTATTGCAGGCAACCAACCCTATAAGACTGAAATTGCCCCCCTCATGATCATCTCTCGTTTAGAAGAATATGATTATGCTGGAGCGACTACGATTGCTGTCGTGATGCTTGTTCTCTCTTTTGCCATCTTATTTTTAATTAATTTAGTACAAGCATGGGCGAGCCGTCGTACAGGGAGAACTGCACAATGAGTTTAAATACCAATAGCAATGCTTTAGCCGTGAAGTTGCAGTCTCGCGATTCAACCCGTGAACCAACATGGGTCCGTTATACCTTAATTAGCATTGCACTGATTTTCTTCTTAAGTTGCTTGATGCTGCCACTCATTTTGGTTTTTGTTGAAGCATTTAAACAAGGTCTTTCAGTTTACATCAATGCCTTAACTGATTCAGACACACTGTCAGCAGTCAAACTAACCTTACTGACAGCAGCAATTGCTGTACCGATTAATGTGGTTTTTGGTGTAGCGGCTGCTTGGGCTGTGGCTAAATTTCAATTCCGTGGTAAAGCCATCTTAACCACCATTATTGACATGCCATTCTCCGTCTCCCCTGTGATTGCAGGTTTAATGTTGGTTCTGATTTTTGGTTCACAAGGTTGGGTTGGCGGTTGGTTAATGGATCACGATATTAAAATCCTGTATGCCGTACCTGCCATTGTCTTAGCCACTATTTTTATTACTGTTCCTTTTGTTGCTCGTGAATTAATTCCGCTTATGGAAGCACAGGGTACTGAAGAAGAAGAAGCTGCGATTGTCCTCGGTGCTTCAGGTTGGCAGACCTTTTGGAAAGTGACATTGCCAAATATTAAATGGGGTTTGATTTACGGTGTGATTCTGTGTAATGCCCGTGCAATGGGTGAGTTTGGTGCGGTGTCTGTGGTTTCAGGACACATCCGTGGGGAAACCAATACCTTACCTTTACACGTTGAGATTCTTTATAACGAATATACCTTTAGTGCTGCATTTGCTGTGTCTTCGTTACTGGCATTTTTAGCGATCATCACTTTGATCTTGAAAACTTGGTTAGAAATACGTCAAGACAATGAATATCAATCTAACCAAGATCAACCAAGTCACTAAGGAATAAACACATGAGTATTCAAGTTAAAAATATTGAAAAAAACTTCGGTGCATTCCATGCACTCAAAAATATCTCTTTAGACTTTCCTGAAGGTGAATTGGTTGCGTTACTTGGCCCTTCAGGCTGTGGTAAGACGACTCTACTACGCATCATCGCGGGTTTAGAATCTGCTGATCATGGTCAGGTTCTTCTTGAAGGTGAAGATGCGACCAATATTCATGTCCGTGAACGCCAAGTTGGTTTTGTATTTCAGCATTATGCTTTATTTCGCCACATGACTGTGTTTGACAATATCGCTTTTGGTTTACGTGTTCGCCCACGTGCAACACGCCCATCAGAAGCCGAGATTAAAAAACGTGTCACGCGCTTATTAGACTTGGTTCAACTGGGTTTCTTAGCCGATCGTTACCCTGCTCAGCTTTCAGGTGGGCAACGTCAACGTATTGCCTTAGCACGCGCCTTAGCAGTTGAACCTCGTGTTTTATTACTCGATGAACCATTTGGTGCGCTAGATGCCAAAGTTCGTAAAGAATTACGTCGTTGGTTGCGTACCTTACATGATGAACTACACATCACATCAATTTTTGTTACCCATGACCAAGAAGAAGCCTTAGAAGTTGCGGATCAAATCATCGTCATGAACAAAGGTGATGTTGAGCAAATCGGTTCACCTCGTGAAGTGTATGAAAAACCTGCAACCCCCTTTGTTTTTGATTTCTTAGGTCAAGCAAATCGTTTTGAAGGTGAACATACAGGCGGTATTATCCGTATCGGTGATGATCGCATTCAATTACCGACATCACTGGAAGCACCGCAAGGAAAAGTCATTGCATTTGCACGACCAAATGAATTACATATTCATACCCGACCTCAACCGAATACCATAGAAGCGACATTTATACGTGAGGTATGGATTGCAGGTAAAGTTATTGCGGAATTACAAGATCGTAGTGGACGCACCATTGAGATTTTACTCAGTGTAGAAGAAGCAAACTTACATCAATTTAGACCAAATCAAACCGTTTGGATTAGTGCGGCTCAACTTCATTTATTTGCAGACCAAACGACTCAAGTTGCTTAGAATAATATCTTGAGAACGGTTAAAATATCCTTGCGAAGCTTTAACCGTTTCTCATCTCTTATGTGGAAAAATTATTATGAACTTTCAACAACTCAGAATTATTCGAGAAACTGTTCGCCAAAACTTTAATTTAACTGAAGCTTCTGCGGCACTTTATACCTCCCAATCAGGTGTCAGTAAACACATTAAAGATTTAGAAGATGAATTGGGTGTACAGCTCTTTGTACGCAAAGGTAAACGTTTACTTGGTTTGACTGAACCAGGTCAATCTTTATTAAGCATTGTGGAGCGTATGTTGGTTGATGCTGACAATATTAAACGTCTCGCAGATGATTTTAATAAAGTTGATGAGGGCACATTAACGATTGCAACCACACATACCCAAGCACGTTATGTTCTTCCCCCAATTGTGAATCAATTTAAAAAATTATTTCCAAAAGTACATTTGGTTTTACAACAAGCTAGCCCCGTTGAAATCGCAGAAATGCTACTACAAGGTGAAGCAGATATTGGTATCGCAACTGAATCATTAACCACTGAAGATAATCTTGCGAGCGTACCTTATTATGAGTGGCACCATAGCATCATTACACCGAAAGACCACCCTTTAACCAAGTTAGATAAAATTAACTTAGAGGTATTGGCTGAATATCCGTTAATCACTTATCACGGTGGTTTTACAGGACGTTCAAAAATTGATAAAGCATTTGAAGATGCACATTTACATGCAGACATCGTAATGTCTGCCCTCGATGCCGATGTCATTAAAACCTATGTTGAATTGAATATGGGGGTCGGTATTGTCAATGATGTCGCCTATGACAATGATAAAGACTACCGTTTAGAACAACTCAAAACAGATATTTTTGGTGTAAACACAACATGGATTGCCGTACGTAAAGGGCATTTATTACGTGGTTATGGCTATGAGTTTATTTCTTTATGCTCTCCAAAAACAGATATTAAAGCACTCAAAAGAGTAGCCTATCCTGACGAATAAATAGATCAAGACATAAAAAAACGAGCTTTACGCTCGTTTTTTTATTGAATGACAGCTTAGAACTTAAAGCTCATACCCACTTTTGCCACAGGCATCCATTCGTATTTACTCTTGTTTTCAATATTATGCTGTTCTTTTTCAACAGCACTTTCTAAGGTATTACCATTACTACCAATGATTTGATCATCGCCTGAAGTTTTCAAGCTCACTGTTGGGTTGCCTGTGTAATATGCACCGACTTCACCAAATACACCAATATTCTTATATACAGGTGTATTTAGACCAAAACCGACATAGGGTGAAATGTTATTATCATAGCTCATTGTACCGTCAATCTTAGCGCTTTGAGTTGAAGATGTCGTGAAACGCTCACCATTCACTTTGACTAAACTGTTGCCGCCTACATTCTTGGTTAAACCATAATCATTATCCAAGTATCCAACACCTGCCGCTACATAAAGTGAGCGTGCAAATGTATTCTGGCTTGCACCCCATGGATAAATTTCGGCATTTAGATAGGTATTATTGTTATCCATATCCATATCATACTTAGTGCCGTCAATTTTCAACTCATCGGACCAAGAGATATCACCACCATTATAACCAAGGCTTAAAGCTACATAAGGATTCACACGATAAGAAATCGCACCACCATAACCTGTGGTTCCTACTTCCGCACGTACCGAAACAGGATCTAGATAAGAAGGAAATGCGTAAACTGATTCTTTAACAACTTGTTCGTCTGCTGCAAATGTAGTACCTGCAATTGCAGTTAAAGCACCAGCTGCTAAAATAAGACGCAAAGCTTTCATTGAACTCTCCTCAAAATGCTCTTATTAAATATAATTGTTTCTGTATTCGCATCATAAAAGATCGACCGATAACTTTTTATACAAAAACTGATTACTTTTTGTTATTTTTTGATACAAATTAAGGATAATTGTATAATTAAAAATTATAGATAAAAAACAATAAACTCCGTATTTATTACCGTTTTATTGCATATTCTTACAACAATTTATTGTAACGACTTTTTTCAAAGATTCTTGATCCAAATTAGTGTAAAATCTCCGAAATTTATTTTTTGGAAGAAGGAAGATCATGTCTCAGCTTTCTACAATCATTGAGCAAGCCTTTGAAGACCGTGCAAACTATAGTGCAACGGATTGTCCAACTGAAATTCGTCAAGCTGTTGAAGAAGCATTGACGGCTTTAGACAACGGTACACTTCGTGTCGCTGAAAAAATTGATGGTGAGTGGGTTGTTCACCAATGGCTAAAAAAAGCGGTTTTATTATCATTTAAACTGAATGACAATAAACCAATCGAAGCATGTGATCTTCGTTTCTATGACAAAGTAGATACTAAATACGCTGGCTGGACTGAAGAGCAATTTAAAGCTGCTGGTGTTCGTGTTGTACCACCTGCTGTAGCACGCCGTGGTAGTTTCCAAGCGAAAAATGTGATCTTGATGCCGTCTTATGTCAACATCGGTGCTTATGTTGATGAAGGTACAATGGTTGATACATGGGCAACTGTTGGTTCATGCGCTCAAATCGGTAAAAATGTTCACTTATCAGGTGGTGTTGGTATTGGTGGTGTATTAGAGCCATTACAAGCAAACCCAACCATTATTGAAGATAACTGCTTCATTGGTGCACGTTCTGAAATCGTTGAAGGCGTGATTGTTGAAGAAGGTTCTGTGATTTCAATGGGTGTCTTCATTGGTCAATCAACTAAAATCTTTGATCGTGAAACTGGTGAAATCCACTATGGTCGCGTACCAGCAGGTTCTGTAGTTGTTGCTGGTAGCCTTCCATCAAAATGTGGTACTTACAGCCTTTACGCTGCAATTATCGTGAAAAAAGTTGATGCTAAAACTCGCGCTAAAACAAGCTTGAACGATTTATTACGCGCAGACTAATTTGTAATATTTATTGCGGAACTTGATCGTTCCCCATCTCTACGATCAGTCATGGTCGTAGAGATTTTGTTTTTATGTAATATGCTACTTGTATAGCACCTGTTTGTGGTAACTGTTTATGGCTTCCTTACGTTCCTCTGCAATTCCTGTCTCAGATCCTGCGGCGGGTTTACGCATTACAGAGATCTTTTATTCTTTGCAAGGCGAAGCGAATACTTTTGGCTTACCAACGGTTTTTATTCGTTTAACAGGCTGTCCATTACGTTGTAGTTATTGCGATACGACTTACTCTTTTGAAGGTGGCGAACGTCAGTCACTTGAACAGATTATTGAAACTGCAAGCCAACATAAGACACCCTATATTTGTGTGACAGGCGGCGAACCTCTTGCTCAACCAAATTGTCTGATCTTGTTACAACGTTTGTGTGATCTTGGTTTTGAAGTTTCCTTAGAAACTAGTGGTGCTTTAGATGTATCGAAAGTTGATCCACGTGTTTCCAAAGTACTCGACTTAAAAACACCAACATCAAAAGAAGATCATCGTAATTTATTGACCAATATCGACTATTTAACTCAACATGATCAGATTAAATTTGTGATTTGTAATCGTGCTGACTATGAATGGTCAAAACAACAACTTGAACAATTGCAGTTGCAAGACAAAGTAAGTACCGTTTGGTTCTCTCCTGCTTTTGCTGTTGAAAAAGGTACAGTTGCTCTGCCCGTATTGGCACGTGACTTAGCCCAATGGATTTTAGAAGACCATCTCCCTGTTCGATTCCAATTACAGTTACATAAGCTGTTATGGAATGACGAATCTGGTCGTTAAAAAGTTCTCAAAGTGATTTTAATCAATCATAGCTTTTATCAAATTTATTTTAGGTTGAATAATGGAAAATAATATGCGTTCTCGTGCCATCGTATTATTGTCTGGCGGCTTAGACTCAACAACGTGTCTTGCTTGGGCACAGGCAAATTATGCATGTATCGCTTTAAGTTTTATGTACGGTCAACGTTCAACGACTGAACTTGATGCTGCAAGAGCTTTAGCACAACGTGCAGGTGTTGAACATCGTGTCATTAACATTGATTTAGGTAATTTAGGCGGTTCTGCACTTACAGATCATAACATTGACGTTCCAGAACAATTACAAGAAGGGATTCCTGTAACTTATGTTCCAGCACGTAACACGATTTTTCTATCCTATGCACTAGCAGCTGCTGAAGTTTTTGACGCTGCTGCCATCGTGATTGGAATAAATGCTGTTGATTATTCAGGGTATCCAGACTGTCGTCCTGAATTTATTGACGCTTTTGCCAATCTCGCTCGATTAGCAACGAAAGCTGGCGTTGAAGGAAAACCCCTTAAAATTGAAACACCTTTGTTACATTTATCCAAAGCGAATATTATACGCTTAGGTATCGAACATGGCGTAGACTATAGCCAAACAGTATCCTGCTATCAGGCAGATGCTCAAGGACGTGCATGTGGCAAATGCGACAGTTGCCGTTTACGTCAACAAGGTTTCATCGAAGCAGGTATTACGGACCCTACACGTTATACTGAATAAACGATATAGGGCAATCATTAGGTACAATATATGAAGTTTTTCAAATCAAATCTTATTCTTTCTACAATGATGTCAGCTGCGGCTTTATTTGCAACAGCAACGCACGCAGCAGATAATCCATTACAAGCTGTATATAAAAGTACCAATGTAAAAGCTGGTTTAATTAATGTTTGTAAAGAACAGACCACTAAAGGCGGTAAATTGTCAGCAGCAGAAGTAAGCAAGTTCTGTGGATGCCAAATTGACGCTCAAGGTAAAGTGACTGAAGCACAGAAATGGGAAATCCAAAGTGCCATCAATGCGAAGAAAAGCCCAAGTTCTTTAGGCTTTGTACAGCAGCAAAATAAAGAATTACAGGCTTGTTTAGGCGCACCACTTGTAACTAAATTAGAAAAATTGACTGAAGAAGCAATGAAAGCTGCTCAACAACAGCAGCAACAAGCACCGAAAAAATAAGCGAATATTGTTAAAAATGAAGCCTGCATTTATGCAGGCTTTTTTATCAGTTCTGTTAAAATTTCTTTTATCTTGAATAAGTTGAATTACACCATGCAGGATCAATGGAAGACCAATACCCATCAACGACAATGTATTGTTTCATTTAGTGGGGGGAAAGACAGTTCACTTGCCCTGTACCATACCATGCAAACAGGCAAAGCGACTGGATTGATTGTCATGTTAGAAGAACAAGGACAACGCTCCCGTTCACATGCTATGCCCCTCGATATTATTCAAGCACAAGCGGATGCAATTGGTTTACCTATTTTTATGGCATCTTCAAGCTGGGCTGACTATGAAAGTAAATTTATAGAGCTACTTCAGCAAGCTAAACAACAAGGTGCAGAAGTACTGGTCACAGGCGATCTAGATATGCCTAAATATGGTTGTTGGCATGACCGTGTTACTCAACAAGTCGGGCTTAAATTAGGTATGCCACTTTGGCTACGCCCCCATCGTGAAGTCGTTGAAGAATTTATCAAACTTGGCTTTCGCAGTGTGATCGTAACGGTAAATTTGAAGCTTGGTATGCAAGTTAACGATTTGGGTAAGATCCTGACTTTAGAATACATCCAAGAATTAGAAAATCGCGGTATAGATCCATGTGGCGAAGGTGGTGAGTTCCATACCACAGTTATTGATGGGCCAATTTTTAACAAAGCAATTCCTGTACGACAGGGTGATATTGTTTATCATGAAGAATATGCTTTTTTACCACTTGAACTAGACCAACTTTAGTTTTATTGAAGGAATCGAAATGTCTGAGAATATTCAACTACCGAATCATACTTTTCCAACAACACAAGGTGAAGTGAATCTAGCTGAACTCACCAATGAATGGTTAGTACTCTATTTTTACCCAAAAGATTCAACACCAGGCTGTACGACTCAAGCGATCGGCTTTTCATGCTTAAAAGATCAATTTGATGCCTTAAATTGCCAAATTCTTGGGGTATCACGCGATTCAGTCAAAGCACATCAAAACTTCACTGAGAAACAATCGCTCACGATTGATTTAATTAGTGATAAAGAAGAAATCTTGTGTAAACATTTCGATGTGATTAAAGAAAAAAATATGTATGGCAAACAAGTCATGGGCATCGAACGCTCAACCTTTATTTTCCACAATCAGCAACTGGTAAAAAGCTATCGAAAAGTCAAAGCTGCTGGACATGCTGAGCAAGTATTGGAAGATTTAAAAGCATTACAAGTTGCTTCATAATCTTAGGTAACAAAAAAAGCGAGTTCCATACTCGCTTTTTTGATATGTGTAAATTGCTCCGCACTTCAGCCTTAGCGTATGATAAAAAGATTAAAATAATTAAAGATATTGAAAATGAATCAGTGCAACTTATTTTGCTCATTACTTGGTTTCATTCTTCTATCTGCATGTAATACAAGTGCCCCAACGGCTACACCTCAAGAAAATGCAACATCAGTAGCACAAATTCAAATCGAAACAACGGAAATACGCTGCCAAGATTTACAAAACCCTGCCTATCAACAAGTGATTATCCATGCCATCAATGAAATTCGCCAGCATCCACGCCAATGTGGTCAGCAACATTTCGCTGCTGCTGCACCCTTAACATGGAATCGGCACTTATATCAAAGTGCTTTTGCTCATGCCGAAGATATGGCAAATCACAACATGCTTGGGCATATCAGTAGCACTGGATTAGATTTAAAAGCACGTCTAAAACAATCTGAATTTAACGGTCGAGGTGGCGGTGAAAATGTTGCAAGAGGACAAAAAAATTTAAATGAAGTGATGTCGGTATGGCTTACGAGCCCAGTACATTGTAGTAATCTAATGCATCCTAAGTTTACAGACTATGCCATTGCCTGTACATCTGACCAATCCGCCAAACAAAAGAGCTATTGGACTCAACAATTTGGTGTTCGCTAGCAAGGACGAATAATGCAATCTGGTTCAATCACCCCTATTTTCCGTATTTTTGATATTGAATTAGCTCAAACATTTTATCTAGATTATTTAGGCTTTCAACTCGACTGGCAGCACAAATTTGCAGACAACTTCCCTTCATATTTACAAATATCCAAAGATGATTGCATCATCCACCTAACAGAACATTTTGGGGATGCAAGTCCACATAGTGCGATCCGTATTTATTGGGAAAATCTTACTTTGTTACATACTGAACTTGAGGCAAAGCACTATCAATTTGCTAAACCTCAAATCGAAAAAACAGACTGGGAAACATTAGAACTCAGTATGACTGATCCTTTTTCAAATCGACTGATCTTTTGGGAAGATGCTTAATCAATCCGCTAAAGTTTGATAATGGAAGACTTTAGAAATAATTTTCCACTCACCCTGCTTTTGTACCAATGTCAGTGCATCATAAAAATATTTAGGTTCAATCACACATTCAACATGTACCATCGCTAACTGATCATGAATCAAATTGATCGCAATAACCTTATCTTGTCTTAATTGGTTTTGAGATGCGGGTGAAATACGCTTTTCCACAATAGAGAAATAAGTATCCATATCTAACTTAAGCATAGGCTCATCCGTTGCGTTGATATAAGTTGCATCGGAATGAAATACGTCCTGCAATTTATCCACATCACAAAAGTACAAAGCATCGAAGTATTTTTCGAGTTGCTGTTGAATCTCAGTTATCGAATTATTTTGCATCTTATGTACCTATTCTTTGTCTATTGCGTATAGTCGAAACTGATTCGCCTGCTACACCCCAGTTATCTGTATCAACTTCATCAATTACCACAAATGTAGTAGCTGGGTCTTTATCAAGCACCCGAACAACTAAATCTGTAGCTTCCTGAATCAACCGTTGTTTCTGCTCTGTAGAGACATTTTCTTTAGTGATTTGAATTAAAATATAAGGCATAGGGATCTCCTTTTATAATTTTATAAATAGCAAAATACTAAGATGCTTCGGCTGCTATCGCATCTTGAACTGTTTGACGATTACCAATTCGCTGCATAAAACCTGTTAGATGAATAAAATACCCAAGCTCAAGACCAATGAAATCTGCCCATCGTGTTACGACAAACAGATAAATATCTGCAATCGTAAAATTACTTCCAGTTAGATAATTTTGCCCATCTAGTTGTTGATCGACCCATGCATAGTGTTTATTTAAAACCGTACTAAAGACAGTTTTAGATTCTTCGCCATAGGACTCATGGAAAAATGGTGAATATGCTTTATGAATTTCCGCAGCAATAAAATTCATCCATGCGAGAACTTGGTAACGCTCAAAGGTATTTATTTCGGCTAACAAATCCTGACGAGAAGATTGATCAACCAAAAACTGACAAATAACAGCGCCCTCAGTTAAAAAAGAGCCATTTTCAAACTGCAATAAAGGCACTTGTCCTTTTTGATTGAGTTGATAAAAGTCTTCACCCAGTTCAGTTAAATGCTGTTGCAAATCGACTTTGATTAATTCAAATGGAAGCCCAAGCTCTCTTAAAACAATATGTGGTGCTAAAGAACAAGCATTTGGTGAATAAAATAGTTTCATAAATTGACTCCATTACAAGCAATGAAATCATCTTATTATTTACATTTATGTGCTTAAATAGCCTACAACTCAAATCATTTTTTACATGGTGTAATCAATGACTCAACAACTTAAACGAATGATGTTTAGTAGCGTAGAGCTATTTTGCTTAGTTGCAGAATATGAGAGCTTTTCTAAAGCAGCACTACAAGCAGGTGTCAGCCCAGCCGCAGTGAGTCGCTCGATTGCTCGCCTAGAAAAACATCTAGCGACCTCACTTTTTGTACGAACAACCCGACAAGTGCGTTTGACAACACAAGGAAAAATCTATTTTGATGAATGTAAGCAAGCACTGAATCAAATTTTAGAAGCGGAGCAACAGCTCAAAAATCAAACACAACAACCATCTGGTTTAATTCGCATCAGTATTCCAACCCCTTATGGACACTATCGCATCCTGCCCTTATTGGCAAAGTTTTCACAGCAATATCCAGCCATCAAAATAGATGTGCAATTGACCAATAAAAATGTGGACTTCATTGCTGAAGGATATGATTTAGCAATTCGTGGACGCCAATTTGCTGATTCAAATTTAATTGCACGGCAACTTGAACAGGCTGAACTGATTGTAGTGGCGTCGCCTGAATATTTAAAAAAATTCGGAATACCACAAAGCCTTGAGGATTTACAGCATCATCAATGCATTCAATTTGTGCTCCCGAGTACGGGCAAAAATGTACCTTGGCTATTTAATTTGAATCAACAGATGATTGAATACCAAAGCGTAGGAAATATCCGTTGCTTTGATGATATTTTAGGTACCGTTACACTGGCAAAACATAGTGCTGGTTTATTACAGACCTATCGTTTTATTGTAGAAAAAGAACTTAAAAATGGAGAATTGATTGAAGTGTTGACAGCATTTTCAGGTACTTCGCGCCCCTTTTCCCTACTCTATCCGTCAAAAAAACACGAATCTTTTCATATTCGTGTTTTTATTGATTTCCTGATGAAAGAATTAAAACCATAAGAATATGGTTAAGCTAAATTGCTTTTATCACCCGCAAAATATTTGCGCTGTAACTCAGCATAGACTTCCGTATTTTTAAATTCAGTCAAAAATTGAATCGTTCCCTTTGGAAAAAATTCAGTTTGAATCTCGCCCCGATAATACGCTTCTCGCATCGGTGTGGCTGAAATTGAATCTCTTAGACTGTCTAGCTCCACCATTTCCCACTCAGGAAATAAAGCTAAATAATACGAAGATTCATCTTTGAAATGACCGATCAAGCCTACTTTTACATTGGGCTCAATCACTTGATTGACTAAACTTTTAACTTGTTTGACCCATTTTTCATCATTATAAACATCAATCACATGCACAAAATGGATGCGCTTTTGATCCGCCTCAGAAAAATTGGACAGAATCATTTGCTCACGTTCAGTGGCTAAAAATGGATTTTTGATATTCCGTTCTGATTGCGCAGAACCCAATGCTAAGACCACATGTTGACTCTGTTGCAATGCGATTTCAATGGTTTGCATATGCGCAAAATGAAATGGCTGAAAGCGTCCAATAAAAACAAGATAGTCAAATGTGTACATAGGCATAATTTCACTTTTTTTGAACTCATCAGTTGCACTATGCCAAGCAAATATACGACATAATGAGATCACTTAAAAAATCAATCTGGATTAAAGCAAGGATAGTACGATGACGCTTAGCTGTATTCAACAACCTCATCAACATTTGCAAGCAAATTTAGAAGATGGCGTACTCACCTTAGCCATTAACCGCTCAGAAGCAAAAAATGCACTTTATGGTGAACTTTACCTCTGGATCGCACAAGCCTTTGATGAAGCTGATGCAAGTAAAGATGTTCGTGTCGTCATTTTCCGTGGCGCAGAACAAGACTTTACTGCGGGTAATGACATGAAAGACTTCATGGGCTTCATCCAAAAGCCACATGAAGGCAAAGCAGGCGATCAACCCCCATTTGTATTATTAAAAGCAGCAGCACGTTTTTCTAAGCCATTAATTATTGCGGTGAAAGGCGTTGCGATTGGGATTGGTGTGACCATCTTATTACATGCTGATATTGTATTTGCAGACAATACTGCCCTATTTCAAATTCCATTCGTAAGCCTTGGTCTTTCTCCAGAAGGCGCTGCAAGTCGTTTACTAGTGAAACAAGCAGGCTATCAAAAAGCGGCTGAATTGTTATTCACAGCGAAAAAATTTGATGCAGAAACCGCTGTCAAAGCAAACTTAGTCAATGAAATTGTTGAAGACGTTTATGCAACAGCCCAAAAAACAGCTCAACATTTAGCAGCTTTACCACTCGCATCAATCAAGCAAACCAAAGCACTGATGAAACAAGATTTAGCGGAAATCATCGCTTGTGTAGATGATGAAGCAGAAATCTTTATGCAGCGTGTACGTTCACCTGAAATGATGGAAGCCGTACAAGCGTTCATGCAAAAGCGCAAACCTGATTTTTCTCAGTTCAATTAATCAGGTCATAACGCACTCATCAAAACCACTTAGTTTAAAAAACTAGGTGGTTTTTTTATTTTGCATCCCAATATGGATATAAATACTTAAGGAAAATACATCACTCATGACAGATCAAACAAAAACCGAAAAGAATCGTTATTACGAAGCTGCCCCACAAGATATTGATGTGGCTAACTTTCGCAAAGTGATTGAAAGTCGCCGTTCCGTGCGTAAATTTACCGATAAAGCGATTCCAACTGAAATTTTAGATGATTGCTTAGATTTGGCATTACTTGCGCCCAACTCATCAAATTTACAGCCTTGGACTTTTTATGTGGTGCAAAATCCAAGTAAGAAAAAACAATTAGTCAAAGCTTGCTTAGGGCAACTTGCGGCTAAAACTGCTGCTGAATTAATTGTATGTGTGGCACGTACAGATCGTATTGATGAAATGGCAAAACGTAATATTAGCGAATTTCCATTTCCTGAAGCTCCGGCGATGGTACAAAAATATTATCGTTTTATTCCATACAATTATAAAACAGGTTACTTCAATGCCTTGGGTAACTTTAAAAAAGTAGCATTCAAAGTGGTACGAACGCTAGATAAACAACTGCCTGTAACCGCTTTTAATCCTGCTGACACCCAACTCTGGGCGACAAAAACCACTGCATTAGCCTGTGAAAATCTAGTATTGGCTTTACGTGCTTATGGTTTTGATAGCTGTATGATGGAGGGCTTTGATGAACCTTTGGTTCGTAAAATTTTGAAATTAAACGATCAACAATATCCAGTCATGGTGATTGGTGCAGGTGAACGTGCCAAAGATGGTGTGTTCTTTCCGCAATATCGTTTTGACCGTAATTTGTTTATTCAAAAAGTTTAATCTTAGTGAATATCCAAAATTTGCAGAAATTCAAAGGCAGGCTCTTCATAAGGATGGCTTGCTTTTAATGCTTTTGCTACAGCACTGGCTTTCTCTTCTGAGACAATCGTTTCAACTCGCCATTCTTCAAGTTGTTCCAACTCATCCAATTGCCCTAAAAAGGGATTTGCACCGTTAACAGGCTTAAATTGCCCCATTCCTTTCACTTGCCATGCACAAGCTTCATAGTTGCCGATACCCCCTGCTCCTACTGCAAAAATGGCTTGTTTAGTCGACTCAAGATGAGATTCAGGTACATAATAAATGAGTTTTAACATAAGTCGGGTATCTGAAATATTTAAATCATAATTCGATCATAACCTTAAAAATACAGAAATATCAAAGCTAAATATTTATCACAAGGTAACTTATGACAATAAATAGCATTTGAATCACTAAAGTTAAGCTAAACCAAAACCAGCCTTTATCTTTGGTATCAATCATTCTTATTTGATTTTCATTTTTCATCATTTTATTCACCTTTTTTGACATTTACTACAGAGCAGAATGCAAAATTTGAACCATTTAAAAGAATAGAAATAGAAAACATGATGATGGTAAAATAATCACTTTCTAACTCAACATGATAGGTCATCAAAATGGGATAACATCCAAGCAAACACTTTTGCTACAACAAGAAAAACGACACACACATCAGCACTCACCTTTGATTTTTACCGTAGATAAAGTTTTCTCACATGCAGAATGTCTGTCGTTTATAGAACTTAGTCATCAATATGATTATGAAACAGCCGATATATTTGTAAACTCAACTCGTCAAATACGCAGCAATGTTAGAAATAACAAACGGGTGATTTATGATGATCTTCAACTTGCCGAAACACTGTTTTCCAAACTTAAATACTTTTTACCTGAACAATTGAATGGTTGGACATTAAGTCGCTTAAATGAACGTTTTCGTTTTTATCGTTATGAAAATGGTGAAACGTTTAAACCACATTGGGATGGTATTTATGAAGTGAACGATTGGCACAGTAGCCAACTTACTTTATTAATCTATCTGAGCGAAGATTTTACAGGTGGCGAAACGATTTTTTATCGGGATAGCGGTATGCTCAAACCTTGTAAAGAAACCCAAATCACCAATATAAAACCAAAACTTGGGCAGATTCTGGTCTTTGAGCATCAACAGTTACATGAAGGCGCACCTGTCCTTTCAGGTCAGAAATATGTACTACGTACCGATGTGATGTATAAACATCCGATGATATTAGAATCTAAAGATTGCTAAATCCAACAAACTTATAAAGGTAAGAGTCATTTTATGATGGCTTTTACTTTTTCGAATCAAAATATATCTTTATAAAACCCAAAGATTCCTGAAAAGTCTCATGCCAATCTTCACTAGGTTTTTGATGTAAAGGATACCAAAAGAACTCAAACTCTAAACCACCATCATCATGACAATAATGCAACCAAGAGTCAGAAGTCACTTTAGTAATTTCACATAAATAGAAATACCAATTCTGTTGATTAAATCTAAGCGAAAGATTTCCCATAAACGTTGGATTTGCCTCAGCGACTAATCCAGACTCTTCAAATAATTCACGAACAGCAACCTGCTCATGTTTTTCATCTTGTTCTATTGTTCCCTTGACCAATTGAGTCCCTGCAAGTGGATGCCGAAAAGCCAATATTTCCAAACCTTGCTGTTGATGCCTTAAAACAACAGGAACAATTTTCTTCATGATTTCCTTCACACAATAAGACATTTTTAATGTATTCAATTAAAAATAGTCCCTCACGCTCATTCAAGCCAAGCAAAAATCATAGCCCAAATGAAATCTATCTCGATCTGTTCTAGCTTAAATTTTATTTCATTCCAATCTGGTATTTATTCTTAATAGATTCATTAATAGAAGCCGAAGCGTATATTCTACTTTCAGCACTTACATTTTCAGTTGCACATCCAACTTCGATTGTAGATTTTGGAGAATATAGCTTAGATGAACCATCACTATTTCCAAGGATACGATTTTCTATTGAACTTGAAAATGCATTCACTTTATGTGACTGAGGAAATGCGAGACTCCCTATATTTTCATTCGCAGAATTTAACACTTTAAAATTTGTGCATCCTCCCGCAATCATTAGCTCAGAAGCTCTCAACAATGCAAAATCACTTGCGCGTTCTTGCGATGTTTTTTCATTTCCTTTAAATGTCACTCTGAAATGATTTTGGGATAATTGAGTTTCAGCAAACCCCTGTTGCCCTAACAAAGCATGAGGCTGATAAGCTGTTGAACACCCTGTTAATAGAATAGATAAGATCAGTATTTTTTTCATTGTTTTATTCCCCTCTCGAATAAAGTAAGAATATCACACCCAAATCCCATTAAAACGATTTATTAATAAAAAATATTTATTATCAATAACTTAAATTTAATTGATTTGTATAGTTTATTTCTCTATAAAATCTATAACTTGTTAAAAAAAATGCCACTAAAAAAGTAGCATTTTCAACAATTGATGTTTATTTAGCCAATAAATTTAGGTGTATTACAGCACCATCAAACATCATTGTTACATAGTATAATGTCTATTATCTTTTCCAGAACATCCACTTGGGTGTTTGCTCACGTATTAACTTTTGAATGCGCTCTATACCAGCGAGAGCGTCTTTATTAGAAAGGCGATAAAATTTTTCATATTCAGGATTTGGCTTACCATTGATTGTTTTAGGAAAAAGTTGGGTATCCTTTAAAGATGCTTCATAAAGCTCTTGAGCATATTCTAAATTCTGCTCAACAATAATACCATTTTCATAAAAGTAACCCATCTGATAATAGGCGTACCAATTGTCTTGCCCCATCGCTTTGCTCACCCAGTAATAAGCTTGCTCATAATTAATTTCCGTGCCCCAACCTTTTAAATACCAATCTCCAACTTGTGATTGGGCTGCATCGTCTCCTCTTTTTGCCATTTCCACATAAAGCAGTGTACGGAATTTCGCCCCATCCTTAATAAAAGGTTTGTATATATCGTTTGCAGTTTTTCTAATTTCTTCATTACTATAATTTTGTGGCTGAGCTAATATTCTTTGAGCTTGTTTTAAAATCGTATCTTCGGAAAAACTCTCTAATAATTGCCATGCTTCTTGTTGCATGTTTTCGATTTGATCAATACCTGCACTCAACACTTCTTTCAAATGTTTTTGGGCTAAATCTAAATTTTTTTCAACACCACGTCCTTGTAAATACATCCGACCTAAAGATAAATGAGCAGCAACCACATTGCTTTCGGCTGCTATTGAATACAATTCAATAGCGATATCCAAATCTTGTTCTACACCTAAACCATGTTCATATTTATCAGCAAGATTATTGGTCGCAATAACATTTCCAAGATTTGATGATTCCTGATACCAACGAACAGCTTGTTTATAATCCTGCACAACACCTATGCCGTCTTGGTACATCCAACCTAAATGATATTGGGCATTCATCAATGCAGTGAGTTCTGTTTTGGGTGCTTGATTAACAATATGAGTGTAATGAAAAAAAGCTTTTTCAGAACTGATGATTTCTTTGTTAATTTCTCGATAACCTTGATGATGAGGTGCTAAAAAACTCGATAACCAACCAAAGCGATAATATGAACCTAAGGCCAGTTTTGCTCGCCAACTACATTGTTTCTCTGCCAACGCTAAGATCTCTACACTTTTGGCCAAATCCTGTGTAGTACCTATTCCATTTGCATAGCGATTTGCCAATTCATAACTTGCGACACAATCTCCTAACTCAGAAGCTTCCTTATAAAAACCGAAGCTACGTTGATGATCTTTTTCAATAATACGACCAATGAAAAATTCTAAAGCAAATTCACAAATTGCAGGGGTAAATTCGGATTTCGCTGCTTGTACAAGAGACTGTAAATAAGTATCAAAATTTTGTTGCGGATAAGCAATACATTTCGCCTGATAAAATAAAGCAAGCCCATTATTATCCTGAATCAGTTGGGCAATTTTTTGCTCAATAAAAGCATGATTTTTTTCATTCGTTTCCTTAAGTTGCTCATCTCTCATTAAAAAACCAAGTAAACGAAAAACATCAGAACGCAAAATTAATGTTTCTGTTGTAGTGTATGCCCCCTCTAAATCACCAAATTTAATAGGCTGCTCAGCTAGTTCTTTTTGTCGATCTGTATCTGTATGAATGACTCTAGGATAAATTACAGGATTATCTGAATTAGGATGCATTAATGCCACACCAATGACTTTTCCTGCATTTGTTTTTACAACATCCCATACTTTCATTACAGGTGATTCAAACGCATAACGTTCATCATTTTTACTTAAATAAAGAACAATATCCCCACGTTTAATTTCTTCGCCTGTTAAATAATACAATGTCATTTTGATTTTCCTTTTTATATTTTTTAAATTAAAAAAAACCACCTTAAATTCATTCAAGGTGGTTTTTTGACACGCTAAATTAGATTAACCAATAAATTTACGTGCATTACGGAACATACGTAACCAAGCACCATCTTCCGCCCAATCTTCTGGCTTCCATGAATGCTGTAAAGCACGGAAGTTACGCTCAGGGTGTGGCATCATGACGGTTGCACGACCATCTTTAGAAGTCTGACCTGTAATCGCTTCAGGCGAACCATTTGGATTCAACGGATAGTGTTGAGTTGGATTACCCAAACTATCCACATAACGCAAGATCACTTGATTCTCAGCATTTAAAGCAGCAATCTGCTGTTCAGTTGCAACCAAACGACCTTCCCCATGCGCAACAGCGATTGGTAAAATCGAACCTTGCATATCTTCGAGTAATACAGAAACTGATTTTTCTACACGAACGTTCACGGCACGAGCTTCAAATACTTCTGAGGTATTGCGGTGGAAACGTCCCCAATGCTCTGCACCAGGAATAAGTGGTGCAAGTTGTGACATCATTTGACAGCCATTACATACACCTAAGCTAAACGTATCTTCACGATGGAAGAATTGTTCAAACTGATCACGTAATTTCGGGTTGAACAATACTGATTTCGCCCAGCCACCACCAGCACCCATGACGTCACCGTATGAGAAGCCACCACACGCCACTAAGCCTTCAAAGTCGCTCAAGCTCACACGACCTGCAAGCAAGTCACTCATGTGTACGTCGATGGTATTAAAGCCGACTTTGTCAAAAGCAGCTGCCATTTCAACATGACCGTTCACACCTTGCTCACGCAAGATTGCCATGTTTGGACGACGTGTATTGATAAACGGGGCTTCAACAGGCTCATTTAAATCATAAGTTGCTTGTGCAATTAAACCTTTATGATTTTGATCTGCAATCAACGAAAATTCTTGATCCGCAGTTTCAACGTTGTCACGCAAACGTTGGATTTGATGCGATACTTCCGCCCATGCTTGTTGTAATTCAGCACGTTCTAAAGTCAAACCATTGACAGCCAATTGGTCAGTTGTATTGACACGACCTACAACCGCAATTGCATCTTTCAAACTTGATGCTGCAACTTCAACTTCTAATTGCGCCCAGTCAGCAGCTGTGATTTCCAGTACAGCACCAATTTCTTCAGCAAATAAACTTTCAGTTGATTGATTTTCTAAGGCTACACCTAAGCGTGAAGCAAACATCATTTCAGCAACAGTCGCCAATAGACCGCCATCACCGATGTCATGATAAGCCTTGATTAGGCCACGATTGTTCCAGTCTTGAATCAAGGCAAAGAATGCTTTGAAGTCATCAAAACTATCCACATCAGGTGTAACAGAACCAATCGCTTTATATACTTGTGCAAGGATCGAACCACCTAAACGGAATTGACCTTTAGACAAATCAATACGTACAAGTACTGAGTCTGCTAAGTTCTTAAGTTCAGGTGTTAATGTTTTACGTACATCTAAAACAGGTGCAAATGCAGTGATCACACCTGTCATTGGAGAAGTTACGGCTTTATCTTCGCCGTCATTCCACGTGGTACGCATTGAAAGTGAATCTTTACCAACTGGAATTGCAATACCTAATGCAGGACACATTTCCATACCAATCGCTTTTACACCTTCAAACAAAGCTTGGTCTTCACCTTTTTGACCTGCAGCTGCCATCCAGTTTGCAGAAAGTTTGATATCACTAATTTGTTCGATATTGGCACAGGCAATATTGGTAATCGCTTCCGCAACTGCTAAACGAGCCGATGCAGCAGGATTCAACAATGCAACTGGTGGACGTTCACCCATTGCCATTGCTTCGCCTGTGAAGCCTTGCAAGCTAGTGGTGGTTACAGCAGCATCAGCAACAGGAACCTGCCAACGACCTACCATCTGATCACGTGCAACCATACCTGTAATCGAACGGTCACCAATGGTGATCAAGAATGATTTAGACGCAACTGTTGGATTTTTCAATACACGGAAAATCGCATCTTTTAAATCAACTTTCGCAGCATCAAAGTCGTTACCCGTACGCTCAATCGTTTCATACGAACGTTGCATACGCGGTGTACCGCCCAAGATCACCTGCATTGGGATATCAACAGGCTTGTTCTCAAACAACGGATCTTCAACCGTTAAGTGACGCGCTTCAGTCGCCTCACCCAATACTGCAAACGGACAACGCTCACGTGCACAAATTTCTTCAAATTGTTCTAAAGACTCTGGGCGAATCGCAAGTACATAACGTTCTTGCGCTTCATTTGACCAGATTTCCATCGGGCTCATGCCTGGCTCTAATGATGGAATTTTACGAAGATTAAGCACTGCACCTAACTCATGATCATTCACAAGTTCAGGCATAGCATTAGATACACCGCCCGCACCGACGTCATGCACAGACACGATCGGGTTAAAGTCTTCTAAGCGCCAGCATGTATCAATGACTTCTTGGCAACGACGCTCCATTTCTGGATTTTCACGTTGCACTGAAGCAAAGTCCAAGCTCTCACCCATCGTACCGCTGTCTACAGAAGACGCTGCGCCACCACCAAGACCGATCAACATTGCAGGGCCGCCCAATACAATGAGCAAGTCACCCGGTTGGATCGCATCTTTTTCAACATGGTCAGGACGGATGTTACCGTAACCACCTGCAATCATAATCGGCTTATGGAAGCCTTTCACGTCACCATTGACATTCTGTTCAAAAGTACGGAAATAACCATTTAAAGCTGGGCGACCAAATTCGTTGTTAAACGCCGCACCACCCAATGGACCTTCGATCATGATTTGTAATGGCGATGCCATACGTGAAGGTTTACCATAGTTATCTTCCCAAGGTTGTTCAAAACCAGGGATATTTAAGTTCGAAACGGTAAAGCCAGTTAAACCTGCTTTTGGTTTACCACCACGACCTGTTGCACCTTCGTCACGGATTTCACCGCCCGAACCTGTTGCAGCACCTGCAAATGGAGCAATTGCAGTTGGATGGTTGTGTGTTTCAACCTTCATTAAAATATGAGCAGCTTGGCTCTTATATTTATAAACGAAGTGACCATTTTCATCCGCTTTCGGATAAAAACGCATCGTGTCATAACCCACGATCACAGACGCGTTATCTTTATATGCTGATAACACATCGGTTGGAGATTCTTTATAGGTATTTTTAATCATTTGGAACAATGATAATGGCTGTTTTTCACCATCAATTGTCCATTCAGAACCAAAGATTTTATGACGACAGTGTTCAGAGTTTGCTTGTGCAAACATCATCAATTCGATGTCGTTTGGATTACGACCGAGTTTGGTAAATGCTGCAACTAAATAATCAATTTCTTCGTCAGAAAGTGCAAAACCAAATTCATTATTCGCTTTTACTAACGCTTCTTTACCTTGGCTCAAAATATCAATTGAGTTCAATGGCTTCGGCGCTGTTTCTGAGAATAGAGCTTTTGCATCATCAATCTGAGCAAAAACACTCTCTGTCATACGGTCATGTAAGCCCAATTTCACTTCATTCGAAATCTCTTTCACACCTTTCAGTGTAAATAACAGACCACGCTCTAAACGGTGAATAGGCGTATTACAGTTTTGGAAAATATCCGTTGCTTTAGATGACCACGGCGAGATTGTGCCGACACGCGGTGTTACTAAAATTTGGATTTCATCACTTGCAGCTTGGCGAAGTTCGAAAGATTGACCATCGTTTAAAAGTTGTAATGCCGATTGATGTTGCTGCTCGTTGAGCGCTTGATCAAACAAATAAACCCACTGGCTGTCAAAAGATTGAACAGAACTCATTGACGCTAAACGGTTTAAGAGTTGAGCTTTCTTAAAAGAAGAATGTGCTGATGCACCGGCCACGATAAACATGTTGACTTTGGCTCCACGGGCGGGTCTAACGAACCTACCACAATGTGACTTATGAGAGAGCGCATATTCTACTGTGAAAGGCTCATTTCAGCTAGCCATATCCATCTTAAAAATCAGAGTTTTCTATTGCAAATAGCTTAATTTCTTATAGCTTTATAGGTTTTACGATATTCGTAACAATTCATTTACTTTGATATGTAGAGAAAATTTCATCCTCCAACTCATCCAATAGAGGCTCTAACCCGACCTCTTCAATGTGGGTGCCGAAATCAACAAATCCTCTCGCCTTGCTCAAATCTTGGATACAGCATTAAATTCTTCCTCAATCACTGAAACAGATAGGCTGTAATAATCTTGTTGCCTCGTTTCACCTAATAACTATCAAAGTGAGACAAACTGATTTATGAGTGAGTTAAATAAATTTTAGTTAAAATCATAAACAAACCAATTTAACGCTTTACCGTACAACGATGGAACGAGGCAAACAGCCATAATTAAATCTGTCTTGTTCTATATTCTTCTATAAAATTATTCAACCATTTAATATAAGCCAATTTATCTGGAGTATGATTTAAAACCTCATAATAATAAACTCTAAGTGCAACTTCAAAATATCCCCAATGCTCCCAAAGTTCTTGATTCTCAGGCGCCAAGCCATAAATCCCTACAAAACGCTCATTTGTAAATTTAGAATAATAACTATTAATTAAAGAATTAACATCCAATTGAGAGTTTTTAAAAACCGATTCAAAATGAGAGCTAACTCCCATAAAAAAGTGTATTACTTCTTCATTATCACCCACACTTAATACCGTCATTTACTTATCTACCATATATTTGCCTCGTTCCACCGCTGTGCGATGGAATGCCAAACCAGCTAACCTTTTAATAAAATTTACTATTTTCACTTCAAGGTATGCATACAACAATCCTAACGCAGACGCAAAAAATTTTAAACGCCAAACCATGTCGCCCTGCTCTAGTGCTTTAATCTTTTTTTTGGCATGATGATCTTGAACTCATAGTGAATAATGATAAATGGAACAAATGCGTTGGTTGGAATTGCTTTCTGCAATTCGTTTAGGTAGTAAAAAAAGCAGTACAGAATTGGCTCGAAGCCCATTCCACAAAGATTATGACAGAATTATATTTTCCCAAA
The DNA here is from genome assembly GCF_000374425.1 of Acinetobacter tjernbergiae DSM 14971 = CIP 107465. Taxonomy (GTDB): domain Bacteria; phylum Pseudomonadota; class Gammaproteobacteria; order Pseudomonadales; family Moraxellaceae; genus Acinetobacter; species Acinetobacter tjernbergiae. The sequence goes on along the minus strand of NZ_KB894354.1, from coordinate 153,041 downwards.
GTTTTCGTCAATTAAATAGAAAAACTCAGGTTCATCCACTGACTCAACATGATGGCATTCACACTCGACTGACTCATTCGCTTGAAGTCTCTTGTATTGGTCGTTCACTTGGCATGTTAGCCGCAGAAAAAATCAAAGATGAATTACCAATGTGGATTTCTCCCGCAGATGTCGGTGCGATTATCCAAGCAGCTTGTTTAGCGCATGATATTGGTAATCCTCCCTTTGGACATGCAGGAGAATATGCGATTCGTGAATGGTTTGATGATGCGTCACATCGTGACTTTCTCAGCCAATTAACGCCCGAAGAATCCGCCGATGTACGTCAATTCGAAGGTAATGCACAAGGACTACGCCTGCTCAGTCGTATTGATTACCATCCTGATGATGGTGGTATGCGTTTGACCTGTGCCACACTTGGTGCTTATTTAAAATATCCGTGGTTATCTAAAACGATTGAAGAACAAGCTGATACACCCTCACACCAAAGAGCAAAATTTGGTTGCTATCAATCTGAAAAAGAAATCTTAAAACAATTGGCTGAACAACTCGGCTTGATTCAACTTGGCGAGTATCACTATTGTCGTCATCCGCTCACTTATTTATTAGAAGCTGCCGATGATATGTGTTATGCCTTAATTGACTTAGAAGATGGCATCATCCTCAATATGCTGAGTTACGATGAGGTTGAACCAATTTTTCTGAATTTGATTGCCGACTTTGGTCGTCCTGAAGAGTTGCACTTACCCCATACCACATGGCAGCAAAAAATCGCAGCTTTGCGTGGGCGTGTGATGAAACGTCTAGTTGATGAAGTCACCACTGCTTTTGCCAAGCATCATTATGAAATTATCACAGGTCAACTCAAAGGCAGCCTTTTACAGTATTGCTCACCCGATATTGAAATAGGCATTCAAACGGCGAAGAATCTTGCCAGAGATCGAATTTTTGAACATCCTCAAAAATCAGGTTTAGAAATTATCGCACACCAGAGCTTACAAACGATTTTGGATGCTTTTATCCCATTAACCATGCCACATAAGACCTTGAGCTTTAAAGAACAACGTTTGATGTCTATTTTGCAACATTCAGGTGTGAGCCTTCAGAACAATCATTACAACAATATTATGCAAGTCCTAGATATTATTAGTAAATTCTCAGACCATCAAGCTTATAGCTTGGCGCAAGAGCTGCAAGGCAATAAAGTAGGTTTTTTTTAAATTAACAAATCACTATTCGTGTGCCATAATGGCACATAAATTTCAATTTAGTAGGTGAATCATGTCAGCCTATCATCCCCGAATTACAGCTCGTGTTGATGAGCAAACACAAGCGTTATTGCTGCAAGCTGCCAATTTATTGGGTATGCCAAGTTTGAATGCATTTGTGCTCAGTGCCGCAATTGAAAAGGCTAAACAAGTTCTGATTCAAGAGCAAAGCTTACAACTCAATGAAAAAGATGTATTGGCATTAATAACAGCATTGGATCAACCTATTCAAGTTCATTCAAAACTTAAACAAGCGGCTCAACATTATCGTCAAACACAAGAATGAATATTATTTTACTGGATAAACAACAGCATGATCGGCAACGTTTTGATTGCAAAAATCAGGTGTTGAATCAGTATTTAAATCAAATTGCTAGCCAACAAGCACAAAAAGACAATGCCCGAACGTATGTCCTCATGGATCCCATCAACCCTGCATGGATTATGGGATTTTATACATTAACCATGACGTCATTAGATCTGTCATCGTTGCCACAAAGCTTGCAAAAAAAACATGCTTCTGTGCATTCAGCAGGCTTAATTGCACGTTTGGCGGTGGATCACCGTTATCAGAAGCAAGGTTTCGGGGCAATTTTATTATTAGATGCCTTACACCGCCTATATCAAGCGAGTGCAATTGTGGCATTTCCACTGGTACTAGTTGATGCAAAAGATGGAATTGCTGAATTTTATCAACAATACGGATTTCAGGCATTAAGCCAATATCCAAACAAACTGTTTATGACAATGAAAGACGTTGCTCATAACATTTCAACCTAATTTTTTAAATCATTTTATTTTAGAAGATAATTTCATGATCGGATGTTTAATTGGCGAAGTGTTTGCCCTAGAAGCCCCAACCGTATTGCTGAATGTAAATGGTGTCGGCTATGAAATAGATACACCACTTTCGACATTTTGCCAATTACAAAAAGGACAGAAAGTCACTTTATGGACACATTTGGTGGTTCGTGAAGATGCACAGCAACTGTATGGTTTTAGTGATGCGCAAGAAAAAATCATTTTCCGTACTTTACTCAAGGTCAATGGTGTCGGCCCTAAAATGGCGCTCGGTATTCTTTCGACATTGAGCGTGGACATGCTCATCCATACAGTCGAACATGGTGATGTAAAAACACTGGTTAAAGTACCTGGTGTTGGTGCAAAAACAGCAGAACGTTTAATGATAGAACTGCGTGATCGTTTTAAAGCATTCTCAAGCACTACTGCTTCAAATAATTCCACATCAACCCAAATACAGTTCACTGGAAACTCTGCTGTTGCAGAAGCGGAAGCCGCTTTACAATCGCTTGGCTATAAACCACTTGAAGCACAAAAACTAATTCAAGCTGTTAAAGCTGACTTTACTGAAGCAAGCGATATTATCCGAGCTGCGCTTAAATCATTGAATAAATAAAGATAGACTGAATTCATTATGCAAGACCGTTTAATCAGTGGTTCTGAAAAACCAGAAGATCATTTTGATCGTGCGATTCGACCAACCTCACTCGCAGACTATATTGGTCAGCCTGTCGTACGTGAGCAAATGGAAATCTTTATTGGTGCTGCACGAGGTCGTGGTGAAGCACTCGACCACACCTTGATTTTTGGCCCACCAGGTTTAGGTAAAACCACCTTAGCCAACATTATCGCACGAGAAATGGGTGGCAATTTAAAATCCACCTCTGGCCCAGTTTTAGAACGTGCTGGCGATTTAGCAGCAATGTTGACCAATCTAGAGGAAGGCGACGTCCTGTTTATTGATGAAATTCATCGTCTATCACCCGTTATTGAAGAAATCCTCTATCCTGCAATGGAAGATTATCAACTCGATATTATGATTGGCGAGGGTCCAGCTGCTCGTTCAATTAAACTTGATTTACCTGCATTTACCTTAGTTGCTGCAACAACTCGTGCAGGGCTACTCACCTCGCCTTTACGTGACCGTTTCGGCATCGTGCAACGTTTAGAATTCTATTCTGTTGAGGATTTAACGCATATTGTCACTCGCTCAGCCAATTTAATGGATGTGCCAATTACTAAAGAGGGTTCAACAGAAATTGCTCGCCGTGCACGTGGTACTCCACGTATTGCCAATCGTTTATTACGTCGCGTTCGAGATTATGCGCAAGTGAAAGGCACTGGCGAAGTCACCCAAGATATGGCGCAACGTGCATTGGACATGCTCAATGTCGATAAAGATGGTTTAGATACTTTAGACCGCCGTTATCTCAGTATGTTACTTGAACGTTTTGAGGGTCGACCGACTGGTGTTGAAGCACTAGCCGCCGCGATGGCAGAAGACAGTGGAACGCTTGAAGATGTGATCGAACCTTATTTAATCCAACAAGGTTATGTGATGCGTACTGCGCGTGGTCGTATAGCAACCAATATGGCTTATTTACAGTTTGGTATGACACCGCCTGAATAAAAAGATATATAAGATGCCTTTTCAATATGAAAAGGCAGAATAATAAGTTTAATAAACATTATAAAAATTATTTTTTTGTTATAATCACCCACTTAAAGTAATTAATTATTTTAAACACATAAAATTAAGACATAGGGTTAAAAATGACAAACAAGATACTAGCTTCTGCATTATGTACTGGAACTTTATTATTAACAGCATGTGGAGGTGGCGACTCTAGCAATGAAAACCATACAACAACTAGCAACATAGATTATAGCAAATCAGAAACAATTGATTTAATTACACCACCAATAGTGGCCTTAAGTACAATAAAGTACAATCCTCTCTATTTTATCAACAAACTTGCTAATGATATAGATTTTTACGCAGATGAAGAGATTAATACAGGAGATGGAAAAGCAACTTGTGAATCAGGTACAATTAAGAAAAATGCGAATGGTTCTTTCACCATAAACAATTGTAAAAATTTAAAAATGAACAATATCACTTATGGTATTGTTATTTCAGGTACAATACAAAGTGTTGAAAATTTTAATGAAAAGACCCAAGAATTTATTTCCAATGACCTAACCTTAACCAATTTTACTATTAAGTATGATGATAACGAAACTGAAAAGTATAATGGCAAAGTACTACAAACATATACCTTTAATGAAACCACTAAAGATCTAAGAGTCGATTATAAAATTAGCAATATGTCGTTTACTTGGAGTGACAATACCAATCAAGAAAGTTATAACTTAACAGATTATCTACTCACAGAAACATATAATGTTAGCACTTATACGACAACCAAAGCCCAAGCGATAGGTAAACTACAAGCGAACATAGATCGCCAAAAATTTTCTGTAAACTTTAATAGTAATCGTGAATATAGTTTATATAACCCATCACCAAATACAGCAGTTATTAACATTGAAGATGCTAACAACGCTAAAAATGCAATTACGATTAAAAATTCAACGGCTGGAAAAGTTCTAATCAGCGCATTTGCGAACGGGACATCTCTATCGGGTTATCCTAAGATTGTAGACTGGGACTATTTTGAATAATCCTACTCTTTTACTACTTTAAGTTAAGCCTTCAGAAATGGAGGCTTAATTTTTCAATGATCTAGCAATATGTTATTTATTACTATTCCCATCCTAAGATTGACGCAATATCATTCCCTCAATTGCTCGCAGTATGCAGAAACAGGTTAAAGATATGGCTAATCATTTTGAGTTTAATATTCGTGTATATATCGAAGATACAGACGCAGGCGGTATCGTTTACCATGCCAATCACATTCGTTTTATGGAACGTACACGCACTGAATGGTTACGTGCATCGGGTGTCGATCACTACTGGCATCAACAAGACTACAACTTCGTAGTACATCAAATTCAGGTCAAATATGTACGCCCAATATTAATGGATGACTTAATTACCGTTACAGCACGTGTTATTTCGTGTAAAGCCGCATCTTTTGTGTTGCAACAAAATATTTATCGTGGTGAAATCTTGCTGGCTTCAGGTGAGGTTACGTTGGCATGTTTAAACAAAGAACTTATGCCGCGTAGACTTCCTGCGGAAATACGTGATCTGATTCAAAAAGAATTGGCACAGGACTAAAAATAAACTTTCGGCACAGTGACTTATGGCAACAAATTTAGAATCTTCTCTACATATTTCTGACCTGATTTTACAAGCAAGCCCTGTCGTGCAATTGGTCATGCTAATCCTATTACTGGCATCAATTTTTAGCTGGTATTTGATTGCCAAATTACACATGGGCTTTAAAAAAGCAAGTCAAAATGATGAGCATTTTCAAAAGATGTTCTGGTCAGGTGCCGAATTAAATACGCTCTATAACAATGCTCAGTTAAATTCTAAACGTAACGGCTTAGAAGACATCTTCTATCAGGGTTTGGGTGAGTTTTTTAAACTACAGAAACGCAAAGCTGATACGAATCAAACCATCGAAGGTACGGAACGTATTCTTCGTGTAGGTTTAAGCCGTGATCAAGGCGGTTTAGAACAAGGTTTGGGAGCACTTGCAAGTATCGGCTCTGTTGCGCCTTATATAGGCTTATTCGGTACGGTTTGGGGCATTATGAATGCCTTTATCGGTCTTGCTGCCGTTGATCAAGTGACATTGGCAACCGTAGCACCAGGTATTGCAGAAGCACTCATTGCAACAGCAATCGGTTTATTTGCAGCGATTCCTGCTGTGCTGGCTTTTAACCATTTCACAGCGAAAGGCGAATCAATTTATTCAGATCGTGCATTATTTGCCGAAGAAATGGTCGCTCTTTTACAGCGTCAAGCCATTGGGTCGACACAGGAAGATGCATAATGGCGATTCAACGATCTGGACGTTTTGAACGCATCAAAAAACCACTGAAAAGCGATATGAACGTTGTACCCTATATTGACGTCATGTTAGTACTTTTGGTTATTTTCATGGTCACTGCACCCATGATTACCAGTGGCATCAAAGTAGATCTTCCTCAAGCCAATAATAATCCTATTGAATCGAAAGATATGCCTGCAATGGTGACGATTGGTCAAAATGGCAATATTTATTTGCAATACCAAGACCACAAAGATAGTGAGCCTCTTTCACTTGAGCAGCTTGAAACTATTTTGAGTGATGCTCAAAAGCAAGCGGAACAAGAAAATAAACAACTCACTGTATTAGTCAATGGTGATAAATCTCGTCCTTATGGTGAAGTTGTATCACTTATGGCAAGTTTACAAGAAGCAGGTTTAACTCAAGTTGGTTTACTGACAGAGCCATTAAAATAAGTTATGAAAAAATTCCAAGAGCCACCTTTTAAACAAAATGCAATTGCGCTAGGTTTTACCCTTGGGGTACATGCAATTGCGATTGTTGGCTTGCTTTTCTTAGGTCTGAGTAAACCACCAGAGCAACCGAAAAAACTGACAACTGTTCTCATCAAGCCAAAAGACTTACCACCACCAATGGCAAAACCTGTAGAACAGGAAACGGCTGCTAAAAATCAAGCGGAAGAAATATTAAGCCCTGTTGTAGATAATACTCAACCTGAAAATCTTCCGATCACTCCTCCAACGCCGACTGCACAACAACTCGCTGATGCAAAACAAAAAGCTGAACAACAACAAGCAAAGTTGGCAGAACAAAAAAAGAAAGCTGAAGAAGCAGCAGCTCAAGCAAAACAAGCAGAAGAACGTCAAAAACAGGCAGAAGCTCAAGCCCAGAAACAACGTGCTGATGAGGAAATAAAACGCAAAACAACAGAGCAAGCTGCCAAAGACAAGGCTGCCGCTGATAAAGCTTCTAAAGACAAAGCCGCTGCTGATAAAGCTGCAAAAGACAAGGCTGCTGCTGATAAAGCTGCAAAAGACAAGGCCGCTACTGATAAAGCTGCAAAAGACAAGGCTGCCGCTGATAAAGCTGCAAAAGACAAGGCCGCTGCTGATAAAGCAGCTAAAGACAAGGCCGCTGCTGATAAAGCGTCTAAAGATAAGACCGCTGCTGATAAAGCAGCTAAAGACAAAGCCGCTGCTGATAAAGCAGCTAAAGACAAGGCCGTTGCTGATAAAGCAGCTAAAGACAAGGCCGCTGCTGATAAAGCGTCTAAAGATAAGGCCGCTGCTGATAAAGCAGCTAAAGACAAAACCGCTGCTGATAAAGCAGCTAAAGACAAAGCCGCTGCTGATAAAGCTGCAAAAGACAAGGCTGCTGCTGATAAAGCTTCTAAAGACAAAGCCGCTGCTGATAAAGCTGCAAAAGACAAGGCTGCTGCTGATAAAGCCTCTAAAGACAAAGCTGCTGCTGATAAAGCTTCTAAAGACAAAACCGCTGCTGATAAAGCTGCAAAAGACAAAGCCGCTGCTGATAAAGCTGCCAGAGACAAAGCGGATACCGAAAGAGCCGAAGCAGATGCAAAAGCGGCGGCTGCAAAAAAGGCAGAGCAAGAAGCTGCTCAGAAAAAGGCGGATGCGAAAAAAATCGCTTCAACAGCTAAACGTGATTTTGAAAATAAAATTAAGCGTGCTTGGGATATGCCCGCAAACTCATCGGGGCAAAAAGCAACTGCCCGTGTAACACTTAGTGATAGCGGTGCTGTTTTATCTGTGATTGTGAATTCTAGTGATCCTGATGTAAAAGCAAGTGTAGAAGCCGCTGTTCGCGCTGCTGCCCCTTACCCTATGCCAGATGATCCTGATGCACGTCGCGAAGCAAGAAGCTTTACTTCAAGTTTTACTGCAAAATAGTAATAAATAGTTAACGTTACATGCTTTTAATAGAACAAAGCATGTAACTATGTTAAATAATCAACAGCCACAAAAATACGAACACAAGTAATTGTAACTATGGACAAGACCCGTAAACATCTCATCTCCTTAGCAGTTTTTACTGCGATCAGCGCAATTGTTCCGACAACAGCTTTTGCACAATTACACCTTGAAATTGCAAAAGCGCCTGAACAAGCGCCTAAAATTGCAATTATCCCTTTTACAAATGACAGCTCGCTTTACCCAATTATTGAGAATGACTTAAATCGTTCAGGTCGATTCACAAGCGCATCTCAAAACTTACCTGCAACTGCAAGCATCAACCAAATCCAAGCTGGTGATTGGCAAAATGCTGGTGTGCCCTATGTGGTAGTTGGTCAAATTAAAACCATCGATGCAAACACATTTGAAATCCATTACCAACTCTATGATGTACAAAAACAACAATATTTATTAAATGAAGTCCTGACTGTACCAAGTTCTCGTGTTCGCCAAGCTGGGCATATGATCAGTGATGCGATTTACCAAGCTTTAACAGGTATTGCGGGTGATTTCAGCGGTCGTATTGCGTATGTATTACGTAATCAAGAAACCCCTGCTCAACGTTATACATTACAAATTGCCGATACTGATGGCGAACAACCTAAAACGGTACTGTCATCACGAGATCCAATCCTCTCCCCAACATGGACACCTGACGCTAAAAAAATTGCTTACGTCTCTTTCGAAACTAAACGTCCTGCAATTTATATTCAAGATTTAGCAACAGGTCAACGTGAGGTTTTGGCGAGCTTTAAAGGCTTAAATGGTGCACCAAGCTTCTCACCTGATGGGCAATCCATGCTTTTCACTGCCTCTATGCATGGTAATCCTGAAATTTATCAGATGAATTTAAATACGCGCCAACTACAACGTATGACCAATGACTCAGCGATTGATACTGAAGCACGTTATGCACCTGATGGAAAATCATTTATTTTCACCTCAGATCGTGGCGGTTCTCCACAAATTTATCGCTATAGTTTTGATGATAGTTCAGTCAAACGTCTAACCTTCAAAGGTGCATTTAATGCACGGGGTACTTTAAGCGCTGACGGTAAAAAGATTGCTTTAGTTCATCGACCAAGTGGTAGTAACTACAAAGTTGCACTGCAAGATATTAGTACAGGGATTACTAATATTTTGACACCAACCAGTTTAGATGAATCACCAAGCTTTTCACCAAACGGACAAATGGTCGTTTATGCAACACGTGAAGGCAATCGAGGCTTACTGTCTATTATGTCTACAGATGGTCGTTTCCGTATGAATTTACCAAGCGAACAAGGTGAAGTCCGTGAACCTGCTTGGGCACCAAAATAAATTTGATCAATTGGAGAATCACATGAATATTAAATACCTGACACTTCCATTGTTGGCGGCGACAATTGCATTCACGGGTTGTGCAAGCCGTAAACCTGCTGCTGAAATCACAGCGGGCAATACAGCACCAAATACGTCAACCACGGTAAGCACTGACGGACTAAGTGAAGATGCTGCATTGAATGCACAGAACTTGGCTGGCGCTTCATCAAAAGGGGTAACTGCCGCGAACAAAGCATTTTTAGCGAAACGTGTCGTTCACTTTGATTACGATAGCAGCGATCTATCAAATGATGACTATCAAACACTTCAAGCACATGCTCAATTTCTCATTGCAAATGCCAATTCTCGTGTCGCATTAACAGGTCATACTGATGAACGTGGTACGCGTGAATACAATATGGCCTTGGGCGAGCGTCGTGCGAAAGCTGTTGAAAGTTATTTAATTACCAATGGTGTAAGCCCTCAGCAACTCGAAGCTGTGAGCTATGGTAAAGAAGCACCTGTAAATACAGGACATGATGAAGCGGCTTGGAAAGAGAATCGTCGTGTAGAAATTAACTACGAAGCCGTACCACCATTATTAAAATAATCATTTAGTATTTCAGTTTCCAATAAAAATGCTCACATGATGTGAGCATTTTTATTATCACTTTAATTATGATGAAGACTCTGGCTTCGGCTGAGGTTGCATCGACTCAATCATATCGTGTTTATTAAACTCTTTATATTCAGGCTTTGCTTCATACTCTTTCCAAGCATCTTGGACATTTTCTTTCGAAATCGTATCTAAGCTAATTGATTCGCTTGGCGTGGGGGTAGCTTCAAATTTTTTGGTTGACATCGTTCCTCTCCAAACTTCCTGTTTAGTATCCGACCAACATAGCATGTAATAGAATACTTGTAATCATAAAAGCAACATAAATAAAGTAAGATAATTTCTATTTTTGAGCGATCTCATCTAGAATAGCCACATTCTTTTTCTCAATTCTTTGACGCGGCTAAATCGGAGCGATTCAATATGTCAAACCTTACATTGTCCCAATATTTAGAACAACAAAATGGGAATTTGACACCAGAGTTGGCACAAGTCATCGAAACAATTGCTGCAACATGCCAAACGATTGACCAAGCACTACAAAAAGGTGCTTTGGCTGGCATCTTAGGTAGTGCTGGCAATGAAAATGTTCAGGGTGAAACACAAAAGAAATTAGATGTCATTTCTAATGACTATTTAATTGATGCTTTAAAAGTTCATCCACAAGTTGGTGGCTTAGCTTCCGAAGAGTTGGATGATTTCACCCCTGCTCAAGAAAACGGAAAATATTTAGTTTTGTTCGATCCACTAGATGGTTCAAGCAATATCGACATCAATATGTGTGTGGGTACAATTTTCTCAATCCTTCCTGCTCAAAATTCAGTGACTCAATCGGCTGACTTTATGCAAGCAGGTACAGAACAAGTCGCTGCTGGTTATGTGCTTTATGGCCCATCAACAATGCTCGCACTTACTGTTGGTACTGGTGTTGCATTCTTTACATTTGATCCAACATCTCAAGCATTTCTACTTACAACTGAACAAGTACAAGTTTCAGCAGATACACAAGAATTTGCCATCAACTCATCAAATCAACGTCATTGGGAAAATCCTGTAAAACGCTATATTGATGAACTTTTGGCTGGAAAGACTGCTGTCCGTGAAAAAGACTTTAACATGCGTTGGGTCGCATGTATGGTTGGTGATATCCACCGTATCTTATGTCGTGGTGGTATCTTCCTTTACCCTTATGATTTAAAAGATCCTAAAAAAGCAGGTCGTTTGCGCTTAATGTATGAAGCAAATCCAATGAGCATGTTAATTGAACAAGCTGGCGGTGCTTCTACGACAGGACGTGTTCGCATTATGGAGATCCAACCAACAGAATTACACCAACGTGTTCCTGTTATTATTGGTTCTAAAAATGAAGTTGAACGTGTAACAAGCTATCATTAATCGGCTAAAATTTATTTTGAAGTTTTAATCGCTAGAAGCATCATTACTCACAACTTGAGTAAACCAAAGCAACTCAGGCTTTGGTAAAAATAAAGATGATTTAGGTTTTACTGAGCTTGCGCTACGTTATTCATAGCGCAAGTTTTGCTTAATTTCTCTAACAGAAAAATAGGCAAAACCTGTACCAAGTTGAAATATATCAACTGAAATATCAGACACAGTACCCCCTCAAACAAGATGAGAACTCATCGTCATCACATTCGTTAAAGTCTTATTTTATTGAGTATATTTTCATGGCAGTCATTTTTTTAGAATCAAAAGACAATGCAAAAATTAAACATTTGCGTGGATTAATTGAACTCAACAGCGCTCGAAAAAAACATCAACAAACCGTTCTAGAAGGCACACATCTCTGTTTAGCATGGCTACAACAACAGAAAAAACTTTTTTCTTTATTCACAACAGAACAAGCACTAGAACATGCTGATCTACAAAAAGTAATCGAATTGCACCAAGGTCATGTATTTGTGATTAGTGAAGTGCTCTATAAAGATTTGAGTACTTTAGGCACAACACTACCTTGTTTAGCGATTGTTGATCTCCCTAAAACATCATTAACAATTGATTTTAAGGCTGATACTTTAATCTTAGAAAATGTTCAAGACCCTGGAAATGTTGGTACGCTATTGCGTTCGGCTGCCGCAGCCAATATTAAACAGGTAATCTGTACACAAGGCTCTGCTTCACTTTGGTCACCACGAGTTCTCAGAGCAGGTATGGGCGCTCACTTTAGCCTATATTGTTTTGAAAACTTTCAATTAACAGATATTCTTCCTAAATTTCAAATCCCTGTGTTTGTTACGAGCTCACATCAGTCTACAAATTTATACACAAAAGATTTAACACAAACATGTGTTTGGATTTTAGGCAATGAAGGACAAGGTGCGAGCGATTATGCTTTAGAACATGCTCAAGCTGTTGCTATCCCCCAACCTGGCGGACAAGAGTCTCTCAATGTTGCGATTGCAGGTTCAATTTGCTTTTTTGAAATGGTTCGCCAACGTCAATAAAAACGTTAAATTATTTTAAATACGATTTTTTTAATGAAAAAATCCATTACACTCATAAAATAATTGCTTAAGTTGTCAACGCATCCACCATTTTCAACGTTATATAATTAATGAATTGAAATAATGGTGGGTATCCATGACAGGATTTTCCATCTCTATGGATTTAGCACCGAAACAGGCTCGAACTGGAAACGGTACTGATTGTAGTACGGTTGAACAACGTCTGCGTTTTTTTATGCAGGACGTGACAGGTCGTGCGCTTGTGATGATGGAAAGTGCAACACAGGGACAGCAAGGCATTGCAATGGATTTGGTACAAGAAGCCTTTATCTCATTGCATAAATCATATTCAGATAAAAGTATTGAAGAATGGTATCCATTATTTTATACGATTTTAAATAACAAATTACAGGACTGGAGACGTAAAGAAGCACGTCGAGCGACCCCTTTTTCATTATTCAAAAAAATTAGCTTAGACGATGATGAGGAAATTATTGATGTCGTAGATGAATCTACGCCAAATCCATTCGAATTTCTAAACCAAGAAGTCACAATGGATGAAATTCAGGCTGCCATCAACCAATTACCAGTACGTCAACAACAAGCATTTATGTTAAGAGCTTGGGAAGGTTTTGATACCATGACCACTGCTCAAATTATGAGTTGCAGTGAAGGTAGTGTAAAAACCCATTATCATCGTGCAATCCAAGGGCTTAGAATTGCTTTAGAGCATTTAAATCCACATACGGGAGGGTCATCAAATGAATAAAGATGAGTTCACTAAATCAGTGACTTCCAAGCTCGATCAACTTGCAAAAGAACAACATCACAATAAGATGTTAGTGATGAATCATGTTCTAGATACGGTACAAAACAAACAAACATCGTATTACAGTCTCTGGAAAATGGGAGGTTTTGCCTTAGCAGCAGCCCTTATGGGTGTTGTCGTATTACCAAGTTCTTTACAATTGGCTGATAAACCACAAAATCAAGTTATTGTAAATCCAAAGCTCTCACCACAAATGGTTGAAGATATGGAAATGTTAATGGTACTCGGTGAGGATAAAGCTCAACATGGCAGCTAAAAAATTAGCCCTAGTCGTGTGTACATTGGGCTTATTGCAAACAAGCTTTGCTGGTTCAGAGCGTTTTTGGGTATTCTCAAAACCCAATAAACCAACAACAGAAGAAGCATGGGATGATTTGTCTCCAGAAGAACAACGCGTTCTCATTAAACGTTACCAAAGCCTAAAAGAAATTCCAACAGACCAAAGTTCTCAGCTACAACAACGAATGGAATGGTTTACTCAACTTCCTGAAGATGAAAAACAAAAAATGCGTGACGTTTGGCAAAAAATGAGTACCCAAGAGCGTAATAGCTTACGTAAACGGATGCAGAATGCCAGCACAGAAGAGAAAGTCAACATTCGAGAAGAATATTTAAGCAAATACTCGGAACATTAACCCCCTCTATTTAAATTTATTTTTATAAATTGTTAGTTTACAAAATAAAAATAGCGCCTTATGGCGCTATTTTTATTTTAACCATTATTTTCTAAAACGACGATACATGAATAAACTAATTAAACCGAATATAGAGAAAATCCCTGTACTACCGCCCCCACCACTAGCCGCAGGTCGAGTATCATCACTAGTAGTCGCCGTGCTAATAACTTTGACAGTCGCTTTATTAGAAATAATTCCATCTGCATCATATACTTGATAATTAAATTCGTAGTTAAATTTATTAAAAATATTCACTTCTTGAATATAAATATTCCCACCATAACATATTTCTTTCTCATCAGGTGCTGGACAAGCTCCTTGACGATCAGCTGTCACCGTTATATTAGTACTTGGTACGTTGGATAAACGAATTGGTAACCCAACTTTTTCTTCATTTTCCCAAAATGCTGATTTATTAGGCTTATCATCTGGACCTTTACCCCCCTCACCAGTATCACCATCATCATTCGCAAAATTTAATAGATTTAAAGCAACTTTTTCTTTTTGCTGATATTTTAGCGTAACGGATGTATCTTTTGCATTTGGAGCAATATTATTAAATGAGGCTTTGATTAGACCTGAAGACTCGACAGGATTAGTACTACCAGGCTTCGATTTAATGGTATATTTACAGAAATCTTTATCACCGGCTTGGGTTATACTGTCATCTTTACGGTAAAAAATAATTTGTCCCAGATCACTATTCCATAGACAAACCAAATTAGGATCTTTTATATTTGGATTTTTATCAATATCATCTAAATCTTCAATCTGCCCTCTTAATAAAGCTTCAGTTGTTACATCATAAAGATCTTTATTAAAGAACTGTAGTTTATGAGTACCATCTGTTTGCTCAACTTCGTCAGGTAACGGTAATTTATAGTTCTTTAAATCAATATAAATTGCACGATAATGAAGATTATCCTTAGTTTTTGCTAAAAGATTGTTATATATTTCAAGATTTTCTTTATCTGATGTAATTAATCCTGAATCATCTGGATTTTTAACTAAAAACTCAAAATCATCAACTTTTTTCTGGTATCCAGCAATTATAGTAGCAATTGATACATTTGATAAATCCTCTAAATCACCTGCAGTTAATTTCATTAACTCAACTGAACCAACATCACAACTATTACGGCCATCTGGATTATAAAATAAAGTACCATCAGCAATTCGAGCTATTCCTCTTTGATCACTCTCATCACATCCATCTGCACCGAGCTTACTTACATCAATTAAAATCGAATTTTTCTTCGGATAGTATAATGGTAAAAATGCAGTATATTCAGTTGAGCTCTGCAAAGGACTTAATATTTGTCGAATATCAGTTACACCACTTACATCAATATTTTTATTATCTGTTGGTAATATATCGCTTGGTAAATCACAAATATTCGACCCAGTTTTTACCAAAGCATTATAATTAGCTGTAATGTTAGCATTTTTCAATCCAGAAGCTGCTCCAAGTAAATATCGACATGCATATTTACTTGTATTATGAGATAAAATATTGAAATATAAATTTTTTGTACCGAGAACATCATATAGAAAAACTGTATATGCCCTATTCTCAACAATTGTATTACTAGTTAATGTCAAATCACTACTTTTACTTAAAATGCTTGGTGTATTATTTGGGTCAGTGCCTACTTTGGTATCACCAGTAAACTTAATTAAATTTCCATTCGATATATTTACTATATTTTTAGCTATCGTATTTGTACTTAATGTGACTACTGGCTCACCACAAAGCTCAAGCATACTACTAGAATTTTCGGACCCATTCGCAATCAAACTACTATAATTAATTGTTATGGTTCGTTTAGAATATTTTTGATCATTGATACAACTCATTCCAATCACGCTACCAATAGGTGCTCTATTGGATTGAATTGCACTATTTGTAATGGTTAAGGATCCTGAAGGGCCTGCTAGATAAATAGCTCCACCTTCAGTATTAGATTGGGAATTTAAAATTTGAGTATATTGTAGACTGACATTATTACCAGCATAAATCGCACCACCTTCAGCCGTAGCTTGTCCACCTTTTAATGTAATATAGTTAAGTGATAAAGTTCTCCCACCGACTGCCGTATTAAAAATACGTGAATTATTCTTAGCATCAATTATTGTTTTAATTGTTGTTTGAGCAGGATATTGATTTGTAATAACATTTTTCTTCTCCCAATTCGCAGGCGTAGCACCTAAAATCAGAACATCAACCATTGGCACCAATTCTTTATTTAGAATATAAGTTCCGGCCTCAAGCTGAATACTCTTAGTTGTTGATGGCAGAATATCTGAAATTGTACATCCACCATAAGACGTCCGTCGCTTAGCAGTTTCCAATGCTTCTCGCAATGAGCAGGCATTTGCATTCTCACCATCTTCATCAGCAAATGTGGTAACTTTAATAACATCATCATTAGTTGCCGCAATCAATGGCATTGTTGCAACAACAAGTGTAGCTAATATTCCTTTTTTATAATTTTTCATCATTAAATCATCCCTGATTAAGCTTTATATCGACGTAAACCAATTAACCCTAGTAACATGAAAATCGCAGAGAAACCAATACTTCCTCCACTAACATTGACAGTCTTACTTTGAAAATTATTTGGTGGATCTTGGACAATAGTTGTAGGAATTGTAATGTAATAGTTTGAGACATCATTAAAACGTGTGGTTGTTGTCATAATGCGCATATTAAATTTATCTGCACCATGCCAATTTCCATTAGGCACATAAATCACATTTCCATCTTGATCTAAGGTCAATTTACCTTTAGAAGATGTTTGTGTCTGTACAATCTCTAAACAGCCAGGCTGCCATGGTTGTCCATTTTTATCTTTTTCCATATTTAAAATAGCTTTACATGATTCTGGGTCAATCAGTTCACCATCCAAAAGACTATCTGTAATGCTAAATTTGGCAATCTGTCCATATAAAATATCTTGACCTGCAACCGCGATATCTGCGCGATCAACAGTTAATTCAATAGCACCTAAATCACAGAACTCATCATAACCACTTCGATTTTTACTACGTTGATCAACTGTTTCACAGCCTGCCAATCCAACTGTACTACCATCACTATAGATTCGACCTTTATTTACAATCAATGAATCAGAAAGTTTAAGATAAGACATTAATAATCGAGGTCTAAAAAAACCTAGCATTTGATCTTTCGGTGTGTAATAAGGACATAACAAACCATCCGCAGGTGGTGCATTACATACACCCTGGTCTTCCACGCCACCAGCAATTAACTTATGCTTAGGATCATTCTTATTCCAAAGAAAATTTGGACGCGCACTAGGAGGGTTTAAATTACATTCTGCTGCAACCAAGTTGCTTTGTATTACCGATTCATCACCAGCAGCAGCCATACAATTATTGTTATTATTATCTACAATAATACTGTTCGAGATATATGCACTTGGCTGCTTAGTCGTTGTGGTTGTCGTACCACTCGTAGTCGTTGAAGTCCATTGTGGTGCCTGCAAATATAAACCACCTGCATTTTTTATCATTGTTATATTATTTAAAATCATACCTTCACGAATATTAGCGATATACCCGCCTTTATTGTGAAATATAGTTGTATTTCTCAACCCAGAAATACCAGTATACAGTGCAGCCCCTATTGTTTCATCGGTGAAACCTGTTTGTACATACAATATAGAACCTTCAGGTGCTGATGTACCTTCATTATCTCTAATTACAGATTGAGATATAATATAACGTGGCATTTCACTATAGATAGCAGCGCCACGATCAGCTTTATTATTCTGTAGAATAGTACTATTTAAACTAACAAAACCGGCCGTTTTCTGTGTACTTGAATAAATACCAGCATTATAAATTGCACCACCTCTATTGGCTGAACCATCAGTCAACCTAGAGTATCTAATACTTAGTGATTCACGATTATAGATTAAACCACCATCATTAATTTTATTAGATGAACCTTTTAAATTTAACTCGTTAAAAAATACTTCAATTAATTCCTTTTCAATACTTCCATCATCAATTAAAAATAATCTATCAGCACCGACCATCTTCAGAGTCGGGTTATTTAAACCCTTTTTACTATCATTAAAATCACCACTACTCTCCGCATTAATCGTCAGCGAAGCTTTTATTTCTATAGATTTATTTATTAAATACTCTTTGTCACGCTGTAAAATAATGATTGATGAGGCATCTTTATTACCACAACCATGATAACCATTTTCATACTCTTTTTGAGCGCGATTATTTAAAAATGTTACAGCTTCACGTAATGAGCAAACGGTATCATCTTTGTCTTCATCAACTAATGTTGTGACTTGAATATCCGCAGAATAAACATGTCCAGTAATCGCAAATAAAGCGCAGGCAAGCGTCCGTTTGAGCATACCGTTCTCCTTCTATTTTTCATTTTTCTTAGTATTGCAAACTACAAATTTGCAACCACATTCCTTTGTGCGTACTTTGTCATAGCTGTCAAAATTACTCAAGAATTTTTATGCGATTAGCGATATTCATCAATTAATGCATAAATTTGCCTCAATGTTGTATTTGAGAGTTTGGTTTTCTCGCCTTTTAACATTTTTTCAAGTTGAGCAAGTGTTTGTAATAAAATAGATGCCTGATGTGGCCCATTGTTTAATAAATAGTCTACTATTTGTTGATCAAAGTGAATCCCTCGTCGAGTCATAACAGATTGAAGCAATGCTTGTCGATCTGTATATGAACTACCATTTGGAACTTTCACACTGACTGCTTGCGTTAATCTAGACTGCAAATCAGGTAGTTCTAATTTTAATTCTATGGGTGCTACACGAGAAGAAAATACCAATTGCCCCTCATGATTATTCATCAAATGAAAAACAGCTTTTTGCCAGTGAGGTACACCACTAATTGCATCTATATCATCTAAAGCAACTAAATCATAAAATTCGAGTGAAGTAATTGCTTCAATGGGCGCATCCAATAATTCTAATAATGATACTTTAATTGCGGGGCGACTTAATTCTAAATATGAATCGCAAATTGCAGTGAGTAAATGGCTTTTACCAGTTCCAGCACCACCATAAACATAAAACCGATTCACTAACCCAGTATGTAGTTGTCGAATTGCATCAACGACAGGTCCCCAACCTGGCCCCGAAAAATCACTGATTCGGGCATCCAATTGAGGTTCTATGTCTAGTTGTAGTTGACGCATATAGCTAATGTTTTCCCCAATTACTTTAAATCATTCGAATTTGATGGCTCTGTATCTTGCGAGTTTTTGATTTCAATATCAAGCTCAGTATACTCTACTCTGCCCTGAATCTGCTGGGTCTCACCTTGCACAACAACGACTGGTAATCCATACAGTTTACTCTTTTCATAATTTTCTCGAGCATGTTTAAGCAAGACAACAATGACTGCAGCAACAGGTAATGCAATTAACATCCCCAAGAATCCCGCGAGTTGTGCCCCAGCTAATACTGCAAAGACCACAGCTACAGGAGATAAGCCAATCTTATCTCCCAATAAAAAAGGTTGTAAAATATAGCCTTCTATCATTTGCCCAATCATAAAAACAACACCAACAAGAAGGAGTTGTGTCCAATCTAAACCAAACTGGAAAAGAGTTGCTATAACTGCGGCAATAATTCCAACACCAAAGCCTAAATACGGGATAATACTTGCTAAACCAGCAATCATGCCAATGATCAAACCAACTTCCAAACCTATAAGTTGTAAACCAACCGCATAAACAATACCAAGTAGAAACATTACAAGAAATTGTCCCTTCACAAAGGCGCCAAGTACACTATGACATTCGCTAACGATTGTTAAAGTAGATGTTTCATAAGGACGTGGGATCAAACGGCGAAAACTCTGAAGCATTCGCTCCCAATCAAGTAAGAAATAAAAAGAAATAATTGGAATAAGGATAAATACCCCACCAAGTTGAATAAAGTTCAAACCAGACTGAGCTAAACGTAGAGCAAAAGTTTGAATACTGTCCGCACTATAATTGGTTTGAATATACTCCATTATTGCTTTTGAAATCTGCTCAGTATCCAGCTCCATTGGTACGACATTAAAAGTATGGGATACCCAAGGTAAAAAGTTTCCATTCACCCAATGAATGCCTGCTGGAATACTATCTCGAGCATAAATCAACTGTTTCCAAACCAAAGGTACTAAGAACCATAAAACGACTGTTACCGTGACACCAATACCAATAAATACGAGGCTAATTGCAAGCCAGCGAGGTAACTTAAATTTAACAAGAACATCAACTAGAGGGCTAAACAAATAAGCAATAAAGAATGCGGCTACAAATGGCAGCACAACTGGTTTTAATAGGTATAACACCCAGAGTAATAATGCGAGTCCAGCGAGGATAAAGATACGACGTAGTACCTGATCTTGCATAAAATCTAGCCTTTTTTCGTGTAATCGTTATAAATGGGAAAAAAATTTAATTAAAGATAGCATTTTCGAGCATAAATAACATAAGAGTTTCGTATATTCAGGTTATAATCTGCCGCCAATGCGGAGACTTCACTATGAGCAACTCAACTTCTACCCCAAATACTGGTTTAAGCTATAAAGATGCGGGCGTCGACATTGAAGCGGGCGACGCACTGGTCGATCGTATCAAATCTGTCGCTAAACGCACCACTCGTCCTGAAGTAATGGGCGGTCTTGGTGGTTTTGGTGCACTATGCAAAATTCCAAAAGGCTATGAAGAACCTGTATTGGTTTCTGGCACAGACGGCGTAGGTACAAAATTACGTTTAGCGTTAAACCTAAATCGTCACGACACGATTGGTCAAGATCTTGTTGCAATGTGTGTAAACGATTTACTTGTTTGTGGTGCTGAACCATTATTTTTCCTAGACTACTATGCAACAGGTCATTTGAATGTTGATGTTGCAGCAAATGTAGTAACAGGTATTGGTAAAGGTTGTGAACTTGCTGGCTGTGCACTCGTTGGTGGTGAAACTGCTGAAATGCCAGGCATGTATGAAGGCGAAGATTATGATCTTGCTGGTTTTGCTGTTGGTGTAGTTGAGCATAGTAAAATTATTGATGGCACTAAAGTAAAATCTGGTGATGTACTCATCGGTGTTGCATCAAGTGGTGCTCACTCAAATGGTTACTCATTACTACGCAAAATTTTAGATGTTAAGAATGTTGATTTAACTCAGATCGTTGATGGTCGTCCACTTGCAGATGTTGCAATGGAACCAACACGCATTTACGTAAAACCTGTACTCGAACTTTGCAAACAAGTTGATGTCCATGCAATGGCTCATATCACAGGTGGTGGTTTACCAGGTAACTTACCGCGCGTTCTTCCAAATGGCGCACAAGCTGTAATTGATGAATCAAGCTGGGAATGGTCAGAACTATTTCAACTGTTACAACGTGAAGGTAATGTAGAACGCTTTGAAATGTATCGTACATTTAACTGTGGCGTTGGTATGGTAATCGCTGTTGATGCAAGCGAAGCTGATAAAGCAATTGACCTATTAAATGCTCAAGGTGAAAAAGCATGGAAAATTGGTCATATCCAAGAAAATGCTGAATCAGTTGAAGGTGCAGACGAAAAAATTCGCGTGATCTTTGCATAATGAGAATTGCTGTACTTGTCTCAGGCAATGGTAGCAACTTACAAGCCCTGATAGATGCAAATCTATCGGGGCAAATCATTGGTGTACTCTCAAATAAAGCTAATGCCTATGCATTACAACGTGCTGAGAAAGCCAATATTGCAACCGCTGTTATTTCACATAAAGATTACCCAGATCGAGAAAGCTTTGACGATGCTATGCATCAGCAATTGCTTGCATGGGAAGTTGACTTCGTCATCCTTGCAGGTTTTATGCGTATTTTAACGCCAAACTTTGTCAGCAAATGGCAAGGTAAAATGTTAAATATCCATCCCTCTCTCCTCCCTGTTTATAAAGGGATTAATACACATCAACGCGTATTAAATACTGGAGATCGCCTGCATGGTTGCACCGTTCATTTTGTCACTGCTGAACTTGATGCTGGACAAAGTATTGCGCAATCTGCAATTCAAGTAAGTTTGCATGATACTGTAGACAGCCTAGCGCAACGTGTGCATAAGTTGGAACATTTTATCTACCCTCAAGTTGCAGAGTGGTTATGTAACGGTCAACTCACTTGGACAAATGGTCAAGCCTATTTCAATAAAAAACCTTTAGAACGACCAATTCAGTTTGCTCAATTCTAAAAATAAAACGCATCTTCGGATGCGTTTTTTGAAAAATATAATTCTTAATTTTTAAATAATTAGATTTCAGCCTAAAATGAGCACATCTGAATTTATACTGAAAAATCAGCTACATATAAAGCTTTGGACTCAAAACTCTCCGATTTTACCTTTCACAGATATCCCACCATCGTCTTCGTATCGCAAATACACAATTGTCCTCGAATTGTTTCAACCTCGTGGCGGAAGATTTCTCTATGGTTTACTGGGTGCAGAAGTGGATATAAATTTAGAAAATCGTGAAATCATCCTAGATTTAACAAACCGTAATTTAGAAAATCGTCTTTTTCAATCTGATTTTCTGAATGAACTTGATGAAGCAAAATATGGTTTGCCAATTGAATATGCTACAGAATTACAAAAATTTATATTAGAAATATCCAATCAGATGAAATTTAATGATTTATATAAAATAAACTTTTGTTTTGCTGCTCATAGTGATATTGGATCTAATATCAAAATTTTCAAATTTTTAGCATTATTAATCCTTCAATATATACAAAATAGTGAATTAACTTTAGATGATCTAAATCAAACACAAAAATTCTTAGATCAAAGCATATAAAACCCAAAGTATGTATTTAAGATAGATCGAAAATACATACTTTCTTATCGGCATGTTGCATTTAGAAATTAATCAAACTTCTAATTTTTTCCACAGTTTCAGTCGGATGCTCTAATGGGAACATATGTCCGCCCTCAACAACGGAGAAAGGAATACCCAATTTTCGCTGTGCGACTTGAGGAAGTTTCTGTTTTAAGAACACACTCTCACGACCAACGACCAAATGAACAGGTACTTTAGGCTTTGGCATAGGTAACCACCACATCGAAGGTGTTGTTCTAAACATCGCAACTTCATCTACTTTTGGAATAGTCAAGGTCACCCCCCCCTTCAGTGGATCATGAGTCAAAGCATGCTGAATATAAGCTTGGAAACAATCTGCATCAAAGTGTTGATAGAATCCTCTTGAACTCAACAACTCTGCGGCTTGTTCACGAGACTCCCAATGATCACGGCGACGTACCGATAGACCTGCTGGTGTGATTTTATCGACCAATTTAGGCTTAAACACTTTAGCAAGATGAAAAGCAAAAGAAGCCTTACCAATAATAAATGGTGGATCAAGCATGATCACTTGAGAAAATAATTCAGGACGACGATAAGCCGCCATTAATGTCAATACAGAACCCAATGAATGCCCTAGACCAATGACTTTTCGACCTTGTGATTGCTGCACAATACTATCAATGATTTGATCAACCAAATACGTCCAACCATGTGTAATCGGATAGCGTTTATCCGTGCCAATCTCTGCCACATAGATAATGTCATATTGATCTTTTAACTGGTCAAATAGCTTTTGATAAACTTTAGAAGGAACACCATTGGCATGTGCAAAATGAATCAAAGGTTTCATAAGCTTGTCTTTCAATTTATGTATTGATGGGTCGATTATCTCGCGCTGCAAATGCTTTGCAATTTAAAAGGGAGAACTGTCCAGTTACATTTAGGACAAAAAGGCTGTGAATTTCACAGCCTGAGTATGAGCAATATATTTTTCAATAAAGCCAAGCTTTAATCGAAATACATGACTATCTATACATTATTGTATTTTTGCGTTTTGTTGGGTTTCCAATTGTGCTGTAAGAGAACTACTAATCCCCTCACCAATTTTCGTACCCATACGCCCTAAAATAGACTCTAATGGATTACGTTGAACGGTATAATCCACTTTTTGATCTACTTTAAGATCACGCATCAACGTAGTAATACTACCACTACGATCTGCAATGCCAAGTGCAATTGCTTGCTCACCTGTCCAAAATAAACCAGAGAAAATTGTAGGATCATTTGATTTCAAACGTTTACCACGACCTTCTTTGACTGCATTAATAAAGTGTGTATGCACATTATCTAAAACTGCTTGTACATGTGCTTGCTGTGCAGGATTGATTGGTTTCGTCATGCTCAGAATATCTTTATTATTCCCAGAAGTTAAAGTGCGGTCTTCAACACCTAGTTTTTGTGCTAAGCCACTCAAACCATAATTCGGCATAATCACACCAATTGAGCCAACTAAGCTTGATGGATTGACAACAATCTCATCTGCCGCAGAAGCGATATAATAAGCACCAGATGCCCCCATATCACCAATCACAGCATAAACTTTTTTATCTGGATGTTGTTTTTTCAGATAACGAATCTCTTGCCAAATCTCATCAGACTGGACTGGTGAACCACCAGGAGAGTTAATATTTAGAACAACAGCTTTGCTTCCACTCGCCTCAAATGCACGATTTAATGCCTTATTGGTATCTTCGCTATTGACTGTAGATTGACTGCTTGACGAGTCAATTGTTCCAACAATATCAACAACAGCTAAATGGTCACTGCTCACATTCGTGGTTGATTTCTCTGCTGAGGTCGAACACCCTTTAGTCATTGCAATCAATACGATAAGTAAATATGCAAAGCCCAAGCATTTAAAGAAAATGCTCCAACGGCGGCTACGACGTTGTTCTTCGACAGAAGCTAAAACAGCTTTTTCTAAAATTTGCCATTCTTTACCTGTCACATTATTGCTATTTGTAGGTTCATTTTGTGGTTTTGGTGGCCAATCGGACATATGATTCCAATCCAATATATTGTAAAGTGGCTTTATTATATACGCGGATTTATAGAAAACTGTTTAAATAACTTGTTTTAACTTATAATTATTTTATACGCTATACTCTTCTCTTGTAATTTTTTTAATGTTTGATATATGGCACACCCAAAATCAACAAATAGCAATTACCGTCTCATACAAATCCTGAGTCATCAACCACTTGTATTAGGTCGTTTTATAGCACGCTTTGTTGCGCTACTAATCAACGCACTTCAGCTTTCCAAGCTATCAAAAATCATACAGCTCAATCTACAAATTGCATTTCCTGAACGATCTAAACAAGAAATAAATCAATTAAAAAAACAAGCAATTAAAAATGAACTGACCTCTTATTTTGAATTTGTGAGCATTTGGGGGGCATCAAATGAGAAAAACATTCAGCGTATTCAAAAGATTCATGGCGAGCATTATTTTCATGAAGCTTTAGCACAGCAAAAAGGGTTAGTCCTCGTCATTCCTCATTTTGGAACTTGGGAAGTTATGAATGCATGGCTATCGAAGTACACACAAATGACAATCCTTTATAAGCCTGTTAAAAATCCCGATGCTGACCGTTTTGTCCGTGATGCACGTAGTCGTGAGCAAGCAAATCTTGTTCCTACTGATGAAAGTGGTGTTCGTCAGATTTTTAAAGCGTTAAAACAAGGTGGTACAACCGTTATTTTACCTGATCACACCCCTGATCATGGTGGTGATATGGTCAATTATTTTGGTCTACCACTTGCCTCTAGCAGTTTAAGTGCAAAGTTGATTCAAAAAACAAAAGCACGCACGTTATTACTTTATGCAATCAGAAATGATCAAGGTGGCTTTGATATGTATATCGAGCCCATCACCCCCCAAATTTATGAAGGTAGTGCTGAAGATGGTACACTGCTCATTCATCAAACTTTAGAAAATCTAATCCAACGCTATCCTATGCATTATCATTGGAGTTATAAACGATTTAGCGCTCACCCAAGCTTAAATCAGATTTATGATATTGATGCTGATGAGGCTTTAGCGAAGGTTGCTGAAGTTCGTAGACAGGCTCAACAACAAGAGAATATTTAACTTAAGCCGAGTCAACTCGATTACATAGAATATGGCTTTCAGGAATGTAAATCGAATACAAATAACTTAGGCTATTTTCTCTCCAGCCATCTTATTTGCTGTCTTTGTTGTTTGAGTTCAACTTTGCCATTTTCAAAAACAAAGCTGATCGTTCCTGCTTGAACTGTCGTCAGCAATGGAATATTTAAAGCTTGTAAACGGTTTTTTAATTCCTGACTCGGATGACCATAACGATTATCAAACCCTGCTGAGGCAATTGCCAATTTAGGTTTTAACATCGCTAGAAAATCATAAGCAGAACTATGTTTACTACCATGATGCCCCAGTATCAAAACATCCACTTTTAAATCGGGATATTGCTGCAATAATTTATATTCAGCCTCCCAACCTGCATCGCCCATAATCAAAAAGTTTTGATAAGGTTGTGCATTCAAAAATTGTAAATACACCACGCAAGAATATTCATTTTGCTGATCCTTTGCATAAATCAGCTCCTCCGATCTAGGCAATAAAATTTCAATGTTCAGATTAGGATATGACCAATGCTGACCTTGTTGGCAAAATGAAAAATTATCTTTGAACTGCATTTTTTGATCATATTCATTTGACTGTACCTGAGTGATTGCAAAGGTTTTTTGGATCACTGGAAATGCACCACTATGGTCTTGATCAAGATGAGACAAGATCACATGATCTAAATAACGTATGCCTTGTTGCCTTAAAAATGGAATAACAACGCGCTCACCTAAACTAAATTTAGTTTCATTATACGAACCACCCGTATCAATCATGACGGTTTGTTCGGGATGTAGTAAAAGAATAGATTGTCCTTGCCCTACATCTAAAATATTTAAAACTGTTGGTTGTGCTTTCACACCAAGCAATATCGGCAGAAAACAAATCAAAGCCCAAGCTTTCGGAATCGTTCCTCTTGGCATAAATAAAATGATCAGACCAAGAATAAACATTAGCATCATCAACGGCGTATAACTTACACCATATAACTGAGGTGCAATCTGCTGTAACGTATCAAGCATCCACAGTAATAAAGACAATACAAAATCATTAAGTTGGAATAAAAACTTTCCTACAACTGGAATGGTGAGCCAAACACACGCAGCAAGAATATCCAATGGGACAACCACAGCACTCAGTACAGGAATTGCAATTAAGTTACTCAATGGGGCAACCCAAGAGACTTGCTGAAAGAAGATCAAAACCAAAGGGAGTAATGCGATAAAAATTTTAGATTGAGATTCAATCAGAGCTTTAGCAGCTAAAAATATTTTTTGTGTCCATGTCATCGGCTGATCTTGTGGTAATTGCGCGATGGTTTGATAAATTCTAAGTAAAATAAAACACGCACCATAGGAGAGCCAAAAACCTGCAGATAAGATACTAAAGGGATCAAACAGCAATAATAAACTTGCACTATAAATCAATATGCTAAACGGTCGAATTGACTGCTGAAAGAAAAGAAAAAGACTCGCAATCAAGACCGTTAAGAGCGTTCTCATCGCAGGAATTTCGAAACCAACACATGCAACATAGAACAGCACACTCAACAAAAATGGCAATAACACCAAAATTTGTCTCGGCTGCCATAAATATATTTGTGGACAATAACGTTGTACCAAGCGTTGTAAAAACCAAGTCAGCATCAAAGCAAAGATCAATACATGTGGGCCTGAAATCGCCAATAAATGCGAGATTCCAAGCTGTTGAAATTGTTGTTTTAAGGTATTGGGTAACAGGCTTTCATCACCTGTCAGCAAAGCTAAAAGTAAACCTTTATGCTGCAAGTTTGAAGTATTCAACATCTGCCGAAAGTCCAAACGCATGATTTCAACATTCAATAACAACTTGGCTTGCATACTTTTTTGTTGCTTTAAATATTGTTGATAACCCAAACGGTAAATTTCATCAGAGCTTAATGGTTGAATAGACTGCACTGAAAATGCAGACATAATATTTTGCTGCAAAAACCATTTTTCCTGATCAAATGCACCCGCAACCGCATAGCTATGTGCAGGCTTAATTTGACCATAAATTCGATAATAATGACCTAACTGTAAAGATAGCTTCTGCTTCAACTGACCTTTATTTTCTTGCAAGTAGAGCAACCAATTAACAGGTTGATCATGCCGATTCAGAACCTCAGCAACTTGTTTATGACCATCTTCGGTTAATTCATCTATGTTTTTAATATAAATAATCGCTTCAAAAGGCTGTGCCTCAAACTCTTTCAACTGAAGTCGTTGCTCTAATGCAGAATCTGCAAAATGATAGCCTGTAGCAAATAAGCCCCAACTTGCACTGATTAAAACGAATGCCTTATAAAAAGGGTGATAGAAATAATATTCTTTTTTGTATAACCCAAAACTAAATATTGCAACTGCAATAGCCAACCAAATCCACCATGTCATTCCAACAACAGTGAAGTGATGCCCCATGACTGCAATACCAGCAATCCAACCCAATAAAATAATTTTTAACATTTATTTGTAATGAAATTTTTGATTTTTCTAAAGGCAAAATTAAAGCCCGTTTTCAGGGCTTTAACAAGAGCTTGCACAAAATAAATTATTTAGGATCAATCCATAAGCCATCTTGCATATGCAAAATTGAGTCCGCAGATTGAGCCAATTGCTCATCATGAGTGACGATTAACATCGCCATATTCAACTCTTTCTTGAGATCTGTTAGCAGCTCAAAAATACTCAGTGCCGTTTTACGATCTAAATTACCTGTTGGTTCATCAGCTAAAACAACCGCTGGTTTGGTCACGAGCGCACGAGCCAAAGCAACACGTTGACGCTCCCCCCCTGATAACTCGCCAGGTTTATGATCCATACGATGTGATAAACCAACTCGATCAAGTAGATATTCAACTTGTTTTTTTACATCTTTAAAATTGCTTTCACTGCGTAACATTAAAGGCATCGCTACATTTTCTAAGGCAGAAAACTCAGGCAATAAGTGATGGAATTGATAAACGAAACCTAAATATTGATTTCGTTTATAACCACGCTCCGCCTCACCTAAATTATCAAAACGCTGACCTTGCAAAAAGACTTGTCCTTGCGATGGCTGCTCTAAGCCACCAAGCGCATGTAATAACGTACTTTTACCTGAACCACTCGAACCGACAATGGAGACAAACTCACCTGCTTTTACTTGAAGTGATAAACCTTTAATCACTTCAACTTTGCTTTTACCATCATCAAAATGTTTATAAATATCTTTGGCTTCTAAGACGATCTTACTCATAACGTAATGCCTCAGCAGGTTGAACTTTGGCTGCACGTAATGCAGGATAAATTGTCGCCAAAAAACTCATCAATAATGAAACTGTGACAATTACCGTAACATCTTGCCATCTGAGATATGAAGGCAGATAGTGAACAAAATAAGCATCAAACAAGTTCAAACCTAGAACAGTATTGAACCAAGAAATAATATCACTAATGGTCAATGCTAAAGTTACACCTAACACTGTCCCTGCGATCGTCCCAATGACACCAATCACTGTACCTTGTACCATAAAAATTTTAGTGATCATGGACGGTGAAGCACCTAGAGTTCGCAGAATCGCAATATCAGATTTTTTATCTGTTACGACCATTACTAAAGATGAAACGATATTAAATGCAGCAACCACAATAATCAGAACAAGAAGTAAACCCACTAAGGTTTTTTCCATCTGAATCGCATTGAAAAGATTACCGTGCGTATACGTCCAATTCGATGCATAGAAATTACTTGGTAACTGTTTCACGATATCATCTGCAACGGAGGGTGCGGCAAAAATATCATCTAACTTTAACCGTACACCTTGTGCACCATCAGGTAAACGCAATAATGTTGATGCATCATTTAAGGCGATATAACCCACCATCGAATCAACTTCTGCACCTACACTAAAAATCCCAACGACTTTAAAACGTTTAAAGCGTGGCACAACACCTGCTGGTGATGGTGTTGCTTCAGGCAGAACTAAGGTGACATTGTCATTTAAACCAAGACCAAGTGCATCGGTCATGTCCTTGCCTAGAACAATACCAAACTCGCCTTTCTTCAAAGCATTTAAATCACCTGAGACCATATGGTTTTGGATAATTGAAACCTTCTTCTCATATTCAGGTTCAATTCCTGTCACCATAATCCCAGCAACCTGCCCCTGTGCTGTCAACATCCCTTGTAATTGGGTAAAAGGTGCAACGCCAGTAACATGCGGATGATGCTCAACTCTTTTTACAAGCTCAGGCCAATCTGTTAGTATCTGAGTAGAAGAAACTGTGGCTTGTGGAACCATTCCAAGAACACGATTTTTTAATTCACGGTCAAAACCGTTCATAACAGATAAGACTGTAATAAGGACAGCGACGCCAAGGGTCAAACCAATCATGGAAACCAAGGCAATAAAAGAAATAAAATGATTACTTCGCCGAGCACGAGTGTATCTCAACCCTATATACAGCGAAATTGGCTTAAACATACCATCTAGTCCGAGGTGATTTATTATGGAAAATTCACAACATCAGCTTGTTGAGGACAACTCTGAACGTCGAGTAATGTCTCGTATTGATGCTGTGTTAAGAATCAACTATCAAGTCATTCCCGACGATGTTGCGCTGAATGATCCTTATGATTCTCACTTTGTATTGCCACGCTATTTTCTACTACTTGCTGAATTAGATCAATTTGATCATGCGTTTCGCTACGAATTAGAACAATTAAATGAAAAAGATCAACAAATTGCTCGCATATTATCCCTTTTTAATCAGAAGTTGAATCTGATTACGGGCTCTTTCTACGACAATATCGTGCAATCCTTACTGCCTGTCCCTGAACAAGTGAACTTTTCTGAGAATGGTTTAAGCTTCTTTAGCTCGCAAGATATTAATGAAGGAACTTATATTCATATCACGTTAAGCCACCCCGAAAATTACTTTCATATCGCTGCAACAGCACAAGTTGCTTATAGTACAGCAGACGAACAAGGTAAATTCCGTATCGGTGCTTACTTTATTACGCTCAACCCACAGGATCGTGCAAAATTAGCAGAAAGTATGCAGGAATCACAGCTCACTGAAGGTCATCAAAGCTAATGGTTTAGTCTATTTTAGGCGGCGATATGCACTTAAATCTTTATAAAAATAGAGAAATAAACCAAATAAAATAATCGTTGCACCAACAAAAACCTGCGCCGACAATTGTTCATGATTCAGGTAAGCACCAATCAATATCGCTAACATCGGGGTCATTACTGTTGTTAGCGATAAGGTCGTTGCTTTTAAATTTTGTACCAATTTAAAATAACAAAACATTGCAATCAACGATGCCATCACAATGGTATAAATCAGCGCAAATAAGGACTTAGCCGAAGGAAAATGAGTGGGAATATATTGCCAAATCCAAGGTAATAATAAAAAAGCCAATAAAGTAGACACTAAAATTGAACCCGTGGCTTGCGCCATCGGTTGGACATCAGCATTAATTTTTTTCACTAGAAAAATAGACAGAGAATAAGCAAAAACACTCACCAACATCATCATAATGCCAATAGGCTGTACATGCCTTTGGCTACCACTTAGGCAAATCAAGGCTAATCCAAGAATAGATGTCGCCATTCCTAACCATTGCAAAGCGGCTAATTTTTGTTGAAAGCCAAATCGTCCAATCAGCCCAGCCATAATCGGAGCTAAACCAAACATTAATGCAATCAAACCAGAACTTAAATAAGCCGTTGCAGCATAAGTAAAAATTTGTGAGCCAATCAGACTTAAAGAACCTGCGATATAACTCAATAATGCGACTTTATGTCTTGGAAATTCAATTTTTAACAACAGTAATACAAGCACTGCCAAAGGCAACGCAATAAAGAAGCGTAAAACCAATGCCCACATTGGGTGTAGATCGGCCACACTCCACACAATTGCTAAAGGCGTGGTCGCCCAAATAAACACAAGCAAACCATAAGTAAGCATTAAGTTAATACGTGATGGCATATTCAGCTCAAGAAGCAGTTTTGCGCTTTTGTTTGAAAATCGTTTGATCTAAAGAACTCGAAAACTCACGTTTATCTCGCTCTGAAATAGGCGGTGGCCCACCTGTTTGGACACCTGCTCCACGCAAAGTATCCATAAAGTCACGTAAATGCAGACGTGCTTTGACATTTGCTGTCGTATAGACTTCACCCCGAGGATGAATTGCGATTCCACCTTTTTCAATCACTTGTGCTGCAAGCGGAATATCCTGTGTAATGACAATATCATTCTCTTGCATACGATCTACGATTTCTTTATCTGCTTGATCTGCCCCACTCATCACTTGAATTGAGTTAATGCGCAGAGAGGGTGTAATCCCAACATTTTGATTGGCAACAAAAGTTACTTCTAATTGATAACGATCAGAGGCTCGCAGAATCACTTCACGTAGAATTTTCGGTAAAGCATCCGCATCTACCCATAATTTAAATGGCAGCACGTTGGTACAAGCTCATATAAATAAAAAATGTAGTGTAGCAGATTCACCTGAAATTAAAGTTAAGATCATCTATTTAGATTCAGCATAAGGAAATAAATGAATAGAATTACATATCCAGACTTGAAAAACTGATGTTACCCTCGATTTAATAGAGTAAGTTCAATCTTTTTAGCATCATGCTTTATGAAAAATCAAAACAGTCCAGAAACCATTAAAATTCAAGATCAAAATTTCGGTAATCATGTTGAGCATTGGAACTTACTGACAGATACGCCTGAAACTGATGTTCCCAAATGGTTAGGATTGGCACTTGATGCACCTGTCATGCCGATGGGCTTATGTGAAAATGAACAAGAGATGGATCAATCATTTTGGTTGATTCAGGGACCCAGTGGTCAAGCAATATCTATTAATCAAATTATTGCGGTTGAAGATCAAAAACCACGCACATTAAAAACAGCATTCCCAAGTTTTGAAAGTCCTTATAAATATGAAGCAAATATTGAGCGCATTATTACCTGTAATTCGGCTACCCAAGCCGTATTACGTCTAAGCTTAAATAAAAATACGGTTATTTATGCATTTGATAATTTATTCAGTGTGAATAATGATCAATATGATCAAAACCAAAGCTATCAAGTTCAACTAAATGCTTGGGCATATGAGCTAGAAACTGTTGCTGAAAACGAAAAAATTATTGTTGATGACCCTGCATCAATTAAACATCATCGTGCTTTAAATGCAATTTTGGCTGAGCATAATGGAATTGCACCAGAAAATTTACAAGAATTGATTAATGACTGGCAACCACAAACCCCTGAAGATCATGAACCGGTCACAGTTGATTTCTCTAAAATGGTGGCATATTTATATGGTGAAACCTTAGGTCAAGAAGATGAAGCTTGGTTTCAGGGCAATATTGTGGGTAAAACCACCATGCAATTTATGCAAGATGAATATGCCCTTTATGATGTCACCCTTGTTTTAGAAGATGATTTACCTGCAATTTTAATTCGTATTGCAACTAAAAACGATTTGTATAAAAACTTTAACATTGGTGAATATATTCGCGGCAACCTATGGATTCAGGCGAATATTTATGCTAAAAATGGTATAAAGTGACAAAAAATCACATAAATAGTATTTCTAGGCGTTCTAATGAAAATTATACCAGAACAAACGACCACCAGTCTGCTTCATGCAAGTGATCACGGGCTTAAACTTGATGTTGGCGCATTTTGCTTTTTTTTGTTAGGTATGTTTCTAGCTGCGCTCATTTTTCATCATATTGGCTTATTCTGATTATTAGACCAAGATTATATGTATAAAAAAAGCTCTCAATGATGAGAGCTTTTTTTATACTTTATTGCTTAACCATGACGTTTCGCGAACTCATCCATAAAGTTAACTAATGCCTGTACACCTTCTAATGGTACAGCATTGTAAATACTGGCACGCATCCCCCCCACAGAACGGTGACCTGCTAGATTCAACAAATGATTTTGCTCAGCTTCTTTTAAGAAAAGTTTCTCAAGTGCTTCATCTGCAAGCGTGAATGGTACATTCATCATTGAACGATTTGGAATCGCGATCGGGTTGTTATAAAAATCACTAGAATCAATATAACCATAGAGTAATTTTGCTTTTTCTTGGTTGACTTGATACATGGCATCTACACCACCCTGTTCAAGTAACCATTCAAATACGAGACCTGATAAGTACCATGCATAAGTCGCAGGTGTATTCACCATTGAATCATTCTTAGCTTGGTCTGAATATTTCAAGATACTTGGAATTTCAGGTTTTGCTTGATCCAATAAATCATCACGAACAATGACAATGGTTAAACCCGCAGGGCCAATATTCTTTTGCGCTCCTGCATAGATTAAACCAAACTTGCTAACATCTAATGGCGCAGACAAAATACTTGAAGAAAAGTCACAGACCAATGGGGTATTCACATCGGGCACACCCGCGAATTGTAAACCGCCGATCGTTTCATTATCTGCATAGTGTACATAAGCCGCATCGTTTGAAAGATTCCAAGTGCTTTGCTCAGTAATGGCATGTTTACCATCAATCAACGTACCCGCTTCAATTACATTAATATCGCCATAACGCTTAGCTTCTTTTAATGCTTTTTCAGACCAAATACCTGTATGGATATAATCAGCTTTCGCATTCTTGCCGAGCAAGTTTAAAGGAATTGCTGAAAATTGAAGCGATGCACCACCTTGTAAGAACAAGACTTTATAGTTCTCAGGAATGTTCATGAGCTTACGCAAATCTGCTTCAGCTTTTTCCGCTACAGCAACATAGTCATTACTACGATGACTCATTTCCATGATCGACAAACCTTTACCTTGCCAATCCAACATTTCTTGTTGAGCTTTTTCTAAAACGGCAGTAGGTAACGCAGCAGGACCAGCGCAGAAATTATAAGCACGCATGAGTTTTCCCTTGTCAAAGTGAAACAAATTGAAATGGGGATTTAATCATAGATTAGCGAAGCTTGCAGCAGATTATCGAGGAAATATTTCAATTTCAGTGCAAAAAACAGTTGAATTTTTCAATCAGGTTTTGATTATTTCCCTTGTTTTCGAGGGTATAGAGCAATACTTATCTCCTTGTTCCCTATAGATTAAAAGCTCTATTTTTTACAAATTCAATACACCAATTGAAGTGATATAACTATTTAATTAAAAACATAATATTTCAATTTTATAAAAAGAATTTAGACTATCCAAGGATATTATTAAATTGCGACATACTCTAATGTTGAAACGACATGAACGACCGAGTTTTCAGGTCAAACGGTTTCCAAAACAGCTCAGCTTATGTATGAGTCTCATCAGTTGTGCCCTATTCTCAATATCATCATTTGCTCAAACTGTCAGTTATAGCCAAGCTGAACAATATGTTGTGGAAAATGCTTATGGTTCACAAGCGCAACAGGCATTACGACAAGCATCGCAATTGGAAATGGAAGCCGTCAAAAATTTAGGTCTACCGCGAATTGATTTAAATGCCCGTGCCTATGCTTTTCATAGTGAAACCAGCGTACCGCTTGAGTCAAGTAAGCGTCGCTTAGAAAACTCGCTCACCAATGGTTTCGATGAAAAACTATCTCAATGGGAAAATGTACTTCCCCCTGATGTGATTGATCAAGTCAGCCAAGGCTTTAACCAAGTGGTAAGCGATGGTTTAAATAAAGTTCCTAACAACCTAGACGTCACTGTTCAAGATCGTGATATTCGCACGTCAGTATCCATGGTGATGCCACTGTATATGGGAGGAAAAATTAATAGCGCTAAACAAATTGCGAATATTCAAGCCCAACGTTCCAATATCAGTGAGAAACAACAACAAGATACACAACGCTTTGAAATGATTCAGGCTTATTTCAATGTACAATTACAACAACAACTATTAAATTCTGCACTATTTAATTTTGATGCCATGCAACAGCATTACAACAATGCACTGAAACTTGAAAAACAAGGATTTATTAACAAGGGACAGCGTATGCAATTTGAAGTTGCGCGAAACAATGCTGAACGAGCCTATCAAAATGCCCAATCCAATTTACATGCAAGTGAATTTAGCTTACAGAATTTATTACAAACCAAAGAGAACCTCAAACTCAGTACCCCTCTTTTTGTCAATTTAGCTCAAAATCATTCATTAGATAAATTACTTGCAAATTATGATCAAAACTCCAGTTTAATTAAGAAACTACAAATGGATACTGAACTTGCAAATGAAAATGTAAAAGTTCAGCAAGCCACCAAAAAACCGAGTGTTTTTGCTTTTGGTGAATATGGATTAGATAACAAAGAAAATTGGATTGTTGGTGTGATGGCAAAATATAATTTATTTTCTGGGATGGATAACAATAAAAATATACGTGCAGCCGAACTGAAAAAACATGCGGCTGAACTTATAACTGAACGTACTAAACAAGAAGTCGAAAATGTACTGTATAAATCCTATAGTGAATTAAGTTCTTCGCAAAATAGTCATCAATTACTCTCGCAGAATACCAAAGCAGCACAAGAGAATTTACGCATTCAACAACTCTCATTTAAAGAAGGTATGGGCACTGCAACGCAAGTGATTGATGCACAGAATGCTTTGAGTGCTTTAAAAACTGAAATGGCACTTAACTCATATAAATATATTTTATCTTTAGCCACCTTGTTACAAAGCTACGGTTCTATTGATGAGTTTAAGCTTTACGTTAACCAACCACGTACTGACTATATCCGTTAATTGGAGAAATTTATGAGCCAAAATCCATCATCATCCAATTCTGAACGTGATACAGATCAAGTAGAAATGCCAACAGTTGACGCAGAAAATGACACATCAACAACGACTGAAAACATTGAAGTCGCACCAGAAAACATACCTGCTTCGCCTTCACCTGATGATCTTCAGCAAACATCAAAACGAGGAAAATTAAAAATCATGGTCGCTATGATGGTGATCTTATTACTGGGTCTCATTTCGTATGGTTTATGGAAAGCTTACCTTCCGAAAACCATAGAACTACAAGGACGGGTTGAAGCAGAAACAGTACATATCAGCACCAAAGTTCCAAGCCGTATTGAAGAGTTTTATGTCACTGACGGACAACCCGTCAAAAAAGGACAAGCTTTGGTTCGCTTTGTTAGTCCAGAATTGGAAGCAAAGAAAGAACAAGCCCAAGCCGCCTTACAAAGTGCCACAGCATTTCATTCAACGGTGTATCGTGGCGCACAACAAGAGAATATTGAAACTCTGTACGCAAATTGGCAAGCAATGAAAACCCAAGCTGATTTGGCTGCAACCACGTATAAACGGGGTGAAAACCTATTTCAGCAAGGTGTAATTTCCCGTCAACGTCGTGATGAAATGTTAGCCGCCCAAACTTCAGCACGTGAAACGGCTGAAGCAGCTTATCAACAGTACGCGCGCGCTCAACGAGGCAGTACGGAGCAACAAAAATTAACTGCTGATGCGCAAGTTGCAATGGCTCAAGCAGCGGTCAAAGAAGCCAATGCACTGACCGAAGAAACTAAGCTCTATTCACCAACCGATGGTACTGTTTCTAAAACCTATGGCAAACCAACCGAGCTAGTCGCAACAGGCATCCCTGTGGTCAGTATTCTTGAAGACCATGATTTATGGGTGGGTTTAAATGTTCGTGAAGACATGTATAGCTCAATTTATAAAACCAAAACCCTCGAAGGTTTTATTCCTGCACTCAATCGTAAAGCAAACTTCAAGGTGAAAAAAATTGATGCTGAGGGTGATTTTGCGACGATAAAAACCACAAGACAAACAGGTGGTTATGATATTCGTAGCTTTAAATTTCATTTAGTGCCTGAACAAACGATTCCTGACTTAAAAGTTGGTATGAGTATTTTGTTTAAAATTGAAGAGGCAAAATAACCGATGTTTGCAGTGATGCTTCGGGAATTACGCTATTTAAAACGCCATAAAGCTGACTTTTTTATGGCGATCATTGCACCTTTGTTGGTGATTCTTCTTTTTGGCAATATGTTCTCATCAGGTAAAGCTGAACATTTACCGATTGTGGTGATTGACCAAGATCAAAGTGAAATGAGTCGTAAAGTGATTCATGCGCTCAGTGTCAATCATACCTTAAACGTCAAAACAATCACGGCAAGCCAAGATGAGGCTGAGCAACTCATTAATAAAACTGAAGCATGGGGATTTGTTTTAATTCCTGAAGGTGCAGAACAACGATTAGTACAAGCACAAGATGCGCAAATCAGTATCGCCTATAATCAATCTTTTTTTAGTATTGGTAACACCATTTCCTCTGCAATGCTGATCAGCACCTTAAATGGTATGGCAGACTATATGGGAGATAGTTACTTATCAAATGTAATCCCCTACTTGGATGTTCCGACACCTCATATCAAAATTTCCACACTATATAATCCCAATATGAGTTATGAATTGTTCCTAGAACCATTCATGGTACCCGCAGTTTTACACTTACTACTGTGCTGTTGTGTCGCTTTTGCGATCGGTCAGGAATTTAAAAGAAAAACCTTAACTGAATGGGTAAATTCAAAACAAATTATTTCTAGCCTGTTGGGCAAAATTCTGGTCTATGTATTTATTTTTTGTGCGTGGACATGGTGCTGGATGTTTTGGTTAGCGCATATTCGTGGCTACTTTATTGCAGGTTCACTCAGCCTGATTCTGCTTGCACAATTTTTACTTTATTTTTCTTATGCTGTCATCAGTAGCACCGTGGTTTTAGCCACCAAAGATCTACCTAAAACCTTTGGTTTTATTGCACTTTATGGCGGATCATCACCAAGTTTTTCAGGAATTACCCTCCCCCTCAATAATGCACCTGCATTTACGCAATTTTGGTCAATGATTATTCCCTACACACCTTATGCAAAACTACAAACAGAACAATGGG
The DNA here is from genome assembly GCF_000374425.1 of Acinetobacter tjernbergiae DSM 14971 = CIP 107465. Taxonomy (GTDB): domain Bacteria; phylum Pseudomonadota; class Gammaproteobacteria; order Pseudomonadales; family Moraxellaceae; genus Acinetobacter; species Acinetobacter tjernbergiae. The sequence continues at coordinate 114,187 of NZ_KB894354.1, read as the reverse complement.
TCATTGGTAGTGATCTGTTGGTATCTTTCATTCCTTTAAGTATTCTACTTGTTTTTTCTGCTCTTTATTTTGGGTTAAGTATTCGCCTATTAAAGAAAAATGTTCAGGAGCAAAGTGGATGAAATCATTTTTCTCTTACTATATTCAAACGTTTAAAAATATTGCAGCGAATAGCTCAGTATTTACCACATTAATTGCTGCCGTTATTTTATATGGCTTTTTCTATCCTACTGCGTATAAAGCCCAATCTGCGGCGGATATTCCAATTGTCATTGTTGATCAAGAACAAAGTATTGTAACTTCAAAAATTATTAGTCAAGCTGCAAATAGTCCACATATTCGAATTACGATGGTCACAGAAAATTTTCTAGAAGCTGAAAAATTAGTAAAAAATCAAAAAGCTGAAGGTATTCTATTATTACCAGACAATCTCACCAATAGCTTGAAACGTGGTGAAATAGGCGGAATTGGACTTTACCTCAGCACAGCCTATTTCATTCGAACCAAAGAAGTGGGAATTGGTCTAGCGACTTCAATTGAAGCGAGTTTACAAGAATATTTAGAAAAATTTGGGCATGCTTCTTCATTCCACCCTGAGATTTCAATTCATCAAATTCCTTTGTTTAATACGCTATCGGGTTATGGCAGTTATATTTTTCCTGCGGTAGCGAGCCTCATCATTCATCAAACCATTTTACTTGGGCTTGCCATGTTGATTGCCAGTTATCGAGAAAAAGGTTGGGTGGCGAAGCGATCAGAATTTTTTGCTATTTTCACAGCAATTTTAACCATTGGATGCCTTGGTTGCCTTTATTTATTCGGTTTCACCTTTTGGTTATATGAATATCCACATGGCGGTAACTTTTGGGGTATGTTGCTTGCTGTTCCAATTTATGTAAGTTGTATCATTGGTTTAGCAATGCTTGTTGGCTCATTGGTGGATATGCCCGAACGAGTCGGACATTTAATTGTTGTGACTTCAGTGCCTTTGTTTCTATTAACAGGAACAGCATGGCCACATCAAGCTATGCCTGAATGGATGCAATTCTTGGCGTGGTTACTACCATCCACCAATGGCGTACAAATGTTCGTACAACTGAATCAGATGGGGGTCGCAACATTCATTGTTGTTCCTAAACTTATTTATCTTGCGACGGTAGCTGCAATTTTACTGGCACTTTCTTATTATCGGTTGGTGATGATGCAGCCAATAAAAAAGGAAGCTGATTAGCTTCCTTTTTTATGATCTTAGATGACTTACGCTTCAGGCGTATCATCTTTCGGCTCAGCGACAACTTCTTCAGAAGTTGCTGCTTGAAGCTCAATATCTTCCACAACGTCGATAGCTTCTAACTCTTCGTCATCTTCTACAGCTTCAATCGAAACCACACCAACCAATGTTTCTGCATCGCTTAAACGGATTAAACGAACACCTTGGGCATTACGTCCAGTCGTCGCAACTTCAGCGGCACGCGTACGAACCAAAGTACCACCATCAGAAATCAACATGAGTTCTTTGCTTTCATCAATTGATACCGCACCAACTAACTCACCATTACGTTCGCTAGTTTTGATTGCAATCACGCCCTTACCACCACGTTTCTTGGTTGGGAAGTCATCCACTGGTGTACGTTTACCATAACCGTTTGCACAAGCACACAGTACTTCACCCGTTTCAGGTACAACCACGAGTGAAACAATGCGACTGACAACAGTTGAATCTGATGAATCATCATTGTCATCGCTATCATCATTTTCGACTTCAGCATCTTCAGATTCAATGGTATTGCTTGCAAAACTCACACGCATACCACGCACGCCTTTTGCAGTACGTCCCATCGCACGAACATCTGTTTCAGCAAAACGAATTGCCTTCCCTTCGTTCGAGAACAACATGATTTGCTGATTACCGTCGGTGATTGCAACGCCGATTAAAGTATCTTCTTCGTTCAACTCAATCGCACGTAAACCATTTGAACGAACATTGCTAAATTGTGCTAATTCAACACGTTTAACCGTACCTGATGCCGTTGCCATGAATACATAGTGATTTTCAGGAAATTCAGTCAATGGCAAGATTGCCGTCACAGTCTCATTCGCATCCAATGGAAGCAAATTAATAATTGGACGACCTTTCGCACCACGTGAAGCCTGCGGAACTTCAAACACTCTTAAACGATAAACTTTACCAACATTGGTAAAACATAAAACCGTTGCATGGTTTGATGCCACAATTAAATGTTGAATAATATCATCATCTTTCATCGAGGTTGCAGACTTACCACGACCACCACGACGTTGCGCTTGATAGTCAGAAAGTGGTTGAGTTTTTGCATAACCTGTTTGAGAAACAGTCAATACCACTTGTTCTTCTGGGATCAAATCTTCACGGCAGAAATCAACGCCTGATTCAACAATTTCAGTACGACGCCCATCACCATATTGCTGCAAGATCAAAGCAAGTTCTTCACGAATCACATTCATCAATAGATTAAAATCATTGAGAATTGCTGTTAATTCAGCGATTTGACCTAATATCTCAGAATATTCTGCATGTAACTTGTCTTGTTCGAGACCCGTTAAACGGTGCAAACGTAATTCTAAAATTGCCGCCACTTGCGTTGGTGACAAGCGATAAATTTCACCTGACAAACCAAATGGGCGAGTAGGGTCTTCGCCTTCAATTTCATCTGGACGAACAGAAATTGCGCCTGCTTTTTCAAGCAATGCAACCACACCGCCACCTGCCCATTCACCTGCTTGTAAACGCTCACGCGCTTCAGTAGGGTTTGCAGAAGTTTTGATGGTTTCAATAATGGCATCAATATTGGCTAAAGCAACCGCCAAACCTTCTAAGATATGACCACGTTCACGTGCTTTACGCAATTCAAACATGGTACGACGCGTCACAACTTCTTGGCGATGACGAATAAATGCCGCAATAATATCTTTCAGGTTCATCAACTTTGGTTGACCATTGTCTAGACAAACCATGTTGATACTGAACGAGTTTTGAAGTTGGGTATGCAAGAATAAATTATTCACTGCAACTTCTGCGTTCTCGCCTCGTTTCAAGTCGATTGCGATACGCATACCATCTTTATCAGACTCATCACGAAGCTCAGAAATACCTTCTAATTTCTTCTCTTTAACTAACTCAGCAATACGCTCAATGGTTCTTGCTTTGTTAACTTGATAAGGAATTTCAGTAAAGACAATCGTAGTACGACCCGTTTTTTGATCTTCTTCGAAGTGATATTTACCACGGATATGCAAACGACCTTTACCCGTGCGGTAAGCATCCACAATCCCTGATTTACCGTAAATAATACCGCCTGTCGGGAAATCTGGCCCCGTAATATGCTCCATCAAACCCTCAATAGAGATATTTGGGTTATTGGCATAGGCCAAACATGCATTCACGACTTCTGTCATGTTATGCGGTGCCATATTGGTCGCCATACCAACCGCAATACCCGTTGTACCATTAATCAAAAGATTTGGAATACGTGTTGGCATTACTTGAGGAATACGCTCAGAACCGTCGTAGTTATCTTCCCAATCAACAGTATCTTTTTCTAAGTCTGCTAAGATTTCATGGGTCAACTTTTGCATACGAACTTCGGTATAACGCATTGCTGCTGCGCTATCCCCATCGACAGAACCGAAGTTACCTTGACCATCAACCAACATGTAACGCAAGCTAAAATTCTGCGCCATACGAACGATTGTTTCATATACTGCGCTGTCACCATGAGGGTGATATTTACCGATCACGTCCCCGACAACACGAGCAGACTTTTTGTATGCTTTGTTATAATCATTGCCCAATTCATGCATTGCAAACAACACACGACGGTGAACAGGTTTAAGACCGTCTCTCACATCTGGTAATGCACGAGATACAATTACGCTCATCGCGTAATCTAGATATGAATGCTTGAGTTCGTCCTCAATGGCAATCGGTCTAATTTCCGATACGCTCATGCATACTCCTTGTTTACAAGTAGATGGCTCTACTTGTTTTTATGTATTCAATCTTGCAAAAAATTAGCTCAGAAACTTGAACTAAAATTAAAAAATATAGCGAAAAATTATAGCATAAATAGCTCTTCAACTGGGAGCTTTTGATACAAATAGATTGTCGTATTTTCTTTATTTATATAGAATTTACATAAAACCATTAAGCAAAAATTTATTTAGAAAAATATGTCAAAACCAAATCAAGAATATCGTTACCGTGTCTCAAAACGTATGTTCAAATACTATAATGACGAAAATCGTAATATGCTTTTTGGAATTGGTCGTATGATATGCAATGCACCATTTTCAAATGTATTTTCTCAAGACATTTTTCCCATAAAAAATAAACACAGAAAAATTGATACAGCGCTTTTAGAACAAAGTCTTATCCCACAACATTTAGCTTATTTCTCTAATATACATTACACCCCATCTACAGAGGAGGCTATTTCTTTACATAAAGATGATATTCATTGGGATCTTGAAATTTTTCCATCGGGCAAAATTGAAAACTATATTACTGAACAATTCATCAACACATTGAATACTTTACAATCATCTAAAAACTTAGAAGAAATATTCAAGTATGGTATTGAAGGTGTCTCATGGAAACTGACTGACAATCTTACCTTTATGAATAATGATTGGAGTATTAAATTTCCTACGTGGAAATGTGAAATCTCATCACCTTATTACAAATATCATTTATTAATCATGCAATTAACACATGGTCTAGTCATTATGTCCTTTTGTTATCCTAATCAGCGATATAAATAGGCATATTCTCTTTGAAAGAAAATTAAGTCTAGCTCCAAGGATTTTGCTGTTAGCTCAAAGATCATGCTGTGCATTTGACCTCGATGATGCGTTTGATGGTTAAATAGGTGTGCCAATATTTCAATCAAAGGCTCAGTATAAACTTGACCTCGACGGACATAAGTAATCATTTGATGGAATGAAACTTCATCATGTTCATGGATAAAATTAATCAGACTTTGATCATGCTCAATTCGAGCATTCTCTAATTGGGCGAGTTCATTATAAAGAACCTCATCTAAAGCATACGTTGACGCCACAACACCATTGATACGCTCAAACCAAAGTATATCTCCTACCAACACATGATTTGCCGTTTGCATAAGAGATTTAAAATAAGCTTTACAGTCTTGATTTAATTGCTCCTCTGTTAAGCTGATGAGTGTAGAAAATAACTTTTGGTTTGCCCACTGATTATAATGAGCCAGCATCAGAAAATAGGTCTTAAAAGTATAATTCATCGGTAATGCTCTCATTTATTTGTTCTTATTTTTAACATAAAAACGCCCCTTTCGGAGCGTTGGAGACCAGTAAGAATTAAGGTGATTTAACCTCGACATCTATAGGTGTGGCAGTACGTACCCATACAGAACTCCTCCCAAATAGCGAAACTCCTTTAAATGCTCGCACTCGGAGCAAACGTCCATTATTGGTCACTTCCCCCTTACCCTGATAAGTACGACCGCTCAAAACCTCTAACAAAGTCGCATTATTATATTTGTTTGGGTTTTTGGGATCTTTAGTCACACCAGAAACAATCTCCATTCCTAGAATAGGCTTATTCGTATTTGGTGCAGCACATTTCACGCAATGCGTTAAGATCACACCGCTAACGTTGGGGTAACGATGAACAATTGTTCCAGAATAAGTTCCATCAATTTTCTTTTTAAATTCGATAATAGATAAAGGTTCACCCGTACGGTCATCAATACTTTTCCAGTACCCTTCGATCGAATCAGTTGCATAAACAGTTGTACTCGCCAACACTGCCCAAAACACCCCCAAAACCCATTGAGATAACGAGTTTATTTTCATTTTGCATCTCCCTATATTTTGCAAAATTATTTTTTAATTGAAGCAAATTTCTTTTACTTTCTGATTACTTAGGTCTAATCGTTGCTGTTTTTACAACAAATAATGATTTTTTCTAATCTCTTAACCATAAAAAAACCCTTGCATCGCAAGGGTTTTCAAACTTAATTCAGAGAATTAAAGTTTAGATACCAATTCTGGTACAACAGTGTTCAAATCACCAACTAACCAGTAGTCAGCAACGCTGTTGATTGGTGCTTCTTCGTCTTTGTTGATTGCAACAATAACTTTAGAATCTTTCATACCCGCTAAATGCTGAATCGCACCAGAGATACCGATTGCCAAGTAAAGATCAGGCGCAACGATTTTACCAGTTTGACCAACTTGGAAGTCGTTTGGTACAAAGCCAGCATCTACCGCAGCACGTGAAGCACCTTGAGCAGCACCAAGCTTGTCAGCTAATGGGTCAAGTACTTTGTGATAGTTTTCACCAGAACCTACACCACGACCGCCAGATACAACGATACGTGCAGCAGTTAATTCTGGACGATCAAGCTTCACGATTTCTTCGCTTACAAATGCAGAAATACCAGCATCTTTCGCTTCAGCAACAGCTTCAACCGCAGCAGAACCACCTTCAGCAGCAACTGCATCAAATGCTGTACCACGAACTGTACCAACGATAATTGCTTCGTCAGATTGAACAGTTGCGATTGCGTTACCTGCATAGATAGGACGCTTGAAAGTATTTGCAGATTCAACAGCAATGATGTCTGAAATCATGCTTACGTCAAGAAGTGCAGCAACACGTGGAAGAATGTTCTTACCCGTTGTTGTAGATGCAGCTAATACGTATTTGTAACCGCCTTTCGCGATGTCAGCAACTAAGCCAGCAACGTTTTCAGCCAATTGGTTCGCATAAGCAGCATTGTCAGCAAGTAATACTTTGCTCACACCAGCAACTTTAGCAGCAGCATCAGCAACTGCTTGAGCGCCAGAACCAGCAACTAATACAGTAATATCACCACCGATTTTTTGAGCTGCCGCAACAACGTTTAAAGTTGCACCGTTAAGTGACTGGTTGTTGTGATCAGCGATAACTAAAATACTCATGATTTTATCCTTCTGTATTAGATCACTTTCGCTTCATTTTTCAATTTTTCAACAAGTTCGTCTACAGACTTAACTTGTACGCCAGCTTTACGTTCAGCAGGTGCTTCAACTTTAATTGTTTTAAGTTTAGTACCAGTTGCAACGCCATAGTCAGCAGGAGACTTAGTATCAAGCGGTTTTTTACGCGCTTTCATGATGTTTGGAAGAGCAGCATAACGTGGCTCATTCAAACGTAAGTCAGTTGTGATGATTGCTGGAAGACCAAGTTCAACAGTTTGTAAACCGCCATCAACTTCACGAGTAACTTGTACTTTACCGCCGTCAACTTTGACTTCAGATGCAAAAGTACCTTGACCTGCACCAAGTAAAGCACCAAGCATTTGACCTACTTGGTTAGAGTCGTCATCAATTGCTTGTTTACCAAGAAGAATAAGTTCTGGTTTTTCAGCATCAACAACGCCTTTTAAAATTTTAGCAACTTCTAAAGCGCCAATTTCGTCAGCAGTTTCAACTAAAATACCACGGTCAGCACCTAAAGCCATCGCAGAACGAATTTGTTCTTGCGCATCTTTAGAACCCACTGAAACCACAACGATTTCAGAAACTGTTCCTTTTTCTTTTAAGCGAACTGCTTCTTCTACTGCGATTTCACAGAATGGGTTAATTGACATCTTAACGTTAGTAAGGTCAACCCCAGTATTGTCCGGCTTCACACGAACTTTAACGTTGGCATCAACCACACGTTTTACAGCGACAAGAGCCTTCATGTAATCCTCGGCTGTTCTAAGCAAGTAAATATAATGAAGAGTATTCTAACTCTTCGATCGAAACTTTTTAGGTGCCCTATCTTGCAATGTATATGGCATTTCGGTCAAGTCACAATTTCTTCTGCGACTGTAAAAAAGATGAAATGCTCAGTTCAATAATTTAGCCTTATATTTCACCATTTATATTTAATCACTTGACACTTTGATTTTTAAATATTGATTTATCTAATATTTTATAACTTTCAACAACATAAAATACACTTTCCAAATTGATTTAACTGGATCTGTAACTGATCATTTCGATTAAACTTTACCGTACTTTCGATTCTACAAAAACTTGGCAATAAAGTAAGAATATTGATTGAGCAACGCTTAAAAATAAACGAAAAAATCAGTCGCCTATTAAACACTCAATTTTGCAACATAATATATCAACATTTAGCTTTTCTGTGCACGTGGATGCGCCTGATCATAGGCTTTTGCCAGTTGATCAAAGTCAACATGCGTATAGATCTGGGTTGTCGATAAATTACTATGGCCCAACATCTCTTGCACTGAGCGCAAATCACCACTCGCTGAAAGCATATGACTGGCAAAACAGTGGCGTAAGAGATGTGGATGTAAATCGACATTGACACCTGCTCTTTGTGCTTGAAGTTTAACTCGATTTTCAATTTGGCGTGGCTTTAATACACTGCCCCGTTGTGAGATAAATACCGCCGAATCTGCTGTAAAACCGCCTTGCCATATCCGATAAATTTTAAGCCATTCAATCAAACTTGCTTTTGCTTTGCTTCCAAATGGCACAACTCTCGTTTTATTTCCTTTACCAATGATGCGTAATAATTGCCGATTAAAATCAATATCTTTGACCGTGAGTCCTTGCAACTCTGCCAAACGCAAACCACTCGAATATAACAATTCAAGCATTGCCTTATCCCGTAACCATAGCTGTTGTTCTAAGGGTTTTTCTGGTGATGGCTGATCTAAAATTTGATTCACGGTTTCAATATCAATCATCCCTGGCAAAGGTCGAGGCTGACGTTTTAACCTAAAATCTTCTGATGGATTTTGTTGCAAATATTGACCTTGCTCCGCCCACTTCATAAATTGGCGAATTGATGTTAAATGACGTTGTAAGCTACTTGAACTCAGTTGGTCTTGTTCAACACGTGTAGCCAAATACTCTCGTAGATCAGATGCCTCAATATTTTGTAATTGAAGTTGTTTCGATTCACAAAACTCAAAAAAATCGGTTAAGTCACGTTGATAAGCCGCAATGGTATGTTCCGACTGATTTTGAATAATGCGTTCTTTTAACCACATGGAAAGCAGTTTTGTCGGAGTTTCCAAATTACGCTCAATGTTATTCAGTTCATACATTACTCAGTCTAACAAATTTTTCCCTTTATAGAATTAAACAAGTTTCGGAAAATCTCTGTCTATGTAATACAATACATTTCAAGTTTTAAGTCGCTCTTCTTACAATGTCAATGATGCTTATCTCCTATCTAATCGCAATTACACTTCTTACGCTGACACCTGGCCTAGACACAACACTCATCATTCGCACAGCAACAATAGAAGGGAAAATTAAAGCCTTTCAAGCAGCATTAGGAATTAACTTAGGCTGTATTGTTTGGGGCATTATTGTCGCTTGTGGTTTAGGCGCATTATTGATGACTTCTGATCTTGCTTTTAATGCGTTGAAGTGGATGGGTGCAGCATACCTGACTTGGCTAGGATTCAATCTTATTTTAAAACCTCGTACACAACTTGCGGGGTTGAATGAATCAGCCGCAACGCAGAACTGGTTTATGAAAGGCTTGTGGGGCAACTTACTCAATCCCAAAGTCGGCATTTTTTATATTTCATTCTTGCCACAATTCATCCCCCATACTGCTTCACCTGTTGTTTGGACAATGGGGCTGGTACTGATCCATGTATTGATTGGATTTATATGGTCAATTTTCTTGATTGTTGCCATGCAATCTATTGCAGCCTATTTAAAGCAACCGAAATTTATTCAATATATGGATCGTATCACTGGCAGTATTTTTATACTGTTTGCACTGAAACTAGCATTGAGTAAGTGATAAATCATAAAAAAGGCGTGCTTTTCATAGCACGCTGACCACTCGTTTGAACGACCTATACCGAGTCTTTTAAATAAGCATTTATTTGTATTGCCACTTCATCTGCATCCTGCTTTGCCAGTCCATGATCACCACCATCGACAATATAAAGTTTTGATTTTTTAAGTATCTGATTTAAATATTGCCCAACTTCAATTGGGCTAACTGGATCTTGATCACCCCAAATGAGTAATGTTTCTATCTCTATTGTAGATAGAAATTCCTCATAATCGACCTTTGTCGTCACAAACCAATCAGGGGATTCCAAATATTCCTGTCGATAAAGCTGACGCCAATCTTGAACCTTAAATCGTTCTAGATTAATTCCACCTGAAGTTGCGATTAATACGAGACCTTTGATCAAATCTGTTTTTTGTAATGTCGCAGCTATGGCAAAGATTCCACCCATTGATTGCGCAATTAAGATCGAGGGTTGTTGAATCTGTGCAACCACATAATTGCTCAGATCATCAAAACTATGAATGTCGGGATGTGCTGCCGTACCATGAAAACCAGGGTAAGCGATCACTTGCTTTGTATAATTATTAGGAAGCTGTTCGATCAGAGGATTCCAAAATTGTGTATTGCCTGATGCGCCTGCGAGAAAAACTAAATTCATTTCATAAGCCTTCTATCAATTGTATGAGTAAAGGCTCGACCAGTTCTTTAGCTCTTAATTGTTGTAACCATACTGGAGGAATATCCTCATATCCAAAAGCAAGTCCTGCTAATCCACCTGCCACACATGCTGTTGTGTCAGTGTCCCGCCCCAAAGAAATCGCTTTTTTAATCACTGCTTGATAATTTGGCTCTTGTAGCGCTAAATAAGCTGATTTTAAGCAATCTACAACATAACCACTTCCCGTCCCTCGTTCTAAATCATCAGGACGGATAAAAAATTCTAATTGCTCCAATTCATCAGGTCGTTTTTCATAATATTGTCGTAGGATAGTGACCGCATGTGACCATGCGGCATTAATCACCATTCCTTTTAAAATATATCTCGCCCATAAACAATACAAGGCACAGCATACTTTTGAGCGTAAATGCGCATGCGTAATGTGTGATTGTAAATATGCAGCTAAAATTAATGCCTCGTCTGTTCCTTGATGCCACAATGCTAAAGGTAAAACTCTCATCAATGCACCATTACCATTGGCATGTTCATCATCATTTGCGACTTGCATGACTGGCGTACCTAGTAAATATTTTCGAATAGCGGTTGCCGTCTGCACACCTACATCAAATACCTGATAATCGGGGGTCATATAACCAAACTGATACCAATTCGCAATACGATTCATTAAATCAACAGGTTCTAACTTCTGACAATCAAGTAAGGATGCCAATAAACACAAAGCTTGCGCACCATCGTCTGACCATGTGCCAATTGGAACATCAGGATAAGTTCGACTAAAATTTTTGGGCGGAATCATATCAATATCGATAATATGAGGTAGTTGTTCAGGTAAATGAAATTCATAAGGCACACCAACAGCATCACCGATCAATAAACCATAAATACCACCACGAAGCTTATTTTGCATTTTTCTCTCATTTTCTTATTGTAAAAATAAAGGGTAAAAAGCCCAACTTGAGACTTTTTACCCTCAGATCAATCTAATTTACCCTTGGAAATATCTTAAATCCAAACGTGCATCGTAAACATGAGTCGTTGGACCTGTCATCCACACCACATCACCTTCACGCCAAGCAATATGTAACTTACCGCCCGCAAGCTGAACTTCAACTTCATTGGCAAGTAAACCACGGCGCATACCACTAACTGCTGCGGCACAAGCCCCTGTACCACACGCTAAAGTCTCACCCACACCACGTTCAAACACACGCAAACGGACGTGCTTTTCATCAATGATTTGCATAAAACCAGCATTGACACGTGCAGGAAAGCGTACATGAGATTCCACTTGTGGGCCAATATTGGCAACATCAGCAGTTAATACATCAGGAACGATGGTAACTGCATGAGGATTACCCATATTCACTACATCAATGTTAATGCTTTGGTTATCTGCCAATTCTAGTGCGTATAAACCTTCAGTATCTTCATGTGCTTGAGTGACAAATGGAATTTCGTCTGGAAGAAACTTTGGCGGCCCCATATTAACGCGAACCAAACCATTCGCACCCAACTCAGGCTCTACAATCCCTGCTTTGGTTTGCACCCGAATTTTTGTTTTAGTAGTAAGTTGACGCTCATGTACAAATCGAGCAAAACAACGCACACCATTACCACATTGCTCGACTTCAGAACCATCTGCATTAAAAATACGATATTTAAAATCTACATCTGGAAAATCAGGTGGTTCAACAATCAAAAGTTGATCGAAACCCACACCAAAATGACGATCAGCTAAGCGTTGAATCGTCAATGTATCTAAATAAGCTCGCTGGGTAATCAGGTCAACAACCATAAAGTCATTCCCTAAACCATGCATTTTGGTAAATTCTAAATACATCCCAATTTACTCCTCAGGCAACAAACGCTCTCTTTCCCAAAGTGATTCTATGGTTTCACGCTCACGAATTAAATAGGCTTGATCACCATTGACCATAACTTCAGCAGCACGACCACGGGTATTATAGTTCGAGCTCATCACAAAACCGTAAGCACCTGCGCCCAACACAGCTAATACATCATTTTCCTGAAGTGCCAAATCACGCTCTTTACCCAAGAAATCGCCTGTTTCGCAGATTGCACCGACTAAATCCCATGTTTTAACTTCAACATCATGCTTTGGATTCACAGATTGAATATCCATCCAAGCTTCATATAAAGCGGGACGAATTAAGTCATTCATCGCCGCATCAATGATGGCAAAGTTACGGTGATTGGTTGGTTTTAATAAATCAACTTTGGTTAATAAAGCACCCGCATTAGCTGAAATACTACGCCCTGGCTCCATATATACTTTCAAGCCTAACTTTTCTAAAGCTGGACGCATGGCATTGGCATATTCAGCAACGCTTGGAGGAGTCTCGTCTTTATAGCGAACACCTAAACCACCACCAATATCAATATGTTTGAGGGTAATGCCTAAGTTTTTCAATTCTTCGATCATCAAAATGACACGATCAAGTGCATCAACAAATGGCTTGGTTTCTGTCAATTGAGAACCGATATGACAGTCAATTCCGACGATCTCTAGGTTCGGTAATGAAGCAGCATATTGATACGTTTCATTCACCGTATCACTTGGAATACCAAACTTATTTTCTTTCAATCCTGTTGAAATATAAGGATGAGTTTTAGCATCTACATCTGGATTTACACGTAAAGAAATCGGGGCTTTTTTGCCTAATTTTGCGGCTACTTTTTGAATGCGATCAAGCTCAGCATAAGATTCAACATTGAAACACGCAATGCCGACAGTTAATGCTTTTTCAATATCTGCTTCTGATTTACCTAAACCAGAGAACACAATTTTTGATGGCTCACCACCTGCTGCAAGTACACGAGCGAGTTCACCACCCGTCACAATATCAAAACCTGCACCAAGTTTTGCCAAGACATTTAAAACAGCGATATTTGAGTTTGACTTCACCGCAAAACAGATTTGATGATCAATAAAATCAAAGGCACGATGCATATCTAAATAATGCTTTTCAAAAGTTGCTTTTGAGTAAACATATAAAGGTGTGCCAAATTGCTGTGCGAGCTGATCTAATGAACATTGCTCAGCATGCAATACTCCATTAATGCGAGTGAAACTCATGAAGATGTCCTTATTTACAAACTTAAGGTGAGGTGGTCGGTGATGATGTAACTTGGCGTTCTGACTTTAGATCAGGTGAGGCTTCTGCTTTGGATGCTTCATTTTTATAAAGCAGGTATTTTGCACGCTTATCGTGATCCTGATTAGAGGGTAATTGCAACATGCCTGACTGACCACATGCAGTGAGTACCACACTACTCAGTAATAAACCGATCGAACAAATGACTTGACGCATCTGAGCACCTAACTTTTACAATTCGCAGCAGTATAGCGTGATCAACCCACAGGCTAAAGTCTAAACATAAAAAAACGCCAACTTATGCTGGCGTTTTTTTCATTCAAACTCGTCTAGCTTATTTCTTTTTCGCAAAGAAATAGCCAATCGCTAAAATGATAAACCAAATTGGGCTCACTTTTAATGATTCTAAAGTTGTTTCATCCAATGCAAGGAAGTAAATCGTTGCAAGGAAGAATGCAATGACCACCCAACATGTAACTACGCCACCAGGAAGTTTAAAGGTAGACTGTGCATGCAATTCAGGACGGTTTTTGCGGTAGTTAATATAACTCCACATAATCACGATCCACACACAAATAAACAGGATCGTTGATAATGTTGTCGCTAAAGTAAATGCAGTCACTTCATCGTTAGTTCCTGTTTTTACTTTATAAACAAATTGTACAAATGCACCAATAAAGATACAAACCGCTGAGAAAATCAACGCTTTTGCAGGAACAGCAGATTTAGAAAGTTTTCCGAATAACTTCGGTGCTTGCTTATCCGTTGATAAACCAAACAACATACGGCTAGTCGAGAATACACCACTATTCATTGATGACATGACCGAAGATAGCACCACCAAATTCATAATAATCGCAGCAGAAGCAATACCCGCTTGTGAGAAGATATTTACAAATGGACTGACTTTAGGATTAATTTGATCCCACGGTGTAACACACATGACGACAAACAATGCCAATACATAGAAAATAATAATACGAATTGGAATTGAGTTAATCGCTTTTGGTAAATTACGTTTTGGATCTTGTGTTTCAGCAGCAGTTGTACCGACAAGCTCCACACCCACAAAGGCGAAAATTGCAATTTGGAAGCCCGCTAAGAAGCCATCTAAACCTTTAGGGAAAAATCCGCCATGTGTCCACAGGTTGCTAATACTTGCTGTTGTACCAGCAGCATTAGTGAATCCAGTAAAGATCATCCATAAGCCAACTGCAATCAAGACAATAATGGCTGTGATTTTGACCATTGCAAACCAAAATTCCATCTCACCAAATAATTTTACTGTCACAAGGTTCAACCCAAGTACAAATAAAATGGCAATGGTACTGATCAGCAATCCGCCCATTGGGGTAAATGACTCACCACCATTGAAAAATTCAAGATAGTAAATAATGGCAGACAAGTCCGCGATACCAATCGTGACCCAACATAGCCAATAGGTCCAACCAACAAAATAACCCGCCCATGGACCGATTAAATCAGTGGATAAATCAATAAAAGATTTATAGTGTAAATTAGATAGAAGTAATTCGCCTAAGGCACGCATGACGAAAAATACCATCACACCAATTAAGCCATAAATGAATAAAATCGATGGTCCAGCCAAACTAATGGTTTTGCCTGACCCCATGAACAATCCCGTTCCGATTGCTCCACCAATCGCAATCAACTGTAAATGTCGATTGGAAAGGCTACGATGCAGCTCACCATTTTCATTTGGTGAACCAGTAAAATCATTTGACATTGTTATATTCAACTCTCGAGTTTTATGTCACAAAATTAGCCTAAAAATCTAACAATAGAAAAAGTTTTTTCGGCTTTTGATCACTTTTTTGAAATTTCAACGCTTTTTAGTTGCATTTTTAATCATGTTTTCCTGTTTTATAAACCTCAATATACTATTCCTTGTAATTAGCAGTTTACGTGCCAAAATCAACTTTGGCGACAGTTATAGATAAAATTTGTATTTCAGATTTTCTGCAACTTGATTTGGTCAAAATTTAATTGATCTATCACATATCTTTTACGAGTAAATATGAGCAAAGTTAAAACAGTTTATCGTTGTGAACAATGTGGCGCAGATCACTCTAAATGGGCAGGTCAATGTTCAGAATGTGGTGAATGGAATAGCTTAACGGAAGTACGATTAGAGCCAAGTATCTCGCACCGAGCGCGCCCTAAAGTAGGTGGATATGCGGGAGAAGTTGCCAATATTACGACGCTCAATCAAATCTCTGTCTCAAATGAAACTCGCCTACAAACAGGTATTAGTGAGTTTGATCGTGTACTGGGTGGAGGCTTAGTTACAGGTTCAGTTGTTTTGATTGGTGGTGACCCAGGTATCGGTAAATCAACAATTTTATTACAAACTGCCACACATATGGCAAGTAAAAAAAGTTCAGCACTTTATGTCACAGGTGAAGAATCTCTTTCACAGGTTGCCTTACGCGCACAACGCCTAGACCTACCAACAGACCAATTAAAAGTCATGGCTGAAACCTGTGTCGAACGTATTTGTGAGGTTTTGGCACAAGTGCGTCCTGCGGTCGCAATTCTGGATTCGATTCAAACGCTTTATACTGAAACTTTACAATCTGCACCAGGTGGTGTTTCACAAATCCGCGAATCTGCTGCCCTACTCACCCGTTTCGCAAAAAACAGTGGTACCGCCCTATTTCTAGTCGGTCATGTCACCAAAGAAGGCGCGCTAGCTGGCCCACGAGTTTTAGAACATATGGTCGATTGTGTTCTTTACTTTGAAGGGCAATCCGACTCTCGTTATCGCATGATTCGTGCAGTAAAGAACCGTTTTGGTGCAGTCAATGAACTCGGTGTCTTTGCAATGACCGATAAAGGTCTACGTGAAGTTGCCAATCCATCTGCAATTTTCCTGAGTCGTTATGATGAAGCCATTCCAGGTTCAATTGTCATGATCAGCCGTGAAGGGACACGCCCCCTCCTCGTCGAAGTTCAAGCCTTAGTCGATGATGCACATGGGCAACCACGTCGAGTGGCACTAGGTTTAGAGCAGAACCGTTTGAATATGTTACTTGCAGTGATGCATCGTCATGGTGGTGTACAAACTTCAGGACAAGACGTCTATGTCAATGTGGTGGGTGGTTTAAAGATTACCGAAACTGGCTCTGATCTGGCAGTTTTATTGGCTTGTGCTTCGAGTTTACGAGGCAAAGCCTTACCACAACAATTGGCTGTTTTTGGTGAGGTTGGGCTGTCTGGAGAGATTAGACCTGTACCGAATGGTCAAGAACGCTTAAAGGAAGCAGCAAAGCATGGCTTTAAATATGTCATTTTACCTAGAGGCAATGCACCTCAAAAATCGGTAGAAGGTGTTCAAATTATTGCTGTTGCACGCTTGCATGAAGCACTTACTGAAGCGATGCAATTGAGTGACGAATTGATATAAAAAAACATATTTTTATAGTTGAAATTACAGGTGAATGCCTGCATAAATACACTTACAAATTGGATTTAAATAGGAATTTTCGATGCAAGTACACCAGCGTGGCTTGATGGCAGCTCTTTTAATGGCAACTTTAGTTGCTGCACCGCTAGCGGAAGCAAAGCGTGCAGGTGGCGGAAAAAGCCACGGCATGAGTAGATCTAGCTCAGCGAGTCAACCAGCTCAACAACCACGTCAAGTTACGCCTGCTCCACAACAAACTGCACCTCAAAAATCAGGTCCAGGTGTCGGTTCAATGGTTGCAGCAGGTGTGGCAGGTGCTGCCGTTGGTGCTATTGCAGCAAATGCATTGGCTGATGATAAACCACATAATCCAACAGCAACCGAGCAACAAACGACAAATGCTCAAGCTGCTCAGCAAGCTCAACAGGAAGAGAAAAAAGGTGGAATCCCAACTTGGATCTGGTTATTACTGATCGCAGGTGGCGCTTTCTTTATTTTCCGTAAATTCAGCGGTAAGCAAAAAGTCGCAGCGAACAATCCTTATGCACCAAATAACAGTGCTCAAAATAATTTTGGTCGCCAAAATACATCTTCAACAGCTGACAATACCAATATCTTTGGTCAATCAGTCGGTGGCGGTACGGCTACTCCCCAAGCACCATTTGGCGGTGCATCAATGAGTAATGGCAATCAGTTACCAGATGGTACTGAACCTGCTGCATTTCTACGTGTTGCACGTCAACGTTTTAACCATATTCAATCGGTAAACAGTGCAAGCAATATCGAAGAGATTCGTCGTTACTTGACCCCTGAACTTTATGCATCTATGTACAGTGACATTATGGCGAACCAAGACCAAGACGTTGCTGAATTTAGCAATCTGAATGCGATGGTTGTAGAAAGCACAACTGAAAATGATCAGTATGTTGTGAGCGTTCGTTTTACAGGTACAGTGAGCGAAGATTTGAATAGCTTGCCACAGCCTTTTACAGAGATTTGGCATTTTGTTAAACCTGCTGGTTCGCAACAAGATTGGGTCGTTGCAGGAATTCAACAGGCTTAAATTGACACTATATAGAACTTAAAAGAGCTGTGAAAACAGCTCTTTTTTTGCATTAAATTTGGGATCACAGTTACATAAGCCACATTTTTTTATCAGTTAAACAAACTCTTTTCATCAGACACTCTAGAGAAAACTATCAAGAAAACCTCAATACACCTCTCATCTGAATAAAAAAAGCCATTCTCTGTTTTAGAGAATGGCGGAGTGTAAATAGATTAATTGGTCAGACATATTGTATTTTGTATAAATTTATAACCCTAGAATCAAGCCCATCATGTGTTTTATTTATATTAGCCTATAACAAAAGGTAAAAATATTCCTCGTTTGGGGAATACAACTATTTTCTACTCAATGCAGGTACTCCATCAGTTCTATCACGATTAGACCTAAACAAATTTTCTTATTATTCCTGACGCATACATCTTTAAATTTTAGAATCGACAAAAGTAAATAAAGTCACAAATCCATCTTCACTCATTTTGATCTTTAGATCACAAATAAAAGAGCCTTGCCGAAGCAAAGCTTTTAAAACACTATTATACGTTCGATCAGACTAAATTAAGATACAAACTGTAAGAACAACCAGTATAAACCACCAGATAAACAGATCGTTGCTGGCAATGTAAATATCCATGCTGAAAGAATGGTTTTCACTGTCGCAAAATTTAAACCAGATCTGTTTGCCACCATCGTACCCGCAACAGCACTATTTAATACGTGAGTTGTAGACACAGGCATACCTAAGCCATCAGCCGCAGCAATAGTACTCATTGCAACTAACTCGGCAGACATCCCTTGACCATAAGTCATATGATTTTTACCAATACGCTCACCAACAGTCACGACGATACGTTTCCAACCGACCATTGTCCCTAGACCAAGTGCCAATGCAACTGCGACTTTTACCCAATTTGGAATGTATTGAAGGAATGAATCTAAACTACTACGATATTCTTTTACTACCTTCGCTTGAGCAGCATCCATTACTGGTAAAGCTTTAGCTTTATCTAAACGCTTAAATGTTGTCGTGCTTAAATACATATCATTGCGAATTTCACTGATCGCAGCTTCTGGAATAGCTTTCAGATCACCATAACTTGCAACATGTGTACCCAAATGTGACGTAATACTAGCAAGTGCAGGAACAACTTCAGGTGTTTGCTCTTTCGTTTGAATATACTTCGTGAGTACAGCACGTGCTTTTTCATCAGGTAATTCATTTTGATTCACATTTAATACGGTCGAAGTTTGAGCAGAAAGCTGTTCAAATGACTGCAAATGTTGAGCATCTAAACTTTTATTTAACGAATAAGCCAAAGGCACCAAACCAATCAAAATCAACATGATTAAACCCATGCCCTTTTGACCATCGTTTGAACCATGTGCAAAACTTACACCTGTACACGTGAAAATTAGAATTGCACGAATCAATGGTGGTGGTGGTTTATTGCCTTCTGGCGGCTGGAATAACTCCAATTGATTTTTGAATATTTTTTTCACCAGTAAAAATACAACAGCTGCAAAAGCAAAACCAATTAATGGAGAAAACAATAAAGCTTTACCCACTTTAATCACTTGATCCATATCAATGCCACTGGTTGCGCCAGTTGATGCATTTAACAAGTGATTCATAATTCCCACACCCAAAATTGAACCAATCAATGTGTGTGAACTTGAAGCAGGAATTCCTAGGAACCAAGTTCCTAAATTCCATAAAATAGCAGCAATCAGCAAAGCAAATACCATTGCAAAGCCTGCACCACTACCTACATTCATAATCATTTCAACAGGAAGCAATGCAATAATGCCATAAGCAACCGCACCGCTCGCAACCATAACACCTAAAAAGTTACAGAAGCCTGCCCACATTACAGCAACTGGTGCAGGTAATGCATTGGTATAAATTACTGTTGCTACAGCATTTGCAGTGTCATGAAAACCATTTACAAACTCAAAGGCGAGTGCAATAAAAAGGGCTGTAGCTAAAAGAATGACAGAATACAAACTCAATGGTGGCACATGCGCTAAGTCAGCACTCACCTGAAAACCAATATAAATTAGTGTTGCAATAATAATCGTTAAAAACACCGGCATAAAAAATTTCGGTGTAGCAACATGTACATTCGTCGATTTTGCCGTAGAACTGGCAAGCGGTGAATCCGAAACAGGAGGAAGATTAGAATTCATGTAGACGGTAAGAAGATAATAAAATCCTCTGTATTGTTTAATTAAATTATGACAATTATATGACAAAGGACTGTCATATGAAGCCAAATTTTCATATTTTTCTTACATTTTTTTATGTTTTTTTTGATTTAAACCAAGATTATTTTCATTTTTATACAACAAAAACAATATCTTAATTCAAAATAAATTCAATCAAACCTGTTTGTCTGATTTTGCAACAAACACAAAAAAATATGAAACTTATTTGTCATATTTATAACTATCTGTTTCCTTTTTAAGCATTATTTCATGTAATTATTTCAGTTTAATGAAGATTTTGTGACATTTTTCATTTGAACCAATGAATCACCTCAACCTAATGCTGAAAATACGCGCTTTTTCTGCGCTTCTGTTACAATGCCCCTGCTTTTTTATATTGATTATCTACTGGGGTTCCTTATGTCCACGCTCGCCACCCTAAAATCACTTCTTGCTCAACGTATCCTCATTATTGACGGTGCAATGGGAACGATGATCCAGCGCCATAAATTAGAAGAAGAAGATTATCGTGGTGAACGTTTTGCAGATTGGGCCTCAGACCTAAAAGGCAACAATGATTTATTGGTGCTAACACAACCCCAGATTATTCAAGGGATCCATGAAGCCTATTTAGATGCTGGTGCAGATATTATTGAAACCAACAGCTTTAATGGCACACGTGTTTCAATGTCGGACTACCACATGGAAGACCTCGTTCCAGAGATCAACCGTGAAGCAGCACGTCTAGCACGTGCAGCATGTGACAAATATTCAACCCCAGATAAACCACGTTTTGTTGCCGGTGTACTTGGCCCAACCTCACGTACTTGTTCAATTTCACCCAATGTAAATGATCCTGCGTTCCGTAACATTACTTTTGATGAACTCAAAGAAAACTATATCGAAGCCACTCATGCCTTGATCGAAGGTGGTGCAGACATCATCTTGATTGAAACTGTGTTCGATACCTTGAACTGTAAAGCTGCGATCTTTGCAGTAAAAGAAGTGTTCAAACAACTTGGTCATGAACTTCCGTTAATGATCTCAGGCACGATTACTGATGCATCAGGCCGTACCTTAACGGGTCAAACCGCAGAGGCTTTCTGGAACTCGGTTCGTCATGGTGATTTACTTTCAATTGGCTTTAACTGTGCGCTCGGTGCAGATGCGATGCGTCCACACGTTAAAACCATTGCTGATGTTGCTGATACTTTTGTTTCTGCCCATCCAAATGCAGGCTTACCAAACGCTTTTGGTGAATATGACGAAACGCCTGAACAAACCGCAGCATTCATCAAAGAATTTGCTGAAAGTGGTTTAATCAATATTACAGGTGGTTGCTGTGGTACAACACCTGATCATATCCGTGCCATTTACAATGCGGTTAAAGATATAAAACCACGTCAGATTCCTGAAACGAAGCCTGCATGTCGTTTAAGTGGTTTAGAACCATTTAACATTTATGATGACTCACTCTTTGTCAACGTGGGTGAACGTACTAATGTTACAGGTTCAAAAAAATTCCTGCGTCTTATCCGTGAAGAAAAATTTGCTGAAGCCTTAGAGGTGGCACAGCAACAAGTCGTTGCAGGCGCACAAATTATTGATATCAACATGGATGAAGGGATGCTCGATTCGCAAAATGCGATGGTACATTTCTTAAATCTCGTGGCATCTGAACCTGATATTTCACGCGTGCCCATCATGATTGACTCATCAAAATGGGAAATTATTGAAGCAGGCTTAAAATGCGTACAAGGTAAGCCTGTCGTGAACTCAATTTCCTTAAAAGAAGGTTATGACGAGTTTGTCGAAAAAGCACGTTTATGTCGCCAGTATGGTGCTGCGATTATTGTCATGGCATTTGATGAAACAGGTCAGGCAGATACGGCTGAACGCAAGCGTGAGATCTGTAAACGTTCTTATGATGTTTTAGTCAATGATGTTGGCTTCCCTGCCGAAGATATTATTTTTGACCCGAACGTTTTTGCAGTCGCAACAGGGATTGAAGAACATAATAACTATGGCGTCGATTTTATTGAAGCCACAGGTTGGATTAAACAGAATTTACCGCATGCCATGATTTCAGGCGGTGTATCCAACGTATCGTTCTCATTCCGTGGTAATGAACCAGTACGTGAAGCGATTCACTCTGTATTCCTTTACTATGCCATCAAACAAGGCATGACCATGGGGATCGTCAACGCGGGTCAAATGGCAATTTATGACGATATTCCCAAAGAACTCAAAGATGCGGTTGAAGATGTTGTACTGAACAAAAACCAAGGTGAATCAGGTCAAATTGCCACCGATAAATTGCTTGAGGTCGCAGAAAAATTCCGTGGTCATAGTGGCGCTCAACGTGAAGCTGAAAATCTTGAATGGCGGAATGAAACAGTTGAAAAGCGTCTTGAATATGCCTTAGTCAAAGGCATCACCACCTATATTGATGAAGATACTGAAGAAGCACGCCTCAAAGCAAAACGTCCACTCGATGTCATTGAAGGTGCATTGATGGATGGTATGAACGTGGTCGGCGACCTATTCGGTTCAGGCAAAATGTTCCTACCTCAAGTGGTTAAATCTGCGCGTGTCATGAAACAAGCTGTGGCTTGGTTAAACCCGTACATCGAAGCCGAAAAAGGCAATGCACAATCTAAAGGTCGTGTGTTGATGGCAACAGTAAAAGGTGACGTACATGATATTGGTAAGAATATCGTGGGCGTGGTCTTGGGTTGTAATGGTTATGACATCGTTGACCTCGGCGTAATGGTGCCGTGTGAAAAAATCTTGCAAACGGCAATTGATGAAAAATGTGACATCATCGGCTTATCAGGTTTGATCACGCCATCTTTAGATGAAATGGTGTTTGTTGCCAAAGAAATGCAACGTAAAGGTTTTGACATTCCTTTATTGATTGGTGGTGCAACCACATCGAAAGCGCATACAGCCGTTAAAATTGATCCGCAATATTCAAATGATGCAGTGATCTATGTGGCTGATGCATCGCGTGCGGTAGGTGTTGCAACCACCCTACTTTCGAAAGAAATGCGTGGTAATTTTATTGCTGAGCATCGCGCTGAATATGCCAAGATTCGTGAACGCTTAGCCAATAAGCAACCAAAAGCAGCCAAACTCAGCTATGCCGAATCAATCGAAAATGGCTTTAAAGTCGATGCGAATTATGTGCCTCCAATTCCAAATACAATGGGAACACATGTACTGACCAACTACCCACTTGCAACATTGGTGGAGTATTTTGACTGGACACCATTCTTTATTTCTTGGAGCTTGGCAGGTAAATTCCCGAAAATCTTAGAAGATGAAATTGTCGGTGAAGCTGCAACGGATTTGTATAATCAAGCACAAGCCATGCTCAAAGATGTGATCGAGAATAATCGTTTCGATGCTCGTGCTGTATTTGGTCTATACCCTGCTCAACGTACAGGTGCAGATACAGTCAGCGTGTTTGATGAAACAGCGCAGAATGTCACACATACTTTTGAACACTTGCGTCAACAGTCTGACAAAGTCACAGGCAAACCAAACTTATCTTTAGCTGACTTTATTAGTACCTCTAAAGACAATACCGACTATCTCGGTGGTTTCACGGTATCAATCTTTGGTGCGGAAGAATTGGCAAATGAATATAAAGCCAAAGGTGATGATTATTCAGCTATCTTGGTTCAGTCTTTAGCTGACCGTTTTGCCGAAGCTTTTGCTGAGCATTTGCATGAACGTATCCGTAAAGAATTCTGGGGTTATAAAGCCGATGAAACTTTGGGCAATGAAGAATTGATCAAAGAAAAATATGTCGGTATTCGTCCTGCACCAGGTTATCCTGCTTGTCCTGAGCATTCTGAAAAAGCGGTGTTATTTGACTGGTTAGGTTCGGAAGCGAAGATTGGTACTAAGTTGACTGAACACTTTGCGATGATGCCACCTTCTTCTGTCAGTGGTTTCTATTATTCGCATCCTGAAAGTGAATACTTTAACGTAGGTAAAATTTCTCAGGATCAACTTGAGGATTATGCGAAACGTAAAGGCTGGACACTGGATGAAGCGAAGCGTTGGTTAGCACCGAATTTAGATGATTCGATTGGTTAATTTAGAGTTCTTATAATCTCCCCTAACCCCTCTTTAAAAAAGAGGGGAACTTTTGCGTATCAAATGAGTTACGTGACAGCTCCTCCCTTTTTCAAAGGGAGGTTGGGAGGGATTAAATTGATATTCCCCAAGCATATACTTAGAATATATAAATCCTTAAAAATTAAAGCAAATGATGGCAATAATTAAAAATATTGATCTTGGTAGCCTAGAAAGTATTTGTAAAATTTTGGGTGATACAAATAATGGGATTTCAGGAACTGAAATTTCCAAATATCTTGCTGAAACAAGCATCAAAGACCCACAATTGAATTCTACAAAATGGAAACGTTTGTATGATGCTCTTAGTACCAAGTAAAGTGAAGATCGCTGTTCCAACAATATTCTAGCATTTATCAAATATGTTCTACGCCCATCCCGACACATCCATAGAAAAGAATGGTTTAAAAATATAAGAACCGAACTAAATTATGTATTGTCATTTGAGGGCTTTGAACTAACTGAAAGTTGTGATATCAGAGAAACAGATAAAGTAAAAACTTTTTCTGAAGCTGAAGAACGAGCTCAAAATTTAAGAAAAACATTATTAGACCGAAAAATTCATTCTGACGTCCTTACTTTTTGCAAAGCTGAATTACTTGTCGATAATTATTTTCATGCTGTATTTGAAGCAACTAAAAGTATTGCAGAAAAAATTAGAATAAAAACTAACTTAACTGCTGATGGTTCAGAATTAGTTGATCAAGCTTTCTCATATAAAGGTAAAATTCCTTATTTAGCATTAAATAACTTAACAACCGAAAGCCATGAAAGTGAACAAAAAGGGTTTATGAATTTACTCAAAGGTGTATTTGGAACTTTCAGAAATACTACTGCACATGCACCTAAAATAACTTGGGAAGTCAATGAACAAGATGCTCTCGATACTTTATCAATGATATCTCTTATTCATAGGAAACTTGATAAAGCCATAGAAGCTAAAAAAATATATGAAGGAGACCTTTAATCCCTCCTAACCTCCCTTTAAAAAAGGGAGGAACTCCGCGAAACAATACCACCATCAAATTCACGGAAAGTCCCCCTTTCTCAAAAGGGGATTTAGGGGGATTCTAATTTGATAAGTTCTAACCGTTGCTCTACAACACAATAAATCCTCTCCACCACAGCATCAATTTCAGTCAAAACCTGCCTATTATCAAACCTTAGCACGTTTAATCCCAACTGCCCCAAAGCTTGATCTCTCGCCCGATCAGCCTCCAATCCTTCTTCTGTATAGTGCTGCCCACCATCACATTCAATAACTAAATTAGCTTTGGGACAATAAAAATCCACTATAAAATTTAGAATTGGCTTCTGTCTATAAATCTGCAATCCTAAAATCTGTTTACGTCTGATCCTTTGCCATAGCAATTGCTCAGCATCAGTCATATTGTTCCGTAAATCACGAGCTGGTAGTTTTAAATTTTTGTTATAAAGTTTCATAAATTTATCAGCTTTAGAGTTATTAATTTCTTTAAAAATTATTTTAATTTAAAAAATCTAATTCACTTTTAGTTGAGCTCATTCAAAATATCTCAAATAAAAAAATCTCTCAATCCTTTAGAACTGAGAGACTTAAATGTAAACCAACTATTTAGCTTTTGTATTTGGCAAAAAGACCGTTGCAAAACCAAGTAAGGGTAAAAGAGAACATAAACCAAATACCCATTCGATTCCGTTCACATCAGCCAAATGTCCAAGCCCTGCTGCTGCAATACCACTGACACCGAACATTAGGCCAAACATTAAACCTGAGATCATGCCAACACGCCCTGGGACAGCCTCCTGAGCATAAACCACCATTGCAGCAAAAGCAGACGACAACACTAAACCTGTGATCACTGACAAAACAGTTGTCCAAAACAAGTTGGCATACGGCATCATCAAAGCAAACGGTGCCATTCCTACAAAAGACACCCAAATCACCGCTTTACGCCCAAGTCGATCGCCAATCGGTCCACCTGCAAAAGTACCCAGTGCAACCGCAGCCAAAAACACAAATAAATGTAATTGAGCCGTTTGTAGACTAATCTGAAACTTATGAATCAAATAAAAAGTAAAATAGTTACTGATACTCGCGATATAAGTAAATTTTGCGAACATCAATACACTAATAGTGGTTAAAGCAATGATTAACTGACGACCATGCAACTTGGTTTGTGCTTGATTGACCTTGGCAGCAAATGAGTTTTTTGCATGGCTAATCGTCCAACGACTTACTCCAAACAGAACCCAAATCGCTAATAATGAAAATACCACCAACCATGCAACGGCATGTTGCCCAAAAGGCACAATAATTAAAGCAGCCAATAATGGTCCAATTGCTGTTCCTGTATTTCCACCAACCTGAAAAGTCGATTGAGCTGTACCAAAACGTCCACCCGATGCCATTCTCGCCACACGCGAAGCTTCAGGATGAAAGGTTGCAGAACCTACGCCGATAAGTGCAGATGCGAGCAACAATACGGTAAAACTTGGAGAAAATGCGAGTATTAAAATACCGCACAATGTCACCATCATTCCTAATGGCAATAGATAAGGTTTTGGATGCTTATCAGTATACAGTCCAATCCAAGGCTGAAGCAGCGACCCCGTAATCTGATACACAAAGGAAATCAGCCCGACTTGAGCAAAACTGAGTGAAAAGTTTGCTTTAAGCATGGGATAGATGGCTGGCAGGACTGCTTGAATCAAATCATTCAGCAAATGAGCAAAAGCGACTGCACCTACAACCTTCATAATCATACCTTGCGGCTGATCATTTTCTACGGTATCAGCAATGCCATCTTTCAACTGTATTGAAGACGTCATATCTGAAAAACTCCAATATTTTTAGATAAGGTGCTTATTGTAAATTGTCGCTTATAAAGTTATCTTCCAATAATCATCTTATAAGTGACAAAATTTAGAGTGATGTATGCATGATTCTCTTATTCAGTCTGATCAATCTGAATTGGTGATTGGACTGTCCTCAGAACATACCTATCGTGAGCTTACGCCTACACATACTCATAGCAGAGCACAGTTTTTATATGCTTCAATGGGAAACATCCAAGTTTTCACACCTAATAATGTCTGGTTAGTTCCGCCGATGTGTGCGTTATGGATTCCAGCAAATGTTGAACACAGTGTCATTTCACTGAGTCACGTTAAACTGAATACCGCCCTCGTTGAAGTAAATGCCGCAGCATTAATGGGCAAAGAATGTTTTATTATTCGAGTCAGTAATTTGCTACATGAATTATTGATTCGGCTCAATCAAATTACACAGATCGAGCGAACCAATATTGTTTCTTCTCAAGAAATTTCAGAGGCTTTGCAAATTTTAATTTTTGAAGAAATTCATCGAGCAAATTTATTAAGCATTCAAATTCCTTGGCCCAAAGACAAACGATTATTAAAAATCTGTCAACAGCTACTGCACTCTCCAAATCACTCAAAAGATTTAACTGCTTGGGCAGATGATATTGGTACAAGTTCAAGAACCTTAATGCGGATGTTTCAAAAAGAAACGGGACTGTCTTATCGCGCATGGATTCAACAGATGCATATCGCTCATGCACTGAGTAAAATCTCTAATGGTGAATCGATTGCTCACATCTCTGAAGCACTGGGCTATACCAATCCAAGCGCTTTTAGTGCAATGTTTAAACGGCATTTGGATAAAACACCGCAGCAATTTAGAGTTGGTGAAATTTAAACTTTCTTATTTTCAGCATCTTTTAGTTGTGCAATTAAATCTTCAATATCTTGATAAACATGCAGTGTTCGATCCTTATGCGTTCGTGCATGATCCAAACGTTGCTCAGGATCAACCAAAAGCAAGGTATGACCATCATCAATCAAGCGATCAATACCCTCTAAAAACATACGTTTACCTACATCGTGAATGATTGAAATCTGGGTTAAGTCAATCACGATGGTGCTTTGATCCATCGGCTCGGCTTGTAAGATACGCAACAACATCTCAGCTTCAGTAAATTTCAATACACCTCGAAGCACATACACACTCAATGATGCATCTTTCCCAGTACGATAATGACTTTGTACAATGGTCTGCGCTGAAGGTGTACCCTCCATCAGATGCAATCCCATATCTCGTGACAGTCGCTCTAAAATATCGATACCACGAACACTATTGCCATGCTCATCTAACTTTGGAGAAAATGCAGCAATACTCACTTGCCCCGGTAACACCCCCAATATCCCACCAGCCACGCCACTTTTAGCAGGAATTCCAACCGTAGAGAGCCAATCACCTGCTGCATCATACATACCACAACTCATCATTACACTGAGCACTTGCCTAACCACAGAACGATTCAATAATCGTTTTCCCGTTTTAGGATCAACACCGCCATTGGCAAGTACGCTCCCCATCCGTACAAGATCTTTCACCGTGACCAAAATCGAACATTGGCGAATATAACCATTCACAATATCCACTGGGTCAGTTTCTAAAATCCCGACTGTTCTCAGCATATAACCAATTGAGAGATTCCGATAAGCTGTTTTCACCTCAGATGCATAAACAGCTTCATCAAAACGTAGTTCACGCCCTGCAAGCGCACTCATAAATTGACGTACAATTTCTGCACTTTCTAGATCATCTTTCATTGGAATCAATGAATGTGTAGTGATTGCACCTGAATTAATCATCGGATTTTTTGGACGGCGATCCTTACCTAATGAAATCTCATTAAACGCTTCTCCTGAAGGTTCGACCCCAACTTTATCCAATACGGCATCAATGCCAAGTTGTTGCAACACATAGGCATATGTAAAAGGTTTAGACATCGATTGAATGGTAAATTCAATATCATCATCCCCAACTGAATAAATTTCCCCGTCCACGGTCGACATTGCCAAAGCCAACCGATTGGGATTTGCATTGGCTAATTCTGGAATATAATCAGCTAGATGTCCGCTGTTATCTATGTCACACGCTTCTATCACATGTGCTAGATAATCAGGAAGAGGGGTTTGCATAGTCAATAACCTTAAAATGAATAAATTTATAATTGAGCATCAATTCTTATAGTCATGAGTGTTCATAAGGTTAAAATTATATATTTGTGATAATTCTAAAATCAGAATACAAGCCTTATAACTCTGCAATCGCTTGTTTTATTTTCAAGTTATTAAAGGTTTTTCAACACTTAAAACAAACAACTAAACTAATCTTTCCACAAACAATACCCCATCCAAATGATCAACCTCATGCTGAACAATACGTGCAGGAAAACCCTCAAAAGCCGTTTCAATGACTTCACCTTGCAAAGTGTAATAACGCACTTTTATTGCTTGCGCCCGTTCTACCTGCCCACGCTCATCTGGTACACTCAAACAGCCTTCTTCACCCAAACAAGTCGTTTGAGAAAATTCTAAAATTTCAGGATTGACCATAACAACTGCATCCATATCAGGTGCATCTGGATAACGTGGGTTTGAACGAGAAGCAACGATAATAACACGCTTAGAAATATAGACTTGTGGCGCAGCAATCCCGACACCATTACGCTCAAGCATCGTCATTTGCATCGCAGAAGCCAGTTGCAAGAGCCAATCACTATTAAACTCCGCATCAGCCACAGCCGCCGCTTTAATTTTTAAAATCTCTTCACCACGTTGTGCTACAGGTAAAATTACACTCATCAGAACCTTATAATTTTTTAAATACTCAATCATATAGTATGAGATATTTAATTCTGCTTCTATAATTTTCATTTAAGAATCTTGCCATAGTATATGCGCAATAAAAATAAGGTATGGCAAAACACAATGAACGCAACCCAACTTTTTCTAGGTGTTATCTTCGGGTCGATTGGCTTAGGCTATTTTATGTATGGCAAAAAACAAAAGATGACCGTGCCTTTAGTCTGTGGTCTCGTCCTCATGATTTACCCATACTTTATCGAGAGTACAACGTTGCTAAGTGTCATTGGCGTGATTCTTTCAATCCTGCCCTATTTTCTTCGTTTCTAAAATAAAAAACTCCCCTTACGGAGAGTTTTCAATCTATTCAGAATTATAGGTTTTTCTTTAATTCTTCTTCTACAATTTCAATCTCTAGTTGGCTAAATTTACGAATTTCGCCTTCTGCATGCTTTTCAAGCATACCACCAATCAAAGGTACTTTAACTTTAACAGTCCAAGTCAGTGCAATCTCTACTTTTTCGCTGTTTCCTGTCACCTTGCGTTCAGCTTTTGCTTCTAAAGGTAAGTTTGCACCTAACTCCACAGTTGAGGTTAAATTTTTCAAATCTGTAATATCAGAACGTTTTAAACGGAATGCATTTTTTAATAATTTTTTTGCTACTTCTGGGATATTTACATCAAGATTATATTCACGACGTAGTGTATAAATATCGCCTTTTACAACTGATTCAACAATTTCTAAGTTTTCACCTGGAATACGTTTACACACTGCTTCATGCAATGAAGTCATAGCAACTAATCTTGAAAAATCTTCAATTGAAACGCCATGAATTGTTTCATTTACCGTAAATTGATGTGCCATTTTTTAAATTTCCGTTTAGTTTAGTTTTAATTAAGGTTTTATCATCGCAGCAAATTATATCATTCTCATTTCAATCACAAAATCTGAACACGTAAAAATTAATGACTGCTCGGATTAGTAATTTTTATTGTAATGATGTCTTATACCTAATTTTACCGTTACTCGTTCAGTCCGACTGATATAGAGATAGTGATTTGCATATTCAATCACCGCATAAAACTGCTCTGCACCATCATCCAATCCCGTGGCTGACCATGTTGTCCCTTGTGGAAATTCATCCAACCATACGGCTTTATAAAAATCTGAAACCGAATCAAATGCCAAATAAGCTTTTGGATCAGCCATAATTTTGGCAGCAACTTGATCAAATCTTTGTTGTTTAAATGCTTCTAAACTGAGTAACACACGTATTCCTATTATTTTAAATATGAGACCAAATTACAAAAATACAGAGATTCTCTTAGCACTATATTTTGCTAGGGGATTTCCTACATTTCTATATTATTTCCAGCGTAATCATAGGTTTTTGAGCATCATCTCATTTGCTAGACAGAGTTCAATATGTTATCAACTCCTTATACTTTTATCTTTTACAACGATAAACTATAAGGAGTAAATATGTCTTATCAAAATATTTTAGTTGCTGTTGATGATTCTCCAATTTCTTATGCGGCCGTTGAACACACATTGTCTCTAGCAAAATTATCAGGGGCAAAAGTCACGGTGCTGAGTGTGGTTGCGGTTGATCCATTTGTCGGTGTCGACTTTTATCAAGTTGCTCCGGCGATTACTGACCATTTTATGCAAGCGGAAGCCCACGCTAAACTTCAACTACAAGATATTGCTCAATCTTTTATTCGTGATGGTATTGAAGTGAAAACTAAAATCCAACATGGTGCAGCCAGTGAAGGTATTATTTTTATAGCTGATGAAATTGGCGCAGACCTTATTATTATGGGTTCACATGGGCGTACAGGGGTAAAACGTTTATTGCTCGGCAGTGTCGCTCGTGCAGTTTTAACTGAATCACATATTCCAGTGTTGATTGTTAAACAATAAAATTTAAATAGAAATCTCAAAAACCTTGTGTCTCGATACAAGGTTTTTTATTGCCTAAAATCAATCTATCTGACCGATTCGCCCCCCATATTGATCATTTCTAACCCTACTTCCTAATTAAAAAAAATGTTTCACTACAGTATGGACATTGGCTTTCTATTTCAAATCATGAGTGAAATCATGCTGCTATAGATAGAAAAATGGCTGTTAATAAAAATATCGTTTTTAAAAATAAAATACCGTTTTGCAAGGATGATCAAAATGAAATTCAATCCAATTGTGCTTGGTATATGCACAATATTTACAAGTGCAGTGAATCATGCTTCTGCATTAGATCAATCAGGGCAATCTATTTTACCCTTTCTCGAAAATGGTAATTATGTAGAGGTCAATGCAACCGCTGTTGACCCCGATATTTCAGGAAAAATTCGCAATCGCCCTGAACTGGTCAATGACTCGCAAAATTTAAATACAGGCAATATGGGCAATAGTTTCCAATACTACAATGCTGCTTTGAAACTGCAACTGACTGATCAAATGAGCTTTGGTCTGCTCTATGATCAGCCTTTTGGTGCAGATATCCATTATCCGATGCAATCTAATAATACCTTTTCGGATAATGAATTTACCCAACAAGGCACATCGGTCAATGTCGATACCGAAAGTATCAGCATGATTTTGGGGATTAGTCCTTTCAGCAACTTTCAACTGTATGGTGGTGCAGTCTATCAATCCGTCAAAGGTGATGTCGTACTTCGTGGCAATTCCTATGGTGAAGCCTTTAATGGCTATGATGCGAAATTTAAACAAAACCATGCTGTGGGCTGGCTGGCAGGTTTGAGTTATCAAATTCCAGATATTGCCTTGAAAGCAGCAGTGACCTATCGCTCTAAGATCGACCACGATATGCAAGTGACTGAAACTATGTTTGGTCAGCCTTTGGAAGTGACCACAGCAAGTAAAACCAGCATTAGCACACCACAATCCGTCAATATTGATTTTCAAACAGGTGTCTATAAAGACACGCTTGCCTATGCCAATTTCCGTTGGGTCAATTGGAAAGAATTCCATATTCGTCCGACTCAGTTTGGTGCTATGACTGAATATCTGACGACCTTAATCAGTGGAGGAGCTTATACAGGTGGCTTTGATCTAGACAGCTACCAAAAAGATCAATGGGCTACGACTTTAGGTCTCGGGCATCAATTTACTGAACAATGGAGTGCATCCACTGAAGTGAGTTGGGACTCAGGCACAGGCAATCCTGCATCGACTTTAAATCCGACTAAAGGCGCTTGGGGCGTTGGCTTAGGTGTTCAGTTCAACCCTGCACCGAATTATTTTATTGCAGGTGGAATGAAATACTTCTGGTTAGGTGATGCGGTTGCGGAAGATGGCACGTATTACATCCCAATTGAAGGTGTTAAGTCGATCGCAGAACAAGCTGATTTTAAAAATAACAGCGCAATCGCCTACGGTCTAAAAATTGGCTATCGTTTTTAATGATTCGGCTTAATCAACATGTTGTCTTGTAGCAATACTTTTCACTGTTCCGACTCAACGATTTCCTTGCGTCAAAGAAACTGATTAAATTAGCATCTCGACCATGTTATTTTTACAGTTGATTTGATCGCTAGGAAAAATTCAATGAAAAAAATGTCTCTTATATTTTCTTTGCTTGCATATAACCTAGTTCATCCTTTAACCGCCTTTGCCAATTCAACCGAACCCAAAGAAGCAATGGATATTTTTATTGGCACCTTAACCATTCAGGATAAAAAAGCCATTTTAACGCGATGTGATCTTACTCAAAATAAATATGTGTTGAAAGATGCCGATTGGTCTAACAAAAAGGCAGTATCAGGCTTTTTATCAACAGCAGCAAAGCTGAAACAGCCTATTTACGCAGAAGTCATTGCTGCATATACAAGCGAAAAAGATACCAATGTTTTACTGGTCGATTCCATTGAAAATTTGACTGAAGCGAAAAGCTGTCATTTAACTGATGTATTTTAAAGTTCAGCCGCTCAACAGCCTTTCATTCACGGAAAGTTTGCCATGTCTCAAAAACATGTTGCTGATATAGTTTTAATTCTGAGAATTGAGGAATAATCGCTTCACTCTGCGTCGGTCTTAAAAACACAAAATCATCGACTTGAATATCACAATGCTTCGGTACATTCACCAACTCCTGATTACTGCTACGCCCATACAATGCATGTGGATGCGCTTGTTTTGGATAAACATAATTGGCAAGCCAATATCCGCCATAAATAAACAGTGCCTTATACTTATGTGGCAATTTATCGAGTAAAGACATTGATGGTAGCTGGGTAAAAGGTAAAACTTTTAAGACTGGCGATGCAATCCATAAAGCAGGCTGTAAAGCCTTTAAAAAATCACTGTCAAAATCACTCGGTTTTAATAACATTGAACCAAAAGACAAATCATTACAGACACTTTCAGTCGTATGAAAACTAAAGGTTGGACTGCCACCGCCATTAAAACAAAGCTCATCATGCCACAGCGTTGGGAACTGTTTTTGAATCAATCTTTGATAGTTGGCATAGGTCTGCTGCGAACTTTGATAAGCCAGTTCAGGTTTTTTAATGATGGCTGGAATTTTGGTGACATGTGCGTCATAGCCCATCAAACCTGAGAGTTTTAAATACTGCGGGTACTGTTGAATTAGCTTTAAAATTTCTGTCAGTTGCAGAGTCGACTGCACCCCACCACGATGCAAACCAACATCAATCTCAATATTCACATCCAAGCACAGAGAATAGAGCTGAGCAATCTCAAGATACTGTTGTAAGCGTTGCTTGGTATCAATCAGCCATTGAATGTTGGCATTTGACCATTCTGCATGTTGCTCAAAAAAATGACGTACTGCTTGAGCAGGCATTGGTTTGCCCAACAGAATATCGGCTTCAGCAAAATTTTCTAGAATCGAAATGATATGCGGTTGATGAAATACCATAAAGCGTTGCGTATTAAGCTGTTCAGACAACAACTTGAGTAAATCTAAACTCGCTAAAGATTTCACCACCAAACGGGCTTTTAAATGTGGCGCATGTGACAAGCGCAGTTGCACATGTTGGATATTTTGTTTTAACGCAGCCGCATCCACAATAAGTTGCGGGGTCGCAATCCTCTGTTTTTTGAGATCGAGATTGAGTTGTTTAAAATAATGATCCAACATGTCTATACCTTTTTTATTTAATCGTGATCCTAAAAAACCATCTGATATGAGGGAATGTCATCTACAACCTGAGCAAGCTAAAGCGACTAAAGCTTTGGCAAAGCGCAAGCGTTTAAATACACCTTACCAAGCCTCAAACACTTCTCAGGGCGAAACCAAAGTAAGGCGAGCCTGAGCAAGCCAAAGCGACTAAAGCTTTGGTGAAGCGCAAGACGAAGTGGCTTATCCTAAAATGGATAAAAACTCGGTAAGACTCCGTTAAATTAATTATTTTTCAATAAATTAAATAAACATTTAAGTCAAACCCAAGTTAAAACTACCCTAAAAACAGCTTTTCCAGATAGGGATTTAAAAACTTAGCTTCTGGATCAAGCTGCCGACGTAAAGCCATAAAATCATCCCACTTTGGATATAAAGCTCGAAGCTCTGTCTTGTTCATTTGATGCATTTTACCCCAATGCGGACGTCCTCGATATTTCTGCAAAATAGGCTCAACCACATCAAAAATCAACTTCGGGTCTTGCTTATGATATTGATGCACTGAAATCGAAATGGAATCCTGCTGATAAAACGGACTGAGCCAAATATCATCGCCTTTGACAAAGCGAAATTCGAGCGGAAAAAAGGTGGCAACTTTATACGTTCTTAAAGCATGTAACACTTCATCCAAACACTCAATTCCACGATCAACAGGAATCTGATATTCCATTTCATTGAACTTGGTATTTCGTGGTGTCGGAAATATCTTACTCGACCAATCGACATAGGTGGTCGGTTTAACAAAGATTCCCAAAAGTTTTTGTAAATAAGGATTCAGTGAAGGAAAGTTTTTGGTCAGCTCAGAGCATAAGGTCAATAAAGTATCATCAGATGGAAAATTTTCCTTACGCGGCAAAACCGCTTCATCCGTCTCATTCAAGGTTTTCAACATCAACTGCTTCTCATGGGAAAACACAAAGCACTCAATATGTCGATGCTGATGTTTCGATTGCTGAATATGCTGCATCATGTCTTCGACTGGACAAAGTTCAATGTGTTCTTTGAGTTTATAGCGCGGGCGATTCTGCATGGTGATCTGGGTCAAGATACCCAAGCTACCCAAAGAGACTCGCCCTGCTGCAAAAATTTCAGGATGTTCTGTTCGACTGCATTTCAGAATTTCACCTGATGCAGTCAATAAATCAAAAGCTTCAACATAGGCCGAAATACAATGTAAATCGGCTCCTGTCCCATGTGTGCCTGTAGAAACCGCACCCGCCAGACTTTGCTGATCAATGTCACCCTGATTCATCAAAGCCTGATTGATGGATTGCTGCTGTAAATGCTGATCTAAATCGTATAAACGTGTACCCGCATAAATATTGCTTTGACAGCGTTCTAGATCGAAAGATGCAACACCTGAAATTCGATCTAAAGATACTAAGGTCGCATCGGTACACACCAAGGGCGTAAAGGAATGCCCTGCACCCACGACCCGTATTTTTTGCTGTTCACGAACAATGGACTGTAATTCCTGAATATTTGCAGGTTGTAAAATCTGTTGTGGCTTGGCTTTTTGAAAGCCTGACCAGTTTGACCAGATGCCTTGTTTTAAATCACTCATACTGCCTCTCCTTGGCTAACGGCAGTTTTTAAATTGCCATGATTGGTGCGTTTTGCGAGTTCGTTTTCTGGAATCGGCTGTGGTCGTGTCATTTCATCGTAATGACGTTTAGTTTTTTCTAATAATAATTGTTCTGCTAATCCTTTGAATTTGCTCTGACAAGCTGCCAATGTCCATTGACCAAATAAGGTATGCCCACCCTCATAAGCTTGCTGTTGGTATTCTTCATAGGTCGTGACATAGCCCATATAATCATTGCAGTATGAAGCTAACCACACTCGTTCAATGGATACTTGTGCAGTAAGCGTCTGTTTCACTGTATCGACCACACGCTGCCCTGCGATGGTGGTAAATTCTCCTGGACAACAGACCAGTGCTAACTGACCTAGTCGCACAATTTGTAAGGGAACTACGCTCGGGACTAAAGGACTGTGCTGAATCGCCCCAGCTTTCACTTGTCGGTTCATTTCTGCAATCAACGGATCAAGAATACTCGGCGGAAAACCAATCGGTTGACCTAAAATCTTTTTAGCACCCGCTTCCAGTAGAATCTGTTTCGGCCCTTGTGATGCATACAACTGCTGATACGCTGCAAAATCTGCTGCTTTCGGATGTTTGATTTTTTGTTTGTGAAATTGATCGGCTAAAAACTGCATCCCTTTAATTAAAAATTTTGGCGCACCTAAACCATCGACAGGTGTTCCTGCAAAAAAAGCCGTACCATGACAAGGCTGACTGGTTTTTGCACCCAATTGTCCATATGCAAATTCAGCAGGAATTTCAATATTACTCAGGTCTACATAGGACATAACGGCATCAATCTTGCCTTCGACTTTTTGCAGTTTTTCAGGAATAGTTTGTTGCACAGCAGTCAGAGCCAGTTCACTTTGATAGCGCCCATTTTGTTGCGCGTATTGATATTCCTGCTCGCCTTTAATTTGATTACGAATCTTAAGCTGATCTTTGCCATGAAAATGCGGTGATACATCGCCTGCGGTTGCTTGCGCAAAAATCGTGACTGGATTTTGAACCCCTTGCTCAATTAAAGCCTGCTCAGAAAATGCGGCTGCATAACCTTTATTATCGCCATCATAGGCGTTTAAGGAATTTCCTAAACAGGTTGCATGTACGCCAAATAAGGAAATCAAGGACTGTAGTTTTTGTTCACGGTAGAAACCAATCAGCTGCATTTCTCGGTTCAGAGCTAAATGTGTTTCAGCTTCCGTCCGTGACAGAACTTCTGGATTACGATTATAAGCTTTGATTGAACGATTCCATGCGACAGCGGTATGCTCTGGAAAATGTTGTGTCTCCAAGAAAATCTCAGTGTCTTGTTCGGACGCAATCGCATTTTGAATACTGAGTACAATTGCCTCAACAATGGCAGTTAAATGTTCAGGCACAAAGCCAGGTGTTGGCATATTATATAAAGCTTCATAGCCACAACCACCAGGGCCAGAATGAGTATGGGTTGCCATTAACACCAGTTGATTTTCATCAAATTGTGAATCAAGGATTTGTGTGAGTCGCTCGACTGTTTGGCTGCGTATGGCATGGGTAATACAACCTAAATCAAGACAACACATCAGCAGTCGATTGCCGTGTTGATCGACAATGCTCACACTACGGGCATATAAAGCCGTACGCTGCTCATAGGCACGATGAGACCATTGCCCATAACCAAACATGGCATAACCTTTCGGTGTTATTTTAATTTGCTGCTTATCCCAACCCACTTGATACATCACGACTTCCTTTCAATTCTTTTTCTAGTTGCTTGTCATAAAGCATGTTGAAAGTTAATCAAAATTATGCGATACCCAAAAGGGTTAAAGGAACTTCTTTTTGGGGGGCAAAACGGACTTATGCCTAAACGAATGATCAATCACACACACTTACAACAGTTTACGCCGCCCACTATTTTGACCAGCCTGATTCACTATGCTGAACAACAGCATTGGGACTATGCCATATGGTTTCAGGATTCAGGCTTAGACATCACGCAAATCCAGCAGACCCAAAGTGTTGTTCGTTTTAGTCAACTCTGTGATGTTGTTCGTCAAGCCATGACAGTTTATCAACAACCTAACCTAGGCTTAAAGCTTGGCAGTAGCGAAGGTCTGATCTCCATGGGGATTTTGGGCTTTGCCATGCAATCCTGTAAAACGGTTGCAGATGCTTTAGACATTGCGCTGCGCTACCATCGGATTTCTGGCAGTGTCTTGAATATCGACTTTTCTATCCATGCTGATCTTTGTGAATTGGAAGTCACTGAACCCTATCCCTGCAATGAACTCAAAGCCTTTTTCTATGATGAATTATTTAGCAGCATCATCACCTGTTTAAACGCAATGCTGGGCGATCATGATGATGTGGTGAATCTTGAGCTCAGCTATTTACCAAACGAATATCAACAGCAATATCACGAACTCTTTGGCTGCCCAATCCAATTTAACAGTGATAAAAATATCATGCGTTTTAGCAGCAGCCTACTGCAGCGCAGCTTAAAAAATTACAGCCCAGCCAACTATGCAACTGCGCTACACATCTGTGAACAGGCCCTAAAAGAAATCGACCAGCTCAATCAGGTCGGCTATGTGCATTTACTTGATCATTTGATTGAACAGCATTTACCAGAACGTTTTGAGATGCAACAAGCTGCTGAACAATTACGCATCAGCGAACGCCATTTAAGACGACAATTGTTATTAGAGGGCCTGAGCTTTCAACAAATCCGACAAAATGTGTTGGAGCGTAAAGCCAAACAGTTATTGGAAAAGAACCTATCCATGAGTGAGATTAGCCTGCAGCTGGGCTTTAGTGAATTACGTGAATTCCGACGTGCCTTTAAACGCTGGACGGGACAAGCGCCTTCGATCTATAAACAAGAGACTCACCTTACTTAAATGATTAATTCGTAATGTCTACCCATAAAAAATGAACATATCTCAGGAATTACTGGTGCTACAGGTCATCCACAACCTGCGTGAGATTAATCGGATGCTATTTCTGCGATTACTTTAAAGAGATGCCGAAAGAAGACAGGTTTTGTGGATGACAATGGTTTTGGTTACTTTTGCCGAAACAAAAGTAACTCCAGCTGAAGGCTTATCCCCCAATAGGATGAGATCGCCATAAGATTCCACAAAGATGATCGAACCGTAAAATAAAAAAGCTCAGGATTTTACCCAAGCTTTTTATCAAAACTAAATTTTAACTTGCTGCTTGATAAAACGGCACATCACCATTAATCGTGGCACGATGCATAATCCGATGCGCATCCCCATAATCAAATAACGCCTTATGCTGTGTACAACGATTATCCCAAATCGCTACATCACCGGCTTGCCACTGCCAACGCAAATGGAACTGCTCATTGGTGGCATGCGCAAATAAATATTGCAACAATTCAGCACTTTCAGTCTCATCCAGCTCATTAATACGCGTGGTAAAACCTTCACTCACAAACAAAATCGGCTGACCCGTTACTGGATGCGTTCTCACCACAGGATGAACAACGGGTGGATTACGCTTAAAAGTTTCTTCCAGTTTTTGACGTTCAACATCATTATGTGCAAAACGCTCAATCGGGAAAGACTGACGGATGTCATGTGTTGCGGTTAAGCCTTTTAACTTTTGCTGCAAGTCTTGATCCAATGCAGCAAATGCCGCCGCGCCACTCGACCAAAGTGTATCACCGCCGACAGGTGGAATCTTA
Source organism: Acinetobacter tjernbergiae DSM 14971 = CIP 107465 (assembly GCF_000374425.1). Lineage (GTDB taxonomy): Bacteria > Pseudomonadota > Gammaproteobacteria > Pseudomonadales > Moraxellaceae > Acinetobacter > Acinetobacter tjernbergiae. The sequence continues at coordinate 73,602 of NZ_KB894354.1, read as the reverse complement.
ATCGCTTGCAATACACAACCCAATGGCGGTTTCTGACTGAAAGTCACATCGGTGTGCCATAATTCATTATCACGTAAGTCTTGTTTCCAACTGTCCAATACAATGATTTCAGGTACATTTTCAACCGTTGGGAAAATTGGATGGATATGCAAAGAACCAAAACCGCGAGCAAGCTCAGCTTGTACCTGAGGTGCAAGCTGCTGATTGCGGAAGAAAATCACGTGATGATCCAGCAAAGCCTGTTGAATTTGTTGCGTAGTATTTTCATCAGCCGTGTTTAAATCAACATCATGAATAATTGCACCGATTGTTGGTTTTATAACTTCAATATTTAAGGTCATCTTCTACTACTCACACTTATAACTGTTGACCATACCAAGGAGAGAGTTGCTTCTGTAACCAACGCAAAAACAATTCAAAACCGACTGCGACGGTCGCAATGACAATAATGCCCAGAACTACTGTATCGGTAATTAAGAACTGCGCCGCCGACTGGACCATAAAACCAATACCGCGATCTGCTGCGACTAATTCCGAAGCCACTAGAGTCGACCACCCCACACCTAAACCAATACGAATACCCGTTAAAATATGCGGTAAGGCTGTCGGCAGAATCACATGCCAAAACACTTGGGATTGGCTTGCCCCTAAAGATAAAGCGGCACGTTCACGATTGAGCTGATGGCTGAGTACACCATGGGTGCTACTGATAATCACAGGTGCAAGAATCGAAAAGAAAATTAAAAGCACTTTGGTGGTTTCACCAATCCCAAACCAGATCACCAATAGTGGCAAATAGGCCAAGGGTGGAATTGGACGCAATAGCTCAACCAATGGATCAAGCACCGCACGCACCCATTTGTTTAAGCCCATCCATAAACCTAAAGGCACACCAATGGCAATCGCGGCAACTAAAGCCAACAAAACACGAGAAATACTTGCTGCCAAATGTTGCCATAAGGTGGCTTTCATAAAACCTTGCTGGCTGACTTCAAGGAACTTCTGCCATACCGCTTGTGGGCTTGGCAAAAATAAACTCGGAACAATTTTTAATGCCGTGATCAAATACCAAATTACCAATACGCTCAAAACACTGGAAAGACTGAGCGCTAAACTACGATGGCGAACAGCAAAAGCTAAAATCAAGCTGAATATAGAATTTGATTGTTGATTGTTCTCATCTTTAAGTGGTTCAGTTTTAGTCACATCATAGATTGTATTTTCCGCTTGCCCCGTCATACAGCCACCTCATGCCCTGCCTGTTTCTGCACACGTAAACGTTCAAACAATTGCTCGCGTAATTGAATAAATTTTGGATCGGATTTAATCGCACGGATGGATTCGTCTTGCTTATAACGGTCAGCGAAATCCAATTTTAAAGTTTCGACAATCTTACCTGGACGAGCCGTCATCAACACCAGTTGATTACTCAGCAAAAGTGCTTCTTCAATGTCATGTGTGATCAGGAAGAAGGATTTATTTTGTTCAATCCATAAATCCAGCACCAACTGCTGCATGGTTTCACGGGTAAACGCATCAAGCGCAGCAAAAGGCTCATCCAATAAAATGAATGCCGCATGACTGATCAAGGCACGTGCGATTCCAACCCGTTGTTTCATACCACCTGACAGTTCCCAAATATTGGCTTGAGCCACATGACTCAAGCCAACAATTTTAAGAATTGCATCGACTTGCTGTTGAATTTCTTGCGCTTTTAAAGCTTTGAGCTGCAAAGCAAAACCGATATTTTCAGAGACATTTAACCAAGGTAACAGCGCATGATCCTGAAATACCACTGCACGGCGTGCATCGGGTGCAGTGACAACTTCATGATCCAGTGTAATCTGCCCCGAACTTGGTTTTTGAAAACCCGCCAAAATATTCAGTAATGTTGTTTTACCACAACCAGACTCACCCAAAATCACAGTCAAAGTGCCTTCTTCAATCTTCAAATTGATATCTTGAAGAACAGGCACAGTCTGCTTTGGAAAAGTTAAATGAAGATGCTCGGCAGCTAATACGCTCATTTATATCTCCTATGGCTGTAAGAATTGGGTGGTGACATTCGCTTGATAATCAGGTTTGACTTGATCCACCTTGCCTTGGCTTTTGAGGAATGTTGCGGTATCGAAAATATTTTTGGCGAACTCACCCGCTAAAGTCGCGTGTTGTTGCTGACCATTCAAATAAATATTGCCTGACAACAATAAAGGAATATCTTTCACATCAGAGCCTGTCAGCTGAGCAATTTTCTGGATACTGTCTGCATTTTGTTCAAATGCTTTTGGATCTTGGTTATAAGCTTCAATTTGTTTCAAACTGGTTTGGACAAAGGCTTTTAAAAACTCTGGATTTTTTTCAGCGAAATCTTTACGAACCACCCATAAATCATAGGTTGGCGCGCCCCACTCGCCGACTTGTTTCGAGTCTGTTAAGACATGACCACTGGCTTTGACTTTACTTAATGCAGGTTCCCAAACATAAGTCGCATCAATATCACCACGTTCCCAAGCGGCAGTGATTTCTGGTGGACGTAAGTTAATAATCTTGACTTGGTTATCCGCAATATTCCAATGCTTGAGCGCTGACAATAAGCTGTAATGCGTGGTTGAAACGAATGGTATGGCGATGGTTTTACCAATCAAATCTTGCGGGTTTTTGATGCCTGATTTGTTACTTACCACCAATGCTTCTGAACCGCCTAATTTAGCCGTCACCAGAAATACCTCAATCGGTAAATCACGACTTGCGGCAGCAGCCAGAGGGCTAGAACCGATATTGCCGATCACCACATCACCCGAAGCCAATGCATTGACCACATCTGAACCCGCATCAAATTTACGCCATTGAATTGCTTGATGACTATCACGTTCATAATCACCATTCGCCTGTGCAACCTTGGTGGGATCAACGCCTGTTTGATAGGCAATCACCACTGCTTTGTTGTTTTTAGACTGAACAGGTGCAGCATCTTTTTGATTTTGATAGACAATAAAAGCAACAATCGCCACAAGGACGATCGCTGTAACAATTAACGGCTTAGTGTTCTTAATGCCCATAATTAGATGATCTTTCAACAATATAGACTTATGGTATGCGGCATGTTTTATGATTAAAAATAAGAAAAAATGCGTTATTTATGTTTTTTTAAGATATAGAAATCAAAATAATTGGACTTCTGTCATCTATTTTTCAAATCACTTCGATATAAAACACATGAATATATGCAATTTTTAGATTTATAAAATTAATTTTATATGTAATATATATAACAAATTTGTTGAGTATATTACATGAATATATCATTACTCATTTCATCACTCCCCACTCAAAGCACCACTGCCCGTATGCGAGTATGGCGGTCAATTAAAGCAAGTGGCGCAGCAACACTCAGAGACGGTGTTTACCTCTTACCTGCCGAGCATTCAGAAAAATTTACACCGATTGCGAATGACCTCATTTCAGAGCATGGTACAGCCTATATTTTTCAAACGACTTCGACCGAACAGCTCAATTTGGCTGAAATGTTTAGTCGCAAAGATGAATATGATTTGCTTTATCAGCAATTGATTGGGTTAAGAGAAAATCTAAATGAAATCAATAAAAAAGAATCCCTAAAACAGATTCGTAAATTACGCAAAAACCTTGAATCACTTATTGAAATTGACTTTTTCCCAACAGAAGCCAAAACACAGACTAGCAATGAAATAAATAGCCTTGAACAAATTATTCTACGTCTAGGCGAAATCAATGAACCTCAGATGAACCAAGGCAATATCCAAACACTGCTGCAAGAAAATTTTCAAAACAGAGTATGGGCAACCCGAAAACGACCTTGGATTGACCGCTTAGCCTCGGCTTGGCTCATTCAAAACTTTATTGACCCTCATGCAACATTCCTCTGGTTAGAAACTCCAACAGACTGCCCATCATCTGCTTTAGGCTTTGACTTTGATGGTGCTACGTTTAGCCATATTGAGCATTTAGTTACCTTTGAAGTGCTGTTGCATAGCTTCTCACTACATCAAAAACCTGCATTAAAGAAAATTGCAGAGATTGTGCATTTCCTTGATGTAGGGGGTATTGAACCGCCTGAGGCCGTTGGAATTGAGAAAGTGATTCAGGGATTAAGAAGTAAAATCCAAGATGATCAGCAATTATTAGAATTATCCAATTACGTTTTTGATGGCTTATATGCCAATTTTTTTCGAGAATAGTCATGCAACAACAACAAATCACCCCACCAGACCACCCCATAGTAAGCATCTCTTTTTGGCAAGCCTTTTTATTTTGGCTGAAATTAGGCTTTATTAGTTTTGGAGGGCCAGCAGGTCAAATTGCAGTGATGCACCAAGAACTGGTCGAACAGAAACGTTGGATTTCTGAAAAAAGATTCTTACATGCACTCAACTATTGCATGCTTTTACCTGGACCTGAAGCACAACAACTCGCCATTTATATTGGTTGGTTGATGCATCGAACCGCAGGTGGCTTAGTTGCAGGCATTCTGTTTGTTCTGCCTTCTTTATTTATTCTGATTGCCCTATCATGGATTTATATTGAGTTTGGTGATGTGCCGATTATTGCTGGATTATTTTATGGCATCAAACCTGCGGTCACGGCGATTGTGTTTCATGCAACCTATCGTATTGGGAGTCGCTCACTCAAAAATAATTTCTTATATTTGATTGCCGCTGCTGCTTTTATCGCGATCTTTTTCTTCAATGTTCCCTTTCCATTGATTGTATTGAGTGCCGCAATACTGGGCTATTTACTGAGCAAAAAGCAACCGCATTTATTTGCAGCTCAAAACGCCCATCAAAGCAAGCAAAAACATTATGGCGCAGCCCTCATTGACGATGATACGCCACCTCCCGCCCATGCTATTTTCCGTTGGACTCAACTGACTAAAATCCTCGTTATTGCAGCATTATTATGGTGTATCCCAATCATCAGTTTAACCCTAAGCTTAGGATGGGAACATGCTTATACCCAAATGGCATGGTTCTTTACCAAAGCTGCACTACTGACATTTGGTGGAGCTTATGCCGTATTACCTTATGTTTATCAAGGTGCGGTGAATCATTATGCATGGCTCAGTCCAACCCAAATGATTGATGGACTGGCATTGGGTGAAAGTACCCCAGGCCCACTGATTATGGTGGTTGCATTCGTTGGATTTGTAGGGGGCTTTAATCATGCCTTATTAGGTGCAGATCATTTGTTCTTGGCAGGTACACTCGGCGCTGTCATTGTCACATGGTTTACTTTTTTATTTTCCTTCGTGTTCATTCTCGCAGGCGCTCCGATTATTGAATCCACCCATAATGAACTTAAATTTACTGCTCCACTCACCGCAATTACCGCTGCTGTCGTGGGTGTCATTCTCAATCTGGCACTTTTCTTTAGTTATCATGTGTTGTGGCCACAGGGTTTCGATCACGCTTTTAATTATGAAGCGGCAATCATCACAATTGCTGCAATGATTGCGCTGTTTAAATTCCAAATTAATGTACTTTATGTGATTTTTGCTTCTGCACTTTGTGGTTTAGTTCTATACCTATTTGTATAAAAATCCTCACTAGAGTTGATTCACGAATCAACTCTAGTCATTCCAATCTATTCAATATGATGAATTTCCACCGATGCATGCACAATTTCCTCATGAATTGCCAATGCAGCTTTGACTTGATCAGGATTAAGATCAGACATCGTTGTTTCTAATCCAAGAATACAAGAAAATTTGCCTTTTCCGACTTTCCACACATGTAAATCTGTAATCTCAACTTGTGGAAATTCAGCAATCACTTCTTTAATTTCTTGCACCACAGGATGCCCCATTTCAGCATCGATTAATGTTTTTCCTGTTTCTTGCATAAGTCCCCAAGACCATTTAGCAACCAATAATGCGCCAATAATTCCAAGCAAGGCATCTAAAAAATTCCAGCTAAAATATTTCGCAGCAAATAAGGCAATAATCGCGAGCACGGAAGTCACTGCATCCGCAACCACATGTAGAAATGCGGCTTTTTGATTTAAATCATGATGATGGTGATCATGTGGGTGATGATGATCGTCGTGATGGTGCTCATGCGAATGATGATGGTGTTCATGCCCACCCTCATGTAACAACCATGCACAAATCAGGTTGACGATCAGCCCAATGACTGCAATTGGAATAGCTTCATTGAAATGAATCGTGACAGGATGAAATAATCGTTCGATGGACTGAATCCCCATCAATAAAGCAACCACCATCAGCAAAATCGCACTGCTATACCCTGCGAGTATTTCTATTTTCCATGTCCCAAAACTAAAGCGTGGGTCATCGGCATAGTGACGTGCCATTCGATAAGCAAAATAAGCTAGACCTAAAGCCAGCATATGCGAACTCATATGCCAACCATCAGCGAGCAATGCCATTGAGTTAAACAACCATCCCCCTAAGATTTCAAACACCATCATGATCGCGGTCAAGATTGTGGCGATGAGAATTCTTTTTTGTGCTAAAGGATTTCCTTGATCAAACTGATGAGAATGACGGCGTTCTAGGTTAGTATGCTGCATTTGTTTTAGCTTTCAAATATACTCCCCCCTAGTATATATTTTTTTGGAAAAAAAGTATGTCTCATCTACACTATGACAAGAAAATTTTAAATCGTGTGAAACGGATTCAAGGACAAATGACGGCAGTAGAAAAGTCCTTATTAAATCCTGAAAGTTCATGTATAGACGTATTACAGCAAGTTGCTGCGGTCAAAGGCGCAGTCAATGGTTTAATGAATCAACTGATGGAATTACACTTGAAAGAGCATGTATTAAAAGATGTTGATCATGTCAATGATGAGGAAGTACAGAAATTTCTGGCTTTATTACAGCGCTATTTATAAATACCAGATCTCATGGGTGAGCTGCTCAATCTCAGATTTATCATGGCTGACATATAACATTGGAATACCCAATTCCTGTTTGACCCTTTGAAAAAAAGGAATGATCTCTGCTTTATGTGCTGCATCTAATGCAGAAAGTGGCTCATCTAATAACAACAATTGTGGCGAATACAGCAGTGCTCGTCCCAATGCGACACGCTGTTTTTCCCCTCCAGATAGCTTGATGGGCATTCGCTCAATCAGATGTTCTAACTTGAGTAACTCAATAATATAATCTACTTCAAACTGACGTTGCTGCGGTTGAATATGCTTAAATCCAAACAATAGATTCTGCCTAACGTTTTTATGCGGAAATAACTGCGCATCCTGAAAGACAAGACCAATACGACGTTGTTGTGTACTCAGATTAATTTTCTGTGCCTGATCAAACCATGTTTGATTTTTGATTTTGATCCAACCTGCTTGCGGCGTAACTAAGCCAGCAATGCTATGTAAAATCGTGGTTTTGCCTGAACCAGAAGCCCCAAATAAACCAATCACGGACTGATCAGACTGAAAGCGTTGATCAAGATCAAATTGCCCTTGTTTGAGTTGGATATGACAATCAATCATCGTTAATGCCCACGCTTATTTTTTTGATAACGATTGAACCATTGCGCAAACCACAATGCAAAAAACGCCACAGACAAAGACAAAATAATCAATCGCCATACTGCGGCTTCAGTATCAGGCTGCTGCATTAGACTATACATCGCTAAAGGCAATGTTCGTGTTTCACTGGCAATATTACCTACAAAGGTAATGGTTGCACCAAACTCACCCAAACTTCGGCAAAAACATAAAATGCTCCCCACCAAAATACCACTACTGGCAAGAGGTAATGTCACCTGCATAAATGCCCCGAAGGAGGATGCACCTAACGTTTTTGCAGCCATTTCTAAACGTTGGTCGACCAGTTCAATAGCGAGTCGAATTGATTGTACCAATAAAGGAAAGCCCATCACCGCAGAAGCCAACACAGCCCCTTTCCAATTAAAAGCAAACTCTAAACCCAAGGGTGCAAGGTATTGCCCCAAAAGTCCTCGATTGCCAAACAGCTGCAACAGCAAATAGCCTGGTACAACTGGAGGTAAAACCAAAGGTAAAAACACCACAGTTTCAAACAGTGATTTTCCCCAAAACTCTTTTCGAGCCAAAACCCAAGCAATCAAAATAGCAGGAATCAAACTAAAGATAAGACAGGTTGCTGCCACTTTACATGACAGCTTGAGTACATCGAGTTCTTCAGGAGTCAGCATCATGATTCAGTTATTTGAGTACGCTAAAACCATATTTTTTAAATACTGTCTTTGCCTGACTACTTTGTAAAAATTTATAGAATTTCATCGACTCAGCATTCTTCTTGACGAGACCCATCGGATAAATAATCGGTGGATGCGTATTCTCAGGGAATATACCTGCGACCACAACATCTTTACTGATTGCAGCATCAGTCGCATACACAATACCCACCTGACATTCACCACGCGCTACAAAATTCAAAGCAGCTCGCACATCTTCTGTTTCCACCAAACGTGGCTCAAGTTTATCCCACCATCCTAATGATGTAAGTGCTTGCTTTGCATACTTACCCACGGGCACACTTTTGGTATCGCCAGTACAGAGTTTACCTTGAATCACTTTATTCGGATCAACGTTTTTATCCATTTTTAATTTAATTGGACGATCTTTTGGAGTAATAACCACTAAACGATTACCCAATAAATTCACGCGATCAGTTGCTGAAACAAGCTGCTTATTTTGTAAATAATCCATCCATTGCACATCTGCCGAAATAAAAACATCAGCTGGTGCACCTGCTTCAATCTGCTTAGCTAGCGTTGAAGAACCCGCATACGAAGTCTTTACTTCAACTTTATTTTTTTGTTCGTAGATTGCATCTAACTCATTCACCGCATTGGTTAAACTTGCTGCGGCATAGACCGTTACAGACTCATTTGCGAACACATTACTGCTAGCAAATACGCTACAACCAAAAACAGTACATAAAATGCGGATTGCTTTCATATTTATCGACATACCACTTTTCCTTCATAAATCGATATATTTTTAAAAACATATCGAAAGATAAAAATATGCTAAAAATAACAGAGATTAAAGTTTTGCTATTTTTAATGATGTTATGAGTCAAACAAAATTTCACTACATGACAAAATTCAATTTAACCCAATGTGAGTTCTTCCCAGTTTGGTGCAGAAATTAAAAACAGCTCAATTTAGTGCAATCCAGATCATGAAATCTTTTCTACTTTTGCAAAGATCGCATTTTAAAGATTCTAATTTTATTGAGATCAGAATGATAAAATACGCTTCACACTTAACGATATATTCTCAAAAACATAGCGATAAGTAAAAGATTTTACTCCAAAAATACAAAAAATCTCGTCAAATGTGTATCAAGAACGAATGAGACGAAAAAATGCTTTGTATCTATTGCTAGAGTCTGGGCATAGATATTTTTCAACAAGCATCAAGCAATAGCTATGCCAAAATTCGATATAGGTAAGTTGAAGAGTAAAACCATAGGTAAAAAATAAGCCCTTGTAAAAACAAGCGCTTATTTAGATATTTGGCGGAAGCGGTTTCCGTCTAACAATAGTCCTAAGCAATCCTAGATAATATTATAAACATATATTTTTCAATTATTTAATATTTTTATTATCCTAAGCCATCTTGCTCAATCCTACCATTTCCAGTATTTTATGTGGGGTAAGTCAATACATGCCAAAGAAAGCTAAAGAGCTATCTGCACTCAGTGTAACAAGAATCAAAGAGACTGGTCGACATTCTGTAGGGGGTGTTGATGGTCTTTGCTTGAATGTTGAAGGCAATTCCCGTGTCTGGATTTTGCGTGCGGTAGTAGGTAAACGTCTGGATAAAGATGGAAAGTTAAAACCTCATCGCCGTGATATTGGTATTGGTCCCTACCCTGAAGTTTCTTTAGCTGAAGCTCGCGCCAAAGCCGCTGAATTAAAATTACAAATACGAAATGGGATTGATCCTATTGCACACAAACAAGAACAGCTTGAAAAGCTTCATATCCAGCAACTGCGGAATAAAACATTCACGGACTGTGCAAAAGTCGTTATTGCCAATAAAACCCGTGAACTCAAAAATCAAAAACATATTGGGCAATGGTCATCAACTCTGGAAACTTATATCTATCCAACGCTGGGTAATCTCACCATTGCTACCATTACCAAGGTTGATATTGCAGAGGCTCTTAAACCAATCTGGATTGAAAAAAATGAAACAGCCAGACGTATTCGTGGTCGCATAGAAACCATTTTTGATTATGCCAAAGCTATGGGATATTTTGAGGGTGATAACCCTGCTGAATGGAAAGGTAATCTTGAACCAATCTTAGGTAACTTAAAACAGGAATCACGTCCTCATCCATCTTTTCCTTATGAACAAGTTGCTGAGTTTATGCAACACTTGAGACAGAAAAAAGGAATTTCACCGAAAGCTCTGGAATTTGCAATTTTAACCGCCTGTCGATCTGGTGAGATTTTTGGAGCTAAATGGCAAGAAATTGATTTTAAGAATAAGGTATGGATAATTCCTAAGGAACGTATGAAAGCCGAAAAGGAACATCGTGTTCCACTATCTCAAGAAGCAATTACTTTGCTTGAATCCATTCAAAATCATACTCAAGCGCAAGATTTCATATTTCCAGCTCCACGTACAGGTGAAATGCTTTCTGATATGTCATTAACCACATTAATCAAACGGATGCACGAACAAAAACTTAAACAAAATGGGTGAGACTATATTGACCTAAAACAAAATTGCGTGATCACCACATAAGGTTTTCGGTCTACATTTCATGATTGGTCTGCTAATAGGATTGATTACCCACGTGAAGTCTGTGAGCATGTTCTCGCCCACAAACTACCTGATGAAGTTGAAGCCGCTTATTTACGTGGGGCTTATCTGGAAAAAAGGAAAAGTTTGATGGAAGATTGGGCTAAATTCTGTAGTACACACTTTAACTAGATAGCATAAGACGAATGCTTCTGCCGTCTAAAACTGCTGCATTCTTTAAAAAGGGAATTACACAAAATAATTTACCGACCATTGATACCGATTAAACCAGTCTTTTTCTCACACAAAGAATACTGAGTAAAGCAAATGCCAAGCCTATAAAGGACACAGCATAACCAAAAGGTGTTGCTAACAAGCCAACAACGACAGCACCTGCTATTGAACCTCCATAATTAAAAATATTGACTCGAGCAATAATTTCATCTCGACGATTTTCATCTAAATGACCTACTGCAGAATATGTAAGTGGAACCAATGCTCCTACAGCAACACCAGCCAGCGCAAAACCAACAATCACTATAAATAATGAGTGACTTACCCCAGATATCACACATCCGAATGCTCCAATCAGGATAGCGACCAAAGCGATCCATGCAGCTGTTTTAAATTTCAGTAAATAATCAAGGCCTAATCGTGTGAGTAAAATTCCAATTTGATAGGCCGCATAGCCTAAAGGAGCAACAGTTGCAGAGCTTGCTAAAACATCTTTGAGATAAATTGTGCTCCATGTACTAATTGCAGAATCGACAGTAAATGCAATCAGAATAATCACACCAAAAATCACAAGTTGTTTGTGTGGAAGCGCTGGTTTATCTTGAAGATGTAATTCTGCACATTGCTTTTGCTGAAATAACCAGTTTCTAGACAGTTGTGAGGTGATTAATATAATTACCACCGCAATACATAAAGCTATTGTGGCTCCAAATGTACTTGAAATAGTTGCAGACATAATCAATGCACCTAAAAAGGCAGCCGCAGTGTAACAAGCGAAGAAACCTCCAAATACACTTTTACCAAGCCTTTGTTCCATCATGACAGCTTGCATATTAAGTGCTGCATCTATGCAACCTAATCCAAGTCCATACAGTAAAAAACCACAAATCATAACCATTACATTTGGGCTAAATGTAGCTATTGCTATACCAATGGCTTCAAAAGAGAAACCAGTCACAATTGCAAATCGAGATCCGAGTTTGGCAGCTATACGATCAGCTAAAATTGAACCTAATGCTGCTGTAACGCATACACTTAGAATAATTATCGATAACTGATCATCGGAAAGTCTAAATCGACTTTTTATAGTCGGAAGTGCTGTCATCACGGTAGCATAGCCAAGACCTTGGGTGGAAAAACCAAGTGCAATCACTTTTCGTATTCTGCTAAGCTTTAAATTGTTTACATTTTGAATCTCTTGATTTAGGTCCATTCCTGACTCACTTATTTAATTTTAATGATTCTTCGACCACTTCCTGTGTCGATTATTTCCTGATTCTGATTCAAAGCAATTCTTAAAATAAGGGGGAAAATTAAAAAATAAGGGGGGTAATTCGGACAATAATTTTGAGGCTTGGAAGTTAAGCATATTAAAAAGTATGGCAACTTCCTTATATGAAAGCAAAAAATAGATACTATTCCCGTTCAAAAATCGCAGAAGCAAAATTCGGGTAAATCATTCGCTTTTTTGTCATGGATTTTACTGCATCTGATACTGCTAAACTTTGCAGAGTTTGAGCATCTATTCCACGATTGATTAAAGCTTGATTCTAACAAGACCAATTTGTTATACGATAAATTTTAGGTATAGGCTTATTCATCAGAAACTTATATTGCTGAATAAGCTTTTAGAGATAAGTTTGTGCAAAAAAGCCACATTTGATAAAAAATAGTTATCATTAATATTAAAACTTATTATTTTTATTACTTGAATTATTTACTTATTATTCTCGTTTTGTTTGCCTGTCACCGCTAACTGATGTTGCACTTGGCAAAGAACATACAGCGGTACGCCATCTCGCCATAACTTAGAACCATATTCCCCTACAGTTTTACACTCTAATATTTGAACTTCGCTATTTCCCACCACGGCATAGTCAAGGTTTGCCAACATAAAGTGTTTGTCTTCATCGGGGTGTGTAACACCGCATTGACCCGACGCACCTTATTATTGATGTGCATGCTGTAGTATTCCGCCACCAACGGTTCAAGTTGCTTGCCCCAATATAAAGGTGCATAGCCTGCACTTTCATCTTCAATGTTTTGTTGCATCCGACCTGTCTTAATCATCCAAAGTTCCAACATCGACATATAAGGATTCAGTCCACAGGCGGTTGCAGCATCACTGCTGCCAATACCTTGTTTTCTGACTTCCAACTATTGTTGGTAATTCAACTGTTTAGTATTGGCTAGGCGTTTTGCTGCCAATACTTTAATTTTACTTGGGGTACGCTTACTTCGTGTTCCAACTTCAGCTTTATGTTCTGTCTCGATCTTGATGGGATAAGGTTGTAAAGATGGATTCTTAAGGGTGTTCTAAATTTGAGTGTGACTATTCATAGAGAATATTCCTGTATCGATAAAAACGTAAAAGCTGAATTTTGGGCATAAAAAAAGCCACATCCGAAGATATGGCTTAGTTGTGTTACATAAGTTTTAGCGATGTAAAATATTCCTGAGATAAATTGATCATATTGAATAGAAAATACAATGCTGATTTTATACAACAATATTTAATTTCTATCGCATAATACCCATGTGTAAAAATGAAAGGTTTCTATAATGGTTGAACATGCTGAGACGCAAGTACTTGATGCTGAAATCGCTCGACTATTACTAAAACAGAGAAAGAGCAAAGGCTGGACTGTAGCTGAATTAGCAGAATATTCAGGCGTGAGCCAAGCCATGATCAGCAAAGTCGAACGAGGTGCTTCTAGTCCAAGTGCTGCAATACTTGGTCGCTTAGTAAATGCACTCGGTATCACATTGTCTAAGCTTTTTGCTGAAGCTGAACTAAGTCAAAATACCAACGTTCTTCTTTCTAAGAAACAACAGCAACAGCATTGGACAGACAACCAACTCGGTATTACAAGATGGTCAATCTCTCCTGCTGGAGCAAATCCAGAATTAGTTAAAATTGAGATTCCTGCATTAAGTGAGTTCTTTATGCCAGCAAGTGCATATGAACATCTCAATGGACAAACCATCTGGCTTTTAAGTGGACAACTTGATATTCAAATTGACACTCAGTTATTTCATCTAGAAACTGGGGATAGTATTGCGCTTACGACTCCTGCCGACTGCAAACTGCATAACCCTGATCATCAGTTACCGTGTGTTTATATCGTTGCGTTTAGTCAAAAGAAGTTTTAGAACTAAAATTCCAATTACTCTTATCCCGCAACTTTCCCACTAAAAAGCATAAAATAAATTAAGTTGAAGAGGCCATGCTTAAGTGCAACAGCGGATAAGCTCTACCTTGACTATCTACTGGTGAGTGACCAGTAACTTGAAAGCCCATATGTTGATAAAAACCAACTGCTTGCTGATTTTGTTCATTCACATCAATCGTTAAGTTTGGATAAATACTTAATGCATGTAATAGAAGTGCTTTTCCAACACCTAATCCTCTAGCGGCAGCATCAATAAATAATGCTTCCATATGTCCATCATGTAAGAACATAAAACCTAAAGCTTGGTCATCAGCATTAACCGCAACCCACACGGGTGTTTCTGAAAAAAAGCCAACCACTTCTTTTTCAATTTCTATACGGTCATTTGCGCTAAGAAAATCATGTGTAGCATCAACAGAACTTTTCCAGATGGCAACCACTTGGTCACCCTCATCTGGTCGTGACATTCGAATTTTTAACATATTGTATCTCGCATCATCAAATTAAAATTTTGGTGAAGAATTCCTCTAGAATGAATAATTACCAACCATTAAATTTACTATAGTGAACAAATAATTACAATAGTGGATTTATTTTACTCATCCACTTCTCTGACTCCATCACATTTCATTTAGATTTTTAAAATGTAGAAAGAATTTCATCACTGCAATTCATTCTTTCTGCTTAGCCCATCAATCTAAGCAATCATTCTTAATGCCTGTTCCAAACCACGCTGTTTAATGGCAGCCCCTGCTCCAAACCATGCTGAATCGAGTCGGTGATCGGTACTCATGGCTCTTCGTTCATGGTCACAAAACTCTGTGATGCTGCACAGCAATCCATACGCTGTGTCCGTTAAACATGGTCATGACTTTCGACATCGCTCGTCCATTCAGTTCGGTTTTATTATCAGCTTTGGTTGTTGTATTGATGCCTTGATTTGGCATGGCTGCATTACGATAAAATTGAATAATACTTTCATCCAGCTTTGTTGCACAAAACTATTCTTAAAGTCTTTTTCAGCAATATAATTTTCAAATGAAGAAGCCTGCATCCAAAATCTATCGCACAACGAATTGGTCCTCTTATAACCAAGCTCTAATCAAGCGAGGAAATATTTCAATTTGGTTCGATCCTCAGACTCAATGGCATGCTCAGCCACAAGCTAAGCATGGAAGAAATCAAACCTATTCTGATACAGCAATTCAGTGCTGTTTGATGATCAAATCTATCTTTCGACTTTCTTTGCGTATGGTCACAGGCTTTGTGCAAAGCCTTATTCAACTCAGTGGGTTAAGTTGGACAGCACCGGATTATTCCACACTTTGCAGACGACAAAAGCAGATTGATATTGCGATCAGCTATCAAAAAATTCATGAAGGACTACATCTATTGGTAGACTCAACTGGCCTTAAGTTTTTAGGCGAAGGTGAATGAAAAGGAAGAAATATCAGCCTGAATATCGTCGGCAATGGCGTAAACTGCATATTGATATCGATGCTAAAACCTTGCAAATACGAGCTGTACAGCTCACAACAAATAATGTCAGGATTCACAAGTCTTGAGTGATCTGCTGAATCAAACCCAATTTGATGAACACATTGATTCTGTCTATACCGATGGAGCATACATATGACACGAAATTGTGCAGACAAGTGATTTCAGATCGTCATGCACATGCGGTAATTCCTCCAAGAAAAAATGCAAGGCCATGGAAAGATAAGAAATTGGGATCTTTAGAGAGAAATGAATTATTGAAAACAATCAAACGTCTAGGAAGAATGCTTTGGAAAAAGTAGCTGGTTATCATCGATGTAGTTTGGTCGAAACCAAGATATATTGCATCAAATTATTGGGCGATCAACTCAGTGCAAGGAGTTTTGATAGTCAGGTCAATGAAATCCATGCACGTATAGCCGTGTTAAATAAATTTATAGAATTAGGCAGACCTCATACCCAAGTTGTCACTTAAATTTGAGCAACTTAGGAAAGCTCTATCTTTAAAATCTTTATGCAACAAAGCCAAATTGCATCAATAGATATTTGGAAAGCCAAAGGTAACCACAGCACAACCAGCATCAATTGCTGTGAGTAGTTAAAGTACATTAAGTACCTACTCTAATGAATAGGTGCAAATTAACCTTAAATGTGCTGTAGTGATCACTGTAGAAGCTTAAACGGCATTCAAACAACGTTTGATTGCTTACCTTAGAATAACGTCTGTAATCGCAAACTATACAGCTTAACTATCCTATCTCATCTTAAAGAGAATTAAATGACTTAATCCAATCCAAATTTTTATGAGGGGTAAGTTGAGTGGTAAACACATAGATAAAAAATAAGCCCTTGTAAAAACAAGGGCTTATTTAGATATTTGGCGGAAGCGGTGAGATTCGAACTCACGGAGGACTCACACCCTCGTCGGTTTTCAAGACCGGTGCATTAAACCGCTCTGCCACGCTTCCAATGGCGGCTATCATATAAATAAAAATTCGAATTGGCAAACTATTTATTTAAAATAATGAATCAAACGATCAAAATAAAATCAATCCACCAAAATTTCAGGTATTTTCAGATTTTTCATAGCTAATTAAATTGATATACCACAATTTTTTACCTGATGGTGTCTGCACTTCTACTTCATCATCCACCTGTTTTCGTAATAAGGCTTGTGCCATCGGTGACTCAATTGAGATATGTTGTGGATGATGATCATAGATTTCATCAACACCAACAATACGTAAACTTTTCCGCTCACCCTCATCATTTTCAATCTCAACCCATGCCCCAAAATAAACTTTACCTTCCTGTTCAGGCATGTAATCAATGATCTTTAATTCTTCTAAACGTTTTCCTAAATATCTAACACGACGATCTATCTTTCTAAGTATCTGTTTATTATATTGATAATCTGCATTTTCAGATCTATCACCTAAACTTGCAGCCCAATTTACCTTCTTAGTAATTTCTGGGCGTTCGTCATGCCATAGTCGTTTCAACTCAGCAACCAATAAATCATGTCCATTTCGAGTAATTAAGTTCGATTTCATAAGCAAAACACGTTAACACAACATTCTATTTACAAGTTTTTGCATTGTATGCCTTATTTCACCATCACTAAAGTGTATAAATTTTATTCTTTTTCTAATCAGGTATTTGTGATTTATTTCTCATTTTTTATTGATCAAAATTTGACAATTCAGTCTCTGATGCTTAATATGCGCCCCTAAGTTGGTTTTTTGTTTAATTTTTATACACTTTGTAAATATTGTGAAATATTTTCATCACGTTCCCATCAACTGAATGTCATTTTGAATGGCGTCATGACTTGCCCACCCTTATTGAATTTATCAACTTTTAAAAGTTAGAGCATTGTTTTGCTGAACTTTTTGGGCATAAATTACCTGTAGCGGAGACAACATGCACAGTAATTCAAGTTCTGGGTCGAGGCCTAGCCTTAACTCTTTATCTTCCAAACTTTCATTTCAAGCTGTCGCACTCGGAATTGCAATCATTCCATTCAATAGCTTGAATGCAGAAAAATCACATCAATACAATACTGTTGTTACAACGAATGTTTTAACAGTGGTTGCAGTTGAAAATCCAACAACTGTATTTAAAGACGGTCAATTTTTACATGGTTTTGGTTATGACTTAGCTCGCAACTATGCCCAAAGCTTAAATGTCAGACTTGATTTTAAAACAGTTCCTGACAATGCCACGGCATTGAAATGGGTCGCTCAAGGCAAAGCCAACATAGCGATGACCACTGCAAATCTTGCAACGATTGAAAGCAAACATCTTGTTTCCTTTTCGGCGAGCTGTGGTGATCAATCCAGCTTAAGTAAAAATGGATTAAATCCACAACTTAATTGGGTACTTCAGCAAGCAGATGATCCATTAACACTTACTGCAAGTGGTTTTGTCTGTCAAAGTAAGCAATTGGGTACAACGCAACAACTCGCTTCATTTTATAATCGGAATGTGGTGAAACCTGAAGCATGGTCTACGATTCAAAAAGATCTGAATCAGCGTTTACCAATTTATAAAGCGAGTTTTAAACGAAGTGCATCTAAATATAATCTAGACTGGCATTTACTCGCAGCAATTGGCTATCAAGAGTCTTATCTTAAACCCACGTCAGTATCTCCCACTGGTGTCCGCGGTCTAATGATGTTGACCAATAGTACAGCACAAGCAATGGGTGTCAGTAACCGATCAGATCCAACACAAAGCATTCAAGGTGGTGCCAAGTATTTTGATCTGATGCTAGACCAATTTAGCAGTGTGCCTTACCCAGACCGTAATTGGTATGCTTTAGTGGCGTACAATATGGGACCAGGCGCAGTGAACCAGATTCAGAAACGAATCAAAGCTCAAGGTAAGAACCCAAATCAGTGGGTAAATTTATACGATTATTTACAGCGTAACCAAGCTCAAAATGGTCGTTATAAACAAGCTGTTCAATATGTAACACGTATTCGAACTTACTTAGAGCATTTAAAGACTAGCAGCCGTATTGATATCTAAATTTAAGGTATAAAAAAAGCTTACCAATCGGTAAGCTTTTTTTTAGAAAAGAATTAAGCAGTTTGCTCAAGTACTTTCTTGAATAAATCTTTTTGTTCTTGGCTTGGTTTAGCCGTTTGTAAAGCCATAAGTTGAGACATATCGCCTTGTACTTTGATTTTACCTGTCATAAATGCTTGCATTGCAGCAGCCATATCAAACTCTAAGAATACTTTACGTAAAGTTTCAGCATCCATATTTAAAGTTGTTTTTGCATTCGCAGATAAACCTTTTAAGATTTTACCTGCATCTAAAGCCAATTCGGTATTACCAGCTGCATCTGTTACAACTAAGTTAATCGCTAAATTCGCAAGTGCTGGTGGTAAGTTTAAATCACCCGCTTCAGCAGTAAGTTTTTCAACAGTTGCAAACCAATCATCAGTTAAAAATGCAGCCATGATTATTCCTCAAATGTATTTGTTCAATTTCTTGTGCCATCTATCCAGATGACATTACATGAAGCAATTTGCTTGTGCCCTGTTATAGCACGTAATTTTTATTTTAGGCTATGACTTTTTGTACGGAGAATTCAATTTTTTAGGCTTTTTTATAAAAAAAAAGACACTTATTTAAGTGCCTTTTTTAAAAATCTTATATTTTACTCAGCAGCAAAACTTAAATTGACCACATCAAGACGATTTTTCATCTCTTCTGGATCTTTTAAGTCAAATTCACGTTGACTATCCAATGCTTCAAAATCAAATAATTCACGGTCAGCCAATTGCGAAGGCGATACGTTCTGTAATGCACCAAAAATGCTATGTAAGCGTTTAGGGTGTTGTCTATCCCATTCACGTAGCATGTCATTAATAATGGCACGCTGTAAATTCTCTTGCGAACCACATAAGTTACACGGAATAATTGGAAATTGACGTAATTCAGCATATTTGATGATGTCTTTTTCTTCGACATATGCCAAAGGACGAATCAAAATATTCTTCTTATCTGAGGAAAGAAGTTTCGGTGGCATTGCTTTTAAGCTACCGCCATGAAATAAATTTAAGAAGAAGGTTGCCATGATGTCATCACGATGGTGACCTAGAGCGACTTTAGTTGCCCCTATTTCTTGTGCAAAGCCATAGAGTGAACCACGGCGTAAACGTGAACACACTGCACAATAGGTCTTGCCTTCTGGAGTCAAACGCTTAGTAATGGTGTAAGTGTCTTTTTCAAGAATGTAATATGGAATATTGTTTTCTTCCATATAGCGCGGCAGAACATCTTCTGGGAAACCAGGCTGTTTTTGATCGAGGTTCACAGCAACGACATCAAAGTTGATCGGCGCGATACGCTTGAACTGTAATAAAATATCGAGCAAGGTATAACTATCTTTACCGCCAGATACGCATACCATGACCTTATCGCCATCTTCGATCATGTTGTAATCACGAATTGCATGCCCAACTTGACGACGTAGCTTTTTCAACAGGCGATAATATGCCGAACTCGTCGGAAGCTCAGGCTTAAAATTAAATCCTTGGTTGGACTCCACTGGCGCGTACATAGACGTGATTTACTCATAAACAAAAATACCGCGAGATTTTATCCCATTCCGAAAAGATGCGCACCTAAAGAATTTTTCAATTTCGTCCAATCGTCATATTTCAGTTTCATACTGGTAAAATTGTGACCAAATTATGTCAAAACTGTCTGGATTGCTTATATTTCAAACTTTTCCACAGTTTTCCACAAAAGCTGTGGATAAAATTGTGGATTTCTTCGCTATTGACAAACTTTTTTTAGCTGAGAATAAGGCTTACAATCAAATTGATCATTTTTTAACCACTATTTTTAATAAAATAAAATCAATAACTTATGTAAGTCAAGACTTCTATTTTAAAAAAAATATTTTAATTTTTTTTGCTGAACATTCGCACAAATAGACTTGATTTTTGTCAGACAGTGAAAATAAAAAAATTGTAGCCAAAGTTCTTTTTCCACTTTTTTTTGTTACACTGCTGTGAAGAACTTATGCTCATCTTTTGTGAATATTATAATGATGGACAAAACAAAATATATTTTTGCCCTTTGCTTGGGGACAATCGGTTTTCTAAATTGTACAGTATCAAGTTATGCTGGACAGACGATTTATCAATTTAAAGATAATAATGGCACAACTTTGCTGACCAATAAAAAGAAAGCAGAATACAGCCATCTAAAAGTTGTAAAAGCAACCTATTATCCTGACAGTAATATTCATAGTTATAGTAATTGGGGTTCAAGTGAAGCCTCTGTTCTGCCAAGTTATAGCCGTAATAAAAATGCCTTTGACCAACTGATCCGCCAAGCGGCTCAACAACATGGCATTTCTGAAGGTTTAATTAAAGCCGTTATGCATACCGAATCAGGCTTTAATATTAACGCACGCTCACCTGTAGGCGCTCAGGGCTTAATGCAACTCATGCCTGCAACTGCACGTCGTTTTAACGTCAGTAATGCCTATGACCCTCAACAAAATATTTTGGGTGGGGCGAGATATTTAAGTTGGTTATTAAAACGTTTTAATGGTAATACCCAACTTGCAGTAGCTGCATACAATGCAGGTGAAGGCAATGTTGATAAATATGGTGGTGTTCCACCATTTCGAGAAACACAAGATTATGTGCGTCGTGTGACAAGCCGTTATCAAAATCTTTATTCATCGAGCTTAGGTTCTACATCCAATTCGAATGCAGCAAATACTCAAGTAATTGCTCAATCTGCAAGTTACACATCATCTAATGCTGAACCTGTCGCCGCCCCGAAACAATATAATCGCCAAATTATCACCTTAGCAGATGGTACATTCACAGATGCACCAGGCACATATACCACTACAAATGCAACTGCTTCTGCACGCATTCGAGTAGGTGATTAACTATTTAGATCACTGATTCTCATCACATGATTTTTCTTACTTTTTTATAAAAATTACGCTCATATCTCTATTGAAAGCTGATAGATCGTTTTATTAGCTTAATGTATCTATATCTATTTTTTTCTTGAATTTTTGAGGTTCGCCCTGCATATTATTGTTGTGATTTAATTTATAAATCAGATCAATATTTATTTACAAGAGGGTTTTCTCAATGATGCGGATTGGTTTGTTCTTGCTAACCAACCTCGCGGTACTGGTTGTAGCTGGCATTATTTTGTCACTCTTCGGTGTCGGTAGTTACCATGGCGCGGGTGGCTTGAACCTAGGCAACCTATTAGTGATCTGTTTTGTCTTCGGTATGGTAGGTTCTTTTATTTCCCTATTTATGTCGAAGTGGATGGCTAAAAAAACCACTGGAACTGAATTAATTGACCCAAGTGCACCACGTAGTCAAGCTGAAGCTTGGTTACTACAAGAAGTGGCTCAATTATCTCAACGTGCAGGTATTAATATGCCTGAAGTTGGTATTTTCCCTTCTTACCAATCGAATGCATTTGCAACAGGTTGGAATAAAAACGATGCTCTAGTTGCTGTATCAACTGGTCTATTAGAGCGTATGAACAAAGATGAACTGCGTGCCGTACTCGCACACGAAATTGGTCACGTTGCAAATGGTGACATGGTGACGCTTGCGCTAATTCAAGGTGTAGTCAATGCCTTTGTCATGTTCTTTGCACGTATTGCAGGTGATTTCATCGACCGTAATGTATTTGGTCGTGAAGATGGTGAAGCGCCTGGACTTGCTTATTTTGCCATTACGATGGTACTCGATATCGTATTTGGTATTATGGCATCTGCGATCGTGATGTGGTTCTCTCGTCAACGTGAATATCGTGCAGATGAAGCTGGCGCACGTTTAGCAGGTAAACAAGCCATGATTTCTGCGTTACTTCGTTTACAAGCAGAATCAGAATTGCCAGATCAAATGCCGAAAGAAATGAAAGCATTTGCGATTGCGGAAGGTAAGGAACAGGGTTTTAGCTTAGCGGCTTTATTCCAAACCCACCCAACCATTGAACAACGTGTTGCTGCATTACAGCAATTGAATGTTCAGTAATCTACATCAGATAAAAAATAAAGCCTCCATTATGGGGGCTTTATTTTTGAGGATCAATTAAGGGTCTGGAAAGATTGATACAATTGCCAGAGATAGCCAAAGCCAGCCCATAGCAATACAGCCAGTAAAATAAGTACAGCAATACCGAGTAAATCTGGAATACGTAGCCACACCCAACTCACCACAGGATTACGCCAAAAGGCTGAAGTTTTCTGCTTTTGTTCCAGTGATTCATGTAAGAAAGGATGTACCACATGAATATCACTGTACACCTGATATTCCTCACGAATATGCTCATGCACAATCTCTAAAGTCTTGCGACTTGGACGAATAAACACATCAAATAACGTTCCAACAACAGGGATAAAACCCATCAGCATGTCCATAATCGCTAGTTTGAGTACACCTTTCAGTTTATGTTGTGGCACACCGACTTCTCTTGCTTTTTTAAAGGCATACAACGTCAGAATAAACCCTGCAACATCCCCAGCAAATGGAATTGTACTTAATGCAGCATCAGCACCAACGCCCTGCTTGGTAAATGGAATTCGAACCAAGCTATCCATGGTATTGGCGAATTTTGCCAAATCACGCTCTACAGCAATCGCTTGCTGCTTGCTTAGTTTTTTCTGCCCTGTTTGATCTGTCATTTCTAACTCAAAATGATGGTTATCCTTGAGAATAAAGTATTTTTTTTATTTTGTCGGTAAAATTATTATTTCATAATAATTTTAGGAGCTTAAGAATGATCCTAACCAATTAAGTACAACTAACCTTCTTTAGTTCGAACATAGGTAATATCGGTTGCCCAAATTTTATTTGACTTAGTGACTGTAAACTGACGATCTAACAAATTTTGTGCTGTAGGCAAGCGATGATTTGAATCAGTCGTATGCTTATGTTTACGTGCAATCTTGCTGCGTAAACCAAGCTTTTGCAACATTCTTCCACCTGTACGACTCATACAGTAACCTAAATCATGCACCACTGAAGGCGCGCCTAAGCGAGCATGATGCTGCCAATATACAGCTTTTAAATTAGTATATTTCCAATTGACGTAAATCTGTCGCTTTCGCCAAGCATAGTATCCAGAAGTACTAACACCTAGATATTTACAAGCAGAAGAAACCGTAATTTCAGTCACAGTGAGCTCTTGAATTACCGTGTACTTTTCTTGGTATGATCTGTCAGGAAGTACACATGCGCCTTTTTTAAGATGTCATTTGCTTCCCTGAGTTGTTTGACCTCTTTTTCTAAATCTAGAATCTTGCGCAATATATTGCTTATGTTCTGATGAAAGTTGGCGTTTACTTGAATCCGCTGGATTGGCTTCACGAATCCATTTATCTAGTGTTGAATAGCCCACACCTAATTTCAGGGCGATTACTGTTACGGATTCATGTGAATTAGAAAGTGCGTAATCTATTGCTTATTGTTTAATTTCCATACTAAAGCGTTAGCCATTATGACATCTCCAAAGTTAACGTTACGTTATCTTTAGAGGGAAGAACTGTCCATTTTTTGGCTAGGATTATTACTACTAGACAGGGATTTACACTTATAAAATTTCAGATTCTTCTAGCTATAACTACCACTTAAGTATGTTTTATATATCATTTCAAACAAAAAAGTCGATGCCTAAGCACCGACTTTTCTATATTACCAACTCAAAAATGAGCAATAATTTATTTTAAACAGCAGCAAGAATTGTATTGAATGTCGTACTTGGACGCATGACTGCATTTACTTTATCTGCATCAACGGCGTAGTAACCACCAATATCAACCGCTTTACCTTGCACTTCTGCAAGCTCAGCAGCAATCTTTTGCTCGTTTTCAGCCAATTCTTTAGCCAGTGGTGCAAACTTCGCTTTCAACTCAACATCTTCATCTTGCGCAGCAAGTGCTTCAGCCCAATACAGTGCTAGATAGAAATGGCTACCACGGTTGTCAAGCTCGCCTGTACGACGTGATGGAGACTTGTCATTATCGAGTAATGTACCCGTTGCTTGATCAAGCGTCTTCGCCAACAACTTCGCACGAGCATTGTCTTCTTTAATTCCCATGTCTTCTAAAGAAACTGCAAGTGCAAGGAATTCACCCAGCGAGTCCCAACGCAAGTGGTTTTCTTCAACCAATTGTTGAACATGCTTCGGTGCTGAACCGCCTGCACCAGTCTCATACATACCACCGCCCGCCATTAACGGAACGATTGATAGCATTTTCGCAGAAGTACCCAATTCCATAATCGGGAACAAGTCAGTGAGATAGTCACGTAAAATGTTACCCGTTACAGAAATCGTATCTAAACCACGTGCTACACGTTCAAGTGTATAACGCATCGCACGGACTTGAGACATGATTTGAATATCAAGACCTGAAGTATCATGATCTTTTAAGTATTTTTGTACTTTCTTGATCAATTCATTTTCATGTGGACGATAAGAATCAAGCCAGAAGATTGCAGGCATACCAGAGTTACGCGCACGAGCAACAGTAAGTTTTACCCAATCACGAATCGGAGCATCTTTCACCTGACACATACGCCAGATATCGCCCTCTTCAACGTTTTGAGACATCAACACTTCACCAGTCTCTAGATCAGTGATGTTGGCAATACCTGCTTCTGGGATCTCAAAAGTCTTGTCATGCGAACCGTATTCTTCAGCTTTTTGCGCCATCAAGCCGACATTGGGTACTGTACCCATCGTCTTCGGATCGAAATTACCATTCCACTTACAGAAATTGATCATTTCCTGATAAATACGTGCGAATGTTGATTCAGGCATTACAGCTTTACAGTCATACTGCTTACCATCTGCACCCCACATTTTACCGCCACCACGAATCATTGCAGGCATAGATGCATCAACGATCACGTCATTAGGTGAATGGAAGTTAGTGATACCTTTAGCTGAATCTACCATTGCAAGTGCAGGACGATGTTCCTGACACGCATGTAAGTCTTCAATGATTTCTTCACGTAACGAGGTCGGAAGAGTTTCTATTTTCTCATAGAGACCTGCCATACCGTTATTGACGTTAATACCTAACTCATCAAATAACTTACCGTGTTTTTCAAATGCTTCTTTATAGTAAATCTTGACACAGTGACCAAAAACGATTGGATGTGAAACTTTCATCATCGTTGCTTTTACATGCAATGAGAACAAAATGCCTGCTTCACGACAATCTTCAAGCTGCTTTTCATAAAACTCACAAAGTGCTTGTTTGCTCATAAACATTGAATCAATGATTTCAGCATCTTGCAACGCAACTTTTTGCTTAAGAATGATGCTATTACCATTTTTAGTAATCAACTCCATTTTTACATTACGTGCGCGATCAAGTGTCATCGACTTTTCGCCATGATAGAAGTCACCTTCTTCCATATGCGAAACGTGAGTTTGCGACCACTGTTTCCACTCACTCATTGAATGTGGATGCTTTCTAGCGTAGTTCTTAACTGCGGCAGGAGCGCGGCGATCAGAGTTACCTTCACGTAATACAGGATTTACAGCTGAACCCAAGCACTTGCCATAGCGAGTTTTGATCGCTGTTTCTTCTTCAGTTGTTGGGTTTTCTGGATAATCAGGAATTGCATAGCCCTTCGCTTGAAGCTCTTTAATGCATGACATTAACTGAGCAACTGAAGCACTAATATTTGGAAGTTTGATAATATTGGTATCTGGATCTTGTGTGAGACGACCTAGCTCCGCAAGGTTGTTCGTCACTTTCTGCTCATCACTTAGATATTCCGTGAATTCAGCGAGCACGCGTACAGCCACTGAGATGTCACTTTTCACAATCTCAATGCCAGCAGGCTTAGTAAAGGTCTCAATGATCGGCAGCAGTGAGTAGGTCGCTAAAAGCGGTGCCTCGTCAGTCAGTGTGTAAATGATTGTTGACTTTCCACCAGCCATTATATTGCCCCTTGTGTTAGATTAAGTTTCTAGGGGCTAAAAAAGGCTTCGCCCCCTGCAAACCAGTTTGCTTAAATTAGCGTGAGAGTATCAGTCCTGATCGCATCTCAGTCAACGCAATATCCAGTGATAACGACATTTCGCTACGAAATAGTAGGGGCAAGTTCAAGTGTTCACCCCTGCGAACCAGTTTGCTCAATTAAAACTAGAGATTATCAGTATTCATGCTGCTCTCGTCAACGCAATATACTGTATAATGACATTTCGTTAAGAAATACCCAAAATACGTATTGTTTATCAGAGTGAAATATTGCTTTGTGTAATTTCATCTGCTCAATAAGCGTGCTGTTACCGATATCAAAAAGTAGTCAAAATTGCACTTTTCATCAGATGAACTCGAAAATAAATTGTTACTCGTTTCATAACAAAAATAAGCTCAGCTATGAGAGTCGGTGTATGAAGCCTATGGTATTTCACCTTACGAGTCATAACGCTCATTGAGATAGAGAATATTTTTAGATGGCACTAGGCATCGCGAAAATCTCAACAGACCCTAGGTAGAATCAGTTTAAATGCCACACCTTCTGTTTGATTTTCAACTTCGACTGAACCACCATGCAATTGCATAATTGATTTTACAATCGCCAGACCCAAGCCACCTGTTTGAGTCCTTTTGTGCCGACTTTCATCGACTTGATAAAAGCGGTCAAATAAATGTGATAGATGTTTTTCATCAATAAATACGTTATGTGTAACAATTCTGATCATACAATCAGCATCATTCTGTTTTACCTCCAATGTAATTTCACCTCCTTCTTTTCCATGTAAAACAGCATTACTCATTAAATTTGCAATTGCTCGCTGTATCCATATTTCATTTGCAACGATATTAAAATCATCCATGACATGGATCACTAATGACATTTCCCTTTCATCAATTAGACAATCAAAATAATCCGTAATATTTTTAATGAGTTGTTTTAGATTCACGGATTTTTTGTCTAATCCATATTCACGATGTTCTGAACGTGCAATAAAAAGCATACTTTCAATCAGTTTAGTCAGACGTTCATACTCTTCTAAATGCGAATACAATAAATTCTCTAATTCATCTGTTGTTCGAGCATGGGATAACATAATCTGTGTCTGCCCCATCAGGTTATTGAGTGGAGTTCTCAACTCATGTGCAATGTCTTCTGAAAACTGGGCTAGTTTTTGATAATCGTCCTGAATTTTATCGAGCATTTGATTCATCGCATGGCTGAGTTGTTGCACCTCAAGATTGGTGGACTCTACCTCAATGCGATGATTTAATTTTTTTACATTGATTTTACTGGTCTCTGCAATCAAAATACGCATGGAACGAAACAAATAATGCCCCACCATAAAACCTAACAAACTAGATAACACGATACCTAAGCCACTATAAAATGCGACTTTCCAAAAATATTGACTGAGTATCTGATTCGCCCCATACCACTGCTGCCCTGCAATCAATTGATAATCTTGATTGCCAAACTGAATCGATTTGAAAGCAAAACGTGTTGTTGGATGATGGGTTGTATTATTGCAGTATTGAATTTGCGGAGAATAATTCAACCTAGGAATTTTAATATTTAAAGGATTAAGCCGAATCAAGTCTTTGTTTGATTCTTTGACAATAAAAATACTGTCTTCATGCCCCACCATATTTTCATAAAGTTTTGGATATTTTCCTAATATATGAATGGTATGAGCATCGGTCAAAAAGACCTCCATCCGCTTGATACGAGCAGTTAATGCTTTGTCCTGTTGGGTATAAACCATTTCACGAAAGCTTTGATAAGACAAACCGCCAATACTGATAAAAACAACACAAGAAATCAGACTAAAAGCAATACTTAAACGTGAAGCTAAGGACAGTCTATTCATGATTTTCATTGTGTAAATCGACCTTATAGCCCATACCTCTAACGGTATAAATCAGCTTGGGAGAAAAATGATCATCAATCTTGGCTCTTAATCGGCGTATAGCGACATCTACCACATTGGTGTCCGTCTCAAAGTTGATATTCCAAACCATTGAGGCAATTTGTGTCCGTGTCAGCACTTCACCCCGATGCTGAATTAATAATTGCAGTAACACAAACTCTTTGGCCGTTAAATCAATTTTACTGTCTGCACGATATACTTCTCGACTGAATCGGTTCAAACTCAAATTCGCAATCTGATAAATTTCTTTTTCAACACTTGGCACACGGCGCAATAAGCTCTTGATTCGTGCCAATAACTCGACATAAGAAAAGGGTTTAATGAGGTAATCATCAGCCCCTAACTCCAAACCCTTGACTCGATCGAGTACATGGTCTTTTGCCGTGAGCATTAACACAGGCATTTTTGAAAAGGTTCGTAACGTCTGCAAAACATGCCAACCATCCAATTTCGGTAACATGACATCTAAAATCAGTAAGTCAAATGCTTCAGCTTGCAAACGTGACAATCCATCTATGCCATCTTTCGCAATGGCACAGGTATATCCAGATTCTTGTAATCCCTTCGCTAAAAACTGCGCAATTTTGGATTCATCTTCAACAATTAAAATATGCATAGCACATGTTAACCTTGTTTAGTCACCTGAAAAATTACAAATCGGTAATCTAATTGTCATCATCCCAAGATTCATTTCTTCCTACCATGTATTGAGGAAATTAAGATTTTTATCACCAAGTATTCCTCTACTGATTTGGGAAAATTGAGTATGGACAAAATATTTATTCGCTTCGCATTTTCATCTTTTTTACTGACAACTGTATCCGTAAGCTATGCTCAGGAAACGAATCATGCGGGGTATTATGTCTCGGCAAAAGTTGCTGCGGTTAAACTCAAAGCGGACAATATGGAAACTAGTTTACGTCCAGGTATTGGTCAATTTGTTGCAGGCGATGAAAAGAAAAACTTAACCAATGCATCACTTGGTTTTGGTTATGATTTTGGTAATGGCTGGCGCACTGAAGGTGAATACACCTTCAAAAATGATGCGGAATTTACCAGTGGTTCAAGCAATTTTCCGACCAGTTTTAATCATCACAAAGTAGATACTCAGCGTTTGATGCTAAATGCTTACCGTGATTTTGAAGTTCTCAACAATGTAGCGATATATGGCAATCTTGGCTTAGGTGTTGCTCATATCGAATCTTCAGGTTGGCAAGGCAACATATCTCGTCAATATCTTGCCAATACCGATACTCAGCTAGTGTATAGCTTAGGTGCAGGTGCAAGCTACAAAGCTATTCCAAACTTAAATCTTGATTTAGGTTATCGCTATGTCGATTTGGGCAAGGCTGAGAGTGGTTTAAATAACTTTGCCAATGCTCGTGGACTACAAGATGAACAGATGAAAGCACATCTATATTCAAGCGAGTTTTATTTAGGTGCAAGATATTCATTCTAACAAGCATAACCAAGGCACTGATCGACAGTGCCTTTTTAATATTCGGCAAGTGAATCTTTACAGATGTATTTTCAGTATCTGGTCACAATGTGCCTTCTACTGTTTATCTAAACGCTCATTTGGAGTTAGTACATGTATAAATTTTTAACCGCAGTCACACTATTTTATTCAAGTGCAGTTTTGGCAGCCAATGCTAATCCGCTCAGTGTTCATGTACTTAACTTGGAGAATGGTTTGCCCGCTGCCAATGTGAGTGTGGCTTTAGCAGTGCAACAAAAAGATAAATGGGTAGAAATCAATCAAGCCAAAACAGATCACAACGGACGAATTACTGCGCTCGCCCCAACTCAACAAAAATTAGTCACAGGGATTTATAAAGTGACCTTTAAAACAGGCGAATGGTTTCAACAGAACCAACAAAGTTCATTTTTCCCAGAAGTTCCTGTCATTTTTGAAGTCGATGGAACTGTTCCTCATTATCATATTCCTTTACTGCTCAGCCCGTATGGTTATTCCACCTACCGAGGCAATTGACAAAAAAAGACGCTCAGAATGAGTAATGCTGATCAGTTAAGTATAATTTCATTATTACTGATTAATAAATCTCCCCTAACCCCTCTTTGAAAAAGAGGGGAACACCACTGAATTCAACACTGTATTGAATTTCGAAATACTCAATCCTTTGAAAAGGTGAGAAGCATCGCTTCGCAAGGGGAAGATTAAAAATGCTTAACTGATTGACATTAGCTCAGAATTAGCGTCTTTTTCTAAGCACCTAGCAGCTCAGCCAACGGTCAACTTTATGCTGATCTTCAACTTTTAACTCAACTGTCGTTAATGCGTTTTCACCCACTTGCAATTCGAATTGCAAAAACTCATCACGGCGGAATGCATAAACTGTAAATGAACCTTGTTGTTTCGCATACTTCGCTAAAAGTTTCTCCGATGCTTTTACGCCATCAATTGCAATAATCACATCATTTGCGGATAAACCAGCCTGTGCAGCAGCACTATCACGACGAACATGTTGTAAGACAACACCTTCGGTTTTATCCGTGACTTTTAACCCAAACGGCAAAGCCTTATCATTTTTAAGCGTATAGCTCAGACCAAATTCTGGGAATAATTGATCTAAAGGCAATTCATCGGTGGTATTGATCAAATGATTGATTTGCTCTAGCCAATTATCACCCGTCAGTTCATTACACAATTCAAAAATCGTGCGTTCATTGACTTGAATTCCCTTTTGAGTATTTTCGTATAAACAACGCATTAAGGCATCTAAGTTCGAACCACGTAAGCGTAAACCCAAATCTAAGCAAAGTGCGACTAAACTGCCCTTGTTATAGTAACTTGTGCCTGCATTATTCGAGTTTTCATCCTGACGATAGAATTTAATCCATGCATCAAAACTCGATTCTGAAACAGACTGAATACAACGCCCTGGGTTTTGCAAATAACGATCAATTTGCGCTTTGAGTAGCTCTAGATATGATTTCTGAGAAATCACGCCACTACGCAACAAAATCAAGTCATCATAATAAGAGGTGAAACCTTCAAAAATCCAAAGCAAAGAGGTATAACTTTCTTTGTTTAAGTCATAATTGGCGAAGTTTTCAGGACGAATAAACTTCACTAACCATGAATGAAAATATTCATGACTACACAGACCTAAGAACCGTTGATAATCTTTAGAAGGTTCTTCTGCTTCATCTGCTTTCGGCAAATCATCACGTGGTGTAATCAAACTAGTACTATTACAATGCTCTAGCCCACCATAACTATTGCCCGTTGCCATCGTCATAAAGGTATAGTTTTGGAATGGTGCTGAACCGAACATGTCAATTTCAGTCTGACAAATCTTTGCAATATCAGCTTGTAAACGCGTCAAATTCGTTGTGTGTTTACCTGAGATGACAAATTCATGTGGAATACCATTCGCTTCAAAGCTAAAACGGCTTTGCTCTGCCAATTCAAATGGACTATCAATCAATTGATCGTAGTTCTCAGCTTTTAGAGTAAAACGTCCTTTGACTAAACTTTTTGAGCTTAAGCCCGTCACGATTTGGAAATGCTTTAACTCATCAGGTAAAAATAATTCAACTTCACACGGCGAGTGTTCTTGATCTTGTAAGCCTAAGCAAACACAAGCTGGATTGACATATAAACGAGTTTGATCGACATACGCACCACGTACTGACAAATCATAAGCATAGACATCATATTCAACTGTAATCAGTTCATGGTCATTATTGAATAAGCGCCAGCGATTTTTTTCTGTTTTTTTAATGCTGAGCAACCGCCCTGCTTCATCTGATGCTTTTACCGATTCAATATGTTTTGAAAACTCTCGAATCAAATAACTGCCAGGAATCCATGTCGGTAACCAAAGCTCTTGGTTTGGATTGGCAAGAAAACGAAGCGTGACATGAATAAGATGTTGGCGATAATCGTCAAACTCAATTTGATAGTGCAACATAGTTTTAGATCATAAAAATAGGAACGGTTTCACACAGCTTAGCATTTTTTTACAAAGTCATGCGCAGATGTCTTAATTGTTGGCAAAAGTTGCTGGATTCTGCAACAAAAAAGTCATAGCATACTTTTTTTCGCTTTTCGTGCCATTGGATCGGCTGCACAAGGTGTTCTCGTGAAATTTTTCCTCTCTCTCTTTACATTGTTTAGTCTGTTATGTGCCAACCTTACACATGCCAATTTACTCAATATCGCCCCTGAAACAGTTGAAGCACAAGCTTGGTCTATTGTAGATGCTCAATCTGGGCAAATCATTGCTGAGCATAATAGTCATGCTCAACGTGCGCCCGCCTCATTAACCAAGATGATGGTGGCTTATATTGCTTTAAAAGAAATTGAAGCAGGTAAATTACGTAAAGAAGAAGTACTCACTGCAACACCTGTCGTAACTACAGTGATGTGGGATGAATCTCAGATGTATTTAAAGGCTGGCGAACAAATTTCGGTTGATCAGCTTTTGGCTGGTTTAATTGTGATGTCTGCCAATGATGCGGCAGTTACGCTTGCTGAAAAAATTTCGGGTAGCGTTCCACAATTCGTAGCACGTATGAACAAAGAAGCACAAGCTTTAGGGATGAAAGATACCCATTTTAGTAATCCTGCTGGCATTACCATGACAGACCATTACTCTACGGCGGCTGATATTAGTCTATTAGCAAAAGCGATTGTGAAACAAACGCCTGAATATTTACATTATTCAAAAATGCCAAGCTTTAGCTATAACCAACGCTTCCATCGTGCAACCAATCTTGCATTGAAAATGGATCCAACAGCAGATGGTTTAAAAACAGGTTATACCAAGGCAGCAGGTTATAACTTAGCATTAACAGCAGAACGCCCGACACAGAATCCAGATGCCGATAAACGTCGTCTAATTGTTGTGGTACTTGGTACACCTAGCGCAGTCAAGCGTGCCGAAGTCGCCCATAAATTAATGAATTTAGCCTATACCTATACCCGTGATGAAGAAGTCATCCCGAAACAAAGGCTGATTGCTGAGCTTCCAGTCATTAAATCAACCTTGAAAATATTTAAAGTCGAAACACAACAACCAGCCATCGTAACGACATCTTTATATGATCAAGCAACGCCGATTGATTTAAATAGTTTTGATTTACTCACACAGCGCATTCATATGATTGATACAAATCAGCAAGTTAAAATCATTGAACCGATTCAAACGACCAATACCCACGTCAATATCAAACTCAATGAACAACATTTGACAGCACCATTAACCCAAGTTATGAACTTGGCAACCGTAACGGTTTATCAAAATAACCAACTTATCCGTAGCTTACAGATTGAAAATAATGTGCAAATTGAAGAAGCCAATATTTTTCAAAAAATTATGACTTGGTTGACTGGTCTATTTTCATTTTTTTCAACCAATGATGTCAAAGCCGCTAAGCTTTACCCGTTAAATCAAGGCTAAAAGACCAACTGTTTTTATCAAGATTAACCATACAATCTGGAAAAAAGGATGGCATAATCCAACCATCCTTTCACAAAAATAATTAGGTTAATCATGAGCAAAACCTTACATCATATCGTGATTGTGGGCGGTGGCGCAGGTGGTTTAGAGCTTGCGACACAACTCGGCGAACGTTTTGGCAGGAAAAATAAAGCCAAAATTACGCTCGTTGACCAAAACCTCACACATATATGGAAACCACTGCTTCACGAAATCGCCGCTGGCTCTCTCAATCCTCACGAAGAACAGACCAATTATTTTGCTCACGCAGAAAAACATGATTTTGAGTTCATCCTCGGAACCTTAATTGAGGTAGATAAAGACCAAAAGCAAATTACCATTTCCCCTCCTCAACTCTCTAAAGAACATATCCCTGTTATACAAAATTTAAGTTATGACACACTCATCCTCGCTGTTGGTTCTGTATCAAATGACTTCGGTACTGAGGGTGTACGTGAACATTGCCATTTCTTAGATAGCCGCAAACAAGCGGACATTTTCCAACAAGATTTGTTTCACCTTTATATTGAAGCGCAGAACCAAGCAACTGAGCGTGCCTTAAATATTGGTATTGTCGGTGCGGGTGCGACAGGTGTTGAATTAGCGGCTGAATTGATTGAAACCACCAAGAACTTTTATCGTTATGGGTTAAAGAAAATTAATCCGAAACAAGTTAAAATTACCTTGATCGAAGCCTCAGATCGTATCTTGCCTGCACTCAATGAAAAAACGGCGGCACATAGTGCGAAACAATTACAAAAAATGGGCATCGACATTCTGACGCAACATAAAGTGCAAAAAGTCGATGAATCAAATGTCTATTTTAGCAATGGTCATGTCTTGCATTCGGACATTACTGTATGGGCAGCAGGCGTCAAAGCACCTAAAGTACTCGAATCATTCACAGATTTTAAACGCGATAAAATTAATCGTTTGATGGTCTATGCCACACTACAAACTTATTCAGATCCAAATGTGTTTGCCTTTGGGGATTGTGCAAACTGTCAACTTGATGCACGTCAGCCACCGCTCGGCCCACGTGCCCAAGTTGCCAGTCAGCAAGCAACCTTCTTAGTCGATGCCATGGCAGCACGTTTATCAGGCACTCAACAACCTATGTTTAGTTTCAGTGACAAAGGTTCTTTGGTTTCTTTAAGCCGTAATCAAGCCGTTGGAGAATTACTCGGTGATGTGAGTGTGCAGGGCTTTATTGCCAAAACCATGTATGTTTCTTTGTATCGACTACATCAAGCCAATATTCATGGTTATACCCAAGCAGGGATGCTCACCATGAAAGATTTCCTCACACGTCGCGTTCGCCCAAAAATTAAACTTTATTGAGTTGAAATTTTCAATTTCGTTCCTATTTATAACGAAATAGTTTCAAAAAGTGGAAAATAGTCAACAAAACCTATTTTTCACTTTATGATATACACCTAAATTGATTGAATGGATCAAACAACATGACTGCTATTGCACTTAACCACGTGGTTTTATTCCACTACACTTTAACAAACGCTGAGGGTGAAACACTTGATCAATCTCAAGGTGAACCACTTGCATATTTGCACGGTGCAGGCAACATCATTCCTGGTTTAGAAAATGCGCTTACTGGCAAAACTGTTGGCGAAAAATTCACAGTAAATGTTCCAGCTGCTGAAGGTTATGGCGAATACAACCCAGACCTCGTACAAGAAGTTCCAGCTCAAATGTTCCAAGGTGTAGATAACATCCAACCTGGTATGCAATTCCAAGCTCAAACTGATGATGGCGTACAAATCGTAACCGTTAAAGCAGTTGAAGGCGACAACATTGTTGTTGATGCAAACTTCCCACTTGCTGGTCAAGATTTAACATTTGAAGTTGAAATCGTTGAAATCCGTGATGCTTCTCAAGAAGAATTAGATCATGGTCATGTTCACGGTGCAGGTGGTCACCACCACTAATTCATTTTTTGAATTAGATAAGAAAAAGCAAAGCTTCGGCTTTGCTTTTTCTTCACATGGACATCAGTAAAATAAGAAAGTTACTTCGCTTCGTGCTAATCAATTGAGTGGTTCTTATCTTATGTCTAACGTTTATCAACTGATTTGGTTTCGCCAAGATTTAAGAATCCATGATCATGCAGCATTATGGCAAGCGACTCAGGCAGGTTCATGTATTGCAATCGTTGTCTTATCACCTGAGCAATGGCAACAACATAATGATGCTCCGATTAAAATCGAATTTTATCTACGCCAACTACAAGAATTAAAACAACAACTGGATACACTGAATATCCCATTAATCGTTCAAACCATTCCATTATGGAAAGATATTGCCACATTCTTTTTAGATTTAATCCAATTCATCAATTTCCAACATATCTATGCCAATATTGAGGTCGGTATTCATGAACTTAAACGTGATGCCGATGTACAAAAACAGCTAAATCGTCATCAAAAAGAGCTTGTACTTTTTCATGATCGGACATTGTTTCCAATTGCCTCGATACGCAATCAATCCAATTCACCCTATCAAGTTTTTGGTGCATTTAAGAAAACCTGCTACCAACGCTTACAGCATGGCTTGCCTCAATGCTATCCAACTCCTGAAATTCAACAGCCGATTAAATTAGATTTATCATCTTTAACACAGACAAATCTGCATCAACTCCAACTCGAATATGCTGAAAAAACCAAGCAAACAAAGATGCCCGTTTGGAAAGTTGGTGAATTACATGCGCTTCATTTATTAGACCATTTCGTCAATGAGCATCTAAACGACTATAAAGTATCTCGGGATATTCCTTCGATATCAGGTACTAGCCAACTTTCTGCCTATTTAAATATTGGCATACTCTCAATTCGCCAATGTATTCAAGCCTTGTTTCGACAACAGCATGGTGACTTTATTATTCAATCTGAAGGTCAACAAACTTGGCTCGATGAACTTCTATGGCGTGAATTCTACCAACATATTTTATTTGATTTTCCTCAAGTTTCTAAACATTTACCGTTCAAGGCTGCAACCCAACGGATTGATTGGCGTGATGACCCAGTCAGTTTGGAAAAATGGCAACAAGGTCAGACAGGGATTCCTATTGTAGACGCAGGTATGCGTCAACTGCTCGCAACGGGTTGGATGCATAATCGAGTTCGTATGATCTGTGCCATGTTTCTAACGAAAAATCTATTGATTGATTGGCGTAAAGGCGAACAATGGTTTATGCAGCATTTGATTGATGGTGACTTAGCTGCCAATAATGGAGGCTGGCAATGGTGTGCTTCTACTGGCACAGATGCTGTTCCCTACTTTCGCGTGTTTAACCCTGTCAGCCAATCACAAAAATTTGATCCAAACGGTGATTATATTCGTCGATGGGTACCAGAACTTGCTCATTTAGATGCTAAAACAGTTCATGAGCCTTATGCAAAAGATTTAACTCGAAATTTAAATTATCCCAAACCAATTGTTGATTTAAAAATGAGTAGAGTACGT
The DNA here is from genome assembly GCF_000374425.1 of Acinetobacter tjernbergiae DSM 14971 = CIP 107465. Taxonomy (GTDB): domain Bacteria; phylum Pseudomonadota; class Gammaproteobacteria; order Pseudomonadales; family Moraxellaceae; genus Acinetobacter; species Acinetobacter tjernbergiae. The sequence continues at coordinate 36,055 of NZ_KB894354.1, read as the reverse complement.
GCTATAGAAGCTTTTCAATCATATCTGTAGCATCATGTCACCCAATTGATCTGCTGAGTTATCATTTTTTAAGCGTAAAAATAAACAATTCATACTGTATGTTACTGTTTATAAAATCATTTCACCAAATCAATAACAATAAAACAATCAAACGCACAGTAATATGGTGCTAAGTTAATTAGAAAAGATTTTTATTAAAATAAAATTGCTATGCAAAAAAATCCAGCACCCGCCCTCGTCTTATGGATTATCGCAGCTCAAATCTTTATGGGTATTGTTGCTTATGAGTGGCTGCCTGCCAGTTATCGAGGAAGTTGGATTTTTTTAATTATTTTACTCATCTCAGGTGGATTTCTAAATGTAGGATCAGCATTAGTTGTTGGTCTAGTAGCATTTATCAGTATGGCCGTTTATTTTTCACTTGACTTAGCCAATCAGACCTACATCGAAAGACAACTATTACTGTTATTCGTCATTCCTATGGCTCCGATATTTTTAAGTGCAATACGCCATAATATCCAAAATGCCTTAAAAAGTTTCCGTGCCATTCAAAGTTATGATCGTAATTATCAACATGATATTTTACCTCTCACCGCATTAGCACACTTTCAAGCTGAACTGAAAAAGTTATTACAACTCACACAAAAAGATCATTATAAAGTGATTACTACTCATATTAGCAATACGGTTCTGATTCGAGAAATGCTAGGTGAAGATGTTTGGAAAGAAACACAGAACAAAATTATAGAAATTTTATCCATTGAACGTGACAGTGTGATTTACCATTTTATTAATGAAGAGCTCAGCGAAATCAAAAGTATTGTTATCCATGAACCAGAAAAAAATGAAGATCAGCTTTATCCCTTATGCATTCAACAACTCCAAGAACTTAATGTATTAAAACTTAATATTAAACAACATGTTGAATATCTATCTCCAACAACACTGGAGATAAATTAAATGTCTGTTATTTTGAATATTTGTGGGATGCTGATTGCGACCTCTCATTTTCCTGACGCAACGTTACAGGAATTTTACCAACAGTATTACCATTGCCAAATTAAGCGTAGTAGTACAGATGCATCAACACATGTTCAATCTGCATCGGCAGTCACTCAATTATTTCCTCAAACTTCAACTTGGTGGCCCATTTTTACAGTAGACCAATTACAATCAGAGAGTTTTAAAAACTTGATTGAGCATGGTGTTAAACCTGGCATTATCCTGCCGAATGAATATTTTAGTGTCCTGAACTATTATAAAATTAAAAAAGCAGTTAATGAGGGCGCTATTCCTGTTGCTGTTTACCAAATGCAACATTCAAAATATTTCGCCGCAAAAGCAACCTTTTCAACAGCAATCGGACTGCGCCCCCTTGCTGCGATTATTCAAACAGGTTGGGATGAAAATATCATTGCCCAACCTGCTGGAAGTTACTTGATTCAATCTGAAAATTCAGATGAGTTAAATATTCCTGCTCGTGTTATTCAGCACCATCAACATTATTTTTACCAAGCAACGTCCGATATATCACAAAACACTGGGTATCAGATTATTGTCAATCCCCCCATAGAACTATCACTCAATAATATCCAATACCCTCATTTTGGAATCTCTTGGACACTCAATAATACTGACTATCGAAGCACACCTGACCAGATAGAAACCAATCTATTTGGTTATTTAATGATTGCCATAAGTACAGTAATTATCCCTCTAGATTACATTTTTTCAACACGTTACCCAAGTTTACTGAGTACTTTCGGTAGCTCAATTTCATGGATTTCGCTCTTACTTGGATGCACCTTATTACTGATTCTAATTATTTCTATTATCCGTAGGAGAAGAATAAATGCCCGCAATTGATGTTCTTTTCTTATTTGGTTTTTTAGGTATTTGGATTCCTCAAGCATTTTGGGCATGGTTAAGTTTTCAAGCATGGAAATATTCAAAAAATGCAGCCCGAGAATTGGAAAATCTACCGATACCTGAACACTGGCCTCTTTTAAGTGTTTTAATTCCGGCCTATAACGAAGGTGTTGTGATCGAAGAGACCTTACATGCGATTGCACAACAGGATTACCCCACACATGCGTATGAAGTTTTACTGATTAATGATGGTTCGAAAGACAATACCTTAGAAATTGCAGAACGAATGGCGGCAATCTATCCATGCATTAAAATTGTCAATGTCCCTAAAGGTATGGGGGGGAAAGGTAAATCTCGAACCTTAAATAATGGTTTACCCCATGCACAAGGTGAACTAATTGTTGTTTATGATGCAGATAGTACCCCTGAACCAGATTGTGTGAGATTGCTTGCTCAAACCTTATTGGCAGACAAAAAACTTGTTGCGGTCAACGGTAAAGTTCGCACCCGTAACTGGCGTGACAGCATGCTGACCCGTTTTATTGCCATTGAATTTATTTTTTTCCAGTGGATTTTCCAAGGTGGTCGTTGGCAACGCTTTGAGCTATCAACACTCATGGGTACCAACTATGTGATTTGGCGAGATGCACTTGAAACACTAGGCGGCTTCGATGAAAAATCCTTAGTGGATGACACTGAAATGAGCTTTAGAATTTTTCTTGGGCAAAAGCGTATTAAGTGGGTTCCCTATGCCGTTGGTTGGCAACAAGATCCTCCATCTCTCAGTATCTTTATCAAACAGCGCTCTCGTTGGACACAAGGAAACTTTTATGTCACCAGTAAATATTTACCAGTTGCCTTAAGAAAACCCTTTCCGATTGGTGTTGAAATTTTTAATAACATCATGTGTTACATATTATTTGTCCCAGCACTAATTTGGAGCCATATCACGCTGACTTTAGGTGTATTAGGTATTGCTGGGATTACGCTTCCAGGCCCATTTACCTTACTTTGGGGCTTATCATTTTGTTTATATGTCGCACAAATGTGGTTTACCTTGTCTTTGGAAAGAGCGAAACCTCAACTATATTTCTTTTCAGTTCTATCCTACGTAACCTATTCCCAAATATTTTTATTTATTGTTTTCAAAGCTGCCTATGACATGCTGAAAAATAAAATACAAGGGAATTCATTACAGTGGTACAAAACTGAACGTCGCAAAGAGAGAAAATAAATGAAAATTAAACGATTTACTCACCCTAGTTTAAAACTTATTCTCACAAGTGCCATACTCTCTTTGCCTGTATTTGCATTAGCTGACACTTGGAATACGTGGACATTTGATAATATCAATACATCAAACAAATATACGATCGAGCCCCATTTCTTTTATGTCGGTAAAGGTTCTGAGTGGCAAAGTATTCGTTTTACCAGTGAATACTCCACCGAACACTTTACAACATTATTAGTCAAATACGATGATAAACTTATTTATAACACCACGCTGAATGGCTCTGGTGAACTAGACTTCAACATTCCTGCGAGTCAAAGTGGATTCCATCGACTCGACTTTATTATACAACAATATTCACCACCTACCTCTCCAGCAGCAGATCGAACTACTTTCTGTAGTGAGGATGTCGATCAGGTCACTTATCTCAGTAATTCGCAAATTGATTATTTAAGACACCGACCTATCTATAAGTTAAAAGATCTACCCGATGCACTTTTTAATCCACAGATTGTTCGACCAACACCATTTGTTGGCGTGGTAAAATTCAATCAAGCCAATATGAATGAAGCATCCATGTTAGGACGCTTAATAAGTGCTTGGAGCTCGGTCACTCCGATTCGATGGTATGAGCAAAATGCCCCTGTAGACCAAGCAGCAAACTTTTTTATCGAAATTAGTAAATCTGCGACAGCATTGCCGAATGGAACATTAGTACAAATTAGTGCAGAAAATGAAATCCCAACACTGCGTATTCAATATGATCAACCTGAAAAACTCGTATCAGCAATCAATGGCTTATTAAATGTAGACTACTTACAGCAACTTGATACATCAGCTACCTTTCTACCCAATAAACTGGCTACACCGACTTGGGCACAACTCAAAGAGATTAAAACACTTGCTGATCTTGGTATTAGTGATTTCCGTCTTAATCAAGCAGAAAAAAACTTATTTTTATCATTTCCTGCAGTTTGGCAACCGACTGATATCCTACAAGGTCAAATTGCCCTTCGCGTACAAAGTGGGTTGCTAGAAGGATCAAATATCACAACTTGGATTGATGGTGGACTAGCAGGTAGTCTTAAAACAGCAAACTTAGATTCAGATCCTGTAAACCGACAATTTAATTATTTTGCTAAAACAATTTCTGACAATACAAACTTTAGCATGAAGCTAGAGAACTCGGTGATTGTAAATGCTCAATGCTTACCTACAGCCAAAGGTTCTTTATGGATTGATACTAAAAAATCCACTGTTAAACTTCCACATAAACTCAAAAATGGTGTTGCAGCACTTTCTATGAGTTTTGCGACGCACCCCACGATTGCAATTGATAGCAATTCGGGTAGTTTAGAAATGGCAATTGCAATTAGTCAAACTGCAAAAAAAAATGTTAATGACGAATAATCCAATTCCCCTCAACCTTGTTAAAGTGGATACAGCCAAGCCCGAAGTATTGAATATTCAAGTTAATCCAAATATCTATCGTCAACAAGTCCTCATGCATCCAGATATTATTTATGCACCTGCAGCAGCACGTGGCTTTCTTATTAACTTTCATGATCAACGTTTCGATATTATTTCAGATTCTATTGAGGGGGCACAAAATTTCACCAAACTGTGGGATAAGATTCAATCCAATATTCCAAATAATGCAAGCAAAATCTTAGTCGCAGAAAATGGACAAATTTTTATTTTACAGAAAATCATTGTCGGTAATCAAAAAGCACCTTTAGTGCAGCAATCCTCTTTCTTTATCCTGATCGTGGCTATCTCTGCTATGATGATCTTAGCAATCTTGCTTTGGTTTTGGCGAAAACGACTGAATGATCAAAAAAAGGCTGAATAAATTAACAGCAATTCTAATCAGTTTAACTATAGCGACTTTATTGCTCGTCGGCGGCTGTGTACACCGTATTGAAACAGATTTTCACGCCCCTCAAATTGAAGGAATGTTTTGGCAGCCAGATTTAGCAACGACTGTCCCTCAAGGAAACTGGGACTTGTTAGGAGTAACGACTTTCGTTCCTCAATGGTCAGTCGTTGAATCTAAATCTTGGTTTGATCATGATATAAACTTTCCCAAATGGGAAAAAAATATAAATCTTAAACAACTTAATCAAGAACCGTGGGCAAAAAATATTATTCTAGGTTTAGCGGGTGAATATAATGAAAAAATTGCTCGATCTAATGTCTTAACACTTGCCGATCACTCCAAACAAATTATTGAAAAAACGAAATCTATTCCCTTAAAAGGCTATTACTTACCGATTGAAGCCGACCCGACATGGTTATGTGTAGACGATCTGGCTAAAGCCATTCGTACATTACCTAAACCAATCTGGGTCAGTATTTACAGTGCAGATCAAACACCAAAACACTTAGACGCATGGTTAAAAAGTTGGTTACCACCTCAAACTGGCGTATTTTTTCAAGATGGTGTCGGTGTCGGTACTCGATCACCTCAAGAGGCACGAGCGACATTAGATGAGCTACAAAAAGAATTTGGCAAAGAAAATGTGATTATTGTTTTAGAAGCTTTTAGACCTGTTAAAGAAGGCAAATTTCGTTCTGCCTACCCTTGGGAATTGATTGAACAACTCAAAGCATACGAAGGGCAAAAAGTTTATATATTTGACGGCCCACATTATATGAACCGTGTCACCGTTTATGCCGTCGCTTTATGGTATCAACTCAAATACGGCTCACCTTTGAAAAGCAGTGCATAAATGAAAACATGCATCTTGTTAAACCAATAAAATAACAGGGGCTAATTTAATCAACTCAGGTCGAGTTCCAAACACAATCGATATTCATTTTTTCATTCTTAGAAATCCTTATAAAACACCAGTTCTGTACGCGTGTTGTTATAATTCTCAGTCCCATCAGACAAAGCATTTTTAAAATAATCACCATACAGACGTTCGACCCTTAATTTTACAGGGACGTAATTGAATGGTTGCCAAGCCACACCAACACCATATTCAAATAAGTTATTGTAATTTTCACCTTTAGAATCAGCTAAAGTATGTAGTTTGCCATATGCTTGGACTGTACCTGCTTCGCCACGATAGACATTTAAACCAGAACGTAATCTGAGATCGGCAATCACGTTATAGTCTTCACGTGAGTAGCTCGCAACATTGCCATATAGATCAGTAAAATAATCATTCCACACTGTACGCTGTTCGATGCTTGGGTTGGCATACCATTCTTGATAGCCTGTCACACCACCAACAACACTCTCACGGAACTTATCACGATTACGATCAATCAAATCATAACTACCACCAACTTCTAAGTATGCGCGAATCGGTAGGGATTGCCACGGCTGATAATTTGCCCCGACACCGACTGTAACCGCATTCTCATCAATAATTTCTGGGCGCACGCCACCTTTTGATTTTGTGTCACGATTCAGATTTAAAAAACCATAAACTTGCGCTCGTCCACCCTCTAAATTTTTACCATAGCGCATTTTTACTGGAAAAATGAAATCGTCATAACGAGACTCATAAGATGGCGCAAAATAAATATCTTTAAAGGTTGATTTAACAGTTGAACCACTTAGATTTTGCACAGCTTGCTGTGCCTTAGTGGCAATTTCAGCATCAGATGAAGTACTTAAATTTTTAAATATCACCAATGCTTCAGTATTTCTATTTTGTTGATTGAGCAGATAAGCTTCTTGTAATTTTAACTGTTGATCTTGGGGTGCAAGTAGCTCAGCTTTACGAACATTTTTGATCGCCTCATTTGGCTTATTCAAACGAATTTGCAGATAAGTCAAACTCTTCCAAACCTTAATATCTTGTGGTGTAAGTTGCCCAAGCTCCACCAGAATCTTTTCAGCTTCTTCAGGCTGATCTTGTTCAATTTTATAAAATTTATCCCAACGATCATAAATTGGGTGACCAGGCTTATATGCCACATCGCCTTCTTTTACAAAATCGAGTTCCGCACTGACCGCATGCTGTAGAGGCAACATAACACCAAGAATAACGAGTGTATGCATCAACAGCTTATTTTTCGAATTATTCATCGCAGATCTCAGCTCAAAAATACCAATAAGATTGGCGTATACAAAACCCATTTCATTCAAATTAAAAGTGTTCAACTATTCACATATAATAACTAAATCACTATGGTGCTATCGTTAAAATAAGTTACTTTATAAGTAAGTTAAGTTGATGAATCGTCATAAAATTCTGATAAGAATGATTCTTCCATTTATCCCGATGATTGCTTTTATTTTCATAAGAAGAGATCAATTATGTCTTTGTCACATCACGCAGAACTCCATGTCATACAACGCTCAGGATGGCTTCGTGCAGCAGTGCTTGGCGCAAATGATGGCATCATTTCCGTCACGAGTTTAATTATGGGGATGGCGGCAAGTGGTGCGAGTTCACAAACATTGTTAGTCACCTGTATTGCAGGGCTCATCTCTGGTGCAACTTCGATGGCAGCTGGGGAATATATTTCAGTTAAATCTCAAGAAGATATTGAAAAGTCAGACTTAAAATTTGAAGCAAGAGAACTTGAAAAAAACCCACATGCAGAACTAAAAGAACTGACAGAAATTTATATTGCGAGAGGTTTAAACCCTGAATTGGCACATGAAGTTGCCATGCAACTCACTGAACATGATGCACTCGGGGCACATGCCCGTGATGAAATTGGTATCCATGAAAATACGGCGGCGAATCCTGTTCAAGCTGCACTCTCTTCCGCAGCGTCTTTTTCCTGTGGTGCTGTACTTCCCATGCTTGCCATCTTACTCAGCCCAAGCGCTTGGGTGGCACGTTCAGTTTTAATTACAGGTATCGTATCATTGGCATTACTTGGTGCATTATCCAGTTACTTTGCCCGAACCTCGATGCTCAAAGGCAGTTTACGGATTACGTTATGGGGTATTCTTGCAATGGCATTTTCAAGTTGGGTCGGCTCGCTCTTCCACGTGGCAGCCATTTAAGATCACTCATTTTCACTTTAAAAATCACATCTGTATTCAATAATTAAATAGTGGTTATTGTTTGCAAGGCTTTTTGTTTTTACGTTAAGGTGATTAAAAATCTAAAGAGTATATAAGCATGTCAATTTTAGAATTATTAGAAATAAAACATCCTATTTTCCTTGCTCCAATGGCTGGAGTCTCAACACCAGAACTGGCTGCCGAGGTTTCAAATCAAGGTGCTTTAGGTTCTTTGGGACTTGGGGCAAATTCAGCAGAGGCAGCGAAACAACAAATTATTAAAACTCAAGAACTGACTGACCACCCTTTTCAAGTAAACTTTTTCTGCCATCAATCAGAACAACTCGATCCTGAAATCACCCAACAATGGATTGACTATATTCGTCCACAGTTTGAAAAATTTGGAGCAGCGCCTCCAACTCAACTGAATTGTATTTATCCGAGCTTTTTAGATAATGATGATTTCCTCAATATAGTACTTGAAACATGTCCAAAAGCCGTGAGTTTCCATTTTGGAATTCCTCATCCACATCAAATTCAAGCCTTAAAACAAGCTGGAATTATCACTATGGTTTCTGCAACCAATCTCATTGAGGCTCAGGCAATCGAAGCTGCTGGCATTGATATTATTATTGCTCAAGGCATTGAAGCTGGAGGACACCGAGGTATTTTCAATCAAACTTTTGATGCAGCCATTAAAACCAGTGATCTTGTGCAACTGATCTCAACACATTGCAAATTACCTATCGTGGCAGCAGGCGGTATTATGAATGGTGATCAAGCCAAATCGATGTTGAAACAAGGTGCTACTGCCGTGCAATTAGGTACAGCATTTGTACAATGCAAAAGTTCGAGTGCCCATGCAGCCTATCGAAAAGCTTTATTTAGTCAAACGATTACTCAAATCAGTGCCAGTTTATCGGGTCGTCCTGCTCGTGGTCTAGTTGGAACTTGGCATACCCAAATTGATTTGCCAAACCGACCTAAAACACCCGCATATCCTTATACGTATGACTTAGCTAAACAACTGATGAGTATTGCAAATACCCACCAAGATTTTAGTTATGGCGCATTTTGGGCAGGTAGTAATGTGGCGCAAATTAGAGAATTAGAAGCGGCTGATTTAGTCAATCAGTTGGTCTTAGAAATCAAAACCAACTGATGATGAGCGCAAGAAAAAACCGATATTAAGGTTAATGCCAATCAGTGAAGCATTTTTAATCCTCCCCTTGCGAAGCGATGCTTCTCACCTTTTTCAAAGGAGGGAGTATTTCGAAATTCAATACGGTGTTGAATTCAATGGTGTTCCCCTCTTTTTCAAAGAGGGGTTAGGGGAGATTGATTAATCAGTAATAATGAAATTACGCTTAACTGATAAGCATCAGGTCTTAAGGTCAATTTGTTAGGCTTATTTAATCGCTTCAAGCAAGGTGTGTTGTGCATTATGAGGAACTTCACCCTCAGCTAACTGGGCACGATCCCATACACCATCTTCCTGCAATAACCAAGCTTGCTGATTATCTTTTAAATAATTCAACAAACCAAGTTGATAAATACGCTTTTTAGAAGCTGGATCTTCTACTGGGAAACAAGCTTCAACCCGATTAAATAGATTACGATCCATCCAGTCCGCACTCGAACAATAGATACGTGGGTTGCCATTATTACTAAAATAATAAACGCGAGTATGTTCCAAGAAACGCCCAACAATCGAACGAACACGAATATTTTCTGAAAGGTTCGGTAAACCAGGACGTAAACAGCATATTGAGCGGATAATTAGATCAATTTGTACGCCTGCTTGTGAAGCTTCATACAATTTATTGATGAGTTGCACTTCCGTTAAAGCATTCACTTTCACGATGATCTGTGCAGCTTTACCTTCTTTTGCATTAGCAATTTCTTCATCAATATAGTTGATCAATTGTGCATGTAATGTGAATGGCGCATGCAGCAGCTTTTTCAGCTTCGCCATTTTCCCCATGCCGGTCAGCTCTTGGAAAATACGATGTACATCTTCACACAGATCTTTGTCTGTCGTCATTAAACCGTAATCGGTATAAATACGTGCATTGGTCGCATGGTAGTTACCTGTACCCAAATGTACATAACGCACCAATTTATTATTCTCACGGCGCACGACTAAAATCATTTTGGCATGGGTTTTATAGCCGACAATACCATATACAACGACAGCACCCGCTTCTTGCAGCACATTGGCAACTTCGATATTTGATTCTTCATCAAAACGAGCGCGCAACTCAATCACAGCAGTGACTTCTTTACCGTTACGTGCAGCTTCAGCAAGAACTTGCACAATCTCTGAGTCTGCACCACTCCGATAAAGTGTTTGTTTAATTGCCAACACTTGTGGATCGCGTGCAGCTTCGCGCAACAATTGAATCACAGGTGCAAATGACTCAAATGGGTGATGCAATAAAATGTCCTGTTTTTGCATTGCAGCAAAAACACTTTCCGACTTTTTAAATGGTTTTGGAATCACAGGTGTATGCGAATCATAACGCAAATGTGGACGTTTAAAATTAGACAATAACCGTGCTAAATTTACAGGACCATCTACACGATAAAGTTGCTCTTCATTGAGATCGAACTCATCCAATAAATATTCATAAATATGTTTTGGGCAGTTATGCGTCACTTCCAAGCGAACTGCTCGACCAAAACGACGAGAACTTAACTCACCTTTTAAGGCTTTTGCTAAGTCTTCTACATCTTCATTCAAGGCTAGATCGGCATTACGGGTCACACGGAATTGATAACAACCTGTTGCTGTCATGCCAGGAAATAGGTCTGAAACATGTTCATGAATAATGGCAGATAACATGACATGATGCTCTTTGCCATCCGTAAGTTCATCAGGCAAACGTACCACACGCGGTAAAGAACGTGGTGCAGGCACAACAGCAAGATCAATTTGACGACCAAAGGCATCTTTGCCTTCCAGTGTGACGATAAAGTTTAAGCTTTTATTGACTAAACGTGGAAATGGATGTGCTGGATCAAGACTGATTGGTGTTAAAACGGGTGCGACTTGTTCTTGGAAATATTTTTTGATCCATGCTGATTGTGCTGGGGTCAATTCACCGCGGCGTAAGAAGCAAATATCTTCGTCACGAAGTTTAGGTAAAATCTGTTCATTTAAAATACGATATTGACGTTCAATCGCAGCATGTGCTGTCTTAGAAATTTGATCGAGTACCTGTTTCGGCGTTAAACCATCTGGCGTACGACTTTCATTGCCTAAAGTCAGTTGTTCCATCATTCCTGCAACACGAATTTCAAAAAATTCATCTAAATTTCTTGAAAAAATCAGCAGGAAATTCATTCGTTCTAGTAATGGATGAAGTGGATCGACAGCTTGCTCAAGTACGCGTAAATGAAAATCGAGAATCGAAAGCTCACGATTTATATATCGATCATTATAAGTATATTCTGTTGGCGTTGTTGTCGTCACTGCAGTATTCATACTGAACCTTGTCGCTTTATCATTCATCAAGTTATGATTTAAGTATGCTGCAAAAATATGTCAATTTGGTAAAAAAGCCCAAAAATATTGAGCTTTTTTTAATTTAACTAAATTATTGCGGAATTTGTGTACCATTCATATATCTTAAAATCACACGCTTACGAAACTGTAATTTATGATCATTACGATGATCTTGATAATACTTAGGATTTGGTAATAGGCCCGCTAAAAAAGCCGCCTGCTCTCGTGTCAAACTTTTTGAGCTTTTACCATAATAAAATTGTGCAGCAGCTTCAACACCATAAATGTTTTGACCAAATTCGACCGAGTTCATATATACCTCTAAAATTCGGCGTTTTGACCACATTCGCTCCATCATCCATGTTGCAACAGCTTCCTGCCCCTTACGAATGAATGAACGCTGATTATAAAGAAATAGGTTTTTTGCTAACTGTTGTGAAATTGTTGAACCACCTGCAACCACCTCACCCTTTTCATTATTACGTTCCAAAGCAAACTGAATCCCAGCCCAATCAAAGCCATGATGATGAATAAATTTAGCATCTTCAGCAGCCAAAATAGCATGCTTAAAGTTGTCACTAATATCATCATAATCACGCCAGTTTTGTTGAATTGGCTTAAAGTCAGTGAGGTAGTCCCAACGCATAAACATGGTTGTTTCAACAGGCTGCGTTCTCCACCAAACCAAACTACCAAAAATCCAAAGCTGAATCAGTAGAATGATACCGATAATCAACATCACTGCACGTGCTAAAAAGGCTTTCATTAAAGCGCATCACTCCTTGGGCAACAAATTCATGCTAAGCTATTTTTATATCGTAATAACTCGCACAAACATATGACTGAAACCACTCCACCACAAATCACTCAAAAATTGCAACTACAGACATGGTGGTTTACAGCCTTGTTAATTGCAATCAATGTTGGGTTATTCGGTTGGCAAATACTTTCAGGTGTGAATATTACCGACCCTTCCCCTATGGATGCAATTGCTTGGGGTGCAGATTTTCCGCCATTGACCTTTTCAGGGCAGCCTGAACGTCTGTTTAGCAGTATGTTTTTCCATTTTGGCTTAATTCATTTAATGCTGAATATGTGGGCACTGTATATCTTTGGAAGTATTGCAGAACCACTGTTTGGGCGTGGTTATTATATTGCTTTGTATTTTCTAGCAGGTTTAATGGGCAGCGTACTTTCAAGTTATCTCAGCATTCGTGATGGCTATGAATTATTACAATATTTTGATCCGAAGCTACTTCCACATATCAGTGCAGGTGCTTCAGGTGCAGTAATGGGTTTAGGTGCTGCACTCACGGCAGCTTCTTTATTTCCACCGCTCCCCCAACAACGTTTTTGGCTAGATAAAAAATCACTATTAATGATGATGGGGATTAACCTCGCCTTCGGTTTTACGGTTTCAGGCATCAACAATGCTGCCCATATCGGCGGGATGATCATGGGTGTATTACTTGCAATCGCATGGTATTTCAGCCAAAAAGCTCATAATAAAAGTAGAGTTCAAATCGCTGCTTTGATCGTAGGAACGCTTATGCTTGCTACATTTTATAGTTACTGCAATGAGTTAAGCACAGGACTTCATCCCTTATGGAGTGAAATCCTGCGTCAAAACCAGTTAAGTTTTTAAGATTGGTTCATCTCTCTCAAACTCTGTAACGGTGGAATATCACATAAATAACTCAGTCGATAACGACCAATCAGCATACAAACCAACATCATGCTCATGGGTAAAATTAACCAAATTTCAGGATGGAATTGGATTGCCATTTGCATCTTGTAACTGGCAATCGCACTAATTACTTCGGCAAAAAGGCATGCTACGATTCCTGCCACTAACCCAATAAAACCAATTTCTAAACTGAGCATCTGTTTTAATTTATTCTTTGCAATACCAAACGAACGTAATAACGCCACTTCTTTACGACGCTCATCCATTAAAACATTCAAACATGCAATTAAAACCAAGATACCTGACAAACCAACCAATATTGCCAAGACTGTCACCACCTGAACCAATATATTCATTAAACGTTTCACTTCATCTAAAACACGCCCAACATCAATAAATACAGTATTGGAGAATTGCTGAATCAATCGCACCATTTTCGGCTGATCTGTAGCAGGCACATAAAAACTGCTTAAATAACTTCCTGCATTTTCATCCATAGTTTGTGGGGAAAAGATAAAGAAGAAGTTAGGACTAAAGCTTTCCCATTCGACTGAACGTAGGTTAATCACCTTTGCATCCAACGACCCTTCGGGCAAGCTAAAGCTCAGTTGATCTCCGACTTTGATCCCTAGCTCAGTAGCCAATTTTTCTTCTACTGACACTTGTCCAACTTGGGTGAACTTTGGATTCCCTTGAGTAATAAGATTATCTTTTGGATAAAGCTCCGCTTGAGTCAAATTCAGTTCACGGCGTAAGGAGTTATTTTGTTGAATCAGTTCAGTACTGAAAGCCTGACCGTTTTTAGCAATTAAGCGTCCCCGAATATTGGGATAGAGGGGTGTTGATTGCCAATTATTTTGTTCAAGCTGCTGTTTAAACTGTGGCATATCAAATGGCGGCAGACCATAGACAAACTGATTCGGTGTACCTTCAGGTAATTGTTGCTGCCAACGCTCTAATAAATCCGTTCTTAAAACACTCAATACCGTAATTAAACTGAGACCTAATGCAAGCGCGGTAATTTGAAAAGCCGTCTGATGTGGAATTCGAACATAAGCAGATAAGGGATGTTTGAGCTGTTTAATGGCTTTCAATACAAACCAAATCACTATAAACAGAGCCAAACAAAGCACTAAGATGGCAGATAAGACCAATAAACTTAATTTTAAATTATCACTCAGCACCAAACTAAAGATGACCAAACTCGCAATACCGACACTGAACATCATCATGTAGGACTTACGTGAACGCTCTTGCTGACGAATGACACGAATCGGTGGCGTATTCAATAATTCCCAAATGCTTGGCAAAATGAAACCAATCAGCACCATGACACTGGTAAAAATTGCAATGGGTAATGCCATAAGCAAATCAGCAATGGCAAAGCTGAGTTGCAATTGTGGAATCAGTTGCAACATCAATTGCAACAAACCATACCCCAACGCGATTCCGATTAAGCTTCCAATCACAATTGATAAGGCACTGACAATCGCAAGCAATATCACATAGGCCACTAATATCTGTTGTTTACTCGCACCAAGACAACGCATCAAGGCAATATGATCCTGATTTTGTTGCACATAACGTTGGCTGGTTAAAGCAATCGCAATCCCACACAACAGAATCGTTAAAAGGTTGGCAAGCTGTAGAAAGGTATCCAGATTTTCAATGGGTTTCATCAAACGAGTATTGGATTGACTCGCATCACGTAGTTTCAGTGTGCTTTGTTCACTATTCTCTGCCTGCTGAACACGATTTTGATCAACTTTGGGATCAGATTCATGCTTGGTTTGTTGTTTAAATAGGGGCTTAAATGTTTCGACTTGTTTTGGCTCACCCGCCATCAATAACCGATATTCGATTCGACTCCCAACCTGAATAGCATTCGTTTTCGCAATATCTGCTTGATGAATAATAACGGTCGGTGAAAAACCTGAAAAGCCCAATTCCTGATTAGAATCATGCTCAATAATGCCTGTTACCTTAAACTTGCCATCAGCAATTGCAACCTGATCCCCCACTTTTACTTTTAATAGATCAATTGCTCTTGGACTTAACCAAACTTCACCTTGTTGAATCGATTTCGCTCTTGGTTGAATCTCTAATTTACCACGCAGTGGAAAATGTTCATCGACAGCTTTGACATTGACCATCACAAATTGATTTTGCGTATGTGCCATTGATCCAAATAAAGTGACAGATGTCTTTTTTAGCTGGAGTTGTTGGGCTTTTTGCACCCAGTTTGATTGAATAGGGTCATTATCAGACAAGACTAAATCTGCACCCAACATTTCAGCAGCTTGCAATGAAACTGCATTTTGGACTTGAGTATTACTAAATTTTAATGCGGTGGTGGCACTGATTGCCAAAGACAGAGCAATGATCAATAAATACAATCCTCCTGTACGGAAGCTTTGCAAAAGCAGTGGCTTGAGGACTGAACTCATACGCCCTCCTGCACTTTTACAATTTCTTGGATTTGACCATCAAGCAATTTGACATGTCGTTGACACAAGGCTGCCAAACTTTGATCATGCGTGACAAGGATTAAAGTTGTTCCGAGTTCTTTGTTTAAATCGAATAACAGTTGCTCAATTTCTGCTGCGGTTTGTCCATCCAGATTACCTGTCGGTTCATCTGCAAAAATAATTTTAGGCTCAGCAATTAATGCCCGCGCAATTGCAACACGTTGTTGCTCACCACCCGATAAAACTTTAGGCGTTTGTTGTGCCTGACGAACTAATCCAACACGTTCCAACCATTGTAATGCCTTTTTTTCAGCTTGTTTAAAATTGAAATCAGCTTGCAAACGTAAGGGTAACATCACATTTTCAAGTGCGCTGAGCTGCGGTAAAAGCTGAAAAGATTGAAACACGAAACCAATGTTTTCTAAGCGGACTTGGGCACGCTGTTCTTCTGTTAAGGTATGTACCGCTTGTCCACACACCCATAACTCCCCCATGCTCGGTCGATCAAGCGTCGCTAAAATACCTAATAATGTTGATTTGCCAGAACCTGAACGCCCAGTAATCGCAATCTGTTCCCCCTGATAAATATCTAAATCAATATTTTTCAAAATGGTTAAACTTTGCTGATTAATTTGGATATTTTGTGTAACTTTTTGGGCAGAAATAATCGGTTGTGGCATGATGTCACGTATCCTTTAGGACAAATTTGAAGTGCGATGCAAATATCTAAAATGATCTTGTTGGTATCAAAAACCCTTCTAATCCTTACAATTGGTGTATTACCAACACTCGTTTCAGCAAAGACTATTTTGATTCTGGGTGATAGTCTCAGTGCAGGTTATAGTATAGATGCCAAACGAGGTTGGGTTCACTTATTACAACAACGTTTAGATCAACAGTATCCGAAACAGCATAAAGTGGTCAATGCAAGCGTCAGTGGTGAAACTACAAGTGGTGCTTTGGCAAGATTGCCTAAATTATTGCAAACTTATCAGCCTGAAATTGTTGTGATTGAGTTAGGTGGCAATGACGGCTTACGTGGTCAACCACCCCAAATGATTCAAAAAAATTTAGCGCAATTGGTACAACTCAGCCAAAAACAGCAAGCTAATGTTTTACTGTTCGGTATGAAAATACCACCAAATTATGGGACAGCCTATAGCACCGCTTTTGAAAATAATTATAAAGTTGTAAGTCAGCAATATAAGGTTAAACTGCTGCCATTCTTTTTAGAGGGTGTTGCAGGGCATAAAACTTTAATCCAAAACGATCAAATCCACCCAAACGCCAAAGCACAACCTATCCTGTTAAATTTGGCTTATCCCTATATAAAAGGCGCCCTTTAGGCACCTCTTATTTTTTAGAGTCTTAGATTTTAATTAAAAATCAAAGAACGTCACTTCACCTGTTTCAAGCGAATATTCTGCCCCAACCACGATCATTTTACCTTTTTCAATTAGGTTTTCTAACACGGTTGATCCATGACGTAATTGATTAACAGAAGCAAATACATTTGAGCGAACTGCATGTGCAGATAATTTTTTCAAATCATCCTTTAAGTCAGTTTGCATCAAAATTTCTACTGAAGGACGTACTCGGTTCACAATCGACATCAAATTTGATGATGGTGGTTGGTCAGGATTCATTAGAGTATCAATGGTTGCTTGAATCGCGCCACAATGACTATGCCCTAATACGACGACGACTGCACAATCATAGCGTTCTGCTGCAAATTCAACACTTCCAACTTGTGAAGGTGCAACGACATTTCCTGCAACACGGATAACGAATAAGTCACCTAAACCTTGATCAAATACCATTTCCGCAGGTACACGTGAATCTGAACATCCTAAAACAATTGCAAAAGGATTCTGTTCTCCTGCCAATGCAGCGCGCTCTTGGTGAGTAAGTTGATTTTGTTGGGTGGCTTCCCCTTTCACAAAACGAGCATTACCAACTTTTAAACGTTCTAAAGCTTGTTGCGCGGTGAGCATGCGTGCATCCATTTATGATTAACATAAGTAAGCAGTTTAATGTGCGCATGATAGAAAGTCACTGACAAAAATAGAAACTCTCACCACGCTAATCAATTCTTTACTTATATGAATAGCAGAAAATCTCTGATTTCATTGGCAAGAATTTCCATACATCTGTAGATTATGCAAATGACTCCACTCCAAACTTCTACAATAATCAATTGGTTTAAAAATAAATCAAGGATAGAACAATCATGACCAAAACAATGTTTTCAACGCCTTTTCGCAAAGCGATCAATGCCACTTTGCTCTCATTCAGCTTAGCAACAATTGCAGTAAGCTCTACTCAAGCTGCTGAAATAGAAATGAGTTTTCAAAATGTATTACAACAAGAACGTACTTGGGCAGGCTTACAAAGTAAAACCTTAAAAGTAGGTGACATCGCTTGGTCATATAGTGAAGGTGGCCAAGCAGGAAAACCGATTGTTATTTTAATTCATGGTTTAGCAGGTAGTCGAGATAACTGGAATCGTGTTGCCCATGCACTCACTGCAAACTACCATGTGATTATCCCTGACTTACCCGCGAGTGGCGAAACGCAAGTTCCTAAAGACTTTGATTATTCAGTTCCGAATGTGACTGAAAAATTACGTCGTTTTATCGAAGCCGCAAATTTGACAGGCCCTGCACATATTGCAGGTCACTCACTTGGTGGCTCAATTGCAATGCTCTATGCAGGTCAATATCCATTTGAGACCAAGAGCCTATTCTTGGTTGATGCGGCAGGTGTATATAAGTCAGCAACAACACCTTATCTCAAAGATCCGAATCATGTGAAAAACATGATCGTTAGTAAGAAAGGTGACTTCAATTTCCTCATGCAACAAGCGATGTATGCACCGCCATTTATTCCAAAAGAAATTGCCCAAGCCCAAGAAAAAATGATGATTGGTCAAGTTGAGCAAACGCAAAAAATGGTGGATCAAGTGATCGCACTCAATAAACTGTTTACTCCAGATTCTTTTGCCCTGCTTGCAAAATCTATTGATGCACCAACCCTGATTTTATGGGGCAAGCAAGATAAAATTATTAATGTCGAAGTGGCACCTGAGTTAAAATCATTATTGAAAAATGCGCAAGCACCTGTGATTTTAGATAATGTGGGGCATATGCCCATCTTGGAAGCAGATCAATTGGTCGTTCAACAATATTTACCGTTCTTGAGCAAGATCCAAACACAAAAGCCTGCAACTGCCCCTTCACCATAAACTTAATTAAGAATTTGAGATTTTATGTCTAAACATCCAATGATAGAACAATTAATAGATGCACAACTTGATTTTCTAGATCAAGAATTTGCACAAACCGAAACGATTCAATATGAATTTAAACAGTTCTATCATTGGTTACGTTTACAACAACTACAACATATTTGGTCATTTGAACAAATATTTAAACTCATCGAGAAACAAATTCTCGCTACGCCAGCCAGTTCATTTTTAATTGAGCAAATTGCTGAACATATTCGTTTCGCTCTAATTCATCCACTCAATGATACCACCACGATTGAAGAAGTGATTCCTGTACTCACCATAGATTCAATTGCACAATATGTTGCGAGCAAAACGAGACATCGCCAAGATTTAATTAAGACCATCGTCAACAACCCTGCTTTTTCAGCTCTGATTACTCAGCTTATCCAGCATTCAATTCAAGATTATCTAGATAATTCAGTCATGTCTAAACGTGTTCCTGGTGTGGGACATTTTATGAAAATGGGCAAATCTGTTTTAGAGTCGGTCACAGATTCAAATCTCAATGAAACCATTGGACATTATTTACAAAAGAATATTTTAAAGATCAGCCAAATGAGTGAAAGAGTTTTAAATCAACACTTTAATGATGACAAGCTCTATCATTTCCAAGCGAATATTTGGCATAAAATTAAACTTATGCCGATCTCAGTATTGCGCCATTATTTCGAAGTCCAAGACCTACCAACAACGGTTGGTATGGGTCATGAAATTTGGGATCATATTCGCCAAACCCCTTATTTAAAACAACAAATCCATGATGGCTTATATGCGTGGTATGCACGAAACCAAGAGAGAACGTTTGACCTATTACTTCGTGATCTCAATATCGATGAAGATTTGATCCAAAATGAATTGAGTCACCTACTAACGCCTGTGCTACAGCAAGTGATTCAAACAGGCTATTTAAGACAACGCGCACGAGCACACTTAGAAAAATTTTATTATTCAGAGCACGTCAGTGAAATCTTAAACAAAGAAGGATAAGGCATGTGTTGCACTTATCCTTCACTTTCTGCTATTTAGAAACGATACGTCATACCAAGATTGTAACGGCGTCCATCTAAGACGTAGTTATAAGTCGCAGTATCAATTTCTTTATCAAAGAGATTATAAATACCTGCTGCGACTGCAATATTTTGTGTTGGCTTATAGTTTACGCCAACATCAACCATTGTATAAGCAGGTTTACCCTTTGCCATGGTGGTGCGACTTAAATAGTCAGAGGTTTTACTACGATAGTTCACACGGCCCCAACTTGAGAACTGATCGTTAATTTCCCAATCTGCGGTTGTGTTGAATATATGTTTTGGCATTTCATTTAAAGGTTTTCCGCTATTTACACCACTTTTTTGTTCCGTATCAGTAAAAGTGTAGTTCGCACTCACATTCACATTTGGTAAAAAATTCCAACCGAAAGTGGCTTCTGCACCGCGCATATTTGCTTTATCGACGTTTTCACGCAAGCTCACAAAGTCAAATTTTTCACCTAACCAATCACAACTCAACGAGCCTGAAGTTCCTTGACAAGTCCTAATTTCAGTAATCTTATCTTTAAACTCACTATTAAATAAAGTGAGACCCGCGGTCAGACGATCTAAACTATCCCAGTTGAAAGAAACCTCATAGTTGACACTTTTCTCAGGTTTCAAATCAGGATTGCCGACAATCACACCTTTACTTTGCCCACCACCCGTCGCCTGCCCCCATTCAGCAACAGTTGCTCGCAATGCAGGTGTTTTATATCCAGTTGATACACCGCCTTTTATGATCCAATGATCATCCAACGTCCAAATACCATAAACTTTTGGACTCCAATGATCACCAAATTTCTCATCTTTATCTAAACGCAACGAACTGGTCAAAGTGAAATCATCAACAATATTCCACGCATTTTCAGCAAATAACGCCCAGCTATAACGATCAAGATTTGAAACAGGTCTTGCACCACCAATACTTAACTGATTCCCTTTATCTTCTAATTCTTCTTTTAAATACATCCCGCCAAAGCTGAGACTATGACGATCAAAATCAATTTTATTAATGCTATTAAAGGTAGTATTGATTGCTTCCATATTACGTGATGGATTGTCATTCTCTTCACGTTGGATATATGAATGTGTTTCTATAGCGCCAATCTTACCTCGATGCGTCAAACTATATTCTGTACGATAATAATCTGTTAACGAGTTTGTCGGTGGGTTACGTCCAGTTTGTACTGGAGAAATACTTTTACCCACCGTGGCATCTCGATTTTGAATCGAACGCTGATATTCCAAATCAATGGTATGGTCATCATTCGGTGTAAGGCTAAAGGCTGCCCCACCCGCACGAATTGTTTGTTTACTATACCCTCCATAGATTTCATCTTCATCACGTTGAGAATACAATCCATTTGCTTTAAAAGATAAAAGCTTAGCAATCAAAGGGCCTGCAATATAAACATTGGATTGATACACATTTCCAGAGTTTGAGTTTTCTTGTAATGTTGTGTCGAGCTTGATTGATCCAGTCCATTCATTCCCAGCTTTCTTTGTAATGATGTTGATCACCCCACCCATCGCATCTGAACCATATAATCCTGACATCGGTCCACGAATCACTTCAATACGCTCAATTGCACCAATATTTGGCAACCAACCTTGTTCAATACCCGAATTATCACTATTTGGTCGTACTGAGCGTGTATTTACTTTTTTTCCATCCACCATAATAACGGTGTAAGCACTGCCCATACCACGAATACTAATATCACTTGAACTACCACCACCTGTCACCACAACACCAGGAACATCTTTGAGTGCATCAGTTACATCACGATATGCTTTTTTATTGATTTCTTCTTGTGTAAGAACGGAAATAGATGCTGCTGCTTTCTTAATATCCTGCTCAAACCCACTGGCTGTCAAAACAATTGTTTCTAGCTTAACAACATTATTTTCACTTGACTTTTCAACTGATTATTTTTCAGTCATCAACGTTTCTGCTGCATGTCCGAATGTTAGCATACTGCTAGAAACCGAAATTGCGAGTAAGGTTTGACGAACTATTTTCTTGGACATATTCACACCTAAATCAGATAAATCTTAATTTTTTCTTAAAAATCATTGGGAATTCTAACAAAAAAATCGTACAACTCAACACAAATGATAATAATTATTATTTATATATTCATTTTTATAATTATTTATATGATTTTAAACTAAATAAAAATTTGTATATTTTTATAAAGAAATAAAAAAAGCCCTCGAAAGGGCTTTTAAAAATACAGTAAATTTCAAGTTTAATTACTTAAAGTATGCACCATCAGCCTGAGAGTGATCTGTTTGATCAACCACACGCTTTAGTTCAGGAACATGTTGTTGTAAGGTTGTTTCCACACCCTGTTTTAAGGTCACATCAATTGCTGAACAGCCTTGGCAACCACCACCAAATTTCAATACAGCAGTAAGACCATGCTCTGGATCATCTTTCACTTCGACTAAACTACAATTGCCGCCATGCCCTTCTAAACCTGGATTGATTTCAGATTGTAGAATATAGGTAATGCGTTCTTCGATTGATGCATCTGGCCCGACACGTGGCACTTTTGAGTTTGGCGCACGGAAAGTTAATTGACCACCAAAACGGTCTTTGTTGTAATCAATCACAGCATCTAAAAGATATGGAATTGATGGTGCATCAACATAAGCAGGAAAATCAGGATATTCCTGTTTGTAGTCTGTTGGTACCACTTCATCAGGTGCGCTATATGCCATGCAGCACTCTGCACGTGGTGTACCTGGGTGCTCTACAAAAACACGAACGCCAATTCCTGGAGTATTTTGTTTTGACAATAAATCGCTTAAATACTCTTGCGCAGAGGGAGTAATCAAAAGGTTTGGAATTTCTTCTGCAATGGCAGTGTTCTCAGTCGACATAACAATAATCCTCAAGCTGATGTCGTTATCTTAACCGAAGATGGAGTGTAATAAAAAAAAATCAACCATTTTTGTAGGAATTCTATGCAAGATCATTGTTTATTAAGTTTTTAATGGCATTATTGCCTAGACACTGATCAATTTTAAAACATTTATGTTACATCTACCCTTTAATCATACTGTGACGCTCATCATTATTACCGTTGCAATTTCCTTGTTAGCACTCTCTAATAAAACGGTGATGAATCGTTTAATTTTTTGGCCACCTGCTATGCAACGCGGGCAATATGACCGGTTTATCACACACGGTTTTGTTCATGCAGATGGTACACATTTGCTCTTTAACATGATCACGCTATTTTTCTTTGGCAATATTATTGAAAGCTTTTACCGTCAGTTTTTCTATGACACTGGCTTTGTCTTATTTTATTTAGGTGGATTAATTGCAGCAATTTTACCAAGCTATTTAAAACACCGACATGATATTCACTGGGCAAGTTTAGGTGCATCTGGTGCTGTATCAGCAGTATTGTTTGCTTATATTCTGTTTCAACCCTGGAAGTTGATATTTGTTTTCTTTATCCCCGTGCCCGCTATTATTTTTGCCATTTTATATGTTGCCTATAGCATCTGGTCAGGTAAACAAGGGAATACCAATATCAACCATAGTGCTCACCTATGGGGAGCTGCCTATGGTGTTATCGTTACAATCTTATTAGAACCGAAAGTACTGCCCCACTTTCTAAATCAACTCACCCAAATACCGTTCTAATTGATGCAAAAATTAGCCCCGTAATCGGGGCTTTTCTTTTTTTCAGATTAACAATCAAAATTTAATTATTTTTATCATAAAAATCAAAACTCTAAACTTCATTTAATTCTTTTAGAAAATTAAGTCGATTCTAATGTCTCGTAATAGCCTTCTTAGTACACTTTCAATTGCATTATTTAGCCTGTCAATTTCAGCTTGCAGCAATAACGATTCTGATAATTCAACCACTGTGGTTGAAACAAAGAAACAACCTAACATTTTATTCATCATGGCAGATGACTTAGGCTATTCAGATTTAGGCGCTTTTGGAGGAGAAATCCATACTCCAAATATTGATGCACTGACCCAAGAAGGTCGAATCTTAACAGATTACCATACTGCTCCAACCTGTTCACCAACCCGTTCTCAGTTGATTTCAGGCACAGACCATCATTTAGCTGGTATTGGTGCAATGGCGGAACTCACGCCTACTCACTTAAAGGGGCAACCTGGCTATGAAGGCTATTTAAATGAACGTTCACTCTCGATTGCAGAAGTCCTCAAAGATAATGGCTATCGAACGTATATCAGTGGTAAATGGCATTTAGGTCTGACTGATGCGACCAATGCACATGCCAAAGGCTTTGATCATTCCTTTACCTTACTACAAGGTTTAGACCTACATTTTAAACAAGCTCCGTCTGCTTATAAACGTAATGCGACTTATACTGAAGACGGCAAACCAGTGCCGATCTCATCCTTACCTGATGATTTTTTCTCAACCAATTATTTTACCGATAAATTAATTAGCTACTTAGAATCAGGAAAAAATTCAGGTAAACCATTCTTTGCCTATGCGGCTTACACTGCCCCACATTGGCCTTTACAAGCACCAACCGAATATCGTGACCGTTATCGTGGTGTTTACGATGCGGGTTATGATGTGATTCGTGACGCACGGATTGCACGCCAAAAGCAACTTGGATTAATTCCTGCTAATTTTACTGCGGCTGAACCAATTGCTTCTCAAAATGCACCACAAAAATATGGTAAATGGAATGAACTTTCGAGCGAGCAAAAAGCTTTAGAAGCGCGCAGAATGGAAATCTATGCAGGCATGGTCGAAAATTTGGATGCCAATATTGGTCGTGTGATTCAATATCTGAAACGTAATAATCTATATGACAATACCTTAATCTTCTTCGTTTCGGATAATGGTGCAGAAGGCTTTATTCGTGGCAATTATGGAGCGGAATCAGGTTTTGATAATGGTGTAAATAATGTTGGTACATCAAACTCTTATCATTATGTTGGACCACGTTGGGCAGAAGTCAGCGCAGCACCTTTTCATTTATGGAAAGACACCGCAGGTGAAGGTGCAACCACAGCGCCTGCAATTGTAAAACTTCCACATCAAAATAAAGCTCAAGCAACCCATCATGGTTTTGCTTCTGTACTCGATGTGTTCCCGACTGTGCTCGATTATGCCAACATTGCAGTCCCACAAGGTCAATATAAAGGGCGTCAAATCAATACGCCAAGTGGTTATTCTTGGAAATCAGTGCTCGAAAATAAAGCTCAAGCGATTCGCCCTGTAAACTTTAATTTCGCAGATGAACTACATGGTAGTAAATACGCTCGTCAAGGTGACTGGAAGATTGCATTACAAGGCAAATCAGAGCTTGGAACGGGTACATGGGAACTCTATAACCTCAAAAATGATCGTGGAGAAACCCAAAACCTTGCCCAAGATAATCCAACCAAATTACAAGAACTTGTCAAGGTATATAACCAATACACCCAGCAAAATGGCGTCAAGGAATACAATATTAAATGAAGTTTATTTCCTTATTCGCATCAATCTGTAGCCTGTCCTTTGTGACAGGCTGTAGTAAAGTTACGCCTGATAGCCGTCATGCACATACGCAAACCACGACACAGACACAGACACAGACACAGACACAGACACAGACACAACTTGGCACATTACAACAATGCCAACAATATTCAGGCTTACCCAATGCATGGCAAAAAAATCAAACGGCGGGCATGGTTTGGATTGCCAAAGGTTCTTTTCAGCTTGGTTCCAACCAAGCCTATCCCGATGAGTTAAATTTTGGAGAAAAACAACGTCAAGTAGATGGTTTTTGGATCGACCAAACTGAAGTGACGGTTGCCCAATTTTCTAGTTTTGTGAAAGCTACAAACTACATCACCGATGCAGAAAAACAAAAACAGGCTGCGGTATTTTCACCGAATGTGAACACTCCGAATCAATGGTGGCAACTCAAAGCAGATTACACATGGAAAACACCTAACGGTGCTAAGGGGCAAGCACCTCTCCCTTCTGAACCCGTCCGCTATGTCACTAAAAATGATGCAGAGCATTATGCAGTTTGGTTAGGGCGAGATTTACCCACTGAACAAGAGTGGGAATATGCAGCCAAAGCAGGTTCAAAAACGGATACCCCTTTACGTCAAGCCCCACAGGATGCACATCAACATCCTCAAGCTAATTATTGGCAAGGTGAGTTTCCACAAAAAAATACCGCTGAAGACCATTTTGAAAGTGTTGCACCCGTAGGATGCTATCCTGCAAATGCATTCAAGTTATACGATATGATCGGCAATGTGTGGGAATGGACATCTTCGGTTTATCACGGTGCGCATGATCAACATATGGGGAATTACACTGAACTACGCCAGCAAGATGCTCATGTCACACAATATGTATTAAAAGGTGGCTCTTTTTTATGTGCCTCCAATTTCTGTGCGCGTTATCGTAATAGCAGCCGCTATCCACAGGAATTTGATTTAGCAGCAACCCATGTCGGATTTAGAACCGTATTACGCCCCCAATCATGATACAAATATTCATTAGAAATCACTCATGTCGATGCTAGTCGAAAAGTACAGATCTATTTAAAGTGAATGAGAAAGCAATAAAAAGAGGATGCAATGATGAAAATAATACTACTTTGCTTCAGCACTTTAATGACATTTGGTTTATCAGCCTGTGCCGTACATACGCCTCATGGTAGCGTAATTGTTAATCCTGACCATCATGAGGGTCACGGTGATTTTTGTCCTCCGGGACAAGCTAAAAAAGGACGTTGTTAAATTCAATCTGGCCTAGGCTTTGGTAAGGCTTAGGCATTTTTCATCAAGTGATAAAGTTCATTCAGTTTTTTTCTTTCAAATGATTCATCTCATCAAATTGTATAAATAAAACTAGAATATATTTCAGTTACTGATTTCATTTAATTAAAACCCATATAAACTACATGGAAATGTATTCTATTTATTTTAATGAGATTTTTGAATGGATCTAAGCCAACAAAGCACTGTCATGGAAATCTTAAATAAGGTGCAGCATGCTGATGATTGGATTATTTTATTAGAACAACTGAATCAACATTTTAATCTTCAAGCATCCCAACTACTCGCTGTCGACCTTGAAGTACAAGCACTTTCATTTAGTGTCCATCATGGAGTAGATTTTGATGCACATCAACTTGAACAAGCTGCCCTAAAACAAATTCGTTTAGATATTGATGATGACCCACGTCTACATAAAATGCTATTGGCACCTATAGATGGTTGGATGCATTGTTTTCAACATTTTGCAGAAGATGAAATTATTCAAACCCAAGTCTATCAACAGGTATTACAACCACTGGATTTACGTTTCTGTTCAGCGATTCAAATTATTTATGATCACAAAGTCTGCGTTATTCTTTCTTTTCTAACCAGCCCAGATCGCGGTACTTTGAGTTGCTCTGAATTGCAACCGATTTATGAAATCTTACCGAGATTACAACAAAAAGTTCAGCAATATCGCCATCATTTTGAATACTCGCTTATGACTTTACTAGGGTCACAATTGATTCAAAAAATGAATCAACCGATTGCGATTATTAACTTGAATGGTGATGTTTTAGAACTAAATACCGAAGCAAAACAGCTCTTGAAAAATAATGAATCTATCCAAATCAAACAACGCCGCTTTGCATTCAATGAAAGTAGACAACAACAATTTGAACTCAACCTGATCGAGCTAGAACGTAACTATCAAAATAATCATGATTTAGCTTATAACGAGCGTAGTAAGACGATGATGATTGATCACCATCTCTTCTTAACACTAGATTTACTAAGCCCAGAAAAAACCAATAAAATCTTTGGTTTACGCCCTGTTCTACTCGCGACATTTTCTGGGCTAAGGCATAAACCCAAATATCAGAAACAAATTTGTACTCAGCTTTTTATGTTTACACCTGTTGAACATAGAATATGTGAGCAATTACTTGAAGGGAAAACCACCAAAGAAATTGCCCTTGCGCATGAGATTCAAGCAGATACGGTCAAAAAACATTTACAGGCGATCTTCAAAAAAACCAAAACACATCGGCAAAGTGAATTAATTCAATTATTAATGCAATTTTTATAGGCTTCTGAAAACCTAAGTCTTAGGCAATCTCTGCTGGAAATGTGATCACTTGATCAATTTTCATCTTATTCATCGCGACCATAAGTAAGCGATCAATGCCTAGCGCAATACCTGAGCATTCTGGCATATGCGGCAAAGCCGCTAAAAGATATTGATCTGTTGGAATGACGGACAAACCTTGTTGGGCACGTTCCGCATTATCTGCATCAAAACGACCTGCTAATACATCCGCATCTAGAAGTTCATCATAGGCATTTGCCAATTCTAAACCTTCGATATACACCTCAAAACGTGCTGCAACCAATTCACCATCTTCATCCGTTTTCACTTTGGCTAATGACGCCATTTCAGGTGGGAAATCAGTTAAAAATACGGGTGCATCGAAACCTAAACTCGGTTCAACAAAATGAGAAAATAATAAATCCATATAACCCAAACGATCATCACCTAAATCAAGATTTAGACCCACTCGATTCGCTGTCTCTTTGAGTTGCTTTAACGTTGCTTGTAATGGATTAATATCCAAGCGATCTTGAAAAGCATGTTTATAGCTTAAAATATAGGGACGAACTTCACCAAAGCGATGTGCTAAACAGGTTTCTAATAAATCGGCTGTTTCATGCATTAATGCTTTTAAATCTAAGTTGGGTCGATACCATTCCAACATAGTAAATTCGCTATTGTGCTTGCGACCATGTTCATCATCACGGAAGACTTTACAGATTTGATAAATCGCCCCACTGCCACTGGCTAATAAGCGTTTCATTGGAAATTCAGGTGAAGTCTGTAAATATTGAGTATTCAATTTCCCATAAATATGACGCTGTACTTGTACCGATGCCAAATGTACATCCGTCACGCCTGCCTGCGACAAAACTGGCGTTTCAACCTCCAATACATTTCGCTCAGCAAAAAACTGGCGAATCTTATGGTACATTTCTGCACGTGCTTTTAATGCATCAATAGAACAAGTTGGTTGATAAGTTTTCATATCTTGGCTCATGCTTTTGGTCCACTGTGTGCTGCCCATTCACGGCGTAAAGGATAATTTTTACGGAGTAAATCAAATGCTGTTTGCTCGACCTTACCGTTTTGAACGCAGTCACGAAGTTGTTGATCATCCGCTGCAATATCATAAATTTGTGTAAGATGCTCTCTGAGAGCAGCGTTTAAAGCTTGTTGCTCAAAATACGGTGCAACACTTGGTAATTGGCTTTCAAACTGTTTGGATGCTGGATAAGCGAATTTACGACAAAAGGCTTCATAGATCATCTGTGTACCTCTTGCCTTACCTTCAAGGCTATAACCTGCAATATGCGGTGTCGCTAAAGCCAACATATTTAATAAAATTTCAGGAATTTCTGGTTCAAACTCAAATACATCGAGTACGACTTGGCGTTTGGTTTTCTCAATATCAGCCATCAATGCAGATTGCTGAATCACAGACCCACGTGCACTGTTGATTAGAATAGCGGATGGCTTCATTGCAGCAAATGCAGCTTCATTAAACAAATGCTGTGTTGGATATTCGCCCGACAACGTTAAAGGCACATGAATCGAAATTGCATTGGCATGTTTTAACAACTCATCAAAAGATAGATTTTCAATGCCTGCCAGTTGCACATAAGGATCATAGCCAATCACATTCCAGCCCAACAATTGAGCCATAACTGCGAGTCGACTCCCTACATTGCCTAAACCAACAATTGCTAACGTAAAAGCTTTCTCTTGTTCTAATAAGTCGATATTCAAATGCAATAAAGCGGTAATCACATATTCAGCAACGGCTTGTGCATTGCAGCCCGCAGCATTGCTCCATGCAATGTTTTGTTGTTCTAACGCTGGGATATCGAGATGGTCTGTGCCAATTGTCGCACTACCCACAAATTGAATTTTTGTCTGATCAATTAATGCATGATTGACTTTGGTCACAGATCGAACCAAAAGAGCATCTGCATCCTGTACATCTACATGCGTGAGTGTACGCCCAGCTTTATGCTGTATTTCTGCAAATTCCGCAAAGAAATAATCGGTAAATGCCAAATTTTCATCTGCGATAATTTTCATGCAGTGCCTTCCATCAACTTGTCTGTGCTCATTATCCTTAGCACAAGGGAAATTGACAAATCAAATCTCAATGTTCCAGTGAAAATGGCGAGAAACACTATAATTTTGATGCAATCATGCGACTTATTGCCAATCCTCAAGCCTACTTTTAATTTTATAATAGTTATGTTTTCTTCATAAGCAGTTCTATCATGACGCCTTACTCTCCCTATAAAGGCAAAACTGGTATCAAGCGTATTTTTAATGCAACGGGTTATTCACTCGCAGGATTTAAAGCCGCTTTTAGCCATGAAGCCGCATTTAGGCAAGTTATTTTACTTAATTTGATTTTGATCCCCATCAGTTTTTTGGTTGATGTCTCTGCTCTAGAACAAGCACTTATGGTGGCTGTTTGTTTGCTTGCAATTATTGTTGAATTATTTAATTCAGCAATTGAAGCAGTCGTCGACCGTATTTCTTTAGAAAAACATCAACTTTCTAAAAATGCAAAAGACATGGGCAGTGCTGCTCAATTTGTTTCTCTTGCGATTATCTTTTGTACTTGGATGATTATTTTACTTAAATAACCATGATCGGAGAGAATGAATCATATGTCGATTTATTCTCTCATTTACCATCAAATTGACCTTAAAAAGCAAGACCAATTCCGACTACTGGTCCCTGTTGTACAGTATCCCATTTAAAAGCGCCATCTTTGTAATCTTGTGATACATAACGATAACCCACTCTAAAGTTGATCGGATTGGTCCATATATTTTGACGATAACCTAAATATGCTTGTGCGATTTGGGTCTGCTCAATCCCATACGTATATTGGGCGGCTAAATTCCAAGACGAATCCGTATTATATTTTATCCGCACCCCACCAAAATACTCAGCCCAACTTTTTCCCACTGAAACTTGCATACCTAAAGCAGATAAATCCGCCTCTAAATCTGTATAGTTAAAACCTAAGGTCGGTTCGATAACTAAACCCTTTGCATCAGCAAATTGTTCATAAGCTCGATAATAAATACCTAAATTACTTAAATTCACTTTGGTGGATAATGCAACAGGAAAAGGGAGTACATCTTTTTTTTCCTCAGTCTTTACATATTGGATATCTGAAAAAATGCCCCATTTACCTTTATTTATTTCAAAATGCCCCATCAATGCTTTATCTAGTGCTTCAAGCGTATCTTTAAATGGTTGATCAACTTGATAATTCAATCCTTGATAACCAATTACTCCATCAATATCTGCTGCAAAGCCATAAATATTGATAAAGAATTTAGTCTCTCCATTCAATGAATCTTTAATGCTTTCAGCATAAGCTGGACAGCTCAAGAAGCCATAACCGATCAAGAAATAAAAGAATTTATTCATTTATAGCTCCAATAATTTGTTTTCTATTCAATTCTTAGTTTTATAAATATCAATCAGATTATTAATAACCTGTTAGTAAGACTTTTTCTATTCTACAAACGTAAAAAATCCCTGCATTCGCAGGGATTTTTTGATCTGGGAAGAAGATGTAATTACATCATTCCACCCATACCGCCCATACCGCCCATATCAGGAGCAGCAGGTTTATCTTCTGGCAGATCAGTAATCATACATTCAGTTGTTAACATCAAACCAGCAACAGAAGCTGCATGTTCAAGTGCAGAACGCGTTACTTTAGCAGGGTCAAGAATACCCATTTCTAACATATCGCCATATTCACCAGTTGCAGCATTATAACCGAAGTTACCTTCACCTGCTTTTACCGCATTGATCACGACAGATGGCTCATCACCTGCATTCGCAACGATTTGGCGAAGGGGTGCTTCAATCGCACGGCGTAAAATATTGATACCCGCAGTTTGATCTTCGTTCGCGCCTTTTAAGCCATCTAATTGATTGACTGCACGTACGAGGGCAACACCACCACCAGCAACAACACCTTCTTCAACTGCTGCACGAGTTGCATGAAGCGCATCATCTACACGGTCTTTCTTCTCTTTCATTTCAACTTCAGTTGCCGCACCAATTTTGATGACTGCAACACCGCCTGCTAATTTAGCAACGCGTTCTTGAAGTTTTTCTTTGTCATATTCAGACGTTGATTCTTCGATTTGCGCACGAATCTGTTGAACACGTTCAGAGATTTGAGCCGCATTACCCGCACCATCAACAATCACTGTGTTTTCTTTAGATACAGTGATTTTGTGTGCAGTACCAAGGTCTTGAAGAGAAGCTTGCTCTAAAGACATACCTACTTCTTCAGAAATCACCGTCGCGCCAGTCAAGATCGCGATGTCTTGAAGCATTGCTTTACGACGGTCACCAAAACCAGGGGCTTTCACTGCACATACTTTGATGATACCGCGCATGTTATTCACAACAAGCGTCGCAAGCGCTTCGCCTTCAACATCTTCAGCGATGATCAAAAGTGGTTTACCCGTTTTAGCAACGGCTTCTAATACTGCAATCAATTCACGGATGTTGCTGATTTTTTTGTCAACAAGAAGGATGAATGGATTTTCAAGTTCAGCCGTTAAAGTCTCTGGTTTGTTCGCGAAATATGGAGAGATATAACCACGATCAAATTGCATACCTTCTACAACGTCTAAAGCGTCTTCGAAACCAGAACCTTCTTCTACAGTAATAACACCTTCTTTACCAACACGTTCCATTGCTTGTGCAATCAACTTACCAACTGTGGTATCTGAGTTCGCAGAGATCGAACCAACTTGCTCAATCGCTTTGAAGTCATCAGCAGGTTTTGCGTTGGTACGGATATTTTCAACAACCGTTTTTACTGCGATGTCGATACCACGTTTTAAATCCATTGGGTTCATACCTGCGGTTACAGATTTGATCCCTTCATTTAAGATTGCTTGAGCAAGTACAGTTGCAGTTGTTGTACCGTCACCTGCGATGTCATTGGTTTTAGAAGAAACTTCACGTACAAGTTGAGCACCCATGTTTTCAAACTTGTCTTTTAAAGAAATTTCTTTCGCAACAGTTACACCATCTTTAGTGATGTGTGGTGCACCGAAAGAACGGTCAATAACAACATTACGACCTTTAGGGCCTAAAGTTACTTTTACTGCATCTGCAAGTACGTTTACGCCTGCGATCATTTTTGAGCGAGCTGAATCACCAAATTTTACGTCTTTAGCTGACATGTTAAACTCCGAATCTTTTTAAATACTGAATCTGATAATTTGTGAGTTATGTATCGATTAGCCTTCGAGTACAGCTAAGATGTCTGACTCTTTCATGATCAAGAGTTCTTCACCACTTACTTTTACTGTTGTACCCGCATAAGTACCGAACAATACTTTATCACCAACTTTAACGTCTAAAGCACGAACGCCATTGTCAGTAATTTGACCATTACCTACTGCAATGATTTCACCTTGAGATGGTTTTTCAGCGGCAGAACCTGGAAGTAAAATACCACCAGCCGTTTTAGTTTCTTCTTCTACGCGACGAATCACAACACGATCATGTAATGGACGAATGTTGCTCATAGTTAACTCCATCAGACTTAGTCTTTTTGATTAATTTGTATTGCTCGGTTTGAAGCAATACACAAATTTTTGATATGCCACTTTTGTGGGGTTAAAAAAAAAGGCTTCAAGGGGAAAATGAAAAAAAATTCCATTTATAGATGTTTTTTTAAGCACAACTCTTCAGACATGTCGAATTAAACAACATTTTGTGATGGAACAAAGATATTGTCTTTCTCATCAAACCAATAATGCTCAATTATTCCATCTTCCAAAATCACGTTAAAACTATTTGACAATCCAAAACGCAATCGATTTGAAGTGGCTGTTCCAGCATGAATATCTAAAATTGGATGATCAAATCCCAACTGAAAAATTTGATTTAAATCATGCACAGCAACTTTATGCAAATGCCCGTGTAATAAACCAAACAATCCCTCTTCGCCCCAAGCTTCTAATGCAATTTTAGCCAGTACAGGACAATCCTTATCGCCATGCTCATTGGGAAAGGTATAAAAAGGTTGATGGAAAACGACTAACTTTATTTTATTGGCTGGTGCATTCTTTAACCTTCTGCTCGTCTCATGAATTTGTTCAAGAGAAATATGCCCTCGTGTATGGTATCTACGACGAATACTATTCATTCCGACAAGATAAAAATGCTCCGTTTCCAACGTCGGTTCTAAACCACCAAAGAAAGCTTGATAACGAACAAATGGGGAGAAAAAACGATTCCAAACATGATAAAGCGGAATATCATGATTGCCTGGCACTACAAGATATGGGATATGCAGAGAATCTAAAAACTGGCGACAATGATAAAACTGCTTAAAACGAGCGCGTTGTGTAAGATCACCACTCACAACAATCGCTTCTGGACGATATTGCTGACAAAATTGCTGTATGGCTTGAATACATCCCACACGCTCAGTACCAAAATGTAGATCAGACAGGTGTAACAACATTTGGAACCATCACTTTTAACGCTGATTTTTGAACTGAAAATTTTAATGGCGGCTGCATCTGCACCAATTCACCATCTACTGCAACAGTGAGTTTTGACTTTTTACAATCAACTCGTATTTCCTCGGCACAGAAAGAATAAACATCTCTCTTCTGGTCAATTTTCCCTTGAATTAACCGCCACAACATTTTTAATAAACTGAGTCGATCACTTTTAACCACCACCACGCCTGCTAACTTTCCTTTTGCCGCACATTCTGCAATTCTTAATTTCATATCACTCAATTGCAGTTGATTATTTCCAAAAAAAATTAAAGGCGTCGCAACAGGATATTTTTGACCATCGACAGTAACCGCAAGCTTTAATGATTTATGTTCACGAAGCAATACATCCAAAGCTGACGTATAAGCATGTAATGGAAAACGCCCTAAATAGTGATTATATAATTCACGTTTCTTGATGAATAAAGGATACAAACCTAGACTGGCATTATTCAAATAAATTTGATCGTTGATCATTGCCACATGAACATCGCGTGGCTGACCTATGGCGATCAGCTCTGCTGCTTGAACCACATCAATCGGAATATCTAGCGCACGTGCAACATAATTAAAAGTTCCTAAAGGAATGATTCCCATCGGAATATCAGTATGTAGCAACTTTTTTGCAACGGCATTTAAAGTTCCATCACCACCCGCAGCCACCACAACACCACGCAAATGTGCATATTGATGACGAGCTAAAACTTTTCTCATCATTTCATCAAAATCAATGTGTTGATTTAATTTAAAAACCTGAATTTCAAAATGATATTGTGTCCACAATGTCATCAGGCTTTCATAAACATCCTCTTGTTGTGTCGCATGGAATCCTGATTTCTGATTATAGATAATCGATAAGGGCTGCAAATCTTGCTTCACTCACATCAGCCTTTAAAATAATTTACCTGTATTTTTGTTTACAAAATCAACAAATAAAAGCTTGTTTATGTAAATTTTGGATGAGCATTATTCAATTTATCAATAATAATTCTCAAAAAAATAAACAAATTTAAATCATTGTTTTTAATTATAATTTTTAATAAAAATAATACACATAAAAAAAATACATAGAATAACCCGAATCCTGTTTAAGCCACTGATTCCATAATTTGAATTTTTGGCTTATTTCGTTGGGTTAATTGATATGCACATAACGATGCATAAATCCCACTTAGAAATCCATGAATACTACGTGCCTTACTCGTCACTAAATTGTATTGTCCTTTCAATAAGCTAAATAACGTTTCTATCTTATTACGTTGTTTTAAGTGATATTCATCTTGTGCACAGAGTTGAACAGTCCGCATGTTCTTTCGATGATACGTAATTAAATCAATACCTTGATTCTTTAAC
>NZ_KB894353.1 GCF_000374425.1 Acinetobacter tjernbergiae DSM 14971 = CIP 107465 | reverse complement strand
TAAATTCAGTTTCAGTTAAGCCTTCTACATTAGCCTAAGCATACGGTAACACCGTACAAGCACAGCAACACCTTTAGCCACATTTCCAGATGTGGCTTTTTTTATGCCCAAAATTTAGCTTTTACGATTTTACTCATACAGGAATAGTTACAATGAATAGTCATACTCAAATTCAAAACACTTTAAACCATCCACCTTTACAACCTTATTCACCAAACCTGAATCCACCCACCCAACAGCTTGAGGTGGGAACTCGAACTAAAAGTGACCGACTGAATACGCAGCCACGAAAAACCAAAGCACTCACAGCCAAACGCCTTGCCAATACTAAACAGCTCAATTATCAACAATGGCTAGAGGTCAGAAAACAGGGCATTGGCAGTAGTGATGCGGCAACCGCCTGTGGACTCAATCCCTATATGTCGATGCTAGAACTATGGATGATTAAGACAGGTCGGATGCAACAAAATATCGAGGACGAAAGCGCAGGCTATGCACCGTTGTATTGGGGCAAGCAGTTAGAGCCGCTTGTAGCAGAATACTACAGCATGCACACCAACAATAAGGTGCGTCGAGTCAATGCAGTCTTACAACACCCCGATGAAGACAAACACTTTATGCTTGCCAATCTGGACTATGCCGTGGTGGGCAATGGCGAAGTGCAAATATTAGAGTGTAAAACCGTTGGAGAATATGGCTCAAAACTGTGGCGAGATGGTGTGCCATTGTATGTCCTCTGCCAAGTCCAACATCAATTGGCAGTGACAGGCAAACAAGCTGCACATATCTGTGCCTTGGTTTGTGGGCATGAAACTAAAATCTTTAAAGTGACCCGTAATGAAACGGTGATTCAGCACATCATTAATGCGGAACGTCACTTCTGGCAATGTGTGGAATCAGGTATTCCTCCCAGTGTCGATGCTTCTGATTCAGCAGCCAAAGCCTTGCAACAACTTTATCCAGCACAAACGCCATTACTAGTAGAAGACCTCAGTCAAAATGAACAAGCCAACTATTTATTCAACCAACTGTTAGAAGAGCGACACAAAGTCGAGCAACACCAACAGTATTTTGATGAGCTGAAACATCAACTGCAAATGCTGATGAAAGAAGCTGAGCGAGCAGTGTTCACGGGTGGCTCAGTGACGTGGAAAAAATCACAGGACTCCATCAGCCTAGACAGTAAATCCCTGCTTAAACAACACCCTGAATATTTACAGCAGTTTCCACAAACTAAAGTGGGAGCACGAAGATTTCAGATTTATCCGAATGGTGGATAGGGCTGATACCCAAGTAACCCATTTCAATTTAACCAACACCCCAACCAACCGATCCCATGCCCCAACAGGTGTGGGATTTTTTTATGCCCAAAATTTTATTTATACATCTATATAGAGGAAATCACCATGATTAAAGGTCTCGCAATTACACCACCTGTTTTAGGTCGGATCAGTATCGGCAAAGTTGTAGAAAAGAACGGTAAACGCCTACCTGAAAAGGATGACCAATTCACCATTACCAGCCAAATTCAAGGCAAAGATGGTTGGGTCAAACACCCACTGGATGAACAACTTAGAGCTAAAGCACCGAACCAAAACCAGAAACTCAGAAGCATTCCAGTCCGTATGATCTTCAATGATCCTGAGCTGAATCTACGAGCTGAGTACAGCTTATTTGACCGACAAACAGGACGTTTAATCTGTTCAGGTAATGGAGAAACCAGCCAGCGACTCACTCAACAAGGCATAGAACAACATCCATGTCCATCACCCGATTTATGTCCATTGGCACAGGGTGGGTTGTGCAAGCCCTACGGACGGCTTTATGTCAATTTAGATGAATCGGATGAGTTCGGTACATTCATCTTTAGAACTACTGGTTTTAATAGCATTCGTACTTTGCTAGCACGGCTTCGTTACTATCATGCAGCTTCAGGTGACCTACTTTCATGTCTGCCATTGCAATTGACCTTGCGAGGTAAAAGTACTACTCAGAGTTATCGTACCCCGATTTACTATGTGGACTTAACTTTACGTGATGGTGTGAATCTGCAAGAAGCGATTACATCAGCCAAACAGATGGATGAAACAAGTAAAGCGGCAGGTTTTTATCAGGAGGCGTTGGATCATGTGGCACGGCAGGGCTATGGCAATGCCAGCTTTGAGGTCGGTGGTGAAGAGGGACTGGATATTGTTGAGGAGTTTTATACTGATGAAGCAAAATCTGAGCAACATCAGCAAACGCATGATTTAACTCATGTTCAGGATATTCAGAAAGGATTGCAGCAGTCGGTGCAGGCTTTGAATTGATTGGGTTGAAGCAGGACGTTTTTTCTTACAGCGAGCTCTATTATTTGAGCGAAATTGCGCTCGCATCATTGATTGGGAGAAAAACATCATGAATGCGTTCACAGGTCAAACTTTTCAGATGAATCAATTGCTTAAAATCTCACAAGTTTGTGAAATTACGGGGTTAAGTCGACCAACTATATATTTAATGATGAATCAGAAATCGCCACGCTATGATGTGACTTTTCCTAAACCGATAAAGTTATCTGTCAATCGTGTCGCTTGGTCAGCTTTAGAAATCAATCAATGGATTGAGACTAAGTAGCTAGTCGAAAATAAGTGGGAGGCGAGAGCCTCCTTATTTTTTTGATAAAAATGTGTTGTATTTGGGTGATAAATTGATTGCAGTAGTTAATTGAGCTAGGAAAGTATACTCTATGTGCTATATTGTAAAGAAATTAACAAAATTTTGTTGAATAGGCGTTTCTATGCTGCTCTATATTCGTTTTAATAATTTCTTCTCCTTTGCAGGAGAGGGAGAGTGGTCTTTTAAAGTTGGCAAACAGCCAGCTGAGTCTTTATATGATATTAATTTGAAAACTACCTATGATAAGTTTCGGTTAAATAAAGTAACTGGGGTTTTGGGAGCAAATGGCTCTGGTAAGACTCAGTTTTTAAAAGTTTTACCTTTTTTAAGTTGGTTTATTGCACGTTCTGCGAAACGACTAGAATCTAATGATGCTATTTTATTTTCTCCATTCAAAGGTACTGAAGAAAAGATATCAAATTTTGAAGTTGGATTTTTATTAAAAAACGAGGATGATTTATATGACGAGTATCGTTACGAGTTAAGTGTTACAACAAAGAAAGTTTATCGGGAAGCTTTGTATCAGAAAACTAGTCGTAGTTTTAGTTATATTTTTGAGAGAATAAATGATGAAGAAATTGTAAGTTATAAACACCGTCATTTCCTTTCACCCTCATTAGCTGATGATGCTAATACAAATGTTTCTTTGATTGCTTATGCTAACTTGTTAGACAGTCCGATAGCTAAAAAAGTTGTTCATTTCTTTAGCAGTTTTGCTTTTAATGTTCATCCAACGGGACGAGAGGAACACTCTAGCGAGGCTTTAATTGAAGCTGCTGAGTTGTTTAATGATAATGAAATTCTTAAAAATCAAGTAGAAAATTTACTGTGTAAGTTCGATATTGGAATTTCAAAGTTAAAATTTGAGCAGGTTGTTTCATTTGATTTAGATCAACAAGCTAAAGAAGTTTTAATGCCAGTAGCAATACATCAATATGGCAATGAAGAATTAAAATTCTGGTTCATTAATGAATCTAATGGCACTCGCTCTGCTTTTATTTTGTTAAGTATAATTTTGCCAATTTTACAGAAAGGTGGTTTAGCAATTATTGATGAAATTGATAACGACTTGCATCCACATCTTTTACCTCATTTAATTGATTTATTTAAATTTGAACAAACAAATCCTTATCAAGCACAACTTATTTTTAGCTGTCACACACCTGAGGTATTTAACATACTTCAGAAGCATCAAATTTATCTTGTGCAGAAAGAAAATCAAGAATCAGAAGCTTGGCGTTTAGATGATGTAGTTGGTGTCAGGGCAGATGATAATTTATATGCGAAGTACATGGCTGGCGCATTTGATGCTGTTCCAAATGTGTGAGGTTATGCATTATGGCTAGAACTCGTCACATTAAAAAAACAACACTCATCATTGTTGCAGAGGGAGCGCACGATAAAGCCTTTTTAGATCACATGAAAAGTCTTTATGACCATCGGGATTCTGGTCAAAAAGTTACGATTAATTCAGCAGATGGTGGTTCACCTCACGATGTAATTAAGACAGCAATTAAAAAGACAAGTCATGCCGCCTACGATCAAAAATACATTTTTATGGATAGTGATGTTGCTATAAAGCAGCAAGATCTAAGTTTAGCTAAGAAAAAT
This sequence comes from Acinetobacter tjernbergiae DSM 14971 = CIP 107465, assembly GCF_000374425.1. GTDB lineage: Bacteria > Pseudomonadota > Gammaproteobacteria > Pseudomonadales > Moraxellaceae > Acinetobacter > Acinetobacter tjernbergiae. The sequence continues at coordinate 287,314 of NZ_KB894353.1, read as the reverse complement.
AATATTATTGTCTTGCTATCCGAACCTTTATGTCTAGAGGGTATGTTACTTGATATTTTAGGGCAGCGAATTCCTGAAAATTCAGAGTTATGTAAAAGAGCTTTACACCCTCAATTGGCAGGACAGCCAACAGAAGCAAAAAGCTATATGGTACTTTTTCCACACGCCGTACTTAATGCTACGGAAAAACAAGCAGTTGTTGAATTAAGAACTCTTCTAATCAATGAAATGAAGAAAATTAAAAAGCATGAGGACAATAGTTCATGACGGCACCAAAGTTATTTATTTCCTATAGTTGGACTTCTACTGAGCATGAAGATTGGGTTTTAAGATTAGCTCATGAATTAACAGAGTCAGGTGTAGAAGTAAAATTTGATAAATGGGATCTAAAAGAGGGTCAAGACCCTTATCATTTTATGGAACAAATGGTTGCAGATGAGACTATTACTAAAGTCATCATGATTTGTGATAAGAAATATAAGAGTAGAGCCGATGATAGAGAGAAAGGCGTTGGTGTTGAAACACAAATTATTTCTTCAAAAATTTATAATGAGGTTAAGCAAACGAAATTTGTAGCTGTTATTGCAGAGGTTGATGATCACGGGAACCCTTTTATACCAGTATATTACTCAGGAAGAATCCATATTGATTTGAGTAATGATGATAAATATACGCAAAATTTTGAACAGTTAATACGATGGGTATTTGATAAACCCTTGTACCAACGACCACAGTTAGGTAAGCCACCAAGTTATATTTTAGAAGAAAAGTTTTCTTTGCTTGGGACTGATGCGCTAGCAAGACGATGTATAGATTTGCTCAAGAGTGGAAAGCCTAATGCTCAAGGAACAGTAAGTGAATATTTTGATACAGTGCTAGAGAATCTAAGTAGATTCAAATTAGAATATTCTGATGATTTAGAACCAGTTGATCATGCAAAATTAATTTTTAATAGAATTGAAGAGTTTAAGCAACCTCTAGAGCAAATTATTGGAGTGCTATATACAATCGCTTCACATGCCGCAAATGAGGATAGTATCTTGGCTCTTCACCGTTTTTTTGAGGGAATGTCTCAATATTTCTATCCAGATTCAAATGGAAAAACGAGCTATAGTTATAGAGCATGGGATTTTGATTTTTATAAATTTATTGGATGTGAACTTTTTCTTTATACATTAGCAATTTTTATAAAAATGGAAAAATTTTCTGTTATTTCATTTTTGTTAAATCAACCATACTACTGTTATAGAGAGTCAGGTCGTTCAAAAAAGATCAAGCAATTTGATTTTTTAAATGAAGATATTGAATCACTTAAATTTTATTTTTCAAATGCGGAGTCTCAGAATTGGATATCTCCACTTGGTGAGCTTATCAAAAGAAGATTTTCCATAAAATTTTTAGGACTGGATCATTTATGTCAGGCAGACTTTATTTGTTATTTAAATTTGATGTCTAAAAATATAGAAAGTAATGGATATGATTACTGGCACCCATCCTTACAGGTATATCACGATGGACATGATGCTTATGAAATTTTTGCAAAATCAGTTTCAAAGAAATACTGTGAAAAAATATTACCATTATTAGGTATTAACTCTACATCTCATTTGAAAGAATTATTAGAAAAACTTTCTAGTAATTCAAATATGCTTCCAAGAGTAGGGGGATGGAGAAATTTGCCTATCCAGCGTTTATCCAATTATGACTTACTTTTAACCTTACCTTAGTTTTTGAATATGCCAGAATTAAATTTTTCAAATATAAGAACTTTTGATGGGAGTAAAGATGGTGGATTTGAAGAATTAATCTGCCAATTAGCTCACCTGTGCCCTCCGGCAAATGCCCGGACCTTTGAAAGGAAAGAGGGGGCTGGTGGAGATGCTGGTGTAGAGTGTTATTGGATACTTGATGATGGTACAGAACATGCTTGGCAGGCTAAATACTTTTTAGAGAATGTTGATGATTCTCAATGGACTCAAATTAGTGATTCAGTTTTAACAGCATTGGATAAACATCCAAATATCACAAATTATTATGTTTGTATTCCTCAAGATTTACCAGATAGCCGAAAAATGGGGCGTGGAGGAAAGCAGGTCGTAAGTGCCAGAGATAAATGGAATACTCATTGTTATAAATGGGAAAAAGAAGCTCTAAAAAGAAATATGCTGGTAAATTTCCATTTTTGGGGAAAGCATGAAATTTTATTAATGCTAAGCCAACGGGATAATCCATTGTTTAATGGACGAGCAAGATATTGGTTTGATGAGTTAATTATAACTAAAGATATTTTTGAAAGAATTATTAACAGGTCTAGGCTTTCTTTAGGTGATCGTTTTACACCAGAATTTCATGTGGATCTACCTATAGCTAAAATATTTGAGGGGTTAGGTCGGACAAAAGAATATATAGAATTATTGAACTCCAATGTGTATGAGTGGCTTTCAATAGTTGGTGAGGTGGAAAAAGCTCTTTTACGTTTGGAAAGTTGTGATAAGAATTATTTTAAAGATTTAGTTAAAAATATAAGTTATCAAGATAAATGGAGTTTAATAACTACTACTATTGAAGATATAAAAAATAGTTTGAAATATAAGGACTGGTTCTCCAATCTGGAAATATATATTTCAGTATTTAGTGAAATTAAAGAATTTTGTTCTGAACTTATTAGAGTTTATCATTTTGCTTCTGATCATAAAAAAACTGTAGAAACTGTAAGAATATATCAAAATGATATTTATAAATTTAGTGATATAACAACTAATCTATTGAATTTTTTTACTGATAAAATTACTCAAGCTGCTTATACAAGGCAGTTTCTATTACATGGCGATGCTGGGAATGGTAAGTCTCACATGCTGTGTGATATTGCTTTAACGAGAATGGGTAAGGGATTATCTACAGTATTTATGTTAGGGCAGCACTATCAGGGTGGTAATCCTCTAGATTTTTTAAAAAGAGAATTAGATTTAGCAACAATAGATGATAGTACACTTTTAGGAGCATTGGATGCTTGTGGAGAAGCAGATAAGTCTAATCTTCTGATCATAATTGATGCAATTAATGAGGGGCGATTTAGTAGAGATTGGAATGACTGGTTGATCAGCTTTTTTCATCAAATTAGCCAATATCCACATATAAGTATAGTTGTCAGTTGTAGATCCACCTATCTTAACTATATATTTCCTGAAGGTTTAAGAAGTAATATTACTCAACAGGAACACAATGGATTTAAAGGGTTTGAGCATAGAGCTGCTTCGATTTATCTAAATAGACAAGGGATTGTTAAGCCATCTGTACCTATATTAGCTCCTGAATACACGAACCCCCTTTTTCTTAAGACATGCTGTAAAGCAATAAAACAAGCAGGTCTGAGTGAGTTTCCTAAAGGGTTACATGGAATAGTAAATATTTTTGAGTTTTATATTCAAAGTGCCCAAAATAAAATTTCTAAAGTTAAGGGATATAGACCGCATGAAAAGGTTATTTATAATGCCTTGCTGCGGTTAGCAGAAAAACTGTTTCCAGATAATATTTATGGGCTAAAATTTGAAGAAGCATTTGAATTAATTAATAGTGTAGACTCACGTAATGGTTCAGATAAATGTTTATATGATTTGATGCTAGAAGAAGGACTGATATCTGAAGATATTGAGTATAATGGAGTAGATGGTCAAACGAATCATAATGTGGTCGTTCGTTTTACTTTTGAAAGGTTTAGTGATTACTTAATTGCTATTAGCATAATGGCTGGCATAAAAAGTATACCTGAACTAGAAGTAGCACTTTATGAAAATTATAATTTCCAAATTCTAAAATCAAAACCGAACAGCTTTAAATTTTTAGGTATCTGGTCTGCACTTAATATTATCATAGCTGATGAATTTAAAACTGAGTTGATTGACTATTTTCCTATTGAAATTCTAAACTATTATTTTTTTAAAGAGATTTTTGTTAAGACCTTAATAAGTCGAAGCACAAGTTCATTCACTGATAGAACAATAGAAATTTTTCACCAAATTCCTAACAAGTGTTATGAAGATCATAGGATAAATATTTTATTTGCATTAGCAACAGAACCTACTCATAAATTGAATGCAGTTTTCTTAAATGATTGGCTTAAAAATATGTCTCTCTCTTCAAGAGACTCTTATTGGTCAACTTATGTGGCATATGCTGATGAAGTTGAAGAGGAACATGAAACAGAGTCCAACCTTAGAGCATTAATAGAATGGGCTTTGAGCAAAGAGATTGCTTTAGCAGAAGAAGAAAGGCTCTATTTGTGTTCTATAGCATTAACTTGGATAACATCAACTACAAATAGAAAGCTACGAGATGAGGTAACTAAGGCAGTTACTCATTTGCTTTGCTTTATTCCAGAGAGAATTATCTTATTTCTTGAAAATTTTTATGAAACAAATGACCCTTATATTAATGAAAGAGTTTACGCTATTGTCTATGGGGTTTTGACAAATCTTCAAGATAACTCTTATACATCTAAAATAAGTAAGTGGATTATAGAACATCACTTTAAAGATAAATATCCATATCCACATGTTCTATTAAGGGACTGTATTGTCAGTATATTGCTTTATGCAGAACATAAACAAAGTCTTCCTATTGATATAAAAAGAGAATATTTTTTACCACCTTATAAGCAGAAATGGGCTTTAAAAGACCCTGTTCATGTTCTGAATATTGCTGATCAAGATAAAAATGAGATTTATCACTCTGTTATGAGTTCTATGTCAGATTTTTATTGCTACAGCATGAGAGCTATTGATGAAGTTACTTGTACTGAATTAGATATAGAGGATATGAGGGTAGGATTAGATGAGAAAATAAAATTTGCAAAAGAATTACCTGCAAATTTAGCTACTGAGTTGGAAGCTTTGATTTTGGAAGAAGCAGATTATCTTTTGATGAAAAAATTAGAAGAATCTAAATTATGGAAATCTTTAAATTTTGATAAAATTTTGGAAGAAATTTCTAATAATAGAACAAAGCAGATTGTTCTTGATCCGAATCCAGAACCTAATGAAATTATTAATTTTAATAAAAAAAATAAAAAAAATGAGAAAACAAAAATACAGTTATTTTTAGAAAATAACAAAGATAAATTTAATTCATTGCAACAAATTAGAGCTAAATGGGTATTTAAATTATCTAATTTCGAAATTGTGATGCAATCAAAAAAGCAAGCTCAGCGATGGATTTATTTTAGAGCAATGCAGCTTGGTTGGAGTGATGAGTTATTTAAATCATTTGATAGAAACTTATCTTCTAATGGCGGAAGTAGACCTTTGATAGAGCGAATCGGTAAAAAATATCAATGGATTGCTTATCATGAATATTTAGCCTATTTAACAGATAGCTTCCAAGTGAAGCCCGATAGTCGTTTCCCTGAAGCAGTTTCTACTGATTTTTTTGGGGGGTGGCAACTTGGTGTAAGAGATATCGATCCAACATTATTGATTAGAAGAACAGGAGATGATGGTTGGTCAATAAATAACACTACTACATGGTGGCAACCAATTTCAATAAACTTTGCTACGAGCAATAAGATAAATGAATTACAGGAATGGCTTTGGACTGAAAAGAACTTACCGCAGTTTAATAAAGCTCTTATAGTAAAAGATGAATGCGATATAAGTTGGTATGCTTTAGCTGGTTTTGTGAAATTTAGAAAAGAGCCAAAAGTAAATAAAGATGAAATTCCATCTCAGGATTTTTGGTATAGAATTAATCCAGTTATTATATCTAATCAATTTTTTTCTGATTTTAAACAAAAGGTCTTGGGGCAGGAACTTTGTAATCCTGATTTAATTGAAACGCTACGAATAGGATATCATTCTTTTCTAGGTGAGCATTGTTGGCACCCTTGTGTAGATGATTATCTAAATGATTTATCTGAAGGTTTTGGATGTAGATTGGAGCATATAGATGAGAATTTAGAAGCCTTTTCTCCAATCTCAAAATATGAATATGAAGGTAGTACTAATGATGCTTCTGTTAAAGATGGCATAAATTTTTTTCTTCCTTCACCACAATTCATTCATTCATTAGGTTTAAAGAGAAAAGCTTTGTCTGTTAATAATTGGATTGATTCTTCAGGGCGAATTGTTTTTCAAGATCCAAGTGTTGATGAAAGTGGTTCTAGTTTTGCTTTATGCAGAAAAGATATACTTGATAATTGGTTAGAAGAAAATGATTATAGATTGATTTGGTTAATAGGTGGTGATAAAAAACTTTTTACAGAATACAATTATGATTTCTATGGCAAGTTAAATTTCAATAGCTTTTTATCTTTTGATAACAATTATATAGATGGTAGTATTTGGACAACTAAGACAGAGCCTGTCCTAGAGGATTAATTTTATAAGTAGTACTTTATAAGTCTTTTATTAAAAAGATAAGCACCAGTTTATTTAATTGAATTAAGTTTAATATTCTCACAATAATCTGCCCAAGCCTGCAACATTGCACTACGCTTCTCTAAATGCTTGGTGCGATTGTAAGCAGTTCCATGCATATCTCTGACTTTATGAGCTAGTTGTTGCTCAATCCATTCAACAGGGTACTCAAGTACCTCCTCCAAAATAGTTCTGGCGGATGCTCTGAAACCATGTCCACAAGCTTCTTCTGATGTATAGCCTAAGCGACGTAATGCCTGATTAACTGTATTTTCTGACATCGGGCGTTGCCATGAAGTAAGAGAAGGGAAAACGTATGCGCTGTTTGCCTGAGTAATTTCAGCAAGCTCTTTCAGCATTTGGATGACTTGAGTGGATAAGGGGACGATATGCGATACACCTGTTTTTTTCTTGGTTTTAGGTGGTGTGTATTCCCAACGATTTTTTTCTAAGTCTATATCTGCCCATTTTGCATGACGTAATTCACCAGGGCGAACAAAGACTAGAGGAGCAATACGCAAAGCATATTGCGTGATAACTGAACCATTATAATGATCTAGATCATTTAGAAGCTTTGCAAACTCATTTGGATCTGTGATTGCTGCCATATGTTTAATCTCAGGTGTAGTTAAAACCCCTCTTAAATCTTGTGTTACATCACGTTCACATAAGCCTAATGAGACAGCGTAACGGAAAATTTGACCACATTTAGTTTTTACCTTCTTTGCTGTTTCATGTTTGCCTTCTTTTTCGTAAATACGACAAATATTTAAAATATCCATTGGCTTTAGTTCATGGATAGGAATCCTGCCAATATGTTTGAAAATCACTTCAAATAAACGTTGTTGTCCTTTAACTGTAGCCTCAGCAAAATTCTGCTTTGTTGCCCATTCTAGAGCTACAGTGGAGAATATATTCTTATTTGCATTTAGAATCTCATTCTCAATTCTTAATTTCTCTACTTGGGGATCAATGTTCTGAGCAAGTAATGTACGAGCGTCATCACGTCGTTGCCTTGCTTCTGCCAAACCAATGATAGGGTAATTACCAAAGCTTATAGAGTTACGTTTCTTTGTATAAGGACGAGCATAGTCAAAACGCCAGAATTTTTCTCCATTCTTGGTAATCATTAAAAATAAGCCTTTTCCATCAGATAGCTTTTGTATGTTTTCAGGATCAGCTTTGGTCTTTTTTATTTTGGTATCTGTAAGTGGTACAACAACTTTTGGCATTTTTGCGGTATCAGTTTATACGGTAAAACGAGTTTACCGTATAAATTACCGTAAAGAAACATGGATTTTGGTAGATCAATAGAGACAGTTATTAACTTTTATATTAATTAAAATATTAATTTATATTGATTTTTTTCGTGTTGTATACCATATAGATACTGAATTAGACTATAAAATGGTGCGCTCAGCGGGACTCGAACCCACGTCGGTCGCTTAGGAGGCAACTGCTCTATCCAGTTAAGCTATAAGCGCATAATTTTCTGATTATAAACAAAAAAATGATTGCCGAAGCAATCACTTTTTAATTAAACCGATCAAATGCTTAGTCTTTTGTTCTAAGATTTAAAACTTTATATAGCATAAACATCAATGTGATCCAAATTGGAATCATCAGCACAGATTCTTTGAAACCTTGCTGCCACATAATGTATAAAACAACGCCAATGAAAGCTAAAACTAAATAGTTACCAAACGGTGACCATAAAGCAGGGAAGTTTGTCTTTAAATTATTCTCTTTGACCATGGCTTTAAATTTTAAATGCGTTAATGTGATCATTGCCCAGTTTAAAACTAAAGCACCAACGACCACATACATTAAATGACTAAGTGCTTCTTCTGGGACTTTATAATTCAAAATCACACAGCCAAAGATTAATAAAGCAGAAAGTAAAACTGCTGGAACTGGTACACCTTGTTTATTTACTTTGGCGAAGACCTTGGGTGCATTGCCTTGTTGTGCCAAACCAAAAAGCATACGGCTGTTGGCGAACATACCACTGTTATATACCGATAATGCCGCAGTCAGAATAACAAAATTGAGTAAATGAGCCGCCCAACCAATCCCCATTTGACTAAAAATCATCACAAATGGGCTCTTGTCTAAACCACCTAAATCAAGTTGGTTCCAAGGCACAAGTGATAATAGGATTGCTAAAGAGCCAATATAGAAAACTAAAATACGCACTACAACTTGGTTAATCGCTTTAGGTATTGTTTTCTTTGGCTCATTTGCTTCTGCCGCAGCCATACCAATCAATTCGATTCCGCCAAAGGCAAACATAATAAAGGCAAGCATATAGAACAAACCATCGAAACCATTTGGGAAAAATCCACCATGTGTCCAAAGGTTACTAAATGATGCGGTTGAGTTTGCATCAGCCGTGAAAAGCAAGAATAAACCAAATAAAATCATGGCCACAACAGCGGTGACTTTAATGATGGCTAACCAAAATTCTGATTCACCATAAAATTTAACATTGGTTAAGTTAATTGCTGTAATAATCACAAAGAAAAATAATACAGATTGCCAAGCTGGAATTTGGGGCCACCAATAATTGATATATTTACCGACAGCTGTTAATTCAGTCATTGCAACTAAAATATAGAGTACCCAATAATTCCAACCTGATAAAAAACCTGGAAACTTCCCCCAATAACGGTGAGCAAAATGACTAAATGAACCCGCAACAGGTTCTTCAACGATCATTTCACCGAGTTGACGCATGATGAGAAATGCAATTAGACCGCCAATTGCATAACCTAAAATAATGGATGGTCCAGCAGACTGGATGACTTGCGCAGAACCTAAAAATAAGCCCGTACCAATAGCTCCACCCATCGCGATGAGCTGAATATGGCGGTTTTTAAGTCCACGCTGAAGTTGAGAGGAATCGTTGTTCAAAGGACTGAGCTCGACGGAAAATAAGTGGAATATTCTAATAGATTGCAAGGTTTTAGCCTAGTAAAAGTACAGCTTGGCTATGACTGGAAAGTAGTTTTTAAAAGTTATTTAAAATCTGATATTTGAACGAATAGTAAACTGTGAGGTGTTTGGTTTTTATGCAGATAAATCCTATTTTTGTTTTTTAAACGAGACTTCTTTATGTTAGTGCCATTGTTAAGTCATTTAGTTTTACTCAATATAGCGAACGAGCTTTATCCATTCTGCTTTACTTTAATCGTATAGTCGTATGGCATTTCAGATGACTGTACGATAATTTAAGCTCACAATCTACTTGACCAAGAACATGATAAAAGGATGAAATTGACATGAGTTCAGTACCACAAATTAAAGTCCCTGCAACCTATATGCGTGGTGGCACGAGTAAGGGTGTCTTTTTCAATCTAAATGATTTACCACAAGCTGCACAAATTGCAGGCAAAGCACGAGATCAACTTCTGTTACGTGTGATTGGAAGTCCTGATCCATATGGTAAACAGATTGATGGTATGGGCGGTGCAACTTCAAGTACCAGTAAAACGGTAATTTTGACAAAAAGCTCAGAACCAGAACATGATGTAGACTATTTATTTGGACAAGTTTCGATTGATCAAGCTTTTGTCGATTGGAGTGGTAACTGTGGCAATCTGACAGCAGCTGTAGGCTCCTTTGCTATTTCAAATGGTTTAGTTGATGCTGATCGAATTCCTGAAAATGGAATTTGTACGGTACGCATTTGGCAAAAGAATATTCAAAAAACCATTATTGCACATGTCCCTGTGACCAATGGTCAAGTTCAGGAAACCGGTGATTTTGAATTAGATGGGGTGACTTTCCCCGCAGCAGAAGTTCAAATTGAATTTTTAGACCCTGCCGATGATGGTGAAGAGGGTGGGGATATGTTTCCTACAGGAAATGTTGTTGATCAATTGGTGGTTCCAGATGTTGGAACATTCCAAGCGACATTTATTAATGCAGGTATTCCAACGATTTTCTTGAATGCTGAAGATATTGGTTATCAAGGGACAGAATTACAAGATCATATCAATGGCGATGCCGCAGCTTTAGCTCGTTTTGAAAAAATTCGTGCTTATGGTGCAGTACATATGGGTTTGATCAAAGACATTTCGGAAGCTGCTGCACGTCAGCATACGCCTAAAATTGCATTTGTTTCAAAACCAAAAAGCTACACCTCTTCAAGTGGCAAAACTGTTGAGGCAACAGATGTTGATTTATTGGTACGTGCATTGTCTATGGGCAAATTACATCATGCTATGATGGGTACAGCAGCCGTGGCGATTGGAACGGCAGCAGCTATTCCGGGTACTTTAGTGAATTTAGCAGCAGGGGGTGGCGAACGTGAAGCAGTTCGTTTTGGTCATCCATCAGGCACTTTACGTGTCGGCGCTCAAGCAGAATTCATCAATGGTAAATGGGCTGTGAAAAAAGCAATCATGAGTCGTAGTGCACGTGTTTTGATGGAAGGTTGGGTTCGTGTACCGGGTGATACTTTCTAAATGCTAATTTAATCCCGTGAATAAAGCCTTCATTTGAAGGCTTTATTATTTTGAAGTTATTCAAAACACAAAAACAATTTCTCTAAATAAATGATGTTATGATGTTGTCATTCTGGCATTTTCTTGTCAGTTGATCCTTTCATTAAAATTTCCCGAGGCAATCGTGTCATCTATTTCTCAAGTTAATGCGGATGTTCTACAACAAGCTCAACAACGTATTCAACAAGATTTATTGACAGCATTGGCTGCATTTTCCATTCCTGAACCATTAAAGTCAGCCGTTCATCATGCGGTGATGTTGGGGGGGAAACGTGTCCGTCCAGCGTTATGCTACGCAGCAGCTTCGTTACAGTCGAACCACAATTTTGCGGCGGCGCGTCGTGCTGCTGTTGCTGTTGAGTTAATTCACTGTTACTCGTTGGCGCATGATGATTTGCCATGTATGGACAATGATTTGCTTCGCCGTGGTCAGCCAACGTGTCATGTTGCATTTGGTGAGAATACAGCATTATTGGCAGGCGATATTTTGCAGTCAATGGCATTTGAGATTTTGGGAAGCCGTTTGTTTGATGAACAGGGACAGGGCACAGATGCAGCAGTTGTCTTGAAACAAATGCAGATTTTAGCGACAGCCAGTTCGAGAATGGTCAGTGGTCAGGTCTTAGATTTGCAGGCTGAAGGCAAACAAGTTGATCAAACTGAATTAGAAAATATTCACCGTAATAAAACGGGTGCATTGATTCAAGCGGCAATTATGATGGGTGCTGTGACAATTTTTGCAGGGACGGATCAGGCAATTCCTAAACTACGTCAATTTGGACAAAGCATTGGTTTAGCTTTCCAAGTTCAAGATGATATTTTAGATATTACGGCAAGCACTGAAATTTTAGGTAAAACTGCAGGTAAAGACGAGCAAGTACAAAAATCTACTTATCCCGCATTGATGGGCTTGCAACAGGCTCAAGCTTATGCCCAAAATTTACATGATCAAGCCTTTGAAGCATTGGCATATTTTGGTGATGATGCCAAAGAATTAGTTGAGATTTCACAATTCTTGTTAGCACGGAAAAGCTAAGATATGCTCTATAATCTAGGGGCTTAGGAATTAATAAGTATTTTCAAGATTGAGGTATTTGTCGAATTTTTACAGTTTGATTTAGGTGGAATGTGATGTACATGCTCAATGTTCAGATCGTTCGATTTGTAGATTCCTCTTTTCCTGGTTGGGTTGAGTGCGTATTAACAGATAGTTCAAATCGAGAATGGTTGTTTATTGATAAAGTACCTATATTTACAGATCAAAACTTACATGAAATGAGCCATTATCCACAACAAGGAGTGATTGCTTGCGAAATTATTCGCATATGGGTTGAATCCGATGGGCGAAAGCGTTGCATAATCACGACTGAAATACCTTGGGGTATTGCAGCACAAGATGGTAAAACTGAGTTTGAGGTATTTTATGATCAGCTCAGATTTGAGAAAGAATGAATAGAAAATAATTCAAAGTTTATTTATAGCAACGAAATATTTTTATAAGTATTCATAACAATAGGATACGGTTTTATGAATGAAGATCAACTAGAACAATTGGCACTGGAGTATGGACAAACACTTGCTTTTTCGATCCAGTCACAACCTTTTGGTCCAGATTGTGAAGTGTTTAAAATTTTTGACAAGATGTTTATGTTGATTGGTTCTTACTCAGGAAAATTGATCATCACTGTAAAATGTAAGCCTGAAAAAAGTCTAGAATATCAAGAACTCTATGCCTCAATTTCAGCGGGTTATCATATGAATAAAAAGCATTGGATTTCGATTGCCAGTAATTCAGATATCACAGCTGATTTAGTTCAGGATCTCATTCAAGATTCTTATGATTTGATCGTAAAACAGCTACCAGTCAAAGATCGAAAATTGATTTTGAATCGTTAAAATAAAAGCAGCATTATCGCTGCTTTTATTTTTAGAAGTAACAGTTAGTGTTTACCCATAATTCCACGAATTGCATTGAGTACATCTGCTGGAAGTACCACAGTTTTTGCGTTGCTTGATTTAGATAGATCCTGCATCGCTTTCACATATTGCTCACCGAGTAAGTAAGCGACAGGGATTTCTTTGTCACCAACAGCACTCGTTACCATTTCAATGGCACGTTGAGACGCTTCAGCAAGTACTACTTGTGCTTCGGCATCACGACGAGAGGCTTCCAAACGACCTTCTGCGCTCAAGATAGCTGCTTGTTTTTCACCATCTGCTTTGGTTACGGCAGCACGACGTTGACGTTCAGCCGCCGCTTGTTCTTCCATTGCCGCTTGCATTGTGTGAGATGGCTGAATATCTTGAATTTCAACTGTTTTAAGGGTGATGCCCCAATCTGAAATATCATCAGAAATGGCAGCTTTTAATTTTGCTTTAATATGATCACGTGAAGATAAAGCATCATCCAAATCCATTTCACCGACAATTGATCGTAGTGAAGTCTGAACTAGATTTTGAATCGCCCAGATATAGTTTTCAATCCCATACACAGCTTTTTCAGGTGTGGTTAAATTGATATAGGCAACGGCATTCATCACTAATACGGCATTGTCTCGGGTAATCACTTCTTGTGATGGAATATCTAAAACAATATCTTTGGTCGTGATTTTATAAGCCACTTCATCAATATAAGGAATAACAAAATTCAGACCAGGACCTAAAGTGGTATGGTATTTACCTAAACGTTGCACAATCCATTTATAACCTTGGGGAACAATACGAACCCCTTTAAAAATAGTTGTACCAATAAAAGCTAAAAGTGCTAAGACAACAATAGTACCGACAGACATTGGAAACCCTCTTTATGTTTATGAGTTGCTATGCGGTTGAACGACTAAATCATTACCCAAAATATCAATTACTCGAACGCGATCACCGACTTGTACTGGAACAGCACAACGGCAATTCCATTCATCAGAACCTAAAACAGGCATCGAAAAACGGACGATAATTTGCCCATGATTCAGTCCCGTTTGAATGACCATACCCACTTGACCGATGGTTGCTTCACGAGGAAGCCCTGCTTTGGTTTTATCGATAGAAAGTGGTTTGATAAATTTGAACCAAAGAATCGTACATAAAATAGATAAAATCCCCCAAGTAATCACTTGGGTGGTAAAGCCCATCATTGGGAAAAGCCATAGTAAAATGCAGACCATCACTGCTGCTATACCAAACCATAACGCAGCAAAAGCGGTCAGAATCAATTCTGAAAGAATCAGTAAAATTCCTAATACAAACCAGTGCCACGGCTCAACTACAAATTCCATAGATTTGCTCACATCATTAAACTGAATGGAGGTGAAAAAACATTCACCTCTAGCACTCTAGCAGATCATTATCTTGATGAATATACAATGATTGTTTTTTTAGAATTTAGGGCTGGTGGTCATCAAGAATCTTGCTCAGATGGCAAGTAGCGATCAAATACCAGTAGCCCTTCAAGATTATTTTTAGAATTTAGAACGAGAAGCAGGTTTAAAAGCAGCAGGGGATTTCTTAAATGCTGTAATCGCATTTTGAATTGCGGTAATCTTTGCTTGAGCCGATTTTTCACCTTCTAAGATCGCTTGATTACTTGATTTAAGATCAAGCACACCTAAATGACCTACTTTAGGCTGGATCACCACATTCGCTTGGCTCAATTCTTCATTAATACTTTGTTGTCCCATAATATTAATGGTTTGGTCTAATAATCCCCACATGCTTAATGGTTTGTCACCAGTTGGGCGTGCAGAAATATCAACAGCAATCACAATATCAGCACCCATATCTTTCGCTGTTTTAACAGGAATTGGACTGACTAAACCACCATCTACATATTTAGTATTCCCAATCACCGCAGGGACAAAGACGTTTGGAATACTACAAGAAGCCCGTACTGCTTGACCTGCATTCCCTTTAATAAACTCGGCTTTTTTACCATTGTCTAAACGTGTCGCTACAGCAGCAAAACGAATTGGGAATTTCTCAATTGGTTTATTGCCGACTTGGCTGTTCACATAGTTTTGCAGTTTTTGACCCAAAATAATGCCTTGGCTATTCAACGTTAAATCACGTAAGTCTGATTCTTGTAGTTTTAATGCAAGATTCTGCATTTGATATGGTGTTTGACCACTGGCATAAATACTGCCCACAAAACTACCTGCGCTAGTACCTGTGACAATTTTCGCTTTAATCCCATGTGACTCTAACACTTTAATCACACCGATATGGGCAAAGCCTTTTGCACCACCGCCACCTAAAGCCAATGCAATGACAGGTTCACGTGCTTTAATCGCTGTTGTTGGGGGAGTTTTCTTTGCGGTTTGATCACAACCAAATAAAGCTAAGCTAAGAAGTGCAAAGCAAGACAGTCGAGCAATTTTCATATGAAATGGAGATAAAATATACAAAAAGATGGTCACATCAGAGCAGATTTACCCCTAATTTTCTAGTTCTTTTTCACAAGTTTTTGTAATGGTTCTGCAAGCCAGTGTGGATTCTTGGGAGAGAAATGACCGACGTAACGTTGCATGATTTGTTCAAGATCATGTTGATAATGACCTGTTGGCGTGAATGCACCTAAGCAGTAAATGATCTTGTGATCATAGTCAAAGGCAAACATCACAATTGGAATTCCCGCTGCATGGGCAATATGATAGAAACCACTTTTTATTTTTTCAGCTTTTTTACGTGTTCCTTCTGGTGCCATACCCACCCAAATTTTGTCATATTTTTGAATGGTTGCGACCACTTGTTCTGTCAGACCATGCGCACTATCTCGATGAACAGGAATGAGACCCGCCCAATCTAGAAGCGGCTTAAATGGTGGTTTAAATAAAGTATCTTTGCCGAGAACGGTCACTTTTAAACCAAGACCACCAATCGCTAGAAAACCATACCAACCGTCAATATTTGAGGTATGGGGAGAAATAATTGCAACCGCTTTGGCTAAATTAGGAATTTCGCCTACCACTGTCCAACCTTGAGTTAGAAACAGTTTTCGACACAAGGCTCGGCTAAATGCTGTCCCACGTTGAGGAACTAAAGGAGGGAGATCTGGAAAATATTGTGACATAAATTCAGAATTATGATGACAACTACAATTGATGTTAAACATTCATGACATACACTGCATTGGCAAAAACTAAGATTTTATTGCCAGATGAATGAAAGGATTGGATACTTAAGCCCCCTTATTGTGCTGTTATGGAAAACTCTAAATGCTTAATCTTCGACAGATTTACATTTTATTGTTTTCTCTATATTGGGCACAGGGATTGCCTGTTGGTTTTATGACCCATGCTTTACCTGTGATTTTAAGAGCGCAAGGCGTTTCTTTGGCGCATATCGGTGGTTTTGGTTTGCTGATGTTGCCGTGGTCAATCAAAATCTTTTGGGCACCTTATGTTGATCGTTTTGCGCTTTCTCGTTTAGGGCACTATCGTAGTTGGATTATTCCAACGCAATTATCCAGTGTTTTGATTCTCATCATCCTGTCTTTTTTCCCTATTCAAGCACTTGATCAACCCAGTTATTTATTTATTTTCTTTGCCTTACTTTTTCTGATGAATTTGACAGGTGCCACTCAAGATATTGCGACAGATGCCTTAGCTGTCAATTTACTCAAAAATGATCAACAGCATTGGGGCAATACCTTTCAAGTGATTGGCTCGCGTCTAGGGTTTATTGTGGGCGGTGGGGCGGTGTTGTGGTGTTTAGATTGGTTGGACTGGCAGAAAACTTTTTTAGTTTTAGCTGGGCTGGTTTTTTTGAATACCGTACCTGTTTTGTTCTATCGAGAACCTATACATGCAGTGAAAAATATTGCAGATCAAAAGACTCCTCTTTCATTTAGCCAAGCCATCAAAAAATATCTCAATTATTTTACGTCTTCTAAAGAGTTAGAAACGTGGTTAATGGTTTTGTTGAGTTTTAAAGTTGCTGATGGTTTAGCAGGGCCTTTATTAAAACCGCTGATGGTAGATATGGGGTTAAATTTTAGCCAGATTGGTATTTTTATTACCATATTTGGTGCAGTTGCAGCACTGATAGGTGCAGGGATTGCTGGGCTATTGTTAAAACATTTTTCAAGAGTGAATTGCTTAATTGTATTTTCTATTTTGAAAATTATCAGTTTAGCGGCTTATACTGTCATTGCTTATGGTTATGAATTTAACGCTTCGATCGCTCCATTTTGGTTGTATAGCGTAAATGCATTTGAAGATGCATGCTCAGCCATGTTGTTGGTTGTAATGTTAACCTTGATTATGCAATACAGCCGTAAACAATCTGCAGGTACAGATTTCACTTTTCAAGTTTCTATTATGGCGACAATAAGTGGTTTATTGTATTTAGGAAGTGGCATTATTGGCGATCTAGCGGGTTACTACCACTATTTGCTCATCATTGTTATGATTTCTATTTTATGTTTATTGCCTATTTTTTATTGGAAAAATAATACAAGGTAAAAATAGATTTTTATTACAAATTTATGGGTGTTTTTTTATTTTTTGAAATAAATTAAGGCAATTGTTTTGATCACTTATCGACTAAAGTACAGACTCCTCTTAGAAATACCATTTTTATGAATAAGTAATTTTTATTGAATAGTATTGTTTATTTTTGTTTCAATATATTGATATTTATTGATAAATTTGTTTTCTAATCTGATTTTTAATAGGTGTTTAATACGTATAAAAATTAAACTTTAGTCGAAAATAGAATAAATAAATAAGATTTTAATCGTTTTGTCATATAAAGTTAATGTGTAGGATTTGTTACAAATTTAGCTAGGACGTAAACAATGAAAATCAAAATTGTAACAGCAGCAGTGCTTGGTTTACTCGCAACTTCAACATTTGCAGCACCAACAATCTATGGTGAGATTGATGCCAGTGTTGATTATTTACCAGAAAAGAATGCAAAGACGGCTAATCGAGATGTTTGGGAAATCAGCTCAAATAGTTCGTTTATTGGGATTAAAGGCGATGAAAAACTAACAGATCGTTTAAGTGCTGTGTATGCTGCAGAGTGGGGATTGAGTGCTGATGGTGATAGCACTGATTGGACGCAACGAAACCGATTTGTTGGTTTAAAAGACAGTCAATTAGGTACAATTAAAATTGGCGTACATGATACTCCAGTTAAACAATTATCGAGTGTTGTTGATACTTTTAATAACTATGTTGCAAATAAAGCTGATGTGAATGGTATTTTCACTGGTGAAAATCGTATTAGCAATGTCGTTGTTTATGAATCTCCAGCGGTAAAAGTACCTGTATTAGATGGTGCGATTAAAGTAAATGCTTTGTTGGCAACGGGTGAAGCAACAGGTATTGATAATAGTAAAGCCGGCGTTGCGAAGGTTGATGGGCGTGGATTAGGTGATTCTTGGTCAGCATCTGCAAGCTTTGAAAGCCGATTATTGGTTGCTGGCATTGGATATGATAAAGCGATTCCTAGTAATTTCTTAGGACGCGGTATTCTCAATGCTTCTGATAAGGCTATTACAGGAAGTTCATTATTTGCTGCTGCAAATACGGTTCGTGTAATTGGTCGTTTGAATCCTGTGGAAGGTTTAGCATTAAAAGCACTTTATCAAACATCTGAAGTCGAAAAAGCATTAGGTAACGCTGCTGGATCTGAGAATATTGATGATGCTCAAGGTTGGTTACTTGGTGCGGAATATAATATTCCACAAGCGAAAAGTTGGACTGTAAAAGGTCAATATAGCCAAAATGATACCAGTTTTAAAAATAACACTGCTGATTTTAAAGCTAAGCAAATTATTGGTGGTGTAGACTATGCCTTTAATAAACAAGTTAAAACCTATGGTTACGCAGGTTATTTAACACTTGAGCAAGCCGATAAAAAAGATAAACAACCTGTAGCTGGGTTGGGACTAGAATTCAAATTCTAATATCTTAATATCTAAAAACACCCTCTAAGTTTCGCTTAGAGGGTGTTTTTTTATTTCTATTTCATTATGCTGTCATCTAATAATTTAACTGAATAAGATGATTTCAGACAAGAAGATGAAGATCATTTATAGATGAGAAAGTAAAGAAAAGTCATTTTCAATTCACACTTTCATATATAGAGATTGATCCATAGTTTTGTTAAGTCTCAATTATTTAGTTTAAGTCATTTTTAAGTTTTTATTCTTATCTTAACGAAGCTAAGAAATTTATTTTCAGATTGTGAAGATCATGCTCCTACAGAAACTCAAGACTAAATCGATATCCTTATTTGCTTTCAATCTATTGCTTGCAATATGGTTGGGTGTTTTTCTAAATATCGCTTTTTATGAAAAAATCCAATCGCTTACACCTTATACTGGTATAAAAGCAGGACTGTTTGTTGTTGCATCAGTTATGGTGGTTGTTGCGGGATATAATTTTATTTTTCAGCTTTTAAACTGGAAATGGACAGCAAAGCCGATTGCGATTGCTTTAGTTTTTATCGGTGGATTTGCCTCATATGCCGTAAATACTTTAGGTGTGTTGATTACTTCAGATCAAGTTCAGAATTTAATGCAAACCGATATTTCTGAGGCGCGTGATACATGGTCATGGCATTTGGTTGTGTGGACATTGGGGATGACGGTGCTACCGATCATTGCCATTTTAATGCTTAAATTAAAGCCTGAGCCAATCGTTCGTCTAGTCATCAAAAAAGTAGTGGCCTCAATTGTTTCTTTAGCATTGGTTGGTGGATTATTATTTGTGTTCTATGTCGATTTTGCGGCAATCTTCCGTGAAAATCGTGATTTAAAAGGCATGATTTCACCGCAAAATATGATTGCTTCATTCGCTTCATATTATAAAAAGAAAGCGCCTAAAGAGAAATTACCTCTTGTCACTTATGGTGAAGATGCTGTGATGCAAAAAGCGAATGGCAGTACTTTACCTAAATTGATGGTATTAGTCGTAGGTGAGACAGCACGTGCGGAAAACTTTTCTTTAAATGGCTATGCGAAAAATACCAATCCAAAACTGTCGAAACAGGATTTACTTAATTTCTCTCAGGTCAGTTCGTGTGGTACAGCAACAGCAATTTCAGTACCTTGTATGTTCTCTGGTATGCCGAGAGAAGATTATGATGAACGACTTGCGAGCCATCGTGAAGGTTTGTTAGATATTGCAAAACGTGCTGGCTATCAAGTGACATGGATTGATAATAACTCGGGTTGTAAGGGAGCATGCGATCGGGTTGAACAATTTAAAATTCCTGAACCACTGCAACAAAAATGGTGTCAAGACGCAGAATGCTTCGATGATATTTTGATTGAGAGTTTAAAAGCATATCTTGCAACGATTCCTAAAGGCGATACCCGTCCACGTTTAATTGTTTTACACCAAATGGGCAGTCATGGCCCTGCGTATTACAAACGTATTCCAGCAGCATTTAAAGTTTTTAAACCGACGTGTGATACCAATGCGATTCAAGGATGTTCGCGTGAAGCTTTATTAAATAGTTATGATAATACGTTGTTGTATACAGATTATGTTTTAGATTCTTTAATTGAAACATTAAAAACGGCAACACAATATGAAACAGGTTTGTGGTATTTATCTGATCATGGCGAGTCGACAGGTGAGAGTGGTATGTATTTACATGGCGCGCCTTATGCAATTGCACCAACTCAGCAAACCCATGTTCCGATGTTTATGTGGTTCTCTGACCTTTGGAAAAAACAGGCAACTCCACAAATTAAATGTTTAGCGCAACAGAATAAAAGTGAATTAAGTCAAGACAACCTATTTCCAACGATGTTGAGTTTACTTGATGTGAAAACTCAAGTCATTGACCCTAAAAATGACATGTTAGCTACATGTTCTAAACCTTAAAGTGAGATGAAATCATGACTAAAATCTTGATGATCGAAGATGATTTTATGATTGCAGAGTCTACATTGACCCTGTTGCGCTACCATCAATTTGAGGTAGAGTGGGTCAATAATGGGGTTGATGGGCTTTCCTTACTAGGCAAACAAAGTTTTGATTTGGTCTTGCTTGATTTAGGTTTGCCATTGATGGATGGTATGCAGGTTTTGAGACAAATCCGTCAGCGTAGCTCACTTCCTGTACTGATTATCTCAGCAAGGGATCAATTACAAAATCGTGTAGATGGGTTAAATCAGGGGGCAGATGATTACTTGATTAAACCTTATGAGTTTGATGAATTATTGGCTCGAATTCATGCGTTATTGCGTAGAGGTCATGCTGAAACATCTCAATTGAAGAATCAGGCACATTTATTAAAAAATGGTGATCTAATTTTAGATGTAGAACAACACTTAGCAACCTTCAAAGGTCAGCAGATTGAGTTATCAAATCGTGAATGGGCGATTCTCATCCCCTTAGTGACGCACCCGAATAAAATCTTTTCTAAAGCAAATCTTGAAGACAAGCTTTACGATTTTGACAGTGAAGTCACCAGTAATACCATTGAAGTCTATGTACATCATTTACGTGCCAAACTAGGTAAAGATTTTATTCGAACAATTCGTGGTTTAGGCTACCGACTAGGACAATCATAAATATTTATGAAAATATCTAAGCAATATTCACTGAAAAAAAGGCTGGTTTGGGGAACATCGGTCTTTAGTTTTTTGCTTGGATGTTTATTAATTTTTACTGCTTATAAAACAGCGTTGCATGAAGTTGATGAAATCCTTGATACGCAAATGCAATACATGGCTGAACGTTCGACAACTCAGCCCTTAACCACAGTTGCAAGTAAAGTTGAATTACATCGAACTTATCATGAAGAAGACTTACTAGTTGATATTTGGGCATATAAAGATCAGAGCCATTTATGGCATCAGACACATTTATTGATTCCACCTGTAAAACAAGCTGGTTTTTATAGTCAAGACACGCCGCAAGGTAAATGGCGTGCTTATGTTATTCCGCTCAAAGATTATCAAATACAGGTGAGTCAACAAGAAGAAGTACGCCAATCATTTGCATGGGAATTGGCGGGGAGTATGTTTGTTCCTTATGTGGTTTTATTACCTTTCGCTATTTTAGTTTTAGCTTTTATTATTCGATTAAGTTTGAAACCTTTGGATGATTTTAAAACAGAATTAAAGCGGCGTGATTCAGAGGGCCTCAGCCCAATTGATAGTCATGATTATCCCCAAGAACTCATCCCAACGATCGAAGAAATGAATCATTTATTCGAACGGATACAACATGCACAAACTGAGCAGAAGCAGTTTATTGCCGATGCAGCGCATGAGTTACGGACACCCGTCACCGCATTAAATTTACAAACTAAGATTCTGATTAGCCAATTTCCTGAGCATGAAGCTTTACAAAATTTGAGTAAAGGCTTAGCTCGTATACAACATTTGGTCACACAGTTATTGGCATTGGCAAAACAAGATGTTGCATTAAGTTTGATAGAGCCAAATACGCAGTTTTGTCTTAATGATGTCGCACTGAATTGTGTTGAACAGCTTGTTAATCTGGCTATGCAGAAAGAAATTGATTTGGGTTTTGAGCGTAATGATCTGATCGAAATGCAAAGCCTTGAATCAACTGTACATTCAATTATTTTTAACCTGATTGATAACGCGATTAAGTACACGCCAGATCAAGGTATCATTAATATTGCCGTGTATAGCGATAGTGATGATTTTGCCTGTATCCAAATTGAGGATAGTGGCGTAGGTATCGACCCCGAACAGTATGATAAAGTTTTAAAACGCTTTTATCGGGTGCATCACCATTTAGAGGTGGGGAGTGGCTTGGGGCTTTCAATTGTCGATAAGGCAACACAGCGATTAGGTGGAAGCCTAATCTTATCCCGAAGCCTTGATTTAGGCGGGTTATCAGTTTTAGTACGTTTACCTAAAAAACTTTAATTGTGACATTAAGCACTGCATTTGTATTGAAGGACTATTTTAAAATTACGTATTTTTTTCTGATTGCTCTTTCAAATAACGTAAGAATAAAACACATTTTTGGATACGTTTTCCATCATTGCCAACTTTGCTGATATTAAAATTTAGAACCCACTTTAAGCGTTTTCCAACTTTACAAATGTCACTATATACTTGTGGTTCGGCAAGTAATGCACGATAAAGGATTTGGCTAGCATCAGCTAATTTTTCAAATTCAAAATGATAGGCTGTAGAGAAAATAAATAGTAACCAATCACGGACAAAGCAATCATGTAAACTGAGTACCTCTAAAGGGTCAGTTTCAAAATCAATAAAACTAAACTGATGATTTTGATCAACAAGAATGTTTCGAGCAAATGCTTCGCTTAAATAGCCTTTTTGTGAATGAATATATTGAATTGCTTGAATTGCTTGGCTAAATAATAATGATTTTGAGGCAATATCATTTTGACATTGAGCAAGTGCTTGATCGAGTTGGATAACTTGGGTTTGGTGTTGTGATCCGATATCTTCGAGTAAGATCCCTTTCTGTGAGATAGCCAAAACATTGGGTGTTGAAACACCTAGAGATTTTAGTTGTTGAATACGTTTTGATTCACATTGTATCGCAGCAGAACCGCCCTGATTGGGAACAGGAACCATTGCACCTAAATTAAAAATCTTGGCTAACCATTTGAGTGGTGTATAAAGCCATAAACCATGACGTTCAGATGCTTTCTTTAACCATACTTTACGTGAACTTAGATCATAAACGTGTATAGAAGATTGTTGCCCAGTTAAAGAAGTTTCTAAAAAATTTTGAAAGTCATCCATGAGCAGCAAAAAGTACCTAAGTGATTATTGTGAGGTGCATGTGTGAATGCAGATTGAGCCTCACTTTATCATATTAGGACTCATTTGCGTTACAGAATTGCGTTCTGCAAGCAGCAAGTGACGTTTATATGTGATCATATAAACTACAAAATTTATGACTAAACAGATCCATCCTGTCCATAGATTATGACTTAGAAAGTGAGCACCACGCATCATTTGCGCCCAACCCATAGCAAAGCCAAGTAAGACACCTGCGAATAAATAAAACCATGCTCTGTTGGTTTGATCAAGACGATAAACAAAATAACCCGTGACTAAAGCAAAGCCTGTACTTGCGTGCCCACCTGGGAAACAATGTCCTGCCGTTGCCGAAAAATCCCAAATAAATCCTGTTGCTGTTGGATGAGTCATATCATAAGGGCATGCATGCATCGAATGTGCTTTGAGTAAACCTATGATACATGTACACAACATACTGACCCAAAACATATAACCATATTGCCAACGTTTGCTTTTGAGTTTTTCAACTTTAAATGATGCACACCATAGAATGAAAAAGCTGAGATAAACCGCAGTAATCATTTGTTTGACATAAGTATGATTAAGTTTTGCGAGATACCAATCACCTTTTAATGCAAACTCACCAAAAGTACCGACCCAAGGTTGAATTAAATAAAGATCAATTGCTCCGCCAACTGGAAACAGAAATAACAGGATAAAAAAACTGATGCACAATAAAGAGCTTGTGAGTAAAAAAAAGCGGGTTTTGAAGATCATAGCGCATGCAGTTTGGGCGGAAAAATCATGCTGCTATTTAATATTTTAAAGCTTAATTGTCTCTTAAATATCCATAAAAAAAGCGGCTTGATTGCCGCTTTAAACATTACAGTTTAGAACATTGATTCTTCTGAATTGGCTGAAATCTTGTGAATAGAAAGATCTGCACCACGATATTCATCTTCTTGAGAGAGACGAATACCAATTGTGGCTTTCAATACACCATAGACAATAAAACCACCGGCAAGTGCAATGATAATACCTAAACCAGTTCCAATGATTTGCGAAATAATGGATACACCGCCTAAACCACCTAATGCTTGTTGACCAAAAATACCTGCTGCGATACCACCGAAAGCACCACACACACCATGCAAAGGCCATACACCAAGCACATCGTCGATTTTGAGTTTGTTCTGAGTATAAGTAAATAGATAAACAAACATACCGCCTGCGGCACTACCAATCAACAATGCACCAATTGGGTGCACAATATCCGAGCCTGCACAGATTGCAACTAGACCTGCAAGTGGGCCATTGTGTAAGAAACCAGGATCATCTTTACCCATAAAGTTTGCAGTCAATGTACCGCCAACCATTGCCATGAGTGAGTTAATCGCAACTAATCCTGAAATGGCATCGACACGCTGTGCACTCATGACATTAAAGCCAAACCAACCGACAATCAAAATCCATGAGCCTAAAGCAAGAAATGGAATCGATGAAGGTGGATGTGCACTTACACGACCATCTTGTTTATAACGACCGTGACGTGCACCGAGCAAAATCACTGCTGCTAAAGCAATCCAACCGCCCATTGCATGTACGACAACTGAACCTGCAAAGTCATGGAAGCTTGCACCAAAAGAGCTTTCTAACCATTTTTGAAAGCCGTAGTTACCATTCCAAATCATGCCTTCAAAAAAAGAATAGATTAAAGCGACTAAAATCAAGGTTGCTATTGCTTGTGAACGCATTTTGGCACGTTCCGCAATACCACCTGAAATAATCGCGGGAATCGCCGCTGCAAAAGTCAGGAGGAAGAAGCAGCGCATGAGGTTGTAACCATGATCGGCTGCTAAAGCACTGCCCGCATGGAAAAAGTTTTGTCCATAGGCAATCCAGTAACCGACAAAGAAATAAGCGATTGCTGAAATCGCAAAATCGGTCAGAATTTTACTGAGTGCATTGACTTGGTTTTTGTGGCGGACTGTACCCAGCTCAAGAAATGCAAAACCTGCATGCATTGCCAATACGAGTACTGCACCGAGCAGTAAGAAAAATAGATCTACGTTTTGCATAGTGGTGCTCAAAAAAAGTGCTAAATTTAATTTCGATGCAAACATTTGATTCGTTTTTTGCACCAAAATAGATTTAGTAAATCTAAAAACTTAAGTTGTCATTGAACAACCCAATTTGATAAAAAATATAATGCAAAAAACGCACCAATTTAGAAAATAAATTATAATTTTGGTGAAAAGTGGTGCATTTTTCTTAAAAATAGCACCATTTATTGTGCTTTGAGAACTAAATTTTTAAATATTAATGCGTTATTGCAAACGAAAATTGCAGTTTAAGCTCGAGCAATAGAACTTGAGTCTACTTTCATCGGATTCAGCGTTTTTCCGAGTCCATTCGTTACTTTGACTTAATAATTCATAAAAGATCTTTGATATATTGCTGAGCTTAAAAAGTGATTTGCTATAGGGTGTAAATGAACGTATTTCGCATAGATTCCTTTCGTAATCGACTACTAATCCTGTTTGCAGGGATGTCTTTTATGTTTGGGCTGTGTATTACTTTATATATTGGTAAGACTGCTTCGGCGCAAATGAATCAAACCAGTGGTCAGACTTTATATATTGCAGCGAAAAGTATTAGCAATACCTTGGCAAACTCACTTACAGAACGTGAACGAGAAATGGTGTTATTAAGTCAATCTCCATTTTTTGCTGAGGCTGACTTTCATAACCCGCGAGTACAGCAACAACTTGAGCAAGTTAAAAAGTCTTATAAATATTATGCTTGGTTAGGAATCGCCAATACTCAGGGGCAAGTTGTCGTTGCAGCTAATCATTTACTAGAAGGGGCTGATGTTTCTGAACGCCCGTGGTTTATTCATGGTGTGAATCAAGTGTATTTGGGGGATGTCCATAAAGCTGTTTTACTGGCTAAGAAAATTAAAGCGATTAATCCTAATGAACCATTACGTTTTATTGATTTCGCTACGCCAATTTATGATCCATCGACACAGAAAATTAAAGGCGTTTTGGCTGCACATGCAGATTGGAGTTGGGCGAGTCATGTATTGAGCAGTTCACTGTCGGAAAATTCTGCACAACGAGGTATTGAGGTATTTATTGTCAATCAGCATGGTGAAATTCTATATCCCTTTAAAAGCATTGGACAAGTCCAGCCTCCTGTATTTCAGGCAAATCGTGGACATTCTTTTTTGCATAATTGGAATGAAAAACAACAGTATTTAACTACAGATGTCCCCGTGCTTTCTCAAACTAAGAGCAATTTAGGTTGGCACGTAATTATTCGTCAGCCTATTTCGATTGCTTTAGCAGAAGTGAAATCACTACAACATAAAATTTTAGCCCTCGGCTTTATTTTGTCATTATTGCTGTTGCTACTCACTTATAAATTGGCGAATAAGTTCAGCCGTCCGATTGAATTATTAGCAGATTCAGCGCATGCAGTAGAAAAAGGGCAAGAAGATATTCAATTTGAAGCACAGACCAGTATTCGTGAAATTCAAGGTTTATCGCAATCGTTGCAAAGCATGACCGATACCTTGCTTACTCAAAAGCATCAACTTCAAGATGCCAATGCCACACTTGAGCAAAAAGTTGCAGAACGTACGCACGAACTACAAGTTGCCAATGTCGAATTAGCTCATATTGCGCGTTATGACGCACTTACGGGCTTACATAATCGCCGTGCTTTCAATGATTATTTATCCTATCTATTTACTCAAATGTCGCGTACACAACAGACTTATGCAGTGCTATTAATGGATATCGATTTCTTTAAAAAGGTGAATGATACCTTTGGACATGAAAAAGGTGACCAAGTATTGCAGCGTGTTGCAGAGATTCTTCCAACTGCTTTACGCATTACTGATTTCGTTGCACGTTTAGGTGGCGAAGAGTTTATTGCCTTGTTGCCTGTTACTTCATTGGATGGAGCTGCGATATTGGCAGAGAAAATCCGATCTACGATTGAGCAAGAACAAATTATTGTAGATCACCGCATCAGTTTAAGTATTGGGGTAAGTGTAGTCCAGTTAGATGATACTGATATGAATGGTGCGATACGTCGTGCAGATAAAAATTTGTATATGGCGAAGCAGCAAGGACGTAATCGGGTGATTTCTTGACTGCTATAGCAGATTAAGAGGTTGACGTAAGTAGATTCGGCAAAGCACTACTTTTAATATTTGATTATTACTACGCTTTTTAAAATTTTTAGGTGAATGATGAGTATGTCCTTTGATCTTAAAGTCAGTTTAAAGCAAAGGGCTGAACCTTCCTCGCAGCAGAAGAAGCTGAATCGCCTGATTGATCAAATAGAACAGCAAAAAGTTAGTCTCGCGACATGGCAAAATGCCCAAGCTGAAATTCAACAACATACACGGCAAAAACTGATGCCTGTATATAGTGAATTGCATGAAATCTTGTTTCAGCAGTTAGAACAACTTTGGAATCTGTTACACAGCCATGAGTTTTCCAAAGCGGATATGCAGCAACTGGATGAAAAAATTGCTCAACTTGCACAAATGTTAAAGCGTTCTAAAATGTTGAATGAAGAACGATTAGAGCTAGTGAAGCAGATTGATACCTTTTATCAGCAACATGCACAGCAATCAGTGAAGCAGAATAAAAAAGTACAGTCCGTTAAGTTCGAACTTAATGAAAATTTTGATCAAAAAATAGAACTAGAAGAAGAAGATTTTGAACAATATGCTGCCGAGCAGCAACAGGCACGAGAGCAAGCCAAGCAACTGAGACAACAGCAGAAACGTGAACAAGCTGAGCAAATGGCAGCCCAATCGTTGAAAACAGTCTATTTGAAAATTGCTGCGATGATTCACCCTGACCGTGAACAAGACGAGACTAAGAAAGCAGAAAAAACTGAATTGTTCCAACAGGCGAGTCAGGCGTATGAACAACAGGATTTGTTTTATTTACTCAAACTCCAGTTACAGCTTGAACAGAATAAAGGTGTTGGGACGAAAGAGTTATCTGCGGAGCAAGTGAAGTTTTATAAATTGGCATTGGATGCGCAAAGTCAGCAGCTTGAAAGTCAAATTGATGAGATTTTAGATTCTTTTCAGTTAGTGAAGAAAGTCAAAGCAGAGCATCTAAATATGAGTGATGTGTATAAAGCCATAGATGCGGACTGTGCTGAGTTAAAGCAGCAGTTGAAGTGGGAAAAAGAACGTTTAAAGCATATGAAAAAGCTGAGTGGGGTGGAGATGTTGTTAGGGCATGGGGTGCTTTGATTATTGTATTTTAGAGATAAAGTCTAAATTGTGAGTAAAAAACATACAGGAAGTAATTATTTAACGCTGTAATTAGAGTATTGATAATACCAAATATTGTCTGAATAAATAAAATGTTATATGAATAACAACAGCAATAACTTTATGAAATTAAATAAATGCCAAACTATATAGCAATTGAAAAGAAAATAGAAAATTCAAAATCTTATGCATTATTACAAATTGCACATACAGATGATCTGATTCGAAGTTATTGTGCAAAACATTGGTATGAATGTGCTGTTCTCTTAAAGGATGATTCTGCTCTTCAAGTGCGAATTGAGATAGCTAAAAATTGGTATGATTTAGCACAACAATTAGTAAATGATGAGGCTGATGATGTAAGAGTTGAAGTAGTAGCAAAATGGTATGATCTCGCTCAAAAACTTATGAATGATTCATCTGAAGAAGTCCGAGCAAAAATTGGAGCTAAGTGGTTTGAATTAGCCAAAGAATTAATCAAAGATCAATCTACTTATGTTCAATCTGCTTGTGTTGCAAATTGGTATGAGTTAGCTGTACAAACTTTAGATCATAATCAATCTATTGATATTTCCGTTAAAGTGGCATGTGTTGCATCGTGGCATGATTTGGCGATACGAGTTATTGATGAAGGTGAAACGGATGTTTCTGTGATCAATGTCTGTATTCGTAAATGGCATGATATTGCTGTGCGTTATATCGATTCGTCTACAGTTGGTCATCGTTTTATGGCTGCGAAAAGCTGGCATGATCTTGCAGAACAGTTGCTTGATGATCCTGAGTCTTTTGTTCGGGCATATTGTGCTGAGTGGTATGATTTTGCAGTGAATCTGGTTGATGATAGTAGTAGTAAAGTGAGACAAGAGTGTGCAGCTAATTGGTATGACCTTGCAATACAATTATTAGATGATAAAGACCCACAGGTGAAAAAAATTGCAAAAATGACTGCTAAGAAAAAATGAAGAGTATCACATTATAGCCATGCCTTACTTGTGTCGCATTTTATAAGCAGTGCTTTAAAATTTATGGCGATGATATTCACCTCTCCCTAACCCTCTCCTAGAAGCAGAGGGAACATCCACTAAAATATTTACTTTCATGAAATTAGATGCTACTCCCTCTCCCTCAGGGAGAGGGCTGGGGTGAGGGTAATTAAAATGGAAAATAAAAATGAAAATAGACCCACAATTATTAGAATTAGCCAAAACCATGCGGACTAATGCCACCGATGCAGAACACCTGATATGGCAATTACTCCGTGCTAAACGATTTATGAATCTCAAATTTCGCAGACAGCATGTGATTGCGCCGTATATTGTGGATTTTTATTGCCATGAATTGGGTTTAGTGATTGAGTTGGATGGTAGTCAACATAATACAGATGATGGTCGAGCTTATGATGTTGAGCGAACCAAGTTTTTAGAAGCTTTGGGTTTAAAAGTGGTGAGGTATTGGAATAATGATCTGTTGAAGAATACTGAATCAGTTTTGGGTAATTTGTGAAATATTTGCTTTCATTTGAAAAGTAAAAGCACCTCTCCCTTGCGGAACTACAATCATTCCTCATCTCCTAAGAGGAGAGGGAATATCATATATTGAATCTATGTTAGCAAGCCTATTACTTGTAGTATTAATAGAGTTCAGCAATATAGGAATATTAAATTTATTCGGATATTAACGAATGGAACGTAATCCAATCATATTTTTAAATATTGATAATGAAGACAAACTTTATTCTTTTAACTTTGAAAGTAGAGAATTAGATCAATCGAATATATCAAAAAATCAGCGTGCATCAAATGGATATGGTCTTTATGCTGAAGTTGATAAACAGAGGAAATTAGTAGCAATTTTTGGTTGTGGAGATTTTATTTACTTTTTATTTGATAGAGCATTGTATCGTTTAGATGATGAGAGCTTAACAGTAAGTCAAAAAGATGGATTTCTAAAAAATACTTTTCAACTTTTCATTAATGGACAAAAGAAAATTGATATTCGTTATAAGCAAATCTGGGATATTGATAATGATGTTTTCTTGGATGTAAAAGATTGGTTAGATATAAAACCTAGAGAGAAATTGCTCTTTAAGTTGAGTAAATATGCAGAGTTTTTAAAAGAGGAAAATTTGGAAAGAAGATGTGATGTTAGTTGGCATAAAGAATTAGGTATTTAGTGGGATGCATGGAAAATTTTTTGGAATAGATATTATTTTTAATTTGATATAACCCTGATTTATATTTTTGAAATATCAACTTAAAAAGGTATTAATTTGGGGGTAGAAAGGATTTAGGTTATGAAATCTCAATATAATGATCTTTATGGTTGTATAGCCAATCTGATATGGTTTCTAGTTTTTCGATAGAATCTTTTGAAATAGTAATCAGTTCCATCATATCACTTTTTAAAGTTAAGACTTTGGGGGCTGTATCGGAAAACTGAGAAATTGAACTTTGATAGCAACAAATCGCTTTAGGGTTTAATGAGCGAGTGTCCCAAGTCCATTCTGGATGACAATGAAATTGGTTAGGCAGATGGTTTTCAGCACGGTTCCATGGTTTATTCGAACTATAATTTGTTGAAATGTAAACTTTTGATGAGCAATTTTTATGCTCTGCTAAAAATGTATATAATAAATCATAATCTTCAAAGCCATTAACCATCCACGTAGCAGTAGTACCAATATCAATAAATTTTTTGCATTCTATACAGCCTAGATCAAAGCTATCCTCATATCGATCAAGTGGGATAAACTGAGCATTTAATATTGGTAAGCAATTTACATTTTCTATTTTTAGTTCTTTATTTTTTAAGCAAGATGTATTGATTATAAATTCAGCTATGTTTTCTAAATCGTCTAGTTGATTTTGATATATTTCAATGAAATGAGCTAATTGGTTGTAAATTCTAATACCGCTATTTTTTTGTATTTTTAAAAAGTGATTTTGTAATGAAGTATTAATTTGATCTTCATAATCTTGATCTGAATTATTTTGGTTATATTTAATATCATACCATGCTGAGTCATGATCATCACGACATACTAATAGCTCACAAGTAGAGTGAATATGTTGATCTAAAAATGCATATAATTGGGTGTTACCATAAGAAAATCCCATAGAACAATAATTACCTAAATTGATATAGGTATTACAAGTTATACAGGCTAATTCAAAATAAACACTCATCTGAAAATTCCTAAATAAAAGGGGCTAAAATAGCCCCTTATTATTTTATAATGCGGCAATTTGCTCCATATTCGCTTTAATCTTCACTAACTGATCAGCAAACTCAGCCAATTTCACTTTTTCACCTTCAACTACAGCAGCAGGTGCTTTAGCAACAAAACCTTCATTTGCCAATTTTCCTGCAATTTGGTCATGTTGCTTTTGAACTTTGTCTAAGTCTTTTTGTAAACGCCCCAACTCAGCTTTAGGATCAATCAAGCCTTTCATTGGAACAAATACCGATACATGACCCACAACAGAAGAAGAAGACAATGGCGGTTGCTCAGCATCCGCCAAGAAAGTAATGCTTTCAACTTTAGCTAAAGCTTTGAATAACGTTTCAATACGGGTGATTTGCGTTTTTTCAGCGTCAGTGGTGTTTTGAAGTAACACAGGTAATAAACGTGCATTACCTAAGCCCATTTCACCACGAATATTACGTACCGCACCAATCAAGCCTTGTAACCACTGCATATCTGTTTCAGCTTGATCATTGATCTTCGCTTGATCAGGCACAGGGTATTGAGCAGTCATAATCGTTGCGCCACCTTTGCCTAACATCGGCGCAAGTGTTTGCCAAATTTCTTCAGTCAAATACGGCATCAACGGATGTGCTAAACGTAGAGACGATTCCATCACAGCAAGTAAGACACGGCGAACTTCTGTTTTACGTTCTTCTGCAACATTAGCATCATTCAGAACTGGTTTAGTTAACTCAACATACCAGTCACAGTATTCATTCCAGATAAAGTCATAGATCGCTTGCGCAGCAAGGTCTAAACGATAGGTAGCGAATGCTTGATGCACCGCAGCTTCAGCTTTTTGTAGACGGCTGATGATCCATTTTTCTGGAAGCTCCCAAAGATCAGGACGCGCTTCTTGCCCAACGGTTTGACCTTCAACATTCATTAGAACGAAACGAGTTGCGTTCCAGATTTTGTTAGCAAAGTTACGGTAGCCCTCAACACGCTTCATATCGAACTTAATGTCACGACCTGTATTGGCAAGTGCGCAGAAAGTAAAGCGAACTGCGTCCGTACCATAAGCTTGAATGCCTTCTGGGAATTCTTTACGAGTTGATTTTTCAATCTTGGCTGCATCTTTTGGATTCATCAATCCAGTGGTACGTTTTGCAACAAGACTTTCTAGATCAATACCATCAATCAAGTCGAGTGGGTCAAGTACGTTGCCCTTAGATTTCGACATCTTCTGACCTTCACCATCACGAACCAAGCCGTGAACGTAAACGGTTTTGAATGGCACTTGAGATGAACCATCTTCATTCTTCATGAAGTGCATGGTCATCATGATCATACGTGCAACCCAGAAGAAGATAATGTCAAAACCTGTCACCAACACATCAGTTGGGTGGAACATTTTAAGGAAATCATTGGCTGCATCTTTCTGTGCATCGCCAGACCAACCTAAAGTTGAGAACGTCCATAGCGCAGATGAGAACCATGTATCCAATACATCTTCGTCTTGACTTAATTCGATATCGGCAGCAATGTTGTTGTTGGCACGAACTTCAGCTTCGTTACGACCGACATAAACATTACCTTGCGCATCGTACCAAGCAGGGATACGGTGACCCCACCACAACTGACGTGAAATACACCAATCTTGAATATTGTTCATCCATGCCATGTACATGTTGCTGTATTGTTCAGGCACGAATTTGATACGCCCATCTTGTACCGCTTCAATCGCAGGCTGAGCCAGTGGCGCAATTTTTACATACCATTGATCCGTCAATAATGGCTCAACGATCACACCTGAACGATCACCGCGAGGTGGTTTAAGCGTGTACGGTTGGATTTGGTCTAACCAGCCTTCAGCTTCAGCTTGAGCAACCAATTGTTTACGTGCGGCAAAACGTTCTAAGCCGATGTAGTCCGCAGGCGCAGCGATGGTTTTAGAGATTTGTTCACCTGCTTTCGCAATGTAATCAAACTCAGCCAATACTTCCGCATTTTTGTTGAAGATGTTGATAATTGGCAATTCACAACGTTTGCCCACTTCATAGTCATTAAAATCGTGTGCAGGGGTGATTTTTACACAGCCTGTACCGAATTCTTTATCAACATATTCATCTTTAACGATAGGAACAGCACGACCTGTAATCGGTAGAATGATATTTTGACCAACGAGATGTGAATAGCGTTCATCATCTAGTGCAACTGCAACCGCAGTATCACCCAATAAGGTTTCAGGACGTGTAGTTGCCACTACGATATGATCTTTACCATCGTGTGTGCGTAGTGATTTGTCTTCAAAGAAATATTTAAAGTGCCACAATGAACCTGCTTCTTCTTTATCAGACTCTACTTCGAGGTCAGAAAGTGCAGTTTGTAATTTAGGGTCCCAGTTAACCAGACGTTTACCACGGTAAATTAAACCATCTTCGTGTAGTTTGACGAAAACCTCTTTCACCGCATTCGATAAACCTTCGTCCATCGTGAAGCGTTCACGCGACCAGTCGACTGAAGAACCTAAACGACGGATTTGACGAGTAATTGTGCCGCCTGATTGTTCTTTCCATTCCCAAACTTTGTCGATGAACTTGTCACGACCCAAGTCATGACGGCTAACACCTTGCGCACCTAACTGACGTTCCACAACCATTTGCGTTGCAATCCCCGCATGGTCAGTTCCTGGTTGCCATAAAGTGTTTTTACCCATCATACGGTTATAACGTGTGAGTGCATCCATGATGGCATTGTTAAAACCATGCCCCATATGCAAGCTACCCGTGACGTTTGGTGGCGGAATCATGATACAGAATGATTCACCTTGACCTGATGGTTTGAAGTAACCTTGTTGTTCCCAGATTTCATACCATTTCTTTTCGATCTCAGTTGGATCGTAAGTGGTTGCAATATTTTGAGCAGATTGAGCGTCAGTCATAGTAAAGAGGATTAAAATTGAATAAAAAATTAGGTCTATTGTATCAAAAAAATGATCAATATTTTCATGAAAAAAAGCCGATGAAAAACGTTGGTTTTTTACTTAAAAAAAGCTAGATTTATGTGTTGTGAATCACACAAATAAAATGTTTACACATAAAACAACAAAACAATATAAAAAGATTAAGACCCTAAAGGATGGTCCTCATGAGTTATTCAATTTTATTAAAAATCAATGAAGTAAGTTATAAAAAATTTGAATATATACGCCAACAACTCAATGATGGAAGCAGTATAAGCCAATCTAAAGTTTTGGGTGAGGTACTTTCGGAGATCGCTTGTGACATCGTGGAACAAGTTTTTGCAGTTTTACTGACACAAAATCATCACTCAACGCAATTGTCGCAAAAATATATGGCTGAATCTGAAAAAGTGATTCAACACATCATGAATGCAGTACGTAAATATATGCCTTGGTCAATCGCACTGTTTGGTAATGAGCGGCTTTGTCCTTTTGCGAACTATTTTTCTAATATGATTAAATATCATGATCAGCAAGTGTATGTGTCTTATCCGATTGATCGAAATTTAGTTCAACAAGCACATCAATTGGCAGAACAAATAAAAAATAATGAACTCAATGATATGGTAGAGGTGTTTCAGACTTTGATTCAGATTGTTGATTTAGGTGTTACCAATCTGATTCGTGAACCTAAAAAATGTCTTAATTTCAATCGAGTGGTTGATAAAACCTTGAATGGGGTGATTCATATAACCACACAATTCAGTTATAAACGTTTAGAAAAAATGGGCAATCAAGTTGATCCCAATGCAGCAACGGATTGTGTTAATCATTTTTGGGCATTTATGCATGTTGATCGCGAATAGAATGTGCTAAATTCAGCATTCAGAAAGCCAAAAATGATAGAAAAACAGAATCTAGGGATAAATAAGGGCTTATCAAACAAGCCCTTATTTTATAGGATCTTAAATAGGGTGATTAAAATGAATACCGCCGTTTTTTTAAATATTCATGCTGATACATATGCACGATTTGCGCATATTCGCACGCAACTTTTACAAGGCAGTAAAGACAGTCAAGCAAATGCATTGGGTACAGTCTTATCCGAAATTGCATGTGAAGTGATTGAACAAGTTTTTATGGTGCTATTACAAGACAATCAACACCATTCTTTAACAGGTGAATCTGAAAAAGTCATTCAACAAATTTTAGAAGCGATCCGAAAATATATGCCGTGGTCAGTTTCATTCTTTGGGAATGATCGTTTAGTCCCTTTGGTTGAATATTTGTCCAAAGCCATTCAACTTGAAGATGAATCGGTATATATGACCTATCCGATAGAGCAGCAGTTGACTCAACAGGTGCAGGCATCAAGTCAAAAACTTGCAGAAGGCGAGAGCCGTGAAATTGCCAACGCATTGAAACTATTGACGGAAGTGATTGATGTCGGTGTAACGCATTTGATTCGTGAGCCTAAAAAAAGCTTAAAATTTAACTTTGTAGTGGATAAAACCTTAAATGGTGTGATCAATATGACCACGCATTTGGGTTATAAGCGTTTAGAGAAATTGGGAACTCAACTTGATCAACAAGTTGCAGCAACGTATGTTGATTATTTCCTTAAATTTATGCGTCATCCAACGTAGATAGAGGATATAGACATGGCGAAACTTAAAAGTCTTGATAATAAAGTCGTATGGATTACAGGGGCATCTTCGGGCTTAGGCAAAGCATTAGCACGTGAATGTGCTTTGCAGGGCGCTCAAGTGGTGCTGACATCACGCCGTTATGATGAATTAGAAGCGGTTCGAGTTGGCTTGCTTAAACCTGAGCAACATCTCTCAATTGCTGCGGATATTACTGATGAAGCTCAAGTTCGCCATGCACATGAACAGGTTCTAGCATGTAAAGGACGTATTGATTGGTTGATTAATAATGCAGGTTTGAGTCAACGTGCTTTGATTCAAGAGACGAGCATGCACACTGAACGTGCGATTATGGAAGTGGATTATTTCTCACAAGTCTTCTTTACTAAAACAGTATTACCAACGCTTATCAAACAAAAGTCAGGTCGGGTGGTGTTTGTCTCTAGTGTTGCAGGTTTATTGGGTACGCAATATCGTGCCACGTATTCTGCGGCAAAAGCAGCGATTCATATGTGGGCAAACAGTTTACGTGCGGAAGTCGCGAAAGATGGAATAGTGGTTTCAGTGGTTTTCCCTGGTTTTGTTAAAACCAATGTTTCATTTAATGCTTTAAATGGGGAAGGCAAACCACAAGGGCATCAGGATGAAGCGATTGAAAATGGTTTAGACGTCGACGTCTTTGCCGAACGTGTGGTGGAATCCTTGATGGCAGGGGATGAATATATTGTTGTTGGTGGGAAAAAAGAACAACTGGGTGTGTTGGTCTCTCGTTTATCACCAAGCTTGTTGTATAAAATGATTCGTAAAATGAAAGTGAAATGAGTGTGGATAATCGTAAGAAAGCCGTTTTTAATTGGAGCGGTGGTAAAGATTCAGCCTTAGCACTGTATACGGTGCTACAGCAAAATGAGTTCGAAGTGGTCGCTTTACTAACCACTGTGAATGAAGAAACAGAATTGTCTTCCATGCATGCCATTCCGCATGCATTACTTGAAAAGCAAGCTGAGAGTATTGGGATTCCATTGTATCCCGTGTTTCTTCCTAAAAATCTCCCTGTCTATGAACAACGCATGCTAGATGCTGCCAATCATTTTAAAGCGCAGGGGGTTGAACACTTTATTTTTGGTGATATTTACCTGAGCGATGTACGCAAATATCGAGAAGACCGTTTGCATCCTCTTGGGATTGAAGTGGTTGAACCCATCTGGAATCTGAACTCGACTGAAGTGATGCAGAACTTTTTGGATTCAGGTATTAAAACCAAAATTATCGTGACTGATGCTAGTAAGTTGGATGAGTCTTTTATTGGTCAAGATATTGATGCTGCACTAATTGCAAGAATGCCAAGCGAAGTCGATGTCTGTGGTGAAAATGGTGAATATCATACCTTTGCCTATGCAGGTGCGTTGTTTAAATATCCTGTCGATTTTAAGATCGTTGAAACTCGTAAAATGTCTTATGAGTTTAAATTAGATGATGGTGAGGAAAAAATCTATCACTATTGGCAAGCGATTTTTGGGATGTAGGGCAATATCCTGTGCATGGCACAGGATATTTTTTAATGTGTGTTGATAATTGCAGTTCCATAAGCAAATACTTCAACCATCCTACCTTGCATACCTAATTCGGTGGTGCTGAGTCGAACACCCATGATATGGTTTGCGCCTATTCGATCGGCTTCTTGCTTGAGGCGAAGCATGGCTTCACGACGTGCACGTTCAACCACACTTTCATAACTAGTCAGACGACCACCGAAAAAGTTCTGAATATTGGCAAGTACATATTTAAAGTAATCATGTGAAATCACAACATTGCTACTCACCAACTGTCCATTTGCGGATGTTTCAGTAAAGCGATTGGTATCAATCCGAATATGGGCAAATAGTTTTTCTTTTTCATCCAGTTCACGTAAATGTTTTTGTTCGATATGTCGACCAAAAGTCCAACCGACTGAAAATAAAATCAGAAAAAGAATAATCTGAAAAATTAATCCACTCATAAAAATGCCTAAGCGCTAAATGGATCAGGAAGTTTCGGTGTGATCGGTTGAACCACCACTGCCGTACCATAGACAAAAAGTTCAGATGCACCTTGAGCAATATTTGAGGTCGAGAAACGAATCCCTACAATTGCATTCGCACCTAAACTATGTGCTTTATCAATCATTCGTTGGGTCGCTTCTTGGCGAGATTCTTCAAGCAACTCGGTATAACCCGTCAATTCACCACCCACGATGTTTTTCAAGCCAGCCATCAAGTCACGTCCCACATGTTTACTACGGACGGTACTGCCATGCACCACATCCAATTGACGTAAAATAGTGTGACCGGGTACAGATTCTAAACTGCTTAGTAACATAGTATTTGTCTAAATCATTCATCGTTAGTCTTTGAAGATAAGAAATATTCGCAATAGTTGCAATAAAAAAGCTCACCGAAGTGAGCTTTTATTTGTAAATGATTTCAACTATTTAGCAGCCTGAATTTG
The DNA here is from genome assembly GCF_000374425.1 of Acinetobacter tjernbergiae DSM 14971 = CIP 107465. GTDB lineage: Bacteria > Pseudomonadota > Gammaproteobacteria > Pseudomonadales > Moraxellaceae > Acinetobacter > Acinetobacter tjernbergiae. Next base: position 248,091 of record NZ_KB894353.1, on the reverse strand, counting down.
TGCGCTAGATGCTTGTTGCGTTACAGTATCGCTCGAGTTGGCTTTTAGACCGCCCCCCAGTGTTTTATATAATTCCACTTGGCTATTTAGATTTGCTTGCTGTAATAACAATAAACCTTGCTCAGCCGAATATGCAGAGCGTTGTGCATCTAATACCGTTAAATAACTATCAATACCTGCACGGAAGCGAGCATTAGAAAGTTTATATGTGGTATTGGTTGCTTCAACTAAACGACGCTGAGCAGTTAAACGATCACCGATATTGGCACGAGTCGCCAAAGCATCATTGACTTCACGGAAAGCTGACTGTACTGACTTTTCATAGTTAGCAAGTGCAATTTTCTGATCCGTTTCTGAGATTTTTACGTTGGCTTTACGTGTACCCCAATCAAAGATGGGTAAGCTAATATTTGGACCAATTGACCAGCCTACATTGCCTGCTTTAAAAAGATTACTCAAATCTGTTGAAGCATAACCTGCTGAACCTGTCAGGCTAATTGTCGGATATAGCTGTGCTTTAGCAGCACCGATATTTGCACCAGCCGCACTCAATTGATATTCCGCAGCTTTTACATCTGGACGGTTATTTAACAAATCACTCGGTAAGCCTGCACTTAACGCACTTTGCTGTGTGATACGAGTCACTTGTTGTTGAGGCAATAAGTTCTGAGGAACTGGCTGACCTACTAGTAAATTCAACAAGTTTTGTGCTTGAGCAATTTGTGTTTTGTAGTTCGCCACATCATTACGCGCAGTTTCAACCGAAATTTGTGCTTGACGCACAGGAATTTCGCTATCGATGCCCACATCAAAACGTTTCTTGTTCAAGTTAAACGAATCTTGTTGTGCTTTGAGCGTTTGATCGGCAAGTTTAAGTTGCGCACTTGCAAATGAATAATTCAACCAAGCTTGAGTCACTTGGCTAATTAAGCTGATTTGCGTTGCATCACGTGAGCTTTGCGTTGCTAAATAGCTGTCCAAAGCTGCATCTTTTAAGCTTGCAACACGACCCCAAAAATCTAATTCATATGTCGTTTGTGGGATACCCACTTGATACGTTGAATATGGATTGTTTGGGTTTTGACTCGGGGATACTTGTCGAGTTGTGCTACCAGCGATTCCAATGGTTGGTAATCTATTATTTTCCGAGATTTGATATTGCTGCTGTGCTTTTTGAATATTGAGAACAGCAGTACGCAAATCACGGTTGTTGGCAATCGCCAAATCAATAACTTCTAATAAACGTTGGTCAGCAAAGAAGTCTTTGTAACCTTGTTCAGCAATTGATGTTCCAGAAGCATTACCATAAGACGCGTAGCTTTCAGGCGTATTTGTGCTCACAACAGGCTCTGGCCCACGCATACTTTGGCAGGCAGCCAAAGAGAGCGCGAGTGCAGAGATTGCAATGCCACGACTGGAAATAGACCAAACAGTTTGCATCACGATCAATGCTCCTGAGTATTTAAAGTTTTAGGTTTGTACTTAAAGATACTACGAATCCACACGAAGAACACAGGGATGAAGAAGATACCTAAAAGTGTTGAAGAAATTACACCACCAAGTACACCATAACCAACAGAGTGTTGGCTACCTGCACCCGCACCACTTGCAAGCGCTAATGGTAAAACACCAAAACCAAAAGCAAGTGTGGTCATAATAATTGGGCGTAAACGCATTTTTGCAGCATGTAAGGTTGCATCGAATAGATCTTCACCTTGTTCCTGCAATTCTTTTGCAAATTCTACAATTAAAATTGCATTTTTGGCAGAAAGACCTATGACTGCTACGATCGCGACTTGGAAGTAAATATTAAAGGATAAGTTTGGATCACCTTTAATCACCATACCTAACCATGTCAATGTAAATGCACCAATAATACCTAAAGGTACAACTAACAATACAGAAATTGGAATGGCCCAACTTTCATATAGTGCAGAAAGACATAGGAATACGATCAATAACGAAAGAATTAGCAAAGGAAGCGTCTGATTACCAGAATCACGTTCTTCTAAAGATAAACCTGTCCATTCGTAGTCGAAACCTTGTAAGCCCATTGATGGTAACTTCCCAATGATTTCTTCCATTGCCAACATTGCATCACCAGAGCTGACACCTTGCGCAGGTGTACCTTGGATATTTACGGATGAAACGCCGTTATAGCGCTCTAAACGAGGTGAACCATACGTCCATTCACCTTTGGCAAATGCTGAGAACGGAACCATTTCGCCTTTGTTATTACGTACATACCATTTGTTTAAGTCTTCAGGCATCATGCGTGTATCCGCTTCGCCCTGAACATAAACTTTTTTGACACGACCACGATCGACGAAGTCATTGATATAAGAACCACCCCAAGCCATGCTCATGGTGCTGTTTATATCGCTGATACTGATACCCATTGCACCAGCTTGTGCTTGATCAACCATAATTTGATACTGAGGTGTATCTTCCTGACCATTTGGACGAACACCTGCAAGACGCTTGTCTTGTGATGCCATGCCTAAAACAGCATTCCGCGCAGCAATCAGCTTGTCATGACCTTGACCACTCACATCTTTTAATTGAATGTTAAATCCTGATGACACACCTAACTCAGGCATTGCAGGTAACTGCAATGGCATGATGTAAGAGGCATCTTTTACAATCATATTGAGTGCCATACCACGTTGAATGATGGCACCAATTTGTGATTCAGGTGTGGTACGTTCACTCCAGTCTTTCAGTTTAATAAATGCAAGACCTGCGTTTTGACCGACTCCCGTAAATGAGAAACCAGAGACCGTAAAGATTGACTCTACGTGTTCTTTTTCCTTATTTAAGAAGTAACCCGTCATTGTTGTGATGACTTTATCCGTACGTTCAAGACTCGCACTTGGTGGTAACTGAACTAAAGTCATGACCACGCCCTGATCTTCTTCGGGTAAGAAAGAAGATGGCAACGCCTTATATAAACCAACCAAACTCGCAATGACGGCAATATAAACAACACCAGAGAAAATTTTATGATGGGTCATACGATTGACACCACCTTGATATTTCACTGATAGCTTATCGAAGCTGCGGTTAAACCAACGGAAGAAACGTGCAAAAATATTGTTGCTTTCTGGCTTGTTTGGATCGTGTTGTTTTAACAACGTTGCACAAAGGGCGGGGGTAAAGGTTAATGCAACAATTAAAGACAAAATCATTGCTGTGACTAGAGTGATGGAGAACTGACGGTAAATGACCCCAGTTGTTCCACCAAAGAATGCCATTGGTACGAATACCGCTGTTAATACACTGGTAATACCAATCAAAGCACCAGAAATCTGACTCATTGACTTTTCAGTTGCAGGTACAGGTTCTAAATGCTCTTCTTGCATTACGCGTTCGACGTTCTCGACCACCACAATCGCATCATCAACTAATAGACCGATGGCAAGTACCATTGCGAACATGGTGAGAGTATTGATCGAAAAGCCAAAGATATTAATTACGGCAAATGTTCCCAATACCACCACGGGTACAGCAAGCGTTGGAATAATGGTTGCGCGCCAGTTCTGTAAGAACAGGAACATCACAATAAATACAAGGATAACTGCTTCAATCAGCGTATGGACGACACTTTCAATCGAAAGTTTAACAAACGGTGTTGTGTCATAAGCAAGTTTGTCTTTTAAACCTGTTGGATAGTTATTACGAAGCTCAGATAAACGTTTCTCAACAGCTTTTGCTGTATCAAGCGCATTTGCTCCTGTTGCAAGTTTGATTGCAACACCACCCGCAGGATTACCATTAAACTTAGAATCGAATTGATAATTATCCGAACCTAATTCAACACGTGCGACATCACTTAAGCGAACTTGTGCGCCAGCAGCCGTATTTTTAAGGAAAATATTTTTAAACTGTTCAGGGGTTTGTAGCATGCTTTGTGCATTGACTGTTGCATTGAGTACCTGACCTGATGTTGCAGGTGCGCCACCTAATTGACCTACAGCAACTTGGGCGTTTTGCGCACGAATAGCTGCTGCAACATCTGCTGGCGTTAGATTGAAACTGGTCAGTTTTGCTGGGTCTAGCCAAATACGCATTGCATATGAACCACCAAAGACTTGAACCTCACCGACACCTGCGACACGACTCAGTGGCTCAGAGATATTTGAGTTTACATAGTCTTTAATGTCTGAAGCAGAAAGATTGTTATCTGGTGAATAGAATGCAATAACCTGCATAAAGCTTGCGCCAGATTTGGTTACTCTTACCCCTTGACGTTGTACATCTTCAGGTAAAAGTGCTGTTGCAGACTGTAATTTATTTTGAACTTGAACTTGTGCAATATCAGGATCGATACCTTGTTCAAAGTTTAAGTTAATTGATGCTTGACCGTTTCCTGCACTGTTTGAAGAAATATAACGTAAGCCATCTAAACCATTCATTTGTTGTTCAATGATTTGGGTGACCGTATTTTCTACAGTTTTAGCAGAAGCACCAGGATAGGTTGCAGAAATTGTCACCGTAGGGGGTGCAATGGTTGGATATTGTGCAACTGGCATTTTAGTGAGCGTGAGAATACCCGCCAACATAATGACCAGTGCAATCACCCATGCAAAAATTGGACGATGGATAAAAAATTGAGCCATGCAATCTACCCCTTAAGCTTGTGAAGTTGCTTTTTGTTCAGCTTTTGGTGAATTGACTTGCTTTTGTTCAGTTGCTTGAGGTGTCGCATTTTGACCTTGTGGTGCTTTTGCTTGTGGTTGATAAGGTTTAGCAGAGACTTCTTGTCCCTCTTTGACCTTCGCAACACCATCAACAACAACTTTATCACCCACTTTTAAGCCATCAGTAACAATCCAGTCTTGACCTTTCACGCCCACTGTTGTGATTGGTCGAGTTTCAATTGCACCTTTCGCATTTACAATTAAAGCAATCGCTTGCCCAGTTGGTAAACGTGTTACGGCTGCTTGTGGAATCAAGTAAGCATTAGGTAAAACTGCTTGAGAAATTTTTGCAGTTGCATACATACCTGGTAATAACAAGTGGTTTGGATTTGGGAATACCGCACGTAAAGTCACTGTACCAGTTTCTGGATTTACACTTGCGCCAGAGAATGCAAGTTGTCCTTCGAGTGGGTAATCTGAACCATCTTCAAGGGTAATTTTGACACGCGTATTATTGCTATTGTCTAAGCTCCCTTTATTGAGTTGTTGGCGCAGACGTAATAACTCAGCACTTGATTGATTAATATCGACATAGATTGGATCAAGTTGTTGAATCGTTACTAATGGATCAGCTTGATTTGCTGTAACTAAAGCGCCAGACGTAACAGAAGAGCGACTCGATTGACCTGAAATAGGTGCGCGTACAGTTGAATAGCCCAACGTAATTTCAGCATTTTTCAGTGCTGCTTGTGATGCTGCGACGTCAGCTTCAGCCAGTTGCACTTGTGCATTAATATCATCATATTCTTGTTTTGAAACAGCATTTGTCCCCACAAGTTGACGATAACGACCTTCTTTGACACGTAGCGCATTTAGGTTCGCTTGCTGACGGAGTAAGGTTGCACGCGCGCTGTCTACAGTTGCACGATTGGTATTGGCATCAATTTCATAAAGCGCCTGACCTGCTTGAACATAACTGCCTTCAGCAAATAAACGTTTTAAAATCACACCACCTGTTTGTGGTCGAACTTCTGAAATTTGATATGCAGACGTTCGACCTGAAAGTTCAACGTTTTGTTCAACGCTTTGTGGTTGTGCAACGATGACACCGACTTCTGGAGGTGGCATTTTTTGTGCAGCAGCAGTTTGCTGTGCATCTTTAGGGTCTTTGCTACAACCAACAAGCGCAATGCTTGTTGCTAATGCGCAAGCAGTCAGGGCAGGTGCCCAAAGCTTAGCCGACATCATTATTCCACCTCAATTTAGATTTCTTATCTAAAAACAAATTGTTGCTGAAATTGCTTTGATACAGCCAAAACCAAAGCAATGAAGTCCAAATCAACCCAATTCCCCAACCTGCAAATACATCAGTTGGAAAGTGAACCCCTGCATAAACTCTAGATATCCCCATGAAAATAAACCACAAAGTAGATACTAAAATGACACTCGTGCGGTACTTATGTTGCTGAAGCAATAACATCATTAAACTCGCAAGGGTTGCAGCATAAAGGCTATGGGCACTTGGGAATGATGCGCCATAGCTTTGAACCAAGTGATAAAACTCCAATGGTCTTGGTCGATCAATACTCCATTTCAGAAGCCAACCAATCACAATACTTCCACTTATACTTAAAGTGATAAAAATCACATTCTTATAGTTTTTAATCCAAGTTTGATACATACACAAAAATGTAGTTAAAAATAATAAAAATGGCATTCCACCGATGAGAGAAAGCAGAATTGTTACATGGTTAAGCATCAATGAACGGTGTTCAAAAAAAGCTTGAACACTCAAAAGGTCTAAATTTGATGTGTTGGAAAAAATGAACCCAATCACACCGAATCCTAAAAAAAAGCAACCAATACAAAGCAATAGGTACGGCATGCGAACCTCTTTATTTGCTTAACCATTGTTCAGGGTTATCGAATATTTCAAAGTGTACTCGTGAGTACACTTTTGGTCAAGTCTTGAAATTTTATGATAATTTCATTTTCACCTTTTTATAAGGCTCAGTAAAAAAACATAACAAAATTTGATTAATGTCGCACTTTTTGTTCAGTCTTACTTTGCTCTTCCAACTGAACAGGTTGATCCGGTGGCCAAAAGAAATCACTTGGTCGAGTTAAAAAATGTGTGATGACCAGTTTGGCTAATGGCTTCCATTGGGCGAAACGAACACGGCGAGCACGAAGCGCAACAATAATCGTGAGCGTAAAACTCACAAATAAATTGGTTAGACCGATCAGCATAACCCCTAAGAATGACACAGTGATTAAACCAATATCAGGACTACCGATGGTCATCAGACCCTGAATAAAGTTGGCAGAAGCAAAAGCGATATGACGAATATCTAAAGGTAAGCCGAGAATAAAACCAATGGTTCCCATGCTGCCCAACATGATGCCAAAAAGGAAATTACCAGCCAAAGCGCCTAGATTGGTTTCAATATAATTGGAAAATTTATCTAAGCGTTGTTGTCCGATCCAACGTTTCAAACGCTGGTGCTGTTTTAAACGAGGACCAACCTTTCGGTAAATGGCTAAATTATCGAAATAACCTGCAAGTAACCCTGAAAAAAATAAACAGACACCTGCAATCGCAGCATGAGGAACGGCTAAAGACGTGAAAGGATTTAGATCATGTAAAGTCTTAGCTGCTTTTGTTGATGAAAGTAAAGGTTCGTGCAGATTGTATTGCCATAAAAAAGTAATGAAGGCCGCAACAGGAATCGCAATTGAAATATTACCAAGAATGGCAATAAATTGAGTGCGGATAATATTAATAATCAAAGAGGCTAATTCAGCAATCTGAGCTGTTTTACTGCCTTTTTGATGTTGCACGGTTGCTGCAAGTGCTGCGGCTGTCATAGCGGGTTGTTTGGTCGCAACGGTAAAATGCAAGACATGGATCAACATGAAGCCTAAGGCATAGTTCATGCTGTATAAAAATGCATGTGTGAAAGGCGCTAAAACTAAACGAGCAGTTAAAATCTTTAGGGTCGCCATAGTGGCAATAATCGCACCTGCACCCGCGGCAGCTTTATACATTCCCCAAAAACCAGCTTTATCAGTACTGACATAGTGTTCGCCTGTTTTACTAGCATTTTCAGTTACTTGTAATGCAATCAATTCGCTGGTTGAACTGAGTAAATGGCGAACACTTTTTTCATCATAATGTGCTTTTGTGAAGTCACTAAGAAGTTCACCAAGTGTAAGATAACGTATGTCATTTTTACTTACTAATAAACTGAGCAAGAGTTCAATACGGTCAATTGCCTGCTCTAGTAAAGACAATAAATAGGTCAAACTCACACTGACACCAATACGTTTGGTTGCGCGGCGAATTTTGAGTACCACCTCACGGCACTGATCTAGCATCACAAATGCCTGAGATGCATCGGGTGGAGGCAGTACGATGACGGTATTTGGGTCATCAATTTGTTTTTTATACTTTTCGATGAATTCTACAATTTCTCGATTTTGAACCAAAAAAGGAGATTCATATTCAGTGAGGTCGGGTTGAGCATCAATAAATTCGGGATATAAACCAATACCACTAATACGATAAGATAGAACGGTAATGGCTTTGACTAGTTCAGTCTTAGAAATTTGATCTTCAACAGTATAACTTTGGCTTTCATTCAGTAGATTAAGTAAAGTAATCCAATCCTGATTATCGATGAGATCTAGCCATTCACTATCTGTTTCTTGATGAAAGACTTTTCCTACCAGTATTTTGAGTTGATCACCATCCTCAACCAGAGGCAGAAAATGTGCACCGAGGCGTTGACTGAGTTGATTCCAAAAACCATCCAGTGAAAGAATACCACTATCAGCATATAAGCTAATTTGTTTATATTGGCTTATTAATTTAAGTAAGAAATTTTGTAGTAAATTTGCTGAATTTGGTGTCAATAATAATATTTTAATCAAGCTTTTAATTTGCTGTTTGACTTGCTCCGCGTCCTTTGGATGTTGTGGTCGTAAGCGGTTAACCAATTCGATGAGAAGATTTTCATCAAGAACAGCTTGGTTTTGATCAAGCTGTTCCTGCATTTTTAAAAATAAATCAGATAAAGTTAGATGCATAGGCACTCATAAAATTATTGAAGTCGATGTAAGGCCATTAAAGTCAAATTAATCAATGCTTGGCGATATTCATTATCTGGTAGCGCTTTTAACGCTTCTAAAGCAGCATCCGTTTCTTGTTGAGCACGTTTTTGACAGTAGTCTAAGCCACCTGAGTGATGAACAATTTCAATCACTTTATCTAAATGTTCAATTCCACCTGTTGCGATACTGCGACGAATAATCGCATGATCATCACCAGTTGAATGAGCTAAGGCTGAAATTAAGGGTAAAGTGGGTTTACCTTCCATTAAATCATCACCAATATTTTTACCTAATGTTTCCGCATCGGAGGTATAGTCTAAAATATCATCAATAATTTGGAAAGCATTGCCAAAATGACCTGCAAAGCGGCGTAGTGGTTCTCTATATTCTTCAGCACCCGCTAAAATTGCGGCACCTTCAGTGGCAAGTTCAAATAAACGTGATGTCTTACCATGAATAATTCTCAAATAAGTTTCTTCAGTGGTCTCTGGTTGGTGTTGTGATTGCAATTGAAGGACTTCACCTTCAGCAATTTCACATGTTCCAGCTGAGAAATCTTTCAATAAAGTCATGTTGTTGAGGTCGACTAATAAATCAAAAGAACGTGCAATTAAAAAGTCACCGACTAAAACCGCAGTTTGGTTATTCCAAGTCGCATTTGCGGTTGGACGACCACGACGCAAATTTGATTCATCAACCACATCGTCATGTACTAAAGTTGCTGTATGCAGCATTTCGATAATGGCCGCTAAGTGTTGAGCTTGTTCCATATTAGCGATATTACAAGCACGAGCAGCAAGTAAGCACATGATTGGGCGCATGCGTTTACCACCTGCTTCAACCACATGTTTGCTGACTGACATGACAAGACCAACTTTAGAACTGATTCCTTCATTGATCAGGTGATCCATCGCAGCAAAATCTGTCGCAACAGGGGAGAGAATGTCTTGCTTAAAATCGATAACCATCTGAAGGAAAATCTCGTATAGGTGGATAATGTTGCTAAGTGTATCAATTAATCTACTGCTAAACAGTTATACAGGCTGTGTAATCTGTCATTTAAAACATGATGATGAGTTTTTTGGTTTTAATTTAGGCAAAAAAAGAAATTCTCTACCAACCGTTATCACTCTACTTATGACTTTGTAAAAACACAGTTTGTTATTGTCGCAATTTGTTTTAAAAAATGTATTTCAAATTTTGATCAGAATCAACCAAAACAGGCGACATCAATCTAATTGATTTCATTCAAAAATCCAAGCAACTTAGCAATATGTTTGCATTTGTGCAAAATGACTTGTTGTTTGATCAATTTTCACTTAAAATTTGTCCCCTTGTATAACCCCAGTGGCGATCGTCTTAAGAACGATATATCCCTTTATCGGCACGACGACACGGGCATGTTGGAGTACATTATGTACGCAGTAATCCAAAGCGGTGGTAAACAGCACCGTGTTGTTGAGGGTGAAACCCTTAAAGTAGAATTATTGAAAGCAGAAACTGGTTCAACGATTACGTTTGATGACGTATTAATGGTTGTAAGCGGTGAGAGCATTCAAATCGGTGCTCCAGTTGTAGCTGGCGCAAAAGTAACTGCAGAAGTAGTTAGCCATGGTCGTCACGACAAAATTCGCATCATCAAAATGCGTCGTCGTAAGCACTATCGTAAGCAACAAGGTCACCGTCAATGGTTTACTGAGTTGAAAATTACAGCTATTTCAGGCTAATCACGAGGAGTAATGAGACATGGCAACTAAAAAAGCCGGTGGTTCGACGAAGAACGGTCGTGATTCGAACCCTAAAATGCTTGGTGTTAAAATTTACGGTGGTCAAACTGTAACTGCTGGTAACATCATCGTTCGTCAACGTGGTACTGAGTTCCACGCTGGTGCAAATGTTGGTATGGGTCGTGACCATACTTTATTTGCTACTGCTGACGGCGTAGTAAAATTTGAAGTGAAAGGTCAATTTGGCCGTCGCTATGTAACTGTTGAAGCTTAAGCTTTAATGGTTCGAGAAAACCCGCTTTTTAGCGGGTTTTTTTATGAGTATTCAATTTTGAAACTGGTGAGTGATTTTAGTATTTGCCAAACTGACCCGTTTTCAAGTCTTCATAGGCTTGTAGAATTTCATCATAACGATTCATCACAAAAAAGCCATGTCCATTAATCGGTTCATGTAACGGTGGGGCAGATAAAAATAATAAATCACAATTTTCCAAAGCTGTAATAGCAACATCAGTATCAAAACTAGACATCATTGCCATTGCTTGTTCTTCTAAAAGGTCTTCATCCGCAGAAAATTGAATTTTGCCTCGACGCAAATAAATTAAAGTTGTGTCACCATGATTGGCAGGAAGAGTAATTTGATGACCTTTTTTTAGATGCACATCCAAGACATTCATTGGGCTAAATGTTTGAGCAATACCAGGGGTATTTTGAAACTGCCCAGCCACGATACGCACATAACCTGCATCATTTTTTAACAAGTTTTTTGGGATCGTGTTGTTTAATAAACTTTGGTAGTGAGGTGTGGACATTTTATCTTTTGCGGGTAAGTTGACCCACAGTTGTACCATTTCAAAATAGCCGCCTTGCTCTCTAAATTTAGGACTAAATTGTTCAATATGTTGTATGCCCGATGCGGCTGTCATCCATTGCACATCACCTTGCCCAATAACGCCACCATTGCCGATAGAGTCCTGATGCTCTAATTCACCTGCAAAAACAAAGGTCACTGTTTCAAAACCACGATGAGGATGTTCATGAACTCCTTTTTTATTGCTTTTAGGTTCTAAACGACCTGGCCCAAGATGATCTAAGAGTAAAAATGGTGAAGTGGTGTTGCCTAGTTCCTGATAGGAAAATACAGAAAGTGCAGGATAGAAGTCACCGATAGCAAAGCGGGTATCATTGCGGTGAATAAAGGCAAGGCTTTTCATGATCTATACTTTTTGAGCTGATTCAGCTTTAGACTAACAAAATTTAGTCTTTCGTCTAGTCCATTCTTTAGGCATCACTTCTGTGGTTGGGAGTAAATGATTGGATTGAGTGGTACAGAGAGATTGGTCGAAAAGTAAATTTCTAGTATTACAATCTCTACATAAAGGCTGCAACTTCATACATAATGCAGAACTTTGCGACACGAACTACACAAAACCGATGCTTTTCTTCATTTTTTTAATGATCAAAAACAGTAAGATGTCGCCATAACAGTAAAAATCTGATTGAAGGTTGTTTTTATGAATTTCGTAAAAAAAATTGCTTATGCTACAACTTTAAGTGTAATGACACTTGCTCCTGTTGTGAGTACTCAGGTATTTGCTGCGCCTGTCGCTGCATCGGCTCAACAAGCAACGACCAGTCTGGTTCAGCAGTTATCAGGTTTGCAGCGATTCACAGCAGATTTTGAACAAACCACCAAAGTCGACTCTAATAACAAAGCATTACCCAAAAAAGGCTTAACGGCACAACATATGAATCAGACCTTTAAGGGGACGATGAAAGTTGAGCGCCCAGGGAAATTTTATTGGGAAACCACGAGTCCTGCGAAGCAAACCATTGTGACGACAGGGAAAGTGGTGTGGATTTATGATCCTGATTTACAGCAAGCGGTACGTCAAAGTTTAGATGATCAGATTGCCAATACGCCTGCCTTATTGTTATCGGGCAATACCAATCAGATCATGCAGTCTTATCGAGTGACTCAGCCTGATCGTAGCAAACTGTATTACACCTTGTACCCAAAACAACAGGATGGTGCATTTCAAAGCTTGACCATTAGTTTTGGTGCAAATAAAGCACCGAATTTGATGGTATTACAAGATTCGTTAGGACAAACCACCTATGTACGTTTTAGCAATCTCAAGGTAAATCCAACCATTCCAGCATCAGTGTTTAATTTCGCACCACCGAAAGGCACCGATATTATTGATCAGTGATTGGTGTTGGATATAAAAAGCAACCTATGGGTTGCTTTTTATTTGTTGAAGGTTTAAATATTGATGTGATTGGATTTAGACCATAGATTATTCTATGCTTAAACAATAATTAGAACCCGTTTTATTATACAAATGATAGATTTAGTTAATCAAAAAAAGGTTCAAACCTATCCTAGAATGACCGCATTAAAATCTTTGCGTAATACTTTTATGCAAAATATCATTCGAGTCGTTGGTTTGTTTTTAAGGCGAAATGTAAAACTGACAGAGATGAATCTTTATCAGAAAATTGTTTACTGTCCTGTCGCTGAAACAGTCGTTTCCAATTTGAATGTAAAGGGTGAGATTCCAAAACATTTGTATGGTTTATTGCTTCGTATTGGTTCAAATCCAATCTATGTCCAAGACCCTTCTTTATTTGAATGGTATTTGGGTGATGGAATGATTCATTGCTTAAAATTGCAATATGGTAAAGCTGTTGAATTTAAGAGTCGCATGGTGACTGAGAGCGGTATTCGAGGATATACACGAGGAGCGCATGAGGTTGTAAATACCAACATTTTTGAACACGCTGGAAAGCTTTGGGCTGTTATTGAAGCAGGTGCTTTTCCGATTTGTTTAGACCATGATTTAAATGTAGAACGTTCTCAATTATTTAATAGTGATGCGGATTTACCATTTACTGCACATCCACGTAAAGATCAGAAAACGGGGCACTTGCATGCGATTTGTTATGATGCCTTAGACCATAAAAATGCCTATTACGAAGTTATTGATGAACATGGGGAGTTGGTTCATCTCACTCAAATTTTTTTACAGCATGGCCCTATGATTCATGATTGCTTGATTACCGAGCAAGATGTCATTGTTTTTGATTTTCCACTGACATTTTCAGTGAGTCGATTATTACAAGGTAAGAGCGTGCCTTATCAATGGAATGAGCAACATCAAGCACGTATTGGAATTTTACCTAAATATGGGCATGCTGAAAAAATTCATTGGTTCAATATCGAGGCTTGTTTTGTTTTTCATGCGGCTAATGCCTATCGAGATGAACAGCATCGAATTATTTTAGATGTTGTGGTGCATCAAAATGATTTTGAGCATGCACAACACGCAGCTTATGAACATCAAAAGGCGACATTGGAGCGTTGGATCATTGATCTTGATTTAGAGCAGATTGAGCGATCTATCTTAGATACTCAAGTACAAGAATTTCCAAAAATTGATGAGCGTTATATTGGTCAAGCCTATCGTTATTTATATACCTTGGGCTTTCCACAGGATGGGGTGTTTAATTTTATCAAGATTCATGATTTAGTTACACACGAATCCTCAAATTATGATTTTGGTGATCAATGGGCAATCGGCGAGGTGACATTTGTGCCTGAAGCTGAGGACAGTTTGGAGGGAAAAGGTTTTTTAATGACGTATTTGCATCATATCAATGGTGCTGCTTCAAAAGTACTAATTATTAAAGTGGATGGGCTTCATTTAGAGCTTCAAGCGGAGATTGATTTAGGTGTCCGAGTACCTTTAGGTTTTCACTGTAATTGGGTTAGTCTTCGTAAAAAATAAATCAATGATCTTCGTTTTCAATCGATTGAGCAGCATTATTGTTGCTCTTGAGGGATTGTTGTTCATCGTGCCTTCTAAACCGAGATACATTTCTTAATTTCATCTGAGTGCAAGGCTTTGTATAGTGAAGAAAAATATTAGAGACTTACACCGTGATGCATACAATAAAACGATCAACACTTATTCCACTTTTTTCGATTCTTACTGTTATGACATTCGTTGGTTGTCAGCCTGCAAATGAGAGCAAAGTAGACATTCCGTTGATCCAAGCCAAAGTCGTTGCAGTCAAAATTCCAAAACAAAAAGTCTGTTTGGAGGATGGTTGTACCCAATATGACTTACAAACGGTGGAAACCAATCAGAAATGGATTGATGATTATTTTGTCAATCGGATGAAAAAAGCAGAGCCAAATGCATTTTCTAATCTTGCTGATCAAAAAGTAAAAGTGCCTGCTGATCAACCATCGCTTAGTGAGAGCAGCACCTATGTGCGTTTCGTGGGGCAGAATTATAATTTAGCGACTTTTGCGATGCAGACATATTCCTATTCTGCGGGTGCAGCGCATGGTATGTCGCATCAAGAGTTTGTAAATTTTGATTTATCCAATAAGAAACACATTACCGTGAGTGAGCTCATCAAAGCGAATATGAATCAAAAACTGCGTGATGAGTTATATGTATCCAATCAAAATTGGTTGGAAGAGCATCATATTAAAAAAGAGCAATTACAGGTCAGTGATAACTATTACTATGGCGTGAATGGAATTGTATTTGTTTATCCGCTGTATGAATTGGCTTCTTATGCAGAAGGGATGAGTGAGTTGACCTTGCCATATTATGCAGCGAAGCAATTCATTAAAGCTGAATATTTGCCAAGCTTGCCGAAAGAACCAAATTAGTTTGTATTCAGCATCTGCATCTTGTTTGTCGATGCTGATACTTTATTGCCAATCGCTGTATTTTTTTAGGTTAAAGCCTTACACTATAGCCAGTTTTTTCTCTATTCATGATTGATTATGATCGACCCAAAATTACTCAGAAATAATATTGAAGCAGTCAATGCTGCTTTAGCAAAACGTGGTATTCAGCTTAATGCACAAGAGTGGGCTGATTTAGAAGCTCGCCGTAAAGATTTGCAATCCAAAGCTGAGAACTTACAAGCAGAGCGTAATGCTGGTGCAAAACAAGTCGGTCAAATCAAAAAATCGGGTGGGGATGCTTCAGAAATCATGGCGCGTATGGCTGCTATTGGTGATGAAATCAAAACTGCCGAAGTCGCTTTGGCTGAGTTGCAAACAGAGCTTGAGCAAAAATCGCTTGCGATTCCGAACTTACCTGATGAATCTGTTCCAGAAGGTAAAGATGAAAGTGACAATCTTGAAATCTTAAAGTGGGGCACACCACGTCAATTTGATTTTGAAATCAAAGATCATACCGATCTTGGTGAGTGGATGGGCGGTCTTGAGTTTGAAACTGCAACCAAATTAACAGGTTCACGTTTCAGCGTACTTAAAGGTCCTTTGGCACGTCTACAACGTGCGTTGACGCAGTTTATGTTAGATACACATACGCTTAAAAATGGTTATACCGAAGCGTATGTACCCTATTTGGTCAATGCGGATAGCTTGCGTGGTACAGGTCAATTACCAAAGTTCGAAGAAGATTTATTCAAGCTCCAAGGTGAAAAAGAATATTACCTGATACCGACTGCTGAAGTGCCAGTCACCAACTTTGTGCGTGATGAAATTTTAGATGCAGATCGTTTGCCACTGAAATACGCAGCACATACACCATGTTTCCGTAGTGAAGCAGGCTCTTATGGTCGTGATACGCGTGGTTTGATTCGTCAACATCAGTTCGATAAGGTCGAAATGGTGCAAATTTCAAAACCAGAGCACTCAATGCAGGCACTTGAAGACCTAACTGCACACGCAGAGGGCATTTTGCAGGCACTAGGCTTACCATATCGCAAAATTTTGCTCTGTGGTGGTGACATGGGCTTCGGTGCAACCAAAACTTATGACTTAGAAGTGTGGGTGCCAAGCCAAAATACCTATCGTGAAATCTCAAGTTGCTCAAATATGGGCGATTTCCAAGCACGTCGTATGAAAGCACGCTACCGTGTCGATCAAAAGAAGATCGAATTGGTGCATACTTTGAATGGTTCTGGTTTGGCAGTCGGTCGTACCTTGCTTGCGGTGATGGAAAACTATCAACGTGTTGATGGTTCGATTGAAATTCCTGAAGTTTTACGTCCATATATGGGCGGTATTAGCTATATCGACTAAAATGCATCGAATTTGTGCATAGTTTTTGCTTTAGCTCAATCAGATCTAAAAAATATAGAGGCGTATCGTGGAAATTTTCCCAATCTCTTTAAAGTTGCAACAGCAACGTTGTCTGATTGTGGGTGGTGGGCATATTGCCTACCGCAAAGCAAATTTATTAGTCAAAGCGGGTGCAATCGTTGATGTGATTGCACCAGAGATTGAGCCTGATCTACAACGATTAGTTGAAAAGTCATTAGGTCAGTACATCCAAGCGCCTTTTTCAGAAAGTATTCTGACAACGCCTTATCGCTTAGTGATTGCTGCGACAGATCAGCCTGATGTCAATAAAACGGTCTTTGAGCAATGTGAAGCACGCAATCTTCTCGTCAATAGTGTGGATGATATTCCACATTGCCGCTTTATGGTGCCTGCAATTATTGATCGTTCGCCTTTGGTCATTTCGGTTGCTTCAAATGGCGCATCGCCAGTTTTATCACGTCAAATTCGTACTCAATTAGAAACGACGATTCCACATGGTATGGGGAAACTGGCTGAGTTTTCGGGTCAATGGCGTAAAAAGGTGAAAGAAAAAATTGCGAACCCAGACGAGCGCCGTATTTTTTGGGAAAATTTATATGCCAGCCCGCTAAAAGAACAGGTCTTTAATGACAATCTTGAAGTGGCAAATGGTCTGATTCAACAAGCGTTAACTGAATGGACTGCACCGAAAGGTGAGGTGTACTTGGTTGGGGCTGGACCTGGTGATCCTGAACTTTTAACTTTAAAAGCATTACGCTTGATGCAACAAGCAGATGTCGTGATTTATGATCGTTTGGTCTCTGCACCGATCTTGGATTTGTGTCGCCGTGATGCTGAAAAGATTTATGTAGGTAAGGCACGTTCTAACCATTCCGTTCCACAAGATGGTATTAATGCGCTGCTGGTTGAATATGCTCAACAAGGGAAGCGTGTTTGTCGCTTAAAAGGTGGTGATCCATTTATCTTTGGGCGTGGCGGTGAGGAAATTCAGGAATTAGTTGAAGCTGATGTCACTTTCCAAGTTGTACCAGGAATTACCGCAGCATCGGGTTGTTCTGCTTATGCTGGGATTCCATTGACACATCGGGACTATGCACAAAGCGTACGGTTCTTAACAGGACATTTAAAGGAAGGCTCACCAGAGCTAC
Organism: Acinetobacter tjernbergiae DSM 14971 = CIP 107465; assembly: GCF_000374425.1. Classification (GTDB taxonomy): domain Bacteria; phylum Pseudomonadota; class Gammaproteobacteria; order Pseudomonadales; family Moraxellaceae; genus Acinetobacter; species Acinetobacter tjernbergiae. The sequence goes on along the minus strand of NZ_KB894353.1, from coordinate 230,363 downwards.
CTTGGAATGAACTGGTTTATGAAAATCAAACACTCGTGTTATACATGGGCTTGGTAGGTTTGGAACGTATTTGTGAGCAATTGATTGCACATGGTCAACGTCCAAGTATGCCTGTTGCTTTGATCTCAAAAGGGACAACGCCTGAGCAAAATGTCGTGGTTGGGACTTTAGCGGATATTGCAAGTAAAGTATCTGAACACCATATTGTAGCGCCAACTCTAACCATTATTGGTGAAGTGGTGAGCCTACGCGAACAGTTAAAATGGCAATAAAACCTCTCCTTGTGGAGCGTTTATAGCTCCGCAAGGGAGATTATGAACAGTAGAGAAAATTTGTGATTCATGTCGTCTTATACGAGCCTGAGATTCCTGCCAATACAGGTAATATCATTCGTTTATGTGCCAATACAGGCGCTCAATTACATTTGGTTAAACCTTTGGGTTTTGAACTGGATGATAAGAAATTGAAGCGTGCAGGCTTGGATTACCATGAATGGGCAAGAATTCAGATTTGGGACAATATCGAATTATGCCTTGCTGATTTAAAAGCGAAGGGTGTGGAACATGTTTTTCCACTGACGACAAAAGGCACAGCAACACCACACACCGTGGATTTAAACCGTCCTGTCGCTTTGCTGATGGGACCTGAAACACGGGGTTTGCCTGAGCAAGTCCGTCTCATGTTTCCGCAAGAACAATGGATTCGTTTGCCGATGGCTGAGAACTCAAGAAGCTTAAACCTTTCTAATGCGACTGCGGTAATCGTCTATGAAGCTTGGAGACAACAGGGTTTTAAACAACTCTAATCCGATGGTTGATTTATCAATATCCTCATGGAATGTTGCAAGATGCCTATCCTCTTTAACTTAATCTTCTGATGATGCACATGAGGATTATATTTAGCTTCTGCTGAAATCTTGAGATGATGAGTTTGTGATTTATTCACAATCTCATCAATCTAAGTGCTTTCAAATCGCAATAAAACGATATATTTCATCATTTAGCTTGAATTGCTAATCGGGTGAAGCTCGTAGATCTGTTTTAAATACTCATCATTGTCGTTACGGCCATGACTGGTTGTTACGCATAGAACAGACGGGCTTTACTGCTCTTTGTAATGCTTATGAATGCTCATTGAGAGATTTAAGCTTCTGAGATTATTCAGTTTCCTCTTGTTGAATTGCATCAAAGCGCTGTTGTGCATAAATGACTTGTTCAATGTTGCTTTCAGCCCAATCTTTCAATTGGTATGCCATTTTTGCGACTTCTAAACCCAATGGGGTCAATGAATAATCGACACGAATAGGAGATGTGTTTTGCACCTGTCGCTCGATAAAACCATCTCGCTCAAGCATTTTTAATTTTTGCGAAAGCACTTTGGGGGAAATACCCTGAATGCTCTTTTTGAGTAAATTGAAGTGCTGAATTTCTCTCGCAAGCACATTAATAATCAATAGAACCCATTTATCTGCAATTTTTTCAAAAAATAATCGAGCAGGGCAATGTTGTTGATAAATATTATATTTTAATGCCTGATTCATGTTTTTAACCCTCGATTTATTCATTTAGCACACCTAGTTACCAGTTGGTAACTAATTGACACCTAGTTTCTAAAATATATCATTAAATCGAACTTTTTAAAAATTTTGGATCATCTCATGACAAAAATTGCAGTGGTTTATTTCTCTGGTTATGGTCACACCAAAGTGATTGCGGAAACTTTTGCACAACCGATTGATGCTGCACTGATCGAAATTGATCAGAATGGTGATATTACAGAGCAAGATTGGCAAACTTTAAATGAGGCTCAAGCGATTGTATTTGGTGCGCCTACATATATGGGAACAGCACCTTGGCAATTTAAGAAATTTGCCGATGCTTCTTCAAAACTATGGTACACACGTGGTTGGCAAGATAAGGTTTTTGCAGGTTTTACCAATAGTGCAAGTCTGAATGGCGATAAGCAAGTGACGCTGATTCAATTGCAGACTCTAGCATCTCAACATGGTGGTCTTTGGGTGAGTTTAGGTTTACTTCCAGCGAATACTAAAGCAGCCAAACGTGAGGATGTGAATAATCTAGGTGGTTCAGTTGGTTTATTGGTTCAATCTCCTGCTGATGCAAGCGTTGATGAGATTCCAACAGGAGATTTAGAAACAGCGAAGCTGTATGCGCAACGTGTTCAAACGATTGTTGAAAGACTACATGGTTAAACGCTAGAGTTAATAGAAAAGGCGCATTCAGCGCCTTTTCTAAGTTTAGGTATTTTTATTAATGTTAATTGTGTTGTGGTGTATTATATTGTTATAAAATTATAATTTAGTTTTTTTGTTTAATTATTTTAAATATACTATTTATTTTTTTGAATTAAAAATTATTTAAAGTTGAAATTTAATTCCATATTTAATTTATATTGTTTTAAATTTTTTTATTGTATTTTAATGTATCGGAAATATAATTTTTATTAACATTAAATGTATTTAAATAAATTGAATTATTAATTGTGAATGAAAATTTATGATAACTAAATTTTGTTAACTAACTCATCGGGGCTGTTATGGAAAATGTGGAGTGGGAAGGTACGCCATCCCAAGTAAGTAATTTTGTATATTTCTTTGTCTGTGGGATTCTTTTCTTTTTAATTATCCCATTGCTGTTAATTTTGTGGCGTTGGTTGCAGACTAAATGTACAAAGTATGAGTTAACTTCTGAACGTCTAATCATGTCTCATGGTGTGCTAAATAAAACAACAGATCAATTAGAATTATATCGTGTGAGAGATTATCGGCATGAACAGCCATTTTTTCTAAGAATTTTTGGGTTGAGTAATATTGTTTTAATTAGTAATGATAAAACGGATAAGATTTTAAATCTGATCGCAATTCGTGATGGTGGAGATTTATTGACTAAGATTAGAACAAATGTAGAAGGTTTAAGGAAATCTAAATCAAGAATTATATAAATTTAGAAATTATTTTTAGAGAAAAGGCGCATTCAGCGCCTTTTCTAAGTTTAGGTATTTTTATTCATGTTCATTATGTTGAGGTGCATTATACTTAAAGCCTTTAGTTTTATAGCCAAGATATAAAATACCAAACATTGCCCACCATAAACCATATTTTAGCGCAGTCTCTTCGATTTCTAACCACATTGCAAAGACACTCAAAAAGCCAAGCAGTGGAATAATCACAAAGTTGAAGATATCTTTGATGTTTTTGGTTCGACCATCACGCAGTGCATAGCGAGAAATCACTGAGAGATTCACAAAAGTAAATGCAATCAATGCACCAAAGCTAATCATTGAAATCACAATATCCAGACTCATGAGTCCAGCAGCTAAGGCGACAATACCGACAATGATAATATTATAAGAAGGGGTGAAGTTCTTTGGACTAATATGACCGAAGATTTTCTTATTAATGACCCCATCTCGTCCCATGACATACATTAAACGAGATACCCCAGCATGCGCAGAAATCCCTGAAGCCATCACAGTTACGATCGCAAATGCCAGTACATAAGACTGAAATAATGAACCACCAACCAATAATAAAATGTCAGGTTGCGTTGCAGCGACATCTTGGAAATAGCTCTTTGGATCATTCGGGAAATAGATTTGCATAAAGTAAGTGCTGATAATAAAGATCACACCTGCAAATAATGCCGTCAAGAAAATCGCTTTCGGTAAGGTTTTTTCTGTATCTTTGGTTTCTTCAGCAAGTGAACTTAGTGAATCAAAACCTGTAAATGAGAAGCACAATAATGTTGCTCCTGTAATCAATGCACCCACAGAAGTTAATTCATTCCAAAATGGCTGTAAGCTCCAAAGTTGATAACGCGTTTCTGCGGTAATTGGACCTTCGGCATTATAGCCCATTTGTAATTTGCTATAGACTAAGTACGTAAATACCCCAATGACAATCAGTTGCACTAAAACAATCAGACTATTAAAGTTTGCAACGAAACGAGCGCCACGTAAATTGACACCAGTCATAAAAGCTGTTAATACAATAACCCAAACCCAATGGTTTACATTTGGAAATAAGGCATCTAGATAAATTCCCGCCAAGATAATATTCACCATTGGCGATAGTAAATAATCAAGCCAAGAAGACCAGCCCACCATAAAGCCAACATTTGGATGGATTGATTTTTGTGCGTACGTATAAGCCGATCCTGAAGATGGATAGCGGCGAATCATGTGCCCATAGCTTAGCGATGTAAACAAAATCGCAATCAATGCCACAATATAAGAGGTTGGAACATGATGATGGCTTTCTTCTGATACCAGACCGAAAGTGTCAAACAAGGTCATCGGTTGAATATAGGCCAAGCCAATAATGATAATGTGCCAGAGACCAAGCGTTTTTTGTAGTTTAGCTACCGATGGAGTCCCAGAAGTATTTGTCAACGGCGTTATCCTCATAATCGTTGATCAAGGATCAGCTATGGTTTAAGGATCATTTGAGACGGAAATGATCCCTGCTACAGAAAATAGAAGTGCGCCAATTTATCGTAGTTTGTTATAAATTGTCAGTACTTTTATGCTTGTTTTAGCAATTTTTTTGCCAAATAGGTAGACAAATAGATGAATAAAGATTCACCCCAAATATAAAAACCCCGATAACAGGTTGATATCGGGGTTTGATGCGTTAAATCATTTATTTAACGAATTGAATTACCATGCTTTTTGTAGGATAGCACGGAGATCTTGTAAACTTGCTTCTTTTGGATTGTAGATGATTGAGCCATCATTCAATGCTTTTTCAGCAACTTCATCTAACTGAGCTTCAGTCACTTTACCTGTTTCACGTAAAGTACGAGGAAGTTTAGTCAGCGTGAATAAACGATCACGCATGGTTAAGATTGTTGCAATGGCTTTATCTGCACGTAAGTTTGCAGGCGTTTGTGCATAAATATCTGCACCAGCAAGTGGCAATAATAATTCACCAATCTTGGTGCCATTAACTTCTTTGTTATATTCAAGCACATATGGCAAGAATAAGTTCATGCAAAGACCATGGGGCAGGTGAGCAACAGCACCTAAGGCATGACCGAGTGAGTGTACCAAGCCCACCATTGAGTTCGAGAATGCAATCCCTGCCATTGTTGATGCTTGAGCAAGTTCTAAGCGACCTTGGGCATCACTTGGGTTGTCTAAAACTTTGAATAGGTTTTCACTGATTTTCTTGATACCCGCGCTTGCATACGCATCGCTTAACGGATTCGCTGCTAAGCAGGTATAAGCTTCAACACAGTGTGTCAGTGCATCCATACCTGTCATTGCGGTTAGGTGTGGCGGTAATGTTTGTGTCATGCGAGGATCAAGAATCGCGGCATGTGGCATCAGATAGTAAGATGCAAATGCAAGTTTTACATTTTTCTGAGTGTCTGAAACGACAGCAACCATTGTTGCTTCTGAACCTGTACCTGATGTGGTTGGGATCACAAAGAATGGTTTTAATGGTTTTGGTAGGTTGTGTGCACCTGAGTATTGTAATAAATCATCGCCACCTTCTGAAACTAAAATATTAGTTGCTTTCGATGTATCAATAACCGAACCACCACCAATCGCAATAATCGCATCACATTTTTTTTCACGATACAGTTGCGCTGCTGCACGTACCACTTCCAAACTTGAATCGGGTGGAACATCATCAAAAATTGCGCCAATTACAGCATCTGTGGTGCTAAAAGCAGCTTCAATTGGGCTGAGTAGACCATTTGCGCGTACGCCTTTATCCGTAATGATCATTGGGCGTTTTGCGCCTAGAGTCGCAAGTTCAAAAGGGATGTGCTCTAACGCAGCGTTACCAGCAATTACTTTTACAGGACAGAAAAATTCGTAATAAGGCTTAGCCATGTTATGCGCTCCGTTTGAAGTATGATTGTGCGACTTTAAGGTAGATATTTTTTGCACCAGTGAATTTTTCTTTAAATGATAGTTCAGCTGGATAGCGTTTCACAGCAAGTGAGGCAATCAATTTAGGTAGAATTAACGCTTCCATTTTATTCAAACAACGCACTAAGCGAATGGCACTTGAAACATCACCATCAGCAATCATACGGTCATTGGCAAATGCTTGAGCAGTACTTTCTTGGAAAGAAAATACCAGAAAAGCATGAGTTAAATGTTTGAAGGTAATTGTTAAATCAGGTTTGCCTTTATAGTTGGATAAAAGCTCTAATTGTTTTTCTTCAGTTACACGTGCAACAAACGCAGGCCCATTAGGGAAAACATTCATTGAAAGTATAAAGCCAACAGGGAACTTAGATACTTCCTGTTGTACTTCGTCATCCACTTGGCTTGCCATTACTAAACCACGACCGACGACATCCATCATGAGTTTTACGTAGGCAAATTGCAAAGTGGGCTTCACTGCTTTGGTCGAAATCACTCGCGTATCCCTTGTTAAAATTATGCAAAAGCAAATTTAGAGTAATTACTCTAATTTATTTCTTTAGAATTTAAAAGTAGTTTATTCAGATTTGACTACAAGGTCATGAAAGAAATTTGTATTTTGTAAATAGCCAATAAAATCATGACAAAGTTGCTCAAAGCTTGGGTAATCTTTTAGCAAGTCTTGCAAGCGTACCATTTCTAAACCTGCGTATCCACAAGGATTAATGGTTTGAAAGCCTGTTAATGCACAATCAATATTGAGTGCTAAGCCATGATAACTACGACCACGACGAATTTTAAAGCCTAGAGAGCCAATTTTTCGTCCATCGACATAGACCCCTGGTGCATCTGGTTTGGCATAGGCATTGATATGGTATTGCTTGAGCAAGTCAATCATGGCTTGTTCAGCAAAGCTGACGAGAGTTCGGACATGCCATTTCAAGCGATTTAGATCTAATAGGAAATAAGCAACGAGTTGCCCCTTGCCATGCCAAGTGACTTGTCCACCACGATCAGTATGCACGATCGGAAGGTTACTCGGTATAAGGATGTGTTCAGCTTTACCTGCTTGCCCTTGAGTCAAAACATCTTGATGTTGTAATAACCAAACTTCATCTGGTGTGGTTTCATCACGATTGGTTGTGAAATCTTTCATTGCTTCAAAACGTGTTGTGTAATCTTGTAGGTCTTTGAAACAGCGAATGATTAAGGGGGGAGTATTAACTTGAGGGCTTAAAATATCCATAGGAATAGATAGATTCATTTGATTCTAGATTATTGTATTTAAAATGGGCATTAAAAGATATTTTTTTGTTTCGAAATAGATTCTCATAACTCTATAAAAGCTATGAAATTCTATTTCAAAAAAAAATTTATGAATTTATTCGTAATATTCTTCATTAGAATATTGAGTATCAGGTTCGTGTTGTTGACCATTAAAGCCAATTTTCCCACTATCTACCTGTGGTTTAATAAATGCATAAAATAGCGTGTCCGAAAGAAGTGTAGTAAGTTTGTCTGAGTTGGTAATTGTTGCAAAAATTTTATCACCTTTATCAGAAGGCTGTAAGATATAGTCCAAAGTGATTTTTGCTTTACTTTGAGTAAAATCAAGTTCTAATTTTTGTGCTTGGTCTTCTGTATTTGATGTATTTGCAATATTACGGACACTGTCAGATTTTTTAATAATATCTGATGGGATTGTGGCTGTTAAATCAATTGCACATACTGTTTTGGGACTATCTGGATCAATATGATTAGTACGACTATCCATTAAATTAAACTGGATAGATTTAGCTGATAGTTGAAGCTTACTTGTATCTACATCTTCCAAAAGATTTTTCTTGATTAAATCTTTTAATCCGATATCAAGTTTTTTCTCTAATTGTTCTTGTAGGTTTTTCTGTAGTAATGCAATAGCATTAGGGTCATCACATTTAAGATGTTTTTGACCTGTAAGTGAACATCCATGGAGGATAGGAAGACCAAATAGGCAGCTAAGTAATATGAGTTTTTTCATAAAAAATTCCAATATTTTTAATCCGAAGGAAATAGGTTAATAATTAGCATCAAGTTGGTAAATAGCTTGTTTTAATTGATCCACTCGAGAGTTTGTCATTTCGGTTTCACAGTTTAGAGTGGTGATTTGCTCTTCACCATATTCGGCATTATTGCCTTGTAGTTTGCATTCGAGTTCACGTTTTTTTAACCATGTTTTTTGGCTATCTAATAATTGACTACGAATCTCTTTAGTTGTGGCATTCCAAACTAAATTAAGATTTGCGTTTGCTGCATCAATTTGTTGTTGAGCTTCGTTTATACGTAATTGTGCATATTCAGTTTCAGCTTGTGCTTGTGCTTGTGCTGCTTCCGCTTCTGCTTGTTCAGCTTGCTGTCTGGCACTTTGTTTAGCATTCTTAGTGAGAGAGTCAATAGTGATTTTTGCAACAAAATTTGAAATAAGATTCTGATTTTCTAAAGAGACATAGATTTTTTTTGCATCATCTGTTGGTTGAACTGAATATTCTAATTCATGTTTTAATTGGTTTAATTCGAATTTAAGGTCATCTAAAACAGCTTGCTGTGCAATATCGGTTTCGTCTGATAGCTTTCGACTTTCATTTGCAGCATCTATAACTTGGGATGGAATCTTAATATCTAATTCAGCCACACAAAATTCTTTTTTACTATTAGGGTCTGAGTTATTGGTTCTTACATCATTAATTGTAATATCAAGTTGTTTAATTGTACTTCTGACTTTACCCATATCTAGGGTTATATTTTGGGTGTTGATAAGTGTTTTAACTTGTTCAGATGTTAGTTGATCAATATCTTTATTTATAAGTTCGATGACTAGTTTACGAGTATCCTCGCTATTACATTTAGCAGAATTGAAAGATAGTTTTTCGCAGGCAACTAGAAAAGATGTTGAAATAATACAAAATAGAAGGGTTGTTTGTTGCATTTATTGTTACTCCTAGTAATATAATATTATTATAGTAACAAAAACATTACAAATTGTCGCTGATTATAATTATTTGTATATATCACAAAATATAGGGATATATTGTATATCCCTATATGTATTAAAGCGCTGTCTTAATTAAAGGGCAGGCTGCAAGATCAGCATATAGCGCATGAACTTGTTCCAATTCTTCGAAGCGTAATTGTGCGGTCAAAGAATGGTATTTACCTGTACGTGAAGGTTGTACCTTGACTGTACCACCATCGAATTTAGGGAAGTGCTTCTGCAAAATATCAACAACAGCCACTCGAAGTTCATCCCCAGCATCACCAATCAATTTGATTGGATAGTCCATTGGGAAAACCCAAAGATGTTCTTGTAATTCACGAGAAGGAGTGCGGTCTAACATGAGCAACCTCTTAATTTGAAACGCCTGCATCAGTGCAGGCGCTTATGATCTAATAACTAAATGGGGATGAAGTGCTTAACTTCAAGTCATGAACGAGGGCGTTAACCATCGTTTAAACTTTCCCAATAATTAGTCATTTTCCAAGAAAGAACGTAAGTGTTCTGAGCGAGAAGGGTGACGAAGCTTACGCAATGCTTTTGCTTCGATCTGACGAATACGTTCACGTGTTACGTCAAATTGTTTACCTACTTCCTCTAAAGTATGATCGGTTGGCATGTCGATACCAAAACGCATTTTCAATACTTTTGCTTCACGTTCAGTTAAGTTTTCAAGTACTTCACGCGTTGCTTCTTTTAAGCCTTCTGACGTTGCCGCATCAATTGGGGAAGTGATGTTGCCATCTTCAATGAAGTCGCCAAGATGTGAATCTTCATCATCACCGATCGGTGTTTCCATTGAAATCGGTTCTTTTGCGATTTTAAGTACTTTACGAACTTTAACTTCGTCCATTTCCAGACGTTCGCCCAATTCTTCAGGGGTTGGTTCACGTCCCATTTCTTGAAGCAGTTGGCGTGAAACACGATTGATCTTGTTAATCGTTTCAATCATGTGAACTGGAATACGAATGGTACGGGCTTGGTCTGCAATCGAACGTGTAATCGCCTGACGAATCCACCAAGTTGCATAAGTCGAGAATTTATAACCACGACGATATTCAAACTTGTCTACTGCTTTCATCAAGCCGATGTTACCTTCCTGAATAAGATCGAGGAATTGTAAGCCACGGTTGGTGTATTTTTTCGCAATCGAGATCACTAAACGTAAGTTCGCTTCAACCATCTCTTTTTTGGCACGACGTGCTTTCGCTTCGCCAACAGCCATACGTTTAGAGATATCTTTGATATCTTTAACATTTAAATCTAAATCATTTTCAATGTCAGCAATCTTTTGTTGGAATGCCAAGACGTCAGGACGTACTTTTTCCAAGTGAACTTTAGTTTCAGCAGGTGCTTTAGCGATTTGTTCATCTAACCAAGCTGGATTTGATTCTTGCTCAGGGAAAGTCATACGGAATTGATTACGATCCATACGACCACGGCGAACAGCATAACGCATGATTTCACGTTCGTTTGCACGGATTTGGTCGTGGGTACCACGAATCATTTCAGAAATGATGTCAAATAAGCGCGGTGTAAATTTAAACATCATGAATACAGTTGCTAAGGCTTCAAGAGCAGCAGTTGCTTCATCACTATTACGACCATGCTTTGCAATAATTGCTTTAGTGTCATTCCATGCTGTTTCTAATTCAGTAAAACGAGCTTTGGCTATTTCTGGGTCTGGACCTGATTCACCTTCAGAATCATCATCACCTTCAGATTCTTCATCTTCATCTTCGTCATCAAGCTTCACATCTTTAGTCGTTGTAGACGCAGAACCTTCTTCTTCAATTTCTGTATCTTCTTCAATGACTTCTGGAATATCTTCATCAGTTTCTGGGTCTAAATAACCAGAAAGAATATCAGCAAGACGACGCTCACCAGTTAGAAAATCATTATATTCTTTTAAAACGACTTCAACCGCATTTGGCCAGTAAGCAATTGAATGTAAAACGTCACGTATACCTTCTTCGATACGTTTTGCAATGCTAATCTCGCCTTCACGGGTTAGTAGTTCAACTGTGCCCATTTCACGCATATACATACGCACAGGGTCAGTTGTACGACCTGGTTCACTTTCAACCGATGCGAGTACAGCAGCAGCCTCTTCTTCAGCTACTTCATCCGCAGCCTCAGTTGATTCACCAAACATGGTGTCATCAGTTTCTGGCGCACGTTCATGTACAGGAATCCCGACATCTTGAAGCATCTGAATGATGTCTTCAATTTGCTCACTTTCCGTAATTGAGTCTGGTAGATGATCGTTAACCTCAGCGTAAGTTAAGTAACCTTGTTCTTTGCCTCGGCTAATCAGAGCCGCTACTTGCGAAGTAGGGGAATTCATATCGCTCATCTTTGCTTACTCTTTTGTTGAATCTGTGGCGGTGAAAAACCGTGCATGATAGCACAATTCACGAGGAATGTTTTGGATTTGATCCGCTTGCTTTAAATAAAAAATAGGTTCAATTGAACTATAGTTTGTTAAATATGGGGGTGTATCATAATTTTTCAAGCAGGGTATTCCTATTCAATAACTTTTTTCATTTATAAGGTTGTTAGGATATAAATACACAAAAAAACTGACGAAAAAAAGTACAAAACATCATTTTATAGCAATAAAATAAAATATATCTTGACAATGTTTCATAATACCGATAAATAGCGCCTAGACCCAATTACATTTTTCATAACGAGGTAGTTTTAGTGTCTTCTACAGATTTTGAATTAGATGATGATAACTACGGTGAAGATGATGTTAGTTTTGATGAGTCATCAGGAAAAATCACTGCCAAAGAATCATTAGAAAAGCGCCGTTTAATTGATGATTTATTAGCTCAACGTCGTTTAGAGCGAGAATTAAAAGATTTTGACTATGATTTCGACGATGATGATCTTGGTGACGAAGACTAAGCAAAATTGCTGAGACTTTGTATCTGAAGATGTTATGCTGTTGCGGATGTATTTTAAAGTTGGATGGAAAATGAGCACGTTGAATTTAGACTTATTAAGTAATTATCTTGACGGTGATCAAAACGAATACGGTCTGGATTTTGCAGCGACTCATGGCTTTTTATGTGCTATTGCCGTTGGTCCAAAATTTGATCGCTGGTTAGATGAGTTATTTGATAATAATCAAAAGAAAATCCCAAACGAAATGATTGAACAAATCAATCTTTGGTTGGAATCTCTTCGTCAAGATTTAGCCAATGAAAATGGAATTGAATTTCCATTTGAAATTGAAGAAGCTGATGTTGAGTCTAGCTTGGGCGATTGGAGTGTTGGTTTTGTGGATGCAATGTTCCTAAATGAAGATGCATGGTTTGCACCTGAGTTTGAAGAACAGCTTATCGATTTAACTTTACCAATTATGGTATTTAGTGGAATTGATGAGGAAGATCCTCAAATGGAATCTTTCCGCCGCAATGGTCAGTTGATGGATGAATTGGCAGAAGAAATTCCTGATAATTTAAATGAACTTTATCTCATGTACCACACGCCAGCGTGATGTTGCATCTTATGCTGTTACAAAAGTAACGCATAATTAGATACCAAATTAAATATTAAACGTCCTTTAGAGGACGTTTTTTATATCTCGTTTGGGGGTGAGAAAGCATTAAGTCGAGATCACTTTCAATCCTTTGATATGCGTCTGCACTATTTAGTTTATTTGTGGTGATTTACTCAGAGACCAAGCATTTTCATGGGCGATTACTTTACCCTTAAGATTTTCTGTCATCGTTTCCAATAATTTAATTTGGTAATGCGTTGCATAATGCTCAGTTAATTCATGTTCAGGAACGGAGAATGGTGGCCCTTGAAGTAGGTTCTGATCATATTCAAGGCTAATTAATAGTTGAGGTGCTTGTTTTGTAATGTCTAACAAATGTTGTGTATATTGGCTGCGCATTTGTGGCGGAAGGGCGATTAATGCAGCTCGATCATAAACAGCATCTACATCACCAAGTTGTTTTACTGTTAACTGAAAAAAATCACCTACAAATAATTCAATTTGGGGATGTTGATAGTGAGTCAATTCACCTGATTGCGTCTCTGTAAAGCTTAAACCTAAATCTATAATAAGAGCTTGAATGGCGATGGGACTAAGATCAATGCCAACCACATGATAACCTTGCTTGATCAACCAAGCTAAATCTAAGCTTTTGCCACAAAGTGGAACAAAGATACGAGCACTTGAGCTTAGACTGAGTGATTGTAAGTGTTGAGTGAGTAAAGGGTGAGGCTGATCTTGATGAAAACCGATATTATTGGTTTGCCATTTATCATGCCAAAAATCATGTTGCATTATTTGAGTCTCGGTATTGATTTAAAAAATTGGAAATGCCATTTACTATTTTTTCGATAAATAAAATTTCTTCACTAAGTATAAAAGTGTATAAAGTATTGTAACAGATAGAATTATATAGCCAATGCGCTGTGTAATCGCACTCATTAATGCTGGATTTTCACCAAAATGATAGCCGATATAAGCGAGAAACGTTGTCCAAATAATCGTACCTGTAGCACTATAAGTCATGAATTTACGAAAGGGCATGTTGCTCATGCCTGCTGGAATGCTAATTAGGGAGCGAACAGCAGGTATCATGCGACCAAAAAATACAATCCGATGTCCATATTTTTCAAACCAAGTGAGTGATTTTTCAAGATCAGTAACACTGATATGTAAGTATTTTCCGTAGCGTTCGATAAGATTAAATAGGTGGTGTTGTGGAATCTTTCTACCCATCCAATACAGTAATGCAGCAGCTAGAAGTGAGCCGATACTGCCAGCAATAATCACTCCAATTAAGCTAAGCTCGCCTTTTGCCGCAGTATAGCCTGCCGAGGGCATAATGATTTCGGATGGAATCGGCGGAAAAACATTATCAAGGAACATTAGAAATGCAATTCCTAGATATCCAAGTTTCTCCATGATGGATAAGACCCAATCTTCAAGTCCCATAGTACTTTTATCATATTCATTTGATTATTATTTTTTAGCATAGTTGTTGTTGCGATCATGCTCAATGGCGGAATCGTTACACTATTTTATGATGTAATAAAAAAGCCATAGTTTGACTATGGCTTTCAAGCTGTCTGTTAAGCTTTATAAGCGTTTACGTTTAGCTGCTGCAATTTGTGACTGGCGCATACGGAAGCCCGCTTTTTGCTTATCCGTAGTTTTATCAATACAGTAGACACAAGAAACACCATGCTCATAGCTTGGTTGCTCGGCTTCAACTTTGGTGAGAGGCCAACCACATGCGTGACATTTGATATTTTCGCCTTCTTCAACACCGTGGGTCACAGCAGTACGACCATCAAAAACGAAACATTCACCTTCCCACATGCTTTCTTCTGCAGGGGTTTCTTCTAGATATTTTAAGATACCGCCTTTGAGATGATAAACTTCATTAAAGCCTTCTTGTAGAAGTAGTGACGTTGATTTTTCACAACGAATACCACCCGTACAGAACATCGCAATTTTCTTGTCTTTGTGTTGTTCAAGGTTTTGTTTTACATATTCAGGAAATTCGCGGAAGCTTTCTGTTTTCGGGTCAATTGCACCTTTGAACGTTCCTGCCTTGAATTCATAGTCATTACGCGTGTCAATTAAGATCACGTCATCACGACTAATTAAATCGTTCCATTCTTTAGGGTCTAGATAGTGACCCACTAAATCACGTGGTTTAACTTCAACACCTAAAGTGACAATTTCTTTTTTAAGTTTAATTTTCATTTTACGAAATGGTTTCTCAGAGCTTTCAGACTCTTTGTATTCCATTGCGTTAAAACCTTCATTCAAAAGGAATTGATGAATCGCATCAACTGCTGCACGGTCGCCCGCAACCGTACCGTTAATTCCTTCAGAAGCGACAATTAGAGTTCCACATAAATTGATGCGATTCACTAAGTCCAAAAGACGCTGTTGCAGATCAGCTGCATCAGAAACTTCTTTAAATTGATATAGTGCGGCAACAACCCAATTATTGGTCGCTTGCTGTTCTACAGGTGCAAGCTGTTCTACAGTAGCGTTCATGGATAACTCCAAATGTATTAAGATAGAAAAATAAGGCGCACATTTTAGCGCGAAATCTGAAAATAAGCGAGAAAGCCATAAATTAAATATGGTTTTAGAGGAGTTGATTTTGAGTAACGATCGTCGAATTCCATCATTGACCCCTTGTGCGGGACGTTGTTCAACGGTATTTGGTGATTTAGTTTGTCGTGGTTGTCGCCGTTTCAATCATGAAGTGATTCAATGGAATACTTATACGCCAGAGCAAAGGCTCATGGTGTGGAAGCGCTTAGATGCGCAGCTGAATCAAATTTTGGTGCCTTTGCTACCTCATGCCAATCTTCAACATATTGAAGGTTTTATTCATAGTAAACATGTCCGTATATTAGACACGGCAAGTACTGGTCGTAAGCTTTATCATGCTTTGAAAATTTGTGAAAAGAATAAACATTTGGCACATGAAAGTGGATTGGGAATCAAAGATGCCGAAGTTAAGCCTATTTGGAGTGAGTTTGAGCGTCGTGTACTTGCCTTAGCGAAGGCAAGTTATGAGTTAGCATGGCTGCGTGCTGATGGAATTAGCACAACTTTATTGCGTGCTTTAGAGGAAGATGAAATCTAAAACGATTTTTTCTTGATACTGAGCCAATAAATAATGAGTTCAGCAATGAATAAATTGATTGTCCAACCTAACCATGCTTCGAGTTGATAGATGTGGATTGGTGTAAGCCAATCCCAATACGGTTGGATTTGGTAAAGCGTCAGCTTCCATGTTCTTAAACTTAATGCAGATAACGCTAAAGCAAAGCTCCGAATCATCCAGTTACGGTGTTTAAGCCATTGTTTATGGAATGCATAATAAAGTGCAAATAGGGTACTCGCTCCCCAAAATGAACCAAGAATCACAAAGCAAATTTGTGTACTAAGACCGCCATTTGCAGAAAAGGCTAGAATAAAACCGCTAGGCAAAGCTAGACCTAATGTTGCAACAATATAAAGCCAGCCTGCACAGCGATGTAAACGAGGTGTGTTTCTACGAATTGAAGGTGAGAATTGGGTAAAACCTGCCAATAATACCAAACTACTGGTGATGACATGGATTTGAAAAGCGAAACGCCACGGTTGCGTGTTGACCACATCCTGTTTTAAAACTAAAAAATTAGTGCTATCCGACCATGGAAAATAGTTTAGGCAAATTTCCAACATTAACCAACACAGATAGCCAAATATCAACATGATGATCAATTGAGAGAATTGATTGAGCATTTTCCACATAAATATTGATCACTGTTATGATGTAGGATGAAAATAATCTGAATAATGTCTTTTAAATGAGAATAGAGAAATGAATCCGTTTAAACAATTATTAATCGTCGCCAGTACCTTAGTGAGTAGTACCTTGAGTTTTGCACAAATTCCTCAAGTGGCAGCTACATGGACAGGTTTATATAACGATGAGCAAAAAATTTCTTTGTTTATGCAGCAAAAAGGCACTGATATTACAGGCTATAGTCTGTTAAATGGCAAGCAGACCAATTTTAAAGGGAAAATTCAGCAAACTGACTTGAACCACACTTTGACTTTAAATGAAATTGGACAGGGTGCAAGTGTTGGTCGGTTTATTTTAGAATATAAGGGTAATACTTCGCCGATTGAAGCTCAGTGGTTGCCTACAACGAAAACGGTGAAACCGAAATTTTTTAGTTTAAATGCGCAGCAATGTAAATATGCAAAGGGGCAAGGTGAATTTCCTGATGCTTCTGTGCGTTTGTTGAAAGATGCTGATTTGCAAGTGCCTCTAGGGCAGTTGCAATATATGCGTAATGAAATTTATGCACGTCATGGTTATGCTTTTCAGAATAAAAATTGGGCAACTACATTTTCGCAATATGATTGGTATATGCCTTGCTATACCAATGTGGATACACGTCTAACTCAAATTGAGAAAGAAAATGTGAAGCGACTTAAAATGGTTGAGCCATATGCAAAAGAAGTTGATTGGGGGCGTTAATTGGTGTTGATCAATAAAATGTACCAATAAAAAAAGCTGCCAAGAGGCAGCTTTTTTCACATCAATTTTACGAAGAAAATTAACGTTGGATGTCGCGTTTAGCCGAGCCTGTGTAAAGCTGACGTGGACGACCGATCTTGTATGGGCCGCTGTGCATTTCTAACCAGTGGCTGATCCAACCAACTGTACGTGCAAGTGCGAAGATCACAGTAAACATTTCTGTTGGGATACCAATCGCTTTTAAGATGATACCTGAGTAGAAGTCTACGTTTGGATACAAGTTACGTTTGATGAAGTATTCATCAGAAAGCGCAATTCTTTCAAGTTCCATTGCAAGTGCAAGTTGTGGATCTTGGATGCCTAACGCTTCAAGTACTTCGTCACAAGTTTGTTTCATGACTTTCGCACGTGGGTCGAAGTTTTTGTACACACGGTGACCGAAGCCCATGAGTTTAACTTCTTTACGCTTCACTTTTTCCATGAATTCAGCAACGTTTTCTACGCTACCAATTTCATCTAACATTTTAAGTACAGCTTCGTTTGCACCACCGTGAGCAGGTCCCCAAAGTGCAGAGATACCAGCAGAGATACATGCATACGGGTTCGCGCCAGTAGAACCAGCAAGACGAACTGTAGAAGTAGACGCATTTTGTTCATGGTCAGCATGAAGCGTAAAGATACGATCCATTGCACGAGCAAGAACAGGATTTACTTGGTAATCACGGTCAGCAGGTGTAGCAAACATCATATGCAAGAAGTTTTCTGCATAATTCAAGTCGTTACGTGGATAGATAAATGGCTGACCTATCGTGTATTTGTAGCTCCACGCTGCAAGTGTAGGAATTTTCGCGATTAAACGAATTGCGGTAATTTCACGGTGGTTAACATCTTCGATGTCTAAACCGTTGTGATAAAACGCAGATAATGCACCAACTACACCAACCATTATAGCCATAGGGTGAGCATCACGACGGAAACCATTGAAGAAACGGCTTACTTGATCGTGAACCATGGTGTGGTTACGTACTTTCGCGTCAAATTCTGCTTTTTGTTCAGCATTTGGAAGCTCACCATTTAATAATAAATAGCAAGTTTCTAAGTAGTCTGCTTGAGTCGCTAATTGATCAATCGGATAGCCACGGTGTAATAACACACCTTTGTCACCATCAATGAATGTGATCTTAGATTCGCAAGCAGCTGTCGCCATAAAACCAGGATCGAAAGTAAAGTGACCAGATGCCAATACATCTTTAACGTCAATTACATCTGGGCCCAATGTGCCGCTGTAAATTGGTAATTCAATTTCTTTGCCATCAAGCTGTAATACGGCTTTTTTGCCAGTTGCTGCAGACATTCAATAGATCTCCTGTCATGGTGAATGATTATCTGACTCGAAATCCTAATCTTGTCATGTGCGAATCAGACGGTGTCAAAATTTGCTATAAGATTAGTGGCTACTAAAATTTTGTCAATTATACTTAGGGATAAAAAATAACGTTGTTGCAGTCAATTAGTCATTCAGTACCAAAGAAAAAATTGAGTAAAATCACAGCATCGGTCGAGTATAATATGTCAAATCAGGTTTGAGGTGCATAAAAAAAATGAAGCATCAGTACAATTGTAAGTAAATTTTTACACTGGCAATATTTTGGTGCTTAAAAAATAAATACTTAACTTGGTTTAAAAGCCTATATATCTCATGGTTTAGAATTAAATCACTATTCAAAAAAGGACATTGAGAGCTTGTTGATTATTCTATAATTGTTTCATTATGGTGCGATTGATTGTATAAAAAATGACTTATTTATTTTTTGTTTGATAGATCAAGATAGATTATTGGTTGTTGATATTTAATATATAAATGAGGGGTATTATTTCTAGCTATATTTATAATTGGTAAATTTAAGGCATTTTTGTCACTGGAAAGCGAGTTTTGTGAAATAAATTGGAAATAATTTGAACAGGTGAGCCCGTATGGTGGAAAAAATGAAAACGTTTTTTATTGTTTAATAACAATTGGATAGATTCTTTGTAAGAAATGAAATAGTTTGATTGTTTATGTTGTATATGTTAATGATTCTTATTCAAGTGTCTTTTCGACTAAAGCGAAAACTGATTGTTTGTATTTTGATATTTCACGTTTTATAATTCGGTGTCGTTTATAGGTTGGGCATGCATTGTGCTTGCCTGACAATGCCAGCTTTCCTTTGAATTAATTCAAACAAACTCCGGATGGAGTTTCTACCTACAGGATGCCCGCTGTGAAAAGCAACAGACCTGTCAATTTGTCCATGGGTCAGGTGTTAGCGGTAAATTTACGCTCACCCGTGGCTATTGCATCAATTCTACACCGTTTATCAGGTGTAATCGTTTTCTTATTAGTCGCTGTTCTTTTATGGATTTTAGATAAATCTTTATCTTCACCAGAAGGATTTGACTACGTTAAAAATGTCGTTTTCGGAAATATCTGTGTACGTTTCATCGTATGGGTATTTGTAGCTGGCTTAATTTTTCACTTCATTGCTGGAGTAAAGCATTTACTTGCTGACCTCGGTTTTGCTGAGGAACTTCAAAGCGGTCGTATTGCAGCTACTATTTCATTGATCTTGTCTGCGATTGGTATTCTCGCGGCATTCGTATGGATTATGTTCTGATGAAAAGTGCTACAGGTTTAACAGGTTCAGGTTCTCGCGATTGGTATATCCAGCGTGTTAGTGCTGTGGTTTTAGCTGCCTATACTGTGGTGATGTTCGGTTGGATCTTGTGTAATAGCGGATTTGGTTACGAACAGTGGGCTGGCTTTATGTTGACTTTACCAATGAAGATTTTCTCTTTGTTGGCAGTATTGTCACTCGTTGCTCATGCTTGGATTGGTATGTGGCAAGTCTTTACTGATTATGTAACGACTCGTCAAATGGGTCCTTCGGCTTCAGGTTTACGCCTTGTACTCACTACCGCTGTCATTATTTCAGTGTTCGTGTACGCAATCTGGGGTATCCAGATTTTCTGGGCAAATTGATAGGAAGAGATCATGGGCGCAATTAACCCTAAAGAAGATTATTCAAATATTCAAAACCTCACTTTCGATGCAGTTATTGTTGGTGGTGGTGGTTCTGGTATGCGTGCTTCTTACCAACTTGCTCAAGCTGGTTTAAAAGTTGCTGTATTGACCAAAGTATTCCCGACACGTTCGCATACAGTTGCTGCCCAAGGTGGTATCGGTGCGTCGTTAGGTAACATGCAAGAAGATAACTGGCATTATCACTTCTATGACACGGTTAAAGGTTCGGATTGGTTAGGCGATCAGGACGCAATCGAGTTCATGACCCGTGAAGCACCAAAAGTTGTGTATGAGCTTGAACACTTAGGTATGCCTTTTGACCGTAACGAAGATGGTACGATTTATCAACGTCCATTCGGTGGTCACTCTGCAAATTATGGTGAAAAAGCAGTTCCGCGTGCGTGTGCTGCTGCTGACCGTACAGGCCATGCGCTACTTCACACTTTGTATCAAAGCAACGTAAAAATGGGAACTCAGTTTTACGTTGAATGGATTGCTTTAGATTTAATCCGTAATGAAGCGGGTGATGTCCTAGGTGTAACCGCAATCGACCAAGAAACAGGTAATATTGCAGTCTTCCAAGCAAAAGCGACTCTATTTGCTACAGGTGGTGCGGGTCGTGTTTACCGTGCATCTACCAACGCGTATATCAATACGGGTGATGGTCTTGGTATGGCTGCTCGTGCAGGTATTCCATTACAAGATATGGAATTCTGGCAATTCCACCCAACGGGTGTTGCAGGCGCAGGCGTATTGTTAACTGAAGGTTGTCGTGGTGAAGGTGGTATCCTTCGGAACAAAGACGGCGAACCATTCATGGAACGTTATGCACCAACTTTAAAAGACTTGGCACCACGTGACTTCGTATCACGTTCAATGGACCAAGAAATTAAAGAAGGCCGTGGTTGTGGTCCTAAAGCAGATTATATCTTGTTAGATATGACGCATTTGGGCGCTGAAACGATTATGAAGCGTCTTCCATCTGTATTTGAGATTGGTAAGAAGTTTGCAAACGTTGACTGTACGAAAGAGCCAATTCCAGTTGTACCAACAATCCATTATCAAATGGGTGGTATTCCAACGAATATTCATGGTCAAGTGGTTGTACCACATGGTGTGGAAGAGGGTGAATTCTCTGCACATTATGATAAAGAGACGAAAGAATATACCTATAAAGGTACGCGTGATTACGTAAAACCTGTGAAAGGTTTCTATGCAATTGGCGAATGTTCTTGTGTATCTGTACATGGTGCAAACCGTTTAGGTACCAACTCATTGCTTGACCTTGTGGTATTTGGTAAAGCTGCTGGTGAACACATCATTGATTACGTGACTAAACATCACGGTGATGATTACCAACCGCTTCCAACGGATGTGTTGGTTAATACTTTAGAGCGTATTCGTAAGCTTGATGATTCAACGACGGGTGAGAATGCGCAAGAAGTTGCTGATGTCATTCGTGATATCGTACAAGATCATGCAGGTGTATTCCGTACTCAAGCGTTGCTTGATAAGGGCGTAAAAGAAATTCTTGCGATCGAATCACGTGTTCGTAACATTCATTTAAAAGACAAATCTAAAGTATTTAACACTGCACGTGTTGAAGCATTAGAAGTGGAAAACTTATATGAAGTTGCGAAGGCGACTCTGATTTCAGCTGCTGCACGTAAAGAATGTCGTGGTGCGCATACAGTTGTTGACTATGAGTTAGCACCTGATCACCCAACTTATTCTTACGGTCGCCGTGATGATGAGTGGATGAAGCATACTTTATGGTATTCATCAGACAACCGTCTTGAATATAAGCCGGTACGTTTCAACCCATTAACGGTTGAAGCGATTGAACCTAAACCACGTACATTCTAATCGGGAGAACAAAGATGAGTAGAGGCACTCGTACATTCGAAATCTACCGCTATGATCCTGATAAGGATAAAGCGCCGTACATGCAAACTTTTAAACTTGAGTTAACTGACAAGCATCGTATGTTGCTTGATGCGTTACTTGCGTTGAAAGTGCAAGATGAGTCATTAACATTCCGTCGCTCTTGCCGTGAAGGTATTTGTGGTTCGGATGGTGTGAACATCAATGGTAAAAATGGTTTAGCGTGCTTGTGGAACTTGAACGATTTACCAGAGAAGATTGTGATCCGTCCTTTACCAGGTTTGCCAGTGGTAAAAGACTTGGTTGTAGACATGAACCAGTTCTACGATCAATATGACAAGATTCAACCGTTCTTGATTAACAATCAACCAGCGCCAGCGAAAGAACGTTTACAGTCTCAAGCAGAACGTGAACATTTAGATGGTCTATATGAATGTATTCTATGTGCATGTTGTTCAACTTCATGCCCATCATTCTGGTGGAACCCTGATAAGTTCCTTGGACCATCTGCATTGTTAAATGCATACCGCTTTATCATTGACTCTCGTGATACGGCAACACAAGATCGTTTGGCTCGTTTAGATGACCCATTCTCTTTGTTCCGTTGTAAAGGGATCATGAACTGTGTATCTGTATGTCCTAAAGGGTTAAACCCAACCAAGGCTATTGGTCACATTCGTAATATGTTGTTAGATCAAGCTGGTTAAAACCATTTTCTAACTCCGAACGGGAATTTCGAAAGAGATTCCCGTTTTTTATTTATAATTTTGAATTCGATAAATTAGGGGTTGCTGGTATTTCACAAATATATTTTTAATCTTAATAAATGCAATTCTGTGGTGAAATGCTTATTTATTTTATAAATAGGTCAAATGATTTAAATGAATAGAAAAAAAGAGGGTGGTCTGTTTTTAAGCACTCTGCATAGTGTTTGTGCAAGAATTGTATAGAATCTTTAACTTTGGTCGATAAGGGTGCACCTATCATAAAAAGCGCTGTATATTAGAATATAATTTAGTATGTGTATTTAGCTGCTTTATAGATGGTATGTGTCAAAAAAATCAATTCGAGCTCGAGAACATGTTAGGATTTCTGCCACAACTAAAAGCAAAAAATAAGCATATTCTTGATGTTATACGATTATAATATTTTAAGCGATTGTATCGGCTATTCGCAGAAAGCCAGTTTAGAAAAGTTAATTTTTTTAATTAATTTTTCTAAAATGGTTTGCAAAAAATTGCTCGATTTCATCGAGTATAAGAATGAGTTATGTGCTTTGAATTGAAAGTGCATAGCTCATTTATTACATCAAAGGGAATACTCCTGATGTGTAGTGATAATGTCTCAAGGTTGGATGATCTTGAGTAGTAGTGTCATATTACCAATTTGATACTATGAATCATGGGTCTGCTTAAAAGGCAACCTGTATTATTTTTTGCAATAGGAAATGGGTCCAAAAATGCAAGAAGTTGCTGACGCATCGCGTCTTGACACTGAACTTTCCGCTGATAGTGCAGCGTATATTGAAGAGCTTTACGAACAGTACCTAACTTCTCCAACCTCAGTGTCAGAGGATTGGCGTGAATATTTTGATAAATATCCTAAAGGTGATCAACCACATAGTAATGTGCGCGAGCAATTCCTCCTCTTAGGTCGTAATTCAAACCGAGTTCAACCTGTCGTACAAAGCGCTGTAAGTACAGAGCATGAGCGTCGCCAAATTGGTGTCTTACAACTCATTGCTGCTTATCGTAACCGTGGTCATCAAAAAGCCAAACTCGATCCATTAGGTCTTGCGAAACGCGAAGAAGTTCCTGATCTTGATTTGTCTGCACATAGTTTAACTAAATCTGATTTAGATACCGTATTTAATACAGGTAATCTGGCGATTGGAAAAGCAGAAGCAACATTGTCTGAAATGATTGAGGCAATGGAAGCAACTTACTGCAGTTCAATTGGTGCAGAATATATGCATATCGTTGATACCAAAGAAAAACGTTGGATTCAACAGCGTTTAGAAGGTATGCGTGGTAAATTTAATTTAAATGCTGATCAGAAAAAAGGCGTATTAGAGCGCTTAACAGCGGCTGAAGGCTTAGAAAAATATCTTGGTAATAAATTCGTTGGTGCAAAGCGTTTCGGTGTAGAAGGTGGTGAATCTTTTATTCCGATGGTGAATGAAATTATTCAGCGCGCTGGTAGTGTTGGTTGCAAAGAAGTTGTGATTGGTATGCCACATCGTGGTCGTCTCAACCTTCTTGTCAACATCATGGGTAAAAACCCAGCTGATCTTTTTGGCGAGTTTGAAGGCAAGAGTATCCATAAAAAAGGTTCTGGTGATGTTAAGTATCATCAAGGCTTTTCTTCAAATGTAATGACACCGGGTGGTGAAGTTCATTTGGCATTGGCATTTAACCCATCTCATCTAGAAATTGTAGGACCTGTTGTTGA
Organism: Acinetobacter tjernbergiae DSM 14971 = CIP 107465; assembly: GCF_000374425.1. Classification (GTDB taxonomy): domain Bacteria; phylum Pseudomonadota; class Gammaproteobacteria; order Pseudomonadales; family Moraxellaceae; genus Acinetobacter; species Acinetobacter tjernbergiae. The sequence goes on along the minus strand of NZ_KB894353.1, from coordinate 206,005 downwards.
AGGTTCAGTCCGTGCTCGTCAAGTACGTCGTAAAGATATTGGTGGGGATGATGTACTTCCTTTGATTGTTCACGGTGATGCTGCGTTTGCGGGTCAAGGTGTGAACATGGAAACTTTCCAAATGTCACAAACGCGTGGCTATACGGTTGGTGGTACGGTTCATCTAATTGTCAATAACCAAGTTGGTTTTACAACATCTGACCCACGTGATACACGTTCTACAGAGTACTGTACTGACGTTGCAAAAATGATTCAGGCACCAATTTTCCATGTCAATGGTGATGATCCTGAAGCTGTAATTTTTGCGACACAAATTGCACATGATTTCCGTCATGAATTCCGTAAAGACGTAATTTTAGATTTATTCTGTTACCGTCGTCGTGGTCATAATGAAGCAGATGAACCATCTGCAACTCAACCATTGATGTACCAAGTCATTAACAAAAAAGCGACAACGCGTACCTTGTATGCAGATCAGCTCGTGCAAGAAAAAATTCTTGATCGTGCAACTGCTGATCAAATGGTTGAAGATTACCGTTCTGATTTAGAAGCAGGTAATCATGTTGCGAATGCACTTGTTCGTGAACCAAACAAAAAAATGTTTGTGGATTGGACACCATACTTAGGTCATGAATATACCGATATTTGGGATACGACTGTTGATATCGAACGTTTGAAAGAACTTGGTAAAACAATGAATACATTACCAGAAGGTTTTGTATTACAGCGTCAAGTTCAAAAAGTGATCGACGATCGTGTTAAAATGCAAACGGGTGAAATGCCACTTAACTGGGGTGCAGCTGAAACTTTAGCTTATGCAACTTTGCTTGATGATGGTTTCCTCGTCCGTATCACCGGTGAAGACGTGGGTCGTGGTACATTCTCACATCGTCATGCTAAATTGCACAACCAAGTTGATGGTTCTGTTTATATTCCACTTTGCCACATTAAAGAAAATCAACCACGTACTGCGGTCTATGATTCTTTATTGTCAGAAGAAGCAGTGCTTGCATTTGAATATGGCTATTCAACCACTTTGCCGAAAAGCTTAATCGTTTGGGAAGCGCAATTTGGTGACTTTGCAAACTGTGCGCAAGTGGTGATTGATCAATTCATCGCTTCGGGTGAAACCAAGTGGGAGCGTGTTTGTGGTCTCACTATGTTGTTACCACACGGTTATGAAGGTCAGGGTCCAGAACATTCATCTGCTCGTTTAGAACGTTTCTTACAGCTATGTGCTGAAGACAACATGCAAGTGATGACACCAACGACGCCTGCACAGATTTTCCACGCATTACGTCGCCAAGCGGTTCGTCCGATTCGTAAGCCAATGATCGTGATGTCACCAAAATCGTTATTACGTCATAAACTTGCGACCTCAACTTTAGATGAATTAGCAAACGGTTCATTCCAAACTGTGATCGATGAAATTGATCAAATCAATAAAGCTGACGTAACTCGCTTAGTGCTTTGTGGCGGTAAGGTTTATTACGATTTACTCGAAAAACGTCGTGAGCTTGGTTTAAACCATATTGCGATCGTTCGTATCGAACAATTGTATCCTTACCCAGAACAACGCTTAGCTGAAGTTATGGCGGCTTATCCAAACATTCAAGAACTTGTTTGGACACAAGAAGAACCGAAAAACCAAGGTGCTTGGTTATTCCTTGTTCCTCGTTTATATGAAGACGTTCTTAAAACGGGTAAACAAATTCGTATTAGCTATGCTGGTCGTGAAGCATCAGCCGCACCTGCTTGTGGCTCGCCGTACTTGCATGCAAAACAACAAGCTCAGCTCGTCAATAACGCACTTGCAATTGAAGCTGAACAATCAGGAGATTCTAAATAATGGCAACCGAAATTAAAGCACCAGTATTTCCAGAGTCAGTTGCTGACGGTACGATTGCAACTTGGCATAAGAAAGTAGGTGAGCCTATATCACGTGATGAAGTGATCTGTGACATTGAAACCGATAAAGTTGTTTTAGAAGTGGTTGCTCATGCTGATGGTAGCTTAGTCGCAATCATTAAAGGTGAAGGCGATACGGTTCTCTCTGATGAAGTGATTGCTCAATTTGAAGCGGGTGCTGTTTCTGCGGCTCCTGAAGCTGCTGCACCAGCCGCGGCTGCTCCTGTTGCATCTGCGCCAGTGGCTGCATTAACTCAAGCAGTTGATCAAAATCAAGCACCTGCGGTTCGTAAAGCATTGTCTGAAACTGGTATCAATGCTGCTGACGTACAAGGTACAGGTCGTGGTGGTCGTATCACTAAAGAAGATGTTGCAACTCACCAAACCAAACCAGCTGCTGCATCAGTTCAACCATTAAGCGTTGCTGTTGGTGAGCGTATTGAGAAACGTGTTCCAATGACACGTTTGCGTAAGCGTGTTGCTGAGCGTTTATTGGCTGCGACACAACAAACTGCAATGTTAACGACGTTTAACGAAGTGAACATGAAGCCAATCATGGAAATGCGTAAGCAATATAAAGATGCTTTCGAAAAACGTCATGGTGCTCGTTTAGGCTTTATGTCTTTCTTCGTTAAAGCAGCGACTGAAGCATTAAAACGCTACCCAGCTGTAAATGCATCTATTGATGGTGATGATATTGTTTATCACGGTTTCTATGACATCGGTGTAGCAGTGTCTTCTGATCGTGGCTTGGTTGTGCCAATTCTTCGTGATACGGATCGTATGAACTACGCTGAAGTTGAAAACGGTATTGGGGCTTATGCTGCTAAAGCACGTGAAGGTAAATTGTCGATTGAAGAAATGTCTGGCGGTACGTTCACGATTACTAATGGTGGTACTTTCGGTTCATTGTTATCTACACCGATTTTAAATACACCACAAACGGCAATTTTGGGTATGCACAAAATCCAAGAGCGCCCTATGGCAGTAAATGGTCAAGTTGAAATCTTGCCAATGATGTATTTAGCGCTTTCTTATGACCATCGTTTAATTGATGGTAAAGAAGCTGTCGGTTTCTTGGTAACAATCAAAGAATTGTTAGAAGAACCAGCTAAACTTATTCTTGACCTATAACTTATTACTTAAGAATCCCCCTAAATCCCCCTTTATAAAAGGGGGGATTTCACGAGTCATATACATTTTAAGATTTGTGGAAATTCCTCATCTTTTTCAAAGAAAGGTTAGGGGAGATTAAAATGGAGATAAAAATGTCTCAACAGTTTGATCTTGTTGTTATTGGCGGTGGTCCAGGTGGTTATGAAGCGGCGATTCGTGCAGCTCAACTTGGTTTCAAAGTCGCTTGTATCGAAAAACGTATTCACAATGGTAAACCATCTTTAGGCGGAACTTGTTTAAACGTAGGTTGTATCCCATCTAAAGCATTGCTTGACTCTTCTCACCGTTATGAAGCAACGGTTCATGATCTTGCTGAACACGGTATCACGACAGGTGAAGTTAAATTTGATTTAGACACTTTGTTGGCACGTAAAGACAAAGTTGTAGATCAATTGACGGGTGGTGTTGCTCAATTACTGAAAGGTAATGGTATCGAGTGGTTACAAGGTACTGGTAAATTACTTGCAGGTAAAAAAGTAGAATTCACACCGTTTGAAGGTGAAGTACAGGTTTTAGAACCAAAGTACGTCATCCTTGCGACTGGTTCTGTACCTGTAAATATTCCAGTAGCTCCTGTTGATGAAGACTTAATCGTTGATTCGACTGGCGCATTGAAATTCTCAGAAGTTCCTAAACGTCTTGGTGTGATTGGTGCAGGCGTTATCGGTTTAGAACTTGGTTCGGTATGGCGTCGTCTTGGTTCAGAAGTTGTTGTGTTTGAAGCATTAGATGCATTCTTACCAATGGCAGACAAAGCATTGGCGAAGGAATATCAAAAAATCTTGAAGAAACAAGGTTTAGAAATCCGTATCGGTGCAAAAGTTTCTGGTAGTGAAATTAATGGTCGTGAAGTGACGGTTAAATACAACCAAGCTGGTGAAGACAAAGAACAAGTTTTTGACAAGTTAATCGTTTGTGTAGGCCGTAAAGCGTATGCAGAAGGTTTATTGGCAGAAGATTCTGGCATTAAATTGACTGAACGTGGTTTGGTTGATGTAAATGATCAATGCCAAACATCTGTAGAAGGTGTTTACGCGATTGGTGACTTAGTACGCGGTCCAATGCTTGCGCATAAAGCAATGGAAGAGGGTGTAATGGCGGTTGAGCGTATTCACGGTCATGCTGCTCAAGTGAACTATGACACCATTATTAGTGTTATTTACACGCATCCAGAAGCAGCTTGGGTGGGTTTAACTGAAGAACAAGCAGTTGAAAAAGGTCATGAAGTTAAAGCAGGTCAGTTCCCATTTGCGGTGAATGGTCGTGCATTGGCTGCTGGAGATACGGCTGGTTTCGTTAAATTCGTTGCTGACGCGAAGACAGATCGTTTGTTAGGTATGCATGTCGTCGGTCCAAGCGCATCTGATATTGTACATCAAGGTATGATTGCACTTGAATTTGTATCTTCAATTGAAGATCTACAATTAATGACTTTCGGTCATCCAACATTCTCAGAAGTTGTACATGAAGCAGCGCTTGCTGTTGATGGTCGTGCCATCCACGCGATTCAACGTAAACGTAAATAATAAAAAAATAAGTGTGGTTCGCCACACTTTTTAACTAATAATGGTTGATATAAGAACCATCATTTAATATAACTTATAACAGTCTATAATTAATAATATTTCTAGACTGTATGAATGACACTATAAACAACATAGTAGGTAACTGAATGAACTTACATGAATATCAAGCTAAAACATTATTGAAAAAATATGGGATGCCAGTGCAAGAAGGTATCTTAGCAACAAATGCAGATGAAGCGGTTGCTGCGTTTGAACAGCTTGGTGGTAAATTCGCTGTAATGAAAGCGCAGGTTCATGCTGGTGGTCGTGGTAAGGCTGGTGGTGTAAAAGTTGCAAAATCTAAAGAAGATGTTATCGAATTTGCAAACAATATTATTGGTACACGTCTTGTAACATATCAAACAGATGCAAATGGTCAGCCAGTAAATAGTATTATTGTTGCTGAAGATGTTTATCCCGTTGAGCGTGAGTTGTATTTAGGTGCAGTGGTAGATCGTTCTAGTCGTCGTATTACGTTCATGGCTTCTACCGAAGGTGGCGTAGAAATCGAGAAAGTTGCAGAAGAAACACCTGAAAAAATTATTAAAGTTGAAGTTGATCCACTCGTTGGTTTGCAACCTTTCCAAGCCCGTGAAGTTGCATTTGCATTAGCATTAAAAGATAAACAAATTGGTCAGTTTGTGAAAATCATGACGGCTGCTTATGACGCTTTTGTAGAAAATGATTTTGCCTTATTTGAAATTAACCCACTTTCTGTTCGTGAGAATGGCGAAATCTTATGTGTTGATGCCAAAGTAGGGATCGACTCGAATGCACTATACCGTTTACCTGAAGTTGCAGCGTTACGTGATAAGTCTCAAGAGAACGAGCGTGAATTAAAAGCATCTGAATTTGACCTTAACTATGTTGCTTTAGAAGGTAATATCGGTTGTATGGTCAATGGTGCAGGTCTTGCAATGGCAACCATGGACATCATCAAGCTTTATGGTGGTCAGCCTGCAAACTTCCTAGACGTTGGTGGCGGTGCGACCAAAGAGCGTGTAATTGAAGCGTTCAAAATTATCCTTGCGGATACGTCTGTACAAGGTGTTTTAATCAATATCTTCGGTGGTATTGTACGTTGTGACATGATTGCTGAAGCAATTATTGCAGCGGTTCAAGAAGTAAACGTTACTGTGCCTGTTGTTGTTCGCTTAGAAGGAAACAATGCTGAGTTAGGTGCGAAGTTACTTGATGAATCTGGTTTGAAATTAATTTCTGCGAATGGTTTATCTGATGCCGCAGAAAAAGTTGTAGCTGCAGTGAAAGCGTAAGGAGTATCAATCATGAGCGTATTAATTAATAAAGACACTAAAGTATTGGTACAAGGTTTTACTGGTAAAAACGGTACTTTCCACTCTGCGCAAGCTTTAGACTACGGTACTAAAGTTGTTGGTGGTGTGACTCCAGGTAAAGGTGGCACAACTCATCTTGAACTGCCTGTATTCAACACGATGAAAGATGCTGTTCGTGAAACACATGCTGATGCAACTGTGATCTACGTACCAGCTCCATTTGTTTTAGATTCAATCATTGAAGCGGTTGATTCTGGTGTTAGCTTAATTGTTGTGATCACTGAAGGTGTTCCAACGATTGATATGCTAAAAGCAAAACGCTACTTAGAAACCAATGGTAATGGTACGCGTTTAGTTGGCCCTAACTGCCCAGGCGTAATCACGCCAGGTGAATGTAAGATTGGTATTATGCCAGGTCACATCCACCAACCGGGTCGTATTGGAATTATTTCACGTTCAGGTACATTGACTTATGAAGCGGTTGCTCAAACAACGAAGCTTGGTTTAGGTCAGTCGACTTGTATCGGTATTGGTGGTGACCCAATTCCGGGTATGAACCAAATCGAAGCACTTCAATTGTTCCAAGACGATCCAGATACTGATGCAATCATCATGATCGGTGAGATCGGTGGTACAGCGGAAGAAGAAGCTGCTGAATTTATCAAATCTAACGTGACTAAGCCTGTCGTAGGTTACATCGCTGGTGTAACTGCGCCTAAAGGTAAGCGTATGGGTCATGCAGGTGCGATCATTTCTGGTGGTCAAGGTACTGCTGAAGAGAAATTCGCTGCATTTGAAAGAGCGGGAATGGCTTATACTCGTAGCCCAGCTGAGCTTGGTTCTACTATGTTGCAAGTTTTAAAAGAGAAAGGTTTAGCGTAATACGTTAGATTTTGATCTGAGAAAACCCCGATGGAGACATTGGGGTTTTTTTATTGGGAATATTATCTAGCAAATTCACATTTAATTTATGAATAAATATCCATGATAAAATACTTGACATGGTTATTTTGTATTCGTACTTTATAATATACATTTAAATGCTAGCGACAAAGTAATGGAAGTTATATATCTAATTTTTGGAAAGTTATATGGCAATTTGCCGTATAACTGTAGCTAGGTCTTTAAGTTCTATGCAAGCATTGTTCGTACATGGAATGGGGCGCTCGCCTTTATCTGGTTGGCCAATGTGTAAGTTTTCGCCCAATTTTGCACTAATTCATTTTTAATTTTGCACTGAATTTTTATATCTTATTTTGCACTAGAATATAAATAAACAACTAGTTTTAATTCCTTATTCACACCCATAGCAATTACTTATTAATAAACTGAGCAAATCTATATTGATTCATCATTAAAACACTTAAGTTTTAATGATGAACATTAATGCCAAGTTCCTTGGGCGTACTGACATTGTAGTGTCTATAGCTGGCACGGGATCAATAGCTTGAGCAGGACTTGAAAGTACGACGATATTTGTAGGATCAATCGTTGTTACTTCACCATTTAGCCCACTCATAAGTGTTTGAGGATTATCGTTAGAGGTATTATATAAGTTTGCAAGAAGAGCAGCAGTTACAGAAGGATCTCCCATAAATACGCTGGTCGCTTTCTGAAAGCTACCGAACGCTCGAATATGATCCCAACCTCGTGCGAAGTTATCTATCATATTTGGTACAGCAAAGGTTGTCACGCCATCACCGCCAAAGGTATTGCCAATCACAGCAAATAAATTTGGATAGGATGAAATCGGATATATATTCCCATTACATTCAAGATACCCCGCTGGACAAACTGAATTTGTCCATAACTCCATCGTTCCAGTCTTTATAAGAAATGGTTGAATAGCTGAAGCTAAAGCCGTTATTGCAGCCGTTAACCTGCTATCAACTTCTTGAACGTTCTCATTTGTTGCAAACAACGCGAATAGAGCAGCCTTTAATTGGTTTTTGTTATTCGGATCAAGAGGCTCATGTACCTCAACTACACCAGCAATTTCTTCTTGAATATGATTACACCATGATGGGTTAATGTAAGTAGCATCTTGTCCGCTTAAATCTGCATTATCATGAAAGCCTTTTTTACCTGCACCATTCACATTAGCACGTGCATTAACGCTATTAATACGTTCCATTAGATTTCCTCAATATCGTAGCGTAAAAACGCGGGTAAAAAATTTGAAATGATGCAATTAATATCAGCTAAAACAGGGCTTTGTAGCTTGAGTTTGACTTTATACCTAAGCTGCTCAGTATTGACTGCTGAATTGCAAGGCGCTGTACATTGCATTGGTTTATAAGTAATTAGCTCAAAATCAACGTTAAAAATCGCTAAAAGCTGCTCTAAGTAATCAAGGTTAAAAACATTTTTGGTATTTTTAATCCAGTTGATCACTTGTAAACGTTCTTGCACTGTTTGAGCGACATTTGTCTGACATTTAAGCGGTAAACCGTATTCTTGCTCATATTCAGTTAGAAGTTCAGGTGGAATGCCTTCCAACACTGATAATAAACGCTTCGCGTTAAGGTCACACTCCGCCAATGTTTTAGCATGAGCATAAATATCTTTAGCAACCACAGTATTTAACGCCGTGTCATAACCACCCACAGGCAACAACTGACGCAATACTGAAGCATAAATTTTTGTTGTTTCTTCTAAAGTCATTATGTAGCACTCACTGCCAAAGTGCCGATCCGTAACCAGTTTGTATCCATCCAGTCCACGATAGGCACAACGTTAGACGATGGTGTCAAAGTTACATCCGTGACATTCGGCAAAGCCACGATACGAGCTGTTAAAATAGCGACTTGATATGTATCAGCGGGTGCAAGCTCAGCGAAATAATCTCGAATCACTTGCTCAACTTGATTGAGATTTATGCCGATGCCTGAGACAACAGCCGTTATATTTACTAGCTGTAAAGTAGGTAAATAGACACGACAATCAGCCCAAAAGCCTGCGTAAGTATCTAATGCGGCTTGAGCCGCATCGAGTAGCGTTTGGTTTGGTAAAGTTGGTGGATTGCCTATAGCCGTAATCGCCACATCAAGCGAACCAAGTCCGCGACGTTTTGGATAAACATAAACATGCTGAACGCCTGTCACACCTTTCATAAAACCAATCAAGTCAGCTTCACGGTCACGTGATAAACCGAGCTGCTTACGTTCTAAAAGTCTAGCTCGCCATGCCTCTAATTCTTCTTGATCTGAACCGCCGCCAATGCTTACATCAGTAGCCTTACCACTCAAGCCCGCGACAGGGCTAACCCATGATAAAGACCCGTTAAAATTCCATGATGCACCTGTTTTATCAGCAATAACATTCACAATAGCAGGCGTGTTCGCTATCAATGAAACATTAGCAACTACGCTCCAGTAATGGCTTTTACCGTCAGTCAACTTGCTACCAGCATTAATCGTTAGATCAACGTTAGAAATGGCTGTGACCGTGCCCGATGCTTGAACACCACCCAAACGCGGCAAGCCTAATTCTTGAGCGTGAATATACAAATATGGTTCGTCAGCCGTTGCAATAAATTGCTGCTTTTGAATATATAGCTGGTGACTATATAAACCGTCAACGACTGAAGCTGTACCTTCAGCACGAATTGCAGCATCGCTATCCTCATGTGCTGTGATACCTGTTTGCCCTCTAATTTCTTGAAGAATTGTATTTCTGATTTGTTGGAAATTCGGAATATTAAACATTATCCACCCACTGGAACAAAATAAAGAATAGTCTGCTTTTGACCTGTTAATTGAGTGATTTCAATATGCAAGTCTAAACGGCTGCGTTCGCTCTGTGATGCCATAATTTCTATGTCAGCTACGCGACTTGGGGCTAAATCTTCTAATGCTTCTTCAGCATACTGAACCGCTAACAGTCGATTACGTGGCACATCTTTTGATCGTCTCAACAAGTACAAGCGGCTGCCTAAATTTGGATTAGCCCAATATTTCCGTCGTTGTATTTTGAGCCGCATGATGATTGCTTGAATCAAATCCACATCAAAATTCTCATCAAGGCTTTCGACAATATAGTCACGAGTTTTTATATCAATTTTCGCCATGAAGCCCTCACATTTGTTGAGTTGGGGCAGGGGTATTGCCATTGGTATGACTGTTATAAATCTCACGCATATTTTGCATTGAACTTTTCTTGTCTGAGATTTCAGCCAATGATTTAATGTCTTTTTCAACAATTAAACCGCCTTCAATAATTTCAACATCGCCAACCATTTTTATGCCATTTTCATGGAGTAGAACTTGATGCCCGAATTGGTCATAAATACAAGTTTCGCCTTCAGAGACTGTGATCATTACAGGGGCTTCAGTAGAACCAACAATGATGGATCGGGACGATTTACCAAGTAGGGGAATAATCACGACACGGCTGCCTTCAGGAATCCATGAGTTAAAACCGACTTGTTGGATAATTTCCATCTCGTCCAGCACTTCGCCATCATTACCCGTAATTTGTGCCTTGTAGCCAGCACGCGCAATAATGCCGAAAAATGCTTGCCGAACTTGACCAATAGCTCTTGAGATTTTGCTCATTCTGCATCCTCGTGATACGTGCCGTAACCGTCCTCATCCAATCCAAGATCGGCATTGGTTTTAGCTTTCTTTGTTTTTTTAGCTTTTTGTTCAGGTTCTTTATAGATGAGTGGCTGTGCCCAATCGCCTTTGCGCTTGAGCTTCAATTCAGTAGTTTTGCCATTGTTACGTGACAATTTAAGCGTGCGCCCGATGACAACCCAAGTTGCATTTGCACGAATTAGTACATCAGTTTGTAGATTGATTTGACCACCTGTTTTCCAAACTTGACCATTAACAGTCCAGTCAGGGACAACAGCGGTGAGGGTATAAGCTTCTAAATCATTATCATGTTGAATTTTATTGATAGCCGCTTGAGCTTCGGCTTGTGTCTCAATATCGCTCATGGTGACGATCTTAAATCGCTTGAATGAATAGGGGGTATTTGCTGTCGTAGTTGCAGAAATAGCACCGCCTTTTCCGTCTTGACTGAGAATTTTTATTTCATTAAAAACGTTAGAAACATCTTCTTCATAACTCATGCTAATGACATTGTTATCAAGACCTGAGCGCATGAGTTTCAGTGTTTGAATATTTCGATCAGCGAATTTGAATGGATCACCAACTTGCAAGCCGTCACTTGGATCGAACCAAACGAATTGACCTGTGACTTGAGCCGCTTTAGAAATTGCATCATAAAGCGACTCGCTGGGTTCTACTGTGACTTTGTTCTTTAGCCAGTTATTATCTTGTACTCGCACTGTTTCAAAAATAGAGCTGAGATCAGCAAGTACAAATTGTTCTAGTAGAGTTGATAAATTGACCTGTCTTGAATTTTTAATAGGCACAGAACAGTCAATGAGCTGACCAACCATGTCACGCCCTGTAATCTGTAAAGCGCGCCCTGATCGGCTGACAGCTTCAGTCAGTCGATCTACAATTCCCGTTAAAACTAACTCATTTCCGTAATAAATTTCGGCTTTCACGCCTGCTTTTACTTGTTGTGGCAAATGACCAGTTGGAGGATTAAATAAAGTCATTGACCACCCATCAGCGGGCACATCAATTTGACTGTCTATAACTACTTCGTCCCAGTCCGTACATTCAAAACCACTCAACAATAAACGAATGACTTTGCCCTGATTATCTTGCATAAGTAATTAACTCCATGCCTGATTGCAAAGTTGCTAAATTAAATATTGTTGGATTTAGCCGTTTAATTTCTTCAGCACGATTCATATCGCCATATAGTTGATGCGCCAACCAATGCGTAGTGCATGGCAATAAAATAGGGGTATTTCGAATCGGTGGACGTGTCTCAATCAATGCTTGAATCTGATCATGCACGTCACTCGCTAACGTTTTGTAATGAGCAACTTGTAATGCTGGATCAATGTTTGACTGTAAAGCTTGTGTTTGAGTGATTTCACGTTCAGTGGCGATAGCCTGCTTAATCTCTTTACGCACTTGCCGACGTACAATAGCTAAATCAATAGGTGTGACTTTTACATCACGATTTTGAGACATATCTGTACGTGTTTGCTTAACAATAGCTTGAGCTGCTGCAACTGAAGACGCCACGCTGACAGAGCGCCAAAGCTGTTTAAAAGCAGCACTATCAATTTCGTCATCTTTTTCAAAAATTTTACTGACTCGTTTGACTCGATCAATCATTGATTGCCATTTGCTGATTGCTGAAATGTCAGTAAGTTCAAATGTCGCTAAACGGACAACATCATCAACTAAGCCAACCGCCCAGTCGGGAGGTGACAAAATATTATCAATAGTTGTACGGACTGTTCCCAAGATTCTTCGAGCAGTTTGCAAGCCGTTACGAATGCGATTGATGACTTTAAAAAATAAATTCGGGTCTTTGTCTTTGAGTTGTTCTAATTCACTTTGTAATGCTGCCGCAGGCGTTAGAATGACATGCGTATAAACAATCTCAGGCGGTAAAGTACGCGGAATAAATAATGTTTTGCGCTCAGCTTTAGCAACAATAAAATCGACATCAATATCACAGCCGTCTACGGTTTCTGTACCATGCACAATGTTCCAGTTTTGAACATGCACATTCTTAATACCGTCAATCGGGTGAATTAATTCACCTTCACCAGCCATGGAGAATGCTGCTTTCAGAGCATCTAAATAAATAAGGTAGTCAGTGCCAGAAAGGAAAATACGCATGCTGATTTTTTCAGCATCGTTCCCCATATCTTCTATTTTTGCATCGTTAGAGTAGGGTGCTTGTTGTACAGCCAAAGATTTAGAAATGCTATTGTTTGTTGATACACAATCAAACTTCACACCTCTAAAACTTGCTTGCTGTAAATCTTCTTTCCAGCCCATAAATAACCCCTTAGTACTTAGTACCAACGTCTCTTTTTGAATATAGGATCATCACGTTTAACTGTTTGCACAGCAGGAGTGGCTATAGGTTGAGATTGAGGGCGATTCTTAGGCGTAGCCTCTAGTTCCTCAACTTTACGCTGCAAAAGCTTGTCTGTAATTGGTGCAAGGAAATCCATAAAAAAGCCCCATCTTAATGATAGGGCTATTGTAAAAGGGTGTGATTTTTCTGTTTAGATGGAACTACTTCCTTTAACTATAAACAATTGGCTTCTTGGTTTCAGTAAAAGCAAGGATAGTACTTAACGCAATAATCGCATTTTCAGGATGTCCTTGTTGCAGTTCAACTAAAGCCCAGTTGAGTAATTCATTAAATTTTTCAGGTTGCATTTTATACCCCCAATAAACCAAGTTGAATAGGGGATACGGTACGGGCAATTTTACCTGTATGCGCAAGCACGAACACCTCTTGATCTGGTAGTAACTCCAGATCACGCATTTCTTCTTTAATCTTACGGACACGACGGGTTGAAATTTGCATGCAGCGTGCAATCTCATCATTATCCAGTCCTTTTGATAGATAACGGTACATCTGGCGGTATTGTAAATGATCGACCATTAGGCGGTCTTTAAGGCGGGAATTTAAGTCAATAAGGGTAGACTGGTGATGAATGATGTGGTATTCGAGTTGGTTGAAAGCATTAAGGTAGGCTAGCTTAAATTGCAAAGCTTTAGAACCCGTAAAGCCCATTGCAAGCAAGACGAAAGCATCACGAGTTAGATTGTAGTAGGCTTGTGGTTTCCCATTTTGCAAGTCATTGTTTTTATAGCAAAGCTGAAAATTCAGCGATGCAAAAGACTTATCCAATTGGATAGAAAGATTTTCAATTGATTGTAAAATATTTTTGTGTTGCTTATCAAAAATTTCAGCAATTTGCAGTGATGAAGTAACGGCATGACCGTTTTCAAGGTGAACAAGATTAGTAGCCATAATTGACTCCGTTTGAATGAGTAGCTTACTCATCACCACAACGCCAATTATGGTGATGAACTAGACAAGATTGGCGTACTGACTCAAACGTTATCAGCGTAGCAAAAGCTACTCCTGTCTAGCCCACCATAACAGTGTACTAAATTTTTGACATAAAAAAACCGCTAGTGCGGGATTTATGCACGTTTGAAAAAACAGAACGCCAATTCAGACGGCAGATTTTGCTGCCGTACCGTTAGAATGAAATATCTTTAGATAAAAATCAAGCGATTTTTTATAATTTATTTTGCACTAAAATGATTGATTATTTCTTCTCCCCCATTTGTCTCATCCAATTTTTATGCTCCTCAAGTTGTTTTTTTCTAGCTTCTTGTAATTTTTTACCTTGCTCTTCACTCAAACCATAATGCTCTTTTGATAGTTTTTCAAATTGATTGGATTGATCAATTAATTTCTCACGTTTATAAGCTATACGCATTGCATCATATACTTCTGCTAAATAAGAATGTTTGACTGTTGGCTTATAGAATTCTTTTAAATCATGTGTTTTGCTAACCCGTTCAGCATATTCATCTACAGAATTAATTAATTCATTAAAACGTTCTTTGGCTTCAGAAAAGCGCCCAGCTTGTTGTAAAAATTTAGGTAATCGAACCAGAGATTGTGCGCCATAATCCATCATGGCGTTAGGCATTAATAACCAAACTTCTTCTAAACACTTTATGGCATTATCCCAATCATTATGAGAATATTGCGTCGCTTGTTTATTTAATGTACTAATTTTTTTATCAACTTCATTTCTTGGGAACATTAAAGACATTGCATTTCCTTGATATAATTAATGAAAACACTATATCAATAAGGGTTTTGAAAAACCAAAGGTTTAGTCGGAACTGCACCCTCACGATTACCAGTATTTAAGCCAAAATTGCTAAAATTAACATTGATTGCACCGCTCAGTGCATTGGGTAGCTTTTGTAGTTCTTTAACTACTTGCCCCATTTGTTTATTCTGTTCTTCTAAAAGTTGTGATTGATTTTCCATAATTCCATTTTGCTCATTAAAATATTCACCAAAAGCTTCACCACCTTCTGATCCTGCCCAGTATCCCAAACCGCCACCAATAAGCCCACCAACTAAAGTGCCTAGGACGGGAACAACTGAACCCAATGCTGCACCCGCAGCAGCACCAGCTAATGCGCCACTAGTACCGCCAACGGTTTTAGAGTAATCAACGTTTTTTTGATATTGCGAGAGCGAGTCATTTTGTGCTGTATCATATAATTGATACGCACCTAGACCTACAGTTAAAGGTACAGCACCACGAACTAGCAATTTTTTTGCACCAGCTAAAGCACCTGCTGCACCAGCTCCAGCACCCCCCAAACCGCCGCCCATTCTCGCACCGACACCAGTAGCGGCTAGAACAGCAAGAGCGCCTGCGGCTGTAACTGCCCAAGCTGCTAAAGCTTGGTTAGCTTGCATTGTATCTTTCAAACCACTTTCAAATTCTCCAAGTGTACCTTTGACCTGATCATAAACTTTGATCGTTGCAAGAATTGTTTCTTGTTCTAAGGCGTGGGCTTGGGCGGGTTCAATAAATGATTTTTCTTTTGCAACTCTTTCATTACTGCCTTCGCCATTCCATGATTGTTGTGAAATTCGCTCAAAATCTCCATTATTTAGACCCGCAATAATCGACATTAAGCCTGATAATGATTGCTGATTATGGAAAATTTTACCGAACTCTCCAGCAGCAACAATATTCATCGCTTCAGTTTTTAGAGCAATTGCTTTACTTTGATCGCCTGATTTTTCAGCCGTTGCAATTTGATTCTGTAGCTCTACAAAACGCTTATTTTTAGATAGTTGTCGATTCATCAGCATGACTGTTGCTGTAACTGTATCAACGCCTTTTAATTTTTGATTTGCTAGATATGTCGTAATATCAAATCCTGTTCGATTACCTTTTAAACCGATCTTTTTGATTGGATCTCCATCTTGCAATTTAATATATTTGCCAATGCTTAAAGCGAAGTGGTTTTGAGAAAATAAGCTATATAGATCACGCATAGATCAGAGCTGTCACGACGAATAAAGCCCTTAATATTCTTAATATCACGGCTACCCATACGACCTTTTTCACGAGAGACTGCACCAAGCTTTTTGATAAAACCCCATGCTTGTGTGTAGCTTGGTTGTTTGCCGCTGTAATAGCTCGGCAATAATTCCAAACAAGCCGCTAAAGTTGGTTTTTGTGGCTTTGCCCAAAGTTTAAGCAAAGGTTCAGCCCAATCGGGAATATCTTTCTTAGCTCGTTCTTTGGGAGCTAAAACGCTGATAGCGTTAATATTCTTTTCTTCAGCAGCTTTAACAGTGCTAACCCAATCAATGACAGTACGTCGACTAACTACACGGCTATCACCCGACTTAGCATTTGCTTTTGAAACAGCCTCCTGCAACTCTGGCGATAATTTACGGATAGTTGCATCAGTTATGAATTGCTCAATTGTGCGTGTGATCTGTGCGCCCTGATTCACTTGCTGCTGCAAGAAACGCACGACATACAAACGGTTTTCCGCGATCTCACGTTGCCAATTACTTAGCTGGTTAGCTGACTGAATTGGTTGTGATGGGTTAATTTCAGTTAGCCCTGTTTCTAATTCCACAGTTGCAGTTAGATTTTTGCTTTTAAGAACTTTAGATATGATTAAGTTCTTAAAATTGGCATTAGGTTCGTATTCTCGACGAATACCCCCTTTCCCGCGGCTAGGAACTTCTCTATACTTCCAATTGTTCCGTGTTAAGAACTTGTCTAATCCTTTTTGACTTTTAGGTAAGCCATCAAGCTCTAATTCAAGTAATTCGGTTACACTGTAATGAGTTTTCATGTTTACACTCGCTCGCTATAACGAGGGTAAATACGCTTGTTATTGCTAGTCCATCGTTCAGGGAAAAGCACATAAAGTGGTTCTCCTAAAAATTTAGCAATAACAAGCTCTGCACTTTTGCATGGTTTTATTAAAGCACTGCGTAAAGTTGTTTCGGGCATTGCGTTATCATGAGCTAAATCAGCTAAAGTCTTACCTTTTCTGTAAATAGCTGCTTTGATTGCGTGTTTATCCCAGAACTGTTCTTTTGGGTTTTGCATACTTCCCATATTGAACTCCCCGCCTTGTTAGGCATTTTTTTGACCTGTTAGAATCATTGTTTAATGAATCTAACGACAATATAAGTTCTTAAAAAAGAACTGTCAACAGTTCTTAATTCAATTAAGAACTAATTTTTATTGGATTTTATAAAATTCAATATTATCAACAACTTATTTTGGTTCTTAAAATAAAGGAATTATGTGTTATGAGTTCTAATAAAGCTAAAAGTAATTCAGAACTAGAGAATCCATTAAAAGATCGTATAAAAGTTCTTATGACACCTGATGAACTTGAAAAACCATATAGTTTTGCAACACGGGTGGGGCTATCAAAAGGCACATTTACTGGAATATGGGTAGAAGGGAGAAAATCCTTCCATCAAACTACTGTAGAAAAAATATGTAAGGCTACAGGTGCAAACCCTGGTTGGTTAGTGACAGGAATAGGAGAGCCATTTACGGATGTTGTTCCAGTAGTTCAACAAGAACAAACCACATTGGTAGAGCCACAGATCATAGAAGAAGAGGGCTTAAAGATTACGACGGCTATAGATAAAGCCATGCTACAAACCGCATTAGAAACAACAGAAAAAAAGCTTAGAGAACAGCATCTTACTATGCAGCCAAAGCCTAAAGCCGAATTTATTCTTATGCTTTATGAAATCTTGATTGACCAAGAAAAACAGCCATATAACAAGCAGTTATTGAATGATGTGATCTATGAAGTAGAAGAATGTTTAGAAAGACTACATAAAATGATGTTAGTTGATAAAAAAACCTTATTAATAATAGCAATTTATACATTATATAGTGTAAATTCTCAGGACAAGGACGGTATTAGACAGACCGTTACGGACATTATTAGGAAAGCCGCATAATATGCCTGAGAGAACAAACATTCTGCAATTCTTAGACCACCATACAAAAGGAGATACCCAACCTCAAACCATGTTAAAATTCGAGCATAAAGGCTGTAAAATAGAACTCACGACTATGAACGGCAAAGAAAATGCTAAGGAATTATTAGAAACTTGTTTGCAAGCAGTTTATTTAAAAAACGCTGCAAAATAAAAAAAGAAAACGTCTATTTTTGCACAAGATAGCTTTAATCCAGTGCAAAAAAAAGGATAAAGCCATGATCCAGCCTTATCCTCTTAAAAAATCCTCAAACTCTTACGCTTCAATGGTTTCATCCCATCTCATCCCGCTTCATCCCGTCTCATCCCGCCACAAGCTAAGTGCAAACTAAACCAGTAACTCACACAATGCTTCGCCACATTAAAAAGGCTGGCATTACAACTAGGTGCTTCGGCTATTCTGTAAGCTTACAATCGTTTTCTGAAATTCAAGTTCGCTTGACTAGATGGATTGAAGAAATCGCAGCAAAGGGGGACTATGTGCTGATAGGTCATTCCCTCGGAGGAGTGCTAATCCGCTCCGCTCTAAGTTCGCTCCCAGCAGGAACAAACCAGCCCAAACACGTTTTCTTGCTCGGTTCTCCGATTAAGGCATGTCACCTTGCTCAGCGGTTCCATAAAAACATCTTGTTCCGTTCAGTCACACGTGACTGTGGTCACCTTCTTAGTTCGATAGAGAGAATGGCAGCCATTCCATGCTCTAAACATTCGACTACAGGCATTGCTGGTATTAAAGGGCTTTCAGGAAAGTTAAGCCCATTTGGAAAAGAATTCAATGATGGCATCGTCTCGTTATCTGAGGTGAGTGCAGATTGGCTTACAGACCAAGTCAAGTTACCTATCATCCATAGCCTACTTCCATCTAGTAAACAAGTTGCACAAATCATCATTCAACGCATTAATTGCAAAGATACCCATGCTCGGTTTTCAAATCAAATTCCTTAATCTATGAGCCTGAACTCTAACGTATTTATCACGTTGTCACCATTTAATTAGGTGTGGGGTATTGGAAACCAAAGTGTTTAGCTTGAGTAATCAGAGTTTCCTGCATTTAAAGATTAAGGTTGTTTACCAGAGTTCAATACATACTCTCAGGTTTTACAACAACGACTAATCACTCTACTTCATGCAACAATTTTGGATTCCGACGAAGATTTTATTGCGTTCTTTGATCGTATTAAACTAGCATTTGATAATGAAATTATTGATAAACGTGTTTTTATGACTGCTTTGTTGGCTGGGATTGAGTCAACTTCTTAATTCACCTCGTTTCATCACACCGATTAACAGTAACAAAACGACGGGGTAATTAGTCCTAGGATAAGATAAATGATTAAAGACAAATTAATTTATAGTATTAAGCAGTTTATAGATAAAAAAGATATATCTATTAAGAATGCGCAAAGAATAGAAGTTCTTCTTGATGATTTGAAGTCAGAGGAAGAGTTGATAAATAATATGATTCTAATTTTAGCTTCATATGTGTGTGGAGGCGGTGAGTACATGTATGATGAAGATGAGGTAATTTTAGAATTGAAGAAAATCTTAATTTTTTTAAATGATGCTTAAGCTCCACTAGTTATCTATTTATATTTTTTAGATGAAAAAAGAGCCTTATTCATAAGACTCTTTCTAGCTCAAAAACAATTACTCAGCTTTTGGTTTTAACCCTTGAGTTAAACCATTGATATCACCACCTTGTAAGCCAAGTTCATTCATTAAGCTATCAATGAGTGGTGCTTGTGAACGATAGCGTAGGGCGCTATTCACCACTTGATCAGACAAAGACATTTGACCATTTTCAGTGCCATCACTACCGACAGTACCGCCACCTGCAAAGTTACTTAAACCATTCACTTGTAAAATCTTGATGTCATCAATATTTTCCATTGGTTTAACACTTTCACGAATGATTTCTGGTAAATGTTTAAGCAATGCCAAGCGCACTTGCATTTCAACCTGTTCAGCAGAAAGGGTATTGGCGGCTTCATTGACTGCACGAGCACCTTCTGCATCAACTTGATACTGTTTCTCTAAAGCTTGAGCAAGCAAAATTTTAGCATCTGCTTCACCTTTCGCTTTTAAGCGGATTTTTTCAGCATCCGCTTCGGCAGCGATACGCACAGCTTCTGCTTCATCGGCAGCGGCTTTTTTACCTGCTTCCGCAGCAACAGTAATGGCAATTGCTTCTTTCTCTGCCGTCTGTTTAGCTGCAACCAATTCAACCGCTTTTTGACGTTCCGCACGTTGAGTTTCACGAACTGTCACAACTTCTTCTTCTGCTTTTACTGCTTCAGCTCGGGCTTTATCGGCTTGGGCTTTGGCTTCTGATTCTGCACGAGATTTTTCCGCAATCGCAATCGCACGATCTTGTTCAGCCAATTCAATGGTTTTCTTCTGCTCAACTTGCGCTTTTTGAATCAACTGAGCTTTTTGGATATTTTCATTCTCTACATCACGAGCAGAAGCAATTCGTTTTAGTTCCACTTCACGCTCAGCAGCAATTTGAGCTTCTTCAGCCTCACGTTTTTTACCTGCTTCTTGCGATGCGATTTCAGCAGTTTGTTCTGCTTTACGAATTGAAATCTCACGCTCTTGTTGTAACTTGGCATATTCCTCTTCACGAGAGATTTCTAAACGTGCGCGCTCAGCTTGTAAATTTTTTGCACGAATCGCCAAGTCAGCATCTTGTTCAATGTCGTTACGTTTTTTACGACGATCTTCAATAGTTTCAGTGAGTTTGGTTAAGCCTTCCGCATCAAAGGCATTTTGAGGATTAAAGAATTTAAAACTCGTTTGGTCTAAACCTGTCAAAGAAACAGTTTCAAGTTCTAAACCATTTTTAGATAAATCTTCTGATACGACTTGTTGAACTTTTTGCACAAAATCAACACGTTTCTCATGTAGTTCTTCCATAGCCATTTCGGCAGCAACGGCACGTAAAGAGTCGACAAATTTACCTTCCACCAGATCTTTCAGTTCTGGTGGAGACATGGTTTTACGTCCAAGCGTTTGGGCTGCTGTGGCAATCGATTCAGCAGTCGGTTTTACACGAACATAGAACTCAGCCATGACATCGACACGCATACGATCACGTGTAATCAATGCTTGATCGGCTGCACGTTTGACTTCTAAACGTAAGGTATTCATGTTTACTGGAATAATTTCATGTAAAACAGGAAGGACAATTGCGCCACCATTTAAAATTACTTTTTCGCCGCCAAAACCTGTTCGTACAAAAGAAACCTCTTTACTTGAACGGGTGTATAGGCGAGCAATCACAACACCAATGAAAATAAGCGCGGCAAAAATAATACCAGTAATAATTAAAATTTCAGTCAATGCTGAATTCAACATTTAAAGTTCCTCATATCGTAAATATATAAATTAAGTGGTAATCGCTTGGAATCCAATTTTTGTTCTCTGCGTTAAAACTACCTCCTGACCTTGACGGAAGGTAATATCCAGCTCTGGTTCTACTAAAATATAATGGGTTTGACCAAACTGATCTTTGACTTTGGCTTGGGCTGGAGAGTTTGGTTTTGCCTCTCCTAAAATGATTTGCGCTGTTCGCCCTATTAATTCATCACTATGAATGGCTGTGGTTTCATCTTTTGGAATAATTTTAGCAATCAGGGCTGCACTCGCTCTCACCATAGGCATACATAGAAATAAACAAGCTGGTGCAATAAGCCAGACTGATAAATACTGATCAGTGAGATGGGCAAAAATATCTTGAATAATGAGACCTGTGAGTGAGTAGACCGTTAAAAAGATAATTAGCCAGATTAGAAGAGGTACTTTACCTAAATAGAGCCATTCTAATAATTGTGTAAATAAATTGTCAGGAATTTCAATTGAAGTATTGGTGTGATCTCCTTCAACCAAGTTATCTGGTAAAAACTGATCAATAAAACTAGAACTACCACCAAATAACAATAAAATTAATTCAAGTATGCCAATAAATAAGCATAACATTAATGAAATGCTAAAAATAATATTTGAAGGGTGTATTAATAAGTCCCATATCATCAGTTTTACTCTTATTTCTTTTAAAGATAATTTAAGAAAAATTTTATAAAAATAAATTAGTTATCAGATTAAGTCTAAGTTGATTTAATTTCAACCTAAATTAACAACATTATTGCAGACAAAAAAATACGCAATGATTGGGGTGATCATTGCGTAGAACAACGAATCTGTAAAAACAGTTTCGGTTGAAAGGAGAAATGTCATGAGATTAGTGTTTACTAACCTACATCGCTATATTATAAAAAAGCTTGACTTATTTCATGGGTATTCATGTAAATTACTGTTAATTGATGTTAATAAGTGACAAAAAATGTTAGTTTTTCGGTGAGTATTAAAAGTTCTTAAATTGAACTCAAATCAAATGCTTAAATAAAAAAAAGCCTAATAAATAGGCTTTTTAGTGTAAAAGTAACGTAAATTAAAATTTAAATAAACCTAAACCCGCCTTTACTTCATCCAATGTCTGTTGGGTAATATCGCGACATTTATCTGTACCGTGTTTTAAAATATCCATAATGTAGTCAGGATCTTTTTCTAATTCGGCTCTACGTTCACGAATTGGAGTGATGAGTTCTTTAAGCACACCTTCTAAACGTTTCTTCACTGTGCCATCGCCTAAACCACCACGACGATAGTGCGCTTTTAATTCCTCAACTTCTTCTTTGTTTGTATCGAAAGCATCGAGATAGGTAAATACAATATTGCCTTCAACTTGACCTGGATCTTCGATACGTAAGTGGTTTGGATCGGTATACATGGCATTGACTGCTTTTTTAATGTCTTTATCAGAAGCATTCAGCACAATAGTATTGCCTAAAGATTTAGACATTTTTGCTTTACCATCAAAACCAGGTAAGCGTCCCATATTTGATAATAAGGCTTTGCATTCTGGCAATAAGTCATGACCGATTTGACGGTTAATACGACGCACGATTTCATTGGTCTGTTCGATCATCGGGATTTGATCTTCACCAACAGGCACTACAGTTGCTTTAAATGCCGTGATATCTGCAGCTTGAGCGACGGGATAGCATAAAAATCCTGCTGGAATATCTCGTTCAAAACCACGCATTTGAATTTCAGATTTAATCGTTGGATTACGCTCTAAACGTGCAACAGTCACGAAGTTTAGATATAGCATGGTGAGTTCATTGAGTGCAGGCAAACATGACTGGACGCAAATCGTAGTTTTCGTTGGATCAATACCAACCGCTAAATAATCTAATGCAACTTGAAGAATGTTATTGCGAACTTTATCTGGATTATCAGCATTATCTGTCAGTGCTTGAGCATCGGCAAGTAAGAGATGTTGATGGTGGCTGTCTTGTAAACCTACACGAGAACGCAATGAACCAACAAAATGCCCAAGGTGAAGTTGTCCAGTAGGGCGGTCGCCCGTCAAAATAATTGGACGTTGATCAATATTACTCATGATATGTTCCAAAATTTAATCATTTAATGAATATACAATGCGCTATATTGTACGGCATATTGTTATGATTCGGGTAAACCTAATAAAACGTGCCTACAAAAAATAATCAAAGAAATTTCTGTTTCTGAATATAAAAAATACTTAAATGCACCTTACAATACGCTGATAAATACAAACTAGGAAATAAAAATGGCGAGTGGTTTATTATTGTTACTCGATGATATCGCAACGATTTTAGATGATGTTGCGGTCATGAGTAAAATGGCAGCTAAAAAAACCGCAGGGGTATTGGGTGATGATTTAGCTTTGAATGCTCAACAAGTTAGTGGTGTGCGTTCTGATCGTGAATTACCTGTTGTTTGGAGTGTTGCCAAAGGCTCTTTTGTTAATAAATTGATTCTAGTTCCATTAGCATTATTGATTAGTGTGGTTGCCCCTTGGTTAATTAACCCCTTGCTTATGATCGGTGGTTTATTTTTATGCTATGAGGGTGTAGAAAAAGTTGTACATATGCTGCATCATAAAAAAGCAGAAACGGCTGAAGAAGCAAATGAAAGCCTGCAACAAGTTGAAGTAGATTTAGAAAAATTTGAAAAAGAAAAAATCAAAGGTGCAATTCGTACTGATTTTATTTTGTCTGCTGAAATTGTAGTGATTTCATTAGGTACTGTTGCTACAGCAGCATTTATGACTAAAGTGACCGTATTAAGTATTATTGCAATTGTCATGACTGTAGGGGTATATGGTTTAGTTGCAATGATCGTGAAAATTGACGATTTAGGTTTATATTTAACACAACAGGCATCTGAATTTAAAAATAAGATTGGTCGTGGCTTACTTGCTTTTGCACCAATTCTAATGAAAACGTTATCGATTGTTGGGACAGTCGCAATGTTTCTAGTCGGTGGTGGTATTATTACCCATACCATTCCCTTATTGCATCATTTTACAGAAGAAACGGTTGATCATTTGGAACTGATTCCGAGTTTTGGTTCAATTATTGGTGCATTGACCCCAACATTAATGAATTTAGCGATTGGTTTTATTGCAGGCGCAATCGTATTAATGATTGTTATGTTGATTCAGAAAGTGTGGTCAAAAGCATCTGCTTAATTCAAAAATTGTCATCATCATAATAATGTGAGGTAGCTATGCGTTGGAAAGGTCGCCGTGTCAGTACCAATGTTGAAGATCGTCGTGGTGGTGGCGGAGCAAAAGCAGGTGGTATTAGCATCTTAGGTTTAGTCGTGGCTTTTGTTGCATGGAAATTCTTTGGCGTTGATCCACAACAAGCCTATCAAGCAACCCAAGCGGTCACTAGTGCGCAATCTTCACAGCAAGGCACTGCACCACAAAATTTAACTGCTGAGCAGAAAGAGGCGAGTGATTTTGTTGGAACTATTCTTGCTGATACCGAGGATACGTGGACACCGATTTTCCAACAACTGGGTGTGACTTATAAAACACCGCATTTGGTTTTGTTTAGTGGTGTCGTTAAATCAGGGTGTGGCACAGCACAAGCAGCGATGGGGCCATTTTACTGCCCAGCAGATCAGAAAATTTATATTGATACAGCTTTCTTTCAAGAGATGCGTCAGCAAATGGGTATTTCAGGCGAGCAGAATCAAACTGAACTTGCTCGTCAAGATCAAGCTGGAGATTTTGCTCAAGCTTACGTGATTGCCCATGAAGTCGGACATCATGTTCAAAATTTATTGGGTATTTCTGGTCAAGTTCAACAAGCCCGATCAAAATCTAGCCAAAAACAAGGAAATCAGCTGTCTGTTCGTTTGGAATTACAAGCCGATTGTTTTGCTGGTGTTTGGGCGCATCAAAATCAGCAGCGCACCCAATTTTTAGAGCAAGGAGATATTGCGGAAGCGATGGATGCTGCGGAGAAAATTGGTGATGATTACTTACAACGCCGAGCTACGGGGCAAGTTGTACCAGATAGCTTTACACATGGTAGTAGTGAACAGCGCATGTATTGGTTTGAGACAGGTTTAAAATCGGGTGATATCAATCAATGTGATACTTTTAAATAAAAGTGATTGATATTTATCCTTGATTTTTATACGGAAGATATACGAATGACAAGAAAAAATAACGTAAAATTATTTGATCTATACTGAACTGAGGATGATAAGTCTATTATTACTGTATCTCAATCATTTATTGCCCAATAACGATAAACGAATTGCCGTATAGACGTTCATTTTTCATTCAATTATAGAATCATTCACGCATAAATTTTATGAACACTAAATTTTAGTAAAGCATTTTGTTGAAAATAAATAAGAGGTTGTATGGGTAATTATTTTCTATTACAGGCGCTCACCGTAATTTTTGCATTATCCATTGCAACCACCATTTTTAATAAACGGATTTTAGGCTTTCCTCAAGCAATTGGTGTTCCAATTGTATCTGCAATTTTTGTTTTTATTTTGCAGTGGGGCGCGAGTTTGTTAAACGGTAATGAATTTGTGACGATTAATATTCATAATATTGAAGCGGCAGTACGTGAAATTGATTTTTATGATTTTTTAATTAATGGTGTTATTTGCTTTATTTTAACCTCATCGGCATTAAAATTTAAAATTTCAGATCTACGTAATTATTGGAAACCAATCAGCATATTGGCGACGATTGCATTGGTATTATGTGCTGGGTTTTATGCAGGAATATTATATTTATTCCAATGGGCTGTGGGTTATCCTGTTCCAATTTCTGTTCTATTACTGTTAGGTGCAGCTTTAGGGGCAACAGATCCGATAGGAATTAAAGGCGTATTAAGTTCTATTCGGGCACCGCATCATCTGATTGTAAAACTTGAGGGTGAATCTTTATTTAATGATGCGATGTGTATTGCTTTATTTATGACTTTATTGAAAGTTTTACAAGGTGAACACTTTTCATTAGTGGCAACAGTTGAAACATTATTATATGAAATCTTTGTTGCGGTCATTATTGGCTTTGCTTTCGGTTTTGGTATCTTGCGTTTGTTACGTGGTAAGCATGAGATGGAGTCGTTAATTTTAACGACAGCGTTACTTGCCAGTGGTTCGTATTTAGTTGCCTTATTTGCACATGCTTCTGCACCAATTGCTTGTGTGATTGGTGGTTTAATTGTGGGTAATAAATGGCAAGAAATCCGTGAACAACGTGAAATTCGTGAGGTTAATCATTTTTGGCATACAGTAGAAGGAATTATTAATTCATTTCTTTTTACATTAATTGGTTTAGAGCTTTTTATTCTAGATTTGAGTATAAATTTGATTATTGGCGGGATTATTTCCTTCTTGATCCTCCATCTATCTAGATTTGCAGCAAACTTTTCGGCTTTTGCCTTATTTCCTTCATTTCGTAATAAAAGCTATAACGGAAGCTTAACCATCTTGTCATGGGGGGGTGTTCGTGGTGGAATTTCACTAGCATTGATCTTAGCCGTTGCAAACATTCCTGAGTTGAATGCATATAGTAGCATTCTGATTGGATATACATTCATTACTGTGCTGTTATCTGGTGTTGTATGTGGTTTGGGGCTACCGGCAGTGATGAATACTTTTTATTATAACCCTGATGAGCAAAAAGAAGGGTTTAAGGGTTTTTATCAACAGTTGTGTAATAAGATGAATCGTCGAGGTTTTAAGTACATTGTTGGTGAGGATGTATCGGGTAAAGAAACCATAACCATCTATAATCCTGAGATTTTATTAGATAAAAAATCCGATGATGGTGTAGCAACTGTACATCACCCAAATAAACGAGAAGAAGTACGACGTTTGGAAAATCCTGATAATTTTTAATTGCTTGAGTATTTAAGTCTATGGAGAAGTATGATTTCTTCTTTATGTGAAAGCAAAAATAGAGACTATTCCTATTTTAAGAGTCAGTGACGTAAAATTTAGGCAAATCATTTTTAGCTGCATTTTTATTCTCTAAATACATGAGTTATTTTATTTCTTGTTTAAGCTTTTAAGTGTCGTTTTAATCATAGTATCAGATTTTTATAGGTTATTTTATGCAAGATACCAATGAACTACATCGACAGATATTAGAAGTTATCGCTTTGATTCCGTATGGAAAAGTAGCAACCTATGGTCAAATTGCAAAATTAGCAGGTTTGCCTAAGCACGCTCGGTTAGTGGGTTATGTTTTGAAGCATTTAGACAAGAGTAGTGAAATCCCTTGGTATCGAGTGATTAACTCACAAGGAAAGATCAGTGTGACTCGCATCAATCAGCAAGGTGAGAATGTGCAGCAGAGCTTGTTGGAGCAAGAAGGTATTTACTTACTTAATGGTAAAGTTAGTTTAAAAATTTTTGTTTGGCAGCCTTAATCTTTAAATGAAAAACTCAATAATCAAAAAATAACTCGCATGAAATTTAAGGTTTCATACGAGTTGCGATGCTATTTAAAACTAAAAATCAGAATATTTAACGTACCACTAAAACAGGAATATGACTTTCGCCCAAAACTTTTTGAGCTACACTACCTAAGATAAATTTTTTGAAACCAGTTCGCCCGTGTGAACCCATAATAATCAGGTCAACACCTAAGTTTTGTGCAGCACTAATAATTTCCCCATTTACAGAAAAACCTTCTAGCACTTGCGTAGCCACCGTGAGCCCTAAAGCTTCAAATTTCTTTTCAGCTTTGGTTAAATTTTCTTGAACATAACTACGAACACGTTCGATCAATTCATTACTTTGACCCATGCGTAAGTATGCATCTGCCAAATATGGGTCCAAGGTCATCACTTGAACCAAAGTAATTTCACTATTTAGCGCTTTTGCAAGTTGAGCTGCTTGTTGAATGACGTTGTCAGAGATTTCAGAGTCATCGATTGCGACTAAGATTTTTTGATAACCCATGTTTATTACTCCTTATTATTGCACTTTGATTCGGTTCTAAATTTTTGTTTAAAATAAGATCTATGTTTTCATATTAAACTTATTAGTAGCATAATAAAACCTAGTAATTTCATAAGAATAATGAGGTGTTAAAGATGTTTTTATGTATTCAATTTATTGAAAAACATGTTGTTTTTTTAAATTTTTAAGGTAAATATTAGATTTGGAAAGATTATAGACTTTGGTCTAAATATGAACATAAATTTCCAAGCTGATCCGTCTGCAATTCTTCACGCATTTTTAAAATCTGCTTTTCATCTAGCTCATAAAGTTTAAGTGAAAGTAGCTTTTCAGTATCTGCTTCAGAAAAGCGGTATTTAATGACTTTAGCTGGAACACCAGCAACAATCGCATAAGGTGGCACATCTTGGGTGACAACAGCACCTGTGGCCACGACAGCGCCTTCACCTAATTTTACTCCCTGCATAATCATGGCACGGCTACCAATCCAGCAGCCATCGGCAATTACAGTGTCACCCGCAGGCAGAAAACTCCGTGTATCGAAGGGGAAGGTTGATATCCAATCAGGACGGTGGAGTTGATTACCACCCATCATAATGATGCATTCAGCACCAAAGCAGACAAAATTACCGATATGGAGTTGATCAATCGGCTTCTCAGCTGTAGAGGCTTTATCATGTAAATAGCGAACTACACATCGTTCAAAGCCTTGATCCCAATAAGCAGAATAATAAGAATAATTGCCTTTGATATGGATATTTGGATTTTTCACTGTTTTGGAAATAAATTCGAATTCACACCAATGTTTAACAGGGGAGTTGATCAATGAATCCATAACTAAGACAAAATACTAAAAGAAATCTGCGCTATTATAGCTTTTATATCAGGAGAGAACGCTAGTTGAAGAAAAATTTCTAAAACCAAATCAACAAACATTCAATTTGATTGGGAAATCAAACCCCATAATGGCTTAGAGCAGAGCAGTATTAAGAATAATCAGTACTGCATCGGTCATAAGATTGATGTGGAAAGCTCATGCGATTGCAACAGCAATCCATAGGATTATTCCAGTGATCGCATACATAATGGTACTGATCAGTCGATCTTGCATTTCTTTATTTAATTTTTATTGTATTTAGAAATAGGATGCTTGAAACAAAAGAACCCTTCAATCGGTCAAAAATTCATTTTTGATATAATTGAGTAAATTTTGCATATTTAATCTGATCGATGTTATTGGGAATAAAATTATGGATTTAAAGGAAAAATAATATTGAACTGAATTCATTTATAAATATACAATATCTGAATTATAACAAAAGGATAAGCGTTAATGATTGAACCAATAAATGAAAGTTCAATTTTAAAAATTATTGGTGAAAAACCTTTATATATACATGATTTAATTAATTTAGTATTTGAAATTAAAAGAAAATTGAGAAGTAAAGAGTTAGATTTTTCTGCATTAATTCAACCGTATGGTGGTTCTGAATGGGAAAATTTAACGATGATGGTTCCATATCTTCCACGAGAAATCATAGAAGAAAACTTAGATCAGTTATTAGAGGGTTTTATGGATCTAAATTGGCCTGGCTCTAGAATTTTGTATGGATATTTAGCTGAGATAGATATTTATAAACTAAAAGATTCTTTTGATCGAGTCATTGATAAAGCAATAGGAATGGATGATACCGAATGGGTATATTTCCTTTGCATCTTTATGGATGATGAAAGAGTTGGAATGAAAGATTCTTTTATTCCACAGATTGAAAAGAGTCATTCATTTCTAAAATCTCGCAATATAGATTATGATTAAAACTCTTAGGAGTGAAAATGAATACTAAGCTTTTAAAAGCTAACAAAAGAAAAATAACTGAGAAGAAAAACCCCTCAAATAGAGGGGCTAATTCAGTTTAGAATATTAAAGATATTCCACACTGACGATTTCGTATTCAACTTCACCTTGTGGTGTTTGAATTTTTGCTTCGTCGCCTTCGCTTTTACCTAAAAGACCACGAGCAATTGGCGAGTTTACTGAGATTTTATTGATTTTAAAATCTGCCTCATCATCACCTACAATTTTATAGGTCTTACGCTCTTCAGTATCTAGGTTTTCAATGGTCACCGTAACACCAAACACGACACGACCGTTTTGTTCAAGGGTTTTGACATCAATCTCTTGAGCTGCGCCCAATTTACCTTCGATATCCTGAATACGACCTTCGCAGAAACCTTGTTGTTCACGAGCAGCATGATATTCAGCATTTTCCTTCAAGTCACCGTGCTCACGAGCTTCCGCAATCGCTTGGATAATACGTGGGCGATCCACTGTTTTGAGCTGTTGTAATTCTTTCTCTAAGGCAACCTTGCCTTCAGGAGTCATAGGATAACGTTGCATTTCAGTCCCTCTAAATTGGTTGGGAAAATACAGGATTAAAAAAAAGAAAAAGCCCGCCACCGATAAGGTGGCGGGACTTATCGGTAAAGAATTAACCTACAGTTTGTAAATCTTGCAAGCGGTATACATCCATTGGCAATTTCACAGCAAATGCTTGGCAAACAGCTTCTGCACCATTAATTGTCGTAGTGTAATACACTTTGCCTTGTAGGGCAGCACGACGAATCATTGCAGAATCATATTGAGCTTGTTTGCCTTCAGTAGTGTTGACAATAAGATGAATCTCACCATTTTTCAAGCGGTCTACAATATGTGGACGACCTTCAGTGACTTTGTTGACAGCTTCACATTCAATGCCTGCTTCTTTCAGAACACGATGTGTGCCATTAGTTGCAACAAGTTTGAAACCATAAGCAATTAACTGTTTCGCAATATTAGCGATGTATTTCTTATCTGATTCACGAACCGACAAGAAAGCATGCTTCACTTCGCCTTCAGTTGGTAAGCCTGGTAAACGTTCATTTGAACCGAGTACGGCTTTATAGAATGCTTCACCAAAAGTTTGACCAACACCCATGACTTCACCTGTAGACTTCATCTCAGGCCCAAGCATTGGATCAACGCCTTGGAATTTAGAGAATGGGAATACAGCTTCTTTCACAGCAAAGTGAGTAGGAATGATCTCTTTAGTGAATCCTTGAGATTCTAAAGATTGACCTGCCATACAGCGTGCAGCCACTTTCGCTAAAGAATCACCAATACATTTAGAAACGAATGGAACAGTACGTGATGCACGTGGGTTCACTTCGAGGATATAAATGTCATTGCCTTTCACCGCAAACTGAACGTTCATCAAGCCGATGACGCCAAGTTCTTTTGCCATTGCAACAGTTTGACGACGCATTTCATCCTGAACTTCTTGTGAAAGAGAGTAAGGAGGAATTGAACATGCTGAGTCACCTGAGTGAATACCCGCTTGTTCAATGTGTTGCATGATGCCGCCGATCACAACGTCTTTACCGTCAGATACGCAGTCCACGTCAACTTCTGTTGCATCGTCAAGGAAACGGTCAAGTAGGACAGGGGCTTCATTCGATGCTTGAACTGCTTCACGAAGGTAGCGTTTTAGCTCATCTTCGTTATAGACGATTTCCATTGCACGACCACCCAATACATAAGATGGGCGAACAACCAATGGATAACCGACTTTAGCCGCTTCTGAAATACCTTCTTCAGCAGATTTTACAATGCTGTTGTTCGGTTGACGAAGTTGCAAACGTTGAATCATTTGTTGGAAACGTTCACGGTCTTCTGCACGGTCAATTGCATCAGGAGATGTACCAATAATTGGTGTACCTGCTTCTTCTAAAGCACGTGCCAATTTTAATGGTGTTTGACCACCGTACTGTACGATTACACCTTTAGGCTTCTCGATACGAACGATTTCAAGTACATCTTCAAGTGTTACTGGCTCGAAGTATAAACGGTCAGATGTGTCATAGTCAGTCGAAACTGTTTCAGGGTTACAGTTCACCATGATGGTTTCATAACCGTCTTCACGCATTGCGAGGGCAGCATGTACACAGCAATAGTCAAACTCGATCCCTTGACCAATACGGTTTGGACCACCACCAATCACCATGATTTTGTCACGGTTCGATGGATTTGCTTCACACTCTTCATCGTAAGTTGAGTACATGTAAGCAGTGTCTGATTCAAACTCAGCAGCACAAGTATCAACACGTTTGTAAACTGGATATACACCCAAGTTCCAACGTTGTTTACGGAATTGCTTTTGTGAAATACCCATCAAATCCGCAATACGAAGATCAGATAGACCTTTGCGTTTGAATGAACGAATATTGTCAGCATTTAAGTCGCCAAAACCTAAAGTTTTCACTTGAGCTTCAGCTTTAACGATATCTTCGATTTGGATCAAGAACCAACGATCGATTTTAGTCGCTTCAAATACGTCATCTAATGAGAAACCATGACGGAATGCATCAGCAACGTACCAAATTCGCTCAGGACCAGGAACTTTAAGCTCTTTTAAGATAATGTCTTTGGCATTGGCTGCCCCAACTTCAACTTTTTCGTCAAAGCCGCTGACACCTACTTCAAGACCACGAAGTGCTTTTTGTACTGATTCTTGGAAGTTACGACCAATCGCCATGACTTCGCCCACAGATTTCATCTGAGTCGTCAATACAGGCTCAGCTTGTGGGAATTTCTCGAAGTTAAAGCGAGGAATCTTCGTCACAACATAGTCAATAGCTGGTTCGAAGCTTGCAGGTGTGATACCGCCTGTGATGTCATTTTTCAATTCATCAAGGGTGTAACCAACCGCAAGTTTTGCCGCGATTTTCGCAATCGGGAAACCTGTTGCTTTAGATGCAAGCGCAGATGAACGAGAAACACGAGGGTTCATCTCGATCACAACCATACGACCGTCTTTCGGGTTAATACCGAATTGAACGTTTGAACCACCTGTTTCAACACCGATTTCACGAAGAACAGCAACCGATGCATTACGCATGATTTGATATTCTTTATCTGTCAATGTTTGAGCAGGAGCAACTGTGATTGAGTCACCAGTGTGTACGCCCATTGGGTCAAAGTTTTCGATCGCACATACGATAATACAGTTGTCGTTTTTATCACGAACAACTTCCATTTCGTATTCTTTCCAACCAATTAAAGATTCGTCGATCAATAATTGTTTGGTTGGAGAAAGATCGAAACCACGTTCACAGATTTCAATAAATTCTTCTTTATTATATGCGATACCGCCACCAGAACCACCCATCGTAAATGATGGACGAATGATTACTGGGAAACCAAAACGTGACTGAATTTCCAGTGCATGTTCCATGGTTTCAGCAACATCGGCACGAGGACATTCCAAACCGATTTTACGCATTGCGATATCAAAAAGTTTACGATCTTCTGCTTTTTCAATCGCTTCTTTTGATGCGCCAATTAACTCAACATTGTATTTTTCTAAAATACCGTTGGCATCTAATGCAAGCGCACAGTTCAATGCAGTTTGACCACCCATGGTTGGGAGGACAGCATCTGGGCGTTCTTTTTCAATGATTTGTGCAACAGTCTGCCAAGTGATCGGCTCGATATACGTTGCATCCGCCATTGAAGGGTCAGTCATAATGGTTGCTGGGTTAGAGTTCACCAAAATAACACGATAGCCTTCTTCACGAAGTGCTTTACATGCTTGCGCACCTGAGTAATCAAACTCACATGCTTGACCGATCACAATTGGACCTGCACCAATAATTAAGATGCTTTTAATATCCGTACGTTTAGGCATTATTCGCTCCTTAATTACTTCTTAGATGCTTCAATAAGTTCGATGAAATGATCGAACAATGGAGCGCAGTCATGTGGACCAGGGCTTGCTTCAGGGTGACCCTGGAAGCTAAATGCTGGTTTGTCAGTGCGATGGATACCTTGGTTTGTACCATCAAACAGTGAACGATGTGTCACTTTTAAGTTTGCAGGTAAAGTACTTTCATCGACAGCAAAGCCGTGGTTTTGAGAAGTAATCATCACTGTACCATTCTCAAGGTTCTGTACAGGATGGTTTGCGCCGTGATGACCATGATTCATTTTCATCGTCTTCGCGCCAGAAGCGAGCGCCAAAATTTGGTGACCTAAACAAATACCAAAAACAGGTAAAGTTGTGGTTTCAACAATGGTTTTTACTGCTGCAATGGCATAATCACATGCTGCTGGATCACCAGGACCATTTGATAAGAATACGCCATCTGGATTTAAAGCGAGAACTTTCTCAGCAGGGGTTTGTGCAGGCACAACAGTGAGTTTACAGCCACGGTCTGCAAGCATACGTAAGATGTTGGTTTTGACACCATAATCGTATGCAACAACATGAAATTTAAATTCTGGTTGGCTAAAGCCTTGACCTAAAGTCCAAGAACCTTCAGTCCATTCAAAGCCTTCAGGATCACAGCATTCTTTTGCAAGGTCTAAACCATTTAAACCAACGAATGCACGTGCTTTCGCAATTGCTTCTTCTTCAGTGATATTTTCACCAGCAAGGATGCAACCATTTTGCGCGCCTTTGTCACGTAAAATACGTGTCAATTTACGCGTATCAATATCAGCGATTGCAACAACATTATGTTGTTCCAAGTATTCACTGAGTGATTGTTCTGCACGGAAATTACTATGTAATAAAGGAAGATCACGAATAATTAAACCGTTCGCCCATACTTTATGGATGCGACCAGATTCAACGTCTTCGCTATTACAGCCTGTATTTCCAATATGGGGATAAGTCAGCGTCACAATTTGTTGCGCGTAACTTGGGTCAGTCAAAATTTCTTGGTAGCCAGTCATGGCTGTATTAAAAACGACTTCACCAGTCGTACTTCCTGGCGCACCGATAGACGTTCCTTTAAAGATCGTTCCATCTGCGAGGGCTAAAATGGCGGGGGTGCTCAAACCAAAGCTCCTGAACTAAAACCACAAAAATAGGGCTGTAAAAAAGCGAGTAGACATAAAAAAAGGTAGGCTGTCCTTTAAAAACACGCCCCTCCTTCCAGTCTGCTCGCTTGTAACTTAACAGCGCATTATACGCATGAGTGTGTGAAAAGTCTATGTGTTTTATTTATTAAAGTAAGTAATCGCATATTTTCTTTTATCTGTTTGGTTCATATTGTGTCTATTGCAAAATCAGTCATTCTTCTATCTATATCATGAGATATTGTGCAAATTGTTAGACAATTTTTTAATGGTCTGAGTATAAAGCGTTTTATCTTATATTTAGCCAAAAAATTAACAATCAATATAGAGGGGAAACAAAATGGCTGAGAATCAAACAACAGCAGCAACTGAAGAAGTGAAAGATGTTGTGGCTGAAAAAACTGCGAAAGCAAAAGAAGTGGTTGCAGAGAAAACAGCAGAAGTGAAAGAAGCTGTTGCTGGAAAGACTGCTGAAGTGAAAGAAGTGGTTGCTGAGAAAACTGCAAAGGCGAAAGAAGTTGTTGCAGAAAAAACAGCAAAGGCAAAAGAAGTGATTGCTGAGACTCAAGAGCAGGCGAAAGAAGTCATTGCTGAAACTCAAGAGCAAGTGAAAGAGGTTTTAGCTGAAACTCAAGAGAAAATTGAGACTGAAGCGAAAGAACTCAATCAAAATATCCAAAATCAGCTTGCCCAAATCAAGCAAGATATTCTACAACGCATTGATGTAATTAAAACACAATTGAATTCATCACAAGGTAACTTGGTTGAGTTAACAGCTGCGTTGAAAACAGAATTGAATGCTTTGATTGAAGACTTAACTAAAGTTAGCAAAGAACTTAAAGATGACATTAGTCAGATTTCTGTTAAGCATAAAGATACTTTAGTGGGTAGCTTTAAGCGTACTAAAGAACAAGCGGTTGAAGCTTGGAATAAAGTGCACGCAAGCTAATTGCAGATAGAGATAAAAAAGCGAGAAATTTATTTCTCGCTTTTTTTTATGATTAAAATTGATGTAACCAATCTCGCTTATTGTGAAAGTCTGCTTGGCGACCACTGTGTTGCATTGCAAAATATTGCAGTCCTTGAGTGGTATTCAATACTGCCGATAAGCCAAGATACAAGTCAGTCCACTTTAATTTATTTTGTTGCATAAATTTTGATAAATCTAAACTGACATTTAAACCATAATGTGTACGTTGCAAATGGTTCAGTTCAATATCGTATGCTGCAACAGGTGGCATATTTTCGGGATAGCGGTATTCTTCAAATTGATAGACTTGCCATGCCTGAGAGGGGGAAAGATTGATTTCACGATAGAGATCCTCATCTTTCACACCAATAAAGATTTCAAAGCAGGTCTGTTCCCATAAAAAGTCATGGCGCGGGTGTGCCGCAACTTTGTCTGGATAAATCAAAAATTGATTTGGGTCACGAACCCAAAAACCAACATTTAATGTTGCTGGCGTTTGTTGCTCAATCGCTCCAACAACAGTAATGGCGCTAAAGCGATCAAAAGCAGATAGTTCATAACTTGCCATTGATATTACTTGTTACTTAAATGCGCAAAACGAACTAAGTTAGACAGGTGTTGATTTTGTTTTGCTGCTTTTTTATAAAGCAAAACGATTTTACCAATCTTTTGTACAGATTCTGCACCTGTTGCTTCAACAATTGCATCAATGGTTGCTGCACGTGCATCGCGGTCTTCACCCGCAATTTTCACTTTAATCAGTTCATGATCGTTGAGTGCACGATGAGTTTCTTCAATGACGTTTTCTGTAAGACCTTGGCTACCAATCATTACAACTGGATTAAGTGCATGACCAATTTGACGTAAACGCTTACGTTCATGGATAGATAAAGCCGCCATTAAAAATACCTGATTCGAG
This sequence comes from Acinetobacter tjernbergiae DSM 14971 = CIP 107465, assembly GCF_000374425.1. Classification (GTDB taxonomy): domain Bacteria; phylum Pseudomonadota; class Gammaproteobacteria; order Pseudomonadales; family Moraxellaceae; genus Acinetobacter; species Acinetobacter tjernbergiae. Next base: position 168,993 of record NZ_KB894353.1, on the reverse strand, counting down.
AAACGACCTAGTATAACTTGCATCCTGATTCTAAGATAGATTCAGAAGAGAGTCACTTGAAACAAATCTGTGCAAAATTGCCGAAAAACAACCAATCCTAGTGATCGGAAAAAATCTGTAAAAGTTCGTGTGAATGAACTACATCCGTACTGTAATAAGAATAATTTTCACGTACAATGATCAATCAGAAGTTTTTTGAAATTTAGTGAGTTATGGCGACGCGCATTACCAATCAAAAATTGTCGAAAAGCAGCCGTGTGTGGATGAGAGAGCACTTGGATGATCCTTTTGTAAAGAAAGCACAAAAAGAGGGTTATCGCGCACGAGCAGCATATAAGTTACTTGAAATCCAAGAAAAATATAAAATGATCAAACCAGGTATGACGATTGTTGACCTTGGTGCAGCACCCGGAAGCTGGTCGCAAATTGCAGGTAAACTGGTTGGATCAAATGGATTAGTGATTGCCTCAGATATTTTACCGATGGATGCACTTCCAGATGTAACTTTCTTGCAAGGTGACTTCCGTGAAGAAGAAGTTTTCGAAAAATTGTTAAATATTTTAAATGGACGTCAAGTAGACGTTGTAATTTCAGATATGGCCCCCAATACATCAGGTAATAGGGCTGTTGATCAACCACGTCAGATTTACTTATGTGAATTGGCTTTGGATTTTGCTCAGAAAGTGCTCGGACCAAACGGACAGTTTATTGTTAAAGTGTTCCAAGGCTCAGGATTTGATGAGTTTAGAAAACAAGTGGTCGATAGTTTTGATGTATTAAAAACAGCCAAACCTGCGGCATCACGTGCTCGATCGAAAGAAGTTTTTTTGATTGGTCAAGGTCGTAAAAAGGCATTGCAATAAAAGTGTACTTGCCAAGTTGTTAAAAATTGTGCATTTTGTACCTTTTAAGTTTTTTGCAACGCAAATTCATTGCTGTTTTTGTGAAGGTCAGCCAAGATTAGGTATGATCAAATTAGATTGATATGGGAATAAAGCCTTGAGCGATTACTTCAAGAATGCCGTATTGTGGCTCATCATACTCGGTGTTCTGATTTTGATTTTTAGCAACGTCAGTGACCGCAATAAGCCTGCAGCGATGAAATATTCTGATTTCGTTGCAGCGGTGAATGCTGGGCAAATTAAACAAGTCACAATTGACGGTTTAAATATTAGTGGTGAAAAAACCAATGGTTCTTCTTTTGAAACGGTTCGTCCGCAAGTAGAAGACACTGAATTGCTACCAAGCTTGAATAAACAGAATGTAGTCGTTGAAGGTACTGCACCACAACGTCAAGGCATTTTGATGCAACTTCTCATTGCGAGCTTCCCTGTATTACTGATCATCTTATTATTCATGTTCTTTATGCGTAATATGGGTGGGGGTGCTGGTGGTAAAAACAGCCCAATGAGTTTTGGTAAGTCAAAAGCGAAAATGTTATCTGAAGATCAAATTAAGATTACATTTACTGATGTTGCGGGTTGTGATGAAGCCAAACAAGAAGTTGTTGAAATTGTTGACTTCTTAAAAGACCCTTCTAAGTTCAAACGTCTTGGTGCAACCATTCCTCGTGGCGTACTCATGGTTGGTCCCCCAGGTACTGGTAAAACATTATTAGCCAAAGCAATTGCGGGTGAAGCTAAAGTTCCATTCTTTAGTATCTCTGGTTCTGACTTTGTTGAAATGTTTGTCGGAGTTGGTGCATCACGTGTCCGTGATATGTTTGAACAAGCAAAACGTCATGCACCATGTATCATCTTTATTGATGAGATTGATGCGGTTGGTCGTCATCGTGGTTCAGGTACAGGTGGTGGTCATGATGAGCGTGAACAAACCCTGAACCAAATGCTTGTTGAAATGGATGGTTTTGAAGGCAATGAAGGTGTGATCGTTATTGCTGCAACCAACCGTGCAGATGTGCTTGATAAAGCATTACTTCGACCAGGTCGTTTTGACCGTCAAGTCATGGTGGGTTTACCTGATATCCGTGGTCGTGAACAAATTTTAAATGTTCACTTGAAGAAACTTCCATCTGTTACTGGTGTAGACCTTAAGGTTCTTGCACGTGGTACACCAGGATTCTCAGGTGCGCAACTTGCAAACTTAGTCAATGAGGCAGCGTTATTTGCTGCCCGCCGTAATAAAAACACGGTGGATATGCATGACTTTGAAGATGCAAAAGACAAGATTTACATGGGGCCAGAACGTAGATCGATGGTGATTCGTGAAGAAGAACGTCGTGCGACGGCTTACCATGAAGCTGGACATGCGATTGTTGCTGAAATCTTACCAGGTACAGATCCAGTGCATAAAGTAACAATTATGCCGCGTGGTTGGGCACTTGGTGTGACTTGGCAGTTACCTGAACAAGATCAAATGAGCCACTATAAAGATAAGATGTTGAATGAGCTTTCAATCTTATTTGGTGGTCGTATTGCTGAAGAAGTCTTTATTAATCAAATGTCGACTGGTGCATCGAACGACTTTGAACGTGCAACCAAAATGGCGCGTGCAATGGTGACCAAATATGGTATGTCTGATGCGCTCGGTGTGATGGTTTATGAAGATGAAAACCAAAATGGTTTCTTCGGTAATGTCGGTAGTCGTACTATTTCTGAAGCAACACAACAAAAAGTTGATGAAGAAGTACGTCGCATCTTAGACGAACAATATAAAGTTGCACGTAATATCTTGGAAAATAATAAAGATATCGCGCATGCAATGGTGAAAGCGTTGATGGAGTGGGAAACCATTGATCGTGACCAAATCCGTGACATCATGGAAGGTCGTGAGCCTCAACCACCAAAAGTTTATGTTGCTGAAAATCCAGTGGCTGCATTTGAACCTCCTAAAGATGGTCCATCTACACCGCCACCATTACCAGCAATGGGTTAATGGTTGAAATCAAAGAGAGTCGCTAAAGAGCGGCTCTTTTTTATGACCTAATAAAAAGAGTGAATTAAAATGGCCAGAGTTGAAAGATCGTCAGCATTATTTTTGAAAGTTGAAAATTTGGCTTATAAATATTTAGAAAGAATTTTTCAAAAAAATACTTTGAGTGATCTAGATATATTATGTGACTTTGAGTCACTTCAATTCCAGACAGAATCTATTTTACAAGAAGTAAATAAGGATTATTCTCAATCTATATTTATTTGCAAACTTGATGTTTTTCAGAAAGAAACCAAACAGCTAGGTTATTACAAACTCATTCTTGATATGGATTATCAATTTTTGGATGAGTTTTTTGTCATTGTTGAAAATCTAGAATGAAAACCGAGCAGACAAGAGAAAAGATTGAAAATAAAGAAACACTTAAATCTACTGATCATTGTTAAAATATACGTTATTAAAAATGGAGAATATTGATGCAGTTGATGCCATTACCACAATGTCAGTTACAGTGTGGTCGTTTTACATTGGATTTATCTCAACTTCAAATGATGGGCATCTTAAATGTTACCCCTGATTCATTCAGTGATGGCGGACAGCATCATCAAAAAGACCTCGCCATTCAACATGCTTTGCAGATGATTGAAGAGGGTGCAAGCATTATTGATATTGGTGGAGAGTCAACTCGCCCAAATGCATCACCCGTTGAGCTAGAAGAAGAAATTCAGCGTGTCATTCCTGTGGTTGAAGCATTATCCAAGTATGATGTGATCATATCGATTGATACCAGTCAGCCTGAGGTGATTCGAGCTGCCGTGAAAGCAGGTGCGCATATCTGGAATGATGTTCGTGCTCTAACTCGTCCACAAGCTTTAGAAACGGCAGCTGAATTAAATATCCCTGTGGTGTTGATGCATATGCGTGGTGAACCGACCAATATGAATCAGCTAGATCAATATCAGGATGTGACCGAAGAAGTAATTTTTGAATTACAGCAGCGGCTTAATCAAGCAATTGAGGTCGGGGTAAGCAAAGAAAATATTATTATCGACCCAGGTTTCGGTTTTGCCAAGAATGCACAACAGAATTTTCAATTGCTGAATGAGTTTTGGAAATTGAATCGAATGGGGTATCCGATCTTATCTGGACTGTCACGTAAACGTTTTATTGGTGAAGCATTGAATGGTATACCTGCACAGGAACGTGCGGTTGGAAGTGTAATAGGACATCTACTAAGTATTCAGCAAGGTGCTAGTATTGTTCGAGTGCATGATGTTAAAGCCACCAATGATGCGATAAAAGTTTGGAATGCGATGCGTTTAGCTTAGTAATTACAGAGAAATAATGAAGATAAAGATACATTCCAATACGGTGTATCTTTATTTTTTTGCATACAATTACATTAATAGCGTCATTCATTTAAAAGACATAAAAATTGGGGAATTAAAATATGCATCAATCTACAAAAATACTGACCTTAACCTTGCTAAGTTCCATGATGATCGCCTGTGGTAATCCCGTAAAGGAACGTAGCCATGTAGTCGCTCCTGCATCTTCTATCATGTCTAATATGGCAATAGATAGTACTCGAAAGATGATTGCTCCTGCTGCTTACATGGCAGTAATGCCTAGTCCAGAAAGCGTGCGACTAGAACAGAATACTGAAAAATATCAAAAGAATGAGGTTAATCCTATTTATCGGGTTGCAGATCAAGCAGTCTCAACTTTTAGTGTTGATGTGGATACGGGCAGTTATACCAATACACGTCGTTTCCTGAATGATGGTCGTTTACCTCCTGTTGATGCAGTCCGTGCAGAGGAAATGATTAATTATTTTGATTATGAATATCCGCAACCGAATAGTATTCACCCATTCTCAGTCAGCACTGAAACTGTAGATTCACCGTGGAAAGAGAATGCTAAGTTGATCAAAATCGGCATTCAAGCAAAGGACTTAACAACCAAACAACTTCCACCTGCTAATCTCGTTTTCCTTGTTGATGTGTCGGGTAGTATGGATGCAGCAGATAAATTACCCTTAGTTAAGCAAACACTCAGATTATTGACTGAGCAATTGCGCCCTCAAGATAAAGTCACGATTATTACTTATGCCAGTGGTGAGAAACTCATTTTAGAACCCACTTCTGGTGATCAAAAAGACAAAATTTTAACCGTCATTAATGAATTACAGGCAAGCGGGGCAACCGCAGGCGAACAGGCAATTCAATTGGCTTATCAACAAGCTGAAAAAGCCTTTGTGAAGAATGGGATCAATCGTATTTTATTGGCAACTGATGGCGACTTTAATGTGGGTATTACTGACTTTAGCACTTTAAAAGGGATGGTGGCTGAGAAACGTAAAAGTGGTATTTCTTTAACGACATTGGGTTTTGGGACAGGAAATTATAATGAGCAGTTGATGGAGCAACTGGCGGATGCAGGAGATGGTAATTACAGCTATATTGATAATAAAAATGAAGCGAAAAAAGTGGTACAACGTCAGCTTTCGTCAACACTGGCAACAGTTGCTCAGGATGTCAAAATTCAGGTGGAGTTTAATCCTGCCACGGTAAAAGAATATCGCTTAGTTGGCTATGAAAACCGTATGTTGAAACAGGAAGATTTTAATAACGATAAAGTTGATGCGGGCGATATTGGGGCAGGGCATAATGTTACGGCAATTTATGAAATCATTCCAGTAGGTCAGCACGGTTGGCTCAATGATTCACGTTATCAAGCATCAACAAAGACAGATGCAGCGAAAAAGTCAGAATATGCTTTTGTAAACTTGCGCTATAAATTACCAAATCAAGAAAAGAGTATTCTATTAAGCCAACCTGTGAAAGCAGAAAGTAAAACGCTTGCTCAAGCCAATAACGATACACGTTTTGCCATCGCAGTTGCTGCGTACGCTCAGCAATTAAAGGGTGGGCAATATAATGGTGCAATGGGGTGGGATCAAATTATTCAATTGGCAAAACAATCTGCACAGCCTGATCCCTATCAGATGCGAGAGGAATTTATCGAGCTTGCGAAAATTGCTAAAAGTTTAAGTGCAAAAAGAGATTAAGCATTATTAATGCTTTAAGAAGCGGCCAGAAACAACCGCTTTTTTTACGCGTAAATATCGTGATTTGTATGAGATTGTGTTATAAGCATGGCGTTTTATTAACATATAATTTTATTTATGTTTGAAGATCTCCTCCTCCCCATGTTTGATGATGAATATTATCCCGATATTCTTGTCGCAGAAGTTAAACAGCATATTCAACAATTTTTGAAAAAAGTAGCTCGTTCTGGTTTGTCTGAAGCAGAAATTTATCGTTTTGCCCATCAAACAATAATTGAAATAAATGAAATGAAACCTCAGTTTGAGGACTTAGATTCAAGCTTAGATGATACTGCTGCGGATTATATTGCTGAAGCAATGATGATGATTGTGCAAGAAGCAGGTTATTTTGATATTGAAATGGAAGAATTGATTGTCAATCGAGAGTGGTAAAACTCACTCTCGATTTTTATAAAAAAGATTATTTTGTCGCGGTCGCATCCCAAAGTTTTGGTAAAGTAATTTGTCCTGAAATCCATGCTTCAATTTTAGGCTGTTTAATTTTTTGATAATAAATACTTTCTGTATGAATCAGTAAGCCTAAAGTATCACCTTGATTTAAGTTTCCATTTATACTTGGTAATTCAATGGTTTGATTATCTTTTTGATTCGATTTTGATCCGAAAATAACTTGATCAAAAGCCTGCTTTTTGCTTGGGTTAAATGCTGCTGTTTGATCATTGAAGATGACATATTTTCCAGTTTTCTTCGACTTTATCGCAACAGAAATAAATAAAGTAGGTGTTGAATCTTTCGATTGCGTTTCAATATTTAAAGCGAGCTTTGGTGTGCCTGTAATATGCATGACTTCAGTCATAGTCTGAATTGGAACAAAGATTGGGTGTGAATTTTTTGCTTCAATCCAAGTTTTATTTAAGGTGTAATGTGTCGTTGCATCTAAATCTTTGAGCTGCTGAACGGGGCTTTTATCAACACATAATTCAGGTAAATCATTTGTTGCGGCTTGGTCTTTGAGTTTTTGATCGAACCATCCCATGATTGTGCTTTGTAATTTATATTGCTTTTGATTCCCACAGGTAACAGATTTCCCAATATACCAAAAAGGGGTATCACCTAAAGGGGAGTGTTGGGCAAAGGGTTGTAAATGCCCGCCTTGTACACCGATTAAATGCACTTCATGTTGGGCTTTCTGAATACATTGTGCTGCTTTAACACCTTGATTAAAAGGGAATAATACATCTCTGAACCCTTGGATAATGAGCGCATCTGCTTTTGGCACTTGAGCATTTTCACAGAACCAACTGGCTTGATGCGTTTTTAAAAAATGATAGGTCGATTGTTTTAATTGTCCTTGTTGCGTATCTTGATAGGCTTGTTTAAGTTCAGGATCAAATTTGTTCCAGTTCCACCAGTCACCAATTAAATTTAAGAAACTTAGCCAATCTCCTTTTGGAACGCCATTGGGTACAAGGCTATCGACGATATCGTACCAAGTTGTGATTGGTACAATTGCTTGTAAGCGAGGGTCTAAAGCAGAAGCAATGTATTGCACACCGCCTGCATAAGATTCGCCAATCATGCCTGTACGAACACCATTTTGATTTTGTGCCAGTTGTGATAAGTTCTTTTCAGCCCAGTTCATAATGCTAATCACATCTTGAGCTTCTTTTTCAGGATCTGTTAAGCGGATTTTACCCTGACTATGTCCATGTCCACGTTGATCATAGCTAATCACCCAATAGCCATTTTTCCATGCTGTTTTAGCAACTTGCCCCGTTGGCAGTAAAAAACCGTACAGACTGAGTTCAGGTCGTTTCATGCGAGATAAACCAAAACCATGGGTATGTAGCAGTAAAGGTGCAGTTTGATCTGCTCTTAAATGAGGCTGATACACTGTAAAAGCAAGCACAGTACCATCTGAGGCAGTTGTTTTTGCTTGAAAATAACGTTGTTTTAATTTAATAGGTTGTTGTTGAACTGTTTGAGGTCGTAGGGTTGCATGTACACAACCTTGTAATAGGAAAAATACACCGAACCAGATCCATAAAACATTTGAACGCATCGATTTTTTCATCCTTGAGCAAATCTTTGGGAAGTTATAATGTGATGAACGCGAGTTTACTGTGTCAAACTCGCCGAGACTATAAAAGGATAGGTCATTTTACTGACCTACCAGTTTTGTTCTATTTTATCTGACGTGAGTTGGAACGATAAGCATATAAGAATAACCCTGCACACAAGAAAATTAAACCTAAAATTAAGTGTGAGTTCAGTGGTTCATGATTGAAAAATATGCCCCATACACTTGCCAACACGGGGGTGATAATTGTAATTAACATGACTGTGGTTGGGTTGAGTTTTTGAATCAGATTGAAATAAAAAATCATCGCCAAAACTGATGAAAATACTGCGCTATACAACAAAGCAAGACTGACTTGTAAACTTGGTAATTGCACTGGTGCTTGGGCGATAAAGAAGGGCAATAAACACAGATAGCCAAGCCATGAAATCAGTGTTGATCCTGTCGTTTGAATAATTGGATGAATCTCCGCACCAATTTTTGCGACGAGAAACATTGAGATCACATAAAGTAATACGGCAATAATTTCATAGCTAACACCAATGATATCCATTTGAATGTGATCAGAACCTATGCCCAGCGTGAGTGATAAGCCCAAAATGGCAATTATTAATCCATACCATTGACGTTTTAGAAAATGCTCACGTTTTAAAATAAAAACCGCAATTAAGCCAGACCATAAAGGTGCTGTTCCATAAATAATCGAGATCATTCCTGATGAGACTTTGCTTGCACCCATATAACAAAAAGCCATTGAACCAAATAATCCAAGCGCACCCGCGGCATAACTCATCATGGCTTTAAAGTTCAAGATAAGTTTAAGTTTGAAATAAAACAGACAAAGCAATGCAAGTGGAATGGCGAGGCTGAATCGAAGAAATAAACCCCAAGCCCAATGAATTTCATGCACAGTCCAGACGGCTGCTAACGGTGTAAATGACCAGATCAGCACAACTGCAATAAATTGACCGACTGTAGCTAGGCGAGGGTGAGTAGGGGCTACAGTCGGTTGAATCTGTGTCGTTTGTATAAAATTCTTTTGCTGAAACTGTGTCATGGAGATGCTCCTGTTGTCGTTGTGATTGCAACGCTGTATTTGAGTAATTAAAATGAAGGCAATAAAAAAGGTCGCTCTTGAGGCGACCTGTACTTTTCAAATGATGAGCTTGTTAAATTGTCATCGGATGAAAGAGATGTGCAAAGTCACCGTGCATAAAAATGCAGACACGTCGCCACATTGGATTGGCGGGAATGCAATCCTTAATGTGAATAAGACGAGTGGGTGAAACCTTGCGAATCAACATGTGATAAATTTTAAAATAAGCTTTACATTTTTATAGCATAAGGCTTGAGTGAAAAATAGTCTTTAGCTTTAAAAATACGGCGAATAGAAGCATATCAGATCAAGATTTTTGGCTTGCTTAAATAAAGAATATTTCCATAATGTTGTTATTCGGATTTTCAAAGTAGTTTGCTCTTGTCTTCTTTAGAAATTATTGCCGTTATTATTAGTGTGATCGGTGTTGCACTCACGATAAAACGGAATATGTGGTGTTGGTGGTTTAATTTTTTGGCATTTATTTTATATGCTTACCTTTTTTTCACCTTTAAATTATACGGCGAGACGATTTTACAATTCTTATTTATGCTGATGAATTTCTATGGTTTTTATTATTGGCTTAAAGGTAAACGCCAAGATCACGAGATTCGGATCGAACCAATTGCAGCCAAAATGGTATTGATGCAAATGGGTTTGGCAGCAATCGGTGGATTATTATTTGGTTTAACACTTAAACATTTTACCGATGCTGCTGTACCGATCTTAGATGCGCAACTTGCTGCATTTAGTTTATTGGCAACCTATTGGACGAGCCGTAAACATATCGCAACGTGGGTACTTTGGGTTTTTGTCGATATTGTGTATGTCGGTATGTTTATTTATAAAGAGTTATTCTTAACCGCAGGTCTGTATGCTGCTTTTGTTTTGTTGGCAGCTTATGGTTGGTGGCAATGGGAGCAAGTTAAGCAGAAACAGTTGGCGTCTCAAACATAAATAAAGGCAGTCAAGCTGCCTTTATTTATGAGTCTTGGATTATTTAGAGGTGCTGAGATAACTTTGTACCGCTTGACGACCTAGCGCAGGGTCATCTGTGAATACACCATCCACACCTGCTTTAAAATAGAGCTGCATTTCTTTAATTGAGCCTGTTGGACAGCGTTCATCTGCTTTTGAGCTACATTTTAAAGTATCAGCTAAATAATTGTTTTCAGGACGGAAAGTATAAGGATGTACTTTTAAGCCCATTTGGTGCGCATCGGGAATAAATGAGGTCGTTTGAGTCATGGTGCTATCTTTAAAGATATATACTTTCCATGGCCCTACGCCGTTTGCATATTTTGCGACATCTTTTAAACCTTGTGCGGTCGCCATGTCTGCGTAAGTTGTGTTGATATTTTGGGCAACATAATCAGCAGGTCTTGCAGTTTGTTCATCGTACAGTTGGATCAACTGCGCATGTTTCACGCTCTTATATAAATCTAATTGCCCCTTGAGATACTTTAAATTTCCAACTTCAAAAGACTGTAGATAAATTGGGGCAATATCACGGGTGTATTGATATTTAGATAATATTTTAAGTAAAGGATCTTCCATGGCTAAATTCTGTTTTTGGAAGTAGGTTGGATGTTTGGTTTCAATGTATAAGCCAATAATCTTGCCTGTTTTTTGATAATGTGCTTCAGTCAGCTCAATAATTTGCTCTAAGGTTGGAATGCTATATAAGTCATTGTATTTTGTGTTGGCTGGTCGATATTGAGGAATCCGTTCACGTGCTTTAAGTTGTTGTAACTCTTTCAAACTAAAGTCTTCGGTAAACCAACCTTCTAAAGTGACCCCATCAATGACTTTGGTTTTTTTACGATCGGCAAACTGAGTTAACGTGGCGACATTGGTTGTACCACTAATTTCATTTTCATGGCGAGCCACCAAAAAACCATCTTTGGTCGAGACTAAATCAGGCTCAATGAAATCAGCACCATCATCAATCGCTTTTTGATAAGACTCTAAGGTATGTTCGGGGCGCAGCGCACTCGCTCCACGATGTCCGATAACCAAAATTTTGGGTAATTGATAACTCGATTGAGTGTTATTATTTTGATCATTATTGTCATCATTACAACCAACAAGGCTAATGAAGCTAAGACAAAGAACTGCTTTTTTTAACATTATGATGCTCAAATGTTTTTATTAAAGTGGTTAGTTTGTCGTGGAAATTTATCAAGGGGATGACAGTTCAGTGATCGTTTTATGAAAAAATCAGTGTTTATAAAACAACTAAAATAAAAAATAGTCTGATTGAATGTTAAGACTTATTTTTCCAGTAGGGCCAATTCGCTTCTGGCGTAAAATGATAATTATCATCTAGCCAATAGCTCTGTGGTGGAGCGGATTTATCTTTGAGACCCATAATATGCATAAGATTATTATCGAGTTCTGCTGTGTTTAGGGTTTTATCTTTATTCACACCCGTGACTGGTATTTTGTCGTACCACATCATGACAGGGACTTGATAGCCTGCTTTTGTGTTTGGGCTATGACCAGCATAATCAATTTCATGCCCGACTTCATTACCATGATCAGAAACCATGGTAAATGATCTAAAATCAGGTTTATGATCCGCCTGTAAAGTCTCTAAGAATTTTACGAGCAATGAATCTTGATATAGCATTACATTGTCATAGTCGTTTCGTAATGACCGAATCCAAGGATCAATATTTCTGTCCTTGAGATCGCGTTCTACGGCATCATTACTGTCACTACTAAATTTATTAAATACAATTGGATAGCGTTCTTGATAATTCGGATGCGCACCAATCAAGTGAAGAATAATTAGTTTTTTCGGATTGGGATCTGCCAACGCTTGCTGATAGACAGGAATTAATGTTTCATCCAAAGAGGTACTGCTACGTCCAGAGCGTGTATTTTTATAGACGGCTTTATCCGCATAAGACCCAAATAAGGAGGATAAATAGCTGTCATCTTGGTTGCTTAACCAATAAATCTTATAACCTGCTGCTCGAGCATATGCCAATATACTTTCAGGGGAATATTGATCATGTTCTGATGCTGGGCTTTCAGTGAGTAGCACACGTAATGCATTAATGGTCGAAGGTGAGGGCGAAAATGCATTACAAAAGATACGAAGTTGATCAATTTTCTTTGCTAACTCTGGTGTGGTATTTCGTGGATAGCCACAAACCCCTAGATTTAAGCTGGTTAAACTTTCTGAAAGTACCAACACATGTGTTTGCTTAACGTGAGCTGACGTTGTGAGAACTAGATTCTGCTTTGCGCTCAGATCCCATTGATGGTGAACATCTTTATGTTGTTTGATTCTATTTTGGAAATCTTGAATCTTGGTTTGATAATCTGACCAAAAAACCACAGGATGAACGTTACGTGAAGGCTTCATTAAATAGCTCGTCACGGTCAATAAGATCAGTAGAATGATGCAACTACGGTAAATTCGACTATCCCAAAGTTGATTAAAATGTTTTGCCTTAATCAGTTTAAACGCTAAAAAACTATAAACCGTTAATAAAGTCATTAAAGCCAATACAACAATCGCAATGGTGTTTAGATGAAGTTGTAAGAACTCCCATGTTTCTTGTTGATTGGTATTGGCGATCGCTTCGATAATAAAATAGGCTTCATTATCACTATTAAATAAAAACCAAGTACTAGAACGAAGCAGTGCATCTAACCACGCAATAAACCACCAGATGACTGAAAGTATGTACCAATAAATGATTTGCTGCGAAATCGCGAGGTAAATAAAAGCAACACCTGGTAAAGAGAGAAAGCCAAGTCTTAAACCATCGGATAAATTTCCTGCAAAGATCAACAAACCACCCGTGATCAACGCTGGCAGTAAAATAAGTAGCAGAGTATTAAACCGTGTTAAGTTGGCCTTCATAGATGCCTGATAAAATGGGGGGAGAATAGAGAGCGTGCTACTATCGGTTTAAGTAAGTAGAGTGTCAATCTGAAATTGAGAACTATTTGATTGCATAGTAAATTAAATTATTTAGCTGAACTTTAGTTTTTGAAGATATTTATCATTTTTACTGGTCTTTAGCATATTTAAGAATATTCATGATTTCTCCGTAATTGTCGCTTTTTGCAATGATATGTTAATAACAATGGTGTTTGCTTGAAAGCTCAGTAATGATCATTGTTTGAAAATAGTACTCTCTCCCTATCTTTTTGAAAAATAGACTGTTTCAAAAATGGAATGAACAGCCATGTTATCTAAGTTTTTTATTGAGCGTCCGATCTTTGCAACCGTACTTGCGATTATGGTGATGGCTTTTGGTATTTTCTCTATTTTAAATCTCCCTGTAGAGCGCTATCCCGATATTGCACCACCTCGTATTACAGTCTCTACCACATATACGGGGGCTTCAGCTGAAACTGTTGAGCAAAGTGTGACTCAAGTTTTAGAACAACAAATTAAAGGCATTGATCATTTACTGTATTTTAGTTCAACCAGCGATTCATCTGGTCGTAGCCGCATTAACCTCAGTTTTGATATCGGTACTAATCCTGATACAGCACAGGTACAGGTACAAAATAGTATTAATGGTGTGTTGAATCGTTTACCTGAAGAAGTACAACGACAAGGGGTAAATGTTTATAAATCACTTGGCGATACACATATGGTGATTGGCTTATATGACACCACAGGTCGTAGCAGCAATATCCAGATTTCAGACTATTTAGCAGACCATATCGAACAAAATATTGCTCGAATTGAAGGTGTTGGTGAAATTGACGTTTTTGGTTCGCAATATGCCATGCGAATTTGGTTGAACCCACTCAAGTTAAAGCAATATCTGTTGATTCCAAGTGATATTCGTGCAGCAATTGAAGCCCAAAATACGCAAGTTGCAGCAGGTTCGATCGGGGCTTTGCCTGCGGTATCAGATCAATATTTAAATGCAAAAGTCAGTTCAGGTTCACGTTTGCAAACAGTTGAACAATTTGAAAATATTATTATTAAAGCCAATGTGGATGGAAGCTTTGTTTATTTAAAAGATATTGCTCGAGTTGAATTGGGTGCAGAGAACTATCAATCATTCAATACCATTAATGGCTATCCATCTGCGGGGATGGGTATTTCACTGGCATCAGGTGCCAATGCTTTAGCCACTTCCGCAGCCATCAAAGCTGAACTTGATCAGCTTTCAGCAAAAATGCCGCAAGGCTATAAAGTCGTTTATCCACGAGACAACACGCCGTTTGTGCAAGAGTCGATTAAACAGGTGGTGAGTACGCTATTTGAAGCCGTGGTATTGGTTGTGGTGGTCATGTTCCTATTTTTACAGAATTGGCGTGCCACGCTTATTCCGACTTTGACTGTTCCGATTGTAATTTTAGGTACATTCACGGTGCTGTATGTACTTGGGTTCAGTGTCAATACCCTAACTTTATTTGCGATGGTGTTGGCGATAGGTCTATTAGTCGATGATGCAATTGTTGTGGTTGAAAATGTTGAACGCTTGATGCATGAGCAACACCTTTCAGCGAAGCAGGCTGCGATTGCTTCCATGCAGGAAATGACGGGTGCGTTGATCGGGATTACCTTGGTGCTGACGGCTGTATTTATTCCTATGGCATTTTTTGGCGGCTCTATGGGGGTGATTTATCGACAGTTCTCAATTACATTAGTTGCTGCGATGATTCTTTCATTACTGGTTGCTTTAATTTTAACACCCGCCTTATGCGCGCTTATTTTAAAATCCAATCCTCAGCCTGCCAAATGGGCACAGTGGTTTAACCAAAAATTAGATCAATTAAAACAACGCTATTTGCAATCTGCCCAATACAGCATCCAACATAAAGCAATCGTTTTAGTGTTATTTGTGGGGTTAATTGCGATATTTGGTTTGGTGTATAAAGCCCTACCAACGAGCTTCTTGCCAAGTGAAGACCAAGGAATTTTGAGTGTGCAGTTCAAAACTGCGGAAGGAACGCCGTTACCGAGAACACAAGAAATGGGAGAGCGAATTCGCCAATATTTTGCTGATCATGAAGCTAAAAATGTTGAGGTTATTTTAGTTCGTTATGGGCGTAACAATTCAGGCACAGGGCAAAATTTAGGATCGGCTTTTATTGCTTTAAAACATTGGGATGAACGTAAAGGACAGAAAAATGCGGCACAAGCGATTCGCCAACGTGCAATGAAATTTTTTAAAAATAATCCCAATGTACAAGTAAATGTGATGATGCCTGCTTCAGTCAGTGGCTTGGGACAAACCAGTGGTATCGACTTTTGGATTCGAGATATTAATGGTCAAGGTCGGACTTTCTTAGATCAAAAATTTAAGGCGTTACAACAGCAGTCGGCGAACCAAAACAGTTTTGAAAATATTGATAAACAAACCACTTCTGATAAAACGGAGCTGAAAGTTCATATTGATCAAAAACAAGCAATGGCAATGGGGCTCACTCAAGCGGCAATGAACAGTACATTATCTGCTGCATGGGGTGGAACGTATATTAATGACTTTATTGATCGTGGACGAATTAAGCGAGTCATGATGCAAGGTGATGCACAGTTTCGTTCCAAGCCTGAAGATTTACAGTATTGGTTTGTACGCAATAACCAAAATCAAATGGTGCCTTTTAATCAGTTTGCTCAAACGGCATGGCATGGTGAACCTGATGTGGTCACGCGTTATATGGGCTATGCAGCAGTTCAAATGCAAGCAGATATCAAAGATGGATTTAGTTCGGGTGTTGCCATGAACGATCTGAAAAAGATGGTGAATCAGTCTGATGATCTAGATTTAGCATGGAGTGGTTTATCTTTTCAAGAACAGCAGTCAGGTCAAATGGCAATCTGGCTATATCTGGTGTCCGCAGGATTCATTTTCCTGTGTCTTGCTGCTTTATATGAAAGCTGGAGTATTCCAACTGCAGTTATGGCTGCAATCCCATTGGGCATCGGTGGCAATATCTTGTTTGCTTACTTGACTGGTTTTCCAAATGATATTTATTTCCAAATTGCCTTGCTCACAACGATTGGTTTGTCGTGTAAAAATGCGATTTTAATTGTTGAATTTGCAGCAATTGCTCAAGCACAGGGGCACAATGCAGTTCAAGCTGCTTTACAAGGAGCAGGTTTGCGTTTGCGTCCAATTTTAATGACCTCTTTTGCTTTTGGTGCAGGTATTTTACCACTCGTTTTTGCATCAGGTGCAGGGGCGGTGAGTCGTCAAGAAATTGGTACGAGTGTATTGGGCGGCGTTATTTTTGGAACCGTATTGGTGCTGATTTTTATTCCTTTTATGTATGTATTGGTGTCTAATATTTTCAAAATAAAATCAAAGCAGTGTTAAAAATACAGAATATGCTGATCTGTAGGTCACAAAACTGATGAGCAATTGATCGAGTCACTTAAACAGTTGATTCGCTTAATTGTTCATTTTTGTTGCCTAAGTTGTGAATAGAAAAAAAGGTTTGTAGTATTGCCATGCCGTATAAGCGGTTAAATGAGGTTTTGTTCGTTCAATGGACATACACAGTTGTGATTTATTAAGAATTACACATTTTTATATTCATCAAAATCTGAATGAAGAGCATTATTCGAGCGTCATATAATCGGCCGTATTGGCTCTTCATTGCAGGTGATTGGTCGTGAAGAGGCAAACATGGGCTATAATAACTTCTTATACTTATTAAATGATGCGCTAAAAAATAATCATATCGAACTTGCACTTGCATCATTAAAAACTTTCCGTGCCGCAGACATCGCAGATGTATTAACTCAATTATCTATAGAGCATAGCCAATTGTTGTTAATACACTTGCCTGAGCGTGCCTACATTTTTTCTTATCTGCCACCTACTCAACAAGTCAAATTCGCTGAGGCAATACCCAGAAATATTTTTGCAGAAATTATTGGCGAAATGCCATCGGATAAACGTGCTGATGTATTCAAACGTTTAGATGAAGCACAGCAAAATGCATTATTGCCTGCTTTAGCGCAAGCTGAAAGAGAAGATATTCGTCAACTTTCATCTTATATTGAAGGGACAGCTGGCGCAATTATGAGCTCTGAATATGTCACATTGAAACCCAATATGATGGTGAAAGATGCTATTAAGATGTTGCGTTTTGAAGCACATGATACCGAAACCATCTACTTTGCCTATGTTTTGGATCAAGCCCGAAAAATTCTTGGTGTTTTATCTTTAAAGCAATTAATCCTTGCACCCGAAGAACAAAATATTAATGAGTTAATGGAAACGAATTTGTTAACAGCTTATGTGGATACCGATCAGGATGAAGTCGCTAAAATTATTGCCCGTTATGATTTATTAGCACTGCCAATTATTGATCATCAAGACATGATGGTTGGAATCGTAACTTATGATGATGCAATGGATGTTGCCAGTGAAGAAGCAACAGAAGATTTCTTAAAAGTTGGTGCTGTTAATGCTTCATCTAAACTCAGTATTAAATCTGCGCCAATTCTGCAACTTTATCAAAAGCGTGTTTTTTGGTTAGTGTTTTTGGTCTTTGGTAGTTTACTGTCAGGGATTGGGATTGCTCACTACGAAGATGTGATTGCTCAGCACCTTGTTTTGGTCTTTTTTCTCCCACTTTTGGTTGGGAGTGGTGGTAATGCAGGTTCTCAGTCTTCCACGCTAATGGTTCGTGCTTTAGCCACAGGCGATGTACAATTTAAAGATTGGTTCCATTTACTTGGACGTGAGAGCCTCGTTGCATTGTGTTTAGGTGGAACAATGGCAATTGCTGTATCAATACTTGGTTATTTCCGTGGTGATGAAATGGTGGCACTGGTCTTGGCGCTGAGTATGATGGGCATTGTGCTGATGGGCTGTCTGATTGGGATGAGCCTGCCTTTTATTTTAAATAAAGTAGGGCTTGATCCTGCAAGTGCATCAGCCCCCTTAGTGACGTCCATTTGTGATGCAACAGGGGTGATTGTGTACTTATTTATTGCTTCGATGATTTTATTTTAATGAGTGGTGATAGTTAAAATATCTGTTAGAAATAGTGAGTAAAGAAGCTAAATTTATTTATTAGTTATCTGTTGTTCTAGATCATTCAGTTATGAATCCTTAAAAACATGCCACCATTCGCTGCGAGACTGCGCATTGGCAGCTTGAGAAATTTTCCAGTTCTGATCTCCACGTTGCAGGTCGGCTTCTTTAAATTGCAGCGGAATAACCACTTGAGCTGGTTGATATTCAGGGGCCAATGAGCAGCCTGCAAGTAGCAGGCTCCCCATCAGTGAGCATAACAACCAGTTCTGTTTCAGCAGGGTCATATGCTCATTCCTGGTGATCGTATGAACTGTGCAGGGGTGCTTCATGCACAGCGGCTGAATGCAGTTTATGTTTGCTGTTCAGGGTACGAATTAATACATAGAAGGCAGGGGTCAGGAACAAACCAAAGAAGGTCACTCCGATCATACCAAAGAACACGGCAACGCCCATGGCATGGCGCATTTCAGCACCTGCACCCGTTGATATGACGAGGGGAACTACACCCATAATGAAGGCGATTGAAGTCATCAAGATTGGACGTAAACGTAGTCGACTGGCTTCTACTGCTGCGTTAAACGCAGTCATTCCTTGCATTTCCAGTTCTCGGGCAAATTCGACAATCAAAATGGCATTCTTACAGGCCAGCCCAACCAGTACCATCAAGCCGATTTGGGTAAAGATGTTGTTATCTCCACCTGTGAGCCAAACGCCGGTCAGTGCAGCCAAGATACCCATCGGTACAATTAAAATCACAGCCAATGGCAAGGTCAGGCTTTCATATTGGGCTGCCAAAACCAAGAACACCAACAGCACACTGATCGGGAACACCCACAATCCAGCATTACCTGCCAAGATTTTTTGATAGGTCAGGTCAGTCCATTCAAACTTCACCCCACGTGGCAAGGTTTCAGCGGCAATACGCTCAACCGCAGCTTCGGCTTGGCTAGATGAATAACCTGGTGCAGGACCACCATTAATATCGGCAGCGGTATAACCGTTATAGCGCACCACCATTTCTGGGCCATAGGTTTGAGTCACATTGACCAGTGAAGACAGCGGCACCATTTGTCCGGCATTGTTACGGGTTTTAAGCTGTAAAATATCTTCAGGATTGGCACGGAATGGTGCATCGGCTTGAGCACGCACCTGATAGACCCGACCAAAGCGGTTAAAGTCATTCACGTATTGTGAACCGAGGTAAATCTGCATGGTATTAAATACATCGGTGACGGCGACGCCTTGCTGCTTAGCTTTAATCCTATCCAGATCAACATTCAATTGCGGTACATTGATTTGATAACTGGAGAACATTGGCCCCAATTCAGGTGCAGATTGTGCCGCCTTCATAAAGGATTGGGCTGCGTTATTTAACTCGGCATAGCCTAAAGCACCGCGATCTTCAAGCTGGAGTTTAAAGCCACCCATGGTGCCGAGACCCATCACGGGTGGTGGGGGGAATACTGCAATATAAGCATCTTGAATCGCTGAGTATTTTTGATTTAAAGCACCTGCAATTGCATTGGCAGAAAGATCGGCCGCTTTACGTTCAGCAAAAGGTTTTAAGGTCACAAAGACAATCCCTGCACTGGAACTGTTGGTAAAACCATTAATAGATAAACCTGGGAAAGCCACAGCACTTTCTACACCCGGCTGTTTTAGCGCAGCATCACTCATTTTACGGATGACATTTTCGGTTCGATCCAGTGAAGCACCATTCGGTAATTGGGCAAAGCTGATCAGGTACTGCTTATCTTGTGCAGGCACAAAACCACCCGGAACGATATAAGAAATCCCAATGGTCAGACCGAGTAGTACTGCATAGACACCCATCGCTGAGGTTTTATGCGAAATCACCCGACTGACGCCACGACCATATTGATCCGATGCGCGTGAGAATACGAGGTTAAACAAGGCAAAGAAGCGCCCAAAGACACGGTTCATCACACGGGTCAGGAAGTCAGGTTTGGCATCATGACCTTTGAGCAACATGGCGGCCAAAGCTGGTGACAGGGTGAGTGAGTTGAATGCCGAAATCACGGTGGAGATGGCAATGGTCATGGCAAATTGTTTATAGAATTGCCCTGTTAACCCTGTCATAAAAGCCAGCGGGACGAACACCGCAACCAAGGTTAATGCGATGGCAATAATTGGCCCACTGACTTCACGCATGGCACGGTAAGTCGCATCTCGTGGACTGAGTCCTGCTTCAATATTCCGCTCGACATTCTCCACCACCACGATGGCATCATCGACCACGATCCCAATGGCGAGTACCATCCCGAATAGTGACAGGGCATTGATGGAATAACCGAAGGCCAGCATTAAGGCGAAGGTACCAATGATGGAAACAGGTACTGCCAGTAAAGGAATGATTGAAGCACGCCATGTTTGTAAGAACAGGATCACCACCACAACCACTAGTGCAATCGCTTCAAGCAGAGTATGAATCACCGCTTTGATACTTGAACGCACAAATTGAGTCGGGTCGTAAACGATATCGTATTTAATTGAGGCTGGAAAATCTTTGGACAGTTCCGCCATGGTGCTACGTACTTGGTCCGAGACCTGTAAGGCATTGGCACCCGGTGCTTGGAAAATTGGAATCGCCACCGCCTGTTTATTGTCCAGTAATGAACGCAAGCCATATTGTGAAGCGGCCAGTTCAACACGCGCGACATCACCGAGTCTAGTTACTGCACCATCCGCAGCCGTTTTTAAAATAATATCGGCAAATTCCTGTTCGGTACTCAGACGACCTTGCGCATTCACCGATAGCTGCAATGGTGAATTATTGGGTGCAGCACCAATGGTTCCTGCGGCAACTTGAATATTCTGTTCACGAATGGCATTGACGATTTCAGTGGCGGTGAGATTGCGTTGCGCCACCTTTTGTGGGTCTAACCATACACGCATGGCGTAATTGCCTGAACCAAACAGACCAACTTCACCGACACCTTGTAGGCGTGCTAAACGGTCTTTGACATTGAGCACGGCATAGTTACGCAAATAGGTCATGTCATAGCGATTATAGGGTGAGGTCAGATGCACCACCATCGTCAAGGTTGGTGAGCTTTTCAGCGTAGTCACACCGAGACGCTGTACATCTTCTGGCAAACGTGGCAAAGCTTGAGAAACCCGATTCTGGACCAGTTGCTGTGCTTTGTCGGGATCAATGCCAAGCTTGAAATTGACGGTAATGGTTAGGTTGCCATCGCTGTTGGCTTGAGACTGCATATACAGCATGTTCTCAACGCCGTTGATGGATTCCTCCAACGGAGAAGCAACCGTTTCAGCAATCACTTTAGGGTTGGCACCTGGATATTGAGCACGCACCACCACAGAGGGTGGCACCACTTCTGGATATTCAGAAATAGGCAGTTGGAAAAGGGAAAGTAAGCCCGCCAGTAGAATCAGGACGGACAGCACCCCAGCAAAGATCGGACGATCAATAAAAAATTTAGAAATATTCATGCGGATTAACCTTTTGCCGAAGTTGGGGTTTTTTCTGTAGGCTGAGGTTGTTGTGCTGTGTTATCGGTGATGATTTGAGGATTCGGCATAGAGACCAGATGTGGACTCACAGGATCGCCTGGACGAATACGTTGTAAGCCATTCACCACGATACGATCACCGACTTGCAGACCACTATTGATGATTTGCAGACCATCTTGTTGTGCGCCGAGTTTTACTTCACGGTATGCAGTTTGATTTTTCGCATCGACCACCACTACAAAACGTTTGTCTTGATCGACACCAATCGCAGTCGGGCTAATCAGAATCGCCGCACGAGGCTGTCCACCGCCCAGACGAATGCGGGCATACAGCCCAGGGAGCATCACCCCTTTGGGATTATCAAAGGTGGCGCGGACACGGATGGTGCCTGAGGTGGTATTTAAATTATTGTCGATGGAACTGATAAAACCTTCACGACTAAAACCAGACTCATTGGCGAGACCTAAATAGACAGGAACTTGGGCTGAATTACGCTGATTGCTGATGTATTTTAAATAAGTCTGTTCATCAACATCGAAAGAAGCATACAGACGTGATACTGAAACCAAACTGGTGAGGACTTGGGCACCATTGCCTGCTGAAACCACGTTACCCACCGTGACTTCGGCACGGGAAATACGCCCACTGACAGGGGCAGTAATACGGGTATATTCCAGATTTAAACGGGCGGTTTCCACTGCGGCTTTGGCTGCTTGCAAGTTGGCATTGGCTGAGCGAGCTTCATTTTCCGCTTGATCAAGCTCTTGATGGGCAATCGCATTACTTTGGATTAAACGCTGGTTACGGCCTAGGTTAGCTGAAGAGTATGTCACTTGCGCTTCAGCAGAAGCCAGTTGCGCTTTGGCGCGATTCAGTTCTGCTTCAAAAGGGCGAGGGTCAATGGTGAAGAGTAGGTCACCTTTGTTGACCAAGCTTCCATCTTTAAAATGCACGGCAATGAGTTTGCCTGAAACTTGGGGGCGGACATCGACTTGATCGATGGCTTCCAGACGCCCCGAATATTCTTGCCAGTCGGTAATGGTTTGGCTGATGACATTTGCAACATCCACGGTCGCAGCAGGTGCTGCACTTGCTGTTGGAGTGGCTTTGGCATCTGCTTTTTCTTGGAAGAGAATAAAACTGCCACCCGTTGCAAAAATAGCAACAATGACGGCAGACAGCGTCAGCTGTTTGCGAGAAATTGACATGGGATGCTCCAGGTTATTTGAATCCCTGTTTTCAGACTTTTTGTTTTGGTCTGTATGGGAGAAACAGGTTTATGGAATGAAAGGAGCATAAAAGTTTGTCAATTACGAATAAATATACTAAATTTGATAACACTATTCGTATTTTTATAATAATTGTTGTGTGAAACTGAAAAGACACAGCAATGGGAGTGGGCCTGTGGATCTATTTCATGCAATGAAAGTCTTCAATAAAGTGGTTGAAACCAACAGCTTTAGTTTGGCTGCGGATAGCCTTGGACTACCACGTGCATCGGTCACGACCACGATTCAAGCTTTAGAAAAACATCTTCAAGTTCGCCTACTGAATCGAACTACACGTAAACTGAGCCTTACACCCGATGGTGCGGTTTATTATGATCGCAGCTTGAGAATTTTGGCGGATGTTGAAGATATTGAGGCGTCGTTCCATGACGAGGAACGAGGGCCACGAGGGCGTTTACGGATTGATGTGCCTGTGTCGATTGGCCGTTTGATTCTAATTCCAAGGTTAAGAGAGTTTCATCATCGCTATCCAGACATTGATTTGGTGATTGGTATGAATGATCGTCCGGTAGATTTAGTAGGTGAAGCGGTAGATTGTGCAATTCGGGTGGGAGAATTACAGGACTCGAGTTTAATTGCCCGCCGTATTGGAACCTTTGAGTGTGCAACAGCGGCATCAGCATGCTATTTAGAAAAATATGGTGAACCAACGACTATTGAGGATCTGCAAAAAAATCATCAAGCCATTCATTTCTTCTCCAGTCGTACGGGGCGCAACTTTGACTGGGATTTTGTGGTTGATGACTTGATTCAAAGCGTCAGTGTCAATGGGCATGTTTCTGTCAATGATGGTGATGCTTATATTGATTTGGCTTTACAAGGTTTTGGTTTAATCCAAGGACCACGTTATATGCTGGTTAATCATTTAGAATCTGGGGCCTTAAAAGAAGTTCTGCCTCAATGGACACCTGCACCGATGCCGATTTCAGCAGTCTATTTACAAAGTCGGCATTTATCTCTTAAGGTGCGAGTTTTTGTGGATTGGGTCGCAGAGCTATTTGCTGGTTGTCCATTATTGGGAGGAAGTACCTTAGCTTTAGATCAGAAATGCGAATTTGCTTGTGATCAAAAAACCAATCATGAATATACCATTCGAACGTTGGTTGAACAGCATAATATTGCAGAAGCACGTGCTTTGAAAACGTAAGAGTAAATTTGTTGTATTCAGAACTTCTTATTTCATCAAGAATTTATTGATATTAAAGTAATGAGATTGATTAGATTAAGTTGGGGTGGTTGTTTTTAAAGCAAAAAAGCCTTTTTTATGGATTCTTATTTTTCACTTAGGCTGTCGATATATTTTATTTAAAAGTAATTTAATCAATAAATTGATTTGCGATGATTAACATAAGAAAACCATCACCCTCTAATTCTCGATATTCTTTTTCTTCGGGTTTAAGGTTGGTAAGTATGGTGTCAGAAAGTGGACTGCGTTTTTATTTCTGTTCTTTTCATTTTCTTGTATCCCTGCGGTTTCAATTTTTCTTCAAGGATACACGTAGGGATACACGGTGAGCAATACTATATAAAGTTATGATCAGCTATGTATAGGCAAGAAAAAAGGCTTAAACCATTACAGTTCAAGCCTTTTCGTCTTATATATCGCTAAATGAAGTGATATAAATTTATGTATTTGGTGGGATGGCGTCAATTGAACCCACATCATAAACTACTGTAATTAATAAAATTAATCCACAGAATGATTTTCACCATACACAATACCATACAAATAGCTTTGTATTATTGAATTGAATCAAGTACACCTTTCTCAAATTTACCCATAGAGTTACAACTAATTTGACTTACTTGATTCTCATATCGTATCTGCTGAGAAATCGTTGTTGTCACTGTCACTTTTGGTTGTGCTGTTGCTTTAGAAACAAATATATTAAAACTACCAAATGCAATACCTCCGGTCCAAAACAACGGAGGTTGACCACAATCAGCTATTGGGAAGAATTTACTGAAAGAAGGTTTTGAAAAGTTATCAATTTCACTATAAATAACACCACTATCCTTTTCGATAGTTTTTATTGGAATATTATTAGCTGTCATAAATTCAATTACACCATCCCATACTTGATCATAAGTTTTATTACTATATGTTCTAGAGTTCTCGAATTGATAATTTTTAGCAGGAACTGTTGCACACCCCCACAATGAAATAGAAGTCACTGCAACAACCATTAACTTAAAGTTTTTCATAAACCACCCCTAAAATAAAAATTTAGCAACATTAATTAATACTATGAAATATATGGAATATTCTATCAAGTATTTACAAATCCAAACCACGCGGTCCATACACACGTTTTGAATAAGTTAAGCTTACAAAGCGTAATGCGTCTCGAATATCCACCAGTTCAATTACTTCTGATTTAGTTTGCCAGCTTGTCGTAATTTGCTTGCCCTTTATTGAAGTTACCCCTTGTCCATATTTACTAGCTAAAGAATCCTTTAATTCTTCATATTGATTTGTATTACGTAAACTAAGATATACAGAATTAAGGGTTGTTTCATTTAACTTTGCTCTAAAACTAACATCAAACTCAAATGGTCCTGTTTTGAAATCACTTACAGCTAAACAATCAAAATAATATGGGTTTGACTTGTTTCTCTGTTCCTCACCGAATACAGCCCTTGCTTTGCCATGAGAAGCTTCAACAATTTGCTCAGCAGTCATACCCCAATTTGCATACTGCCATCCTGATTTATTAGTTTGCTTTTGTGTTTCTCCAACTTTTATCTTCTGAGTAGGATTTGATGATTCAGCAGAACAGTACCCACTAATAAATAATATAACTATAAGACCCAAGTACCTCATAAATATTTCACAACATTGATAAATGATGCTCCCAACATAAAGAAAAATTAATGAAAAATATATAGTTTTTATCCCACAATAAAAAAAAACAGCTACCTAAGTAACTGTCATTTCATATCTCAACTATATCGAGTCTGCTTTTTGACTTCCCACCATTCAATCAACTCATTATGATCAAAATACACGGCGGATTGTCTAGTAGAACCTTCTTTGATTGGTCTTGGAAAAGTAGGATCATCCTTAACCATCTTATTTAATTTATCACGTTGTACTGATAAAAAGTGACAAACTTCATTCATTGTTAAGCGTAACTTCTGCATCTTTTTATTTCCCCCTCAATTCACATTAAATCGCTGTATTAGCCCCATAACAAGTCATACCATCAAACCGTAATCTCTAGCTAAATCACGCTTATAACGAGCTCTAGTAGATGCTGTATAACCTATATGCAAGGCTCCTTGCTTCTGTGTCGCTAAGAATCGAATATACTTAGCAGGTAACTCTATTTCCGACACAGGTTCAGGTAGATTCAGTTTGCTATGGGAGTCCTCAACTAAATGTTTAACCAACTCTTCATTCCAACAATAGCCATAATTCAATTCCTGATCTCTTAATTGCTGATTAAATAAACGTACTTCACATCTAATCATACGATCAGCATATTCTCTCAACTCAGTTGTAAGCGTTGTCTGTTGCTTGTTATGAGAACGGATTTCTTGACCTTTAAAATAGTAAAGCAAAGTAGTCCGCTTGCTACCTTTACCAAAGTAGATACCATTATTTTCGACTTCTCTATCGCGCCGTGGATAAGTTCCATGCTCTTTGATTGAACTTAAATATTGTTGAGCTTTTTGCTTATCATCAAACAATAATGCTTTATTCACGTCAATTCGATAGATGCGGAATAAACCTAATTTAATATTCTCAATCTCGGTATCAGTTGGAGTAATTGCATTGAATATCTGACTGAGTCTATTCACAGTATCGAGGACTAACTGAATCAAGTCAGTTGTACCTGTAACATTTTGACCATTCAACCACTTAAACAAATTACCCTGAATTAATATCTCATTTTTGTTAATTGCTTTAATTTGAATATGATCGTTATAAGAACCGCATACCCATTGCTTGCTATAAGATTCTTGTAATGGCTGAAATTCACCATCAAACTTGGTTAGGGGGATAACCATATTTTGAGATAATTCTAGTGGATTATTTGTTATTTCTACTTTTAGTTTTAAGTAATCAATAGCAAATATATGTTTAGCTTCCAGCACCTCTTCATTGTTAATTTGTTGATTTAAAACATTATTCAATACCATATATTTTCCTCACATAAAATTTAGAACGCAAAAAACCCTCAAACATCGATAGTCCATTTTTAAACTAGATGTAGAGAGTCAAGACTTTAAGTTTTCATTTACCTTAATAGGTTAGGTTTCGGATTTGCTTGTATAACTTATACAATCGTTCCGTCATGTTGTATTAACATAAAACAATACTTTTAAATATACAATAAACACAAGCAAAGAGTCAATAAAAATTATTGCTAATTGATTGTTTTTTGATCAATCAATTTTATTGTTAAAGCCTTACGTCATAAGGATAACATACCTCAAAAATATTATTTTATATCTCTATAGGGAGGAGAGGCAGTAGGCTTAACACCACTGTATTTATCGATGAGGTGCTTAACAATCTCGATACTCCCTGCTTCATTAACTTTCAAAATATTAAAATATCCTATGCTCTTTTAAACTGAATTACCGTACCAACTGCCAATTGTTCCAAATGATCAGCATACCATTGCATAATACCTTTTCTCTCTTCAAAATGAGTTGCCTTATCATACGTCCCTTTAACACCGTTTTTAGTATGAGCTAAACATGCCTCAACCACTTGGGGTTTATCACTAAATTGGTTATTTAATATGGTACTAGCAATATGACGGAAGCCATGAGGGTTTTGCTTTCCACCATACCCAATTCTTTTTAAAGCTTCGATAAATACCGTATCCGACTTAGGTTGCCCCTTATTACTCCTACTAGGAAATAAAAATGGTGAATGACTTGTTAATTGCTTTAGCTCTTGCAGTAACAACAAGGCTTGTTTTGCTAGTGGAACTTTATGCTCTTTCTTCATTTTCATTCTTGATGCTGGGATTAACCATATACCCTTTACCAAATCAAACTCCTCCCATTTTGCCTCTCTTAATTCAGATGGTCTGCTGAAAAGCATTGAAAGCAATTTAAGACCAATACGTGTATCCAATGCAGGGTATTTATCAATAGCCCGCAATAATGCTGGCAGTTCCTCATCAGCGACATGCTTCATCCCATTGCTTTCGTGTTTTTTAAGATACTTATGCAAATTAGTAATAGGGTTATATGTAGCTTTACCTGTCACCTCAGCATAATCATAAATTTCTCGTACCAATGCTGTGACACGCTGACCTGTTTCAATAATTGGTTTACCCGTTCGAGGATTCAGCTTTTTTTGTATCCCCTGAAAAAGATCATGCCATTCTTGTTTATTGATATTTCGGTAATCTTTCTTACCCATTGCAGGCATTACATGATTATTTAATGCACCTACATTACGAGCTGTAGTGTCAGGCGTCCATGTTTTTGTAAGATAAAACTCTTCAGCAAGTTGCTGAAAAGTAAAAGCTCCTTGCTCCAATGTCGCTAGTCTAACTTCCGCTTTCTGTACAACTGGATCAACACCTTGAGCAATTAACTTACGAGCCTCATCAGCTTTC
This sequence comes from Acinetobacter tjernbergiae DSM 14971 = CIP 107465, assembly GCF_000374425.1. Classification (GTDB taxonomy): domain Bacteria; phylum Pseudomonadota; class Gammaproteobacteria; order Pseudomonadales; family Moraxellaceae; genus Acinetobacter; species Acinetobacter tjernbergiae. Next base: position 140,505 of record NZ_KB894353.1, on the reverse strand, counting down.
TTTCTTGCAAAGCTTCCACCAACTTCAGGATATGTACCTAAACCCACCCATGACCACTTACCACTGCTAGGCTTTTTATATCTTAACTCCCATCGCTTATTGCCTTTAGGGTGAACTACAAAATGTAAGTTATTTCCGTCATTAATGCGGTACTCTTTTTCTTCTGCTTCCAATGAGCCTAATACGGTATCTCGCATCGGATAAGACTTTACATCTGATTTTTTCATAGCATGTCTTGTATGGTGGCTTTTTACTAATTCATACTATACACGCTACCATACACAGCAACAAGCTATAAGAAACTTCATATAACAGCATAAACAGGCATAAAAAAAAGCCTAAACCATTAAGATTTAAGCTTTATTTACTCATATACCGTAATGTTACGACATACAAATTTAAGAATTTGGTGGAGATGGCGGGAGTCGAACCCGCGTCCGCCAGCACTACGCTCGAGAATACTACATGCTTAGATATCGTCAATTATTTTAACTCTTTGTGACCCGACGAACAGGGTACAAATCGCGATCCTCTAAGTTTAGTACAAAGCCCCGAGGCTTGGCTTTATACGGACTTGTGTGCGTGCGCTTCAGTCGGACTCTCTAACCACAAGTATTCAGAGAGGCGGACAAGCTGCCCTTAGGCAGCTAGAGCGTATGATTCGTCGTTTGCGACTAAAAAATGCAAATTTGATTTACGAGAGAAAATGCGCTCTCGACATGCATCTATGAGTTTCATCACCAGCGTCGAAGCCAGGAACATCCCCAATTGATTTGCAATCATAGCATAGTTTATTAAAAACTAAATGTTAATTTATAACCAATTAGCAAGATATGAACAGAGTTCTTGTGATTGGATCACAGAGATTTTAATAATTTTAACAGCAGTTTCTTTCGGAAATGAACTGATAAGATTATGTTTATACTTATTATTTAGTTATTGATGTTTTTGGAAATACTTAAATTGAAATAGTCACATTTTAGAAATCATGGGCTGAGAAGATTCATAATTATCCTAGATTATTAAATTAAATATAAAAACTAATAGCACACCTATTCATCAGTCAATCTTTGAATCATTATTTTTTTATCAATTTATCTTTATGGGAAGAAGGCTGTCATTTGAGGACAACTTTACTGGTCGACCTATCTACTTTGTTGACAAGCTATTTGAGCATCGTTATTTTGTTTTTATAAGTTCCTTTTTAGAACTTAATATTTTGAGATAAAATTCTTGAGGTGAGTCATGTCTATGTCAGTGTTGAAAGAAAAATCAAAGCAAAAAACACCTGCATCATTCCCAGTACGTCGTATGGATTATGAGTTTCAGGATATGCCTAAGTATTGGTGTAATAATGAGCCTACGTTTACCCATTATTTCACGGGGTTGTCTACATTATTTCCAGAAGGTGAGTCTTATTTTGTACGATCAGTCCGTGCCTTGCGAAGTCAGGTTAAAGATAACCAGCAGTTAGATCGTGATATTGGTGCATTTATTGGTCAGGAAGCCATGCATTCCAAAGAACATCATGCATTTCATCGTAGTGCGCAGCAGTATGGTTTAGATCCTGAATCATTAGAAAAAACCACAGGGATTATTCTGAAAGCGATTGAACGAACTTTTCCCAAAAAATGGAATTTATTGGTTACGGTGGGCTTAGAACATTACACCGCTGTACTTGTGGTGGAAATGATGAAAGATGTGAATGAACTCATGACCGATGAAACCATTCGTAATTTATGGTTATGGCACAGCGTTGAGGAAACAGAACATAAAGCGGTTGCTTATGATATGTATGAATATTTATATGGCAAAGGATTGGCTGCTTATATTCCGCGAGTTGCTGTTTTTACCTTTAGTTTAGCCATGATTACCGCCATGTCGACAGCATATCAAGTGGTACTTTTGAAGCGTGATCAACAACTGTTAAATCTAAAATCATGGCGTAAATTTGCACAACATGGCAGAGAAAAATATAAAGTTTTCATTCCTAAATTTTTAGATTATTACCGTTTTAATTTTCATCCCAATGACAGTGATGAGTCTGAAATCGTCGCAAAAACCAAAGTAAAAATTGGATTATCCCAAGTCGAAAATCATTTACCTGCTTAACTTTGAGGAATAACCCATGCAATCACAAGCATCAAAAGCAAGTTGGGCGATGATTCCTCGACAAGTGAAATTTGAATGGAATGCTTCACCCTTACATTGGATTCCACAAGATCCATTAGCCAGTCATGGTGTTAATCATTTTAGTTTTACCTTGGTTCGTGGTGAGTATTTTTTCTGCCGCATGTTCAATAAAGCCTTGCCGTTGATTGAAGATGAAAAATTAAGAGCAGATACCAAGATCTTTATTCGACAAGAAGCCATTCATTCTCAAGCACATAAAGGCTCAATTGATGCCTATCTAGTGCGCTATGGCGTTGATGTAGAGCAGCAATATAAACGCGTCGTCAATCTGTTTGATCATGTCTTAGCGGACAAACCTTTAGGGTTTAAATTACCAAAATCATGGCAAAGACCTTGGCTAAATGCACGTGTTGGACTTGTAGCTGCTGCGGAACATTTTACTTCTGCAATTGGTCAATATGTTTTGACGCGTTCCGATTGGGAAGCTCGTGGGGGTGATCCTGTGGTCAGTGATTTATTCACTTGGCACAGTGCTGAAGAAGTTGAACATCGCACAGTTGCTTATGATGTTTATCAGCACATTTCTGGAAATTATCTATTGCGTATTGCGGTGATGGCAGTGACAGCACCTATTTTTACTTACCTGATGGCGGCAGGTACAGTACAACTTGCGCAAGATGATCCATTGATTCCGAAGCAGCAAAAAAGCTTATGGCGACCTGCATTTTGGAAGGCTTGGCATCGTTCGGATTTAAATGGCTATATGCCTGGTCCTGTATGGTTTTTGACTACCAGTTTACGGTTCTTTAAACCCAATTATCACCCGTTTTACGAAGCTTCAACGGAGCTTGCACAAAGCTATTTGGCTCAATCTGCGGGTGTACTTGCTTATCAGCAAAAAGCCGAGACTTTGACACAGGTGCAGTCATGAATCATTTTGAAAAAACCAAGCATTATGTGCATTCAGGCAATATCTGTTTAGCAGCTTATCACTGGGGGCGTTTAGATGCGGATCGAGAAACAATCGTATTGGTACATGGTTATCCTGATGCTGCTGATGTCTGGCAGTTGGTTGCCGAACGTTTAGCAGTTGATTTCAATGTGGTTGCTTATGATGTAAGAGGCACAGGGTTGTCTGATATTCCTGAAACCACGCAAGGCTATGCTTTTGATTATTTAGTACAAGACTTATCTCAAGTCATTCAAGCAGTGAGTCCAGACCAAGCCATTCATTTAGTTGGTCATGATTGGGGTGCTTTGCAAGCTTGGGAAGCCGTATTAGGGGATCGTTTAAAGCCTCAAATTGCCTCGTATACTGCATTAGCACCGAGTGCAGATCATGTGGGGTGGTGGTTTCAGCGTCAATTGGCTCAACGAAATTTCCAAGGCTATTTTAATGTCGCCAAGCGCATAACCGCATCTGGTTATATGGCGATGTTTCAGATACCGATATTGCCAGAACTGACGTGGCATTTAGGCTTAGATAAGCTGTGGTCAACGCTTGTGGGTTATTTAGAAAATACCACGGTCGAAGCAAGCCCGACACAACTGAGAAATGCAAAAAGCGGTCTGGGGCTATATCGTCAGAATTTAGTAAAACCACTTTTAAATCCTTCACGCCGTCGCACCAGCATTCCTGTGCAGATGTTGTTGATGAATCAAGATCCGTTTGTGCCCTTGTCATTGAGTCGAGGTATGGAGGAGTGGGTTCAGGATATTCGCTATACCGAAGTGAGCGCAGGGCATTGGGGAATTCTAAGTCAGCCACAGCCGATTGCAGAAAAGATTCAGCAATTTGTGCAATCCATTTCACAGCGTAGATCAAAGCAAATTGCTTAAACACTTTATTTCACATAGAAAATGAGATCAAACAGATGAAAACTCCAAATCAAATGACGGGTTTAGAAATCATGCAGGCATTTCAACAAGGTTTAGTGCCACCACCTGGAATTGCTAAAACAATGGGCATGGAAGGTGTCGCTGAAGTTGAATATGGGCGGATTGTATTTATTGCGATTGCAGATGAACGACATACTAATCCTTTAGGGGGCGTAAATGGTGGTTTTGCTGCAACAGTATTAGATTCGGTGACGGGTTGTGCAACGCATACCGTGCTAGCAGCAGGTGAGGGTTATGGTACAACGGATTTAGCCATCAAAATGTGTCGTCCAATGCCATTTAATAAAAAACTCATCGCTGAAGGAAAAGTGATTAATGTTGGACGTAATTTGGTGATTTCTGAAGGTTATCTGCGTGATGAGGAAGGAAAATTATATGCCCATGCGACAGCAACCAATATGGTGATCCGTACTTAATCGATGTATCAGTCAGTATGTAGGTTCTGAATCAAAACTAAAATGAGTTGTTGGAGATGAAAGATGCAAACCAATTTTTACGCTCGTCATTTCAATAAAGTAATGACTTTAATGGGATTGGGTTTTCTTTCTTTTTTTGGTATTGCTTTATTCGCCATACTTTTTGGATGGACTGATCATCTATTAAAAAATGAGGTCGGAAGACTGATTTTACGTTTAATTCGATGGGGCGGTGTAGAACCACATGCTGAACACTATGAAGCCATGATCTCGATTATTTATGTTGTTTGGGGATGGTTTCTGCTCAAGATTGCCAAGTTTCCTGAGAAAAATATCGCATTCTTGGATTTTACCGCAATCGCAAATATAGGTCATTTTGGATTAATGACAGCAATGGCATTGGTCATGCCGAATGAAAAAATACATCTACTGGGCGATTTGCTTTTAGGTTGGAGCATATTAGTGTTATTTATCGTATTTTGGCTTCCAACTCGCCGAAGTATTTTGCAAGAAACACAATAATTGACAGGAAAAAAGAATGAAAAATTCAGTTGTTTTACATCAGTGGGAAATCTCACCGTTCTGCCAAAAAGTTGCTCGAATGTTGAAGTTCAAAGGCATTGCCTATGAAACTGCCAATTATAATGGGGTTCTAGGTGCGAAAGTGCCGATGTTGAGCAAAGTTGGTAAAGTACCTGTATTGGATATTAATGGTCAACGGATTCAAGACAGTACGCGTATCGCTCGTTATTTGGATGAGACTTACCCTGAATTACCTCGTTTATATCCAGCAGATCCTTTGCAAAAAGCCTATGTTGAACTTTGGGAAGATTGGGCGGATGAGCTGCTATATTTCTATGAAATTCATTTCCGCGTGAGTGATGCTGAAGCATTTAATCATGCTGTGGCAATCAGTGCTGAAGGTCGTCCTAAGCATGAAGTTATTTTGCTGAAACCGTTATTGAAATCAGCTTTGAGTTTGCAGTTAACAATGCAAGGTACAGGACGTATGGCAAAAGCGGATATTGAGGCTGAATTTATTCGACATTTGGAACGAATTGAGTTGGTCTTGAGCAAAACGGGTTGGCTGGTTGGCGAGGTAAAAACGTTGGCTGATATCTCAGTTGGTTCACAGCTTCTGGAAATCGTACGTACTAATAAAGTATGGGGCGCAAAAATTAACAGCTATCCACATATTGCACAATGGATTGTCCAATTATGAGTACGCCAAGTAACAGCATAAAACTAACCAATCCGATACCATGTGCGGTGGTGATTGGTGTAGGTGCTCAGCAAGGCATTGGTGCGGCAGTTGCACGACGTTTTGCACAAGCGGGTTTAAAAGTCTATGTGGTTGGACGTACGTTGCAGAAGGTTGAAGATGTCGCTGCTGAAATTCGATTACATGGTGGAACGGCAATCGCAAAATCGTTAGATGCGGAAGACCCTGTACAAATTCAGATTTTGTTTGACTCGATCAATCACTCAGATGAACAGATTGCAGCAGTGATTCATAATGTCGGTGGTAATGTTCCTTCAATTTTCCTAAAAACGTCGCTTCAGTTTTTTACGAAAATGTGGCGTTCTACTTTTTTATCTGCCTATTGGGTATCGCAAAGTAGCCTAAAGATCTTTGAACAGCAACAAAAGGGCACGTTGATCTTTACTGGAGCAAGTGCCTCAATGCGAGGAAAACCATTTTTCGCAGCTTTTACCATGGGGAAGTCAGCATTAAGATCATATGCTTTAAATCTCGCACAATGCTATAAATCGCAAAATATTCATGTGGCGCATGTGGTGGTTGATGGCATGGTCGATGGTGATCGTGTCAATAAGGCTTTATTTGGCTTAGGGCGTTTGGCTCGGTTGACGCGTGGAACGGGTGGTTTAAATATCGAAGCAATCGCTGAAAATTATTGGATGCTGTATCAACAAAGTAGTGATTTGTGGACACATGAATTGGATTTACGCCCGTATCAGGAGCGATTCTAAGATGAAAAAAATATTCACACGATTGTTTCAATCACATCTCAAGCAACAGCCTTGTATTGTTCTTTTCGGCGATGATATTCAAGCCTTGAGCCAAGTTTGTATCGAACAGCATAAGCATAAAGCAATGCATGTTTATCAGGTCTTACATGATGCCAAGCAAAATTCGGTCAAGATTGAATGCCAAAATTCTGAATTGACGCTTGTCTATTTAAACTTAATCAATCAGATGGCTTTAAAAGATTTGATGCAGCATATTCGACAGCAAGCACATCAGATTGAACTATGTATATTTCAGCCTAGTTTTCATTCATATCCTCAAAAAGAAGCTGAATTAACTCAACAGATTGAACAGCAGTGGCAAAATACGGGACTAAGTGCCGTCAGTGTTTCACAAGTCATGATCAAGCAGATGCTGCGTCAGCAAGGTGGTACATTGATTTTTCTTGGAGGGCAACCGACGATGGCAGCACATGTCGATTTTCTGAGTCAAAGTATGTTTGCAGGTATTCGAGCATTATCACAATCTTTGGCGAGAGAGTTTCATCCGAAAGGGATTCATATTGCGTATTGTATGCTGCTTGATTGGGATAGCCAAAATAAGGCATTGATGACATCAGTTCAAAATCTTTGTTGGCATATTTATCAACAACCTGAGTCGACTTGGAGTCAGGAACTCAGTAATAACATTTAACATGCTATAGTTCTCGCTTGTTTATGATAAGCCCAACTGAATGCTTAAGATTGTTGTAATTATAATTAAGAAATATTTCCATAATTAAAAAAATCAGAAATTGATTTATAACGATAGGGATAATTTTAGGTTTATTTTTGCTTAAGCTCAAAATTTAGGACAAGAATATTTTACACTTGATTTACTTCGATAGACTAAGTCAATCAAGTGTAAATTAAATAAGAAAAATATAGCAATATGCAAGCTCTTATTTGGTAAAAATAATTATTTGATTTAATTTAAAATTTTATAAGTTATTTATAAAATAAATTCAGATAGGCTTTAGGTGTTCAGATTAAAGAAGATAAGAATGATTGAGTAGTTCTGATAAATATACAAGGAGTAGGGTTGAAATGTGTCGTATTTGGATCATGAGTATGTAAGACCGAGATGGTATGGATCATAATTAAGGAGATGAGCCTTTGATGTTAGGTTATAAACATATGAAGAAAATTCTAAATAGCACTTAAGGTTTGAATTATCGAATTATTGTGATTTAAAATCATGAAGATTTAGTACTTGATGATCTAGGATGATGCAAATGACTACTGATTTACAAAAGAAATTTGATGAAACTTTTGGAAGTAAAGTACTCGTTGGTTTAGTACAACATTTCTTAGAACATGCGAGTTTTTTTGGCATTAATAGATCAGAACTTTTATTACAAGGTGATTTAACAGAAGAGCAACTTGGAGATTCAAATCAATGCATCTCTTTACATCACTTTGAAAAAATTACTGCTTATACTTTTACTGTTTGTAATGATCCTTTAATTGCTTTGAGCTTTTTTCAAAAAATGGATTCCACAGCCTATGGTGTTTTGGGGCATTTAGTACCTTTATCTTCTAGTTTGAACAAAGCTATTGAAACATTAAAAGAGTTCCAGCCTTTAATTGGATGTATTGGTGATATCTCTCTTCAAATTAAACCAGATGTTGTGTATTGGAAATGGCAATGTCGGTCAAATGATCCAATTTTTAGTCGTTGTGCTAATGAATACAATTTAGCATGGTGGGTTAGTCTGCTACGTTTAGTTCGAAATGAAGACTTTTCTATACTGCAAGCAGTTCATTTTAATCATAGTTTAGCAAATTCTGAATTACAAAATTATTATAATGATTTTTTTGGTTGTCCCGTTTATTTTAGCCAAAAAGAGACGGCTTTGTTATTGTTACCCAAATCTTTAACCATGACACTGAAGACTGGGAATGCAGGTCTATATGATAGTGTCAGAATATTCGCTTCAAAACTATTAGAGCAACAACGGGTTGAACAGACTTTTATGGAGCAAGTGAGGGCACAAATTTATTTATTGCTCCATCATGATCGCTTGTCTCGTGAAAATGTTGCAGAACAATTAGGTATCAATGTGAGAACCTTGAGCCGAAAGTTACAGTTGGAGGAAAGTTCTTATAGTAAGTTGCTTGATGAGGTCCGATTTGAATTAGCCGCAGATTATTTAGGGAGCCATCAACATTCTGTGGTATTTATTTCTAAAGCATTGGGCTTTTATACAAGCCATTCTTTTATTTCATGGTTTAAATTACAAACAAATCTCACTCCGACTCAATATCGTAGACATATAAATGGTCAAAAAACTGACTGATTTTTGTACAATCTCATGTTATTAATTTTATTTTGTCCCATATTAGAAATCAATTGACTCACAAGCGTTACTTTTTACTTTCTGGTTAAGAATATGATCAATGGATGATCTAATAAATTATGTAAATCTTAATATTCAAGAGATTTACTCATTTATGTGGGTTTAAATTTTGGTTTAACCCTTAACCCTCGGGAAGTGGTTGACTAGAAATTACATAAGGATATCAATCACTCAGCGTATAGCCTTAGAACGGTCAATCTGAGTAATGGCAGGGAACGAATATGAAGGTACAGCAAATTTATAAACACTCTATAGGTCTAATCTTACTGAGTTGTGCCGTTTCAGGTTGTGGAGGGAATAATGATAGTGCCTCAATTACAACGCCTGAAGTAGAGGAGTCTTGTCCAACGATTATGGATGAGAAACAATTTACCGATGCCAAAACTTTGGAAAAACTGGTAGAAGTTGGTCCTGACTTAGCACAATTACGTACTACAGGTAGTCCAGCGCATCAGCAATTGATTGATTGGATAGAGCTTGAAGCAAAGAAAATCAATGGTATGCAAGTACAATCCGATAGCTATGAAATTCAGCGCTGGCAACCGATGATTGCTGCTGAAAATGGTAAAGGTCGTAGTTTATCTCGTTCAGGACAGTTATCTGTAAATGGTAAAGAGATTGCGATTGCAGGAGCTGTTCCCTATTCATTAGGTACTACTTTGGCTGGTACTACTGCGGAATTAGTCTTTTTAGCCAGTAATCAACCAATCACTGCTGAGCATAAAGGTAAAATTATTGTACGTGAAGTTCCGACATCACAAGACCCTATATATGCGAATATAGTCGCACCACCTTATGCCTTTTTATTTCAGTTTGCAAAATATCTAAGCCCTGCTCTTAATGAGCTTAAAATGCAAAGGTATGATAAACCTTTTTTAGCTGGCGAATTGATGAATAAAGATTTGGTTGCTGCTGGAAAAGTAGGCGCAGCTGGCGTGATTCTTGGTTTCGATGTTCCTAAAGAACAAATCAAAGACTACTTTGATCCGCATAACGGTTTGCATTATCGACTTCCTGCTGTCTTTTTAGGAGTGGATGAATTTGCTGAAATCAAAGCTTTTGCCTCAAGTAATATGCAAGCAAAAATCGTTGTACAGGCAGAAAGAGATACTGCAACTACTCGAAATTTAATTGCTACATTACCAGGTCAAAGTAATGAAAAAATAGTATTTGTTGCCAATACAGATGGTAATACATGGGTACAAGAAAATGGTGTAAGTGGCATGCTTGCATTAGCGCAATATTTCGCAAAACTACCATTAAAGTGTCGACCGAAAACTTATGAATTTGCATTCAATACAGCGCATTTACATATGTCGAAAGAAGGAACTTTTAGGTATATGGAAAAGTTAAATGAAGAATATAACGCGAAAAAAGTGAGCTTTGTTTTTGCTGTGGAGCATCTTGGAACACGTGAGATAATTGCGAAACCGAGAAAAGATGGGGGAGTGGGAAGAAGTTTAGAGTTTTCGGGCAAAGCAGAACCTCAAGCTTGGTTTGTGCCAGAAGACCATCTTTTAATGCAAAGAGTTGCATCTGAAGCTGCGAAAAGACGTAATTTACCAGCAGTTTTGATTACAACAGGACAAGATGTACCTAATATTCAACGTTTACCAAAACAGTGTGATTTTGGCGGGATTGGTAATGCATCACATAAAAACTTGATTCCAACAATGGCTACGATTTCAGGACCATGGTCACTTTGGGCACCATCATTTGGTCGAGATGCAGTTGATTTTAATTTGATGCGTAATCAATTATTGGCAATTGGAGACTCAGTTTTGTCATTGCAAAACCATACTAGAGCTGAAATTGATGGACCTTACACTGCATGGAGAGCTGCAAGTGATCAAGGAAAATTAGTTTGTACACATTCAATCAATAGTGGTGTTGAGGATGCGCCAAGTAGTGTGAACTGAGCATTGAAGTGATTTAAACGTATTGGGAGGAGTTAGGTAGATCATATTTAAATTTTTCTACCTAACTTGAGGGATATACCTTACTGAATTTATTGACTTAAAATCATTCTAAAATATTTAGATCATAATTTTTCTTTTAGCCATCCATAGGCTGCGGCAAACGGCAGAGCAGTTCTCGCTAAATAAGACACATGCCATAACCCACCGTGATTTGCATTTTCCATGATGAGCTCTAATGGATGGTTCAATTGGGTCTCAGGATTGGAGGCACTCTCAGGATTATTCAAATCGTGTACCCATAGTGCAGCCATGATTGCATTAGTTGTTTCAGGGTTGAATGTTTCTACCTTGAATAAATCAGCCCCAGAAAAAGCAGCTTTGAGTATCGGGTTTTTGACAACTGAGTGAGTTGTTGTAGAGGGTGCAATATTAATTACGGTCTTCTGACCACGCGCACGCGCACAAATTGCAAACCACTGTTGTAAGCGTTTGGCGAGGGCATAATTTGGCCCTTGTTCAATGACCATACAATCAGCAATACCATATTGTTGCCCATTATCTGATTCAATTAATTGTTTTGTATTGGGTCTAAAAAAATTGGTTAAAGAAATGTTATGAATTGATTTAGTGAGTAATTTTTCGAATAGAGACCGTTGAGAAGCCCTTTGTTGAACAGATTGTACAACGGATTTTGGAATCGCATAAATATCTGTTGGAGTCAGCATAAACATAATACTACTATCAGATTTAAGAAGACTAACTTGTTCCATGATGCTAATCATGGCGATAGAAACACGAACATGCTTTTCACCATCTAAATACGCGATTCCCGCTAGATCTAAGGTTTCAGTAAAAGTGTTTAGCCAATTGGCAATTTCTGGTGTTTGGGTCAGTAAGTTTGCTCCGAGTTGTTGTTGATTGTTCTCCGTAATGATTTTTGGGGCGATTAAAGTGGCATTTCCTTGTTGAATGACTTTCGTTATTTTTTCCCAAATCGCTGTTTGTGGTAAATCAATTGCAATAATATTGGCACGCCATTTTGCAAGCCAACTTAAAGGACCAGCTTCAGAACCTGCACCAAACAGCACCATAGTACGTTTAGACAGATCAAACCATTCAGGATGTTGAGTTAGCAAATGTAAGGCTTTAGCGTGACTTGGTTCGATAATTTGTTGTTGTTCCCAAAGATTAATTTGTTGTATTAAAGCTTCGCCTTGTAATTTTTTTCCATTATATGGAATAAACCAAGGTTCAATTGTTGGACTGCCTGTTCCTTTTAATATAAATTTTTCAAAGGGCTGCCCTTTAAAATTATGCATGGCATCATTTAAGGTATTGTGCTGTTCCCCTCGATTGAAGGAAAAAGATTCTTTAGCTACATTAAGTCCATGTTGAGCGATACATAAAGGATGATGTATAGAGTCAATTCCTGACCTTACTATTTCCTGAAAATAAAAGGGATAATTTTTTCTCCAATTTTTTTCACTCGTCAGTTGAGCAATATAAGGAGAGTCTACACTTTGAAGTGCTGACTTTAAAATTTGTTTCGCTGTATGTGTTGTGCTGGGTGATTTGCAACCAGATTGTATTGAGAATTGTATGCCATCAGAATTAGATCGTATTTTTTTGCTCAATTGATTGCTCCAGCTATTCAGTATGTTATTCAGAATAAAGCGAAAACAATAAATAAAAAATAGCGTAAAAGGGGCAATTTATGATGATTTTGGGGCATTAAAAGTCATGCTGAGCAGATATATCTCAATTAAAAAAAGAACTATTACAGATTGTTATTTAAATTTTGATAGTTTTTTATAAATTGTAGGGATAGGTAAAATATTACTTTCTAAGTTAATTTGAATAAGGAAGTTTTAGTTTATGATTTAATTTTTTAATATAACCCGAATCCTGCTTAAGCCTATATTTCCATAATACGAATTATCGGCTTGTTTTGATAACATATTTGATAAGCACATAAAGATGCATAAATACCAGCTAAATAGTCTCAAACACTTCTAGCTCTAGTTGTCACTAGATTGATGGGCATTGATCAGATGAATCATGCACTGATCATAAGGAAGCTGTTTAAATAAATGGTTTTTGTATAGTTTTAATGATGTAAAGAATGCTTTGAAATTATTGAAATGAGAGTATTTGTACCAAACAGCAATAAATATAATTTCAGAAATACTGAGCTGAGCAGGTCGACTTCTTAGTCGTTGAAAGTTCTGTTTTAGAAATTTCTAATAGATTGATTCGAATTTTAGAAAAAATCATCAATGATGCAGAATAATTGGGTATTATCGAACATAAAGACTAGAGCTGTGAGTTTGGTGTGGTAACTCAACTGACGGCTTTAACCTTTCTCTTTTTCAAGTCAATTGCTTATCCGACATTCAGGTTAATTATAAAACTATGGAGGAAGCAAAAGCAGATATTAAACATTAAAATGAGCTATTTTATAATCAATACAGAATTAAAAGAGAATTGGAATTTAAGACACCAAACCAAACGGCAGAGGGCTTTTATAGCTTGGTTTCTTAGAATCTCTCAAGTGAAATCTTATTGTAATTTCAGTACACCTCAATTTAAATTTTAGTTGCATCATAGCCAAATAAAAGAGGAAACCTACGTTTCCTCTTTTTATTTTGGTTATGAATTGATTTTTAGAGCTTTAGTAACTTGCTTTTAAAGTCAGAAGAAAGTTACGCGGTTCGCCATAAAAATTACCATAACCTGGATAACCGATTGTACTGTAATAGGTTTTGTCAAAAATATTGTTTAGGTTAAGTGCGATATTCCATTGCGGATTAATATCATAGGCGATACGAGCTGACCAAATAGCATAATTGGGTTGGACTAGCTCAATATTTTTCAATGCACCATCAAACTTTTGGGTGGCTGGATTAAATTCTCTGACCCATCCTTTGTTATAGTTTTTACTTTGAGCAATTACACCTCCGCCTATTTCTAAGCCATCGACAATTTGATCAAGCTGATAGGTTGTCCAAATTTTTAACAGATTTTTGGGGGTGTAGCTATTGTATGGATTTTCAGTATTATCCTTTTTCTCGTTTTTATTGTAGGTATAACCTACAGATAAATTCCAGTCAGGGCTAATATTGCCATTGAGTTCAAGATCAACTCCTTTACTTTCCATAGAGCCTGTACCGATATAACAGCATAATGAGTTACTGTTTGGAATGCTGGTATAGGCGTTATAAACTTTTTCCTTTTCTTTTTTGATATCGAAGTAAGCAATGGATGCAAGCAAGTTTGCATTAAGTTGATGCTTGATACCAAATTCAATATTTCGCCCCGTTAATGGTTCTAGTCCAGGACCATCGACCGCTGTTAAATAGTTACGCTGATTTTTATAAATTTCTGCAAAGCTTGCATAGGCTGTTGTAGTAGGCAAAATATCATAGGTAATTCCATAATAAGGCACAAATTTTTTGTCTTCTGTATAGGTATTTTCAATATTGCTATTGTGGTTATTGATGGTTAACTCATCTTTAAAGGTGTAGCGGCCACCAAGAATGAGGGCTAAATCATCAACAGGGCGTAATTTTAAAGAACCATAAAGTGCAGATTTATTATTCTTATTGGTAGTATTGTTTTCCCAAGAGATCGCTGGGTAATCCCACTCTGGTGGTGCAACGCGATTAAATGCATCGCCATCAGCATAATAAGTCCAGTTCTGTCGATAATCTTTTTGACTGTTGGTGTGATCAATACCTAAAATCAGATCATGTTTTTGTTCAAATAGATTAAAGCTGCCTTGTAGGTTTAAATCCATTGTAGTTTCTTTAAAGCGGGTATCATCCTGATAGCGCCACCATTGACTTTGGTGAGTGTCATAACTAACAGCACCCTCCATTTCAGCGCTATTAATCGCATCATTACCAATATTGTGACGTACATTGAGTTGTGTTTTCCAGTCATCGTTAATTTGGTGTTGAAGATTGGCGAAGAAGGATGTGTTTTTACGTTCGATCCACCCCCAAGGTGCTCCCATTGTCGTGTTGCGGGGTAAATGCAGATCAGCACCATCTTCCCATCGAGGTAAACTGGCATTAAAAGCGTCCATTTTATCTTTTTGATAACTGAAACCTGTAAACAATGTTGTTTCTGGTAATAGATCAAAGCTTAATGCACCATAGATCATCTCGCGGCGGCTTTGTGTTGGTTTGTAGAAGAAGTCTCGATCTTGGAAAACAGTGACCAAACGACCTTTAATACTTTGATCTTGTGTTAAAGAACCTGTCGCATCGAATTCGCCACGATAATTATTCCAGCTACCGGCTGAAATTGATCCATTGATTTCGGTTTCTGCTTTTGGTCGTTTAGAGGTGAGATTAATTACACCGCCAGCTTCACCTGCACCGAATAAACCATCCGCACCACGCAATACTTCAACTGCATCATATTGTGCCATATCGGCACTATTACTACGGTCTTCTAGACTCGAGGTACTGCCACCATCATAACGAATATTTTCAATCTTTAGCCCACGAGCACTATAGTTATTATTTAACCAAAGTTGTTCACGCGTTACGCCTGTTGTTTGTACTAACACATCATCAAGGGTTTTTAGACCTTGTTCATCAATACGTTGCCTAGACATGACGGTCACGGATTGGGGAATCTCCTTAATATTTTGAGCTCCCTTTCCAACATTCGCTAAATTTGAGTTAACTGCTTTTATTGAAATTGTTGGCAGCTGTATTGAGTTATTCTGATTATTAATAGTGTTATTTTTAGTTGATTCTGCTTTGGTATAAATCGTTTCTAACTGAACCACCTTAGGTTCAACTGAGGCCATGACTGTTTTGGCTTGAATGCTATATCCCGCATTGGCAACTTTGATTGCTTCAAATGCATGTGGTTTAAGCAAAGTCTCTAAAGCAGTTTCTACTGAATAATTTCCTTTTAGTGAGGCACTTTTTATTTTAGAGAGTGTGGTCGAGTCATAGCTGATGGTGGTGCCTGTTTGAATCGCTAGCTGTTTAAGTGCTTGGTCGAGTGTGGTTGAGCTAATTGAAATCTGATAAACATTGGCAGCATAGGCAGAAGTCATTGCAATGCTGATAACGCTGAGTGGCATGCCCCATAAAATGGCGCGTACAGCCAACGCCAAGGTAGTTTTGGCCTGATAATCCTTCATGTGGTCTTCTCGACTGGGAGTGTATTTCTCTATAAGTCGGACAAGATCAAAAAAAGGATCATCTTTTTATCTTTTTTTTATTTTTAATAGATATGGACTGTAATAGCTCAGCTCAAGTTGATGGGTATAGGCCAGTGTCTCTAAGCTTTGTTGAGGATTCTTTAATGAAAACACGCCGGAAACGCGAAGGTCTTTTAACGCTGGTTCGATGAAATAAGTGCCTTTTTGATAACGATATAGCTCACCAATGACTTTTTCTAGTGGCCATTGTTCTACCACCAGTAATTGTTGAGTCCAGTAGGGCTGCTCGTTATTCAATGGCAATGGTTTAGAGGTTTGTTGACTGTTGAAATATGCACGTTGACCTTGCTTTAAAATCTGTCTTTTCCCAGAATCCTGCGGCTGTAAAGCGACTGCATGTTGATACACTTTGACTCGAGTTTGGTCGTGATGCTCTTGTCGTACCGTAAACTGAGTACCCAAGGCCTCAATTGCACCATCTTTGGTCTTCACCATAAATGGACGGTGTTGCGGATCTTTGGCGGTCTGGATATAAATTTCACCTTCGATCAGTTGAATCTGTCGAGTCTGTTCGGAGAAATTCACGTTGATATAACTATCACTGGCCAAGATTAAGGTTGAACCGTCTTGCAGTGCAATGGTTTTAATTTCACCAACCTCGGTATGATCATCAGATTGCCATTTTGCCCAAGGCAACAAATACATTCCGCAACTGATAACCAATAATCCTGAAAGGCTAAACAGCATATTTCGTTTTGCAGTCAGATTAAATTTTTGCTTGGACTGGACTAAAGAATCTGAGGGAAAGTGGTTAGATAAACCTGTTAAGCCCTGAGTAAATGTATTGATTTGCTGAATGGCGAGGGCATGTTCTTGCTTTTCTGCTTGCCAATGTTGAAATTGTTGCTGCTCTAACTCAGTCATTTCACCTGAATGTAATAGCACCAGCCAATCTGCGGCTTGGTCCAATACATGATCATGGATTTTAGGGGCTTGAGACATAGCAGCAAAGCAAATTCAGCAATTAATCGGTCTGATTATAAAGACTAATGCAGGCCAAGAAAGCCTGTTTCATATCTCTTTTGACCGTTGCTTCTGAAATATCCAGTTTTTCACTAATCGCACGATAGGTCAGTCCATCCAATTGCGATAATAAAAACACCTGTGCAGTACGTTGAGGCAGTTTTTCCAGCATCAAATGTACTTGATAAAGTGTTTCACGAATACAGACTTCATGTTCAGCAGAGGGATAATATTCTTCTGGCAGTTGTGCAAGTGCATCTAAATACAGGTGTTCTATATGTTGGCGACGCCAATGGTCGATGATCACATGCTTGGCAATACCCATCAACCATGCTTGAGGTTCTTTAATCTTTTCAAAGCAATAGTCACTTTTTAAGGCACGGTAGAACACCTCCTGACTCAAATCTTCAGATTGGTGATGATGTTGCAGTTTATGCTTAAACCATGACAACAGTGTGCTTTGCTGGGCTTGATAAACTTGGCTAAACCATAACTGTTTTTCTACATTTAGGTTCATGACGGGGAGTCCACATATTGGCAGGCAGAAGCCAATCACAAGAGGATGAAAAATACTCTCAAATAGTAATGATAATTGTTATTAATATCAATAAAATTGTATACAGACTTTTACAGAAAAAATTGAGCTGATTTTGGATTTCGTTCGACTAAACCAATGTAGGGGAACATTTTGTGTTTTCTTCATCTCCCATATTTTTAATAAATTTTGTTTGATTAAGTAGAGCATGCTATGAGTGAACAGCAAATTGATTTAAAACCACAACAGCATTCTCGATCAAATAAAATCAAATGGTTGATTGCCGTGGCAGTGCTTTTATTGCTGATGGTATGGGGTTGGAATTATTGGAAAAAATCCCAAGCTGATAAACAGGAGTCGTTTAGCCAATGGAGTAAACCTGTGCCTGTGCGTGTGGTCGGGGTACAACGTGGCGATTTGCAATTACAAATTAAGGCGATTGGTACAGTGGTTCCAGCCAATACTGTGAATGTGCAGAGTCAGGTGTCAGGGGTGTTGCAAAAACTGTATTTCCAAGAAGGACAGTACATTCAGAAAGGGCAGTTGTTGGCACAAATTGACCCGACACCATTTCAGGTGGCATTGGCACAAGCACAAGGGACACAACAGCAAAATTTAGCGCAGTTGCAAAATGCACAAACCGAATTGAATCGTTATCAGTTGCTATATAAGCAAGATTCGATTGCCAAACAGCAAGTCGACCAACAACAAGCCTTGGTTAATCAGCTCAAGGGACAGATGCAAGCCAACCAAGCACAGGTGGACGCAGCCAAGTTACAATTGTCTTATACCAAAATATATGCACTGATTGAGGGTCGTGTCGGCTTTCGCTTAAAAGATGCCGGTAATTTAATCCAAGCTAATGAAGCAACAGGGTTGTTGAGTATTACCCAAATCCATCCTGTGTATATTCAGTTTGCGGTTGCTGAGAACTATTTAGATACGCTGCGCCAAGCCACAAAAAATAAGCAAAGTATTCAAGTCAGTGCTTGGGATCGTGCAGAACAAAAACAATTGGCGACAGGTTCAGTTCAAGCACTGGATAATCAGATTGATCTGAATACCGGCACACTGAAAGTAAAAGCCGTTTTTGCCAATCTCGATGATGCTTTATTCCCCAATCAATTTGTCAATGTTCGATTAAATGCCAAGACCTTGCAAAATGCGGTGCATTTACCGAGTGATGCCATCCAACATGGGGCAAAAGGCACTTATGTTTATATTGTCAATAAAGAAGATAAAGCCGAAGTGCGTATGTTAAAGCTGGGTGCGGTTTCACAAGGACAGACCGAGATCATTGAAGGTTTACAGGGCAATGAACGGGTGGTGCTAGAGGGGATTGATCGACTTTCCGAAGGGCAAGAAGTACAAATTGTTCAGGATGATGTTTCTAAGCTATTACCAGTAAAAAATGTAGCTGGATAAGCGCATGAATATTTCCAGATTCTTTATTTTACGACCCGTTGCCACCACTCTATTGATGTTGGCACTGTTTTTTAGTGGTCTACTGGTTTGGCGCATATTACCCGTATCAGCATTGCCACAAGTCGATTATCCGATTATTCAGATATACACCTTTCAGCCGGGTGCAAATCCAGACACAGTACAGCGAACCATCAGCTCACCGTTGGAACGAGAGATGGGCAAGATTGCAGGTTTGAAACAAATCTCTTCGAATAGCTCGGTTGGTGCTTCGGTGATCACCCTGCAATTTGAGTTATCTGCCGAACTTGGCATTGTCGAGCAAGAAGTACAATCGGCCTTGAGTACCGCAAGCAGTAAATTGCCCAATGATTTACCGACACCACCGATTTATCGCAAAGTGAATCCTGCCGATGTGCCTGTGATTACACTTGCGATCAGTTCTGACAGTTTGCCATTGACCACGGTCTACGACATGGTCGATACCCGAGTGGCGCAAAAACTGTCTCAGCTTTCAGGTGTGGGGATGGTCAGCCTTG
Source organism: Acinetobacter tjernbergiae DSM 14971 = CIP 107465 (assembly GCF_000374425.1). Lineage (GTDB taxonomy): Bacteria > Pseudomonadota > Gammaproteobacteria > Pseudomonadales > Moraxellaceae > Acinetobacter > Acinetobacter tjernbergiae. Next base: position 121,046 of record NZ_KB894353.1, on the reverse strand, counting down.
CAGGTGGGCAACGTCCTGCAATCCGTGTGCAGATGAATCCAACTGCGCTTGCGGCATTTAAGCTCAGCGCTGAAGATGTACGTACGGCTATTTCTGCTGCCAATGCCAATCAACCGAAAGGGAGTTTTGATGGGCCTTTTCGATCGACCATGCTCGATGCCAACGACCAGATGCGTTCGATTGCCGATTATGAAAACCTGATTTTACGTTGGAATAATGGCGCACCGATTCGTTTAAAAGATGTTGCACAGGTGCTTGAGGGCAGTGAAGATCGCTATATGGCTGCATGGGCGGATAGCCAATCGGCTATTTTGGTGAATATCCAGCGTCAGCCCAATGCCAATGTGATTGAAGTGGCCGATCAGATCAAAAAAATACTGCCTGAATTACAACAAAATCTACCTGACAATGTTCATATTCGCGTCCTGACTGACCGAACGGAAAGTATTCGTAGCTCAATTAAAGATGTACAAAAAGAATTGGTCTTCGCCGTATGTTTGGTGGTGTTGGTCACCTTCTTATTTTTACGTAACTTTGCTGCGACCCTGATTCCGAGTATCGCCGTACCGCTGTCGATTATTGGTACTTTTGTATTGATGTATTTCCTTGGCTTCTCGGTCAATAACCTGACTTTAATGGCTTTGACCATTGCCACAGGTTTCGTGGTAGATGATGCGATTGTCATGCTCGAAAATATTGCACGACACCGTGAGTCAGGTGAAAGCATGTTGCAAGCAGCATTGAAAGGTTCTAAAGAAATTGGCTTTACCCTGATTTCCTTAACGATTTCACTGATTGCTGTTTTGATTCCCTTGCTTTTTATGGGCGATGTGGTCGGACGCTTATTCCACGAGTTTGCGGTAACACTGGCAGCTGCAATTGCACTTTCATTGCTCGTTTCGCTGACTTTAACTCCAATGATGTGTGCCTATTTACTTAAAGATGCACCGAAGCATGCAGAGCAGCCGAGTCGATGGAGTCTGGATCGTGTCATTCAGCATTATGCCAAGATGTTGCAATGGGTACTTCGACACCAAGTACTGACCTTGATGGTGATGTTGGCAACAGTGCTACTAGCAGGACTACTGTATTGGTCAATTCCAAAAGGCTTTTTCCCAGTACAGGACAATGGTGTGATTCAGGTGGTGACGGAAGCGCCTGACCAGATTTCATTTCAGGCCATGAGTGAACGTCAACAGGCTTTGGCCGAAGTGATTTTAAAAGATCCTGCGGTTGCCAGCTTATCTTCCTTTATTGGTGTGGATGCCAATAATCCGAAGTTAAGCAATGGACGTATTTTGGTGAATTTAAAACCGCATGCTGAAGGTGCACCTGCTACGGAAGTGATGGCACGACTGAATGAAAATTTTGCACAGGTACATGGCATTAAAGGTTGGATGCAACCTGTACAAGAGCTCAGTATTGAAGACAAAATTAGCCGCACCCAATATCAACTCAGTGTCACTGCACCGAAAAATCAATTGGTTGAGGAGTGGACACCCAAACTGGTTCAGGCCTTGCGTCAACAGCCTGCATTTGCGGCAGTGGCCAGTGAAGATGCGGGGCAGGGTTTACAAGCCTATATCGAGGTCAACCGTGATGCGGCAGCACGTTTGGGATTAACTCTTGAAGATATTAGTCTGGCTTTGCAAAATCTATTTGCTCAACGCCAAATCGCAACTTTATACACGCAATCTAATCAATACCGTATTGTTTTAGAGCTAGACCCAAAACTCACCCAAGGGATTGAGGCCTTAAACCAAACCTATATACATAATAATCAAGGACAGCCGATTTTATTGAGCTCTGTCGCCATGATTGTCGAAAAACATGCACCGATTCTTTTACAGCAACAGTCGCAATTTCCTGCCGTTGGCATTTCCTTTAATTTAGCCAAGGAGGTGTCTTTAGGCGAGGCGATTGAAGCGATTGAACAAGTGAAGCAAAGCCTTGAGCTACCGCCGGAGCTACAGGTTCAACTGCAAGGCGCAGCAGCAGCTTTTGAAAATTCACAGCAACATACCTTTTGGTTGGTGATTGCCGCAATTGTGACCATGTATATTGTACTGGGGATGCTGTATGAGAGCTTTATTCATCCTGTGACTATTCTTTCAACCTTACCTTCTGCCGCGATTGGGGCCTTACTGGCCTTGTTTATGGTGGGTCAGCCGTTGGACATGATTGCGCTGATCGGGATTATTTTATTGATCGGTTTGGTCAAGAAAAACGGCATCATGATGGTCGATTTTGCACTTGCAGCGCAACGTCATCAGGGCTTATCAGCTGAGCAGGCGATTTATCAGGCTGCTTTATTACGTTTCCGTCCGATTTTGATGACCACACTGGCCGCAGTGGTGGGCGCAATTCCGCTGATGCTGGCTTCGGGTTCTGGGGCAGAACTTCGCCAGCCTTTAGGTTTGATAATGGTGGGTGGATTGTTGGTGAGTCAGGTGCTGACCTTGTTTACCACACCTGTGGTGTATCTGTTTTTTGATCGTCTGCAAGCAACGCAAACTGACTCAAATATGCTTTCAGATCAGACAGGAGCTTCACAATGACGTTGCTGTCTGTGTTTGTGCAACGCCCAGTGGCCAGTGTACTGTTGGGGATCGCCATTGTTCTGCTGGGTATATTGGCCTATTTGCGTTTGCCTGTTGCAGCATTACCGCAAGCGGATATTCCGACCATTGTGGTGCGTGCCAATTTGCCCGGTGCCAGTCCAGAAAGTATGTCTGCAACCGTAGCAACCCCATTAGAACGTGCCATGATGGGCGTATCTGGGGTTAAAGCGATTAATTCATCTAGCAATCAAAGTTCGACACAGGTGGTTTTACACTTTGATTTAAATACCGATATTAATGAGGCCGCGCGTGAGGTTCAGGCTGCGATCAATGCGGCAATGTCACAGCTACCTGCGGGCATGCCGAGTCCGCCTGAATATTTTAAAATCAACCCGAGTCAAAGCCCGATTTTTTATTTGGCACTCAGCTCAAAACAACTTTCAGCGGCAAAGCTATACGAAATTGCATCCAATCAATTACAGCCCAATTTGGCGCAGATCAGTGGGGTCGGTGAAGTGGCAATTGATGGGGCTTCCATGCCTGCCGTGCGTATCACCATCAATCCAACTGCTTTAATTTCAACGGGCATTTCTCTCGAGCAAGTGCGACAAGCTGTCGCGAAAAGTAATGTGGTACAGGCATTGGGCGTGGTGGAGCAACAGCAATTGCGCTGGCAAGTGGCGCTCTCTACAGAATTAAAGACCGCCCAAGATTTTGCCGATCTGATCATCCGACATACCGATCAAGGCGTAGTTCGCTTAAAAGATATTGCAGAAGTGCGTGATTCGGTTGAAAACCGCTATATCAGTGGTTTTCACAATGGACAGCCTGCGGTGATTTTAAAGATTAGCAGACAACCCAATGCCAATACCGTGGCGACCATTGACCTGATTAAAGCCAAATTGCCCGTTCTAAGAGAATTGATGCCACGTGATGCGCAATTGACTGTGGTGATGGATGGCTCGACTATTGTCCGTAACAGTTTAGAGGAAGCAAGGGATACCTTGTTTTTATCCATGTTGCTGGTGGTCATCGTTGTGGTGCTGATGTTGGGGCGAATGCAAAGTGCGGTGATTCCCGCAATGGCACTGTTGGTCACTTTAATTGGCGTATGCAGTCTGATTTATTTGGCTGGATTTTCACTGAATAACCTGTCGATTATGGCGATCATCGTGGCGATTGGTTTGGTGGTGGATGATGCCATTGTGGTACTCGAAAATATTGAACGCTATATCGAACAAGGCGATTCGCCTACACAAGCAGCGGTAAAAGGCATCCAAGAGGTTGGCTTTACCTTGATTGCCATGAATCTGGCATTGATGGTGATTTTTCTCTCAGTCTTGTTTATGGGCGGTGTGATTGAACGCTTGTTTAGAGAGTTTTCGCTAACATTGGTATTTGTGGTGGTTTTATCGGTCTTTGTTTCCTTGATTTTAACTCCAAGCTTATCAGCACGCTGTTTAAAACCTCTATCTCTTAATCACCCTCCACGACTGTATCGTTATAGTCATGATCTGATTCAGGGGCTGACCCAGTCTTATATTCGCTCTCTTCATTGGGTACTCAAACACGCTTATCTGATTGTGGTGCTGTGGCTGGCGGCAATCATTGCTTCAGTTTATCTCTACAATTTATTACCCAAACGCGTTTTGCCTGAACAAGACACGGGGCGAGTAGGTGCTTTTATTCGAGGCGATGACGGTTTCTCTTTTCAGATTATGCAGCCGAAGATTGCTGCATTTAACCAAGCCTTACTCAAAGATCCTGCGGTGCAGGATGTGGTGGGCACCTCAGGCGGTGGTGGTGGCATGACCAACTCATTTTTAATGGTCAGTCTCAAACCAAAAGCTGAACGGGACGGTTTAAGCTCCAAACAAGTGGTCGAGCGTTTAAAGAAAAATGCACCTTGGCAGGCGGGGGCAGTATTCTCCGCAGATGTCGAACAAGATTTGGAATTGGATGATCCTTTTTCCAGTGGCAATGCCCAAGAATATTTGCTGTTACTGCAATCTGACAATGTGAGCTTATTACGTGAATGGGCACCCAAAGTGGCCGAGGCTATGCGTAAACTGCCTGAGTTTGAAGAGGTGGAAACACAGGGTGATGAAGGGGCACAACATGTTACTTTAGACATCGACCGTGAAGCGGCGAAACGATTGGGCATTGATATTGAAAGTATTTCCAGTGTGCTCAATAACTCCTTTTCACAACGGCAGATTTCCACAATTTATGATCGCAATGATCAGTTCTATGTGGTGATGGAAGTTGACCAACGTTTTACCGAACATCCAGAAGCCTTGGCGGATGTGAAAGTGCCAAATCAACAAGGGATCTATGTGCCCTTAAGCAATTTTGCAACTTGGAGTTATGGCATTAGCAATGATCGGGTTTATCGCCGTAATCAATTTGCTGCCATGGGTGTTGGCTATGTGGTGAAGAAAGGCTATAGCTATGAACAGGCAGATGCTGCGATTCGTCAGGTCTTGCCAAAGATCATGCTGCCAAAAGAAATCTTTGTGATGACAGATCGCGATGTCGAAACTGAAAGTCTACAGGCAGGTTTGAGTACGCCTGCTTTGATTGCGGCGGTGATCGTGCTGATTTTTATTGTCTTGGGGATCACTTATGAAAGTATTGTGCATCCTTTTACCATTTTATCCACCATTCCGACAGCAGCTATGGGCGCTTTACTTAGCTTATGGCTGTTTCAGATTCCGTTTAGCCTGATTGCCTTGTTAGGTATCTTTTTGCTAATCGGGATTGTAGTGAAAAATGCAATCTTGCTGATTGATTTTACTTTGCAGCAACGACGTCAAGGTCACACCGATTTAGACAGCATTATCGCTGCGGCAACATTGCGTTTTAGACCGATTTTAATGACCAATACCGCAGCTTTATTGGGCGCCATTCCTTTGGCACTCGGTTGGGGAGAAGGCTCGGAAATGCGGCAACCACTTGGGATTGCCATTGTTGGCGGATTGGCGCTGGGTCAATTATTAACCTTATATACCACCCCTGTGATGTATCTCATATTTGAAAAATTCGCTCAATTCCTGAATCGCTTCAAACTGCGATTGAATATCTTGCGTTGGAATAAATAGGAAGTCGCTATGAAAAAAACAGTTTTTACACTTTCTATAAGTATCACAGCGATGACACTGCTCACGGCATGTCAGTCCAGTAGCTTTAAGCCTGCAGCCTATCAGCAGCCTGAGATTCAGAGTGCAGCGCAGTATAAATATGCAGATTTGCAGTGGATTGAAGCTTCTAAGATAGCAGCGACACCGCAGCAATGGTGGGAGATGTATCAAGATCCGATCTTATCCAAACTGATACAGCAATTGGATCAGGACAACCTGAGCATCCAACAGGCCCAAGCCAAGTATCGCCATGCTATGGCACTGTTGGATGGGCAACGGGCCAATGCGCTTCCGAGCATCAGCATGGGCGGCAATGCCAATCAGACCGAGACTAAAAACGCTGGCAAGAGTCGTCAATTCGGTGCCAATGTCGCAGTGAGTTGGATTCCCGATCTTTGGGGGAGAGTTGCAAAAGCGGTGGAGGGTCAACAGGCCAACCTACAAGCATCTGTTGCTGATTTGGCTGCCATTCAGCTGAGTCAGCAACTGCTCACAGCAGAGGCCTATTGGAGCATTCGTTTATTCGATGCCAAACTGGATGTGTTAAATCAGACCAAGCAAAGTGATCAACGATCTGTGCGTATTTTACAGCAGCAATACCAAGCAGGCATGATTGCATGGGCTGATGTGATTCAGGCTGAGACCCAACTTAAACAAGTCGGGCTGCAATTGTTAGAGCTACAACGTAGTCGTGATTTACAAGAAAATGTGTTGGCGGTCTTAGTTGGACGCAATGTGGCTGATTTTAATTTAAATAAAAATCGCTATCAATTTAGTACCCCTCAAATCCCGACCCAAATTCCAAGTCGTCTTCTGGCACAACGCCCCGATGTGATTCGTAGCGAACGCGAATTGGCAATGACACATGCGCAATTAGGCTTAGCACAAACTGCTTGGTTACCTGATTTGACCATCAGCTTGGATAGCAGTGCCAATAGTCAGGTCTTTCATAGTTTATTACAGTCACCCAATACCGCATGGTCAATGGGTGCAAAAGTTTTAGGCACATTGTTTGATGGGGGGAAAAGACAGGCTGATATTCAACAGGCTCAAGCCAATTATGATGAAAAGCTTGCAGCTTATAAGCAGTCAGTATTAACTGGTTGGAAAGAAGTGGAGGATGGTTTGCTGCAAGCAGGTCATTTCCAGCAGCAGATCGTAGCGCAACAGCAACTGCTTAAGCTGTCAATTGAAAATGAACGGGTTGCCAAGCAGCGTTATCAAGCTGGTTTGGTCAGTTATCTAGAAGTCGCGACAGCACAGAATCTGCGTTTGAGCGCAGAAGAACGTTTATTGGAATTACAGCAATTGCAGATCAAGAACTCAGCTCAGTTGATAGCTGCTTTAGGAGGCGATATTAATTTTGGTTCATCAATACGATTAGATTAAAATGTTAATGAGTGGATAGATCGTTTAGTTATTTGTCACAACTGTTTTTAATAGACAAGTTGTGTTTGGAGATTGGTAAAGGTACTTGTCTAAACATTGATTATAATGAATAGTATTCATATTTAGTCATTAGAATAAATCATTTTATGCATAATATTTTATTCTGTACTCTAAAAAGATAAGCATAATTTAAAAAATTAAATGAGAGATTGCTTCGGATAATCATTGTTCAGAACGCAATTCTCTGACATTTATATAGAGTCTCGGAATGAAAAAACTCGATTTTGCAATCATTGATCCGCATATACATCAATGGGATCCATACCATACGCCACACTCTGCTGCTTTACTGGTTAAGATTTTTGGGCAGTATCCAAATGTGATGGACAATGTCGTCCGACTGGTCAAACCTAAGCCACTTTTAGAGACGCTAGGATTGACTCAGTATGCCTTAAGTCCATATTTACCAGAGCATTATCACGAAGATATTGCGATTCATTCGGTTGAAAGTGTAGTGCATGTTGAAGCGAATTGGCATCATCATAAAGGTTTGGGTGTTGTTGAGGAAACCAAATGGATTCAGCAATTAAATTTTAAAGACCATAATTTGAAATTAGGTGCAATTGTTGCCACTGCTGATCCACGAGATCGAAAATTTAAACAGATTTTAAAAGCCCATCAAGATGCCAGTCCTTTATTTCGAGGCATTCGTAAAATGGCTTCTTGGCATGAGGACTCAGGCATTTATCGTTGGTGTGATCAGGCACATTTATATCAGTCTAAGAAATTCCTTAAAGGCTTTGAACAACTTGCCTTAATGGATTTATCTTTTGATGCATGGGGCTATTCAACCCAACTTTCAGAAATCACAGATTTAGCCAAACAATTTCCTCAAACACGAATCGTGGTTGATCATTTGGCAACACCCGCAGGGCTTTTTGGTGCTATTGGCAAAAAAACAGGTAAAACGCTTTCGCAACGTGCCGCTATTTTTCAACAATGGCAGCATGATTTGGCAGTTTTGGCTGAGCAAAAAAATGTTTATGCCAAGATTTCTGGACTGATGATGCCTGTACTGGGTCATCGATTTTATCAACAGTACCGTACCGCAACTGTCTATGAAATGGTGAATTTATTAACCCCATTGGTTCAACATGCAATTGATGTGTTTGGTGTAGATCGAATTATTTTCGCCTCCAATTTTCCTATGGATAAAGCAAATACAACTTTAAATGATTTGATCCAAGCCTATATTGAAATGATCACACCTTATGGTGATCAAGCTTTGTATTCAATATTTAGACAAAACGCTGCCAATTTTTATCAACTGAATTAGAGTCATAACATGAAAAGTTTTAATCAAAAAGTTGCCGCAATTACAGGCGCAGGTTCTGGAATTGGTCAACAACTTGCAATTTTATTGGCACAACAAGGCGCTCATTTGGCTTTAAGTGATGTGAATGATCAAGGTTTAGCAGACACATTATCTCTAGTTAAACAATATCCTGTGAAAGTCACTTTAACCAAACTGGATGTTTCTAATCAGCAAGCTGTACGTGAATGGGCCGAAAATACTTTTAAAGACCATGGCAAAATCAATTTGATTTTTAACAATGCAGGCGTGGCATTGGCAAGTACCGTAGAAGGGATGAGCTATGAAGAAATGGAATGGATTTTTAATATTAATTTTTGGGGTGTTGTCTACGGCACAAAAGAGTTTTTACCTTATTTAAAGCAAAGTGGAGAAGGGCATGTCATTAATATTTCTAGTTTATTTGGACTCACTGCTCAACCGTCTCAAAGTGCTTATAATGCAACAAAATTTGCTGTTCGTGGTTTTACTGAATCATTACGTCAAGAATTAAATATGCAAAATAATGGTGTCAGTGCAACCTGTGTTCATCCCGGTGGAATTCGTACAAATATTGCCAATAGTGCGCGTATGAGTGACAGTATCCGTTCTTTAGGTATGAATCCAGCAAAGGCTAGTCGATCATTTAATAAAGTCTTGAAAACCCCACCAGAAGAAGCTGCAAAAATCATTTTAGAGGCGGTCAAACATGACAAAGCTCGAGTATTGATTGGGAATGATGCCAAGATTTTAGATTTGATTCAGCGGATTACACCAACGCATTATTCTCAAGCATTAGATTTTCTAACTAAAAAAACTTTGAAAAAAAACTAAATTATTCTTCAATCTAAGGATGCTCATTTAATTTGTGTGAGCATCCTAGTTAATTCATTTTAATGTGAATCATCATCTATCATTATGTTTTATAAGTAGACAGTAAAATACTAGTTTCACTATTATAAATACCTGAAATATTTCGAATTCTTTCAAGTGCTTTGTCGAAATTCTCAAGGCTATCTGATTGTAATTCGACCAAAATATCCCATTTTCCATTGGTGGTATGTAGGCGTTCAACCGCCGATTCTAAGCGTAATTCACGAATAACCGCTTGAGCTTTGGTTCCCTCAACCATGATATTCATCCACGCCCGAATAATATTTTTCTCTGTATTGGGGCGAAAGCGTACGGTATAGCCCGTAATGATACCTGTCGACTCCATATATTCGATCCGTTTTTGCACAGTCGCTCTAGAGACTCGTGTTTTTGCTGCCAAATCTGTGATTGAAATTCGAGCATTGTCTTTGAGTAATCCCAAGATAATATGGTCAATATTGTTCATTTTGACACTTTCTATTAGCAAATTGATAAAAATTAATTCATTTTAATCATTATAAGGCATTTTGTGAATCAATTTGATTCTTAATAATAATCACTATATGAAGCTCCAAGCATTTTTTATTCAATCTCATGAAGAAATCAATGCTGACAAGGGACGATGGGGCAAAACAGAAACTCTTCGCGAAAGGGAATCTGTAGATAACAGGGAAAATTGATTAATTAAGGAATAGATAATGTCTTTATCATATACGGCTCAAAATAGTGGTGCTTGGCAAACTTACCTCACTCAAATTGATCGAGTGACACCTTATTTAGATGCTGATCTCGGCAATTTCATTAATACGCTGAAACGCCCAAAACGTACCCTGATTGTCGATGTTCCAATTGTAATGGATGACGGCACAATTCGTCATTTTGAAGGCTACCGTGTACAACACAACTTATCACGTGGTCCAGGTAAAGGTGGTATTCGTTATCACCACGATGTTGAATTAAATGAAGTGATGGCGTTGTCTGCGTGGATGACCATTAAAACAGCAGTACTTAATCTCCCATTTGGTGGTGCTAAAGGTGGTGTACGAGTAAATCCTAAAGAGCTTTCACCTCGTGAACTAGAGCGTTTAACGCGTCGTTTTACCAGTGAAATTAGTTCAATTATTGGTCCTCAAATTGATATTCCTGCACCTGATGTGGGCACCAATGCCAATATTATGGGCTGGATGATGGATACCTATTCAAGTATCAAAGGTCATACTGTGACTGGTGTTGTGACAGGTAAGCCTGTGCATTTGGGTGGTTCATTGGGTCGTGTTCGTGCAACAGGACGTGGTGTGTTTGTAACGGGTTTAGAAGTTGCAAAACGAATTAATTTACCTGTTGCGGGCAGTAAAGTTGCGGTGCAAGGTTTTGGTAATGTCGGCAATGAAGCAGCTTACTTATTCAGTCAAGCAGGCGCAAAAGTGGTTTGTGTACAAGACCACACAGGTACGATTTTTAATGCAGAAGGCTTCAATGTCAAAGCTTTACAAAAGCATGTTGCTGAACATGGTGGCGTGATGGGCTTCGTTGATGCAACTGTGATCACAGATGAAGCATTTTGGGATGTCGATATGGACATTCTAATTCCAGCTGCATTGGAAGGTCAGATTACAGTTGAGCGTGCACAAAAGCTCAAAGCCAAAATTGTACTTGAAGGTGCAAATGGCCCAACTTACCCAGAAGCAGATGATGTATTCGTTAGCCGTAATATTACGGTTGTCCCTGACGTGATCTGTAACGCTGGTGGTGTAACGGTCAGTTATTTTGAGTGGGTTCAAGATATGGCGAGTTATTTCTGGAGCGAAGATGAAATTAATGAGCGTCTTGACAAATTAATGATTCAGGCAATGGGTGATGTGTGGAATACCGCAGCGCAGAAAGAATGTAGCTTACGTACCGCCGCTTATATTTTAGCCTGTGAACGTATCCTTAAAGCGCGTAAAGAACGCGGTATTTTCCCGGGTTAAAACCATTCATACAGTTAAAGCAAAGGGCTTGTTGAGAGTTTAACAAGCCTGAATATCCAAACAGGAAGTGAGTAAGTAAAATGAGCGATGTCGCAATTACACGTAGCAATTTTAATGATTGGATGGTGCCTGTTTTTGCTCCAGCAAATTTCATTTTAGTTCGTGGTGAAGGTTCTCGTCTTTGGGATCAAAACGATAAAGAATATATTGATTTTGCAGGTGGTATTGCGGTTAATGCTTTAGGTCATGCACATCCAGTTGCGGTGAATGCTTTAACTGAACAAGCACAAAAACTTTGGCATATTGGTAATGGTTATACCAATGAGCCAGTATTACGTCTCGCGAAACAATTGGTTGAAAGCACTTTTGCCGACAAAGTCTTTTTCTGTAACTCAGGTGCAGAAGCCAATGAAGCTGCTTTGAAACTGGCACGTAAAATCGGTTTACTCAGTGGCAATTCAAATAAAAACCAGATTGTTGCATTTAAAAATGCCTTCCATGGTCGTACTTTATTTACTGTAACAGCAGGCGGTCAGCCGAAATATTCTCAAGATTTCGCACCTTTACCAGGTGGGATTGAACATACTGCATTTAATGATCTTGAAGCTGCAAAAGCTGTGATTACTGACAATACTTGTGCGGTCATTGTTGAGCCAATTCAGGGCGAAGGCGGTGTTCTGCCAGCAGATATCGAATTCTTAAAAGGCTTACGTGCGCTGTGTGACGAAAAAGGTGCAGTACTGATTTTTGATGAAGTACAAACGGGTGTCGGTCGTACAGGCTCATTGTATGCCTATATGAATACAGGTGTAACACCTGACATTCTGACGACGGCAAAAGCATTGGGTGGCGGTTTCCCAATTGGTGCAATGATCACCACCGACAAATATGCCAACATGTATGCAGTGGGCGATCATGGGACGACTTATGGTGGTAATCCATTGGCGTGTGCAGTTGCAGGTGCGGTATTTGAATTTATCAATACACCTGAAGTATTAGATGGTGTCAAACAACGTTATCAATATTTTATTGATGCTTTAAATAAGATCAATGCGCAATATGACTTGTTTAAAGAAATTCGTGGTCAAGGTTTATTGATTGGCTGTGTGCTTAAAGATGAATATGCAGGTAAAGCAAAAAATATCGTCACTTTAGCAGGTGAAGAAGGTCTATTGGCTTTAGTTGCAGGTACGGATGTGGTGCGTTTTACCCCTTCACTGATTATTCCAATGGAAGATATTGATGAAGGTCTAAACCGTTTTGCTCGTGCCTTAGCACGCCTTTAAGTCTGTTGTGAGCATCTAACCATGATGATTGTTAGACATGCAGCGCATCGGGATTTAGATGATATTTATCGTTTAGCGCAAAGAGCAGGAGAGTCAGGCATTGGTTTGACCTCCTTACCAGAAAATAAAGAAATCTTGGCTGAACGCATTACACGTACACATCACACTTTGGATGGTTTAGCCGAGAAGTGTGATGCCAGTTATTTATTTGTACTTGAAGATACCAGTATTCAAAAAATTGTGGGTGTGAGTGCAATTGAAGTTGCAGTGGGTTTAAAAGAACCGTTTTACAACTTCCGTGTAGCAACACAAGTACATGCGTCTAAGGCTTTAAATGTTTATAAAACTTTAGACACTTTATTTTTAAGTAATGATCATACGGGTTGTAGTGAACTCTGCACCCTGTTTCTTGATCCTGAATATCGCAAAAATCAGAATGGTAAATTTTTATCCAAAGTTCGTTTTCTGTTTATTGCTGCATTTCGTTCTTTCTTTGAAGAAAGGTTGATTGCCGAAATGCGTGGTTTTTCAGATCAAAATGGGCATTCGCCATTCTGGGATGCCTTGGGTTATCACTTCTTTAATATGGATTTTGCAACGGCAGATTATTTAAGTGGTATTGGGCAAAAAGTCTTTATTGCTGAATTAATGCCGAGATTTCCTGTTTACGTTGACTTGCTGACCTCAGAGGCACGTGCCGTGATTGCTGAAATGCATCCTCACACACTCCCTGCGGCAAAGGTGCTGATGTCAGAAGGTCTTAAATATCAGGGGTATGTGGATATTTTTGACGCAGGGCCAACATTGGAAGCCAATACTGCTGATTTACGTGCAGTCAAAGAAAGTCGTTTGTTCAAGGTCAATATGACCGAGCAAGTTGAGACAACAGAGATTCATTATTTGGTTGCGAATGACCAATACAAAGATTACCGCGTGTTGTTGATCAATAACAAAGTAGATCAAGGCAATACTTTGCGATTAACAGCAGCTCAAGCTCAAGCTCTGAATGTGAATGAACAGGATGAAGTACGGGTTTTAGCATTAGAAAAAATGGAGAAGAACTAATGTCACAAGGTGCGTTATTAATCAATGGTGTTTGGGTACAAGGACAAGGTACAACATTCATCAAAACAGATCCTGTCAGCAATCAACTTATTTGGACAGGGCATGAAGCAGACTCTGCTGATGTTGAGCAAGCATGTCATGCTGCAAGACAGGCATTTCCTGCTTGGGCACGTTTGCCATTAGAAGATCGTATCGCGATTATTGAACGTTTTGCCATATTGCTTGAACAAAATAAAACGCAATTGGCACACGTCATTAGTCAAGAAACCAGTAAACCACTTTGGGAAACATTGACCGAAGTGCAATCGATGGTTGGCAAAGTGGCGATTTCAATTCGTGCTTATGATCAACGTACAGGTTTCAGCGAAACTAAAATGCCAGATGGTGTGGCTTCGTTACGCCATCGTCCACATGGGGTATTGGCTGTATTTGGCCCTTATAATTTCCCTGGTCACTTACCAAATGGTCATATCGTTCCTGCATTGATTGCGGGCAATACTGTGGTGTTTAAACCAAGTGAATTGACGCCGTGGACAGCAGAAGAAACTGCAAAACTCTGGCAACAAGCAGGTTTACCAAATGGCGTCCTCAATGTTGTACAAGGCGGACGTAGCACAGGTGAGGCTCTTGCAGCGGCTGAACAGATTGATGGTTTGCTTTTCACAGGTAGTGCCAATACAGGCTATCACTTGCATAAGCAAATGGCAGGCGCACCTGAAAAGATTCTTGCTTTGGAAATGGGCGGCAATAATGCCTTGATCATTGATGAAGCAAGCAATATTGATGCGGTTGTGAATTTAGCCATTCAATCCGCTTTTGTTTCTGCTGGGCAACGTTGTACTTGCGCACGCCGTATTATTGTCAAACATGGTGCGAATGGTGATGCCTTTATTCAACGTTTTGTTGAAGTCGCCAAGAATTTAGTTGTTGGTACGTGGAATGCTGAACCACAACCATTTATGGGTGGTGTGATTTCTTCTCATGCTGCTGAACAAATGTTAGTTGCACAAACTAAACTCATCGCTTTAGGTGCAAAACCATTATTAGAAATGACACGTCCACAAGCAGACAGTTCATTGTTGACCGCAGGCATTTTAGATTTAACACAGGTCGATGGCATTCCTGATGATGAATACTTCGGTCCGTTGACGACGATTTATCGCTACAACACCTTTGATGAAGCATTAAGCATCGCCAATAACACTCGATTTGGTTTGGCGGTTGGTCTGGTTTCACCTGATCGCGATTTATTTGATCGCGTGTTGATTGAAGCACGTGCGGGTATTGTGAACTGGAATAAACCATTGACTGGTGCTTCAAGTGCAGCACCGTTTGGTGGGGTAGGCGCTTCGGGTAACCATCGTGCGAGTGCCTTCTATGCTGCCGATTATAGTGCTTGGCCGATGGCATCGTTGGAGAGTGACAATGTCACGCTCCCTGCAAAATTATCACCGGGCATTGCGCTCTAAGTCGGATCGCATCAAGACACGTGGAGAAGAAAATGTCAGGTTATGAAATTAATTTTGATGGTTTAGTTGGGCCTACGCACCATTATGCAGGTTTATCGTTTGGTAATGTTGCATCCACTAAAAACCGTAATAATGCGTCAAATCCTAAATTAGCTGCAAAACAAGGCTTAATGAAAATGAAAGCCCTTGCGGATTTAGGACTCAAGCAAGGTGTGTTTGCACCACAAGAGCGTCCGCATGTGCCAACACTGCGTCGCTTAGGTTTTACAGGTAGTGATATTGATGTCATTACTCAGGCGATGCGTACTGCACCAGCACTATTGTCATCGTTAAGTTCAGCATCTTCAATGTGGACAGCAAACTCGTGTACGGTTTCACCCTCGGCAGATAGCACAGATGGGCGTATGCATTTTACTGCGGCAAACTTAAATAATAAGTTCCATCGCTCAATTGAGCATCATACGACCACACGCATTCTTCAAGCGATGTTCAATAATGATGTCTATTTCGCGCATCATGAAGCATTGCCAGAAGCTGCTTTGTTTGGTGATGAAGGTGCAGCCAATCACAATCGTCTTGGTGGTGCATACGATCAAGCAGGCGTACAAGTTTTTGTTTATGGTCAGCAGCAACTTGGTGGTACTGTTGCACCACAAAAATTCCCTGCACGTCAAACGCGTGAGGCAAGTGAAGCGATTGCACGTTTACATCGTCTTGATGCGAAGCGTACCGTGTTCATTCAGCAAAATCCTGATGTGATTGATCAAGGTGTCTTTCATAACGATGTGATTGCGGTCAGTAATCAACAGGTATTATTCCATCATCAACATGCTTTTTTAAATCAAGCTGATTCACTCAATCAAATCCGTAAAAAAATGGCGGGCATTGAACAAGAGTTTGTTTCGATTGAAGTACCTGAAAGTCGAGTAAAGGTTGAAGATGCAGTTTCAACTTATTTATTTAACAGTCAAATTTTGACACGTGCTGATGGTGGCATGAGCATTGTTGTACCAGAAGAATCTCGTCAGAACAAAGCGGTGTGGAGCTATTTGAATGACATGATTCAAATGGGAACGCCAATTGATGACATTAAGGTCTTTGATCTACGTGAAAGTATGCGTAATGGTGGTGGGCCTGCATGTTTAAGATTACGTGTTGCTGTGAATGATGCTGAGCTTAATGCAGTCAATCCAAACTTATTTATGAACGATGCATTGTTTAAAACGCTGAATCAGTGGGTTGATCAACACTATCGGGATGAATTAACACAGGATGACTTAGCTGATCCACGATTATTGATCGAGAGCCGTACTGCACTGGACGAACTCACCAAAATTTTAGATTTAGGCTCGGTTTATCACTTCCAAAGATAAATAGAAACAATGGCTTTTAAGGATGAAGGTACATGGTTGATCTACTCGCGTTGATTTTAGCACAACAGCCACCTGAGCAAACTCAAGGTGAAACGGTAGGCTTTACATGGCAGTGGCTAGGTGAAGGGTTACTGCAATGTACGCCAAAAACAACCTATAGAAAAACCATCGTGCTTTCTGCGGGTATTCATGGCAATGAAACTGCACCGATTGAGCTATTGGCACAGATTATCAATGATTTATTTGTTGAACGCGTAGCGCTCAAGGTGCGGGTGCTGTTCGTCTTTGGTAATCCTGAAGCGATTCGTAAAGGTGTACGTTATCTTGAAAATGATGTGAATCGGATGTTCTGTGGTGCTTATCAGCATTTACGCCAAGATGCTGAAACTGAACGTGCAGCTCAATTGGAACAGCGAACAGCCCAATTTTTTGAGCAAAGTGGTGCTGAAGCACAGCGTTATCATTACGATTTACATACTGCCATTCGTGCCTCACTACTTCCTGTATTTGCATTATTTCCCTATCAAACACAGCCCTATGATGATTTTCTGATTCAGAGTTTGAATGCTGCGGATCTTGATGCTTTGGTGTATCACAATACGGTTGGTAAAACTTTTACCCATTTTACTGCTGAACGATGTCAAGCGGCGAGTAGTACCTTGGAATTAGGCAAAGCAAAGCCGTTTGGTCAAAATGATTTAGCTGAATTTGCGAGTACCGATCAGGTTTTACGTGCGGTACTTTCAGAGCAGGCTTTGCCATGTAGACAGAAACCAAGTATTCGCCAATTTAAGGTGGTGGACTCCGTTCTAAAGCAGAGTGACGATTTCCAATTGCAATTAAGTGCTGATGCACCTAATTTTTCAACCTTTCAGAAAGGTGAGGTGATTGCAACTCAGCAAGCAGGCAATTATGTCGTAGATAATCAGCAAGTTTGGATTTTATTTCCAAATCCAAATGTGAAGATCGGTTTGAGAGCTGGACTGGTTTTAAAGGAAATTGGGTAGCATACACATACATCGACTTTTAAAAAATGGATGTGAAACGGAATAGAGCTAAATGGAGTTTGAATATGGATGTTCAGTAAAAATAAACATGGGAAAGAAATATCTATTGGATATTCATTTTTATGAAAGTGGAAAGCAAGGACAGGTTGTCATAAAAAGATAGTTGGAGTGATCGTGTATGAGTAACAATATAGAAGTGGGTAAGCCCCTAAAACGTGCCATGACGAAACGTCATTTGGTGATGATTTCATTGGGTGGTGCAATTGGAACGGGCTTATTTTTAGGCTCAGGTGACGTGATTTCACAGGCAGGTCCCGTTGGTGCGATTCTCTCTTACCTGCTCGGTGGTATCATTGCATACATGGTCATGCTGTGTTTAGGTGAGTTGGCAGTACAGATGCCAGTTTCGGGGTCATTCGGTGAATATGCCAGAACCTATATTGGGCCAGGCACGGGCTATATGATCACATGGTTGTATTGGTTGACGTGGACTGCAACGTTAGGAACAGAATTTACTGCCGCAGCATTACTCATGCAAGAGTGGTTTCCAGCTATTTCCATGTGGACATGGACTTTATTATTTGCGGCACTGGTCTTTACGCTGAATGTGAGTTCCACTCGGTTATTTGCTGAGTCGGAATTTTGGCTGTCTTTGGTTAAAGTTCTCACCATTATCTGTTTTATTGCATTGGGCTTAGCCGCTATTTTTGGCTTAATCTCCTATCATGGTCATGAGTCAGCACCGTTATTTAGTAAATTGACTGAGCATGGTTGGTTCCCAAATGGTATTTACCCGATTTTTGCCACAATGCTCATCGTTAATTTTGCATTCTCTGGCACAGAATTGATTGGGGTTGCCGCAGGTGAAGCTGAAGAACCTGCTAAAACTGTACCGAAAGCAATTAATGCTGCAATTTGGCGTTTATTGATTTTCTTTGTGGGTACGATCGTGGTGATTTGTGCATTACTGCCTTATGAAATGGCAGGACTGAATGCAAATGGTGTAAGTAATAGCCCATTTGTAACAGTATTTAATTACATCGGTATTCCATATGCGGAAGATATTATTCGTTTTGTAATTATTACTGCACTTTTATCGGCTGCCAACTCTGGCTTATTTGCTGCTTCTCGAATGATGTGGTCATTGTCAACACAGAATCAACTCCCTAAAGTGTTTGCTAAATTGACACGTTCAGGTACGCCAATTATTGCGATTATTGTTACGATGTTTGGTGCAATTCCTGGTTTATTATCTGAACAATTTGCGCCTGAAACCATTTTCAAAAATTTACTGGGTGTTGCCGCTTTTACCATGGTTGTGGTTTGGATCTCAATTTGTGTGAGCCAATTTAACTTCCGTAGACAATGGATTAAGTCTGGTAAAACTGTCAAAGACCTTAAATTTGCTGCTCCGTTGTTTCCGTTGACACCAATTTTAGGCGGGGCCTTCTGTGTCATTACCTGTATTAGTATGGTGGCAGATCCTTCAATGCAAGTTGGTTTTGTCTGCTGTGTTTTATTTATCATCGCTTGTTATGCAAGCTACAATATGTTTTATAAAGATAAATGAGATTAATGATTTCGATGAATAAAAAATAATTTGAATCAGCTCAGTTAAACGAATAAGTTGCGAAAAATTTCTCCCCCAACTTATTCATTTTTTAGAACTAGATCAATTGATGCTCTCAACAATACTAATCATAACTTCAGCGCAGTTTTCACGTGCGAGTCTTGCTTTTGTATATTCTTCAGAATGATAACAAGCTTGTGCAGTCGCCAAATCAGTAAATTCAATAATGACATGACGTTGAAACTGCGCACCTTCCATACAGGTTGATTTTCCCCCTCTAGCAAGGAATTTAGCCCCATATTTTTCAAAGGCTAAAGGTGCTAAAGTCATATATTCTTTGTATTGTTCTACATCATGAATGGTGACATGTGCAATCCAGTAAGCAGACATTCTTGTATCCTTCCATTTTAAATTTTAAAACTATTTTAGTTACAGAATTAGCCGATTAAGCATTCAAAATATTTTTTGCAACCTTAGCTGCTTCCGCAATATGTTCAGCCACGGCTTGCTTCGCTTTTTCAGGATCTTGATGAAGATAAATGGCTTCGCACATATTTTTAATACGTTGATAGCCAGAAATTTCACGTTTCGTCGATTTCATGGTCATTGCACGAAGACGACTAATTCGACCATTCAAACGTTGTACGACTTCCCAAGCAATATGATGTTTTGCGGTGGTAAAAATAGTTTCGTAGAGTTTTGAAGAAGTAGAAATAATTAAATTAATATCATCTGCAATAAAAGCTTGCTCAAGTTCAACCAATAATGCTTTAAGCGTCTCTGTTGTTTCAGCCGTTAGGTTTTGGGTGCAATCGGCAACAGCACTTTGTTCGAGTAAAAGTCGAATTTCATAAATTTGTGAGGCGATGTTCCAATTTAATAGTGAAACGATAGGACCTTTATTCGGTAAAATTTCAACTAAACCTTCTGCTTCTAAATAACGAATCACTTCACGGACGACTGAGCGGCTCACGCCCAATTCATCACATAAGCTTCTTTCAACCAGTCTTTTCCCAGAGGGGAAATAGCCCGTAATAATGGCATTGCGTACCTTGTCTAAACAAAGCTCTCGCAAAGTCACAGGTGGGTTTTCAATTTTAAGATTCATAAGCGATCAATCTGTCCTGATTTTAATAATACAGAATTTTGTTACAAGTTCTTTACTAAAAAACAGCATAGCAAACTCTTGCTTTTTTTTCATTATGTATTATGGTATACCATAATACGAATGCAAAAATAAATTTACTCACAAGGAAATGCCATGAATCTAATCCGTAAAACAGTTCTTCATGTTGAAACGACTTATGTCGATGGTGATAAGGAAGCAACAAAACCGTTAAAAATGGTGGCTGCTGCTGCTGTGATCAAAAACCCATGGGCTGGTCAGGGCTATGTGGAAAACTTAACACCAGAGATTCGCCGTATCGCGCCAATTCTAAGTGAGCATTTAACTCAACTGATTCTTGATGAAGTTGGCTCAGGTGAAGCTGTAGAAGCATTTGGTAAAAGTGCGGTCGTGGGTCTCAATGGTGAGTTAGAACATGCTTCAGCACTGATTCATACTTTACATTTTGGTAATACTTATCGTCATGCAGTCGGAGCAAAGTCTTATCTTGCTTTTAATAATACCCGTGGCCCAGCGAATGCCTCGATTCTTGTTCCAATGATGGACAAAAATGATGAAGGCCGCCGTTCTCATTATTTAACATTACAGTTTGCAATTCCAGATGCACCCGCTGCTGATGAAATTGTGATTGTGATTGGTGCAGCAACAGGTGGACGTCCACATCATCGTATTGGCGATCGTTATCAAGATTTGGAAGAGTTAGGTCATGATCTCAAAAACCCTGCAGCTGTCAAATAATCGGATTGCTCATTATTTTGAGCAAGGAGAGGGAGAGCCTTTGGTTCTCATCCATGGTGTCGGAATGCAAGCAGCCGCATGGTATCCACAAATTGAGTATTTTTCGAAAGATTATCGCGTGATCTCGGTGGATATGCCAGGTCATGGACAAAGTACAAAACTTACAGATGGCGCACCGTTAAAAGCATTTGTCGACTGGACGATTGAATTTATTACAGCACTGAATTTAGGTGCAGTGAATTTGGCAGGTCATTCGATGGGTTCGTTAATCACTACTGGTGTGAGTGCGACTCGCCCTGATTTAGTTAAACGAATGGCGGTATTGAATGGTGTATACAAGCGTACCACTCAAGCCCGAGATGCGGTTGTAAATCGTGCAGAAGAGTTAAAAACAGGTCATATTGATATTGAAACACCACTACAACGCTGGTTTGGCGAAAGTGAAGCAGAGCAAATCGCTGCTGCGAGAGTCAAATCATGGTTAGAAGATGTTGATTTATCTGGTTATACCACGGCTTATGCAGCGTTTGCACATGGTGATCAAATTTATGCAGATGATTGGGCAAAAATTCAATGTCCAGCATTGGTTTTAACTGGAACAGATGACCCAAATTCGACAGCCGAGATGGCAATTCAAATGGCGAGCCAAGCACAACATGGCACCGCTATTGTGATCGAGAATGAACGTCATATGGTGAACTTGACTGCACCAGACGAAGTAAATAATGCAATGCAAGCTTGGTTAGAAACAAAAGTCTAGTTTGCCACACATTGATGAAGGAATATGACAATGAGTGAAATGGATAGTGTTAATAAAATACGCGAATTACGTGATGCCTTTGGATCATTTATGACTGGCGTAACCGTCGTAACCACCTGTAAAGATGATGGAACACCGTTAGGCTTTACCGCGAACTCTTTTGCTTCGGTGTCTTTGGACCCAGCTTTGTTGCTCGTCAGCATTGCCAAGACATCAAGCAATTATCATAACTTTGCGAATGCTTCGCATTTTGCAATTAATATTTTGGCAGAAGAACAAAAGGATGTTTCGAATACTTTTGCTCGACCAAGTGACGATCGATTTGCAAATCTAGCGTGGACAACCAGTGCATGTCAAAACCCTGTCATTGATCAAGTCAGTGCATGGTTTGATTGTACCACCTATCAAATTGTTGATGCAGGCGATCATGCGATTCTGATTGGTCAGGTTGAAGGTTTTGCCTCAGCTGGTTTTGCAGGTCTAGGATATTACCGTGGTGGTTATTTCACACCAGCTAAATTATCTGCGGAAGTCATTTCAGGACCTAAAGTGGTGATCAGTGCAATTATTGGTCACGAAAATAAAATCTTATTGGAACAAACAGCCGAGCAAAAATGGACGATCCCTCATCTCTTAGTCGATAAGGATGGCGCTGATAAAGCTCTCGATAAAATTTTTGCACAATATCAACCCGATGCCTCAGCCAGCTTTATTTATTCAGTCTATGAAAATATAGAGAACCAACAGCAGTACATTTCTTTCTTGTGTAATACCCCAATTGCACATGCGACGAAAGGTCAATTTATTGATTTGAATGATTTAGAACAACTGACTTTTGTAGATAGTGCTTTAGAAAGTATGTTGATGCGTTATCGTAAAGAAAATCATCTTAAAACTTATGGTGTCTATTACGGTAATCAAACCAGCGGTACGGTTCGTCAAATTGTTAAAGAGGAAGTTTAACTATGCGTTTTTCATTATTTGTACACATGGAACGTGTTTCTGATCAACAAACGCAGAAGCAGCTCTATGATGAGATGATTGAACTTTGCCAGATTGCCGATCAAGGCGGTATGCATGCGATTTGGACAGGTGAACATCATGCGATGAATTTCACGATTGCACCTAATCCATTCATTAACTTGGTTGATATTGCGAATAAAACCAAAAATGTACGTTTGGGTACTGGTACGGTGGTTGCGCCATTCTGGCATCCAATTAAATTGGCAGGTGAAGCTGCCATGACGGATATCATTACCAATGGTCGTTTAGATATTGGGATTGCACGTGGTGCTTACTCATTTGAATATGAGCGTATGGTACCTGGTATGGATGCATGGAGTGCGGGTCAGCGTTTACGTGAAATGATCCCCGCGATTAAAAACCTGTGGAAAGGCGATTATGAGCATAATGGTGAGTTTTGGCAGTTCCCAAAAACCACTTCTGCACCTCAACCATTACAACAACCGTATCCACCGATTTGGGTAGCAGCACGCGATCCAAATAGCCATGAATTTGCGGTGCAGAACGGCTGTAATGTACAAGTCACACCATTACATTTTGGTGATGAAGAAGTCGAAAAGTTGATGGGACATTTCAATACCGCGTGTGAAAAGTTTGTTGATATTCCTCGTCCTGAAATTATGTTATTGCGTCATACCTATGTGGCTGATAGTGAAGAAGATGCTCAATTAGCAGCAGATGAAATCAATACATTCTATAACTATTTTGGCGCATGGTTTAAAAATGAGCGCGAAATTACGCAAGGTTTAATTGCGCCATTGAGTGATGAAGAAATTGCAGCTCATCCATTTTATACGCCAGAAGCCATGCGTAAAAATAATGTGATTGGTGAAGCGCAAGAAGTGATTGATCGCTTAAAAGCGTATGAAGCAATGGGTTATAACGAATATTCATTCTGGATTGATACAGGAATGAGCTTTGAGCGTAAAAAAGCATCGTTACAACGTATGATCAACGAAGTGATGCCTGCATTTGCATAGGAGAGAAGACATGACTTCTCAATTCCAGTTGTATATCAATGGTCAATTCGAGGATGGTGCTGCACAATTTGACAGCATCAATCCTGCGACAGGGCAAGTTTGGGCGCAAATGCCTGAAGCACGTACAGATGAAGTCAATCGTGCCGTTGCTGCGGCATCTCAGGCTCTGCAAGATGCGGCTTGGGCCGGTTTAACCGCCTCACAGCGTGGAAAATTGTTATATAAACTTGCTGATTTAATCGAAAAAGCTGCACCGCAACTGGCTCAATATGAAACCAGTGATACAGGCAAGATCATTCGTGAAACGTCGAGCCAAATTGCTTATGTGGCTGAATATTATCGTTACTATGCAGGAATTGCAGACAAGCTCGAAGGTAGCTATCTACCGATTGATAAACCAGATATGCAAGCATGGACGATCCGTGAACCTGTGGGTGTCATTGCTGCAATTGTTCCGTGGAATAGCCAACTATTTTTGTCTGCGGTTAAAGTTGGGCCAGCATTGGCGGCAGGTTGCAGTATTGTTCTGAAAGCCTCTGAAGAAGGGCCTGCACCTTTACTTGCCTTTGCACGTCTGGTGCATGAAGCAGGATTTCCAGCGGGTGTGGTGAATATCATTACAGGTTTTGGCCCTGAATGTGGTGCGGTTTTAAGTAGCCATCTAGATGTTGCCCATGTGGCATTTACGGGAGGCCCAGAAACAGCGCGCCATATCGTGCGCAACTCGGCTGAAAATCTTGCCAAAGTATCACTAGAGTTAGGCGGAAAATCTCCTTTCATTGTATTTGCAGATGCTGACTTACAAAGTGCAGTGAATGCACAAGTCGCAGCGATTTTTGCAGCAACAGGGCAAAGCTGTGTCGCAGGCTCACGGTTGTTGGTTGAAGCAAGTATCAAAGATGAATTTGTTCAACGTTTGGTTGAGCGTGTTCAAAGTATCAAGATTGGTTTGCCTGATGATATGGCAACAGAATATGGTCCTTTGTGTACCTTGCGCCAACGTGAAAAAATTGAGCAAGTCGTTGCTCGCTCGATTCAGCAAGGGGCGAAATTATTGGCAGGTGGGAAAACGCTTGAAAGAGCAGGTTATTACTATCCACCTACAATTTTAGACTGTAGTGATGTAGCGCAAGCTGATTGCGTCATGACCGAGTTATTTGGTCCTGTCTTGTCTGTGGTGAGTTTTAGCACCGAAGCAGAAGCGATCCAAAAAGCCAACAGTACGCCTTATGGACTGGCAGCTGGCGTGTTTACCAACAATTTAAGCCGCGCGCATCGGATGACCAAAGCAATTCGTTCAGGGATTGTTTGGCTGAATACCTATCGCGCTGTTTCTCCACTTGCACCTTTTGGCGGTCATGGTCTATCAGGTCATGGTCGTGAAGCTGGCTCGGATGCAGTTTTAGATTACACCACCACCAAAACGGTGTGGTTACGTACATCTGATCAACCGATTGATGATCCTTTTGTGATGCGTTAATGCATCACAAAAGCAATCAGGATTTTAATTTCAAGGATGAAAAAATATGAATAAGCTGAATTTCAAAATCACATAAATCTGATCACGGCATAAGTAAGATCATTTTAGTTGGGCTTAAACAGCATCAACAAGGTTCGCTTGATCTTTTTTTGTCATTTCATCACCCAAAATTGATGTGATTGCGCTGTAAAACAAGAGAAATATAGGTCAGGTCATCTGGATATGGCGCTGATTAGGCAGGTTGTGAAACCTAAGTTTACTCTCACCAATATTGATATTGGGGAAAATGAAGTCCTCAAAAGAGAGATTAAGGATATGAGCCAAAATGAGAAAAATGCTTTCGCAATCGAAAGCCATTCAATTGATTATGTAGATCCGTCAGAACGTCATGGAAAAGTTCGCGATCTATTCACGCTCTGGTTTTGTACCAATATTGCACCTTTAGCGGTCATTACAGGTGCAATGTCCATGTTAACGTTTAACCTCAGTCTGATGAGCGCATTAGTGGCAATTTGTTGCGGCCATTTTTTTGGTGCTGCCATTTTAGCGTTGACCTCTGCGCAAGGGCCACAAGTGGGTATTCCGCAGATGATTCAAAGTCGCGCACAGTTTGGGCGTTATGGCGCATTACTGGTCGTGTTATTTACAACATTGATTTATCTCGGTTTCTTTATTTCCAACATTATTTTGTCAGGTAAAACCTTACATACGGTTATCCCCGCGATTCCTGTGCCAACAGCAACCGTGATTGGTGCAATTGCAGCAACGACCATTGGAGTGGTGGGTTATCATTTAATTCATAATTTTAATAAAATCGGGACATGGTTAATGGGCGGTTCATTGCTGATCGGCTTGTTGATTATGTTGCCACAAATTAATGCTGAAGTACTTGCCAAAGGCTCATTTAACCTAAAAGGTTGGTTTGCCATGTTCGGTTTATGTGCCGTTTGGCAAATTAGTTTTTCACCGTATACCTCAGATTATTCACGTTATTTGCCTAAGTCGATTGGGATTTTTAAACCGTTTATTTTCACTTACTTGGGCGCTTCGTTTGGAACAATCTTTGCGATGGCATTCGGTACAGTGGCGGTGAGTATTGGTTCTGGTGCTGATGCGATGGAAGCAGTGAAATCGGGTACAGGTGTTTTCGGTTCGATCCTGATGATTTTATTCCTTTGTAATATCATCGGTCACAATGCCATGAATTTATATGGTGCGGTTTTATCGTGTATTACTTCGATTCAAACTTTTGCTGGTCAATGGATACCGAGTAAAAATATTCGTATTGTTCTATCAATTATTGTTTTAATTATTGCAACATTTACAGCACTTTGGGCATCAAGAAACTTTATTAGCTTCTTCCTAAACGTCATTTTTGCCTTACTGTTTATCTTAGTGCCTTGGGTCTCGATTAACTTATTAGATTTCTATGTGATTAATAAGAAATCTTATGATATTCAGTCGATCTTTGCACAAGACGGTGGTATCTATGGCAAGTTCAACGCCAAAGCTTTAACGGCCTATTTCATTGGAATTGCGATACAAATTCCTTTCCTCACCAATGCCTTTTTTACAGGCCCATTCGCAAACGTCATTCAGGATGTAGATATCTCTTGGGTGATTGGATTGGTGGTGAGTTCCGTTGTGTACTACGTCTTTAATCTTGAAAAGATCAAATGTAATAGTCCAGAACTCAATGTAAAAGCACAACATTAAACGTGGTCAGAAAGGAATCTTCGACATGAAAAAAAGTTATTTACAATTCGCGTTGGCAACTGCGTTAACTACAATCATTACGCCGAGTTATGCTGGAATTAGTTTTGGTGACAGCAATGCGGACTCAGGCAAGTTAACGATTTCTGGTTACGTACGTGCCAATTATCAAGACAAAGATTATGGTGAACCTGTTTCAGAGCATCAGCTTCGTTTTAGTGCTGCACAATTAAAACTCGATTATGAGCGTGGCAAACTATTTGGGCATGCTGAATATCGTTGTTATCAGTACGATACACTTTGCGATTTTTCAACTTTAATTGATGCATATGCGGGTTATCATTTAAATGAGACTGATCAGGTCGTAGCAGGGATGCAAGCTGTTCCATTTGGTCCAGGACGTTTTTGGAACAATAGTCTATATGGCAGTATCAATACCACAACAGGGCTAGAAGATGTCCATAACTTAGGTTTGAGCTATCATTTTGAATTGCCAACTGCGACTAAATTTGATCTCGGATATTTTGCGATTGATGGTGGACACTATCAAGGAACAACCAAAGAGTCTGGTCGCTACAGTGCCAATTATGTCAGCTCAGATAATACGACACAAAGTGATCTCCAAGAGAAAAACATGTGGGTTGGGCGCATGACGCAAGATATTAATCTGGGTGTAAAAGGTTTAAGCACACAGGTCGGTGCTTCGTATTGGACTTCTGAGATTGATAATAAGACTACAGCTCAAACGGGTCGACGCAATGCGTGGGCATTATTTAGCAAAATCAATTATGGCAATCTAGGTCTGACCTTAACGGGTGGCAAAAATGATGTCAGTAATAAAGATGCAGTTGATGCAACATCATCTTTGATGGGTTCATATGACACTGAATACTATGTTGCAAACAAAGCGACCTATTATACGGCTGATCTTGGGTATACTTTTAAAGATGTTAAGCAGATTGGCAACATTACTCCTTATTTTATGCATAGCCGATATAATAAGGATTTGGCTGGATCACAAGATTCAACTCGGAATATTCTTGGTGTTTCAATTGACCATAAACAGATTTCTTTGGTCGCAGAATACATTATGAGTCAAAATGATCCCTTCATTGGTGGTACTGAAAAATCACTTGCAGTCGGGGATGATGGTCAATGGAATAAGTTGCTCAACTTAACTTTATTCTATTACTTCTAAGATGAGTTAGAAGATTCGGGCAACCGAAAATTTTTTTCAAGATTTTTATGGTATGCCATAATACAAGATGGCTTTATTTCAGATCATTTATGTTATGTTGGTAGATGATCTGAAAATTGATGCCGACGTCTAAATAGGATAATCAGTATGCAACTCAATGAAATGGCGCTATTTCACCAACAAGCTTTTGTTGCTGGGCAATGGTGTGATGCCGATAATCAGCAAACTTCTGATATTTATAACCCTGCGACCCAAGAAGTGATTGGTACTGTACCGAATATGGGCAAGGCAGAAGCCAAACGAGCAATTCAAGCAGCAGTTGCAGGTTGGGCCGCATGGAAAAATAAAACGGCTAAAGATCGCTCCACAGTTTTAAAAAAATGGTTCGATTTGATGGTTGAAAATGCAGATCAACTCGCATTTATTTTGACCAGCGAACAAGGTAAGCCTTTAGCCGAAGCGAGAGGTGAAATTTTATATGCTGCCAGCTTTGTTGAATGGTTTGCTGAAGAAGCAAAACGCGTTTATGGTGATATTGTGCCTAGTCCGTATCCAGATGCACGGATTATCGTGAGCAAACAACCGATTGGTGTTGTTGCAGCAATCACGCCGTGGAATTTTCCGGCGGCGATGATTACCCGTAAAGTTGCACCTGCTTTAGCTGCGGGTTGTCCTTGTATTGTTAAGCCTGCACCTGAGACACCGTTTACAGCTTTGGCCTTGGTCGATTTAGCGATTCAGGCTGGTGTACCTGCTGAGATTTTTAGTGTCATTACGGGTGATGCAGTCACGATTGGGGATGCAATCTTTGAAAGTGATGATGTACGGAAATTTACTTTTACAGGCTCGACACCTGTGGGAAAATTACTCTATCAACGTTCAGCGCAAACTCTGAAAAAAGTTTCATTAGAATTGGGCGGTAATGCACCTTTTATTGTCTTTGATGATGCAGATTTGGATGCTGCAATCGAAGGGGCATTAATTGCTAAATATCGTAATGCAGGGCAAACCTGTGTTTGCGTGAATCGCTTTCTTGTGCAAGAAGGAATTTACGAAAAATTCATTGCTGCATTAAGTGAAAAGGTCAATGCTTTTGCAATCGGCAATGGCTTGGATGCAGGTAGTGAAATTGGTCCATTAATTAATGCTAATGCAGTGAAAAAGGTTGAAGCCCATGTTGCGGATGCCTTAGCCAAAGCAGGTCGTTTGGTTGCTGGTGGTAAACGTCATAGTGCAGGTGAATTATTTTATCAACCTACGATTATTGCTGATGTCACCGCCGAGATGGATGTAGCGACTCAAGAAACATTTGGTCCATTGGCTGCAGTATTTAAATTTGAAACGGAACAGCAAGCCATTCAAATGGCAAATGCGACTGAATTTGGTTTGGCAGCGTATTGCTACACTAAAGATTTAGGGCGTGCTTGGCGTATGAGTGAACAACTTGAATACGGTATGGTTGGAATCAATAAAGGCTTAATTTCCAATGAAGTCGCACCATTTGGTGGGATCAAACAGTCTGGTTTAGGGCGTGAAGGTTCTAAATACGGCATCGAAGATTATCTAGAAATCAAATACACCTTATTTGGGGGATTGAACGCATGAGCAATGAAAAGTTTGAAAAAGGCTTAGCGATTCGCAAACAAGTATTAGGCGAAGCTTATGTGAATAACTCGATCAACAATGCCGATGATTTTAGTTTACCTTTACAAGAGTTAGTCACAGAGTACTGTTGGGGTGCAGTTTGGGGACGAGAGGAACTGAGCAAGCCAGAGCGAAGTTTAATTAATCTTGCCATGATTTCTGCGCTTAATCGCCCACATGAATTAAAACTTCATGTCAAAGGTGCTCTACGAAATGGCGTACCTAAAGAAAAAATTCGTGAAGTGCTTTTACAAGTCGCAATATACTGTGGTGTACCTGCGGCAGTAGATAGCTTTCGTATCGCCAAAGAAGCAATTCAAGAATATGAACAAGAAAATGCTTAATTAATTGATCGAGTAAACTGTATATTTCAATAAATAGGCAGTTTGCTCAATAATATGTACGCTTCAAAAATCCAAAAGTCAAAGATTGAAAAATGACAAATCCACTCCAAATCCGCAATAAAATGGCGTGTAAGTTTGGAGTACTATTTATTTTCTAAATAATGATTGAGTTCACATACAGCTATATTATTCGGTTTCTGGCAGGGATTGGTGTAAATTATTCGCCAAGCCAAAGTTCTTTTTATAAGAGTTTAAGCAACGAAATTTGTATAGTGTTGATCAATAATCTGAAGAGTAAGGTATGCCTGCGACCCCTAGTAAAATCAAAAAACCTTTATATATTCCTTACGCTGGGAATGCTCTTTTAGAGTTACCATTGTTAAATAAAGGTTCTGCTTTTTCGGAAGAGGAGCGCGAAAAATTTAACTTGCATGGTCTCATACCAAACAATATTGAAAACATCGAAGAGCAGACCCAACGCTCATATCAACAGTACCTTTCATTTGATAGCGACTTGAATAAACATATTTATTTAAGAAATATTCAAGACACAAATGAAACACTTTTTTATAATTTATTGAGTCAGCATTTAGATGAAATGCTACCGATTATTTATACCCCAACGGTAGGGGAAGCATGTCAGCGTTTCTCGGATATTTATCGCCGCCATCGCGGAATTTTTATCTCCTATGGCGAACGCCAATACATTGATCAGATTATTCATAATGTGAATAAGAAAAATGTCAAAGTCATTGTCATTACAGATGGGGAACGCATCCTAGGTTTAGGCGATCAAGGGATTGGTGGGATGGGAATCCCAATTGGAAAACTATCTCTCTATACAGCTTGTGGAGGGATTAGTCCTGCTTATACATTACCTATTACCATTGATGTTGGTACCAACAATCAAGCATTATTAGATGATCCAATTTATATGGGTTGGAAACAACCACGTATCAGAGGTGAACAGTATTATCAGTTCGTTGAGCAAATTATCTCTGCAATTCGTCAACGTTGGCCTGATGTCTTAATTCAATTCGAAGATTTTGCACAAACAAATGCAATGCCATTATTAACTCAGTATCGAGATAAAATTTGCTGCTTTAATGATGACATACAAGGAACTGCAGCAGTTACAGTTGCTAGTTTAATTGCTGCATCTAGAGCACTAGGTAAACAACTTAAAGACCAAACTATAACTTTTGTTGGTGCTGGTTCAGCAGGATGTGGTATCGCAGAACATATTGTTAGACAAATGATGGACGAGGGGCTGAGTGATCATGAAGCGCGTTCACGTATCTTTATGGTGGATCGTTTTGGCTTAATGACAGATCAACAGCCAAACTTACTCGATTTCCAGCAAAAACTGGCAACACCTACAAGTGTGATCAGTACTTGGGAATATACAGGTGAAAATATTGCACTCTTAGATGTGGTTAAAAATGCTAAACCAAGTATTTTAATTGGTGTATCAGGGCAGGCTGGATTATTTAGTGAAGAGGTGATTAAGACCTTAGCAAAATATTATAAACATCCGATTGTTTTACCACTTTCTAACCCAACTTCACAGGTCGAAGCGCAGCCTAAAGATATTATTGAATGGACACAAGGAACAGCGATTGTTGCTACAGGTAGCCCTTTTGCCCCTGTTTATTTCCAAGGAAAAAGTTATTCAATTGCACAATGCAATAACTCATATATTTTCCCAGGTATTGGATTAGGCGTAATTGCATGTGGTGCAAGCCATATTAGTGACTCAATGTTGATGGCTGCAAGTACAGCTTTAGCAGACTGTTCGCCACGCTTAAAAAACCCAGCAGCTGAACTATTGCCAAATATTAATGATATTCAGCAAGTTTCTAAATTTATTGCTTTTAAAGTTGCAAAAGCGGCTATGGCAGAAGGTCTAGCAATGCCGATGAGTAATGATGTTCTTAAAACAGTAATTGATGATAATTTTTGGACACCTGAGTATCGTCATTATTCTCGTGTGACTTTTTAATAGAGTTATATATTTCAATACTTTGATATGTTTAGAGTTTTTTAATTTATTAAGTGGTCAAAAAACTTTGATAGAACTCTAAACATATTGAGTCTTAGCTAACAAATATTCGGTATTAGGGGCTCTTGATATTTTCTGTATAAAAGATAGTAATTAAAATTTAATCGCTAAACCAAATTTACTATTTGAATGCTTCCTACAACACTAAATGATCAACATTAGAACCTTACGCAGTGATACTCGTAATTTTGATATTTATCTCAAACAAAATTTTAGAAATTATATTGAAGCTATTCTTTATCGATTAGAACAGGTTCTCTATAGGGAAATTTACCACTAAATTTTGACAATTTAAATCCAATATTAAAAAAGAATAATTGATGATCTAAGTACAAGTAAGTTAATCGAGATATTTAAGGGTTATAGTAGGTTAGTTTTGTGATGATTCATTACAGACCCAAAAAATAATAGTTTAAAATTACAGTTCCAAATATGTAAGCCCACTTACGTGAGCTTTGATTATATTACTAAATCTTAACGACCATTGCGGTTACGGCCACGAGGTGCTTTGGTATTTGGACGAGTCGTACCATTGGTTTTACGGCGTGGCTTATCCGTATCTTCAGTTTGCCAAATACGAGTTGTGCCACCACCTGCTTTTTTCTTCCCTTTAAAAGGCGTTTCGCCTTTTTCTTCACGCGCTTTATCTTTTGCACGAGAGAAATGCGGCTTATTGTGCGATTTTTTCGCAAAAGAACGTCCTTCATACGGTTTATCCGCAGGTACATCCTTAAAGTCAGGATAAAGCAACGGTTCAATTTCGATTTGTTCACCAGGTTTTAAACCAAGTTTAACGACATCAATCGAACCAATTTGAGTACGGATCAAACGTAAAGTTGGAAAACCAACGGCAGCTGTCATGCGGCGAACTTGGCGGTTACGTCCTTCACAGATTTGTAGTTCGATCCAAGTGGTTGGAATATTGGCACGAAAACGTACAGGTGGCGTACGTTCCCATAACCACTCTGGCTGATCTACTTTACGTGCTTTGGCAGGTAAAGTCATACCATCGGCGAGTTCAACGCCTTTTTGTAGTCGTTCAATGGCTTCTTCTGTAACATCGCCATCAACTTGAGCAAGATAAGTCTTATATTTCTTATTCTCTGGGTGGGTAATATATTGATTTAACCCTCCATGATCGGTAAGAAACATTAAGCCCTCGGAATCTAGATCTAAGCGACCTGCGATACGAAGTTCAGGGTCTTTAATAAAGTGTGAAACAGTTAAATGTGTTTCATCCTCACGGAACTGTGACAAAACGTCAAAAGGTTTGTTGAATACAACTATTTTCATATGAGTATACTGCTTTGGCTATGGGCGGCATCATAACAATAAAGGCTTTTATTTAATCGGAAAATGTTGTTATTTCCCGTATAAATCTCAAAAAAACCTGTTTTGAACTAAACTGTTTCATGCAATAAAAACGAAAGTATGCCATAGAAGGCATAGTGATAATCGCTAAATACATGAGGGAGAACCTGCAAAATGGGTTATCAGAAGATCGTGGTTCCTGCAGATGGTGACAAAATCACAGTAAATGCAGACCTGTCACTGAATGTTCCAAATCATCCAATCATCCCTTTTATTGAAGGTGATGGTATTGGTGTGGATATTACACCAGCTATGAAAGCAGTAGTAGATGCTGCGGTATTAAAAGCTTACGGTGGCAAACGTTCAATTGAATGGATGGAAGTCTATTGTGGTGAAAAAGCAGACAAAATTTATGGCAGTTATATGCCAGAAGAAACTTTTGACGCTCTACGTGAGTTTATTGTTTCCATTAAAGGGCCTTTAACCACACCTGTTGGTGGTGGTATTCGTTCTTTGAACGTTGCATTACGCCAAGAACTTGATTTATATGTCTGTGTGCGTCCAGTACGTTGGTTTAAAGGTGTTCCTTCACCTGTTCGACACCCTGAATCAACGGATATGGTGATCTTCCGTGAAAACTCAGAAGATATTTATGCAGGGATTGAGTGGAAAGCAGACTCAGAAGAAGCTAAAAAAGTCATTAAATTTCTAAAAGAAGAAATGGGTGTGACTAAGATTCGTTTCTCTGAAGGATGTGGTATTGGGATTAAGCCTGTATCAAAAGAAGGTACACAGCGTCTCGTGCGCAAAGCCATTCAGTTTGCGATTGATAATGATAAACCTTCTGTGACCTTGGTTCACAAAGGCAATATTATGAAATACACCGAAGGTGCGTTCAAAGAGTGGGGCTATGAACTTGCGATTGAGCGTTTTGGTGGTGAGTTACTCGATGGTGGACCATGGGTAAAAATCAAAAACCCGAAAAATGGGAAAGACATCATCATTAAAGATGTAATTGCCGATGCCTTCTTGCAACAGATTCTAATGCGTCCTGTCGATTATTCAGTTATTGCCACATTGAACTTAAATGGTGACTATATTTCTGATGCACTTGCTGCTGAAGTCGGTGGAATCGGTATTGCACCAGGCGCCAATATTGGTGGTGCAATTGCGGTCTATGAAGCGACTCATGGAACTGCACCCAAATATGCAGGGCAAGATAAAGTCAATCCTGGTTCGATTATCCTGTCTGCCGAGATGATGTTGCGTGATATGGAGTGGACAGAAGCTGCTGATCTGATTATCAAAGGTATTTCTGGTGCTATCGAAGCGAAAACGGTCACTTATGATTTTGAGCGTTTAATGACGAATGCAACCTTGTTACGTTGTTCTGAATTTGGTCAAGCGATCATTGAACATATGGGCGATTGAGTCATTTTTATTGTTTTTAAAGGAGTAGTTTTGACTACTCCTTTTTTTATTTTTTGAAAAATGAATGAACTGAATATTCAGATAACATCTTTGTAAAAGTAGGTCACATAGATTTCAATATGTTTACTCGTTTAAAACTGATACAGATCAATTGTAAAATGTCTAATTTATTTAATACCCTCGTTCAAGATTTAAAGAAAAGCATAAGTCCGCAAGGAAACTATGTATTAAGTGCTTACGCTAAGTTGAAAAATATTCCTGGTGGATTAACCATACTTTCAAAAATTGTGAGTCGCAAAGCACCTTACTTTCAAACGGTTAATCCCATCATTCGTAAACTTGAACGCAATTATTGCGAAGCGAGAATGTCAAAAAATAAAAGTGTAGAAAATCATATTGGTACAGTTCATGTGATTGCAATTTGTAATGGATTGGAATATGTCATGGGTGTTCTTGCAGAAGCTTCAGTACCAGCACATCTCAGATGGTTACCCAAAGGTATGCAAGTTGATTATTTAGCTAAAGCGAATACGGACATTCAATTGAAAGCGGTCGTTGAAGGAGATTGGAAAACTGGAGATTTGCATGTCAATGTGCAGGCGTTGCGTGAAGATGGAGTCGTTGTTGTTCAAGGCATTATCACGCTTTGGGTAACAGAAAAAAAATAAGATAGATTTTAAACATTCATTCATTGAGAAATATCATGTGCGTTATAGTTGCTTGAACTTAAACGAGTTTCAGTTATGGTTTTAATGAGAATATAAACAAATAATTGATGATAGTGATTTGAGCTAAATTGAGAAGAAATTTGCGAGTATTATGCTGTGTATCGTAAATTTAGAAAAATCTGTATCTACCATTGATAGACCAAAAGTTCAAAATGGCTGAAAAATATTTAGAGTCTCATGTCATGAAGATGTATCAAGTTGATGCTTTTACCCAAGAACTATTTAAAGGTAATCCTGCGGCTGTCATTGTTACAGAGCAATGGTTAGATGAAAACTTAATGCAAAATATCGCATTAGAAAATAACCTTTCCGAGACAGCTTTTGTTAAGACAATAGATGATGGAAATTATGAAATTCGTTGGTTTTCACCAACAGATGAAGTTGCATTTTGTGGACATGCCACGCTAGCGAGTGCCTTCATTTTATTTAAAGATTTTACGATGGCAAAAACCATTCAATTCCATGTGCGCGATTTGGGAATTTTTGTGGTTAGCCAAGCGGTAGATGGCAAGATTAAGATGAATTTTCCTATTCGAAAAGCTGAACTTGTGTCTGAATATCCTCAGGAACTGCGGGATGGTTTAACCAAGCCATTTAAAGCGGTTTATCTGAATGAGCAGGCTTATATTGTTGAATATGAAACAGTAGATGATGTCTTAAATGAACAACCTAATTTTGAAAAATTAAAACAATTAGGGAAACGACGTACTGCGATTACAGCCTCTCAACCTGATGTTGCTATTACAGCGAGAGGAGAAGGTCAGTTTGATTGTGTATCTCGTTATTTTGCCCCTGCAATTGGGATTAATGAAGACCCTGTCACGGGTTCGATTCATACTGCGATTGCTCCATTGTGGGCTGAAAAACTTGATCGAACCGAACTTGTTGCTTATCAGGCATCAGTTCGAGGTGGGATTTTAGACTGTGTGATTGAGTCTGAACAACGCATTGAAATCTCAGGTTATGCAAAACTATATATGCAAGCTGAACTTGAAATTTAAATTGTAACTAAACCGCTATAAAAACATAGAAAAAAGCTGTTTAAATACACAGCTTTTTTCAAAACATAACTATTAAAAATTTAAACCATTATCTAGTATAGCTTGTTGTTTTTATTTAAATCACCAAAAAAACTTGGATAATCTATGTTAATGCGGTTTAAGCAGCTTACGCTCTCACTTTGTTTGATTGGGTTGAGTGCAACGTCTTGGTCTCAGACAGTACTCGTAAAAAGTGAAAAAAATATTGAAGAATACAAATTAGATAATGGTTTCAGAGTTATCCTTGCGCCAAACGATAAAGAAAACAAAGTTTATGTCAATACGGTGTACTTAACAGGCTCACTGAATGATCCTAAAGGGAAAGGTGGTCTTGCTCATTTACTCGAACATTTGGCTTTTAAAGGTACACAAAATGTCAAAGGTGATGAATTTCAGCGTCGCTTGGATCAATTCACGTTGATGACCAATGCGAGTACCGATTATTATTCAACCAAATATTTAAATATTGTTCGTCCTGAAAAAAATGCACTGAATGAAATTTTATACCTCGAATCTGAGCGTATGGATAAATTGGTGTTACAAGAAAAATTTGTCCCTTCTGAAATTGAAATTGTAAAACGTGAACGTGAGATCCGAATGGATCAACCGTTTGCAGTATTGATGGACCAAATGTGGAAAGCTGCCTATGGCAATCAATATTTAGGTCGATTGCCGATTGGGGATTTACCAGAATTAAAATCCATCAAGATGAATGAGCTCAATCAGTTTTATAGAACATGGTATGCGCCCAATAATGCTGTGATGGTGATTTCGGGTAAATTTGATAAAGCAGAAGTACTGAATAAAATTGATCAATATTTTAGTCCGATTCCTGCACGTACTGTGCCTGCGCCTGTTCAAGTTCCAGTCTTAGATTCAAGTAAGATTGAGCAGCGTAAATTCACGGTACAAAAGGGCAGCGACCTCGCTAAATTCCACATCTATATGAATGGGAAAAATACACAACTACAGCCAGCTTTGGCACTTGCGCCAGCACTTTATACCATGCAGCCTAGTGGTACGCTGTATAAGAGCATGGTGGAAACGGGGGTGAGTACGGCTGTTCAATCGACAACATGGTTAGACCAAGATTTTAATTTGGTCTTTATGGGCGCTATTTATGCGCCGAATCATGATGCGAAGAAAGTCGATGACGCTTTGATTGAAGGTGTCGAGAATAGCCAAGCATTTACAGATGCAGAATTACAACGTATTAAAACCATTACTCAAAATACCGCTGATACGATTGCAAATGATGCCGCTGCTTTGGGTTCTCGTCTCAGTGATTATGCAGTGTCTTCACATGGGCAATGGGATCAGTACTTCAAAGATTTACAAGCCATTCAAGATTTAAAATTGAATGATGCAAATCAAACATTAAAACAGTTTCTAGTGTCATCTCATCGTATTTCGGGAGATATTCTACCTACGCCTGAAGATCAAAAGAAAGCGATGACACTCAAGGCACAAGATAAACCTAAAACCTTAGATCAAAGTGCCGAAAAACCTGAACCTTTGAAAGATGTTGCTATTTATCAACAAGAAGTTACTCAGTTTGTTGCACAGTCTGCGCAGCAGCTACAGAAACATGAGCAAAAAATCCAACGTGGTGAGTTAAAGAATGGTATTCGCTATGCTTTATTTCCAACCACAACACGTGATGACAAAACCTATGCCACCATTAGCCTAGATTTTGGTACGGAGAAATCACTGTTT
This sequence comes from Acinetobacter tjernbergiae DSM 14971 = CIP 107465, assembly GCF_000374425.1. Taxonomy (GTDB): domain Bacteria; phylum Pseudomonadota; class Gammaproteobacteria; order Pseudomonadales; family Moraxellaceae; genus Acinetobacter; species Acinetobacter tjernbergiae. The sequence continues at coordinate 82,698 of NZ_KB894353.1, read as the reverse complement.
GGCAAAGGGGTGACCTTAGATTTAACCAGTTATTTGATGCTGCGTGGTTCTGAAAAACATACATTGCAAGAAATTACAGATAAAGCGATTGCAGCAAGTGGTGGAGCATCTATCACTTCAAATGGTAATGGTTTGACGATTGGGATTCAGGCAAAAAAAGACAAATTTGAAGATTTCTTAAACTTTATTATTGATGTCATGAAGCAGCCTAAATTTGCACAATCAGAATTTGATTTAGCGAAAAATCAAAGCTTATCTGCATTAGATCGACCGTATACTGAACCTGCGATTGTTGCCTCAATGACCTTGGCTCGATTACTTGAAACCTATCAACCAGGTGATTTGCGTTATCACTTTGAACCTGAATTTGCCAAAAAGCAGTTAAATGAAGCGACACAAGCACAGGTTAAGCAATTCTATGATCAATTCTTTGTCACTAATCATGCGCAAATCGCAGTAACAGGTGATTTCGATCCGAAGAAAATGCAAAGCACCCTACAGAAAGCATTTGGACAGTGGAAAACCAAACACCCATACCAAAAAATTACATCGCCGTATGTTCAATTCAAAGCAGAAAAAGTACATGCTTTATCCGAGCAACGTGAGTTTGGTAGCTATCAAAGTATTCTAACCATTCCTGTAGGTGCTTACCATCAGGATGCACCTGCCTTGATTCTCCTCAGTCATATTATGGGTAACTCGCAGTTATCTTCTCGTTTGGCTCAGGAATTACGTGAGAAAAATGCGCTTGTTTATGGTTTTGGGAGTGATCTTGATCTAGATTCAGACACCGAAAGTGGGTCGATTAGTATTACAGCGAACTATACAGCGGGTCGTTCTGATCAGGTATCGCAATCTGTTCATAAGGTATTGACCGATTTATTGAGTAAAGGGGTAACTGAGCAGGAAGTGGAAGCGGCTAAAGCAGATATTATGAAGAAGCGCGTGACTTCATTAGAAGATGAACGAAATATTCATAAAATGCTTACAGGACAGTTAGAGCGTAATAAAACCTTGATGGATCGTGCTGAGCGAGATCAAGCGCTTGCAAAACTGACCAAGGCAGATGTGGATGCTGTGATTAAGAAATATATCAAGCTAGATCAGTTTGTTGAGGTGATGGCTGACCAATATGGTAAAGCCCAAGACTTAAAATAGCAGATCAAAAGAAAGCCACTCTTAGGTGGCTTTCTTTTTGAACTTAAATCATTCGTGATCGTGTTTGTGCGTATGAAAATCTTCATTTTTACGGAAGCGTAAGTAATTCTCAAACTGCTCGCAATATTCGTCAAAATTATCTTCTAACATCATTTGGAATTGTTGCAGCAGATAAGACATGACTTGCTCTTTGGCATCACGCATTTCATTGCCATCTTTAAAGTTATTGGCTGCGACCCACGTATTAAAGCGAGCTGTGCCAAATAACATCGCAGCACTCACTTGCGCACGTAAATCTTCTGGCTTCGGTTGTTGCCCTTTTTGTGGGCGGCAAAACTCATTGGCTTGTTTGATAAATTCATCCGCACGCTCAAAAAATACTGCATTTAAAGCTTCTTCTTCTGTCACATCAGTGGCATTAATTTTTTGAGACATGATTTTTCCCAACAACAAATAAGACACAATATTATAGACAAAGCCTTGTCGAAACTAAACCTTTGGCTTAATCTAAAATAGCCTAAGTAATTAGAATAATCACTATGCAAGATGCGATTGCAATTCAAAGTCTTAAAACGGATATTGCCTTACTACGCCAACATATTCATCCACCACAATATTTAGAGTATGTCGAAGGCTTGCCGATTTATTATGGTTTAAAGGACGAGGTTGATAAATATTACCGACAATGGCAACCTTTGATTGAAAGGGCACAGCAACTCTGTCAGCCCTTTATGGAGGATGGCGTGGTGGATGCCATTCATTTACCGAGCCATTTAAATCTGCCACTGTTTTTCTTTCATGTCGATCGTATTCGAATTAATAAAACACGGGCTAAAGAATCTAAGACTTTTCGTGGCGTGGCGGCTTTGCTCGAAAAATGTGGGCAATTTGAGACCGATCAGATTTTTGCGATGCAGGAATGGTTGGGGAGTGATGATACTGCGGCGTTAGTGGCACATCGTGAGTTTATTGATTTACGGACTTATGTATTTCAGCATGGGCAAACTGAGTATACACGCACCCGTTTTTATATGAATGGTATGATTTTAAGTGTTGAGCCACATTTTAAATTGGTGGATGCACGGGATAAGCCACGTAAGCAGCGTAATGATAGTTATAGTGATCCGATTGCAGATAATGGGATATGGAAGATTTTTGGGAAATATCGGTAAGATTTGATAATTTTTTGTGAAGTGTAGCTTTTCATTCCCCTCTTTTTCAAAGAGGGGTTAGGGGAGATTTATACTGATCAATATTCAGGTTTGGGGGCGATTACTACTTCCAAAAAATATCTTTAGCCGATAAATGCTGTAACTTTTTATCTGCTTTCTTTGCGACATGAGGCTGTTGTGCCTTAACCCAACCTAAAGCAAATAAAAATTGTGATTGTTCTGCTGCCTGTTTTTCAAAAATCTGCTCAGCCACAAATAGATCATTATAAAAACCTAAATATTCTTGGATTGGTTCTAGTTTATTTAGAAATTGCTGAACCTCTTTTTCAGGATAAAGCCCAGAAATAAAGTCGATGCAATAACGCAATTGCTTGATACGCTTACGAGTACGATGTTGTTGTTTAACTGTAAGTGTAGAAAACTGAGTCGCGTCCATTAAAATTTTATGAAAAAGCTTGCTCAAACTTTTAGTCACTTGTTTAGATAATTTTAATTTCGACTCATCACCACAATATATAAAACTAAATAATGATAAGAATAGCTGTGTTGTTTTAGCTGCACTGAAAAGCTTAGCGATATTGGAATCTATTTCAGCACTAAGAGGAAATTCAAAATCACAGCTTTGTTTGATTAGTGGAATCACGGAATCCTGAATCGCATCACGATCACGTGATTGTCCTAAAGCCCTAAAAAGTTCTGCCAATTCATTTTCCCAAGTTGGGTCAATCTGTGCTGACCAATTTGAAAAATGTTTTAAAGCAGAGCGTAAGCGACGTAAACCGACACGCGCTTGATGAATATGATCGGCTTCAGCGACACCATCTGCGATTGCGGCAGCATTTGGCAATATCTGGTTTAAGGTATTTTCGACGATCAATTTAACTGCTTGTTCAGCGCTAATGTCAGATTCTAAATTTAGCATTTTGGCTTTGGTCGCAGGAGAAACACATTTGCCAACCGCCAGTAAATTACCCCGTTCCGCTTTACTACGCACATCAAGCCATAATTGATATTTATCTACCCATGTCTTGGCAAAATTAATTAAGTCTTGTGCTGCACCTTGTTTGAGTTCAAATTCGACTTCACAGATTTTGGCTTGATTGGTTGGGGTACGAATTTCACCATTATCTAAACAAACTTCGATCTGTGAGCCTTCAAACTCAAACACATGGAAACTTCGTTGTACATTGGTTTGAAACTGTAATTGTAGTTCAGCAGGCGTATCACCTAAAATTTCATGTAGCACTGTTTGAACGGTTCGGTTGTGCTGATAAAGTGATAGATCGAGTTCGGGTTCTTGTTCACATTTACCCAGATAAATATCTTCTTCAATGCGTTGTAGATGGTTTTTACTGGCGGCTTTAAAGGTTTGTACCCAGTGTTCACCTTCTTGGCGTAAACGGATAGCGACATAATTTTTGGCAAGTAAGCGGTCAGCGGTATCATAATATTTGGCTTGGAGCTGAATTTTTTGCGCTTTTTGCTTATTCAGTGTTTGTAAAACCGTTTTTTTCTTAGATTCAGGAAGTTGAAATTTAAGCTCTATTTCCATGATGTTATGACTCCTGAGTGCAAAGAATGATAAATATAAAATGAGTATAACGGGTTGATCTCAAGAATGATTGTAAAGTTGTTTTAAGTCTGGATACGATGACACCTAATGACTTTATTTTGTGCAAAAAATGAATTAACGTGTGAACAATCTTGCACGATTAGGATGATCAAGAAATGAATGCACCAGCCAATATAACCAAGCCAGTGGAATTTTCATTACCGATTAAAAATTATAATGAATTCTATTATTTCTACCTGACAGAGCATCGTAGTATTACGAGCCGCCGATTGCATGTCGCAGGCAGTTCTATTGGCTTATATTTCTTTAGTAAAGCAATTCGTCAGCGCAAGGCAAAATACTTCGCTTATGGCTTAGTGTCAGGCTATGCCTGCGCTTGGGTGGGGCATTTCTTCTTTGAACACAATAAACCTGCTAGCTTTAAACAGCCATTTTATAGCTTTGTTTCTGACTGGCGGATGTTGTCAGATGTTGCGCGTGGGCGATTAAGTTTGGTTGATCGTCAATTGGATAAAATTGATTCTTAAAACATATTTTTATTTAATATGATAAACGACATTTACTGTCGCAAAGCTGCTTCGGCAGCTTTTTTATTACCAAGTGTTCAAGTAATATAAGAAAAAATAAGAGAAATCATAACAATGGAACAACTTAATCCTTCCGATTTAAAAGCAATTTTACATTCTAAGCGTGCCAATCTTTATTACCTTGAACATGCACGTGTCATGCAAAAAGATGGTCGAGTTTTATATCTCACAGAAGCCAAAAATGAAAACCAATATTGGAATATTCCAATCGCCAATACCACGGTCATTTTATTGGGTACAGGCACATCCATTACCCAAGCTGCCATGCGGATGCTCGCTAGTGCAGGGGTGTTGGTCGGTTTTACAGGTGGCGGCGGAACGCCTTTATTTATGGGGAGCGAAATTGAATGGATGATGCCACAAAGTGAATATCGCCCCACGGAGTACATGCAGGGGTGGATGAGCTTTTGGTTTGATGAGGCGAAACGTTTAGAGGTCGCAAAACAATTTCAGTTCGCGCGTATCGAATTTATCCGTAAAGTTTGGGCTAAAGATCGGGATTTACAAGCCGAAGGATTTTATCTGGATGACCAAGATATCATCCAAGCGTTAACAGGATTTGAAAAGAAAATTCCACATCAAAGCAAAGTCGGTGATTTGTTGCTTGCTGAAGCACAAATGACCAAGCAACTTTATAAAATTGCGGCAACACGTTGCAAACTCAGTTTTGAACGCAATCCTGAGCAGGGGGATTTAGCCAATGATTTTTTGAATCATGGTAATTATCTCGCCTATGGTTTAGCTGCAACCACGCTTTGGGTATTAGGCATTTCTCATTCATTTGCTGTGATGCACGGTAAAACTCGACGTGGTGCTTTGGTGTTTGATGTGGCTGATTTAATTAAGGATGCTGTAGTTTTACCTTGGGCATTTATTTGTGCCAAAGAGGGTATGAGTGAGCAAGAGTTCCGTCAACAGCTATTGCAAAAGTTTACTGAATATCGCTGTTTGGATTGGATGTTTGATCAGGTGAAGAATCAAAGTTTAAGTTATAAAAGATAAATATATTATGGATTGATATTTTTATTTGTTGGTGATATTTTGCTCTATATCGTTATTGGAGTAATTGTTATGCATCGTAAAAGTATCGTGTTTCTAATTTTATTCTCGGTTGTTCACCCTATTAGTGTTCCTATTTCTTTTCATTCGGAATTAAACATTGATCTCATACTTAAAGAGTAATTATGAATATAATGTATTCTGCTTATCACTGCATAAGTAGCTTAGAAAATAATAGATTTATCTTTGATAGATCACTTTTACTGCCGCATAGGCAGCTCAGAGGTTTGCAATCTTTAGGTTGCAAACCTCTTCTAATACTTAAAGCGGTACTAGGGGCGTTATTATGATCGTCACCTTTATCTCTCAGTGTGAAAAGAAAGCGATTCCTCGAACTCGCCGTGTACTCGATGCTTTTGCGGATCGAATTGGTGACAATACATGGCAAACAGTCATTACCGAAGATGGTTTGATTGCTGTTAAAAAATTGTTGAGAAAGACTGTTACTAAAAGTACGGCGGTCAGTTGCCACTGGATTCGTGGTCGCCGTAGAAGTGAGTTGCTGTGGGTCGTTGGAAATCGGAATAAGTTTAATACGCAGGGGATTGTGCCTGTGAATACCACGAAGAAAAAATTAGATCAAAATAAATGGGAAAATGACTGGCATTATTTACCTCTGATTAAAGCGTTGGTTGCCGTGTCCGCGTTACTTCACGATTGGGGCAAAGCAACGGTTTTATTTCAGCAGAAACTCCTCAGTAAAAATAACCAATCCAAAGGTGATCCTTTACGGCATGAATGGATTTCTTGTCTTTTGCTCAATGCATTGGTTCAATCATCGGGCGATATTGAAACTGATGAAGCATGGCTCAATTTATTTATCAGTCAAAGCTGGAATGAAGAAATACTCAAACAAACGATTGTAAAAAACTCAGACCAATCTAAAGTTTTAGATCAACTTCCACCTTTAGCACAGTTGGTTGCATGGTTGATCGTGTCACACCATCGTTTACCCAATTTAAAAAGTGAAGAAGAATATAAGAAATATGGCAGTGAAGATGTTTCATATATAAATAATTTATTTGAATTGATCAAAGCAGATTGGGGTTACCAAAATAAATTTGAGGAAAAAGAATACCAACAACGCCTTAAATTGTGCTTTGAGTTTAAACAAGGTTTGTTGACTCAGTCATCTGAATGGAACAAACAAATTAAAAAATGGTCAACACGTTTATTACAGGAGTCTCAAGCATCTCAACAGATATTTACAGATGGTAGTTGGCGAGTGATTTTACATCATGCCAGATTGTGTCTTATGTTAGGTGATCACTATTATTCATCTTGTGAGGCGGATAAAACGTGGAAAACCAGCTTATCACTCGTTGCAAATACTGACCCAAAAACGAAACAAGCTAAACAATTTTTAGATGAGCATTTAGTACGCGTTAGTGACAATGCGATGCGAGTCGCTCAATCTTTAAGTCGCTTAGCCGATGACATGGAGCCTGCTTATGATATTCAAAAATTAAAAAAGAAAAGTCCGCAAGGTTTTGAATGGCAAGATCAGGCAGTAAAAGGGATACAGCAATTTATTCAAAAAAATGAAGGGATAGAGAAACAAGGTTGGTTCATTGTCAATATGGCGAGTACGGGTAAGGGTAAAACAATTGCCAATGCTAAAATTATGCAAGCTCTATCTAAAGATGGGCAATCATTACGCTATATCTTAGCTTTAGGACTCAGAACATTAACCTTACAAACAGGTGATTCATATCGTCATGATATTGGTTTAAGCAATGATGAGCTTGCTGTTTTAATTGGTTCAAAAGTTGTTCAGGAATTACATCATCGAAGTATTCAAAATGATCAAAAAAATGAAATAAATATCGAGGAAATAGGTTCAGAGTCATTAGAAGAACTGTTAGACAATGAACTCGATTATGACGCTATGCCTCAAACAGAGTTTATGAATGCTTTATTTCCAAAGCATCAGGAACAACGAAATAAAGCTTTTTTATATAAACCTGTTTTGGCTTGTACCATCGACCATATGATGGTAGCCACTGAAACCAAACGTGGCGGGAAATATATTTTACCGAGTTTGAGGCTTTCCTCATCTGATTTAGTCATTGATGAAGTTGATGATTTTAACGGTCAGGACTTAATTGCGATTGCTCGACTGGTGCATTTGGCAGGGATGTTAGGGCGAAAAGTGATGATTTCCTCGGCAACCATTCCACCTGCATTAGCTGAGGGTTTCTTTAATGCGTATCAGCAAGGTTGGTTGTTATATTGTGCGTTTAAGAAACTTAAAAATACGAATATTGCTGCAATGTGGGTCGATGAATTTAAAACTAAAACTCAAATGATTGATTTAACTCAATCAACAGAAACAATACAGCAATATAAGAATGTACATAATCAATTTATTGAGCTTCGTACAGCTGCGTTAAGTCAGCAAATCGTAAAACATAAAGCCTATATTATAGATTGCACTGATCTTGTTGCAGAAAAAGAAGTACAACGTTTAGATCAAAGTTTGCAGTCGCAATATTTTGAACGGGTTAAGCAAAATGCAGAACAGTTGCATTTAAATCATCACAGTATTGATATTAAAACAGGCAAAAAAGTTTCTTTTGGTGTGGTACGCGTAGCGAATATTCCACCATGCGTTGCACTCACCCAATATTTATTGAATGCTGAGTGGTCACAAGGAATTGCACCTCGTGTCATGGCATATCATAGTCGCCAAGTTTTGCTATTACGTAGTGAGCAGGAGCGACATTTAGATCAGGTTTTGAAGCGCAAGGAAAAAGTAGGAGAACAGGCGGTTGCATTTTCGAATGATGTGATTCGCCAGCATTTAGATTTAACAGAGCATGAACATGTTGTTTTTATCTTAGTTGCAACACCTGTAGAGGAAGTTGGTCGGGATCATGATTTTGATTGGGCAATTGTAGAGCCATCTTCTTATCGCTCTATCATCCAGCTCGCTGGGCGTGTATTACGGCATCGGAAATTGGAACAGGATATTCAAAAAACCAATATTGCTTTAATGCAATATAACTTGAAAGGGTTACGAAAGGCGAAGGTTGCATTCGAAAAGCCAGGTTTTGAAATGAATAATGATAAATTCAAGTTAAAGACCAAAAATTTAAATGAACTTCTCGATATTTCAAATGTTGATTTTAATATTAATGCGATTCCACGTATTAAGGCAAATCAACCTTTGCAAGCCGAAAAAAAATTGGCTGATCTTGAACATGCTGTTATGGCTGATGCCTTAACCTCATATAATAAAGTTGGAGCAAAACCACTCAATGCATGGTTGACTCAAAACTGGTTTTTAACAGCTTTACCTCAGCGATTTACGCCTTTTAGACAAAGTTCACCTAATATTCAGCTTTTTGCAGTGTTGAAAAATAACAAGCTTGCATTTTGTGTAAAAAATGATCTTGGAAAATATATTGATCGTAATGGTTTTTATAATATTCATCACATTCAATTAAATGAATTAGAGCAACAGAGATTATGGTTAAATCGAAATTATTACGACATTTTGTGTCGTTTTGCTCTTGATAAAGTGAGCGAAAATGAGGATATTGATGAAAAGGTAGAAATATTATCAGAACGTTATGGGGAAATTATGTTGCCTGAGTATGATGAGAATAAAAGACTTATCTATTCAGAACAATTTGGACTTGTAGTTTTAGATAGATGATAACGGAGTAGTATATTAATGATTGAAGAAGAATATAAGAAATTTTTGATCAACCAAAAAAATGAATGGTTAAACAAGAGTTCAAATAAAGGAAAATTTTCTGAAGCTGATGAAAGATATCATCCTGAATTATGGTTTGCTAAAGCAATTAAAAATTCTAGATATGCAGTGACTACGCACTCGAGCACATTTACTCATCCCGATGCGAAATCTACTCCAATCTTGTTTTTCAAAGAGTCTTCCAATAATGGATATCTAATATCTAATAATGTAAATTTGAGTAAATTATTTGATGTGTTTGGAAATGCAGCTACAGATACTATTGTAAAAGAAACTTATTCATTTCTAACCTTGAAGCTAGCTGATGGATGTACGATTTGGCAGAAATTTGAAGAGGGAACAGATACTGCAAAATTATTTGTACAAAATCTGAATCAAGATTTTGATCAAGCATATTCTAATCTGAATAAGATTTTTGTTAATAAGAATGAAACAAGGACGACAGGATTACTTAAACAGGTTTATTATCATGTAGATAAAGCTGATTATCACTTACTTTCCTTGGTTGTATCATCACCATTGATAACTGAATTCGTTAAAAGGATTGATCAAATTAGATTTAACATATCAAATAAAGAAGCAAGGGAGTACCGAAGAAAACAACAACATTATGAGGATGGATATAGTGATCTATTTGATCTTACACAAGTAGGTTTTGGAGGGTCAAAACCGCAAAATGTCAGTGTCTTAAATAGTCAAAATGCAGGACGAGCTTATTTATTATCAACTTGTCCACCTAAATTTGAAAACCGTAATATTAAATTGCCCAGTCAAGACTTTTTTCAACAGTGTCTATATTGGAAAAGATTTGGTAGTGAATTTGAAAGCTTACAGAAATATGTCACTGGAATTAATAATCAGCATACACGTAAAAAAATTAAAAAAATTTTACGTCAAATGGTTGGAGATATTTTATTTATTGCCTTTTGTATACGTAAAAATGAAAAAGGATGGTCCCAAAAGGAGCATTATCAATCCTTAGCTCTAAAGCAAAAAATATGGCTTGACGATGCATATTTAGATGTAAGAGAAACTGAAAGTGAATGGCGAGATGAAATTGCTCGAAGAACTGCAAAATGGATTTTAGACAGCTTTGAAGACTTTTATGGTTCTAAGCTATTTGGCAGTCCTGAAATTATCGAGTTAAAAGGTATTGTATTTGAAGCACTAGATGAAGATAAGGAGTTTTTTTAATGCGTCATTTTTTATTGATTTCTCATTTAAAACTTCACAATGCCAATGCAATGAGTAGCCCATATACCATCGGATTTCCTGCAATGACAGCATGGCTCGGTGCAGTTCATGCCTTGCAACGAAAATTACAAACTAAAATGTGTGATGTGACTGTAACTAAAGTGGCAATTAGCTGTCATGAATTTCATTTGCAAACCTATAAAGGGCAGGGGGATTTTGTTCATTCGATTATAGGTACTGCAAACCCCTTAGATAAAGATGGTAGTCGTCCTGCTTTTATTGAAGAGGCTCGTTGTCATTTAGAAGCTTCACTTTTAATTGAAGTTGAAAATCTAAACATAAAAAAGAGAGAGCGACTTTTAGAACTTATTCCTGATCTCGTGTGCAGTATGAAATTTGCAAGTGGAGATGTTTTAGCAGTGAAAGATTATCAGATCATAGATTTTGATGATGAAGACGAAAATCAAGATAAAGAGTTAAGACCCATCTTAAATAAATTAATGCTTGGACACGTAATCATTGAGCGCCGTGATCTTGTTATAGAAAGTATGAATGAGGGTAAAGATGCACTAGATGCAGTTTTAGATTATTTGAAGGTCACACATAGTTCGAGTCTCGATGATGATGGCAAAGTGACATGGACATCAAAGCGTAAAGCTCAAGGTTGGCTTGTACCTATTGCTGTTGGTTTTCAGGGAGTTTCCGAATTAGGGCAAGCAAAAAATCAACGTGATGCCAATACCCCACATCGATTTGCTGAAAGCGTTTTAACGTTAGGTGAATTTGTGATGCCGTATCGTATAGAGCATATTGATCAACTGTTATGGAAATATTATGTTGATTTAGAAAATAATTTATACCTTTGTCAAAACCAAACAACAACTTAATTTTATATTGAAAAAAGGAAAAACTCATGGCTAAAAATGAAAAAGCAATTGCAAGTGTACTGGCATTTGAAAAGAAACTTGTTCCATCTGATGGTTATTTTTACGGAACAACTTGGATTAATCGTAATGAACAAACAGCATTAAAATTGATTCCAAAATCTGTACGAGGAACGATTTCAAACCGTTTAAAACCTGCCGTTGCAGGTGACCCAATAAAACTGAATGCCGAGGTTGAAAAAGCCAATTTACAAACTGTAGATGCATGTGCTTTAGGAGAAAATCAGGACACCTTAAAAGTTTCATTTACGTTGAAAGTACTCGGTGGAGTTGAAAACCCATCTGCTTGTAATAACGAAATATTTTTAAATTCTTATCAAGCTGTAGCAAAAAACTACATCGAACAATATGGTTTTACTGAGCTTGCTAAACGCTACGCACTCAATATCGCCAATGCTCGGTTTCTATGGCGCAACCGTGTTGGAGCTGAAAAAGTAGAAGTTGTTGTTACAATTAATGATCAACCAGCGGTCACTTTTAATGCTTTGCAATATCCATTGCATGACTTTGATCAGATTGATGAGAAAGTACAAAATTTAGCAAACCAAATTGCACAGGCTTTAAAAGGTGAAACAGCTTATTTGTTAATTAAAGTTGAAGCTTATGCTTTAGTTGGTAAAGCGCAAGAAGTCTATCCAAGTGAAGAATTGGTACTGGATAAAGGAAAAGGCAATAAGAGCAAAATTCTTTATCAAGTGAATGATGTTGCTGCAATGCATTCTCAAAAAATCGGTAATGCACTGCGTACGATTGATACTTGGTATCCTGAATTTGATGATAAAAAAACAGCAATTGCGATAGAACCATATGGTGCGGTTACAAATCTTGGAAAAGCGTATAGAACACCGAAAGATAAAGTTGATTTTTTTAATTTATTTGATAAGTACGCTTTAGGTGAGTCATTGGCTAATACTGAACAAGAACATTATGTGATGGCAGTTTTAATTCGTGGTGGAGTATTTGGTCAAAGTGGAAAGGAGTAATCAATGGATTATTACCAAGAAATTACTTTGATTGATCAAGCTGAGATTTCACCTTATTTCCTTTGGTCAAAAATCTATATGCAGTTACATTTTGCTTTAGTGAAAATGAAAGATCAGTACAATCAAGTGCCAATAGGAATTTCTTTTCCTGATTATGTGTATGAAACGCAGGAAAATAAAAGATCTAAAGTTGGTTTAGGTGGGAAACTACGTATTTTTGCTATATCTGAAATAGATTTACAAAAACTAGATATCCGAAAATGGCTAGATCGTTTATTAGATTACACACATATCACGAGTGTACGTCCTGTCCCTGAAAATAGAATTACAGGCTATGCCATTTATAGGCGTAAACAGGTGAAAACTAATCCACAGCGTTTGGCTCGTCACCGTGTGAAGCGTGATGATATTGGTTTTGATGAAGCATTGGCTCGTTATAGTAATGTTGTAACAACAACGGATTTACCTTATATCCAATTGCAAAGTTTAAGCACTTCTGATGAACAAGATAAGAGACGGTTTAAGTTGTTCATTGAAAAGAAATCTGCTGAAAAATCTGAAACTCAGGTTTTTAGTACTTATGGTTTAAGTTCACAGAGTTCTGTACCCGAATTTTAACCCAATATTTTTATACTCTTTAACAGCTTAATAAAATCAATAAGTTATAAACGTGGGTTGAAACTTGGGTCTTTTACTAGATTTAAAGCTTAACTCACTGTTATAGCTTTATTTTTTGTGTTAATATTACAGTTCACTGCCATGTAGGCAGCTTAGAAAGTAAAACACGCGGCTGGACAAAAGAAAGTGATGTTCACTGCCATGTAGGCAGCTTAGAAATATCAATGTAGGGCTAAAATTCGCATCAAAATGTTCACTGCCATGTAGGCAGCTTAGAAAACCATATCCGCCGCCAGTGCTTTGATTGCCTTGTTCACTGCCATGTAGGCAGCTTAGAAATGACCAAGATAAGCTGACTTTTGGCGGCACATGTTCACTGCCATGTAGGCAGCTTAGAAAAAGTGATTAGGTTGTCAAGTTCAAAAGAAACAGTTCACTGCCATGTAGGCAGCTTAGAAAAATCCGCCGCCTGCTTGAATCGTTCTAATGCCGTTCACTGCCATGTAGGCAGCTTAGAAAATTTTCAGGTTTTAACTCGTGGTGGTATTGATGTTCACTGCCATGTAGGCAGCTTAGAAATATGAGTGATAAGAATGGTCGTGGTGGTGTGTGTTCACTGCCATGTAGGCAGCTTAGAAATTGAAGCTTTAATTTCTCAGCATCTTGACAATGTTCACTGCCATGTAGGCAGCTTAGAAAATTGCAGAATATTCAAATTTCTACCTTGAAGCGTTCACTGCCATGTAGGCAGCTTAGAAATCAAAATGCGTGACGACATGGTGAAAGCAAATGTTCACTGCCATGTAGGCAGCTTAGAAATGATCAATCCGAAGTTTTTCCGCTTCATAGTCGTTCACTGCCATGTAGGCAGCTTAGAAAACGTATAAAGTATATCTCTTCAACAGAATATGGTTCACTGCCATGTAGGCAGCTTAGAAACGATGGGCTTCTCGTTCAATACCAACGCCGTAGTTCACTGCCATGTAGGCAGCTTAGAAACTTGAGCGCTTGCTCTAACTCGTCAGCGCATTGTTCACTGCCATGTAGGCAGCTTAGAAAGCCAAGAGTACGAAGCAAGCTTTGAAACTTATGTTCACTGCCATGTAGGCAGCTTAGAAAAAAATTATGCAAGGGCATAACGTTTATGGCACGTTCACTGCCATGTAGGCAGCTTAGAAATGTTAAGACTGAGCTTGTTGAATTAACAAGCGGTTCACTGCCATGTAGGCAGCTTAGAAATGATCGTAGACCGCTTCTAAAACTGAATAGCCGTTCACTGCCATGTAGGCAGCTTAGAAATATAAGCAGCCATACGGCAAAGCATTACTTACGTTCACTGCCATGTAGGCAGCTTAGAAATAACCACCAAAGTTATTGGCTGTTGCTATGGAGTTCACTGCCATGTAGGCAGCTTAGAAAACTACGCTCACGTACAGAGTACGAAAGGATACGTTCACTGCCATGTAGGCAGCTTAGAAAAGAATCGTCAGAAACAACACCACGACCAACGCGTTCACTGCCATGTAGGCAGCTTAGAAAGTTCGCTGACCAATACGTTGTATGTGGTCAGGGTTCACTGCCATGTAGGCAGCTTAGAAATGAGAAATAAGGAACTGTATTTATCCAAGTGAGTTCACTGCCATGTAGGCAGCTTAGAAATGCACCAAACGAGCACCCAACTCTTTCATCTGGTTCACTGCCATGTAGGCAGCTTAGAAAACCCGTTTCTGGGTCAGGTTCATTTTCTTTGAGTTCACTGCCATGTAGGCAGCTTAGAAAAGTCGTCATCCGTGAGCATGATGCTCGTGTCTGTTCACTGCCATGTAGGCAGCTTAGAAAAAGCTTGAGAACGGCGCGTTACTCCCGATCCGGTTCACTGCCATGTAGGCAGCTTAGAAACACAAGGCGAACCAAAGCTTCTGAGCAATCTGGTTCACTGCCATGTAGGCAGCTTAGAAAATGAATTTAATCGATGGGCTTAAATTAAAAACGTTCACTGCCATGTAGGCAGCTTAGAAATGAACTACCCGACTCTTTAAGCTCTCGCATTAGTTCACTGCCATGTAGGCAGCTTAGAAATTGCGCATTACATTGATAGTGCAGATTTCCAAGTTCACTGCCATGTAGGCAGCTTAGAAAAAGCCGCTATTGCAGCCAAATTTAATTTAGATGTTCACTGCCATGTAGGCAGCTTAGAAAAACCATATCGTCAACTAAGTAGCCACCAGTTAGTTCACTGCCATGTAGGCAGCTTAGAAAAACATAAAGACTCGATTCTAAAAGGCAATCAAGTTCACTGCCATGTAGGCAGCTTAGAAACAAGAATGTTAGGGGCGTTTTAACGACATGATGTTCACTGCCATGTAGGCAGCTTAGAAATTAATACATGACCACCAACTCGCTGAATACCAGTTCACTGCCATGTAGGCAGCTTAGAAAGTACTGTTCAAGCCATTGATGAGCTGAACGCTGTTCACTGCCATGTAGGCAGCTTAGAAAAAGAAAAAATTGCAGTACCTGCTGACATGATTGTTCACTGCCATGTAGGCAGCTTAGAAAAAGCCTCTGAAAGCTTACACATTGGCATGGATGTTCACTGCCATGTAGGCAGCTTAGAAATCCAAAGATTGCCTCATAGTCTGCGATGGCTTGTTCACTGCCATGTAGGCAGCTTAGAAAAATTGAAATGAAGATGAATCCACAGGGATTTGGTTCACTGCCATGTAGGCAGCTTAGAAATATTTTTCCATTAAAAATTAACTGCGTATCATGTTCACTGCCATGTAGGCAGCTTAGAAAATGAACTTCACCTATATGTGAAGCTAAAGCACGTTCACTGCCATGTAGGCAGCTTAGAAAAATCAAAAAAGCAATGCGCTCATGTGACCAATGTTCACTGCCATGTAGGCAGCTTAGAAATACACGGATGCACAAGTTTAGCAAGTTTCATGCGTTCACTGCCATGTAGGCAGCTTAGAAATCATAAGACATTTCATTTTCTAATTGCACTTTCGTTCACTGCCATGTAGGCAGCTTAGAAAATCTGAGTCAACCATGTATTCACCACCTGAAGGTTCACTGCCATGTAGGCAGCTTAGAAATGATGGGATTGATGATCTGACTGTTTTGACCGGTTCACTGCCATGTAGGCAGCTTAGAAAAGTTTCCGAAAACTGATCCGCAGCCCAAGCAAGTTCACTGCCATGTAGGCAGCTTAGAAATTAGCAAACGACCAATTCAAGCCAAATTTTTGGTTCACTGCCATGTAGGCAGCTTAGAAATATTCAGATAATTTGCTAGGGCCACAACAACCGTTCACTGCCATGTAGGCAGCTTAGAAACACCAGAACTAAGCCAAGCACCCATGTCAACAGTTCACTGCCATGTAGGCAGCTTAGAAAATGCAATAACTTCTTGATCTCG
Organism: Acinetobacter tjernbergiae DSM 14971 = CIP 107465; assembly: GCF_000374425.1. Lineage (GTDB taxonomy): Bacteria > Pseudomonadota > Gammaproteobacteria > Pseudomonadales > Moraxellaceae > Acinetobacter > Acinetobacter tjernbergiae. The sequence goes on along the minus strand of NZ_KB894353.1, from coordinate 66,266 downwards.
ATTGAATGTAGTTCACTGCCATGTAGGCAGCTTAGAAATTTGTAAAGTGGTCTACAAGTGAAATCTCATTGTTCACTGCCATGTAGGCAGCTTAGAAAATCAAGCAGGGGCAATCTTTGTACAAGGTATAGTTCACTGCCATGTAGGCAGCTTAGAAAAAATAAAGAGGATGCAGAAGCATTACTTGATGGTTCACTGCCATGTAGGCAGCTTAGAAAAAACAAGATCACCACGCCCTTTCTTGTCAAAAGTTCACTGCCATGTAGGCAGCTTAGAAACAATACTTAAGCCGTCTTGAGTCTTTGTTAGTGTTCACTGCCATGTAGGCAGCTTAGAAATTGCTGCCAAAGTCTTTTTAATGTATATGCTTGTTCACTGCCATGTAGGCAGCTTAGAAATGAACTTGTCAATTGCAATTTAAGATTTATTTGTTCACTGCCATGTAGGCAGCTTAGAAAATTGGAAATATCAGCAAGAATTTGCTGTGCTTGTTCACTGCCATGTAGGCAGCTTAGAAAACTGTAAATGCTGCTGTTGCAAATGCAGGAAAGTTCACTGCCATGTAGGCAGCTTAGAAAATATACGGGTTATCACTTAGAAGAAGGTGGTAGTTCACTGCCATGTAGGCAGCTTAGAAAAATTCAGCGTTTCAGCATAAACAAGGTAGAACGTTCACTGCCATGTAGGCAGCTTAGAAAAAATCCAATAAAGCACCAACACACTTAAAGCCGTTCACTGCCATGTAGGCAGCTTAGAAATTCACAGGGTCGTTGCGATGCTTGTATAAATAGTTCACTGCCATGTAGGCAGCTTAGAAAAATAATTCATCCAACCTTGAGCCGTTGCTGGTGTTCACTGCCATGTAGGCAGCTTAGAAAGCCCCGAAAGGGGCTTTTTAATGCCTGTAGTTGTTCACTGCCATGTAGGCAGCTTAGAAAATTGATTATCTAAAAACAGTTGATGCTTGTGAGTTCACTGCCATGTAGGCAGCTTAGAAAAACCTGAATCAAAACTTAATGCAGCCATTTTAGTTCACTGCCATGTAGGCAGCTTAGAAAGATGGGTAATTTTGGTAACGCTATGCCACAAGGTTCACTGCCATGTAGGCAGCTTAGAAATTGGCTACACCGTTTAAAGCTTCGGTATAACCGTTCACTGCCATGTAGGCAGCTTAGAAAAATAGTGATTTACAGACGGCGGACAAGTTGCAGTTCACTGCCATGTAGGCAGCTTAGAAATTCATGATATGTTCGTGAATGCAAAACGTTATGTTCACTGCCATGTAGGCAGCTTAGAAAAGGTGTTTGTACTCGGCGTGTCATAAAAAGCCGTTCACTGCCATGTAGGCAGCTTAGAAATGAGCGTCAGCAGTCTTTTTCATCAAATTTCAGTTCACTGCCATGTAGGCAGCTTAGAAAGTCTGTAAATCACTATTGGGTAGCAAGCGGCAGTTCACTGCCATGTAGGCAGCTTAGAAAAAAGTGACAAGCTGTACCAGCGTACGCAATTGGTTCACTGCCATGTAGGCAGCTTAGAAATGATATTCGACTGAGCTGCTAAACATCTCAGAGTTCACTGCCATGTAGGCAGCTTAGAAATTTGTAAAGTGGTCTACTTTACCTAGTAAACCGTTCACTGCCATGTAGGCAGCTTAGAAAAGTAGTTCATCCAGCCCTGTGCTGTTGTTGATGTTCACTGCCATGTAGGCAGCTTAGAAACAAAATGCTGCACTTACTTTAAACAGCGTTTAGTTCACTGCCATGTAGGCAGCTTAGAAAGCTGTATTGGGTCGGACGTGTGAACTGGTGATGTTCACTGCCATGTAGGCAGCTTAGAAAAGCAAGCAAACCAGTTGCACCACCAATGGAAAGTTCACTGCCATGTAGGCAGCTTAGAAAAATATGAGGGTGAAGTATCTGGTTGTTGTCCAGTTCACTGCCATGTAGGCAGCTTAGAAAAAAACAAGTTGAATCGGTTGTGAGCATTAGTGGTTCACTGCCATGTAGGCAGCTTAGAAAGCTTGTATAAATCTGTATAAGAAATTTGGCTTGTTCACTGCCATGTAGGCAGCTTAGAAAAGATGGTGAGAACACATCTAAACAATACAAGCGTTCACTGCCATGTAGGCAGCTTAGAAAACATCATCATTTTGAATTTCATTGGCACGAGAGTTCACTGCCATGTAGGCAGCTTAGAAAAATTCAAAGTTTAAAGCTTGGCTGAATAATTCGTTCACTGCCATGTAGGCAGCTTAGAAATAAGTGTAAATAACTTTGTTTTTTAACCATTAGTTCACTGCCATGTAGGCAGCTTAGAAATAGCACACTAGTCTATTAGTGTCAATCAGTATGTTCACTGCCATGTAGGCAGCTTAGAAATCGATAAACTTTGGGATAACTTCATTTCTAAAGTTCACTGCCATGTAGGCAGCTTAGAAAAGTATATTCAACTAGTAGTTTAGGGTCTGCTAGTTCACTGCCATGTAGGCAGCTTAGAAACTTTAGCTATCTTTAAAATTCACCTTAAATTTATTCACTGCCATGTAGGCAGCTTAGAAATTTTGGATGCCTTTCTAATTCCCCTATTAAGAGTTCACTGCCATGTAGGCAGCTTAGAAAACTATAAACGGCTATTGTCTATCTAGTGGTGCGTTCACTGCCATGTAGGCAGCTTAGAAAATATTAAGCCCCTACAAAATAACTATTGATTTGTTCACTGCCATGTAGGCAGCTTAGAAAATGGTAGTTATCAGCGTTTCTACGCTTATATTGTTCACTGCCATGTAGGCAGCTTAGAAAATTAAAAACCTTGAAAATCCCCCCATAACGTTGTTCACTGCCATGTAGGCAGCTTAGAAATAGCTGGATAAATACAACATCAGGCGCAACAAGTTCACTGCCATGTAGGCAGCTTAGAAATTTACCCGTATTAAAGAAAATGCGCTGCTTCAGTTCACTGCCATGTAGGCAGCTTAGAAAACTTGGTTAAAGCAGGAAAGCAAAGTTGGTTAGTTCACTGCCATGTAGGCAGCTTAGAAAATTTGGTTTGTTGATGACATGGGGCTATAAATGTTCACTGCCATGTAGGCAGCTTAGAAAGCCACTTCAAAACCTAAATTGCTCATAATCAGGTTCACTGCCATGTAGGCAGCTTAGAAAAGACGAACGTGATTTTATCTTTTTTCATCTATGTTCACTGCCATGTAGGCAGCTTAGAAAACTATAAACGGCTATTGTCTATCTAGTGGTGCGTTCACTGCCATGTAGGCAGCTTAGAAATTAGAAATCCTTGTGAACCGTGCCTGACCTAGGTTCACTGCCATGTAGGCAGCTTAGAAACAAAGGATGCAGCAGATCGCGCTGCATCGAATGTTCACTGCCATGTAGGCAGCTTAGAAATGACAGATATTTAATCCTTACCCCTTGATGCAGTTCACTGCCATGTAGGCAGCTTAGAAAACTCGAAACATAGTAATAAAATCGAAGTCAAGGTTCACTGCCATGTAGGCAGCTTAGAAATTGCCACGCCTTAAGGCATCTAAAAACTCAGGGTTCACTGCCATGTAGGCAGCTTAGAAAAACGCATACCGAGCAAGCACTGCGGTTGTGAAGTTCACTGCCATGTAGGCAGCTTAGAAAGGATGGATATTTTGATCGTGGCATGATCATGTGTTCACTGCCATGTAGGCAGCTTAGAAATGACTTCGATAGAACAAAAAACAACTACAAGGGTTCACTGCCATGTAGGCAGCTTAGAAAAATCATCAAAATTCAAACCGCAAAACCGATCAGTTCACTGCCATGTAGGCAGCTTAGAAAACCAACGGAAGATAAGACATTTCAACATGCGTGTTCACTGCCATGTAGGCAGCTTAGAAATTTTTGCATAACATCAAGATCAAGCTTGTCTTGTTCACTGCCATGTAGGCAGCTTAGAAAGATTGCAGGAGCAATATATGGGCCAACATAAGGTTCACTGCCATGTAGGCAGCTTAGAAAAGCCTTGTGACTCAAAAAAAGCCCTTGCACCCTGTTCACTGCCATGTAGGCAGCTTAGAAAATCTGGAACTTCTACTGCATCTGACAGTTCATGTTCACTGCCATGTAGGCAGCTTAGAAATCAAGAAGCTAAGATTGAAGTTCTAGAAGTTGGTTCACTGCCATGTAGGCAGCTTAGAAAAACCACCCACTTTAAATCCAGCTCATCTTGCTGTTCACTGCCATGTAGGCAGCTTAGAAATATTGAAACAGGCTCGTGCAGTAAATGCACAGGTTCACTGCCATGTAGGCAGCTTAGAAAAGAAGAACAGGTTCAAGCTGCACAACCTGTTCGTTCACTGCCATGTAGGCAGCTTAGAAAACGACCATTTCCAACGAGTACCGCTACAGCATGTTCACTGCCATGTAGGCAGCTTAGAAATAAATTGCTCATAATCAGCTCTCTTATAGTTCGTTCACTGCCATGTAGGCAGCTTAGAAAAGCTGGCAAAGCAACTGTACCAGTTGTTACTGGTTCACTGCCATGTAGGCAGCTTAGAAAGAACAAGCATTACCATCAACCGCCACTTCAAAGTTCACTGCCATGTAGGCAGCTTAGAAAAGCACCTTGACGCCCCACGGCACTATCAATTTGTTCACTGCCATGTAGGCAGCTTAGAAATGATGCAGATGACTTGCTTTGTCGCAACCTCAGTTCACTGCCATGTAGGCAGCTTAGAAATTTGTAACCAGTTGCCGAAGCTGCACCTTGTTGTTCACTGCCATGTAGGCAGCTTAGAAAAAGTTGTTTTGCCTGTGCCGATCGCTCCAGTAGTTCACTGCCATGTAGGCAGCTTAGAAAAAAAAACAAAAGTAATGCAAATTCACACTACTGTTCACTGCCATGTAGGCAGCTTAGAAATGTTAGTGGACAAACTTCAACCATGATTTAATGTTCACTGCCATGTAGGCAGCTTAGAAACAAGACAAATCATTTGCAAGACATCACCTTTCAGTTCACTGCCATGTAGGCAGCTTAGAAAAAGAATTAAAGATAGCGGGTGATCAAGGTTTAGTTCACTGCCATGTAGGCAGCTTAGAAATTGAAATTAATTGGCATAAATGCAGGGTGAATGTTCACTGCCATGTAGGCAGCTTAGAAAAGTCACATTACGAAGTGAATACCAGATAGCACGTTCACTGCCATGTAGGCAGCTTAGAAAAGAAGGCATAGATGGTGAGTTGGCAAAAGGAAGTTCACTGCCATGTAGGCAGCTTAGAAATGACAAAGCCCGCGACCAATCACTTGTATAATGTTCACTGCCATGTAGGCAGCTTAGAAAGATTGGCGCATTTACACCTGAACCTATTATTCGTTCACTGCCATGTAGGCAGCTTAGAAAGAAAAAAGAATCTTGAGAAAGGCGAGGTTTGTGTTCACTGCCATGTAGGCAGCTTAGAAATGTGGAATCTAAGGTTAATTGAGCACTTGGAAGTTCACTGCCATGTAGGCAGCTTAGAAATTCATATCTTACAAAACAAGCTTTAGACGCAAGTTCACTGCCATGTAGGCAGCTTAGAAAGTGTCGATATTGCATTTGATGACTTTGAATCAGTTCACTGCCATGTAGGCAGCTTAGAAAAAATGCAGTAGACGCATGAATCTCATCAAAGAGTTCACTGCCATGTAGGCAGCTTAGAAAATCCAAATTGTTTAACACAGTCATTTATTTTTGTTCACTGCCATGTAGGCAGCTTAGAAAATAACAACATTCCTTTTAAAAATGATTTGATTGTTCACTGCCATGTAGGCAGCTTAGAAAATAGCATTCGACCTCAATTTGTGCAATCACGCGTTCACTGCCATGTAGGCAGCTTAGAAACATGTGACCGCTTTCCAAACGGCTTAATTATTGTTCACTGCCATGTAGGCAGCTTAGAAAAATAAAATTGATATAGATGGACGTATTGTTTCGTTCACTGCCATGTAGGCAGCTTAGAAAATAAAACTGTTGTACCAGGCAAAACCAATGTTGTTCACTGCCATGTAGGCAGCTTAGAAAGCCCGAAGGTGGCATTGGCTGGATCTACTTGTGTTCACTGCCATGTAGGCAGCTTAGAAATTATAACGATCGCGAGCTTGGAGAGGGTGCAAGTTCACTGCCATGTAGGCAGCTTAGAAAGTTCGCTGACCAATACGTTGTATGTGGTCAGGGTTCACTGCCATGTAGGCAGCTTAGAAAAATTTCAAGCGAATCAGACCAAGTTAAACCATGTTCACTGCCATGTAGGCAGCTTAGAAAACAAACAAAAATCTGAATTGGCTTACCTGTATGTTCACTGCCATGTAGGCAGCTTAGAAATCAGAATGCAACAATGCAAGCTGGATTCCCACGTTCACTGCCATGTAGGCAGCTTAGAAAAGACTCTACAGCACATGGTTTATTCCAAGTATGTTCACTGCCATGTAGGCAGCTTAGAAAATAAGCAATAGGACTGCTTAAGCTATCTTGTAATTCACTGCCATATAGGCAGCTTATAAAGTTTAAATTAAATATATTTTTATTTCCTAGTCATATTTTATTAGTTAAAATAAAAAAATAAAAAGAGTTTATGCTTTATTATTTTATGCGTAATTCAATATTATTTTTTGGGACTTATATTTGTGAAAAAATATCCTATTATTCTAAGTATTCTGTTATTTAGTTTCATACAAAGCGTATGGGCAAATATGAGTCCGAAAGCTCGAATTATCAATGGCAATCTGACTACAGAAGCACAAATCCCGTGGCAAGTTGCACTCATAGCTAGTCCCTTAGACCCTTATCAATCCTACATTTGCTCAGGAAGCTTAGTTGCAGATCGTTGGGTGGTGACAGCAGCACATTGTATTGAACAACTCGAAAAACAAAACAGTGATTATTATATTTTGATTGGCGCACAAAACTTACAAAGTATTCAATTAGGACAAATTATTAAAGTTAAAAAGGGGTATATACATGAGAAATATAATAATCATATTTATGATAACGATCTTGCACTATTAGAATTGGAAAGTGCTGTTGATTTTATAAAGTGTGGTAAAAATTGCCAAACGATCGACGTTATTAATCCAACTTTAGAAAAACAAAATGCATTGATTGCGAGTATGACGCAAATTGCAGGGTGGGGAGTATTAGAAGATTGTGACAATAGTCAATCTCTAGTTTGTCAGCAGTACGCAGGGCAAATGATGAGAAATCCTGCGCTGTATCCAACGACTTTAAGATATACCACCGTAAAATTAGCCAATTGTCTATCTTCATCATCATTATATAGCGCGCAACAAATCACTCAGAATATGCTTTGTGCAGAATCACCGATGCAAGACAGTCTTACAGATGCTTGTTATGGTGATAGCGGTGCAGGTTTAACGATTAATAATTTAGAAAAACCATATTTGCTAGGTGTTGCGAGTTGGGGAATTGGCTGTGCGAAGGTTGGTTATCCTGGGGTTTATACTCGAGTTGCGAACTATTCAGATTGGTTAAACGCTTATCTGCATCCAAATACCGTTCCCGAACAAAAAAGTAGCCAAACAAGCCAATCGGGTGGTGGAAGTGTCAGTGTGTTCATGATTTTATTCTTAGTAATATTGGCGATTGTACGTTGGCGCTTTATTAAAAGTGCTTAATATTTTTTGCTTTATACTGAATACCTGAAATTGATGAGTTTTAACTATGCGCGGTCTTTATCTTATTACCAATGATGATCCTCTCCAATTATTATTAGAAAAATTAGAGGTCGCTTTGGCGACAGGGCATATTGCGATTTTACAGTATCGTCGTAAGAAAGTTGCAAAAGCTGATCAGCCTGATGAAGTTGAACAAATCCAAGCCCTCTGTGAAACATACCAAGTTCCATTTGTGATTAATGATGATTTGGAATTGGCTGAGCAATTTGGTTTAGGTGTACATCTTGGACAGTCCGATGGTGAAATTACGGATGCCGCTGCACGTTTATCACAAGGTATCATTATTGGTCGTACCTGTCTGAATTCATTAGAATTGGCTGAGAAAGCAATTGCTGAAGGTGCAACCTATGTGGCTTTTGGTGCAGTTTATGCAACTTCAACCAAACCTGAAGCAGGGAATGTTGGGATTGAAGTGATTCAACAGGCAAAGCAAAAATTTGATGTACCCATTTGTGCAATTGGTGGTCTGACAGTTGAAAATTCTCAGCTTGTGATTGATGCTGGGACGAGCCTTTGTGCAGTCATTAGTGATATATTAGGACGATCAACAGCCGAAATTCCTGCTCGTGTGGCTGCATGGGCACAGTTATTTGCATAATTTTTTATTCGCCTTGTGGAACTGCAAAGGTTCTTCGGAGCTTTAGTTGTTCCTCATCTTCGATTTTAGGTTGAACATTTTATGAGTCTATCTCCAAAGCAAGAACAGTTATTTAAACAAGCAAATAAACATATTCCAGGTGGTGTCAATTCGCCTGTACGTGCATTTAATAGTGTTGGTGGTACGCCAGTCTTTATTGAAAAGGCAAAAGGCGCATACTTATGGGATGTCGATGGCAAACGTTATGTGGACTACGTGGGCTCATGGGGACCGATGATTCTAGGTCACGCACATCCTGATATTATTCAGGCAGTACAAACTGCGGCGGAAGATGGTTTAAGTTTTGGTGCACCAACCGTACATGAAACTACTTTAGCGGATACGATTTGCGAGATCATGCCTTCAATTGAAATGGTGCGTATGACCAGTTCAGGTACAGAAGCGACGATGACCGCAATTCGTTTGGCACGTGGTTATACAGGGCGTGACAAGATTGTAAAATTTGAAGGGTGTTATCACGGTCATTCAGATTCGTTATTGGTGAAAGCAGGCTCAGGTTTACTCACTTTAGGTGAAGGTGAACCAACCTCAAAAGGCGTACCTGCTGATTTTGCAAAGCATACTTTAACGCTGCCATATAATAATATTGAAGCTTTAAAAGAATGTTTTAGCAAGTTTGGGCATGAGATTGCTGGTGTGATTATCGAGCCAGTTGCAGGCAACATGAACTTGGTTACGCCAATTGATGGTTTCTTGCAAGCGATTCGTGATGTATGTGATGAGTACAAATCGGTATTTATTATTGATGAAGTGATGACGGGTTTCCGTGTTGCTTTAGGTGGCGCACAATCGGTTTATAATGTTAAACCTGATTTAACCACTTTGGGTAAAATTATTGGTGCGGGTTTACCGGTTGGTGCTTTCGGTGGTAAACGTGAAATTATGCAATGCATCGCGCCTTTAGGTGGTGTTTACCAAGCAGGAACTTTGTCGGGTAATCCATTGGCAATGCGTGCCGGTATCGCGATGTTCAAACATCTACGTGAACCTGAATTTTATGACAAGCTTGCGGCACAGTTAGCAAAATTGCTTGCAGGGTTACAAGCTGCGGCAGATGAAGCAGGTATTCCATTTAAAACCCAACAAGTCGGTGGAATGTTCGGTTTGTATTTCACAGATCAAGATGACATTACGAGCTTTGATTCGATGTTAGCGTGTGATGTTGATGCATTTAAGAAATTTTTCCACGGCATGTTAGCGCGTGGCGTATATCTTGCACCATCTGCATTTGAAGCTGGCTTTATTTCGTCTATGCATTCAGATCAAGATATTGCAGCGACCATTCAGGCAGCAAAAGAAACTTTTGCTGAAATGAAAGCATCTATTTAAATTAAAATGATGAAAACACCACAGTAACTACGGTGGTGTTTTTTTCAGTGAGAATAAAAAGTAGAATTAAATTGATTTTTTGATTGTATTTCTAAGCTAAGCTTTTTATGATTGCCCGCTTGTTTTCATCCAGTCGTTGGAAGGCTACCTTGATAGATTTTCTAAATGAACATTTGATTCATCGTGATGAAGATTTTATGGTCATCCATAAACCTGCTGGACTTCTGACAGTGCCGGGGAAAACACCTGATTTACAAGACTGTCTGATCAATCGTTTATTAAAATTAGAACCGAAAACTCTACTCATTCATCGTTTAGATCGTGATACCTCGGGTATTTTGGTGTTTGGTTTATCCAAATTTGGACAGAGCAATATTTCACGTCAATTCCAAGACCGTCAAACCTCAAAAATTTATCAAGCTTTGGTTGCTGGTCATTTAGAGGGTCAGGGCACAGTTGATATTCCTGTGATTTATGATCCAAGTCGTCCGCCATTACATATCGTTGATGCAGCACATCACAAGCCTGCATTAACCGAATGGCAAGCCATTGAGCATTTCGAAATTCAAGGACAAGCAGTAACCCGAGTTAAATTGACTCCGATTACAGGGCGTTCACATCAGCTTCGTGTACATATGCAATATTTAGGTCATCCGATTTTGGGTGATACTTTATATGCCACACCAGAACAACAGCAGCTTTATGCGCGTTTGTGTTTACATGCAATGCAATTAAGCTTTGCTCATCCTAAAACAGGCACTCAACTCAGTTTTGACTGCCCAGTGCCGTTTTAATCGTATTTTTTTGATCAAACTAGATGTAAAGCGCGCTATTTGAGCAAGCTTTATGTCAAAATATTAGGGTTATTTGCGCAGTTGATTGCTCGTAAATACCAAATTTAAAACTACATAAAGTAGCTTAAGCTTTCGTCAGTTTAAGGCATACAATATGTGGGCTAACATGAAAAAAGGTGGAATAAATTGCAGCCGTTTGCTATTGGTCAACGTTGGTTATCGGATACAGAAACTGAACTCGGTCTAGGTGTTCTTATTGATGTAGATGAACGTTCTATCAGCATTTTATTCCCGAAAAGTGATGAAACGCGTGTTTATGCACGTAACAACGCGCCTTTGTCTCGTATCATCTTTAATGTCAAAGATGAAGTACAAGATCAAGAAGGTGTTAAGTGGATTGTTGAATCGGTTGAAGACCGTCATGGCGTGCTTCGTTACGATGTCGTCCGTAGCCTCGAAAATGGCGAACAAGAACGTAAGTCATTGAACGAAACTCGTATTGGTGCGCAAATCCAACTATCAAAACCTTTGGAACGTCTGTTAGCTAGCCAAGTTGATTATAAAGAATGGTATGACCTGCGTATTGAAGCGATGCTATTGCAAGCGCAAATGCATACCAGTCCTTTACGTGGTTTTTTGGGTGCGCGTGTGGGTTTGATTCCACATCAACTGTATATCGCACACGAAGTGGGTAAACGTTTTGCACCACGCGTATTGTTAGCCGATGAAGTCGGTTTGGGTAAAACCATTGAAGCGGGTTTGATTATCCATCAACAACTGAAAACAGGACGTTCAGAGCGTATCCTAATTTTAGTACCTGATTCATTACAGTATCAGTGGATGATTGAAATGCGTCGCCGTTTCAATTTGCAATTTTCTCTATTTGATTTAACTCGCACAGCATCAATCAAAGAGCACGATCCTGATCTAAATCCTTTCCTGACTGAGCAATGCATTATTGCGAGTGTCGATTTGATGGTTGACCATGATGATTTGCGTGAGCAAGCGGTTGAGGCAGGTTTCGATTTACTGGTGGTTGATGAAGCACATCATTTGATGTGGAGTGAAGAAGAAGGCGGCAATGATCGTTATGATCTTGTTGAAGAATTAGCTGAACAAACTGCGGGTGTGTTACTGCTCACCGCAACACCTGAACAATTAGGTGTTGAAAGTCATTTTGCACGTCTTCGTTTGCTCGATCCGCAACGTTTCAGTAGCCTCGATCGTTTCCTTGATGAAGAAGAAAAATATCAACACACAGCAAAAGTTGCAGAAGTGTTGATGTCAGATGAAGCATTGACGGAAGAACACCTTGCTGCACTAGACGGCTTATTAGGTCATCGTATTGATGATCAGCCTGAACAGCGTATGCGTGCGATTCATGAATTATTAGATCGTCATGGTACAGGTCGTATTCTATTCCGTAACACGCGTGAAGCAATACAAGGCTTCCCTGGTCGTGATTGCCAACCAGCACCTTTGCCAGCACCAGAAGATTGGTCATTCGATGGCAAAATGCGTGAGCAAATGTGGCCAGAAGAAGGTCAACTTGATGGTGCATGGATGGAAAATGATCCGCGTGTGCCATGGTTGATGGAAGTGCTACGCAAAGATTTAAAACACAAAAAAGTGTTATTGATCGCACGTAGTGGGCCAGTGGTTGAAGCACTTGAAAATGTATTGCGTTTACATGCAGGCATTCGCACAGCCATGTTCCATGAAGGTATGAGCTTATTAGAGCGTGACCAAGCTGCGGCATATTTTGCAGAAGACAGTTATGGCGCTCAAATTCTCCTCTGTTCTGAGATTGGTTCGGAAGGACGTAACTTCCAGTTTGCCAGTGACCTCATTTTATTTGACTTGCCTGCAAACCCAGATGTACTTGAACAACGTATTGGTCGTCTGGACCGTATTGGTCAGGAAAATCGTATTCAAATTCATGTGCCATATTTGGTGGGTACCGCACAAGAACGTATGTTCCGTTGGTATAACGAAGCACTGAATATTTTCAGTAGTATTTCTCCAACCGCACAAACGTTGCAAGAAAACTTTATTATTGAACTCAAAGATTGTTTATTGGCAGATCAAGGTCAGACTTTTGAAGATTTACTTGAAGAAGTAAATGTACAGCGTCAGGCATTGGAAGCTGAGTTGCAAGCAGGTCGAGACCGTTTGCTTGAGTACAACTCTTGCCGTCCAATTGTGGCACAAGGTATTGTGCAAGCACTTGAGGACTATGATGACAACACGACTTTACCGATGTTTGTGAAGCGTTTCATGTCATCAACCAATATTGATTTTGATGAGCAAAGCAACGGTACCGTGATCATCAAACCAACAGATCAAATGCAAGTTCAAGGAATCACCTTGGATGAAGAAGGGATGACGGCAACCTTCTATCGTGATCAGGCACAAATCCGTGAAGATGCACAGTACTTAACTTTGGAACACCCATTTATTGAAAGTGTGATGGAGATGATCCGTACACAATCATTTGGTAGTACCAATGTGGCATTGCTTAAATCCAATGCGTTGAAACAAGGTTCAGTTTTATTGGAAGTTTGGTTCAAGGTCGATGTCGTTGCACCAAAGGCATTGAATTTACCATCTAGCTTACCGAAACAATTAATTCGTGTCTTATTGAGTGAAACTGGTCAGGATTTATCTGCCAAGATCGATCCAAGTATTTTACGTCCGTACTTACACCACTTAGATGGTAATAGCTGTCGTCAAGTTGTGAAAGCACGCCGTGATGTCATTGAAACACGTTATGCACAAGCTTTAGATATTGCCAAAACCTCTTTGCCAGAGTTGATGCAACAAGCAAAAGAACATTATGGCAGTAAATGGCAATATGAAATTGACCGTTTAGCATATCTCAAGCAATTTAACCCAAGTATTCGTCAAGATGAAATTGAGCGTTTACAAAAGTTCCAGAAAGAGGGTCTAGGCTTATTAGATGGTCTTTCTGTGACTCCAGAAGCGATTCAAGTTTTGGTTGTGGTTAAGCCTTAACTGAAACAGTAATAAAAAAGAGGACAATTAAAGTCCTCTTTTTTATGCCAATTGATTTAGTGATCAATATTGGCTTCTAAGAACCATAAATATTGATCTAAGTCCTCTAATGCGGCATGGATAATATCTTCAGAAATAGGGTCTTGAATTTTATTAATGGTGTCACGTAGATGATTGGCGACCACACCATAACGATCAGCTAGTTCTTTTAAATGATCTTGTACCGCATGAATTGCAACAGGATAAGGCTTGAGATGTGATGTCTCTGCAACTGTTTGGGTAGTTCCCAGTGCTGTGCCACCAATTTGTACCGCACGCTCAGCGACATTATCTAAATGAGTAATAATTGAGGTGCGGAATGTATCTAACATTTCATGCACTGCAATAAAGTTGCTCCCACGCATGTTCCAATGCGCTTGTTTGGTCAGTAAAGAGAGATCAATAAGATTGGCAAGTATTTGATTTAATATTTTAACGGTGGCTTCTTTGATGGCGTCATCTAAATTATTACGTGTATATACTTTCAAAGCCGCTGCTGAAGAATTCATAGTTACCTCATTCAATTATAATGTGATGAAACATCGTGAATAAAATGATTCATTTAGTCTTTAGCATATGCTTTGAGTGGGCATGTGAATGTTTTAATTCGCAAGGATTTTGTAATTTTGCTTATCATTATTTTTCTTTTGATCACATAGGTGTTTATAAGTATAAATAATGCATGAATTTGTTAACTTTAAGTTGAGCTGATTAAACACCCGTTAGATCAGCCCTGCATCTTTACATTCCAATTTGATATAAGCGTAAAAGATAGGCGCAACGATTAAGCCACTTAACCCAAAGATAGCTTCAAAAATCAGCATTGCAAGCAGGACTTCCCAAGCGTTCGCATTAATTTTTGTACCAATGATTTTGGCATTTACGAAGTATTCAAGTTTGTGAATAATCACTAAGTAAGCTAAAGCGATTGCTGCTACAGAGAGTGAAATCGTCAGCCCAGCCATGATAATCAAGGTATTCGAAATCAGGTTGCCAATAATTGGCAGTAAACCGAAAATAAAAGTAAGAATGGTGAGTGTTTTTGCGAAAGGTAAGTGAATATTAAATAAAGGAAGTACAATAAAAACAAAGATCATAAATAACACTGTATTGATCAAAGAGATCTTCACTTGAGCAAATACAACATTTTTAAACGAAGTCGAAAGTTTTTTAATACGGTGCATTATTGCCGCTTTAAAGACAGGTTGTACAGCATGTTGTTTGAAGTTTTGAATCGAAACTAAAATACCAATAATCAGACCAATCAACATGGTTGCAAGGCTGTGTAAAATATCTGTGCCAGTATTTTTCACAATTGAAATATTATTTTTGATAAATGAAAGAATCTGATTTTTGATGTCGGCAACACTATGAGGGAGATAACCCGGAACATATCGACTCATTTCTGCTTGGAATTTAATCAGAGTTCGATCAATTTTAAAATTAAAGGAATTGAGCCCCGTACCTTTTAAATCATAGATCACAAAACTGATTAGACTGGTAATAAAAAAACCAATCAAGAAAGTGGTTAAAATCCCGAGAATAATACTGATAAAGATACGTGCACGTTGACCATCAATGTGTTTTTCAACAATTGAGCTTAAACTATTAATAATTTCGAAGATGAGAAAACCTGCGAAAAAACTAGGCAAAAGATGCAAGGGAATGACCATCACCAAAAACAAAAACATCAGTAAAAAACTGGCGATGATGCTTTGACGGTCATTCAAAAGATTCATGATCTGTATGCCTAATTTAGCTTGTAGTTATGATAAATGACAAAGGTGAAGTCTTAATTGCTCTAGTTTATGCTGATGAAATTGCTTAATCAATTTCCATTTTATCGAAATGACGAGCACCCTCTAAAATCATACGAATCATCACCATGGTTTGCTCTGCAACTTCAGTGCGTAGTTCTGGGGGTAAATCAATTACTTTTGCGCCCATGTTAAAAACCAATTGGGTAATTGCTTTTGCTGCAATATCGGCATGACTGATTTTACTGTCATTCATTTGTTCCAAGCGAATCAAATCTTCTTGAAGTTCTTGTTGAAAGAAATTCAGCTGACGATCTACAGCCGATTTATACGAGGTAGAACCTGTATAACCTTCACGAAGTAATAAACTGAGGTAGCCTTCATCGGCATCTAATTGTTGAATGAAAACTTCAACTGAACTGCGGATAATGCTTTGCTGCATAGAAGCTTGTAAACGTGCTTCACGAATAATCTTACGTAACACCAAACCTGCGCGATCAATTAAGGCGATTGCAAGTTCATCGATGTCTTTGAAATGGCGATAAAAACTATTTGGTGCGATACCTGCTTCACGCGCCACTTCACGTAAGCTTAAAGAGGCAATACTTTTTTGAGGACCGATTAAATTTAAGGTCGCTTGGAAGAGTTCTTCTCTTGTAATGGTTGCTTTTCTACCAACCGAGCGTACAGGAGATTTCATGGCAATGACATCTTGTTCATTTATTGTGTCATGACCGAGCGGTAAAAAAGAAGAAGACTGAACCATTATTTTCAAAATATAAGTAAGCTACTCGGGATTATAGCGATTGTCTGAGTACTTGGGAAATGTAAATTCTTATACGAATATATATACAAATATATATACATATGTATAATAATTAAAAAATGATCAGAGTTCCCGCTCATGCAAGTAGTCGAAAAGAGAATTTCTCTATTCAATTCAATAGCCCAAAGCGTAATCACGAACCATGATGCCAATTTTTGGCTACAAAAAATCAATCCACTTTGGTCGGTCAACCAATCACTTGCTAAAGTCGTAAAAAAACAAACAGTGGCTAAAGATACGGTTAGCCTTATTTTGCAATGCAATCGTCATGTACAGCGCGGTGCAGCAGGACAACATCATCCTGTCACTGTTGAAATCGCAGGGCGTCATTACGAACGTACTTATAGCTTGATGCAATTAGACGCAGATCATCTTTGTTTAACCGTCAAAAAAGTTGATCAAGGTTTGGTGAGTTCATGGTTGGTCGAACAATCTAAAGCTGGGGATATTGTCTATTTAGGGCAACCTTATGGCGATATGCAGCAGCATATTCAAACCCCCAATCTGTTATTACTTGCAGCAGGTAGTGGCATTACGCCAATGCTGAGCCTGATCGAAAGTTTGAGTCAAACTAAACAGTTTTCAACGACATCTGTCCAGTTGCTGTATTGGGTGAAAACTCAGGCTGATGCCGCCTATGCTGAATATTTAAAAGAAACGGCAGAAAATTTCTCTCAATTCAGTTATCAAATTTTTTATACCCAAGAGCAAGATCAACGTTTAAATCAAAACCATGTAGACCAAATTTCAGCTTTAAATGCGACCACTGTATATGCCTGTGGGCCATCAGGTTTTGCTGCGACCGTAGAAACATTATTTTCTGATGCTGCCTTGCTTCAAACAGAAGCTTTTAGTTTGAGCCAATTGGATGTGGATGCTTCGGAAACTGGTTTTGTAAATGTGCGATTGACTCAATCCAATAAAACAGTCGTGATTCCTAAAGGACAATCCATTCTTTCTAGTTTGGAGCATCAAGGTGTTAAACCTAATCATGGTTGCCGTATGGGTATTTGTAATAAATGTGCTTGTACCAAAGCCCAAGGCTCAACTCAAAATTTATTGAATGGTTCAGTGAATCATGAACCTGCTCAGTTGCTAAAAATTTGCGTAAATTCCGCTCAATCTGATCTTGTGATTGATCTATAAGTGAGAAATTGATTATGAATATGCCTGTTAAAATTGAATATTTTAAGAATCCTAAAAACAGTGAATTGACTGCTGCTGAGTTAGATGCATTTGCTCGAGAACTCGATCAAATCAAACAAGAAGTTTTGGATGATTTGGGTGAGAAAGATGCGAAGTACATTCGTCGCGTTTATGCTTCAGTTCGTTATAGCAGCTTACTCGGAAGAGCTTTGTTGTTTGCAGGATGGTTTCCACCAGCATGGTTGTTAGGAACGGGTCTACTGGGTTTTGCCAAAATCATGGAAAATATGGAACTCGGTCATAATGTGATGCATGGGCAATATGACTGGATGAATGATCCAAAATTTAATGGTCAGACTTATGAGTGGGATACTGTTGGAACCTCAGATAACTGGCGCCAAACGCATAATTACAAGCATCATACCTACACCAATATTAAAGGGATGGATGATGATATTGGCTACGGTTTGCTACGATTGTTCCCTGAACAACGTTGGAAGCCTGGTTTCTTATTTCAGCCTGTTTACAGTATTCCATTTTGTTTATTGTTTCAGTGGGGCGTGGCGATTCAAAATCTCGAAATAGGGAAATTGATTTATAAACGTAAATCAATGGCGCAATTCAAACGTGAATGGCAGCCTGCACAGAAGAAAATTGCCAAGCAATTATTAAGAGACTATGTGTTTTTTCCATTAATTGCAGGGCCATCAGCGATTCCTGTGTTTACTGGAAACCTAGTTGCCAATGGCATTCGCAATATTTGGACGTTTAGTATTATTTTTTGTGGTCATTTTACTAAAGACGCAGAAGTATTTCCAAAAACGGTCTTGCAAGATGAAAGTCGTGGACACTGGTATATGCGCCAAATTCGCGGTTCATCTAATTTAACAGGTTCAGAAGCATTTCATATTTTGACAGGGCATTTGAGCCATCAAATTGAGCATCATTTATTCCCAGATATTCCTGCACGTCGCTATCGTCAAATTGCACCTAAAGTAGAAGCTGTATGTGAGAAATATGGTTTAAATTACAATAATGCTAGTTTTGTAAAACAATTCGGTGAAGTGGTAGGGCGTATTTTTAAATATGCGCTTCCTTTTAAAAAGTAAAAAACTAACTCAAGCAGAACAGCCCCGAATACCATGTTCGGGGCTTTTTACTTTTATTTTTTCTTTTTTGAAACCCACATGGTAATAGTGGCATGAAAGACTTTATCGTTGTGCTGATCGAGTACATCGACATTCACTAGATATTCTCCAGCTTTCTCCCAATCATAGTGATCCTCTACAGGTGTTGCGATCGCGATGAGATCTGTATCTGCTTTCTTTAAATATTCGACAGTCATACCTTTTGGAATCCAGCGATGTGTGGCTGGAACAGTCACCTCAGTCATGGTGCCGCCTGCAAGTTCTGCCATATTACACATTGCAATCGCATGAACTGTACCAATGTGATTCAGTACAGAACGTTTTTTCTTAATCGATATTTTGCAAGAGTTTGGTTTTAACTCCTCAAATAAGGGCGAAATGCTACTGAAATAAGGGGCTTTTAAACATAACATCCGTGTGAATGTCCATTTTCCAGCAGGTAGAGCCGAAGCTTTGTTCCATAATTCCAAAGTTGAAGGCATTTAGAGTTTCCTATTAAACAGAATTAAATTCTTTAATGGAATATAATTCTGTTTACAAGTTGTGGTCAAGTCATTCACAATAGTTCCGATGATTGGTAAATTTAAATAACTTATGCAAACGGCTCAGCAATTATTAGAACGCTTATACCCACAACGTAGATCATTGTTAAAAAGACAAATCTTATTGGATGCCTTGTCGTGTTTTCTTGAATATGGTTTAGATGCAACCAGTATTGAAATGATCCGAGACAAGTCTGAAAGTAGTGTCGGGGCAATTTATCACCATTTTAAAAATAAGGAGGGGATCATTGCTGCACTGGTTTTTGCTGCTTTGGATGATCAAGCTTTGTTGAGAGATCAATACCTCGACAATACGCAATCTTTAAAAGAGGTGCTGAATGCTTTGATTTATAGCTATGTTGATTGGGTTGCTGATCAACCACATTTTGCAAAATTTTTAATGCTTGCTCATTTTAATGTGATGCAAAGTGAGTACCGACCATTGTTAAATGAAAAAAATAAACTGAGAAATCAAAAAATCGTGAGCTATATGTCGACATATAGCGATGCTAAGTTATTGAAATCAGTACCGCCTGAATTGATGATCTCATTGGTGATTGGTGCAACTGAAAGTTATTGTCGAGCATGGTTATCTGAAAAAGTGCTTACCAACCCAAATGTTTATCGGGAAAACTTGGCTCAGGCTGCTTGGGATTCATTGCAGAACTTATAGCATGACACTATTATTTTGCAAACTGCACAAATTGAAAGAATGAGACTCAAAATTTTCTCTTAGATTTTGCTTAAATAAAATTAAAATTGCTTATATTCGGTGTGTTCATATCATTCAAACAACACCTTCGCCAGTGAGCAAAAAGCAATTAAATTCTTGATTGGGTGTATGCGATACGCCCCTACAATTATGCATCAATATGAAAGAGATCATTTTCCCATGTTCGAGGATTATTAATAATATAGTTAGAAATTACCGTATAGGATTTTTCATTACGAATGATATGTTCATAGTAATTTCTTTGCCATACTTTTTGATTAAAATCGAGTTGATTAAATTGTTTTGTAACTGCAGCCTTATAGCCACGAATGATCGCACCAATATTATTAGATGGTGATCGTAGGGGCGTATTGCATACGCCAAAATCACTACACATGCCTAGATTATCAGTAGTTTGAGTAATAGAAATATTCTCTATATCTGGCTTTTTTAGATGGATGATTGCATGCATATGATTAGGCATAATAATAAAATGGTCTAAAACAACATTGTTTCTTAAATTGATAGTATTTAACCATTCATCGTAGGCGATTTGCCCAAATTGATTTAACGTCATTTCTTGCTCAGTAATTTGACCAAATATACATTGTCGGTCTGCGCAGCAAATTGTAATAAAATATATTCCATTTTGTGAATAATCATAGCCTTTTAGGCGGATAGTTTTTCTGTGATGTATATTTGGGGTATAGGTATTCATTGTTCTTATCTTTATATGTTGAATGGATTATATTATAGAAATAGGGCGTATCTGATACGCCCTTATGTGAATATTTAATTATTTAAATTGGATTGAACCATTGGCACTGACAGTAATCTTGGATTCACCAGCTGCCATATCTTGTGCAGGTGCTGCTTCCGCCATTGAGAATTTTGCCATACCGCCACGCATCATCGGTTGTGGAAAATAATTACTGGTATTTAAGTTCAAGCTAACGAGATTGTATTGTGCTTTATCCCATGCACGTGTAATTGCTAATGCACGTTGACGAAAGTTATTAGATGCTTCAATCATCAGCTCATTTTCAACTTTTTTACGTTGCTCATCCGATACGGTGAAGCTAATCGATTGAGTTTGGAAGCTTTGTTGTAGTTCACTAATCAACTGGCTTGCTGCTTTAAAGTCTTTACTTTCAATTTGGATTTCTGCACGAGCGCGCCATTCTTTCAATTTATTATTATCATTGTCATAAATAGGATAGGTACTTTGTGCGCCTGTTTCGACTTTCACTTGTGCGTATTTACGAGAAATTGCCTGAGCCTGATTCATCAATTGATTAATCTGGTTAGAAAGCTCAGCAGGTTGCTTATTACTTCTTTCAATGTAGAGTACGGCGCGCATTTCATCATTTGCAACTTGACGCGCAGCATCCGCTTGAATGTTGACAATATTGTAGTTCAAGTTCTCAGTTTCATGAGCAAAAAGGCTTGGACTTAGTGTCGCCCCAATCATCATCGCGGTAAGTGCTAAAGTACGCATAAAAACTTCCTTAAAATTTGGTATTAGAGATTTATTTTTTACAAGTCTGATATTAAAAACAACTGATGAGGAACTTCTGCATATTTTGTGGTGTCTTTGTAATATATTAGCAGTGTTTTGCAACGAAAAATAAAATAAAAAATATTATAAATTATATAATTAGCTTTGTTGATTTGAACATTCATCTAAAAAAAATAGTGCTGTTAAAAAAAGCTTACTTTCTTTCGCTTGTCACATAGTATGATGATAATTCATCATACTTATTGGAATGAAGCATTTTTTCAATAAGATTAGATGAATGTAAGGCATAAAAAGAGTTTATTTTCTTTCAAAATTAGGTATCATCTCGCTCCTAGTTGAAAGATATAAAAATTTGTGTCTGCACTAGATTCTAAAAAGCACCGAGTCAAACGACCGCAAGTCACCAGACTTATTTCTTTTACCCATATCAGAGATGGTAATTCGATATGAGCGTTACTTCCGTAAATCCTGCCGCTAATGCAACCAACGAATATTATTTGACTCGCCAAAGTCAGATGGAATCAAATGTTCGTAGTTACCCACGTAAACTACCGTTGGCAATAGCAAAAGCACAAGGCTGCTGGGTTACTGATGTTGAAGGTACAGAGTACCTTGATTGTTTAGCTGGGGCAGGGACATTGGCTTTAGGTCATAATCATCCTGCGGTGATTCAAAGTATTCAAGACACATTGGCAAGTGGTTTGCCCTTGCATACTTTAGACTTAACAACGCCTTTAAAAGATGCGTTTACTGAAGCGCTTTTGGCTTATTTGCCAGGCGGTCAAGAAGAATATTGCCTACAGTTCTGTGGTCCATCTGGTGCAGATGGTACAGAAGCGGCAATTAAATTAGCGAAAACTTATACGGGTCGTAGCACAGTGATTAGTTTCTCTGGTGGCTATCATGGTATGACGCATGGCGCGCTTGCAATGACAGGTAACTTGTCTGCAAAGAATGCAGTCAATGGCTTAATGCCAGGCGTTCAATTTATGCCATACCCGCATGAATATCGTTGCCCACTTGGTTTAGGTGGGGAAGCAGGTGTTGATGCTTTAACATACTTCTTTGAAAACTTCATTGAAGATGTTGAAAGCGGTGTAACCAAACCTGCTGCTGTAATTCTTGAAGCGATTCAAGGTGAAGGTGGTGTGGTAACTGCGCCTGTGAAGTGGTTACAAAAAATTCGTGAAGTGACTGAAAAGCACAACATCGTTTTAATCTTGGACGAAGTTCAAGCTGGTTTTGCTCGTTCAGGTAAAATGTTTGCCTTTGAACATGCGGGCATCGAGCCTGATGTTGTCGTGATGTCTAAAGCGGTAGGTGGTAGTTTGCCACTTGCAGTATTAGGTATCAAACGTAAGTTTGATGCTTGGCAGCCTGCGGGTCACACGGGTACTTTCCGTGGTAACCAACTTGCGATGGGTACAGGTTTGGCATCACTTCAAGTGATCAAAGAACAAAACCTTGCTCAAAATGCGCAAGAACGTGGTGATTTCTTACAAGCTGAGTTCAAAAACCTTGCTCAAGAATTCCCATGTATTGGTAACGTACGTGGTCGTGGTTTGATGATTGGTGTTGAGATCGTTGACGAGCGTAAACCTGCGGATCATATGGGTTCATTACCTGCTGATGCTCAACTTGCTGCTGCAATCCAAACGGCTTGTTTCAACAATAAATTATTGCTTGAAAAAGGCGGTCGTAACGGTACTGTAATTCGCTTACTTTGCCCATTGATTATTACTCAAGAAGAATGCGTAGAAGCGGTGGCTCGTTTCAAGAAAGCGGTTGCTGAAGCATTAAAAGCAGTACGAGGATAATCATGGTTGATTTTGCAGAACATCGTAAAGCGTTACTCTGCAATGATGCTCAATCTATTGCTGACTACCAGTCAGCAATGGGTGAAGCGGTAAATGCCGTTTCAGCATGGTTGCAAAATGATAAAATGTACACAGGTGGAAGCATTAAAGATTTGCGTGCAGCAATCTCTTTTAATCCATCAAAACAAGGTTTAGGTGTACAGCAGTCATTACAACGTATGATTGAGCTTTTCCTTAATAAGAGCTTAAAAGTACATCACCCACATTCATTAGCACATTTACACTGCCCAACGATGGTGATGAGCCAGATTGCGGAAGTGTTGATCAATGCGACCAACCAATCAATGGATTCATGGGATCAAAGCCCAGCGGGTTCTTTGATGGAAGTTCAATTGGTTGATTGGCTTCGTCAAAAAGTCGGTTATGGCGCAGGTCAAGCAGGCGTGTTCACTTCTGGTGGTACACAGTCAAACTTGATGGGTGTATTGCTTGCGCGTGATTGGTGTGTCGCGAAAAACTGGAAAGATGAAAACGGCAAACCGTGGTCTGTTCAGCGTGATGGTATCCCAGCAGATGCAATGAAAAACGTCAAAGTCATCTGTTCTGAAAATGCACATTTCTCTGTGCAAAAGAACATGGCGATGATGGGCATGGGCTTCCAGTCAGTTGTGACTGTTCCTGTGAATGAAAATGCACAAATGGATGTCGATGCGCTAGAAAAAACCATGGCACATCTTCAAGCTGAAGGCAAAATCGTCGCGTGTGTTGTTGCAACAGCAGGTACGACAGATGCTGGAGCAATTGATCCACTCAAGAAAATCCGTGAAATTACCACGAAGTATGGTTCATGGATGCATATTGATGCTGCTTGGGGCGGTGCGCTGATTCTTTCAAATGACCATCGTGCAATGCTCGATGGAATTGAATTATCAGACTCAATCACGCTTGATTTCCATAAACATTATTTCCAAAGCATTAGCTGTGGTGCTTTCTTATTGAAAGACGAAGCAAACTATCGCTTTATGCATTATGAAGCAGAATATTTAAACTCTGCTTATGATGAAGAACATGGTGTACCTAACCTTGTGTCTAAATCATTACAAACGACACGTCGTTTTGATGCATTGAAATTATGGATGACGGTTGAAGCATTGGGCGAAGAGCTTTATGGTTCAATGATCGATCATGGTGTGAAATTAACACGTGAAGTTGCTGATTATATTAAAGCGACTGCTGGTCTTGAATTATTGATCGAACCACAGTTTGCTTCAGTCTTATTCCGTGTTGCGCCAGAAGCTTATCCTGCTGAGTTTATCGATAGCTTGAATCAAAACGTGGCAGATGAACTATTTGCTCGTGGTGAGGCGAATATTGGTGTAACTAAAGTTGGTGATGTTCAATCATTGAAAATGACCACTTTAAGCCCAGTTGCGACACTTGAAAACGTTCAAAACTTGCTTGCATTGGTGCTTGCAGAAGCGGATCGTATTAAAGATACAATTGTAGCTGGGACTTATGTTACAGCGATTGACTAATCGATTTGCTTTCTAAGAGAAAGGCACATTCATGTGCCTTTTTTATTTTTTAGTCTTTGCGATTGGGCTTAGAAAAATTTAGCTCATCTGAATATACTTTTAATTTATTCTCAAATAATTTTCGGAATAGCTTAAGATAGACGTGTAAATCGCTATTGGAAACCTGATTTTATTTCATTTAGAATCGAATTGACGGGTTAAAACCAACATTACAAAGACATTTGTCATATAGTTTTCATTACTAAGGTCGTCAAATTTATATTTCTAGTTTGATTTCTTATATGTTGTATTGTAAGTAAAAAATTATAAATTACAGCCATTAAGATAATTTTTCTTTCGCTATTTCTATTCAAAAAACTCTTTTTTTATGACTGAAAATTTTCAAATAAAAATGATCATCATAAAAGCGTCATAAAGTTGTCACTTAATTGTCATATTATCTCCTCAAAATGCAGTTAACTAAAGTACAACACTTGAATTAAAAAGAGTTGTAAATCAAATTGTATAAATGAGAGAAAACAGAATGCGCTTAAATCCACGTCATATCGCAATTGCATTAGCTGTATCTGGAGTAGCCGTAGCAACAACTGCGAATGCAGCTCGTGATACGATTCAAATCGCTGGTTCTTCAACTGTATTGCCATACGCAAGTATTGTTGCTGAAGAGTTTGGTAATACCTTCCCGCAATTTAAAGCACCCGTTGTTGGTTCAGGTGGTACTTCAGGCGGTTTAAAGCAATTCTGTCAAGGTGTTGGCGATAATACCATCGATATCGCAAATGCTTCACGTAAAATCAAAGATTCAGAGCTTGCTGCATGTAAAAAAGCAGGCGTAAATCAAGTTCAAGAAATCAAAATTGGTTATGACGGTATCGTATTTGCGTCTAACTCACGAAAGGGTGCTTATAACTTAGATCCAGCACATATATTTACTGCATTGGCTGCACAGCTTCCTTCAGGTGGTAAATTGGTTCCAAACCCATATACACGATGGAACCAAATTGATGATGACTTACCAAATGAACCGATTACTTTAGTTATTCCAGCAACAAACCATGGTACGCGTGAAGTGTTCCAAGAAAAAATGGTTGATGCGGGTTGTGAATCATTTGCTTATTTCAAAAATTTAGACAAAGAAGAACAGAAAAAAGCATGTTCAAACTTCCGTAAAGATGGTCGTGTGATTGAAATTGCAGGTGATTACACTGAAACACTGGCTCGTTTAAAAACTTCTCCTAATGCAGTGGGTGTATTTGGTTTAGGTTTCTATGATCAAAACCGCGATAAATTACGTGTTGCGACAGTAAATGGTGTTTTACCTTCTGAAAAAACAGTTTTAAGTGGTCAATACCCAGTATCTCGTGCACTTTACTTCTATGTGAAAGGCGAGCATTTAAAATCAATTAAAGGTTTACCACAATACGTAGAATATTTCTTAAATAAGAAAGCTTCTGGTAAAGGTTCTAAATTAGAAAAAGCAGGTTTGATTGCATTAAATGATAAAGAACGTGCAAAAATCCTTGCTGATTTTAAAGCTGGTAAATCAGTGAAATAAGATTGTTTAAAGGGAGGCTGGTGAGACATTGGATCATCAGCCTTTTTGTCTAGCTAAGTTTTTTCAAATGATGAAAATTGAGAAAACAGTGGAGATTACATGAATCTGCTACTTATCGGTGTGTTATTAGCCCTTGTGGCAATTGCATATCAAATCGGGCTGAGTAAAAGCCGTAGCCTAGCAGGTAAGGGAAATAACTCAGCAACACTACATTCACGCCCTGGCTATTATGGAATTTTGGTTGCTTTGTGGTGTGGTATTCCTGCTTTTTTAATTTTGATCATTTGGAACTTGGTCGAACCGAGTGTTCTACAACATATTATTTTCAATAATATACCAGCATCAGTAAGTGGTAGCTTAGATGAAGCAGGTCGTGATGTTTTAATTGATCGTGTACAGGCAATCGCCTCTGGTTTTGGGGTGACTGATCAAGCAGCAGCATATGAAATTACAGCAGCACAGCAACTTGCTAAATTCGAAACTGTAGGCTCTTTTGCAAAGTTAGCAGTTGTGATTAGTGCTGGTTTAGCTGGATTAGTCTGGGCAAAACGTCACGTTAGTCAGCAATTTCGAGCACGTAATGAAGTCGAAAAAGCCATCAATGTCGGTTTGATTTTATGTTCTGGTGTCGCGATTCTCACAACAATAGGTATCGTACTTTCGATGCTAAGTGAGGCGTTACATTTTTTCCATTTTGTAAGTCCAGTTGATTTCTTCTTTGGTACTGAGTGGAATCCAGGGTTTAGTACCACTGGGAATGCAGAGGGTAGTTACGGCATATTACCCTTACTATGGGGTACTTTAATGGTCAGTGGTATAGCATTATTAGTTGCTGTACCTGTTGGATTAATGATTGCGATTTATCTTGCTGAATATGCTTCACCAAACTTACGTTCTTGGGCTAAGCCAACAATTGAAGTTTTAGCAGGTATTCCAACGATTGTTTATGGTGTATTTGCCTTAATGATTATTGGTCCATTTTTTAAGATGCTTGGTGAAAGTGTGGGCATTGATATTAATGCAACAAGTGCCTTAACAGCTGGTTTCGTGATGGGGATCATGATCATTCCATTTGTTTCGTCTCTCTCCGATGACATTATTACTCAGGTTCCTCGTGCATTGCGAGATGGTTCTTTGGGCTTAGGTGCAACCAAATCAGAAACGATTCGTCAGGTTGTTTTACCGGCGGCTTTACCTGGTATTACAGGTGCATTTTTATTGGCAGTTTCTCGCGCAGTGGGTGAAACGATGATTGTGGTCCTTGCTGCAGGGAATAGTCCCTTATTACATGCAAATCCATTTGAAGCTGTTTCAACGGTCACCGTTACAATTGTTAAGCAGTTAACAGGTGATACAGACTTTGCCAGCCCACAAGCCTTAGTTGCATTTGCTCTTGGTCTAACCTTGTTTGTGATTACTTTGGGTTTAAACATTATTGCACTATACATTGTGCGCAAATATCGTGAGCAATACGAATGAGTTCAAATACATCTCGTCTGGATCAGAACGTATTTGATCCACAAGTAGCTGCTGAACAACGTGAACAGCGTAAAAGAAGAATTCAAAGTTCCTTGGCTAAGCGTCATCGTAAAGAAAAGGCATTCCGTTTTGGTGGTTTCTCCGCCGTTATTATTGGCTTAGCATTTGTTGCTTTATTATTTGGTAGTATTTTAATAAAAGGTTTGCCTTCTTTTTGGCAAAGCAGCCTAACGGTTCCTATTTATTTTGACCCAGCCATAATTAATGTAAGCGCAAAACCAAAACCGACTGCAGGTGAAACACCAGCACACTTTGAAGAGCGTTTTGTTGCTTGGCAAACTGAAGTAGGAATGGTGGATTGGGATGCGATTATTGTTAATGGTATCATTGCAAAAGATCCAGTTTTAGCAGCTCAACGTGACTATTTAAACAGTATTTATACGAGTTCAGAAGCGTATCGTTTACGTGATATGGTGCTTGAAAATCCTGCTTTGATTGGAACTAAAGATGAAATTAAATTCTTAGCTGATGCCAATATTGATGTTTGGTTAGCAGGTAACATTGATCGATCTTTACCTGATGAGCAACAGCAACTTGATCCTGAAGTTCGTCAGCTTGCAGATCAATTAAAAGCAAAGGGTATTATTGAAAATACATTTAATACTAATTTATTTTTTAGTCCAGACTCTCGTAGTTCACCAGCGACCAGTGGTTTAGCGGGTGCATTTATGGGCTCATTATTCATGATGTTGATTGTTATTGTAATTTCAATTCCGATTGGGGTTGCAAGTGCGATATACCTTGAAGAGTTTGCGCCTAAAAACTTGATGACCGATATTATTGAAGTCAATATTAATAATTTAGCTGCTGTACCTTCGATTGTATTTGGTTTATTAGGCGCCGCAATTTTTATTGGTTGGATGCATTTACCACTTTCTGCACCGTTAGTGGGTGGTTTAGTTTTAAGTCTGATGACTTTACCAACTGTGATTATTACAACACGTGCATCTTTAAAAGCAGTCCCACCTTCGATTCGTCAAGCAGCTTTAGGTTTAGGTGCATCGAAAGTACAAACTATTTTCCATCATGTATTGCCGTTAGCGTTACCTGGGATTATGACGGGTGCAATTATTGGTGTGGCACATGCATTAGGTGAGACGGCTCCGTTACTTCTTATTGGAATGAGTGCTTTCGTTGCAAGTGTTCCAGCAACACCCTTGGATCAGGCAACGGCATTACCTGTACAAGTTTATTTATGGCAGGGTAATGAATTACGTAACTTCTTTGAAGGGCGTACCGCAGCTGCAATTATTGTTTTACTTGCATTAATGATTGGTTTAAACAGCCTTGCGATTTGGCTTCGTAAGAAATTTGAAGTGCGTTGGTAGTTGAGGAGAGTACAATGAATACGATTGATATTATGAACGCCGTAGAAAAGGATAAGTCAGTGAATCCACAGCAAACAGAATTTACGTCATCTGAAGCGCAAGTTCCACAATCAAATACTGCATTTGTCTCTCAGTTTGAAACAGCTTCATCAAATAAAAAACCTAAAGTAAGTGAAGTTAAAATTAGTACTAAAGATGTTCATGTTTATTATGGCGAAACTGAAGCAATTAAAGGCATTGATATTGATATTTATCAAAATGAAGTGATTGCATTTATTGGGCCATCAGGCTGTGGTAAATCGACTTTTTTACGTACTCTAAACCGTATGAATGATACGATTGATAGCTGCCGTGTAACAGGTAAGGTAACGCTAGACAATCAAGATATTTATGATCCAAGTCTTGATGTTGTGCTGCTACGTGCGCAGGTCGGAATGGTATTTCAGAAACCCAACCCATTCCCAAAATCAATTTTTGATAACGTGGCTTATGGACCTAAACTTCATGGTTTAGCACGTGATAAATATGATTTAGAAGAAATTGTTGAAAACAGCTTACGTAAAGCGGGTTTATGGGATGAAGTAAAAGATCGTCTCAGCCAACCAGGTACTGGTTTATCAGGTGGTCAGCAACAACGTTTATGTATTGCACGTACTATTGCTGTCAGCCCAGAAGTGATCTTAATGGATGAGCCATGTTCAGCACTTGATCCAATTGCAACGGCAAAAATTGAAGAGTTGATTTCAGAACTTTCTGAACAATATACGATTGCAATTGTAACTCACTCGATGCAACAAGCTGCACGTGTATCTGATCGTACTGCATACTTCCACTTGGGTGATTTGATTGAAGTCAATTCAACTGAAAAAGTGTTTACACAGCCTGATCATCAGTTGACCGAAGCGTATATTACGGGTCGATTTGGTTGATTGTTGATCAATAAAAAAAAGAGCCTCAGGGCTCTTTTTTTATAAAATAAATGAAAGTGAATCTATTTTGCAAAATCACTATTGAATTTTTATTGAACTGACCACATCTTAGACGGATAAAGCCGAACTTATAGAGCACTTACTTTATGTTATTCCATTTACCTAAATTTCCTGCTGAGATTCGTATTAGTCATTTAAATGCGCGTGTGAATGAACAAAGAAAAAGAATCGCACAAACTACAGCTTCTCGTTTGGAATTACTACAACTTATTCAACAGCTTGCTAAAGAAGCTAAAGTTCGTAAGAAAAATGATCAAAAAATCTTTGTACTTGATTTCAAAGGTGATATTCAAGCATCTGCTGTTGATACTATTCGTGAAGAAATTACATTGATCTTGGCAACTGCGAAAGCAGGACATGATCGTGTCGTAGTTCGTTTAGAAAGCCCAGGTGGAATGGTTCATGGTTATGGCTTAGCTGCTGCACAATTGGTTCGTTTGCGTGATGCAGGCTTTAACGTGACTATTTGTGTTGATAAAGTAGCAGCAAGTGGTGGTTATATGATGGCATGTATTGCCAATCAAATTATTTCGGCTCCATTTGCAATCGTAGGTTCAATTGGTGTTGTTGCACAAGTACCTAATTTTAATCGGTTATTGAAACAGCATAATGTTGATTTTGAGCTATATACTGCTGGGCAGTACAAGCGTACTGTGACCATGTTTGGTGAAAATACGGCTGAGGGTAAAGCAAAATTTGAGGAAGAGTTGCAACAGACTCATGTACTATTTAAGCATTTTATTGAGAAATATCGTTCACAGCTTAATGTTGAAAAAGTTGCGACAGGTGAACATTGGTACGGTGAAGATGCTCTTGCACTGAATTTAGTGGATAAGTTACAGACTTCTGACGAATATTTATTGAGTTTGTTATCTCAGCATGATGTTTATGTAATTAATACACGTAAGCGACCAACTTTTGGAGAAAAACTAGGATTACAAGCCGCACAGATTGTGGAAAATTTAATCCCAACAGTTATAGGGAAAGTGACGGATAGTTTGGCTAAAGCAAATGGTAGCCTAGTGCAAATGCGTGATCCTAAATTCTAAAGTAACTCTAAAATAAAAAACCAATCCATTATGATTGGTTTTTTATTTTAGAGAAATATTTTAAAGTCTTATCATATAGAAATCTCAATATTTAACTGAAGAAATCAATTTGATAAAACTTAGTTGAGAAGCGATTGTTCTTATCTTCATCATTTGATATTTTAACCGCTAGATTAATTACCTAATTATTCATTAATCGACAAGCATTTAAAAATATAATTGATCAGTGAGCATAAAAATGACAAGAGTTGTCGTTTCTTCGAAGAAAAGCTTAAATATTTTACAAGATGCACAGATAAAAGAGGTGATATTAAATCAACCTTCAATTATACAAATCGGAGTAAACTTAGAAGATATTAAATCAATTATTAAACAAGGTCATGATCTTATCATTACACTTAAAAATGGTGAGAAAATTGTTATTAGTGATTTTTATAACGATAAAAATTTAAGCGAACACACTTTAGCAATCCCTAATGAAGATGGAACTTATGCGATTGCTCAATTCGATGATGCAGGGAAGTTTAGCCGTTACTCTTCAGTAACTCAACTATCTCAGTTTGTTTATACTGAATCGCCTACCCAGGTTATGACAACTGAGCAAGGGGGAGACGATTTAGGAATTAGCAAGGCACAATTATTGAAAGTAGGTTTAGTTGCCTTAGCAGCAGAAGGTGTGTATTTATGGGCAGTGAAAGACGATGACAAAGATGATCAACCTAATCAAAATCAGCCTATTGATATCATTCCTCCAGTTGCCCCAACTGCAACATTAGCTGAGGATATGCAAACCATCGCAGGTAAAACTGAAGCGAGTGCAAAAGTTGAAATTAAAGATACGACAGGAAAAGTAATTGCAACTACACAGGCCAATCAGGAAGGTAATTATACAATTAAGCTTGATCAACCTTTAGCAAATAACAATAAAGTAACCGTGACAGCAATAGATGGTGCTGGTAATCCATCGAAAGCCATTGTGGTGACTGGTACTAAAGATACAATTGCACCAGATGCTCCTAGTGCGCAATTAAATGCAGATGGGACGATTGTCTCAGGTAAGACAGAAGCAAATGCTAAAGTATCTATTTATGATGCAGATGGAAAATTATTAGGCTCTGTTAATGCAAATAGTGCAGGATTGTATTCCATTAAACTTTCATCACCCTTAACGAGTGATAAAGGCGGAACAGTCATTGCTGAAGATGCGGCTGTTAATAAATCAACCCCTTCAAAGGTCTTTGCTGGCAAAGATACTCTAGCGCCTGATCAACCATTAGTAGAAGTAAATAAAGAAGGAACTTCAATTCTTGGTCGAGCTGAAGCAAATGCAAAGGTTCAAATTAAAGATGCTGATGGAAAACTAATAGGCAGTGGTATCACTGATGCACAAGGAAAATTTCAAATTGTTATTTCACCAGCGTTAGCAACAGATAAAAAAGGTTTAGTTATTATTGAAGATGCTGCCGGTAATCAATCTAAACCACTTGAGATCACAACAGGAAAAGATACGATTGCACCTGATAAAGCTACAGCTCAATTGAATAGTGCTGGAGATTCAGTTTCAGGGACTGCTGAAATAGATGCAAAAATTCAAATAAAAGATGCAAATGGAAAATTAATAGGAACAGGCGTTGCCGATGCTCAAGGTAAATTTACAATTCCAATTTCTCCAGCACTTACAGAAAAAAATATTGGAAAAATTTATGTGATTGATGCATCGGGTAATCAATCTGATGCTACTGATATTTTAGGGACCAAAGATGTAACTGCACCTGCTAAGCCCTCCATTCCTAAACTAGATGATGATATTGGTGATGTTAAAGGACAGATTGCTTCAGGTGGTACTACAGATGATCTTAAACCAACGATTTCTGGAATAGTGAACTCTGCTGAGCCTAAGGCTCAGTTAACTATTTATGATAATGGACAAGCAATAGGGGTTGTAACAGTTGCCAATAATGGTAGTTGGAGTTTTAACCCAAATCATGATTTGGCATTAGGGCTTCATAAAATTACATTAACTCAAACTGATGCTGCAGGTAATACAAGCGAAGTGAGTGAGTCTTTTATTTTTACGATTGTTGCACCAACGACTACCGTAACATTGTTGAATAATGAAACTTCGGAGTTGTTGTCCGAGCAAATTTCTCTTGCTGATCATATTGAACTTAATTCTATTCAAATTAATCCTGCCGTTTTTGCAGAATCAACACAAGTTGAAAAAATTTCGATCAATGACCTATTGGTGCCCTCTGATCCGTCTGTGGTTCAGTTAAATGGGGTCCTAGATGAACTTGGACTCATCGAAACATCATCTTCACCTAATGTAAGTCTTGCTAGTTCAATAAGTTCTGATTTTCTGCAAATGGTGAAATTAGATCCTTTGGATCAATTGGAGTTAACTCAAGATCTTATAGCTTAAAATATCTAGATAAATGAAACAAAAACTCTTATTTTCGAATAAGAGTTTTGTCTTTATAGTATTGAATTACTCCAATAATTATTGCTCCAATTGTTGCAAGAAACATATCTTTATGGGCATCCCATATGTCACCTTGTTGCCCATTATAGTTTTCAGCATCTTTTGGGGATAAGCCCATTGCAATCCACCATTCAATCAATTCATAAAACAAGCTTGTTGCCATGACAAACTGAATTACCAACAAGAATAGAGAGAATGGTTTTACGTTAGGCAACCATACTTGGAAGCAGCGATAAAAAAATGGATAAAGTAATAATCCATAAGCAAAATGTACGAAACGATCATACATGTTTCGTGACCAACCCATACTTTGATTTAAGTCAACATGGAACAGTGTATTGACCCAATCGTTATAAGGAACATAAGAATATAGGTAATGTGCACCAATAATATGAATGAAAAGAAAGGCGAGATAGAGACAGAAACTATAAAATGTAATGCCAATTTTTTTAACTGCGACCAATAGTGCAATAAGCATCAGAACAGTACCCGTCTGATGCAGTAAATAGGATTCAAACTCTAGAGGGTTAATGCTTGCTAAAATTACGCTGAGCAAAATGATTGCTAATGCCATGTAGTGTTTGAAATAAAGTTGTTTTTCTATCATGCCATACCCAAAAATAAAATCAGGTAAATTAGATTTACCTTACTTGGTTACGTTTATGTCAATTGGTTCTTTGAATGTAGATATACCACCAAGTGCCTGACATGCTTGTTTATATAATTGATATTTTTGTTGTACAACTTCATCTAGAGGAATGTCAAAAAGATCTTCTCCATTTTCATATTGCTCTATATAAGTTGAAGCTTTTTCTTTATTTACTGCAAGTGTCTGTTGGTAAAAATTGGACATAGAAGATGGTGCAAGCTGGTTTGATTCAACATTTTTACATTGAAAAGCTTGTAAAATTTTCTCTGCACGTTTGATTTCACTAGATTTTCCGAAAAAACAGCCAGTTAGGCCTATAGCAATGGTGAACAACAAAAAAAGCTTCATGATAAATGAGGTAAAATTTTAATTACTGCATTATTCTATATTAGATTAATTTTATAAATTAATTATTAATGTCTAACACAATAAAAATTAAGAAAATTTTAATATCATATGTTTTTGGTTGAAAAATACACAAATTGGGGTGAGGAATGAAAATAAGAAAAGCAAAAAAGGAGGATGTATACGCATGTGTACCACTCATCTATAGTGCAGCTATGCCTTTGTTTGATTATATTTATCAACAATGTCCGATCACAGCAGAGAACTTTATTCATAAAGAGTTTTTATCTGAGAGGGGTTATACCAGTTATAAATTACATTGGGTCGTTGAACATGAGGGACAGGTTGTTGCGGTAGTTGCATGTTATGCGAAAGAAGATTTACCCAATATGGATGGTGGAACAATTAGAAATATTCTATCAGTCTATAAATTAAAGTTTTCTCGTGTTTTGATTCGGGCCTTTTATTCTGGTTCAGTTGTTACTAAGCCCAGTATCACTAGTTTGCACGTAGCAAATTTTGGAGTATCTCCAAACTATCGCAGTCAAGGGATTGGCAGGCTATTACTTAATTACTTGAAAACTCTAGCGGAACAGCAAGGTTATTCTTCATTATCGTTAGATGTATCTTATGCAAATCCAAGAGGGCAAAAGCTATATGAGAAGATAGGTTTTGTTGTGGTTCAAGATTCTAAATTTAAAGGGATTGAAGGAGAGTTAATTCCAAATGGGCACAGAATGGAGTGGAAATTTTAAATTTTTATGATATCAGTCAATTGCTATAATTGTTTTTGTTAGCTTCCTGTGAAAGATATTTTTTAATAAATTTTTAAAATAAGAACAATATATTGATCAAAAATGATTTTGGGCGTTATGCTAAATAAGTGAGTGATCAATAAAATTTTATGCAAATGATGCAATATTTTCTGTTTTGTGTACTTTTAGGTATTTCATTCGTGGTTAATGCAGAAAGCTACAATTTTTTTGCGGTAATGGACGAAGATACTGAAGAAATGTTTGATGAAGCATACCCGCAAATAAAAACGGATTATTCAGTTTTGCATAATCTATTTTTTCAAGATGAGCAGTGGCGAGTTTACAATTATACTGCTTATCAAACGCATCAGTTTAGCCATAAGATGTTAACGGGAGATACAAGCAATCTTTCTTTAGATGATTTTTCGATTTCACTTGGATATGGCATCGTGTATCAATTGAATCAGAATAATCGAATTGGTTATGAATATCTCTCAAGTTTTCCGTTTGATCGTGGACAGTTAATCCGTTTATTCTGGTTACGCATTTTTTAATGCTTTTTTTGATACAAACCAGCTCTGACAATCCCTGCTTTGGTTTCTTTGAGCTTTTGCCATGTCGATGGAAGTTGTAAGTGAGTCAGTTCTCGATCAGCTTCTACATAGATAAATGCATTTTCAACAATAAATGGATCCGCTAATGTAGCAAGCTCTTGCCATAAGTCTAAGTCATAGGGTGGGTCTAAAAAGACCATGTCAAAAGAAGTATTTAGTTTCTTTAATGCTTGCTGTGCAGTGAGCGTGAATAGCTGACAATTTTCGGCTTTTAGGAGTTGGATATTTTCTTTTAAAAAACGTGCTTGAATTGGGTTTGGTTCGATCATCACAACCTTGGCAGCACCACGTGATAACGCTTCAAAAGCTAATGCGCCAGAACCACTACACAGGTCTAAAACCTGTGTATTTTGAATATCCCACATGAGCCAATTAAATAATGTTTCTCTTACGCGGTCTGGGGTTGGGCGTAAACCATCAATACTGGCAAATGGAAGTGTTCTGCGCTTCCATTCACCACCGATAATACGTAATTGATTTTTCATTATTCAGAAACTCCATCAGTTGCATGAGAAGCAGCAGGGGTTGTGGTCTGATTAGAGGTCACTGGAGCAGATGCTGGAGAACCACCACTACTTGGTAATTCACCTGGTTTAATACCAGCAGTCATTAAGCCACCACTCACTTGATGATTGGCTGGGCGAAGAGGATTATTTTTACGAGTTACTAACCAATAATCAAAAATTGGGCGAGCAAGTTGGGCAGCTGAACCACCATGCTTACCATTTTCCCAGACCACTGCGATCGCAATTTCTGGTTTATCTGCTGGAGCAAAACCAACAAACAAGCCATGATCCCACTGTCGAGATGAAAGTGAAGCCTCATTATAACGTTTGCCTTGAGCAATACTTTTGACTTGAGCTGTACCTGTTTTACCCGCAATAGAATATTGTAAACCACCTTTAATTCCGCGACCTGTTCCTGTTTGGATCACATCAATCATAGCGGCATGCATATTGAGCCAATCTTGTTCAGTTCCATTAAATTGGATTTTTCCATCTGGTGCATTATGAATAGAATATTTTTTTGCACCTTTGTTATCTCGCAATACATGCGGGGTAACATGTGAGCCTTTATTTGCTGTAATGGCTGTTGCCATAGCAAGTTGTAGGGGCGTTGCTGTGAATGCACCTTGACCGATACTGACAGAAATTGTTTCGCCCTTTAACCATTTCGATTTTCGGGTACGCATTTTCCATTCTGGACTTGGATATAAGCCCGTACTTTCACTTGGTAAATCAACTCCAGTTTTTTCACCAAAGCCAAATTGGCGCATCCAATCATTCATTTTTTCAATACCCATGCGATAAGACAGGATATAAAAATAAGTATCACACGAAACAACTTGAGCTTTGTGTAAGTTAACAGCACCATGACCAGTTTTTTTATGGTCACGGAAACGATGACTGTCTCCTGGCAGTGAAAAGTAACCAGGATCTGAAATAGCAGTTCCCCAATCGACTAAACCATAGTGAATTCCGCCGAGACCGAACATTGGTTTAATGGTCGAGCCGGGAGGGTAAGCCCCCTGAACAGCACGGTTATATAAAGGTTGATCCAAATCATCTCTTAAACCGCTATAATCTTTCGAACTAATTCCGGTAACGAATAGGTTAGGGTTAAAACTTGGACTGGAAACTAAAGCTAAGATTTCTCCAGTCCGTGGATCCATTGCTACAATTGCACCGCGACGGTCTGCTAACTGTTGTGCTGCAATCGTTTGTAACCCATAATCAATTGATAAAAATAAATCATTTCCTCGAATAGGTGCTTGTCGGCCCAAATTTCGAAGCACATTGCCATGAGCATCTGCTTCAACAGATTCATAACCCGGTGTGCCATGTAATAAATCTTCGTAGCTCTTTTCTGCACCAATTTTACCAATTAGGTTAGTACCTGCGTATAAATCTTTATCAATTGATTTAAGTTCTTTATCGTTGATTCGTCCTACATAACCAATTACATGAGCAAATAGTTCACCATGTGGGTAGTAGCGAGTCATTTGCGTTTCAATTTTAACGCCAGGAAAAGCATATTTAACTTCACTAAACTTCGCAATTTCTGCTTCAGTCAAGTTTAATTTAATTGCAAGACGCTCAGTTTTTCGAGCGGTTTTTACCCGACTTTTAAATCGATCTACATCCTCTTGAGTTAAGCTTAAGACTGGAACTAAACGTGCAATTGTTCCATCAATATCACTTACGTCGGTACGGCTTAGGGTTGCTGTGAAGACAGGATAGTTGTCTGCTAAGAGTATGCCATTACGATCATAGATATAGCCACGAGCAGGAGGAAGCGGTTGTAGTCGAATTCGGTTTTTATCAGATGCAGTCGT
This sequence comes from Acinetobacter tjernbergiae DSM 14971 = CIP 107465, assembly GCF_000374425.1. Classification (GTDB taxonomy): domain Bacteria; phylum Pseudomonadota; class Gammaproteobacteria; order Pseudomonadales; family Moraxellaceae; genus Acinetobacter; species Acinetobacter tjernbergiae. The sequence continues at coordinate 28,079 of NZ_KB894353.1, read as the reverse complement.
AAAATCATCATAATGCACAATTTGTAAATAGGCATAGCGACAAATCAATAAAAGTAGAAAAGTTATGACGATAAAAATAGCAAAAAAGATTCGACCCTTATAAATGCGCTTTTCTTGTTGCATGTTTTTTAAAGGAAAGTGCTGTTTCATAGGGGGTCGACTTAAATTACAAGAGAGAGAAAATGCAGAAGCAACTTATTTTAGCGTAAGTTGCATATTCATACTGTAGAATTTTCAACAGATCATATCAATGATGATGCGACAGTTTTTGACTTTGCAGACATTAAAATTGTAGGGACTTGTATATTAGAAGCAAAATAATTCTGTTAAAGTCTCAAACTGTTTGAAATAGGATTGTCCAATATACACTCTTAGGGAAAATGGAGAAAATAATGAAAAAACTTTATCTTTTAATAGCGGTATTAGCATCGAATGGATTTGTTCATGCTGAAGAAAATCCATATATGCCTGAAGCAAAATTAAAAGGGGCAAAAGATGTAGCGGCATGGAACATCGGTGCTGGTTTTACTAAAAAATTACTACACGGTAATCTTGAATGGGTTAATCCGTATGGGATTGCCTATGCAAAAGTAGGTGCATTTTTAAATGATGACAATGAGCTAGGGGGGCAAGTTGGATTTCGTTATCCATATTATCTCACTGGCACAGATAAAAATGGTTACTATCTAGGCGTATATGCAGGTCATTTAGATAGTAAAAATTATGGTGGAAAACAAAAAGGCAATTTGGGTGTCGGTGCTGATCTAGCTTTTGTTTGGCTAAATAGTGAACGCATTAGTACATTCAGTGTTGGCGCAGGGGTACGTGATAAAATAGAAGATGCAAGCGGGAATACTGTCAAAAAAGTAGAACCTGTTTTTCAGATTTCTTACACGTTAAGTTTTGGTTTATAAACGAGGCATCAAGTTTCATCTTTTATAAGCCATAATGTATCAATAATTCTGAGAGTCATGCATGTTTGATTACGTCAATGAATTGTGGCAAATTTTCTTAAATCGACCTGACCATCTGGCAGTCCTAAGTATTATTCCAGTGACTGCCCTAGTAACATGGGCTCACGTATGGATGGCATTAAAAATGGTGTTTTACCCAATTAACTTTTGGGGATTCCATTTAGGACCATTACCCGTTGGTTGGCAAGGGATTGTGCCACGTAAAGCAGGACGTATTTCTGGCATTATTACAGATAATACATTATCAAAATTAGGTTCATTGCGTGAATTCTTACAGGCGATGGATCCTGAAGATATGGCAATGATCATTGGTGAACAAGTTGGATTTGAACTTGAACATCTGATTGATGAAGTCATGGTCGATCGAAATGCGGTGTTGTGGGAAAATTTACCCTACTCGATTAAGCGTCGTATTTATGCCCAAGCGCATAAACAACTGCCAAATACATTAAGGGAACTTGTGACTGAGCTGACCATGAACGTAGAGTCACTTGTTGACATGCGTGAAATGGTGGTGAGCCAAATGGAAAATGATCGCCGTTTGATGGTGCGCATGTTCCAGAAAGTCGGTCAAAAAGAAATTAATTTTATTTGGCATATCAGTGCATTAATTGGAATGTTCTTTGGTATTTTCCAAATGATCGTTTGGTTCGTTGTACCGTGGCATTGGACAGTTCCTTTTTGGGCTGCGATCTGGGGCTTTTTGACCAACTGGATCGCAATTTGGATGGTATTTAATCCGATTGAACCGCATTATATTCGTTATCCGCAGATTTTTCGTTTGACCAAAGATCGTAAGTTTCCTTGGATTGTTCCTGTACTAAAGCTTGGTACATATAACGTTCAAGGTGCATTCATGAAACGCCAAGAGGAAGTTTCGGATGTCTTTGCGAGCGTGGTAACGGAAGATTTGATTACTCTAAAATCCATCATGACTGAAATGATGTATGGCAGTAAAAAAGACAAAACTCGTCGTATTGTCAAGCGCCATATTAATGAAATCATGGAAACTCCATTGGTTAGAACATCATTGCAGCTTTCATTAGGTCCAAGAGAATATGCTAGACTCAAGACTGACTTGATTGATCGCTCAATTGAAATTACTATGGGTCCAGTGTGTGATCCAGCTCTGAATGCAAGTCGTGCGCAGAAGATCTTTCAAATGTTTAGAGACCGCATCCGTGAACTGACACCGAAAGAGTTTCAGAATCTATTGCGACCTGCATTCCAAGAAGATGAGTGGATTTTAATTGTATTGGGTGGTGTAACTGGTTTTTTTGCAGGTTTAATCCACTTATTTGTTGCTTTCTTATAATTAATTTGATGTTGGTTGAGCAATAAGTCTGTATTATATTGCTCAATTTAAGATTTATTGTTTTTAAATGAGGATGTTCTTTTATGCGCATTATTTTACTCGGACCACCTGGGGCAGGTAAAGGTACTCAAGCTCAGTTGATCTGTAAGCGCTACAATATCCCACAAATTTCAACCGGTGATATGCTCCGTGCTGCAATTCGTGAAGGAACTGAACTAGGTCTTAAAGCGAAAAGTGTTATGGAGTCTGGTGGTTTAGTATCAGACGAACTCATTATTGGTTTGGTTAAAGAGCGTATTGCTCAACCAGACTGTGTAAACGGTTGTATTTTTGACGGTTTTCCACGTACGATTCCACAAGCTGAAGCTTTGGAAACAGCGGGTATTTCAATTGATCACGTCATTGAAATCGAAGTTCCGGATGAAGAGATCGTGCAACGTCTTTCAGGTCGTCGTCAGCACCCAGCTTCTGGTCGTGTTTACCACCTTGTTTATAATCCACCTAAAGTGGAAGGCAAGGATGATGAAACAGGTGAAGATTTGGTACAACGTCCAGATGACCAAGAAGAAACGATTCGTAAACGTTTAGATTCATATCATAGCGAGACTGAGCAATTAGTCGGTTTCTATCAAGGTCGTGCAGCGTTAGGCGAAAATGCACCAACTTATGATAAATTGAATGGTCTACGTGCAATCGATGAAGTTCAAAAAGAATTATTTGCAATTTTAGATAAATAATTTAGATTCTTGATAAAACTGCCTTATGTGAACATAAGGCAGTTTTTTTATGCCAATAATTTCCTACGACATAAGATGTCGTCCTATCTAATTAGATGATATAAAAGTTGACTGAAAAACATTATAGTTCATTCAAGCGTAAAATTTAAAAATACTGAAACTTAGAATTATTTTAAAGGGTTAACTATGTTGCTGACGATTCAATCTGATCAAGTCGAGCAGATTATTCCAGATGCAAGTTCGGCAAAATCAGCCAAGCAGCTCGCAAAATTTGAAGCATGGAACAATATCTCAGGTTCGACTGATCAGTGGATTTGGGGAGAGATTCAGGGCAGTGCGATTTATCAAAGTGCAATTTTTTTACCTGAGCTTAAATGTGAATGTAGCTGTCCAAGTTTTAAACGACCTTGTAAACATGCCTTAGCATTATTGTTTGTCTATACTGAGTATCAAGATAAATTTATTGTGCAATCAGATGAACAGAGCATACCTGATCGAGTACAAAAATGGCGGGATAAAAAAACCAAAATACTTGAGAAAAAAGAAAACAAGATTGATAAGCCGATTGATGAAGAAGCACGTGCAAAACGCCAATTAGCACGTGAGAAAAAAATGGATTCAGGTATTGAGGCATTACAAACATGGTTGAATGATGTTGTCACGATGGGACTTGGGAGATTGCGTCAGCAACAACATGAAAAGTTCCGCGATATTCAGAGCCGTTTGGTCGATGCTCAAGTTGCAGGTTTAGTCAGTTATTTAGATGAGTTCTCGAGTGCGCTGTATCAAAGCAATTGGCAAATGCAGAGTTCATTTTGGTTAGCTAAATTACAAATAGCCGTTCATTTATGGCAAAACCGTCAGCAGCTTCAGCCAGAACTCTGTGAAGAAGTAAAACAGCTTTTTGGTGTGAATTTACCCACGGATGCGTGGGATCAAATTGCAGTACAGTCTTTAAATGTGTATGCACTGGGACAAGTAACACAGGAATTGGTCAATACTCGTGGACGTTATCGCCGTCAATGGCTATGGGATAGTCAAAATTTACGTGACTATTTGCTATTAGATTTTGAAATTCCGCCTTATTCAAACTTTGGCTTAACGTTGCCTTTCCAAAAACAACTGGCTTTAAATGCCAAACTTTATCCAGTGGTAAGCCAACAACGTCTTCGTTTGGAAGATAATTTAATGTCATTCAATGATTTGAGCCTAACGCTGGTTGCGCCAAAAGGCTTTAAAAAGTTTGATCAAGCATTTACTCAATATGCGAATGGCTTGAAACAATATCCTTTGCAGTTAGTACGCTTTTTCTGGCTAGAGCAATTGCATTTAGTCAAACATGACAAAGTAATTTATTTGGTCGATCAGGATCAAAAGATGTGTGAAATTGAAATTAAACAATTTGTTGAGCTATGGTTTTTAGTGGGGGCTGAGCCATTTAGTGCAGGCGTTGAATGGAATGGATTGCAACTAAAACTGGTGAGTATTTGGCAAGGAGGGCACTTTGAATGTCTTTAAGCACATCATACAGTGAGTTTAACCAGCAATTACTACTCAAACTGACGCTAGGACAGCAATTTAAACAGACTGTAAAAGTTCCTAATGAATTGCAAGTTTATGCGCCTCAACAGATTGATTCAGCCCAAGACTTATTGGTTTTGAATCAATATTGGGTGCTCATGCAACAAGCAGGTTATCAAGCACAAGCACAAGGTGTACCTGAAACGATCCAAAAAAACATGACTAATACCGCTCAGGTATACAATGAAAAGCCATTGGATTATGAGCTTGTTCAAATTTTGAAATGGGTTGTTGCACAAGAGTCACCATTTTTGTATCAGGATTGGGTCAATCAAATTTTCAAACTTGCTCAACTGCAGCAGCAAGTGATTCCTCGTTATTTGGTGTTAAAAGTTTTACCACTGTGTCGGAACCCCGTGTTGTTGGCATCAGTCTTACCTGAGTTTGCATTTCAGGGCGATGTGACAACGCGTTTGGATGATGCAAAAAGGGTATGGAAATATGTGAAGCAACAAGACGCAGCACCATTGATCCGCCAATTACTGAAATTAAAAAGTAGCGAATGGTCATTCTTGATGAGCCAATTATGCGGTCAATTGCCGAACTTTATTCATCAATATATAGCAGAGTTTTGGTCACAATCGATTCAGAGAAATCATTTGCAAAGTCATGCTGAAAGTCTTGTGACATATAATATGCCAGTGACTCAATTTGAAGCTTTATACCAGCATGTAAAAACATTAGAACCACAGAATGCAGCGACAGTAAGTAGTAATGCTGCATTAGCTTTCTATTTATATTATCAAGATAATGCGCTTTATAATGAAGTTATGGCGTTAGTGCGTGCATGTTTGAGCTACGATGCTCAAGCTAAAAAAGTTAAGTTCGACATTAACTTAGATCAAGATGATGCACTCAATGATTATGGCTTTTTTGATCGAGAAGCTAATTTGGTTGAAAGTCGTAAAAGTTTAAAAACAGCTTACCAAAGTGCTCAAGTCGAGCAAGCTTATCAGGCATTTTGTGCAAGTTCGCAGGGCGTGCTTTATCTCAAAAGAATTTTAATCCAATTGCCACTTGCGTATTGGTTAGAATTATTTGGTGCTTGGGAACATTTATTCTTATTGCATTCACAGCAAAAAGATTCACTTTGGAATGCGTTTATTGTGTGTTGTTATCGAGAGCAACGACATGATTTAGCTTTATGGTTTTACCAACATCAAGTCAAATGGTGTGAAGCTGTAACGGCATCAAGTGGGAACATGTTTGAACGTGAGTTAGTCTTTACTTTACTAGACCAAGAACCAGCAACTGGATTGTTATTAAAGCAACTTGAGTCCCATTACCAAAATCAAGATTTAGAACATTTCTGGTTGTTGTTTCAGCGTGCTAAGGCGCTGCATGATGTTCAAAATATCTCAGAAATGGCAGTCGTTTTATTACAACATGCATATGCGAACTTAGATTTGCAGCAGGATCAGAAGAAATTTGCATTATTAAAAGAGCGGGCGCAATGGCTGATTTTGCAAGCCTATCCAATCGACATCAGTAGTTTACAAGCTCTTTTTTCTATTTCTGAATGGAAACAGCTCATTCAATTTAATCAGTACAAACAAAAACTTATTGCTTAATGATCAAGAAATCATAAATTAGGATAATCAACATGTCTCAACAAGTTTTACGTGCGCGTGCAGAACAACAGTTTTCTCATGAATTAGATGCATTAAAAGCACATGATCGTTTAGCTAAACCTCCTCAATGGCAGCTTTCACCAAAAGCAGTGGTGGATTATTTACTAGGAACAACTTTAGCTGATGGCACAGTGATTTCACCAAAATATATTGGTAATCGCCGTTTGATGGAAATTGCAGTCGCAACGTTGGCGACTGATCGTGCCTTATTATTATTAGGGGTGCCAGGGACAGCAAAATCATGGGTATCTGAACATTTGGCTGCTGCGATTTCAGGTAATAGTGCTTTATTGATCCAAGGTACGGCAGGTACGAGCGAAGATACCTTACGTTATAGTTGGAATTATGCACAACTTTTATCCAAAGGCCCAAGTGAAGATGCTTTGGTGAAAAGTCCGATGTTACGTGCGATGCAAGAAGGTAAGATCGCGCGTGTGGAGGAACTGACTCGTATTCCTGCCGATGTCCAAGATACCTTGATTACCTTACTTTCTGAGAAAAATTTGCCTGTTCCTGAGTTGGGAATTGAGTATCAAGCCGTACAAGGTTTTAGTGTGATTGCCACCGCGAATAATCGTGATAAAGGGGTGAATGAACTCTCTTCTGCTCTCAAGCGTCGTTTTAATACGGTGATTTTACCGCCGCCTGCCACCATCGCAGAAGAAGTGGAAATCGTACAAAAACGTGTTCATTCATTAGGTAAAAGTTTACAACTGCCTGAGATTCAGCCTTTGGATGCTCAAATTCAAAAACTGGTGACGATTTTTAGAGAGTTGCGTCATGGGCAAACCTTGGATGGCAAGCAAAAACTCAAAACCACTACAGGAACTTTATCCACGGCTGAAGCCATTTCAGTGATGAGTCATGGTTGGGTGATGGCAGGGCATTTTGGTTCGGGCAATGTTACGGATCATGAACTAGCAGCAGGTCTACAAGGTGCAGTATTAAAAGATCCTGTTCAAGATATTGTGCCTTGGAAGGAATATGTTGAAACTGTAATTAAACAACGTGAGGGTTGGCAAGACCTGTATCGTGCTTGTCGTGACTTAGAATAAAACTAAATAATAAATGACCTCATCCCAATCTTCTCCTTGACAAGGAGAAGATGTGATCGGAATAAAGGATAGAAAAATGCTGCATATTCTCGGTATTCGTCATCATGGGCCTGGTTCGGCACGTAGTGTATGTAATGCTTTGGCTTCGATTCAACCTGATTGTATTTTGATTGAAGGGCCACCTGATGCCAATCCAATCATTGCTCAATTGCAACATGCTGATTTTAAACCACCTGTTGCATTATTGTTGAATACGCCTGTACAAAAAGAAGTGCGTTCACAAGCGGTGTTTTATCCCTTTGCTGAATTTTCGCCTGAGTGGCAAGCCTTACAATATGCGTTGCGTCAGCAAGTTGCAGTAGAGTTTATGGATCTGCCTTTGCAACATCGTTTTGCACTGGAAAAACAATGGGCAGAACAACGTTTACAGCAAGCTTCAGCAGATGAACAAACATTCGCAGACGATGCTGAGATTGAGCCAGAGCTGCAAGTGGCTGATGAAGTCGAGCAGAATATGGAACAGTATTATCTTTCGATTCGCCGAGATCCAATTCAACTGTTGGCAGAACAGGCAGGCTATCAAGACAGTGAGCGTTTTTGGGAACATTTGGTTGAACAGCAACCACATGCTGGGCAAATGTTTGCCGCGATTACTGATGCGATTGCAGCTTTACGTGATTATCTGCTGAGCCAACAGCCTGAAAACTATAGCAGCGAAGATCAATTGCTGGAGCAGTATCGCGAAGCCTATATGCGCAAAGTGATCAAGCAGGCAGAAAAGCAGGGCTATCAAAATATTGTGGTGATTTGTGGAGCATGGCATGCACCTGTATTGGCGGATTTAAAAGCACAGAATAAAGCGGATACTGTTTTGCTGAAAGGCTTGCCTAAAATGAAAGTGGATGCTGCATGGATTGCGTGGACACATGGACGATTGAGCCGAGACAGTGGCTATGGTGCAGGTGTACAAGCGGTGGGATGGTATACCCATCTTTGGAAGCATTATCAACAAGCTTTAGACGAAAATGTTGATGGCGAGAAAATTAGCATTGATTGGTTAAGCAAATTTGCCCATGCCTTACGCCAAGCAGGTCATGATGCTTCTAGTGCTCAGATTATTGATGCGGTACAACTGATTCAATCTTTATTGCAATTACGTGGACGACGTATTCCTGATTTGGAAGATTTATTTGAGGTGATTCGCTCGGTCTTGAATCACGGCTTAGATATTCCACAACCGATTTTAGCCAAATTGCTTGAAGACGAGCAATTGGGGCAAGTACCTGATGAATTGGTTGAGTTGCCCATTCAAAAAGATTTCTTGCAGCAAGTGAAGCATTTCCGTCTGAAGCTCGAAGCACCTCATCGTGACATCAGTCTGGATTTACGTGAAGCATTCGACTTGGCAAAAAGTCAATTTTTACATTGCGTTAAATTACTCGGTCTTGCTTGGGCTGAATTGGCAGGTACAGGCTCGAAGCAAGGTAATTTTAAAGAAACATGGCAGTTGTCTTGGCAGCCTGAGAGTAGTTTATATCTGAATGAAATGTCGTTGTGGGGCAATAGCATTCAGCTTGCTACACAAAGTTATTTAGAAAATCAGATTCGACAATGTGAGGATGTGGCGCAAATTGCACAACTGATTGAAAATATTTTATTGTCTGGTTTGGATCAAAGCTTAAATTTGGCTTTAGATAAACTGAATGAACTCACCACTCAGCATCAAGACCCTAGTATTATTTTGGCAACTTTAAAGCCACTGATTACGGCAATTCGTTATGGCAGTGTGCGCCAATTTTCAATGCAACATTTACATCAAGTGGTAGAACATTTAGCGATTCGTTTGATGTTGAGTTTGCCAAGTTATTGTGTACAACTGAATGCCGAAATGGCTCAGCAGTTTGCCCAACAACTACAAAATTTATATGAACTTTTAGAACAATTACAAAAAGATGCATTGCTACAGCTCTGGCAAGAGACCTTGCAACAGTTATTGCAATTAGAACAGATGCAAGGTTATTTGCATGGTTGTTGTGTGCGTTTAGCACGAGAACAGCAGTTGATTGATGTGGAGCAAACACAGGGATTTCTGTCTCGAGCTTTGTCGATCGGGCAGACGGCGGACTACAGTGCAGCTTGGTTTGAAGGTTTCTTGACTCATCAAGCTTTGTTATTGATTCATGAGCAAAGCCTTTGGGGCACAGTGAGTCAATGGGTCAATCAATTACAAGAGCAGCAATTCATTGAGTTATTGCCAATTTTGGCCAGAACAGCTTCAAGTTTTAGCCCTGCTGAAGCACAGCAATTAATTCAGAAAGTGACGCAAAAATCGACTGCAGTCAAACAAGAGGTCGGTACTTTAGATATTGCACGTGCTCAAACTGTGTTAGATGAAATTTTCGCGTATTTACAGCCTGTTGCTGTCGAGGTTTAAGTGATGAACATGAATGAAGAATTGATCACTTTAGAACAACCTGACCTTGCGGAACAAGAACGACGTTGGCGATTAATTTTAGGGCAAGTCCCAAATTCGACCTCGCATTTACCGAATTGGTCGGTGCAAGATACCAAAATGCAAGAATGTCTGAATGAGTTGTATCAGGCGCAACAGCCTAATCGCCGTGGTGGTTTGGGGCATTCTAGTCCTCGGGTGGCACAATGGTTGGGGGATATTCGCCAGTATTTCCCATCTTCTGTGGTAAAAGTTATTCAAAAAGATGCTTTAGAGCGTTTAAATTTACAACAAATGTTGTTAGAGCCTGAATTGTTGGCGAGCGTAGAAGTCGATATTCATTTGGTTTCTACCTTAATTTCACTCAATCATTTGATGCCTGAAAAAACCAAAGAAACCGCACGTATCGTGGTACGTCAGTTGGTAGAACAGCTTGAAAACCGTCTAAAACAACCGTTGCAGCAAGCGATTCGAGGTAGTATCAATCGCTCAGCGCATACACGTCGTCCTAAACGCATGCAAGACATTAACTGGAAACGCACCATTCAAGCCAATTTGAAACATTGGCAGGAAGATTTTAAAACCATTATTCCACATGAACTACATGGGCATCCACGCCAACAAACGGCTTTAAAAGACATTGTGCTGTGTGTCGATCAAAGTGGTTCAATGGCTCCTTCGGTGATTTATTCCAGTGTTTTTGCCGCAGTTATGGCAAGTATTCGTGCAGTCAGTACGCAAATGATTGTATTTGATACGGAGTTGGCCGATTTAACCCCTTTGCTCGAAGACCCTGTGGATGTGTTGTTTGGAACGCAGTTGGGTGGGGGAACCGATATTGCCAAAGCGATTAAATATTGTCGTGGTAAAATTACTCGTCCAGAAGATACCATCTTTATTCTCATCAGCGATTTGTGTGAAGGTGGTGATGCCAAGCAAATGCTCAAGCAAGTCGCTGAAATGTTGGATAGTGGTGTGCAAGTGATTGCGCTACTGGCATTGTCTGATGATGGCGCACCTTGGTACGATACCCAACATGCACAGATCTTTGCGGATATGGGGATTCCAACCTTTGCTTGTACACCTGATCAGTTCCCAGAATTGATGGCAACTGCAATTGAAAAACGAGATATTCATGCATGGTATGCAACCCAACAAAATCTGACATAATAGAATATGAAGATGACGTTTCGGTATGCAAGTCGAAACGTGTGAGCTGATTGAGGATACTTCGTTGCTGAAAATTATTTTGATTGTGGTAGTAATTTTAAGTTTAGCTTTACTGTTGTTTTTATTGTATCAAAGTCAAAAAATGCTGCGCCATGTGCAGAAACAACACGCTTTGGAAAATAAACAAAAGGGCAGAGAGCGTCAGCTGCATCCAAAATTACAACAGCGTAAAAAACCTCAGGATTAACTGAGGTTTTTTGTTGGAATTGCTTTTATAGCACCAAATTCAAAACGATCAGGCCAGTTGCAGACATCGGATACAATACATTCGGCACATTTGGGTTTGCGTGCAATACAGCAATAGCGTCCGTGTAAGATGAGCCAGTGATGGGCATCAATCATAAATTCTTTAGGAATGACTTTAACTAAGCGGTCTTCCACTTCTAAAACATTTTTTCCTACAGCCAAGCCTGTACGATTACCAAGACGGAAAATATGCGTATCGACTGCCATGGTCGGTTGACCAAATGCAGTATTCAATACCACATTCGCGGTTTTACGACCCACACCCGGCAAGGCTTCGAGTTCCTTACGAGTCTGTGGCACTTGCCCTTGATGTTGATCCACTAAGATTTGGCAGGTTTTAATGACGTTTTCAGCTTTAGAATTATACAGCCCGATGGTTTTGATATATGTTTTTAAACCATCAACACCGAGAGCCAAAATCGCTTGAGCGGTATTGGCAACAGGATAGAGTTTATCAGTGGCTTTATTGACACTGACATCGGTGGCTTGTGCCGACAGCATCACTGAAATGAGTAACTCAAAAGGAGAGCTGTAGTTCAGCTCAGTTTGAGGATGTGGTCTTTGCGTACGTAAACGTTCAAAAAAAGTCTGAATCTGTTTTTTAGTCATATTTTTTACAGACATTTAGACCTCCTGTAATTCATTTAAACGTTGTTGTAAATCGAACAATTGTGCCTGTTTTTGCTCATCAGCACGTACGCTTAATTGTTTTTCTAACTTTTTGATTTGCGTTCGGATTTTTGCAAGTTCAATCGTCGTTTTAGCATCCAGTGCAAGGCTTTCTTTGGCTTTGTCTACCAGTGTAATTACAGGTACATTGTTAAGGGATTGAGAAAATTGAGCAAAAAATTCGGTATCAATTTCAGCACGTACAATCGGTCCTTTACGGCTGAGGCGACGTTTTTCTTCACGTTGGATATGGGCGTAATAACGATGTCTGAGATCATCTTGTTCAAGATTACGTTGTTGAACTGTAGGTAATGAATTGGTATCTGCGACCAGATCAATACAATCTACAGGACAGGGGGGAATACAGAGTTCACAGCCCGTACATAGATCGGTCAAAATACTGTGCATTAATTTCCCGCTACCAATAATGGCATCCACTGGGCAAGCACTAATACATTTGGTACAACCAATACACTCATCTTCACGAATAACCGCTTTCATTTGCTGTGGTCGACCATCGGTTTGAATATCCCACACACTTGGTTCAGCAAGCCGTGTTGGTCTTTTTAATAAGATTGCAAGTGCATCGGCAACAGGTTGTCCACCAGGAACACATTTATTTGCATCTTCACCTTCCGCGATCGACTTTGCATAAGGTAAACAGCCGTCACGATGTCCACATAAACCACATTGCGTTTGTGGTAAGAGTTGGTCTATTTGAACGATAAGAGCGAGTTGCTGTGCTGAAACTGACATGAAAGAAGATAGGATGAAAACAGTGAATTCATTATAGCAAAGAATAGTTTCGTGGGCGGCGATCGTTGATTAAATCTAAATTTAAGTGGTTGTATATTTTTGTAATAAAATGGTGCTTTTGTGTGTTTTATTGGTGCGAAAATTAAACATCTAAGTCATTTTCTATAATTTATTGCTGAGCTAATCGTCATTTTTAACTTAATTTTTTAATATTTATTATAAAAATAATGAATATTTTTAAATTTAAAATATTGATATTTATATATAAATAATTAAATTAATTAAAATTAGGTTGAGTGTTGATCACAATCGGTATTAAATGTATTTAATATTCTATTTTGGTGCGTTTATAGCACCAAATTAAATCATTATTTAAAGGGGTGAGAGTTGAAATACAATAGCTTAAATGATTTTTTGGACTATGTTAAAGCTAGAGATCCGTATCAACCTGAATTTTTGCAAGCTGTCGAAGAGGTTATGACCAGTTTATGGCCTTTTATCGAGAAAAACCCTAAATATGCTCAGTATGGTTTATTGGAACGTTTGGTTGAGCCTGAGCGTGTTATTCAATTCCGTGTATCGTGGATGGATGATCAAGGTCAAACTCATGTGAATCGAGCTTTCCGTATTCAATATAATTCAGCGATTGGACCATTCAAGGGTGGAATGCGTTTTCATCCTTCAGTAAATTTATCCATTTTAAAGTTCTTAGGTTTTGAGCAAACGTTTAAAAATGCTTTAACGACCTTGCCTATGGGTGGTGGTAAAGGTGGTTCTGACTTTGATCCAAAAGGAAAGTCGGAAGCAGAAATTATGCGCTTTTGCCAAGCGTTAATGTTGGAGTTATACCGTCATTTGGGATCAAATACCGATATTCCAGCAGGCGATATTGGGGTTGGTGGTCGTGAAGTGGGCTTCATGGCTGGTATGATGAAAAAGTTGAGTAATGATACGGCTTGTGTTTTTACGGGCAAAGGTATTTCTTTTGGCGGAAGTTTAATGCGTCCAGAAGCGACGGGTTATGGCACTGTTTATTTTGCTGAAGAAATGCTGAAAACCCGTGGCGATCGTTTTGCAGGAAAAACGGTTTCGATTTCAGGTTCGGGTAATGTCGCACAATTTGCAGCAGAAAAAGCTATGTTTTTAGGTGCAAAAGTGGTGAGTCTTTCAGATTCGAATGGCACGGTTTTTGTAAAAAATGGTTTTACTGATACATTACTTGCCGAAGTGATGGAGCTGAAAAATATCAAGCGTGGACGTATTTCAGAATTTGCATCGAAGCATGGTTTTGAATATTTTGAGGGTAAAACGCCGTGGCATATTCCTGTTGATATCGCATTACCTTGTGCCACTCAAAATGAATTAGGTGCCGAAGATGCAAAACTATTGCTAGAGAATGGGGTGATTTGTGTTGCTGAAGGGGCCAACATGCCATCTACTTTAGATGCAGTTGAGCAATTTATTGCGGCTAAAATTCTTTATGCACCAGGGAAGGCATCAAATGCGGGGGGAGTTGCGACATCAGGTCTTGAGATGTCTCAAAATGCATTACGCTTTGGTTGGACTCATGGTGAAGTCGATGAACGCCTACATGCGATTATGAAAGATATTCATGCCAATTGTTTAAGATATGGAACTAAAGAAAACGGTACGGTTAATTACGTGGACGGAGCAAATATTGCTGGATTTGTCAAAGTAGCTGATGCCATTCTTGCACAGGGTATTTATTAAATATCTCCCTAAATCTCTCTTTAATAAAGAGAAACTTTCCATAAAAAAATCCGATGTTGAAACATCGGATTTTTTTATTTAACTGACTAAATTATGGTTTTTTCACGGTTTCTTGTTCAACGACCATATCTAAGACATCAGCTAAGCTTGATTGATCCGCTGCTGGATTTTTAATTTCATAGCGTTTAACACGAACGATCACACGTTGGTTTGGATTGTGTTCAAAGCCTTCGATTTGACCGTAGTAAAGTGACCAATTTTTATCAGCATAGGTTTTGATGCCTTTGTCATCATATTTGATCTCACGAACTTGCATACATGTTTGTGGTGCGACACCCGTACAAGATTTCGTTTCAGGAGAAATCTCCATAAATACAGTTTTGCCTTCGGACTGATACTTGGCTTCAGCTGTCATTTTACCGAGGAAGGTATATTTCTGACCATTGGCATCGCTCAAGGTTAAGCTTGGTTGGTCTAAATTAGTTGCATTGATTTCAAATGGAACCTTACGTTTCTGTAAAAGTGTACCTACAAATTGCTCTTGTTTCATCAGAGCTGGTTCACATGCCATCATTGTTGAAGCGCCATTACCTGTAACAATTGAACCATTTTCAATTTTCCATGAGGTATTTAAGCGGTTACAACCAGTGTCTACAGATAAACGATCATTGGCTAAGAAACTTAATACGATTGGTTTTTTGGTATCAGTTGGTTGATATGACCATGTATAGTTGGTTAACACACTCGTATTCACGATTTTGCTTCCTGTAAATACATGTTTTTGACCTTTACTATCAGTTACCGTCAAGATCGCTTGATCATTTTGGGTACTGAGCGCGAAAGGAACTTTTTTATCACTGAAAATATCAGCAGATAAACGTTCTTGCTGCATTAAATCATCCGCACATGCCATCATTGTTGATGCCAGTGGTGAGGTCACAATGGTATTGCCTTCAACATTCCAAGTACCACCTTGGTTATTGCAACCAGTTTGAATGGATAATCGTTGATTATCGTTAAAAGCTAAAACTAAAGGTTTCGATGCTTTAGAACCTTGGTAAGTCCATGTATATTCGGTTAAATTTTTTGCTGCATTTGTATTCATTTGAGAAATAACATTATCAGTCACATTTTGTACTGTTTGGCATGCCATCAAAGAAAGTGGCAATAAAGCAAGAACTAAATATTTAATTTTCATAGTCAAACAACAGTAAATAAATAACAGTCATTAGCTTAAAGTATTCTTAAAAAAAGAAAATGTAATCCGTTTATGGATTAAGTTCGTTAAATGTATCCAATTGTAAATTTAAGAAAAATGACTTGCTTAGAGATAGGCAAGCCATTTGCAACAGACAATGAGCCGATTTTAATCAAAACGATAAATATCCATGCCTAATGATCCCATTGAGAAACTACTATGTACGATACTGAAACGATGTCCTGTTCCCATTGCAAAGAATAGCGGGGCAAAATGTTCAAGTGTTGGGTGATTTCGTTGCATATAGGGTAAAGATGGCCAGTCAAGCACGGCATCATAATCTTGATGCGTAAGTTTACTGACCACGCTGTTACGGAATGTACTTGCCCACATTGGAACTTCGGCATTGGCATGCCATGTAAGCTCAGAGAGGTTATGGGTAATGCTGCCTGAACCAATCAATAGAATTTGTTGTTCACGCAAGGGGGCTAAAACCTGTCCAATTTTGTAAATCTCATCAGCATTCATTTTGATCGGTAATGAAATTTCAATGACAGGAATATCTGCTTCTGGGTACATATGCAATAAAGGCATCCATACACCGTGATCTCGTGGTCGGGTGCTATTTGCATGTGCAGGAATATCTGCTTCTGCAAATAGAGTCAGTATTTCCTCAGCAAGTTTTGGAGCGCCCGCAGCAGGATAACGAATCTCGTAAAGTTTAGGAGGGAAGCCACGGAAATCATGCCATGTTTCAGGTCGAGTCGATGTACTGACTTCTAGTGCTTGGCTTTCCCAATGGGCGGACATCACAATAATTGCTTGAGGCTTCGGTAAATTACTGCTTAAACGATGCAGTGCAGGACCGACTTGTTCTGGATCAAGTGCAAGCATGGGTGAGCCATGGGAAATAAATAATCCGGGTAAAGTCTGGAAATTCATAAATAAGCACCTGATTGGAAATACATCATTATCGTGACAAAATCATTGAAACAATGACAGCCCTTAAATATCAACAGTTTGTTCTATAATCAGAACAATTCTACTGAGATGTTAAGCACGATGATAAGGATGGTTATGGTTAATACTCATAGCTCTGTATAATTGTTCAATTAGTAAAATACGTACCATTGGGTGGGGCATAGTCAGTTTAGAGAGAGACCAATGCCAAGCTGCAGCTTTACGAACTGCATCTGAATGTCCATCAGGTCCACCAATTGCAAGTGCAATATCATTGCCTTCAAGCATCCATTGTTTCATGGTATCAGCCAGTTTTTCGGTACTGAGTTCGCGACCACCGACTTCTAAAGCTATTAATATTTCATTCGACTTGAGCGCATTTAAAATACTTTCGCCTTCAATTTGGCAATATTTTAAAATGTCTGCTTCAGAATCATTTTTTCCACGTTTTGCCATAGGTAGTTCAATGACTTGAGTTTGTACAAAAGGTTGGATACGTTTGAAATAATCTTCAAAGCCCGTCAGTACCCAAGCAGGCATTTTTTGACCAATGGTCAGAATACGAATTTTCATAGAACAAACTGATGGGAAAATGAAGTCTATTATAAACGCTGTCGATGCTTGATGGTGATGAGAGTAAGCATGAATGTTGTTCGATAGTATAAATGCTTTATTCCATAACATAAAAAACGCAGCTCAAAATTGCGTCTGAGCTGCGATCAAAGTGTCATCAGTCTGGAGTTCGGATGACACTAAAAAAATGAGTTTACGGAGTCAAGCTTCGTCTTTATTCTTATCGACTCTATTTCATTATGCAACATATTGGTTATTTTTCAATCATGATTTGTAACAAAAAAAGAGAGCCGTAGCTCTCTTTAATTTTCAAATATTTAGTCGATTAGTGGCGTGCAGCCTTTGCTTCTTCTACTGGTTTAACAATCGGTGTTTTAGGCAAAGGTTTAGGTGTATCCGTCAATGCTAAAGGTAGGATGTCATCAATACTTTTCACAGCTTTGATTTCTAAACCTTCTTTTACATTGTCAGGGATTTCAGCTAAATCGCGAACATTATCTTGTGGAATGAAAACCAATTTAATTCCACCGCGGTGCGCTGCAAGAAGTTTCTCTTTTAAACCACCAATACGCATCGCACGACCACCAAGACTGGTTTCACCTGTCATGGCAATGTCTGGGCGAATCGCAATACCTGTAAATGCCGATACAAGCGCAGTCGTCAGTGCTAAGCCAGCAGATGGACCATCTTTTGGTGTTGCACCTTCAGGTAAGTGAACGTGAACATCAGTTTCTTCAAAACGTGAAGACTCGATCCCCAATTCATCAGCACGTGTACGAACAACGGTCATTGCTGCGGTAATTGATTCTTTCATAACATCGCCGAGTGAACCCGTCGTAATGAATTTACCTTTACCTTTGACTGCTGCAACTTCAATTGTCAATAACTCGCCACCGACAGAAGTCCAAGCTAAACCATTAACACGACCGACTTGTGCTTCATCCTCTGCGATACCAAAGTCAAACTTATGTGGACCTAAGTATTCTGGAAGGTTGGTCGATGTGACTTCAACTTGTAAGTTTTTAGACTTCTTGCTCACCGCTTCTTTCACAACTTTACGTGCAATTTTAGACACTTCACGTTCTAAACTACGTACACCTGCTTCACGGGTATAACGTTGTACGATGTCACGAATCGCTTCTTCGTGAACAGTCAATTCTTTAGCACGTAGACCATTGTTCTTGATTGCCTTTGGAACAAGGTAGCGTTCAGCAATATTCACTTTTTCATCTTCGGTATAACCTGGTAGACGAATCACTTCCATACGATCTAATAAGGCTTCTGGAATATTCATGCTGTTAGCAGTACAAATGAACATCACTTCTGAAAGGTCAAGATCAAGATCTAAGTAGTGATCGTTGAACTTATTGTTCTGTGATGGATCAAGTACTTCAAGCAATGCTGATGCAGGATCACCACGGTAGTCTTGTGCCATCTTGTCGATTTCGTCGAGTAAGAACAATGGGTTTTTTACACCGACTTTCGTTAATGACTGCACAATTTTACCTGGCATCGCACCAATATACGTACGACGATGACCACGGATTTCAGCTTCATCACGTACACCACCCAGCGCCATACGAACAAACTCACGACCTGTTGCTTTTGCTACAGATTCGCCAAGTGAAGTTTTACCAACACCAGGAGGGCCCACTAAACACAAAATTGGACCTTTGAGTTTTTTCACCCGCGATTGAACTGCAAGATATTCAACAATACGATCTTTCACGTCATCTAAGCCGTAGTGATCTTCATCAAGAATTTCTTGTGCTTTTGCTAAGTTAATGCTGACTTTGCTTGCTTTGTTCCATGGGGTATCTAGAATGACTTCTAAATAGTTACGCACCACAGCAGCTTCACTCGAAGCAGGTTGCATCGCTTTTAGTTTACGAAACTCAGCTTCAGCTTTTTTGCGTACGTGTTCAGGTAAATCGGCTTCAGCAAGACGTTTTTCGATTTCAGCAACGTCATCTTCAGCACCGCCATTCATATCAGAAAGTTCACGTTGAATGACTTTCATTTTTTCATTTAGAAAGTATTCACGTTGGTTCTTTTCCATCTGACGTTTTACACTGTCATGCAGCGTTTGTTCAATTTGCTGTTCAGCAGATTGATTCATCAAATAGCTCATTAACTCTTCTAAATGCGCTTCAAACTCATCGTGCTCTAAAAACTTTTGTTTTACTTCAATGTTTAAAGGCACACGAGTCGCAACGAAGAACATTAACTGTAATAAGTCTTCGATTTTATTTGCTGCTGCAACAAGTTCACGTGCATTACGCAGTTTTGCTTCTGCATATTGAGCAAACAAGGTGCGTAATTCATTTAAGCGAGTTTCTTGAGTCTCTTGATCCAATGGTAATGTGATTGGGCTTAAATGATGTTCAGCTGTTAGGTATTCTTCACCATCAATAATGCGATCTAATTTAGAACGATGTAGACCTTCAATCAGTACTTTGATGCAGTTTTCATCATTCTCATGATTCACCACTTGTACGATTTTAGCTACAGTTCCATATTGATAGAGATTATCGTGATCAATTTCTTCTGTAAGCGAATCTTTTTGCGCAACCACAAATACTAGATTGTCACCGTTACGAGCTACATCCACTGCATTGATCGATTTTTCACGACCCACAAATAGCGCAATTTGCATGTGCGGATAAACCACAACATCACGTAATGCTAAGAGTGGTAATACACTTGGAACCTGTGGCTCTAAGCTAGTTTCGTTATTTAAAATATATTCAGACATGAGCACTCCTAATGAGTGACAACGGTGTTGCCATGTTTTTATAGTGATGTGCATTTTAAAAATTACAAGGGTTTTTGCTTAGAAAATATTAAAAAAAGACTAAATTACTCGGATTTGTTCTAGAAAATGTTTAAAAAATAAACCTAAGCTTTGAAAATATAAAATTTTTCTGAAGTGAGTAGAGCATTGAGTGGTTGATCCCATTTTTGTCTAGGCAATGTATGATCAATATATTGGAATGTGTGAGCGAGGCCTAAACGAAAAGGTCGGTGTGGTGCGGTTGCTAAAGTGCGGTCATAGAAACCACCTCCCATGCCGATTCGAGTACCTCGATGATCACAAGCAAGTAAAGGCATAATCAGTAAATCTAGTGTTGAAACATGATTGCCTCGGCTTGCCATGGGTTCTTTCATGCCCAATGGGTGATGAGAAAAACGTTTGTTGATGTATTGGTTTGAATTGATTTTTACCCACACAAGGTTTTGATTCATCGTGCAGATCATGGGTAAGTAAACTTGTTTTTTATGTTGAAAACAGAGCTGGATCAATTTTTTTGTATGGATTTCACCAAAAGCATGAAGATATAACCCAACTTTCTTCGCAGATTTGAATTGAGGTGTCGATTTTAATCGGTTTAAAACCTGTTGCTCATTTTTTTTATGCTCAAAATGATTCACGTACTTTCTTTTTAAACGAATCTGTTTTCTTAACGTATTTAAAGTCATGTTCATGATGTTTAAAAAGTTGATTGCTCTTCAGAATAGCAGTTGATTTGCTTATTGTACTTAAACATTTAAATAAAAGAAGTTGAATTCTAGTTCTCTATTACACTCAGATAAAAAAATAAGAGAAGTTTGTATTTTCAAGAAACTCCCAAATTTTTTCAGAAAACTTGTCTAAGCAGATGCTAATTTTCTAAAAAAGAGCATAAAGTGTCTTTTTTTATATATTTGTGACAAAAATAAGACATTGTGAGTTAAAAATAACCTATACTTGAATTGGTGAAATTCTTGAGACCATTTCATTTCACACATTTAAATAATTAAAAGGGATATTTTTAGAGTTATAGATGAGCTTCTAATTCGACTAATCAATAGATCTATTCATGATAGGACTCATTAATCGACTTTATAAAAATATTCAAGAAAAGCAGGAATGCTATTTTAGAGGGAAAGGTATGTTTGATTCAAAGAAAGTAATTGTATTAGATCAGATGCTTATCTTAACAAAAGAAGGTAAGCGTGATTTAGTTTATCAAAATGATACATTACTTAAAGTAATGATGGTTTCAAATCAGCATATGGTGGTAACTGATGATCATCAGACTAGTTTTTTGTTAAAACGACAAGATGAAAATGTAGTCTGGTCTTTTATTTAAAAATAACGACAAGTGTTTGATGATAACTTTTCAGATGCTTGTCATTGTAATTAGGTTAATTTTATTGCTTGAGTTCAATTAATATCGGGCAGCAGTTATTTTCTGTGGTTTTACAGTCTTCTAACCATGTCGAAAGTCGTTGTTTCAAACCGACTAATTCTTGAATACGCTCATCAATTTTGTTTAAACGCTGTTCAATCACATGCTGTACTTGAATACGATCTTCTAAGTTTAGTGTGAGCAACTCTTTAATTTCATTCAGTTGTAAACCTGCATCTTTGGCTTTTTGAATAAAACTCAAGGTTTCCAAATCCTGTTGATTATAATAACGATAACTTTGCGTACTTTCAGGGATACGCATTAAACCAATACGTTGATAATAACGAATCGTTTCAACATTTATATTGCATGATTTTGCTAGTTTTCCGATGGTCAAATTCATGTTCTGATGCCTGCATTTAAAGATTAAAAAGCACTTGACTCTGTACCTAGGTACAGACTTTATCCTAGACCTATCAAGAAAGAAAAGATAGGTGTCGTGATGGCTCATCAACAACCTTCATCATGTTGTTCTAAAAAAGCAACAGCGTTTGTTTATGAATATATTGATCCTGTTTGTGGTATGCAGGTCGCTGAAACTTCTCAGTATTACTTTGATTATCTAAGTATTCGATATTTGTTCTGTTCAGCAGGCTGCAAGCAAAAATTTAGTCTACAACCTGAAAACTTCTTAAAACAAGATAACGTGCAAACAGCATCATCTTGCTGCGCTAAAGAGAAACAAAAAAAACAATCTTCATGTGGTGAGGGTGAATCAGAGCAGAAGATTGCGCCAGTCAAACCATCATCTTGTTGTGCGCCAAAACCAATAGAGCAAAAGCTAAGTTCATGTTGTAGTGGGCAGCAACACACGCATGCGAAAGAAGTGGGGCAAACCGAGATTGACCCCGTGTGTGGTATGTCTGTCAAAACCACGACAGATTTAAAAACAGATTATGAAGGTCAAACTTATTATTTCTGTAATCCTTCTTGCTTAGACAAATTCAGCAATGATCCTGAATTCTATTTGATTCCTGCTGATCAACGTCCTGTACCAGAAGGTGCGATGGAGATGGATTATACCTGTCCAATGGATCCTGAAATCGTACAAAAAGGACCAGGGACTTGCCCCATTTGTGGTATGGCACTTGAACCAATGCAGCCGACCTTAAATGACAGTCCAAATCCTGAACTGGTGGATTTTAGTCGGCGTTTTTGGACAACGCTGCCTTTGAGTTTGTTGGTAATGATTTTGGCAATGGGTTCACATATTCATGCTTTTATTTCACCGCATATTCAGCCGTGGATTGAGTTGGTTTTAACTTTACCTGTCGTGCTATGGGCAGGTTATCCCATTTTACAACGCTGTTGGGTGTCCTATAAAACTGGACATCTGAATATGTGGAGTTTGATTGGTGTCGGGGTACTTGCTGCATTTATCTACAGTGTGGTTGCCACGGTTTTTCCATCATTGATTCCAGTTGAAGCCAAAACAGGACATGGTGTTGCTGTGTATTTTGAAGCAGCATGTATGATTGTTTCATTGAGCTTGCTAGGTCAAATTTTAGAACTAAAAGCACGCTCACAAACAGCAAATTCATTAAAAGCTTTGCTACGTTTACAACCTGCTAAAGCAAAACTTGTGCAGCATGATCAAGTTGTTGAAGTGGATATTGCGATGGTCAAACAAGGTGATATTTTGCAAATATCATCGGGTGAGCAAATTCCACTTGATGGTGTCGTGGTTGATGGAAAGACCTATGTTGACGAATCCATGATGACCGGTGAGCCTGTTGCTGTGAAAAAGGAAAAAGATGATCTAGTCATTGGCGGGACGATTAATCAACAAGGTGCTATTCGAATCCAAACCACTGCGGTCGGGGCGAACACGACATTAGCCAAAATGATTCAGACTGTTGCCGATGCTCAACGTTCGAAAGCACCGCTGCAACGTATTGCGGATGTCGTGGCGAAATACTTCGTGATCGCCGTACTCAGTATGAGTGTTTTGACTTTTATTGCATGGATGGTATTTGGGAAAGCACAATTTGATTTAGCCTTAATGTGTGCTGTTGCAGTTTTGATTATTGCTTGTCCGTGTGCTTTAGGTTTGGCAACGCCAATGTCCGTGATGGCAACCACGGGTCGAGCCGCTCAAAAAGGCGTGTTGTTTAAAGATGCTGAGGCGATTGAAGCTTTAAGTACGGTCAATACTTTGATTATTGATAAAACGGGAACATTAACTGAAGGTAAGCCAAGTTTAAAAGAGATTCGGCTTTTATCTAAAACCTATAACCAAGCACAAATTGAATTATGGATTGCATCGATTGAACAATATTCGACGCATCCAATTGCCCAAACCTTAACTCAATTAGTTGATGCAAATCAATTACTCAATGTCTCTGATTTTGAAGATCTCGCAGGCTTTGGTGTGAAAGGAAATATTGATCGTCAGACCTTGTATATTGGCAGTCAAAAGCTTATTGAACAGTTAGCTTTAACTTTGAGTGATGATTTAGCCCAAGCGCTGGATCAAAAGCGTGCGCAAGGTGATGTGATTAGTTTTCTGATGTCAGAACAAGAGTTAATCGCTTATATCTCAATTCATGATGCAATCAAACAAAATGCCAAAGCGGTGATTGAGCAACTGCATGTCGATGGAATTGAAGTGGTTATGGCAACGGGTGATCATCAAAAAAATGCAGACATGGTTGCAGGTCTTTTGGGTATTCAAACCGTTTATGGCAATCTTGATCCTCAGCAAAAGCTTGAAATTGTGAAACAAGCACAAGCTCAAGGAAAAACTGTGGCAATGGCAGGAGATGGGATCAATGATGCACCAGCACTTGCACAGGCAAATGTCGGTATTGCGATGGGAACGGGAACTGATATTGCTAAGCAAACGGCACAAGTGACTTTAGTTAAAGGGGATATTCAAGGGGTTGCTCAAGCCGTACATATGGCAAAACTGGGTGTGAAGAACATGAAGCAAAATCTTGCATTCTCTTTTGTTTATAATGGATTAGGTGTGCCTATTGCAGCAGGGTTATTTTATCCATTCACAGGATTATTACTTACGCCAATGTTTGCCGCAGTGGCAATGTCATTAAGTTCACTCTCTGTTGTGGTGAATGCTTTACGTTTAAATAAATCATAATTCACTTTGTAAGAATAAAGCCTCTATTCTCATAAGTTGAGAGTAGTGGCTTTATTTTGACCCAACTGACATCATCAAAATGAATGCAGTCAATTCTATTTCTTGGTTTTATCCTTAACTTGAATCAAAACTATTGGGAAATAGCTAAGGATGGATCGAAATATGCAAAAAAATAAACTCACTCGGATTGTAAAATCATTATTTACTACAAGTATTATCGCATCATCACTATTATTGACGAATGCTAGTCATGCAGCACCTGAAGGTAAACTAGATTTAACACTTTCTGCACATTCACAAAATAAGATTAAACAGCTACTTAACGATCCTAAAACGTGGCAGCAGATTCCGAAGCAAGTCACTTTATGTGTCTTTTCTCCAAATGGAGAACATAGTGAGGCTTTTGAGCAGGCAACCAGTTACATTACTGAAATTCCGCGCATGGTACGTGTCGCCAAGCAATTTGGCGTCAATATGAATGTGACACGCCCTTCGCATCTACAATTCAAATTAGACTTCGATTACCCAAAATTGAAAAAAGAGGCATCCACCTTAGTGAATCTAAAAGTTTATACCAATGAAGCGGTATTAACAGAAGATTTCCGTAGTAAGCGTTGTGATGGTGCAGGGATTAGTAATTTACGTGCAAAGCAGTTTAATAAATTTGTGGGGAGTATTGATGCGATTGGCGCATTACAAACCTATAAGCAATTGAGTTCGGTGATTCAGGTTTTGGCGAATCCAAAATTTGATGAAAAAATGGTAAATAAAGATTATGAAGTTGTCGGTATTGTGCCACTGGGTGCAGCATATATTATGGTCACAGATCGTAATATTAATACTTTAGCAAAAGCAGCAGGTAAAAAAGTTGCTGTTTTCCAATTTGATGAAACTCAAAAGAAATTAGTACAGAGCATGGGTGCTCAACCTGTTTCAGTGGATTTAGTCACTGTTGGAGGTAAGTTTAATAATAAAGAAGTCGATATTATGGCGGGACCAGCTATTCTATTTGAGCCACTTGAATTACAAAAGGGTATGACTGATAAATCAGGTAAGGCTGTTGGCGGGATTATCAAGTTTCCTGTGATTCAAGTGACAGGAACTTTGATTATGCATCGTAATAAATTCCCCGCAGGGATGGGGTCTATTGCGCGGGAAGTCATTTCTAAACAGTTAAATCCTGCATTTGAATTTGTCGACAAGATTGAAGCGAAAGTTCCCGATAAATTTTGGTTGAATTTACACGAAAGTGATAAACCTGGTTATGTCAGATTAATGCGTGAAGCACGTATTCAAATGACTAAAGAAGGGTTTTATGACAAAGATATGATGAAGTTACTCAAACAAGTACGCTGCTCACAAGATCCAAGTAATTATGAATGTACTTTGAAGGATGAGTGAGATAGTTTTAACACTTTAGATTAGAGCTCTTGTAAAAGTGTAATTTTTAATAACTGTTTAAAAGTTATAAATTAAAGTTATTTATTGTTGGCTTTTGCAAAGGCTCTATTAATATCGCTTTTTAATATAGATGGGAATTTGCTGATTATTTTTAATCTAAGACTCGCTACTTATTTATTTATCAACTAAAATGAATTTAAATTTTAGTACTTTTTAATTATTGATAAAAAATGACAGAATCAAAACCTTTAATAGCAATCGATCTCGGAACAAGTAACTCTCTTGTTGGTATTTTTGAAAATGGTCAATCTAGACTGATCGAAAATCCATATGGATGTAAGTTAACACCTTCTGCAATTGCAATGGATGAGCAAGGACAAATATTAATTGGGCAAGCTGCTTTAGAATTAAGAAGTGGCGGAAATGAAGTCCTCACCAGTTTTAAGCGGTTGATGGGAACATCAAAAAGATTGAAACTCGGTCAACAGACTTTTTCAGCAGTTGAATTGTCATCACTTATTCTTAAATCTTTAAAACAAGACGTTGAACATGAGTTGAAATGTGAGGTTGAGGAAGCGGTCATTACCGTTCCTGCATATTTTAATGATATTCAACGTCAAGCAACTATTTCTGCAGCAGAGCTTGCAGGTTTAAAGGTCAGTCGTTTGATTAATGAGCCAACAGCCGCAGCTTTAGCCTATGGTTTGGGACAAACGGAAGATAGTTGCTTTCTGATTTTTGATTTAGGTGGAGGCACGTTTGACGTTTCAATTGTAGAGCTATTTGATGGCATTATTGAAGTTCGGGCGAGTGCTGGCGATAACTATTTAGGTGGTGATGACTTTGTACAACTTTTGATGAAGCAGTATTGGAAAAAAAATGCTTCAGTCTTTAGTTATATTGAAAATACAATCCCATTGGATATTGAAATTGCATTAAAAGCAAAAGCACAACATTGTTTACATGTATTAAGTAAAGAGTCTCAAACAACATTAAATTTCAAATGGAAAGATAAAGAAGCAACGCTTGATGTGAGCCAAGAAGAGTTTGCGAGTTGGTCTGAACCATTGCTTCTTCGCTTACGCCGTCCATTAGAACGTGCTTTAAGAGATGCGCGAATATTACCGCAGCAAGTAGATCAAATCATTATGGTCGGTGGGGCAACTCGGATTCCTGCAGTTCGTAAAATGGTGACCAAGCTCTTTGGTCGTTTCCCATCAACGAGTGTACAACCAGATGAGGCGATTGTTCGTGGAGCATGTGTACAAGCTGGACTAAAATCAAAAGATTTATCCTTGAAAGAAGTGGTATTAACAGATGTCTGCCCATTTAGTTTGGGAATAGCAGTTGGTCTTGATGAGCAATTTTCACCAATTTTGGAACGAAATACGGTCATCCCTGCAAGTAAAGTGAATACTTATACTGCAATGAATAAAGGGCAAAGAGAAATTAATGTTAGGATTTATCAAGGTGAACATCGTTTATGTAAAGAAAATATTTTCTTAGGCGAATTGAATATTCCTTTACCATCAAATGATGATCATTTATCGATTGAAGTTCGTTTTTCTTATAATCCAAATGGGATTTTAGATGTTGATGTAGAGGTACCTATAACTGGTGAGAAGCTACAAAAAGTTGTGATCAATCATCAGAGTGTGATGAGTCCTGAACAAGTTGAGCAAGCTCGTAAACAACTACAAAAACTCAAAATTCATCCTCGTGATAATTTAATGAATAAAAGCTTATTGCTACGAGCAGAACGATTGTTTAGTGAGCGTACAGGTGATATTCGTTTACAGATTGGTGAACGAACACAGCAGTTTAATCATATTTTAAATCTACAAGATGAAAGACAAATTCGAGAAGTACGTCAATACTTTGAAGCATTTTTAAATGAAATTGAAGATTTAAGCTTATTTGAAGAGTATTGATAAGACTACCCATATCATAAATTTTTGGTAGTGCTCAAATATGACGTGTTAGCCATTTCTTTTTCATGTCTTGATTGTATTTTAATAAAAACATATGCAAGACAGCTTCATGATTTTCTTTCTTCTTCGAAAAGCTTAAAGTTTTCCGTGTAAAACGTCCCAAGCGATTCCTTAATGTCGCATTGAATCGCTCAACATGGTTAGTTAAGCCTGTATGTTTACCCACAGAGCGATGAGTATCAGGGTTAAATACCTCAGCATAACTTGACCAATAATCACTACATGTTGCTAAATTAAAATAGGCTGTAGG